>JAVKDJ010000082.1:0-96116 GCA_040222275.1 Cyclobacteriaceae bacterium
TTCATAAATTCCATATTTTGTTTCGGCATATACCAAATTTCAATTGCCTGTAATTAATCCCTCCTGTGGTGTTGCTAGCCTTGGGATAGTATCGTATATAATTAAAACTACCAAATGGCTCGCACCAGCATTATTTATATCATAAAAAAAACTCCCCCAGGTTTGTAAGAACGGTTTCGACATTTCTTATGGCTATTGTCTTGTATTCAGCTCAAACGAAATTCATCGCCTGATTTATCTAACCAATCTTGCAACACTGATTCGTATTCGCTGGCATGTTCTTTCAGCTCCTTTGGGTTCAACTGGTATTTATCTTTGCGGTTATCGTACAGGAGTATGCGTGTTTTGCTCATATCCTGTCCTTTGCTCACGACATAGGTGGCGTCTTCTGTTCGTATGCCCCTGTACCAGTTTTGCCGCCAATCTACCCCCTGCTGCCCCAATTGGTACGCAGACACTACATAGGGAGAGGGATCCTGCCCCAACGCTACAGGTGCGGTCTCATTGGGCACACCTATCCGCTGCAGCAATACAGCTGAGGGGGCAGCCTGTACAGACTCGTTAAGCCACAATCCGGATCGGTCTGTGCCCTCTACCCGATCGGGTATGGGCAGCCCCATTACTCCCAGCAGGCTGGGCATAAAGTCGTAACTGGGAAACAAGGACTGGTAACTCCCGGGCTTTATCTTGCCCGGCCAGCGAATCATAAACGGTATATTGATGGATTCTTCATACCAGATGTTTTTCGACATTTTATCATGCGAGCCCAGCATTTCTCCGTGATCGGCTGTGTATACTACTATGGTATCGTCTTCTATGCCTTCCTCCTTTAGGGTATTCAGGATTCTGCCAAATTCATGATCACAGGAGGATACCGCTGCATAATACTCCAACATAACATCCCTACCCTTCTGGTGATTTTTGCCACTACCTTCGGCGTTTTTCCTCAGGGGAAGTTTTTCCCTGTTGTATAGGTTTTTGTAGTCTTCGGGTGCTACATAGGGTGGATGCGGCGGATTCCATGATACGATCAGCGAAAAAGGCTTGCTTTTGTCTCTCTGCCTGATAAAGCTAATCGCCTCGCTGGTTTCATGAGTGGGCGACCATTCGTTTACTTTTATCTTTTCTGGGGTGTCCCTCCAGTAGTGGGGGGTAAAATGATAGTCGGCGGCATTGTATGCATACCAATGATCGAAACCGTGCCTTCTGGGGCCGGGTGGCACAAAGGCATCCCAATCTTCTGCACCGCTTTGGGTTGATTCCTTTTTGGTAAGTTCGGGGGCGTCCAGATGCCACTTGCCTATATAACAGGTCTGGTAGTTATTGGCTTTCCACACATCGCCCAAACAGATCTCATTTTCACCTAGCTCCATGGTGAGGCCGGGCTTGGTATTGGTCACTATGCCGGTGGACAATGGAAAGCGCCCTGTCATGAGCGTGGAACGAAACGGAGAGCACAGAGAATACGAACTGATGGCATTGTCCATAACAGCACTCTCGTCAGAAAAACGATCTATATTGGGAGTGATGACGGGTTCTTCCCCTACAAACCCCATAGCATGTTTTCTATGCTGGTCTGCAAAAACGAATACTATATTGGGATATTTCTTCCGGGCCTGGCATGCACTGACCAGCTGGCTACTGCCAAGTATGCCCACCCCCAGCCCAATGCTGCCGGCTTTTTTGATAAACTCCCTTCTACTGCTTCGGTTCATGAATTGTATGTTTAGATCACGACGTTTGCAATAACTCCTGCAACCTTAACAAAGCTTCAAGGTAATAATAATCTGCATAAATCAATGCCACGTCAATCTCATGGCCTAGTGGTTTTGCTCCTGTGGAATGTAATAAAAATGCATCACTTTTCCCATACCCTGAGTAGCTGTCTGAACTAAGGGAATTCAGCATTCGAATCGCAGCGTTGAGATATTTTGTGCTAAGCACCTTATCTTCTATCAAAGCACTCAATTCAATAAGCCCTGAAGCGACCACCGCCGCAGCTGAGGCGTCCCTTTCTTCATTGGGAATGTTGGGGGCATCAAAATCCCAGTACGGCACATAATCTTCAGGTAGCATCGACAGGTATTTGTCGGTAAGCTTCATGGCAAAGTCCAAAAACTTCTTATCGCCTGTTTCGCGGTACACCATTGAGTAGCCGTATATACCCCATGCCTGGCCTCTTGCCCAGCGGCTATCATCGGCATATCCCTGCTTTGTATGTCGATTGAGTACCTTGCCTGTAATGCTGTCGTACTCTATCACATGCCATGAAGTCATGTCAGGCCTGAAATGGTTTTCCATTGTGGTTTCTGCATGACGGGTCGCTATGTTGTAGTATTCTCTACCTCCACCGTTTTTAGCTACCCAGTACAACAGTTCCAGATTGAGCATATTGTCTATGATGGTAATGTGCTGGCTCCACCGAGGGTGCATTATGTTAGACCAGGACTTGATGGTTCCCACGTTGGGGTTGTAGCGGGATGCCAGTGATGCCGCCGATTGCAACAATACTTCTTTGTAGGCTTTACTGCCTGTGAGCCTATGGCCATTTCCATAGCTGCAGTACATCATAAACCCAGTATCGTGGTGTTGTTTGTTAAATTTATAAGGTTCTAAAGCTGCTGTTCGGGTAGCAGCTGCTGTTTTCCAATCGGAGTTTTCTGTGGCATCATACATATACCAAAGAATGCCCGGATAAAAACCCACTGTCCAGCTAAGTACATTGTTTTGTCTTTTTTCCCATGACACCTCCCCTGCTTCGATCAGCCTTGGATGATAGTTGATGTCCTGGTTTTTAAGTAATGAAGATGAAAGCTGGTCCTCACACTTTGTCAATTGCCCTTTGAGGTCAAATGTTAATTCCGTTCGTTTTTGGGCATTGTCGTTATCAATAGGGCTGTTTTTGCCCTTTAAGCTACATCCCTGAAGCCAATACGCACACACGACAACCAACATCCAAAAATATTTTTTTCCAACCATGTTTTATTCTTCTTTAAAATGTATGAACCAACTGAAGAAGGTTTTCACCCCTCCCATTAAATGGTTTGAGGGGTGAAAAGACACTTCAAGCTATTGACTTTAATTATCTGAGACTACTACTATGACTTCCTTGACACTTTCTTTACTTCCCTCCACGGTGGTATTGATGCCTACAAATGTGGCTGTGTATGTTCCGGGAGTTGAGTAGGTATGTGTCACCTTTTTTACCTTATCGGTATAGGCATTTTGCGAATTTCCTTTGTCTGGAGATACTGACGTCAGGTTGATCGGGCCGGTAAAGAGCCAGTCTTCATTGTCGGGAGCTGATCCGGGTCCACCCTGCACTTCCCAAAATGTTGACCTCCATCGCCATTTGCCCCTATTGCCATCTTCACCTGATACGTTTACCATTTGAAAACCCGGGTTGCTGATATCAGCTACATTGATTACCTGCCCTTCTGTGGTATTGAGAACAATTTTAAAATCATCTCCTATGCGCCAGGTGCGCTGGGTAGTGCCCCCGGTACCATCATACCGAAAAGCCAGGTACAGCGGCTTGCCTATGAATGCGGAGAGGTCTCCTTCGCCAGATCTCAGCAAGTCCCATTTCGATGGGTCAGGCTCCATCAGGCCATTGATAAAGAAATCGGAAGTAATATCTGTCCACGTAGCTGCCTCAAGGCCCTCTGCATCTGCCTGTCCATTAAAATCTACTGATGCCAGTACTTTCAGGGTATTTTCCTGTGCCCCATAGCGCCCGACTGTGCTAAAGCTCATCAGGGGCGTGCCTTCCGCATTGATACGGTCTTTGTATTTATATTGACTGCCCGCTTCCCCCGAGAAAAAAGTAATGAAATCTGGGGCACCATCAACCTCGAAGGTCACCTCTTCGCCTGCTACAATGGATGTGTTGCTAACATTCACCCTGAAATCAGGGTGTTGTACTTCGAGTGTGCTGCATGCTACCAGACTGGTCGCCACAACTGCTGAAGCTATTATTTTTCCTATATTTTTCATAATGTCTCTTCTTGTTTAAAGTTTACCGTTTACCAGTCTGGATTTTGACCCAATGCGGGGTTTAATTCCAGTTCTACAGAAGGTATGGCCAATAGCTGATGTTTGTTTTCTACATTATCACCGACAATGGCCATGTACTGAAGGTTGCCTGGGTACTCTGCTTTAATGGAAGTAGCCAGGTTCTTTAATGTAGATACATAACCACCCCAGCGAATCAGGTCCATTTTGCGTTCGCCTTCATGGCAAAGTTCCCTGGCGCGCTCATCCATGATCACATTTCTGAAATCATCCTTTCCTGTAAAATCCGTGAGGTCATACAAACTGGCCCCAGTAGCCCTCTGGCGCACTTCGTTTAGTGCATCAACTGCTTTCTGGGTAGGTCCGTTGATTTCATTTTCTGCTTCTGAGAGCATAAGCAAAACATCCGCATAGCGCATTACCGGAAAATTGGTAGGGGTAAAATTTTTGTTTTTGGGATCTACCGCCTCCGTTTCCCTTCTGAATTTGCCCGGCTTTCGGTTAAACAAATCCGTATCTGCGTAGTATTCCCTGTTTCCATTTGATAGGATTTTGTAGGTGGCAATATTCCAGTCCCTTCGGCTATCGGTATCTTCATAGAGTTCGTAGAGTTTTTTGGTAGCATTGAAAAAGGCATAAGAAAAACCAGCAGCGTCATTTCTGGAATCCAGTCCATTGATACCACCAAAACGCCAGGCTTCCCCATCCGCATTACGATTGCCGTAAAACACCACTTCAAACATGCTTTCATTCATTTCAAACACATCCTGGGTAAGGTTTTTGAAAACCTGCGTATAGTCAGGGTTCAGGTCGTGCTCTCCGGAGTTTCTCACTTTTTCAGCCCATGCCAGTGCCTGTGCATATCGGCCCTGGTCTTGTATGGGGTATCCTGCCATCGTCAGGTTGACCCGTGCGAGCATGCCCTGCACAGCTCCCTGGCATACCCTGCCGTTTTCAGCGGCTGCAAATTTGGAAGCGGGATACACCATTTGTTCGGCTTTTTCCAGATCAGACAACACCTGATCGTATATCTGCCTGGCTGCTACACGCTCTTCCTGGTTGTTGGCAATCGATTTTGTTGATGCTGTCTTCAGTGGTACATCTCCCCACAACCTCACCAGGTTGAAATAGAGCAAACCCCGGATAAAGTGTACCTCGCCCAGCATCCTGTTTTTTTCCTCTTCATCCATATCTATATCGGGCACATTTTCCAAAAAGAGGTTCGCCCTGTTGATACCATCGTAAATCGCTTCCCAGGATTGACCTAACTCGGCCTGTCCCGCATCGTAGTTGTTTACATGCACGCCACTGGATACACTACTTCTGTTCACTACAGATACATCGGTTCCCAATCCAAACTGGTACCAAAAGTAAGCTCCATAAGTCTGCTCGTAACTAAGGATATCATACACCCCAGTCAAAGCCATATTGGCATCTTGTTCGCTCTTGAAAAAATTGCCTGGGGAGATGCCAGATTCCGGCTCTAAGTCTAAAAAATCTGAGCAGGACTGTAACACCAGTACACTGGCTACCATCCCTATATATTTTGTTATTGTCTTCATGATGTGTTGTTTTAAATCCACTTTTTTATAAAGTAATATTGACACCCATTGTCATAGTTTTGGCCCTGGGATATGCCGAGAAGTCAAACCCTCTGGTCAATGCAGAATTTCGCACCGACACTTCCGGGTCATATCCACTGTAGCTGGTCCATGTGTGCAGGTTTTGCGCCGACATGTACACCCTTGCCCCTGTCAGCTTCAGTTTGGAGACAAGCTGCTTCGGAAAGTTATAAGAAACCGATACTGTTTTTAGTCGCAAAAAGGACCCATCTTCTACGATGCGGGAAGAATATTTTTGCAATCCGGCTTCAGGTTGCCCGCTGCTAAACATCGTCTCGCTTGGGTTTTCTGGTGTCCACCGGTCAGCTACTGTAGCAAACATGTTGGAGTTTCTCTTATAAGGTGCTTCCAGATAAATCCTGTTGGCATTCATGATATCATTGCCATAGGACCATTGAAAGAATACATGCAGGGATACGCCTTTATAACTAAAGTTATTGGCCAAACCACCCATGTGCTTTGGAGTGGGATCACCTATAATGGTGCGATCGTTATCGTTTACTGTTCCATCACCATTTATGTCTTTGTATTTAACAAAACCAGGCTGAATAGTGCCTCTGCTTTGACCATTATCCACCACATTCGGCTTGAGCACATATACCCCGTCACTCACTTCGTCAAATTCATCGTACTGGTAAATACCATCCCACACATAACCGTACATCATCCCAATAGGCTGGCCTACTTTACTTACATAACCAGATATATTGGAAAATCGGTTGGTCCAGGGCACAGTAGAAGCCAGTGTTGTCTGGTCTTCATTCAGCTCCAGTACTTTGTTTTTGTTGAATGAAATATTGAAATCGGTAGTCCACTTAAAGTCATTTACGTCCACATTTACAGAACTTAGGGTGATTTCAAGCCCTTTGTTTTCGATAGCTCCTATGTTTTTGAATGCGCTGCGGTATCCGGTAGTAGTGGGCAGTTGCGCATTGAGTAGCAGGTCTTTGGTTTCTTTGCGGTAGGCATCTACGGATACCCCAAAACGATTGTCGAAAAGGCCAAAATCCACACCCAGGTTTGTTTCTTCACCTATCTCCCATTTCAGGTCACGGTTTTCGAGTGAATTGGGTACTACCCCCAATTGCAGTGAGTTGTTAAAGGCGTAGTAAATTGGAAACCCTGTAGGGGCGTACTTTAAGTTGGTATAGCCCAATGACGCTTTAGATGCAAAATCGCTTACACGGTTATTACCCAACTGCCCCCAGCTGGCGCGTACTTTAAAGTCGCCAATGAAGCTGATTTCTTTCATGAAAGCTTCATCGCCCATTTGCCATGCCAGGGCTACTGAAGGGAAAAGCCCCCACCGGTTGTCACTGGAAAACTTCGACGAACCATCCCTCCTCAAGTTGGCCGTAACGAAATACCTGTTTTTAAACGAATAATTGACCCTGGCCAGGTATGAACGCAACCTGGACCTTGAAGCATCGGTAGCTATCAGTTCGGGAATACCCGAATCCAACCCGTTTACGTTGTTGTTTTCCACAGTAACCTGGGTGGCTGAAAAGCGGTACTGATCAAAAGACCTTTCCTGCAATTCCGAACCTGCCATTACCCTTAGTTTATGCCCTCCGGAAAGTTTTGCATCGTAGGTCAAAAAGGCCCGGGTGTTCCAGGTAGCCGTTGTGGTGTTTCTTATGTAACCATTTGGGCCTTTGCCAAGACTACTGTTCGGGCTTCCATAGCGTGTTTGTGAATTGTTAAATGACTCCAGTTTACTGCCAAAAGACACATAGCCGGCATCTACTCTCAATTTCAGCCCCTCCATAAATGTGTATTCTGCATTTCCGTTGAGGATAATATTGTCGTTGGTGGTTTGCCTGTGCTCATTCTGTGCAGATAGCACAGGATTGAACTGGTAGTTGTTGAGTGGATCGATATCCGGGTCTATTTCTTCTTCGAGCAGATTCACATCGTCATCGTAACCCACCGGTCTGTAGGCCAGTACCGAATGCAACAGGTAGGTGCTGAAGTTATGGCCAGAGGTAGATGTTCTGGTACCATACTGCTTGGTACGAGAGTAGTTTACATACATCCCCACTTTTAGTTTGTCATTTACCCGCTGATCGATTCTCAGTTTGCCAATGTATCGGTCAAATCCTGAGTTGATGATTACACCTTCCTGATTGAAAGCTGAAAGGTTGATAGAATAGAGTGTATTTTTCTTTGATCCGCCATCCAGCGACAACTTGTGGCTCTTGATACTTGCATCCTGAAAAACAGCATCCTGCCAATTGGTTGGGTTTTCATTGCGGTAGTCTTCCAGTGTTTTTTCTGCCAGGTAGGTTGTGGCAATCGTTTCTGGTGCCAGTTCGTTTTGAAGTTGCACATATTCGTATGGCGTTAACAAATCCATGCGTTTGCGTACGCTCGACACCCCCATGTAAGTGTCGTACCCAATTCGGGTAGCTCCTTCTTGTCCAGATTTTGTAGTGATAATCACCACCCCGTTGGCGCCACGTGCACCATATATTGCTGCTGCCGAGGCGTCTTTCAGTACAGATATTGTTTCAATATCGGTCTGGTCTATAATTCCACTTGGTGGATTTTCTATTGGCACACCATCTATGACAAACAGTGGAGAGGTACCCTGGGTAATAGAGCCCAATCCCCTAATGACAATATTCATATTGTCCCCGGGCTGTCCTTCACCTGAAGATACCTGCACTCCTGCGATCCTCCCTCCAAGGGCTTCCTCAAAAGAAGCTACCGGGGCTTTTTGCAGGTTGTCCATATTGGCAAGCCC
Organism: Cyclobacteriaceae bacterium; assembly: GCA_040222275.1. Lineage (GTDB taxonomy): Bacteria > Bacteroidota > Bacteroidia > Cytophagales > Cyclobacteriaceae > CAXBNB01. Next base: position 8,383 of record JAVKDJ010000082.1, read on the forward strand.
AACTGACCCGGTCAGGTCCCTTTTCTTTTCGGTACCGTAACCAACCACCACTACTTCATCGAGTTGCTTTACATCTACCTGCATAGCCACATCGATTACGTTTCTGTTGCCTACTGTTTCTTCTATTTTAGTATATCCGATCATACTAAATGTAAGAATGGTAGCCTCCTCCACCTCTATGGTGTACCTGCCTTCTATGTCGGAAATGGTACCGGAGGAAGACCCTTTTTTAATGATATTCACCCCAGGAATTCCTTCACCTGACTCATCTTTGATAAGGCCGCTCAACACCCTGCTTTGTGCATAAGCAGAATGAACACCCAAAACCATGCACACCATTACAAGGTGTGCCATAACTTTGAGGCCTACATGCTTTGTAAAATTATTTTTCATAGACTTATTGTTTTAAGTAATAAAAGCATCTCCATTACTGATTTGCCTTCTGTTGTATTGAAAAAGATAGAATTGTGATCACCCTACAAAATTGGGCGAACCGGGCTCGAACGAGGGGGTATTTTCTGGTCTTAAAGCGACCAATTTTTGACCAGAAGAAGTAACAATAGGCTTAAACGGCCTAAATATGGCCTTTATGATTCAGCATAATGCTGTTTGCGGTAGGAAGAAGGTGACATGCCAAATTGCTCCTTGAAACAATTGCGGAAGTACTTTACATCATTGAAACCCGTGCTATAGGCCACCTCTGAAATATTGCGTGAGGGGTCGGCCAATATCCGGGCTGCCTTTTTCAGCTTGGTAACATTTATAAAGTCAATGGTGGACTGATCGGTAAGGGCTTTTATTTTTCTGTAAACAACAGACCGGCTCATGCCCATTTCCTCAATGAAAACATGTACATTGAAATCACTATTGGCCAGGTGCTTTTCTATTATCCCGATGGCTTGCTTTAGAAAAGCTTCATCAGGTGAATTGAATGTAAAGTCGCCTGGTTCCAGGATCAGGCTCTGCCGGAGCTTGTTTTGGAGTTTTTGCCGTGAGCGCACAATGTTGTTTACTTTCAGCTCCAGCAACTCAGAATTGAATGGTTTGGCTATGTAATCGTCCGCACCTGTCTGCAAGCCTTCTTGTTGATGTGCTTCAGAGGCTTTTGCGGTGAGCATTATAATGGGAATGTGGCTGGTCGCCATATTGCCCTTCAACTGCCGGCAAAGCTCAATGCCATTGAGCCTGGGCATCATTACATCGCTAATGATCAGGTCCGGCAATTCATCCAGTGCTTTGGTCACGCCTTCCGTACCATCTTCTGCTTCTGAAACTTCATAACGCCCATCAAAAATACTGCGCACATATTCACGTACATCACGATTGTCTTCTACTATGAGCAGTTTGGGCAATTCCACTTTCGAGTCGGTTTCATCATACCTTGTCTGTTTACTTTCCGTCGTGCCTTTTTCCAGAGGGCTTTCTTCCTGAAAATCTTCAAAACCCTGCACCATTTGTTCATCATTCAGATGGGCATTGCCCAGAGGAAGCCTCACAAAAAAGGAAGTGCCTTTGCCTACCTCACTGCTAACGGCTATTTCGCCTTGATGAAGTTCAACCAGGTTTTTGGTAAGCGAGAGGCCTATTCCCGTACCGGTATTTTTATCCCCCCCGCTATGCTCCAATTGATAAAACCGATCGAAAATATACTTCGTAGATTTCGGGGACATGCCCTTTCCATTGTCTTGCACTACTATTTCCACCGCTCCATTGCCCCACTCACTGTGTGACCAATCGGCCAGCTCCCTGATGGTGATGTGAATGTAACCTCTATCGGGTGTATGCTTAAAAGCGTTGGACAGCAAGTTGTACAAAATCTCCTCCAGTTTGCCCTTGTCAAACCAACACCTGACAGGCAGGGGAGGTTTGTTTACTTTAAAGTCAATTTTGTGCTGCCTGGCCTGTTCTTTAAAAGATTGGCACACTTCTTTGACAAAGGATGCTACATCCCCCTCCGATGCGCGCAATACCAGCTTACCAAACTCATGCTTCCTAAAATCGAGTAGTTGGTTGATCAGACGGATCAAAACGCCCGCATTGCGCTGCATGATGGCCAGTTTTTTAGAAACTGAAGGGTCAAATTTCCCAGTCTTGATCAATCGTTCAAGAGGATCGATAATTAGGGTGAGCGGGGTTCTGAATTCATGTGAGATATTGGTGAAAAACTGCATTTTCATCTGGTTTACCCGCTCTACATTTTCTTTTTCTATTCTTTCGAGCTTCAGGGCATTTTTATCCTGGATACGCATCAAGGTGTATTTTCTAGCCAGCAGCAATGACAGTATAAAGGCAATGGTATATAAAGAATAGGCCCACCATGTTTGCCAGTATGGTGGTAAAATCACCACATCAATAGCCACTCCTTTTTCATTCCACACATGGTCATTGTTGGAGCCCTTTACCCTAAAGGTGTAACTACCGTGGTTCAGGTTGGTGTAGGTGGCAGTACGGTTGTTCCTGATGTAGTTCCAATCTTCATCAAACCCTTCGAGCATATAGGCATATTGATTTTTTTCGGGCTGGGAATAGCTGAGGGCCACAAAATCGAAACTGATAATGTTTTGCTCATGCTTGAGCTCCAGGTATTCCTTGCCTTTAATTTCACCTACCAAAAATTGTTGCAGGTGCTCTGTTTTGTTTTTGATGCGGAAACCAGTAATGACCACTGGTGGTACAAAGGGGTTGTCCCGGATATTATCAGGATAAAAAACATTAAAGCCTTTTGCCCCACCAAATACCATTTCCTTTTCGCTGGTTTCGTAATAGGCCCCATAGTTGAATTCATTGCTTTGCAAGCCATCGTACACATCGTAATTCTTGACCTGGCCTGTGCTTGTATTGAACTTGCACAGACCTTTATTGGTACTCAGCCAAAGGTTCGGACCAGCTTCAGCCAATATGCCATAAACCACTTCATTGGGCAAGCCATTGTCCTGCCCATAACGGGTTAATTCCCCACTTTCCCGGTGATAAGCATACAACCCATACCCTTCGGTACCTATCCATAAATATTGTTTGTCGCCAGTATATACACTCAACACAGTTTTGCCCGGCAACAGGACTTCTTCATTCCTGAACGCCCGCAGTTTTTTGGTGCCCCTGTCAAATTGTACCAAGCCGTTATCGCTACCCACATACACCTGGTTCTGGTGCCCCTCCCTAATCACAAATACTTTTGGTCCTATATCTGAATTGGCCGAATCTGGTTTTTGGAAGGAGTCCCTCTCCCTATCGTACCAATTGAGGCCACCTCCCGAAGTACCCACCCAAATGGTTTTGGTGCTATCTTCATGCAGGGCAATCACCCAATCTCCGGACAAACTGCTTTCATTGCCTTCTTCATAGTAGTATCTGGTAAACTCAAAGTCCCCGTCTTTCTGGTCCATCCTGTTGAGGCCGCCATCGTGAGTGCCTATCCAAAGGCTATTTTTGTGGTCGAGCAACAGTGCCTTGATATTGTTTGCGCTCAGGCTATTGTTATTGTCAGGGTCATGGACATAGTGTGTAAATTCTCCTGTCTGCCGGTCGAAATAGTTGAGCCCGCCACCTTCGGTACCTACCCACATGTTTCCCTGGGGGTCTTCGGCAAAGCTACTGACCACTCCATGACTCAGCATAGCACTGTATTGCCCGGAAGTGTAAGATGTAAACGCCCCATAACTTTTGTCAAGGTAGTTCACGCCACCGGCCCAGGTGCCTATCCAAAGGTTGCCAGCACTGTCACTACTTATCGAATGGACAGAGTTTTGACTTATGCTATTGGGTTGGCCTTTCTGGTGCACAAATTTTTCTACCTCCTGTCTGATTACATCAATGCGGTAGAGGCCATCATACGCCCCGACCCACAGCATGCCCTGTTCATCCTCCAGGATTTCACGTACACTTGTGGTAACGATTCTGTTTCCCCCCATTTGGTATGGGGCAAAGTACCCCTGAGCCGGATCGAAAATGGCCAGTCCATTTTCATATCCCATCCAGATGTTGCCAAAGTTGTCTTCATATAATGCAAACAAGGCATTGGTATCCATATCGGTAGGCATGTCGCTGGGCAAGTCATACTTTTTAGGCAACCCTGAACCATTGGCCTGATAATACACTCCGGCCATGGTGATGACCCACAAACCATCCCTGGAGTCTATCAGAAGTTTTCTTACCCGTTTGGCATTTCTCGACTGGCCAAGCTTGTCCAGTCCTTCCAATGGGGTCAAAATGCCACTTTTTACAGATAATTTCCCCAAACCGTTTCCTGTACCTATATAAAGGTCCTTATCAGGAGTTTGGGCAATATCCCTTATAGCATGAAAGGTATTGGCACCCATTCCCCCCTCCTTATGCAAATACCTTTCGAAATCATTGCTTTCTTTCCTAAACCTATTCAGGCCATTTTCAGTCCCTACCCAAATGTTGCCATCGGCATCTTCGAACAAAACCTTGATCCAATTGTGACTTATGCTGGATGTATCGTTGAGGTTGTATTGGAATACAGTAAAATGCTGCCCATCGAATTTATTCAAACCATCGCGGGTTCCAAACCACATAAACCCTTCCCTGTCCTGTAAAATGGCCAATACAGTGCTTTGGTTCAGGCCGTCCTCCAGGGTAAAGTGCTTAAATTTAATATTCGCCTTAGGTTGTATCTCAGGCTGGCGGGAGTTGGCAAGAAATTGAATACCAAGCTGAAGTGTTATTAAAATAAATATGATTTTAGAATTGCAACGCACCATAAAATACTGTAAAACTGAAACCATGTGATTTTATAGAAGAATAAACCGAGGTACATCTATCCCGCCATAAACACTCCCAATGCCCTTTCAGATGTACAATGGCAATCTCAGCATTTTAATTGTTCTTGTCAAACAAAGCCTGTATCCTGGTCAAATATTGCCTCTATTTTGACCAAAAAGTGCCCCACCCCTGATTGTCTAAAATAACAACTTTGTCATTATTCAATTTTTCAACTAACACTATTAAATTATGAAAAACTTCAACACAATCCTAAAGCTGCCATTGGTATTGGTTGCTTTTTTATTTTCTTGTGAATCGCAAGATGAAACCCCAGGTCCTTTAAAAACCCCACATGCGTCTTCCGGGCAACCCACACATACGATAACCACAGGAATGACTTTTACGCAAATAAATACTGTGCTGGCCTCCACTACATCCGGTGATATCGTAGAGGTAGAACCAGGTACTTATACCATTACTGGTAAATTGACCATGAACGATGGCATTACTTTGAGAAATCAATCCAGCACACTACCGGTATTTGAAGCGACCAGCAGTTCGCCAGGCGAATTGCTTAATATGTTTTACTCTTCCGGCATCAACAACTGTACGATCCAGGGAATAATCTTTCACAATATCCGCTACAGGATGTCTGGTCAGAACTATGTGAGCTTTGACAATTGTACTTTCGACTATGGCATCAGAAAAGCAGGGACAGACAAAAAATACCTGGCAGATGCTTATCTGGAATTCGTTCAGGGGTGTACCCAACCCAGTGTGACAAACTGCACTTTTTCACGCAGGTCTGGCAACAGCGGCAGGGGCATTTACAACAAAAAGTCTGTGAATGCACAGTTCACATCGAATGTTTTTGGCAATGGCGGTACTACCGGGTACTTCGTTACGGCCATCAACGACAATGGCAATGGCTCCACTATCTCCAACAACACAATGAATCGTGTAGTTTCGTGGGTGGACAGCAATGAAACAGACCATGGTATCTACGCCCATAGCTTTGATGGCCTTACCATTACCGGCAATACAATATCCGGCTGGCCAAAAAATGCTTCTGGTGGCGCTGTTAAGGCCCGAAACGGAAAAGACCTTACGATTACCAACAATACTATGAATACATCAGGGGTATTGCTATACGTCTATGACAATGAGACCCATCCTTTCTTGCAAAATGTCGTGGTAAGTAATAACACTATCAATGTGAGTAGCGGGGGCAACAATATCTACAGTGGTATAGGTTACTGGCGCAATACTGAAGAAGGTAGTGAACTTTCCATACTAATTCAGGACAACACCCTACCGAACGGGACAATTAAAGCCTCGTTTAACATGCTGGTGACTGAAGATTTTAATGAAGAAGGTGGTGGCGTTTTCAACAACGACATTGCTGAAATTTACCTGAAATCCGGCATCAACAATTCCGGGAATTTTTAAATCCAACCAGCTAATAAAGAAAGCCCGGAAAAATCCCGGGCTTTTTTACTTTAGGCGTTTTTGATAATATTAACCCCTATGCCAAAATATCCTTTACCACATGCCCATGCACATCGGTCAGTCTAAACCTCCTCCCCTGGGTTTTATAGGTGAGCCTTTCATGGTCAATGCCCATGAGGTGGAGCAAGGTGGCATGAAAATCATGTACATGGACGGGGTTTTCGGTAATGTTGTAGCTAAAGTCATCGGTGGCTCCATAGGTGAACCCTGGCTTGACCCCAGCACCGGCCATCCACATGGTAAAACACCGCGGGTGGTGGTCCCTGCCATAGTCATTCTCGGTAAGCTTGCCCTGTGAATAGACTGTTCTGCCAAACTCTCCCCCCCAGATCACCAAAGTATCTTCCAGCAATCCCCGCTGTTTGAGGTCTTTCAGCAAGGCAGCCGTAGGCTGGTCTGTCATTTTACATTGCCTTTTAATGCCTCCAGGCAGGTATTGGTGTTGGTCCCAGCCCCTCTGATAGAGCTGAACAAACTTTACATCCTTCTCCAATAGCTTTCTGGCCAGCAGGCAATTGGCCGCATAAGTGCCCGGGTCGCGACTATCCGGTCCATACATGTCGAATATCTGGTCAGGTTCATCGGACATATCCGTCACTTCCGGAATGGAGGTCTGCATGCGGTAGGCCATTTCATACTGGGCAATTCTTGCGTCTATTTCCGGATCGCCATAGGCACTGTTCTGCACTTCATTTATTTGCCTGAGGTAGGCAAGCATCCTGCCCCTGTCTTGGCCATCATAGTTTTCCGGGTTGTTCAGGTATAGCACCGGGTCGGCACCAGATCGGAATTGTACGCCCTGGTGCTCAGTAGGCAGAAAACCATTTCCCCATAGTCGTGAATAAAGGGGTTGACCTCCTCCCTTTTTGGATACCAACACCACAAAAGCCGGCAGGTTCTGGTTGTCCGAACCCAGACCGTAACTAAGCCATGAGCCCATTGATGGCCTGCCCGCCAGTTGATGGCCCGTTTGAAAAAAGGTAATGGCCGGGTCGTGGTTGATCTGCTCGGTGTACATGGATTTGATAAAGCACAGTTCATCGACAATTTCGGCGGTATGTGGCATCAGTTCGCTTACCCAGGCCCTACTTTCGCCGTATTGATCAAACTTGTACAAGGACGGTGTAACAGGAAAAGTTGCCTGGTTGGCACTCATACTGGTCAATCTCTGGCCCTGCCTCACTGAGTTTGGCAGCTCCTTTCCAAACATCTCATAAAGCTTTGGCTTGTAGTCAAAAGTCTCGAACTGGGATGGCCCCCCACTTTGAAAAAGGTACACAATCCTTTTGGCTTTGGGTGCAAAGTGTGGCAGCCCTGGGATACCGTTTGGCCCGGAAATCGGATTATCTGTTCCGGCAAACAGTTTTTCTGTTCCCAGAAGTGAACCTAAAGCCATAGCGCCAAGGCCCATTGATGTTTTGGTAAGAAACTGTCTCCTGTCTATTTTATTCTTTTCATTGTCCAGGTCGGCGTTTCCAGACCTGAAAGTATCTCCGTGATGGTTACACATAGCTTTTATCTTTTGGTAATACTTGCGTCCGAATTGATGATTACACTGGCCACAACCGCATTGGCAGCCACCATGTTGGTATCGAGGGAACGATCAATTTCGTATTCTCCGGCTTCAAGCCATCCCTTGGCTTTTCCTTTGTTTTCTTTAAAAACCCTATACTCTGAGGATTGCAGTTTTTTCAAAATGTCCAATTCCTTTTCTTCAGGGTCTTTCCCGGTTATTTTTTTGTAGGCCATGGCTATACTTTTTTTGGAAGCCCCTTCCCTGGTAATTGTTTCTCCTATCACTTTGGAGGTTTCCAGATATGTAGGATCATTGAGCAATACCAGGGCCTGTAAAGGTGTGTTGGTTTTTTGCCTTCTAACGGTACACTCGGTACGCTCCGGCTGATCGAATGTAGATAAGGTAGGATGGGGAACTGTCCTTTTCCAAACCGTGTAAAGGCTTCTCCTGTATAGTTTGTCTCCTGAATCCTGCACATATTCACTTCCATTCATTTTCCACAATCCTGCTGGTTGATAGGGTTTTACGCTAGGCCCACCTACCTGTCTGTTGAGCAATCCACTTGCTACCAGTGCATTGTCGCGCATCATTTCACTGGTCAGGCGTACTTTAGGCCCTCTGGCCAGCCATGTATTTGATGGGTCTCTTTCCATCACTTCTGCCGGTCTCTGGGAGCTTTGCCTATAGGTAGCCGACATTACAATCAGTTTTTGCAGGGCTTTGACATCCCACCCAGATTGTATAAACTCCAGTGCCAGCCAATCCAGCAACTCAGGATGGCTTGGCAGTTCGCCCTGGTTGCCAAAATCTTCTGTAGTCCGAACGATCCCCCTTCCAAAATAATTTTGCCAATACCTGTTGACGGCCACCCTGGCCGTTAACGGATGGTCAGGATCAGTGAGCCAAAGTGCCAGGCCCAGGCGGTTTTTAGGGTATTCTTCCTTCCATTTCAAAACACTTTCGGGAACGTTTGGAAATACTTCTTCCCCATAAGCATCATATTGCCCCCTTTCTAAAATGTAAGCCTGCCTCGGCACCTCCATTTCCTTCATCACCATTATTTCCTGAACTTCTTCCTGCCTGGCAAAAAGCTTGTCCCTCATTTGAATGAGTTGCTTTTTCGATTCCCTTACTGCACTGGATTCAACAGCCAGGTAGTAGTTTTCAAGTAGGTTCTTCTGAGCACTGCTCAACTCCTTGCTCGAACGGGAAAGGATGTTTTTTAGTGAATCCGGGTCGGCTATCTGCAGAACTTCAATTCCTGTAAGTTCTTTGCCATAAACCAATACATCATCCACCCGGCCATTTTTCAGGCCTATGCCCCGCCACCGGCCTGCTACATGCAGACCCGGCTCGATGGGTTCCGGGTATATCTGGTCTTCATAGTCGAAGAAAATAATGTCTTTGTACAGATTGTCTATCACCACTTCTGTTTCCAACTCACTGCCGTTCATATAGATTTTCACCCCTGCTGCCTTGCTCGAACCATCATAGGTCAACATTACATGCACCCACTCGTCCTTAGGAATTTCAACGATAGTCCGTTCCATTATAGCATTGTCCGGCCAGGTATGGGATAGCATCAGTTCGAGTTTATTGTCTTTCAGGTAAAGGTGATAGCCCCTGTACGCATGGAGCATGGTGCCTTTGTTTTTATGAAAAATGACCCCCTCCTTCAGGTCGTCAGGTACATTGACCCACAAGCCAATACTAAAGGGGTCTTTTCGCTGGAAAATACCCAAATCCTCCATTTCAAACCAGTTTTCACCATTCATCAAAAGTCCTTCCCCTTCATGTCCATCCACATAGTCAGGCACTTCTTTTTTGGAATACGGGCGGTCCATTTTGCCCTTTTCCGCCAAATTGATGCTGTTTTTCAAATTGCCATTCAATTCAAACCTGCCAAGCAAACCTCGCTTAGACAAATCGGTGGGAATGGATTTGTACTCCTCATTGCCAATCCATCTGACAGCCTGCTGCCTTTCCTGCTCAATTGTGCTACCTGTAGTTGCTTCTTTTTCCACAACGGCCTTTTCAAGGAATGCTATGAGTTCTTCCTGCTCACTGGTCGGCAACAGTAAATTGGGTGTGGGCATAGACATCTCCCAGGGTATCTGGCCTGTTTCGTTGATGTTGTTGAAAAAACTGTACAGTTCGTAAAAATTCTTTTGCGAAATGGGGTCGTATTTGTGGTCGTGGCATTTGGCACACGCCACGGTAAGGGCCATCATCCCCTGCCCCACTACGGATGCCCGGTCAGCCACATACTCCACCCTGAATTCTTCATCGATGATGCCGCCTTCCAGGTTTTGTGGATGCAGCCGGTTAAAAGTGGTGGCCAATACCTGCTCCCGGGTTGGGTTTGGCAGTAGGTCGCCTGCCAGTTGCCATTTGATAAACTGGTCATAGCCCATATTTTGATTGAATGCCCTGATCACCCAATCGCGCCACGGGCTCACATCCCGATACCGATCTACCTGATAGCCATGCGTATCGGAGTATCTGGACAAATCCATCCAGTCTGTAGCCATCTTCTCCCCATAGTGGGGTGAAGCCAAAAGCCTGTCCACCTGTTTTTCGTAAGCATTTGCGGAGTTGTCATTTACAAATGATGTAATTTCTTCAGCCGTAGGCGGCAACCCTGTCAGGTCGAAGGACACCCGCCTGAGGAGTATTTCTTTGGCGGCTTCTTGCGCAGGTGAAAGGCCCAGGGTTTCCAGTTTTTTCAACACGAAATTGTCGATTGGGTTCTGGATTTGGCTGACCAACTCCACCTTGGGTATTTTTTTTGTTTCTGGTTTTAAAAATGCCCAGTGCGGCTTGTATTCTGCACCGTCTTCAATCCATTTTGCCAGGACTGCTTTCTCATAATTGGTAAGTGTTAAATTCGACTTTGGGGCGGGCATGATGAATTCAGGATCATTCGAAAATATCCTGTGATAGGCTTCACTCCCGTTGAGGTTGCCTGGTTTGATGGCCACTTTGCCCGGATTGTTGGGCAGTTCGCCATAAGCAGCCTGCGGCATATCAAGTCGCAAACCTGCCTGCTGTCTGGCCATATCCGGCCCATGACAAACGAAGCATTTGTCCGACAGGATGGGCTTGACATGGACATTGAAGTCGAGCACACCAGGTAATTTATTGTATTCATGTGCGACATCCTCCGGCAATTGCACACTACACCCGGTGAGCATGCCCACTAAAGTGAAGACTACCACTGGTCTACAAAGAGTCGATAACAATCTACGCATGTGTCAATATTTTTTGGTTTCCTGCAAATAAGCAACCGGACAAATATTGGACTACTGCCAATCAAACCAAAGAAATCAACATAGACATAAACTAGACAGCCTTCATTTTCAGTTGGGAATATGAAGTATCAAAAGTGGCAATTAACTTTTTAGAAGACTGAATTTCAGATACTTAAAACAAATACCTAATTAGGGGAAAAGAAGTTTATAGACTAGACTGTAAAGCTTCCTCAATTCTACAAGGTTGTATAAGATGATGGTAGGCAGTACAAAACCAAAAATGTTTCCTCAGCTAATAATTCAGCTTCACCACCAAATCCTGGAATGCAACCGACCAATTCCAAAGGGGGTAGTTTTCACCTTGCCTTTTGCCATAGTTGTTGTCCTTAAAAGTATAAGTGGATTTTTCATGGTCTGAGTCCCGAATATTGCCAAAACCATATCTTCGGGAAGTAAAACAAGTTTGGCCAACCCGAAAGTCCACCCTATTTCGTAAATCATCTGATTCGCCTTTCAGAATCGTATCACCATTGGTGTCCAGCAGTACCTCCCGAACAATCAGGTTAGTATATCGTTCACCTTCCTCCGTATTGTTGAGGTAAAAGACGCCTTCATCAAGAAGTGTGACAAACTCATGCAATATATTACCTTCAAATCCAATTTCAACAGAAGCATGGCTATCCCCTCCCAAGGCCGTTGGATTGACAAATTTTATCGTACCTGGTATTTCAGCTACATAAGTATTTAAACCATACCTGACCAAAAGTGAATCTTTCGGGGACAACTTTTCAGTAAGCTCGATTTGTAGGCAGTTATCGTCAATAATGCGCACCTTTTTGATAGGGTGTATCTGGCCATTGTTGTCGTAAACCTCAAACCCTAGACCTCTTCCCTGTTTGGGCAAGAATACACTGTCAATGACTATCGGAGGGGCGGGTGCATGAAATTTAACAAACACACTTTTTTCATTCTCACTGTACCACGACCTCAATGGCCGCATAGGCTGCCAGTCCTTCCCCTCAGTGACCACCTTGCGCATAACTTTCCCAAATTGCTCTCCAAGCCATCGCTCACCATCAGCCGTGAGGTGAATTCCATCACCGTGCAACAATTTGCCCCCAATGTCATAAAAGCCATTTTCAGCATTGGGAAGCATATAAGTAGGAGCAACCATATACATGTCTTTTTCCTGATCACAGGCCATCAATTGTGCTGTAGCGGCAAGGGTTCCAAATGTCTGATAAGTAAAAAATGGAACCTGATTACTTTGATGCGTAACAGATACAATATCTTTTTGATAATCATTCTTTAATTGAATGAGGTCCTTTTTATAAGTTTCAATTGTTTCATTGCGTGATAGTTGGGGATCCCAACGATTTACCCTAAGCCCGCTTTCAGCCTCACCCTGCATCCAGGTAACAGCAAAGACAGAATAAGACAACCCCAATGAATCGGCCATACTCTTGGCTTGTGCCACATCATCAATGGATGTCTTATAGTACCCTCCACCGGATTTTCTTCTTCCAGCCCTTTCATCCTTTGCATCATCATGTTGTTTATCAAGTTCTCTGAGATACCGCCCTCCCTGCCCGGCAAAACTGAATAGAAAACGTGAGTTTCTTTTTTCTAAATTCTTCATCGTTTGGCTAAGATGATCACACATGCCATTGGCTATGGTCTCTCCCTCTGCTCCCCTTTGTTGTGCTGTTAATGGAACAAGCGAAAAACCACTCTTTTTCCTCAACCAAGGTTTACCTGGATAGTAATCATTAGTCCATGTATGTGTACCCATGGAAAATTTCAAATTGCCAAAACCAGTATCCACATCGGTGACTATAGGCAAGGATTGTTCCCCCGCACCCAACGATTGCCCCATATGTATGATGTGATTGATATCGGTCAGCTCGCTCGATGCTGTATCACTTTTATCCATCATGCAGCTTGCCAAAAACACAAACAAACCTGATAATATTCTATAGTATGCCATAGCTCTCATAAGGATTACATTCAACCAGACAGTTGTTGAACAGTCAACTCATTCAACAAGGGTTTTCCGTTTTGAAATCTTTTGATATTCTGAATAAAAATATCCCATGTACGTTCGAGAAACCTGTTGCTTGCACTTGATCCTGAAATATGCGGGGTTAGGATCACATTAGGCATTGTCCAAAGAGGATGATCAGCGGGCATAGGATAATGGTAGTGTGTATCCAGTGCAGCTCCGGATATCCACCCCCGATCCAATGCCTTTAATAGTGCATGCTCCTGAACCAACGGTCCACGGGCCGGATTCAATAGAAAGGCATGAGGTGGCAACATTTTAAGTTCGCTTTCTCCGATAATCCCAACTGTAACTGCTGTTTGAGGGATTCCCAAAACCAGAAAATCTAACCCCTTAAAGAAATCTTCCTTTTGGTTCAGGTTAAAAACCATATCAGGGAGGTTTCCCTCCCCATCCCCGGTACCTGAAACCCGATACGTATTCACTCTTGGCGATATACTGCTGCGACTCATCACATGAACTTCCATTCCCATAGATTTAGCTATCCTGGCTGTTTCCCTTCCAATACCACCATAACCAAGAATTCCAACCACTGATCCCCTGATTTCTCGTTGAAATCTCGAAGACCGATCCCATATTTTCGCATCTTGATTGTGGATCAACCCACGCAAGTCACGTGTCAGGTTGATCATCATAGCAATATTCCATTCGGCTATGGGAACATCAAACACCCCCAGGGCGTTGCAAGCCTTTGTACCCCTTTTTTCAAACCCCTGCCCCACCAGTTGGTTGTATCCAGCAGAACTAATTTGGATCAATTTGAGCTTTTTCATCATGGCATGGTTTGACGGGGGCGATGTGCAAAATAGCACTTCACAATCCTGAATCAACTCTTCGGGCAAATCACGGGATTTTTCTGAGGGTTCTTCTACAAACTCAGTCTCTACACCTGCTACATCCAATAGTTGCTCCACCAGAGGGGAAAAACGAGGCATATCGATTACAACTTTCATATTTTGCGTGGCTAGGATGTGAGTATTTTACCAGGAACACTGTTAAATTCCCCTGTACCGGGTTTAAATGGAAATTTTTGAATAGTCTTATCAGTTAATTCTATACCCAACCCTGGCTTTTCTGGTGGCAAAAGATGTCCATGCTTAATTTGCAGGTCCTCTCCAATCACTTCTCTATGAAGTGGCCCATAGGCCGGGGCAAATTCAAGGATGGCAATATTGGGGCAGGCAAAGCCAGCATGAATATTTTGCATAAGCGAACCTCCTGCACCCCAGGCATGTGTAGCTATCCTGCGGCCAGATTGCGCCAATAGAGCAGCTACCTGCATAAACTGGTCTAGTCCGCTGGTAAAGGAGGCATCTGGCTGCCCAATATTAAAGCACTGTTGATCGATAAAAGTCTGCCATTCACATACGGCGGTAAGGCACTCTCCCCCTGCGATTGGTGTGTCGGTTTCCTGGCATAGTTTTGCATACAAGTCAGGTCGGGTATAGTGTAGAGGTTCTTCAAGAAAAAACAAATTGTACGGTTCCAGTGCCTTAGCCACTGCTGTTGCCGTTTCCAATCCCCATGTGACCTCACTGCTGTTTCCCATGTGCCCATCTATCATAAACCATAAATCATCCCCGAATTGGGTTCTGATAAATTCGGCTTTTTTTGCTTCATGGTCCGCAGCGGCAGAAGGGCCACTATTTATCATTAAGCCATCTTCAATCGAAAAAGCACCTGCTCCCAGTTTCACTCCTTTAAACCCCTCAGCGCAATAAAACTCAACCTTTTGATAAAGTTTGTCAAATGGATAATTGCTTGGGCCACCAGTGGCATAGCATGGAAGCCCTACATTGCCCATCGATCCATTTGTACGGATGGATGCCTCCGGGAATTCTTTGCCCCATGCCCCATTCAATATTTTGTACACGGGCAATTTTAATTCCTTTCCCCTCAAGTCCCAGAGTGCTGCTTCTATTCCAGCCAATACAATAGCACCTAACCCTACACGACACCAAAAATTACCCGCATGGTACATCCTTTGCCATAAAGCAGGGATATCATCAACATTGCACCCAATCAATATAGGTTTAAAAAAATCAACTATTGGAGGAACCCCTTCGGGAAAGAAATAACCCGCATAGGTCTCTCCAACCCCAATCAATTCAGTGTCCGTCTCAATTCGAATAAACGCTGCACTTCGAACCTTTCGCAATTCACTCAAGTATGGATCATCGGTACATGGGCCAGTGAGCAACACAGTCTTTACATCGGTTATTTTCATTCTGATGGTTTTTTCGATATGAAAATTTTAAGCTTTGTCGATATAAATGGCGTAAACCCTTGCGTTGCTATTGGCAGGAAAATTTACCCTCACCGCAAACTTTTGATTCGCAGGCAGGTATTTTTTTTCTTTCCAAGACACGCCTACCTTGGTACCGTCCATGTCCAATACCGCCGAATTTTTGCCAGAAAACCCTGGAAGGGGGCTGTCGAGATGATCCAGAAGTTCTATGGACAATGGGGCATCCCCCGACAATCCTTCCACATTTACCCACATTTTTTTGTTTTTATCTACTCTTAATGTGGAAGTAATAAAATGGGCATCATTGTCTTCTTCAATACGGGAAAGGTAGCCAAAACCATCGCGTCGCAATGTCGCCAAACCAACCTCCATAGTCTTAAGTTTCCCTCCGGTGTCCCAGTGGGAATACCATATCATGGTTTGGTCTCCATTGTTTACGAAAGCATGCCCCTGAAGAAGGGCTACATCATCCCATTCTCCTTTCTTTCCGCGTGGTATTACCTTAAAATCGGTAACCGGTTCGCGAAAATGAATCCCATCATTACTGACGATCAAACCCAAATCAACATCTGTACCGAGTAAGTGGGAAGCACCTTTTGGGCGTTCATCAGGACCTAAACCATCTTGCCAAATACCATAAAGACCTATCAAAACATTGTTTCTGTTCCAGAGTCCGGCCCCCATGTGTGTTTGCTGCCCTTCCACTGGCGGACTGGTCAATTGCCCTGGTCTTGCGAAGGAAAAAGCCTTGGCTTTGGACCATTTGGCAAAATCCGGCGATCGATATGCCAACATTACACGGCCAGTACTTCTTCCATCGGGAAGAGTAGCCCAAGGGGAAAGCAACTGCCCTGTGGAATAGTAAAAATCGCCAAAACGGTAAATACTGGTTGCCTCAAAGCGCTCTCCACCAGCATCTGCCGGCCGATCCCCAACCACACGCCAGCTCAAGCCATATGAACTGGTGGCACAAATGGTCACACAGGGAGTCTTTTCTTTATGCCCTATATTGCTCAGTCCTCCACGTATATCCTCATAAGGAACATGGGCAATATAAACGGCCTTGTACCTTCGTGACGGGTCAGGGTCATGAGGCTCATAGAGAATTGAAAGAAAATCATTGATCCGTGTCAGTGATTTTGGGTTGCCCTCGATCAGGCATATGTTGTTTCGTTTGTTGCCATTGAATTCAACCAGCCCCAATTCTGGTTTTATCCAATTGATGCCATCATCACTTTCTGCATAGCACATGGGACGCCAGAAGCCTGGTGCCTGTCCTCCGATGATTTCAGACTCAAACATGGCCAGGTACCACATTCTAAACTTGCTCCCATCATTGATCACTGTGCCATACAGAATGGCATGCCCATGATCAGGAGCTCCCTTTGGCCCCCTTTTCAACACAGGGTTATCAGGGTGTTTGGTTGCCTCTACCAGGGAAATTTTTAGGTTGTGCTTCCACGGAATACTGTGGTCGTCAAAAGCGAATAAGGTTCTTTCTCCGTCATTTGATGAGTCTATTATACTTTCGTCCCCGTAATTTTGGGAGGTAGCTATGTCAGGTATAAGCGCAAAAGCTGAAGTACCAATAGCTGCATTTTTTATAAAATTTCTCCTTGAGTTATCTCGATTCATTTTTTGTATCATCTATGTTCAATTTTTTTGACCATTATCAATTATCAGGTCTCCAATAAGCACCTCTGCAAGGTTTCAGGAAACTTAAAATTGTTTTTCTAAGAACTCCATAAAGATTCGGTTTGCGCCAACATTACCACCGACCGGGGTTCTCCATGTGATAGCTGCCTATTGTGTGTGTAGTTGCATCCAGTATAAAACAACCACCATTTACCCTGATCAAAAACCAGGGATGTGCCTGGATATATGGCAAGACAATCGGGAGAACCCGGCCACCCCCTCGGAATCCATGGTCGATTGCGATAGGGCCTTTCCCAGTGGATACCATCTTTGGAGAAACACCACTCAACATCCATGGTCTGATCCCGGGCTTTGTAGTGCCCCAGCATCCCAATCCTACCTTTTGAGCTATGGGTAACATTCAAGTAGTAAAACTGCTGATCGTGAGGGTCAAGCTCAGGGTCGGGTTTCACTACCGTCGTGCGGTCATTCCAGTTTAAGCCATCTTTGCTGACCAACCGGTCAATCACGCGTATGTAACCGGCAAGATTGTCGTTGGCAGCCCACCTTGGATCCCCCTTTTCCAAAGAAAGGAGGGAAATTACGTACATTTCAAATGAACCATCTGCCAACTGGTAAATGGACGTTCCATCATTGCAGATCAATTCAGGCAATGCCTGCGGTTCATGGGACGGACGTGGAAACATGGTTCGTTCCTTCGCAGTTTTACCTTTCAACCTCAAGCCAGACGGGGTAACGCCTTCGAACTCAACCGCACGATCGCGGAAGTGGTACATGCACGGACGGTGCGGATCGATAACCTTATAACGCATACCATCCGAACTATCTGCCGCCAACAGACGCACTATTCGTTGAGACGGACAATGTACCCAAAAGTATAAACGATCCCGGCCATTGGCCAACCTGATGTGAACCGGTTGAACAGGCCTCCAACCTTCCGGAAGGTTGCCAATTGACAACCTTGAATTTGAGGGTTCTTTCTCACTAAGGTCAGCTGGAAAACTCAACATTTCTTCACCGGGAACACCTTCTGAGAATGCTATATTGGGCAATCCTGGTTTTGGAGGGTTCACTCCATGCCAGACCCTCCAACGGCCACTACCCAGGGGCTCGGCGGGAGAATTGAAATTTTGCATAAACTTTTGCCCTTTATCGTATTCCGGCTCTATTATGACTCCATGTTTAACCCAAGCATCTGGTGAACAGGGTTTGGGCACATCATGAGGGAGTTCACTGTTTTTTAGTGGGTGGATATACTCTACCGTTTTTTTGTTCTCCTGATATGGTGTAATGCACCCCGGTAAAATCATAACCCCTGCACCTATTGTTGCTACTTGCCCCAAAAAGCCCCGTCTGTTTTTAATATATCCTTGCTTCATATCAAAAATTCCATATTCATATCACCAGTGGCGGTGAATTCAGTTTGGCAATCATTTATTGTATATCTTATCCAAAACTTCCTGGGGCGGTTTCCAGCCGTATGTTCTTTTAGTCTTGGTATCGTACTCACAGGTTACAATGGCTATATCCATTTTAGAAGCTTTTGACGGAGGTACATTCACCTGCAACTGTAAGTATCCATTTCCTATCCAGCTTTCATACCCATCTTCGGCACTTGGCTGTAGCAGATGCCCATTGAGTTTGACGTTTTGGAGAACGGCATCTTTATATTGGATTCGTATTCGCAAGCCCAAGCCTTTGGTTACCGCATCTTCATTGTATTCTGGTTTTTTGGCTTTTTCGAAAGCCATTTTTATTTGGGGCCCATTTTTGATGAAAGCTTCAATATCCTCAGCATTGATGGTTTTGTCCTTCTTTAGGTTGCTTACAAATACATCTAAATCCTCATCGAGCATTTCATTGCCTTTTTTGGTCAGGCCAACCACAAAGGTTTCAAGTCCTTCAGTTTCGGGATATAAAATCCCCGGAGAAAACCCCACCTGCTTGTCCCACAGCTCCACACGGCTTTGCCGCATTTCGCTTGTATTTTGTCCCCAAGAAGTAACATACTTACCTAAAAATGGCAATACCCTATTTACAGGATATCCGTTTTTATTTTCGCCATCCCATATATTGTTTCCTATCCTCAACAAACCAATCGACCTGGCCACACCGCTTTGCTCCCAGGAGTTTTCAAGACAACCAACTATCGTATGGTATTTGAGATAGGAATATTGAGCGGTGTAAAATTGAGGCCTGCCCCTCCAAACCTTGCCACTGACCTGATTCCACCCAGGCCCCCAATGTGATTGTTGGGCATCTGCTTCGCCCCGGTCTGTGGGGAAGCCCGCCTCCACACCGGCCTTAACCATGGCTTCTGTAATGCGCCAGTCCCACGGACGCAGCAGGGAATTTGAATAAGCCATCCCTGATACTTCAAACATCGTTTGTCCCCTATAGCTCTGATGGTTGGATTCTTCCTTTTGCTCTTCAGAGTATTCTTGTAGACCAGTACCATGCAGGTCTAAATGGGCTTCCGGTTTGTATTTGTCAACAACTCCAATAAACGCTTCGATTTCAGGTACTTCATCTAGCTTTTTGTAGGTTAAAGTGTTCAAATCCCAGTTTGATATCCCACCACCTGTGTATGGATCTATTTTATTGGTATTCAAAAAACTATCTGTTTCAAAATAGCTTTTGGGTAAAATAATAGGGATAACAAGTACAATTTGGTTTTTTCTGGTGTCTATGGCTTCCTGTTCATTGCTCAGCAACCACTCTGTCAGTTTTAGGATCGAGGTGGTGCCTGAGCGTTCCGGTCCACCATGAAGACAGGTAAACAAGGCTATTTGCTTGTCATCATCCGGCACATTCCGGTCTGTGATTTTCAAAAGATATAGTGTTTCCCCGTCTGATTTTCCAATTTTCTCAATCTCCAGAATATCGGCATACTTCTCTCCCCAAAAATCCAGGGTCATCTTATATTCCTGGGATGTAAGTCTGTGAAGAGGTGGCTTGGTCCAGATTTGCCCATACATGGTTGTTGTAAAAAACAGGCAGAATATAATAGCCAGGGATTCTCCTTTCAATAGTTTCATAAAGTCTGTTTTAGTGGTGAATGTTGCAACCAGGGCACTCATGAATACCCTGATTTATTTTAGCTTTTACTTATGGATATCAGTGGTTTTTTCGTTCATTGCCTTTTCAGGAATAGGTTGAAGCAAATGCCCGTCCTCTTCAGTGAATTACAAACTGAATTCTTATTACGAATAACGGTATGTGAAGGCAGTGAAGGAAGTAAGCTGCCAGACTTCCCTATTACGACTTCAAAAAAAGTGCTCAAAGCATTGAAGCCTGACAGCATTTACCTATGAAATAAAACCAATATGTATTCGAATTTAATAGCCGGGGTTCTGCTCTACCAGAGGCTCCAGGCTCAATGTGTTCAGTGAAATCGGAAACAACAAGAGATAGTCCTGCCCTTTACGGTCCTGAAGGGATGGAACAATGTCAAAAGCCTTTTCGAAACGGATAAGGTCCCACCACCTTTTTCCTTCATATACAAGTTCCAGTAGCCTTTCTTTCAGGATCACCTCATCATTCTGGGCTTGCGTACCATTTACATATTCATGACCGGCAAAATTATCGCCGTAAGCCCTCATTCGAACTTTATTTATTTCTTCACTAGGATCTTGCCCCAAAGCATTCTTGGCTTCTGCCTTCATCAACAACACATCTGCAAGCCTGTATATGATGATGTCGCTCACATATTCTCTAACTCCGCCGCTGTTCACAGCACCGGTTCCTTTTTGACTTATGGTCACAAAATGGACAGAATCACCATTTTCCTTATGGTCGTATAGCTCATAAAACGAAGCTTTTCGGCGCTTATCGTCTTCAGTAAATTGGTCTTTGACCAGGTCTGTAATCTGCCAAACCGGGAAGCCCCCACCTGTATTGGAACCTATAAAATCCCTGGCCTGCTGGCTTGCACCACTGGGCATCAAACCGGCAAACATGTACAAATCCCTGAAGTAACTAAACTTACCTGTATTTTCAAGGAGTTTGAAATAGATAGACATGATTACCTCTCTGCTCCCTTTATTTTCATATTGGAACAGGTCGCTGAATTCCGGTAGCAACTCTACATCTGCTTCCTCTACAGCAGTGCACGCACTTAGTGCGGTGGTGAAATCAGCCTGTCCCCCATTGAGCATTTTCCCTGTCCACAGATACACATCCGCTTTCAGGGCATTGGCACCCGCTTTAGACCACATATTTCTTCCATCTGGTATGCTGTTGTCTGGAAACAAAACCAACGCCTGGTCCAGATCAGATTTGATTTGGTTAAATACTTCAGCCAGAGGAGTTCTTGGAACGTTGATCCCTTCGGTGTAGCCTTCTGTAGGCTCAGTGCGCAAAGGTACTGCCCCCCATGTTTTGGCCATCACGAAATAAGTAAAGGCACGCATGGTATAGGCCTGGGCCAATGCATTTTTCTTGTTGTCCTCGGATGGATAATCTATATCCGGCACATACTTTATAAGTAAGTTAGCCGAATTGATCAGTGTATAATAGTCTTTCCAATCCACCCCGGAGGAATAGTTGCCAGCTGACGCCAGGTTACTGGGATTCAGTGTGTTGTTATAGAACAGGTCATAAGCTCCAGACCCTCCAATCCCAATTCTATAGATTTCACTTCTACCTTCGCCCAACTGATAGGTCATTTTATTGGCTACCCTAAAGTAGTAATACATACCATTGAGCACACCATTTACATCATCTTCCGAATTCCAAAAGGAACTGCTGGTGATGACACTCTTTGGTTCCAATTCCAATTCACTTGAGCATGACACCAATATACCAAGTACCCCAAGTGCTAAACCAATTTTATTTATTGAAGTTTTCATAATTTTCTTGTTTTACTATAGTGAAATGTCAATACCAAAAATTATATTTCTGGGTATTGGATAACGGCCAAATTCGGTACCTCCATCTTCGGGGTTCATTCCCTTGTATTTTGTAAAATAATGCAGATTGTTCCCCGTGATATTTATCCTCACATTGTTCAATTTAATTTTCTGCAACAGGTTCGCAGGCAGGTTGTACCCCAACGTTAATTCCCGAACGGCCAGATAGTTTCCTGATTCGTAATATTCCGAGTTGCCGCGCCTGATGTTATACTCAGAAGCATCCTGCCAGTCATATCTTGGCATGTCTGTGATATCGCCCTGTTCTTTCCAGGAACGTTCGGCCATTCTTTTGGTCATCACATTGTCACCGTCAAGGTTGATGTCATAAAATGCCCTACCATAATTGTAAACAGTGTGTCCCGTAGTATAATCCAGCCGCAAGCTAAAATCAAAGTTTTTGTAGGAGACATAGTTGGAAATACCCCCAGTCAACGTCGGGTACCTATTGCCTACATACACCCTGTCCCTTGCATCAATCTCACCGTTGTTGTCGCTATCCTGCCAGATAACATCACCGCCATGTTTGGTTTTATCGGCTGTAGGAGACACATGGTCATATGGGGCTTCCTGGGCCTCTGCATCCGTAGCGTAAATACCTAGTTGCTTATACACATAATAGTCTCCCATTGTACCACCTTCCTGAGTACCACCTAACCAGTTGTAGTCTCCAATGCTCGGGTCCCAAACATTATATCCCCCTACACGGTTATTTACATTGCCATTTTCGGGCAAGCTCAGGATCGTACTTTTTACCTTTGCCGCATTAAACGATACCTGCCATTGAAAATCGGAAGTAGCTGGCATCACCTGCATATTCAGTTCAATTTCTACTCCTTTGTTTTCCAGGCTGCCATAATTAGTCAAAATACCGGTAAACCCTGTGGAGCTGGGTAGTGACAAAGTAGTTAACAACTCATCGGTAACCCTGCGATAATAATCGAATATCAGGTTAAACCGGTTATTGACAAGACCTATATCCGCACCTATATCGAGGGTCTTGGATTTCTCCCACTGCAAATCGGCATTTGGTATTCCCGTATTTCTGATAACCGCACCTCCTGCATATTGCTCACCTACACTGTAGGTACCTTGAGAAGTAAAATCCCCCAATCCGCTGATGTTTCCATTTATCCCATAACTTGTCCTGAGCTTTAAACTGGAAAATGTTTCAGGCAAGGCATCCCAAAAGGCTTCCCTATGCATTTGCCATCCCACAGAAACGCCGGGAAAAAAGCCCCATTGGTTGGAAGCTCCCAAATTAGATGCACCGTCGTACCTCATATTGAGTGAGAACAAATACTTGTTTTTGAACTCATAATTAACCCTGGAGAAATAGCCCAAAATCACTTTGTCGCTCAAGGTACTGCTCATTTTAACAAATTGACTGGAGGCATTGAGGGTAGGGATCAGATCCGTAGAGGCTCCTTGTCCTGTGGCGTCCAGATAGTAGGCACTTCTTTTGTAAAATGAGAGTCCTACTTTGGCATCCAGGTTGTGGTCGGAAGAAAACTCCTTCTTATAGGAGAGAATTCCATCAGCCTGTGTTTCCAGTATCCTGTCATCCCCCGCTATCGATGAACGTGTTGAATTGAGGCTTCCGCCACCGTTCCCATAAGAGGGTTGGAATGAGCGGTCAAACCGAAAAGTATTGTTCATGGCCAATATAGGCTCAAATGTCAACCCCGGAAGTATATCCCATTTCGATCCCAGGGACATGGAAAGGTTGTAAGTCCTGTTTTCAGCTTCTCTGTTATTAAGGTGATAATCAGGATTTCCCTGGTTAATTCTTCCTGGCGCCAGGGTACCATCTTCATAAGCGTATTTCGCAGTTGGCCTTGTAGCTGCCCCCCAAAATAGCCAACTGTCACTGGCCAGCCTGTTGTCCACTGATTGCGCAAATAAAGTTCGGGCAAAAAAGCGCAGCTTTTTATTTACATTTAAATCTCCATTCAAATTAAGTGAAATGCGTTTAAAGGCTGTTGTCTTAGCTGTTCCCTGACCATCCAAGTACCCTACTCCGGCATTGAATGTTGATTTATCAGTACCTCCAGACACAGAGATGTGGTGATTTTTAGACACTCCCGTCTGAATGCCCAATGCCTGAAAATCAGTTTCTTTAAAAATTATAGTTTGGGATGGATCTACCGGATCCGGCATGCTTTGCCAACCTTCATTCAACTTGTGCCGGTTGGCATCCGACAAATACATGGTAGTGTAGTCGGTATTCTTCGTGAAGTCATTTCCTATGCCATAGCCCAATGGTGAATTCAACCTGCCCAAATAATTGGGTCTTTTTTGCCCAACGCTCACAGTCCCCAAGCGGGCCAGCCTGATGTATTCTTCCGCAGAAGCCAGTTCATTCAGCCTGTTTTGTTGTGAAAAAGTCATGTCGTATGAATAATTGACTTTGGTTTTTCCCTTCTGTCCGGACTTGGTGGTAATGAGGACAACTCCATTGGAAGCACGTGCACCATAAATAGCAGTTGATGCAGCGTCTTTCAATACCTGAATGGACTCAATATCTTCGACAGCAATGTTGCTCATTGTCCTGAAAACACCATCAACTATGGTAAGCGGACCAGCTCCATTGGGGTTGTTGATGGAAGTCCCCCCCCTAACAATAATCCTGGGTGCTGCACCAGGTTGCCCGGTAGTATTCTGCACCCTAACACCCGCCATCGAACCTTGCAGGGCAGCTCCCACGTTCGGATAGGGTACATTTTTGAGCACTTGATCATCCAACTTGCTAATAGAGGTGGTAATATCTTCCCTTTTCTGTTTACCATAACCAACCACAACGAGTTCATCCATTTTGGTTACATCAAAATCCAGTGAAAGGTCGATAACGGTATTATTGCCTACTACAACTTCCTGAACTGCGTAACCAACCGAACTGAATACCAATACAGATTCCTTGTTTGGTACCTCAAGTGAGTAGTTGCCTTCTATATCGGTAATCGTACCCTGGGAAGTACCTTTAACGATCACGTTTACACCAGGTAGGCCTTGCCCGTCTTCGGCGGAGGTTATTTTGCCTGAGATCCCGACACCAGCCTCGGCTATGACTACCTGGATAGATTGACCATCGAAAGACTGCTCTTTCTGACGTACATTGATGTTGTTGTTTATTTGACGAAAAGAAACACCTGCTTCCTGGCTAATTTGCAATAAAACTTCGCTCACAGGCATCTTCTTTTTATCTATCCTTATTTTTCTTTTGGTATCGAAATCTTCCAAATAGTAGGAGAACTGAAATTCCGAGTTGGATTCTATCTTTCTGAAAATATCCTGAATGGGGATATCCTTTTGATCAAGTGTGACATACACATCATGCACGGTCTTGACTTTCTGGGCTTCCAGGTCTGAAGCCAAGAGCACTCCAATGAAAAGACATTGAAGAAAAATACCATAAAATGTCAGTTTCGACAGCATAATTAATTGTCGGAGTAGTATGTTTTTCATAACTTTAACTGTTTTTATTAACAAAAATTTATTCTCGGAACTAGCGTTCCCTGGATTATTCCGGTAGTTCGTAGCTACCGGTTTTTTTGTCTAATAGTTTTTTTCCATAGAATTTCCTTTAGTTAAACATGATTTTTACATTTTTTCCATCGATTTGATATTCGAATTCATGTCCGTAGCTCAGGCTTTCCAGGACATTGACCAGCATTTCATTTTTAAATATCGCTTTGTACTTTAGGTCGCTGGGGGGAGTTCCATTTATGGTCAGGTTGATACCATACCATCTTTTAAGCTTAGAGAAAATAGTGGTAAAACTGACTTCATCGAACTTGAGTATGCCGTTTTTCCAACCTACGAATTCATCCACATCGCTGAAAGATTTTGCTGATTTTTCGGAAGTTTCGCTATAGCTTACTATCTCACCGGGAAATACCTCCGGATAGAAATTGTCCTTGCACTCCACCGAAATTTTACCTTCCACCAAAGCCACCGTTTCTTCTCCATAGTCTCTAAAAGAGTTGACGTTAAAAATGGTGCCCAGGGCAGTGACTGTCATGGACGGGGAATGCACCCTAAAAGCTTTGTTCTTATCCTTTGCTACCTCGAAGTAGGCTTCCCCCTTGAGGTAAATATCACGGGCACTATTGGTAAAGTTGGACAAGTACCTGATTTCGCTATCTGAGTTTAACCAGCAAACCGAACCATCAGGAAGGATAACCCTGGTTTTTTGCCCGGGGGGATTGGTTTTGACAATCATTTCCGTGTACATCGATTGTTGCACAGTATTCAAAGTACCTGGTTTTGAATAGAATAATATTGATAGCGCAACAAGACATACGAAAACCGCAGCTACCCCATACCAAATCCTCCAATTGGTTCGACGTATTTCAATTGGCTGATCAACATGAATATCTTCCTCGAAATCGAGTTGTTTCGATATCCGGTCGAAAGTCGAGTTTTGGCCTCTGACCCTGGGAACCATCTGAGCATTCAGGTAAGCATCATGCATCCTTCTATAATGCAGTTCATTTTCAGGAGATTCTTTAAGCCACCCTTGAAAATATTCTTCCTCCGTCTGCCCTAGTTCGCCCGAAAGTTTCCGGTTGAGTAGTTCGTCAAAATGATCCAATTCCTTCATTTTCTTTTATCCTTATACATTAGATAACTAAGGCTTTTTGATTTACCCCCATAAATTTTTTGACTTTACTTAAAAATTGGCTTGAATGAGGTGAAAAGAAAGAAAAGTGGGGAAATTGTAGATGGGTAATTTGACAGGAGTTTGTCTGACAGGAAAGTAAATGGTATTCTCAAAGGGATAGAGAAAGGATTTTCATAATCCTTCGGGAATGGGAGTCGGTGTAATAATCTTCGACCACCATTTTTAAGCGCTTTAAAGCGGTGCTCATTTGATTCTCGACTGTTTTCTGGGAGATGTCAAGCAAAACCGCCACATGTTTATAACTCAGGTGGTCTTCCCGTACCATCCTAAATATGGTTTGGCATTTGTGGGGCAGGCTGTTCACTGCATTGTCTATTTTATCAGCAAGTTCAGCATCAATCAATAGGCTTTCCGGTTGACTGTATTCTACCATTTTAGATTTTATGAATTCTGTTATCGCTTCGGGCTGCTTCGAATTTCTTTTGAGGTAGGTGAGGGCCTGGTTCTTAACCGAACGGAAAAGATAAAACTCCAACTGCTTGATTTCATTGAGTTTGTCCCGAACGTTCCATAACTTCAGGAATACATCAGACACCAATTCTTCAGTGAGCACATCTGATTTCAGATACAGGTAGGCATACCTGTAAAACCTCGGGTATAGAAGGTTGAAAAACTCCTCAAAAGCTTTGCCATCGTTTTTCTTCATCAATTGTATGAGTCGTCTTAGCTCTTCCTCCTTCATTTCAATTTTCAGGGTTTGGATGGGTATTGTGCGGAATGTAGTGCTTCTGTTTTGATCCTTTATGCAATCTCTAAGAAGAAAACAAGCTTACTCTCAAGGCATCAATATGACTTAAGTTACCAATTTTTCGCGACTTATTGAAATAGGGAAACCATCAGGTTGGTCGTAATGCCAAAAAAATATTACCAAACCACTTAGTTTTCCCCTGGATTGGGCAAAATCAAGGGCCTCATGAGCACTATTATTGTGCGGTCCAGCCTCCGTCAACAGGCAATGCTACACCTGTAAAAGTAGTGGCCTCCTCAGATGCCATCAATACTGCCAGTTGGCCCAGGAGCTCGATTGGAACAAATTCTTTCACTGCGTGTTTTTTGAGAATCAAGTCATTAACGGCCTCTTCCTCACTTAAAGCGTGCGCAGCGGCCAAATCGGTGATTTGGTTATCAACCAAAGGGGTTTTTACATAACCAGGGCAAATCGCATTGACAGTAATATTGAAGGGTGCTCCTTCTAACGCCAATACCTTTGTAAAACCAACCAAACCATGTTTGCTGGCAATGTATGCACTTTTATACTCAGATGCTGCCAAACCATGTGCCGAAGCTATATTGATAATCCTCCCAAATTTCCTTTCTTTCATACCTCTCCACACAGCCTTGGTTAGGTGAAAAGCAGCAGTAAGGTTAATGTCGAGCACTTTCTGCCACATATCGGTAGAAAAATCTTCTATAGGTGAGACGTGCTGGATACCTGCGTTGTTAACCAGAACATCTATATGACCAAATCTGGCCGTGGCTTTATCAATCATATTTTGCAATTCAACTGGTCTCTGCATGTCCGCTCCGTCAAACATTGTAGATATCCCAAACTCTTGTGATACCTCCAGGGCTATCTCTCTGCCATCGGCATCAAGGCCGTTAAATACTATATTGTATCGCCTGGTTTTTGCAAATTGACGTGCAATCCCCAATCCTATACCCCTTGTACTACCGGTAATTAAAACTGTTTTCATCATAAAAACGCTGAAACGCTACTCACCTACTCTTCCCATATTCAAATAATCATTCCATAATGACTACTGCATCACCTGCATAAAAGCCGTATAGTGAGGTGTTTTTAAGTTTACAACGAATTCGAATCGCCTCAAGAGAGTTTGGCAACAGCTTGCAATCTTTCCATCTAACCCAATGCATGGTATCGTCAGATTGTATGGGCAAACAATCACTCATCGCGTATCCCGGGATCGGAATGCCTCTTGTATCCAACAACTCCACCTGTAACACCCCGCCAGTTGCATTTGCATTTACCAATAAAGGCCCTTCTGCATTTTGGATTAGCCGGGTGGTCATTTCCCCCTCCCCACCGGCATCAAGGGACACGAACCCATTGAGGCGCAAGGTGGCCAGGCCAATTCCACTACGCCTGCGTTCCTTGCTGTTGTGGGCATTGTCCCACCCACTGTAATAAATGACCGTTTTGCCATCGTGATTGAATATGGGAGGACTGAAGATCATACCATCGTCCCAGCTCCCTTCTTTTCCCAAAGGGATAAATGTGGCCTGGTTGGCCACCCTCGACCATTTTTTATTGTCGTGACTTATAGTCAGTTGGACGTCAATAGTTTCATTACCAGGCTTTTTATAGGAATAGAGTTGACCGATATAGTTGTTTCCGTATTGAGAAACAGTCATCCCATAGGATTGGGGGTCTTCCAGGTTGTGGGCATGGGTGAGCACTACTTCAGGCTTGGTCCAATGGATAAAGTCACTGCTTTCTGTCCTGACAATTTGCCTGAATGAAGGCCATGGATCAGACCACCCTTTCGTATATGCCACAAACCTACCCGTATTTTGGTCTTTCATCACAGACATCACATCGCTGATCGACTGCTCAGATTTTGTTGCATGTAACACCGGGTTCCCGCTGTGTTTCTCCCACCGGATACCATCAGGTGAAAATGCCACACACATGCCATCATCCTGATACCCCTTTTTTCCCAGCGGAAAGTCCCACCAAATCATTTTGTACCTTTTGTTAGGGTCTGGATCATCCATATCCTTAATCACACTCGGGGAATACAAATCATGGAAGCCATAATTTTGGAGGACAATGTTATTCTCACTTGATCCCTGAAATTCAATTATTCCAAGATTAGGACGCACCCATTGCAAACCATCACTACTGGTTGCATATAAGATTGGGGTCTTGTCACTGGTATCTAAAGTTTGGTTATAACTCTGATACCAAAATTTGAAAATTGAATCTTCTTCATCATATATAACGGTACCGAAACAATACGGATTTTCTTCCCACGGTACTTCTGTGGTGATTACAGGATTTTCCGCCCACTTTTGTGGTTGGTGCAGTGTCCTTTTGAGACCTTCCTGATCTTGAACCCAATAATCATCCAGAAACAATTGCCAATTGGCGTTGGTTTGGCCTACAGAGTTCTTCAGTGCCGTTAATTGCTCCAAACTATATTCTGATGGTTGAGAGCACCCTTCCAATAGAATGATGGTGACCAGCCATCGTAAACCGATCCCAATGGTTCTTTTTCCTGTATAAAATTGCATACCGTTTGTATTTAAAAATTTCAATTTCATCATGGCCTAAATAATGATTAAGCCAACCGACTAAAACCAGCCTGACTGCCATGTTTGTTTTGCCAGGAATGAAGGAGACCGGAATTAATAGCCTTTTCCAGTTCATTGAATACATCTTCCAATGCCAGTAGTAGCTGTTCAATTTGTCCTTCATGATGGGCATACATGAGGTAGTATGTAGTAGAAACCAAAAAGCCTTTTTCCAACATTTTTCGGACATAAAATGTTTTGGCATTTGTACTATGTTCACCCAGGTCGAAGGTTAAAGTAGGGGTGGAAGGCATGCCGCCAATTGAGATTTTACAACCAGGGTATTTGCTGGCCAGTTCCTGTAAGGCCGTTTGAAGCTCTTTTCCTTTTTCCCAAACCACCTTTTGCACATTTAGTCGTTGCACTTTTTCAAGTGTAGCCAAAGCTGCTGCTGTACCTACACCATCTGTCCAAAAACTAGATGAAATAAAGCTTTCATCTGCTGCATCCATTACTTCTTCCCGTCCTACAACTGCCGCAAACGGGAAGCCATTGCCCATGGCTTTTGCATATACCACTATATCGGGTGTCACTCCCAATTGTGACAATGCACCAGGGAAACCATACCTTAAACCACTTGTGATCTCATCTACTATTAGCACCGCTCCCAGCTCTTTACACCGGGCAGCCACCTTGGCCACAAACCCATCTTTTGGATAATGTGCGCGCATGGGTTCCATCACCACCACAGACAGGTTTTCATCTAGCTGGGACAAAGCTTTTTCAAAAGACTCCAGGTCATTGTACTTGAAAGGTACTGAAGTACCCCGCAACTCCCGGGGAACACCTTTGGGAGTCAATCCCGGTAACAGGTGACCATCCAGTGCATCGTTATCGCCCAGATTGGCTGCCAGGTACCAGTCGTGCCAACCATGATATCCGCAAAAAGCCACCCCACTCTTTCCGGTTGCCGCCCGAGCTATACGAATAGCCATGGCCATAGCATCCCCACCCCCGCGGGCATAGCGCACTTTTCCTGCCCAGGGATGTAAATCCAACAACTTTTCTGCAAGGGCTACTTCCTGTGGGTTAACAAGCGAACAATAGGTCCCCCCAGACAATCTTCGTTGTACTGCTGCATTTACATCCGGATCGGCATAGCCCAATAGCACCGCCCCGATACCTCCGGCAAAATCTACAAACCTTCGCCCTGACAAGTCCCATACTTCAGCCCCTGCACATCTGGTAAAATAAGCAGGCCAGTATTCCGGATCATACATTTCTGCTCTTTTGGAAAGCAAACCCGTTCCGGTAGAAATTACGGACTTGGCGCATTTCCACAATTCCTGCCCTGATTCCATCCTGAGATGTGCTTCTTGGGGCAAGTGTGGTTTCAGAAGTCTTAGGGCATTGTTTTTGAAAATATCTTCAACATCATCACCAGACAGCCCATTATCTTCACTGGCTTCCTTCAAAGCAAGCAAAGACTCAATGCCCACCAAAGTCATTTCACTGTTGGTGGGGGGACTATGCTCCTTTTTGATCAATTCCGGATGAAGCCAAAAAAAATACCCCCCGGTCGTGACACACCTTCCCCTTAGTTCACTCACAACAAAATCAGAACCCCAGAGCAAACGCCTGGGTCCTAGCGCCCTTAAGGCTGCTTTAAATGTCTCTGCTTCGCAAATGGCAGAGGTATCCACCACTACATTGTCAAGGTCCGATAACACATAAAGCCCACTTCGTGCATTGCGATAGTTGAAACTTCTGGCTACATGCGCGAGTACCAACCTAACCTGTGGGTAGGCCTTACAAAGCCTGGTTATTTCTTTTTGGTTATGAGTATCACTGATCCCCCCGTCCCGGACGATATGAAGCATCATAACACCTTGTATCTCATGGAGAATTTCCCACATCCATTCGGGTGCATATTCTGTGATGTGGGCATTCATGGTATCATGACGTCCAGCATAACAATGATATACTTTAATGCCACAGTGGAGTCCGCTTCTGAGTTGCCTGGCTACAACATCTGGCCTATCGTCGGGAGATGCCACCAGCAGTGAACGGCTCCATGGTGTAGCCTGTTTTTCCACCACCTCCCTTACCCATTCGTTCATTGTATTCCTATCTGCAGTTTTTCTGGGCATCCCAAAATACAAGCCATGAATGGTAACTGCAGGCATATAACTCTTGAGTACTTTTTGGTGGTCCCTGCAATCCAGTTTTTCTGTACCATCCAGAAAGGTCCATTCACCTTTTGGGAAGTGACCTGCATGGTAAGGATGCGCATGTATGTCAAAGATTTCGTTGGGCACAAAACCTTCAAGGTGCTCCCGTGCCAATTGCGCATCACTTGGCAATAAGCTGTTATTATACTTCATGTCGGTTTGTGTTATTTTATTTCAAGAATAGTTCCGGCTATATGCCTGGTACCATTGTTTTTGTTGAAATAATAAACCACCATCACATGATGATCGTCCAACTGTACAGGCCAGGTGTATCCAATATCGGTAGTACCTCCATCGTCTCGTAGGACAATTTCCGGAGCTGTTTTAAAGTCAGTGCATTCTGCGTTGAGTATGCGTGCCCTGATACCATAGGGCTTATGTCGATAACCATAGGTCAACAATACTCTGTTGTCTGGCAGTCGAAGTGCGTTCAGTGGATGTCCCTTGAAGCCCATAGACTGCCTCTTAAATGTCTTACCCCCATCTACAGAACGTGCAATGCATGCCAAGCCTTCATATCGAGCTGTCCTCAGAAATGCCACAATATCTCCGTTTGGGGTTTCATATACAGATGTTTCGTTGAACACTACTTTTTCATCTACAGCCACAGGGGCAGAGTACGTCCAGGTTTTCCCTTTGTCACTAGAGGTCATCAGATGTGTAGAAGTGTGCCTGTTTGGCGCGTCTGTAGCACAGACTACCCACAGTATCCGTCCGTCTTTTGCTTCATATAATGCACCTCTGTTGTAAGCTGGGAGCGGTTGGCCATGTGCCGTAAAATTGATTTCAGGTTCGATATGTGGCGGGTAAATGGGTTCTCCCCAGGTTTTACCACCGTCTTCAGACCGCACGAGATACCCCCCTAAAAAGGTAGCTCCTCCCGCCTGAAAATTAGGTTTCTTCAGGTTGGGCAATCCGTCGGGCCGTACAAATGCCCAGCCGTAGCTGGTGCACAACAGCGTACCATCACGTAGTTGGAGCAGGCAGGGATCCTGCGAACCTCCATAGGGGTGCGCATACAACAGTTCGGGAGTTTTTGACCAGTTCTCCCCGTCACGGGATGTGACCGTAACCAGGTAACTGTTGGGATCCACATGGTTGGTAGATTTTTCACTAAAAATTTTACGATCTGGGGCTCTCCTGAATGCAACAATCAATTTACCATCGGGGCGTTTGACCACAGATGGAAACGATGAAAAAAAACTACTGTCTTCGTAGATAGTTACGTCTTTAACCTTCCTTACTATCTTTTTTTCTTGCGATACTCCCTGGCAGGCAGCAGCCAATATAATCCATACCAGGTTTAATAATGCTATAAAATGGAGGTGTCTATTTTTCATGGTTCCACTCGTTTGGGTAAAAAAAAGCCCGGATGTAATACATTCCAGGCAATATGGTTCTGTTTGGATATTTATTAGATTCTTTTGCCAATCCCGGTCATTACTTGTTGAATTTAAGCGCATACAGATTGGCATCTTTCATTAATATTTTCATGCGCACTTTTTTAGAGGTGAGTTTGCTTACATCCCCGCTTCCATTCCATCTAACGGTACGACTGATTTCATTGCCAATGATAGTCTGACAACTGCTGAGTTCATAGCCCGGAACCGGATTATCTTTTTCGTCCTGAATTTCGATTTTAATTTCCCCTGCAGCCGAGGTTGTGTAGTTGATTTCCAATGAGGAACCATCAAATGTAAACACTTTCGTAAGTACCTCTCCTCCATCATAAGGTGCCTGCAATGAAGTGAAACCATCTATCCGCATGGAATAGCGGTTTAGATGAGCTGTAGGTTGTGCATAGTCTTCATTGACATAAACAGACATCTCTTCCGGTCCTGTTTGCACCACGTTCAAGGCAGGGTAGTTTGATCGTGAAACCCAGTTTTTTAGCCCGATACCCGGACGTATGAATGATTCCATAAATGTTCTATCATATTGGTTACCCCCACGTGATGTCATCAAAATGGCGTCTGAGCAATCTTTGTAATACTTTGGGTTTACGTTGAGTTTTACCGCCTGATCATCAGATACTACCTGTCGATTGGGCATAAAACGAGCCCCTATAGCTACATATATATGAGGTGCCCTATAATACGGACTGGTCTGTTGTGTATATAAATGCTCTAAAGGTGTATCTCCAAACTCCATGTGTACGGGATCGTCCCAATTGATAAAATCTTTTGAGGTTGTTCGGCTCACCGAACGAATTCCTTTGTATTTAGTAAAACCACCTTCTGACCAGGTTCTGAAATAGCATACATATTGTTGCTCGCTTTCAGACCAGAAAGCCACATTTTGGGAATCGAATACACCATTGGTATAAACCGGCCGGTCCTGCATTTTTTTCCAGTGTACACCATCTGCAGATACATAAGCCATCAATCCACTTTTAGTAGTTCCTGTCAAAGCTTTATACCTCTCCTGAGGATTTGCATTGGGGTTGGTATCTAAAAAAGGGCTGAAATTATGCGATTCCGGGGGGCGATTAGCCAAGATAACATTGTTATCCCGTGAACCTTTTATTTCATAGCTTTTCAAGCTGGGTTTCACCCAGTTTTTACCATCCTGAGACTCTGCATAGCAGGTAACCTCAGTACTGCTCCCGTCTTTATTGGCTACAGGGTGTCCTCTGTAATATGCACGGTATGTATTCCCATCCTTGATGATAGTACAGTATGCAGAGAACCCACCTTCCCAGGGTTTGTCAAAATAAAAAACCGGTCCCTCGTCTCGTGGAGTGTGCATTACTTGTTGCACATTGTTGAGCTCCTCAATCAGGTATTTATCAACAAATATTTCCCTGTTGTCTTTAATTGAGAGTGCCTTATTCTTCTGTCCCATACTATGAACTGGAAACAACAAGTAAGAACAAATGAGGATGGTAAAGATAGAAATGGTAGTCTTCATGAAAGAAATTTTAATAGTTTTTAGAAAGAAAAGATAGCCAGGTTACAGGTTTTGAATCGAGGTGGATAATTTGCTGAATTAGGTTTTATTATCTACCTAAATGGATAGACAACAGTAATATTAAATGAATAAGTATAAGTTTGATTTATCTGCAACCCGAATGTACCGGGTTGCAGATAGGGTTTGTAAACCACAAACTTCTTATAATGGATTGTTAAACATGATGTCAATCGTGGATTATTGCTTTACAGTGCTAGTAGCCAGGATTTTGTTCGGCTTTGGGCTCTAAACTGAGCACATTTAATGAAAGTGGCCACAGGTATTTGTATGTATCATTGGGGTTTTCACTGAAATACGGGATTAGTTCAGTCGCCTTGTCGAAGCGCAAAATATCCCACCAATACTTACCTTCATATAACAATTCCAACAACCTTTCTTCTAAAATAAGGACGTCATTTTGTTCTTTGCTGCCATTTACAAAAACATGATCATCGTAGTTGTCCCCGAATGCACGTTTTCTTATTTTGTTCATGGCTTCAGATGGGTCTTGTCCGAGAGCATTCTGGGCTTCCGCTTTCATCAGCAATACATCACCATACCGATAAAGCACCACATCATCCAGAAAGGAACGTGCGCCCGCATCTACCAATCCATTGAATTTTCGCTGGATACATCCATAAAATTGGGTGTACTCCCCAGTCTCAGAGTCCTGGCTATACAATTCGGTGAAGGAGGCTGCTTTTCTCTGATCGTCATCACTGAATTTAGCAAGTGATTCATCGTTCAGGGTCCAGTAACTCGCACCGCCAACTGCACCAATTATTTCCATAGCTGCCGGATCCGAATTGGGTGGAAATCCGTCAATGTACATGTTGGCCATAAATGTGCCGCCAGTTTCATATTGCCGAAAATTGTTGGCCATTATTATTTCCTGATTACCCTTATTGTCATAGTCAAATATCCTCTCAAAATCGGACAACAGCGCAACGTCACTTCCTTCCACTTTATTCAATGCCTCTAATGCAGTTGTGAAATCTGCATTGCCTCCGGACATCCTTTTACCTGTCCAAAGGTAAACATCGCCCTTCAGGGCATTTGCGCCAGGCTTAGACCACCTGTTTCTCCCCGATGTATAGCTGTTATCAGCAAAAAGTGCCAATGCATCTTCCAAGTCTTGCTTGATCAAAGCGAATATTTCTTCCATGGGTGCCCTTTCCTTATAGATAATATCTGGGTTGGCACTTTCGGTAGGGTCTGTTACCTTGGGTACTTTACCCCAGGTTTTCGCCATCAGGAAATAGCAAAAGGCCCTCATCGTATGTGCCTCAGCAATAATTCTATTTTTATCACTTTCTGACTTAAAACCCTCTATAGTGGGGACATATTTGAGTATGAAATTAGCATCATCTACTACTTTGTAAATACTGCTCCAATCCGGACCTGCCGCCGTTACATCTAGGGTATTGTCGAAGTTTCTTATATTGGAAAAATCGTTACCGGCAGATTGTTTTAAATTCTGGCTTCTGGCTTCCCCCCAAATATAGAGGTTTCGGGCAGTTACACCCCTCAACCTTGCATACATACCATATACCGCTCCGGTAGCATCATCTTCGGATTTCCAGAAAGAAGATGTGGAAATCGTACTGATAGGTGCCAGGTCGAGTTGCTCAGTACAGGATATTGATAAAATTAAACTTACAGATAGAAATATGCTGATTACTTTACTTTTTTTCATGACTGTGTTCATTTAATAATTAAAAGGTAATTGATGCCCCCAGAATGATTGACCTTGGATTTGGGTAGGCCGTATCACTATTGGTCTGTTCCGGACTAAGCCCGTCATAATCAGTAAAATAAGCCAGGTTACTCCCTGTTATGTGAAACCTGCAATCTTCGATTTTGATACGTTCCAAGAAGTCTCTTGGCAGGCTGTAAGCAAAAGTCACCTCCCTCAAACATAAGAAGTCTGTCTTTTGGTAAAACCGTGAACTACCACGACTGTTCCAAACATTCCATTGGGCGTTCTGGTCTGCCCAATAGTACCTGGGCACATCGGTAACATCACCCTGTTTTTGCCACGACCTTCGGATATCGCCGTTTATGGCATTGGCACCCGAAAAATTTCCTGATGTACGGGCACCATTTTCATAATAAACAGTGGCACCCAATGTATAGTCCATTCGGACTACCATACTAAAACGCTTATAGCTGAACGAATTGGTCATTCCACCTGTGATACGTGGAATCTTATTGCCCATGTATATTCTGTCCCGGGTATCAATAGTATCATTTTCATCTAAATCGAGCCAGTTGACATCCCCTCCATATTTGGTTTTGTCTGTTCTGGGGATGAGCATATCGACAGGCCCTTCGGCTGCTTCTGCATCTGTGGCATATACGCTGACCTGCTGGTAGCCATACAGGTCTCCTACCCTGCCTCCTTCCTGTAATCCTCCGAGATAGCCATAGTCGCCTCTGGCCGGATCATAAACGTAAACCCCTCCTACCCGGTTGTTTTCTACTCCGTTTTCGGGCAGTTTTAAGATTTTTGATTTCACATCAGCTGTGTTGAAACCAACACTCCATTGTAGTTGCGAGGTTGCCGGTAGCACTTGAGCACTTACTTCTATTTCGTATCCCCTATTTTCAAGAGATCCATAGTTTGTTAAAATACTGGAAAAACCAGTGGATAGTGGCAGTTGGAGTGTCGTCAACAAGTTGCTCGTTTCCCTTCTATAATAATCAAATAATATCCCTAAACGGTTATTGAACAACCCGATATCCATACCCACATCCATGGTCTTTGATTGCTCCCACCTTAGGTCTTTATTGGGTAAGGTAGTGATCTGGATACCAGCATTGCCATCGTACAGTGAAGACACGCTATATGCTCCCTGCGCCTGATAGCGTCCCAACCCACTGATGTTTCCTGTGACCCCATAACTGGCCCTGAGCTTGAGTTTTAGCAAGTTTTCAGGTAGTCCATCCCAAAACTTCTCCCGATCCACATTCCATCCTGCGGAAATCCCCGGAAAAACTCCCCATTTGTTGTTGTCTCCCAGATTGGAAGCCCCATCATACCTTAGACTGGCATTGAACAGATACTTGCCCTTGTAATTGTAAGAAGCCCTTGAAAAATAACCAATCAGTACCTGTTCGGTTTCACTACCCGATACAGAAACTGGAGTTGCCGATGCGTTCAAAGTATATATAATGTCTGTGGCCGCATTGCTGCCTCTTGCAGATAAACCAATGTTGTTGGATTCGAAGTAAGTGAAGCCGGCTTTTACCTCGATATTGTGGTCGTCGTTGAAAGATTTCACATAGGTAAACACACCATTGGCTTGCGGGCTTGACATCTCGGAAAAGGAAGCACTCGCGTTGCGAGATGTAACAAGCCTGGTGGGCCCATTGCGATAGGCTTCTTGAAAATTTCTTGCATAAGAATTTGTCTTGCGGATGGAAACCTGAGGGGTAAATGTTAAACCTGGCAATATCCTGGCTTCAGAAGCTATAATCACCGTCAGGTCATTGCCCTGGTTTTTAGGATGATAGGTAGAGATTTTATAAAATGGATTGGAATATCCAAAATTCCGCCCCGTGGAGTAACTACCGTCTTCAAAAAATTGCTTGTTGGTGGAAGGGCCAATAAGCGATGACTTGAACACACTTCCCGTGCTTGGCACATAGTTGTTGTTGGTGTTGGCATACATTACACGCGCAGAAAGTTTGAACTTGTCCGATACTTTAGCCTCACCACTAAAATTCAATGATAACCTTTTATAACCTGTTTCAATGGCTATCCCCTGAATGTCCTGATAACCAAGCCCCAGATAGAATTTTGACCTCTCATTGCCGCCCGATACAGTAGCCGAATGGCTCTGTGATGTGGCCGTGCGGAATAAAATATCCTGCCAATCCACACTGGAAAATATGAGAGTTCTACTTGGATCTACTGGATCGGGAATGCTTTCCCATCCTTCGTTTAATTTATGCTCGTTTTCTGGAGATAAGAATTGAATAGATGAATAAGTGCTATTTGTCAGGTCATTGCCTGCCCCACCCAGATAGGTACTTGCTGTCAACTGTCCCACCAAATCGGGGCGAAGATCTGTGGTAGCTTTCAGACCCAATCTTGCGAAATACACTTCATCTCTCCCCGTAAGCAGGTCATATTTTTTTCCTACTTTGGACGTGGTATAATCCACTGTATAATTCACCTTGATACCTCCTGATTTTCCTGAATTGGTCTCGATAATGATTACTCCGTTGGATCCTTGCGCCCCGTAAATGGCGGTAGCAGCTGCATCTTTCAATACCTGTATGGAGGCTATATCTCTGGTATTTATCTCATTCATATTGTTTCGATAAACCCCATCAATGATGTACAGCGGTGGAGAGCTATTCGGGCTGTTGATGGAAGTCCCCCCCCTGATGATGATATTGGGAGCGGCTCCAGGCTGACCGGAGTTGGTCTGAACACGCACCCCTGCCAATGTACCTTCCAGGGCCTGCGCAGCATTGGAATAGGGAATATTTTCCAGTACTTCATCGTCCAGTTTGGAAACTGAAGTAGTGATCGTCTCTCTCGATTGTGAACCGTACCCAACCACGACTATTTCGTCCAAGGAAGTTACATCGGGACTTAAAGAGAAGTCGATCACACTTTGGCCACCGACGACTACCTCTTGAGATTTATATCCCACAAAAGAAACCACCAGGGTCACTCCTTCGGCAACATTCAACTTATAGAAACCTTCCAGATTGGATACAGTACCATTTGCCGGGGTACCTTTCACTACGACAGATGCACCGGGCAATCCTTGGCCATTTTCGTCGGTCACTTTTCCGGATATATCCACATCGTTGATGGTGACTTGTAGTGCATCTACATTGGGCTCGCGTTTATTTAGCCTGTTAACATTGATGTTTCTGTTTACTTGCTTAAATTTCAACTTTGCCTCCTTGGATATATCTATCAACACTTCTGCTATCGTAGCATGCTTATAGTTTTTGTTGATCCGTTTTATCCCATCCACATCATCGTCGCTATAATTGAATTTGAAGTCGCTTTGAGATTCAATGGCTTTAAACACCTCAATTAATGAATTGTTCTTAAACGACAAGTCGATGTGTACTTCTTTCACACTCTTGACTTTCTGTGCTTCGGATTTAATCGCCCAAAGCATATTCACCAGAAAGCACTGAACCAATACACCGTAAAAAAAACACTTCATTATGGCTATAATTATTCGTGTAGCTTTAAAATACATATATTTGTTTGGTTTTATTGATTGATAAATTAGTAAAGCTTTGTTGTCATCTACCAGGTCATTCCCCAATGCATTCGGGTAGAGATCAACGGAACATGGCAATGCTGTAACTATTACGGCATTGCTTTCTTTTTTAGATTCTTATAGTATTCATTGGCACTGTTCAGTTTTCTTTAAACATTAATTGGATATTTTTTTTCCTGATCGAATAGTCAAAGTCTAGTGAAAAGGACATGCTTTTTAACACATTCTCCAGGCTTTCATTGTCAAAATCACCTGTATATGGCGGTACTGTAATGCCATTAAATTCAATAGTAAACTGTACCCCATACCAGCGCTCAAGTTTTTTGATTATTTCTTCAAAACCTGCACGCTCGAAATATAGCATCCCTTCAGTCCAGAGAATGTCTTTTTTGTAGTCGAATTCGGTACTCTGGAATTTTCCCTGAGCGGATAAATAAATTAGCGAACTTCCCGGTTTCAATATTCGATCTTCCGGCGAGTTGGTTCCAGTGGCACTCACTTTTACTTTGCCGGTAGCCAGAGATACTTTAATTTCATTAGGGTCATAAGAATTGATATTGAATGAAGTACCCAAAGCCACTACTTCCGTATTGCCGGTGTTCACTACAAAAGCCCGCAAGGTGTCCTTCTTCACATTAAAAAAAGCCTCACCTTTGAGGTGTATTCTCCGCAAAGAATCTCTGAAATCCTTCTCATAACGCACGCTACTGTTTGCATTCAACCAAACCGTGGAACCATCCGGCAAATGGATCATCGTCCGTTGGCCAGAAGGATTGGTTTTTTCCACATATTGCGATTCAACCAGCTCACCTTCCTGAAACACCGGAACCAAAAAGTCATAAGCAAGCCAGACCGGAATGGTTATGAGCACCAGCATGGCAGCAATTTTGAAAATATACAGATTGCTTCGCCAGTCGTTTGAGTGTGATCCATTCAGCCCATTTTCATGAACTTTACTGTATATTTCTTCAAACTTACCTTCGTCCATTTCGAGATGACCTGCACGCACTTTCGAAGTTTTTATAGCTTTGAATGACTCCAAAATTTTTGAGTTTTTAGACGACCTCCCGGCCCATTCCTCTAGTTGGTCCTGTTCCTTTTCGGTGGCCAGGCCCGCCATGTATTTGGATAGTAATAAATCTATCTGGTTCATTGATAGTAGTTGTTTTGACCGCAGTTAATACGGCTTTCTACATACTACACTCTGATTCGAAAAAAAACCCCCAGTTAGCTGATGATATATTTAAAAAAAAACACATAACCAACTGATAATCAGAAACAAAATTTTCCTATTTCTGAAAGGGGGGACGAACCAGGTGGGTCCTCCTGGCATTCCTTTGGTTTTGTGGGATAGGTGTACCGGGGTTGTCTTCCAACCATGCTGTGATTTTTTTTCTCACTATCCGGGTAGCTTCGAGCATATGGTTCTCTACTGTCTTTACGGCTAGATTAAGAAGTACGGCAACCTCTTTGTATTTCAGCCCTTCGAGGACTATTAGCTGGTAGATTGTCTTTTTTTGTGGGGGTAGGGAATTGATCACCCTTTGCAGTTCATTCTGTAGATCTCTATTGAGGTACTGCTGATATGGATCTGAAATTTCAATAACAAGGTCACATGATTGGTGGATTTCTGTATCAAACGAAACCATTTTCATTTTGCTATTCAGAACGGTAAAACATTGGTTTTTGACACTTCGATAGAGATAATATTTGATATCGTCTATTTCCGTAGCTCTGGCTCCCATTTTAAAGAGTTTCACGAACACCTCCGACACCACATCTTCTGCCGACTGTCTGGAAGGCATAAAAATCATGGCAAAACTGATGAGTTTATGTATGATGGAGTTGTAAAATTCCCTGAAAGATTTTTGGGACTTTTTGTAATAATAAGCCCACAAGAGATACTTGATCCGGTCTTTTTCACATGTCATAGCTATGGGTGATGTCGTTGAAAATTATTCTTTTACTCTTTTGCCTATGACGACCTCATTTCAGCCTGTTGTTTAAGCGTGGAAACATCAGGCATGCATCCCCCCATCCATCAATATATTTTCGCCATTGATATAGGCCGATGCATCAGAAGCCAACAATACGACCAACCCTTTGATGTCATCGTTGTTGGCAAGCCTTCCGACCGGCACTTTTTTACTGTAGTTCTCCAAAAACTTTTTGGGCTGATGATTGAACAATCCTCCAGGACTGATGCAGTTTACCCGGATATTTTTATTGCCCAGCATTCGGGCCTGGTAGCGGGTCAAGGTTATGAGTCCACCTCTGTGGAAAAAGTAATCAGGAGGGTTATCACCCATGTCAGTGCCCTCGTAATTGGAGAGGTCCGGACCATAAGTTCCCATCATGGAACTGATATTAACAATACTACCTCCGCCATTCCGGGCTATCAGATCGGTCATTTCCCTGGTAATATCCATCATACCCGTTGCATTGACCCGCATCGATTCTTCAAATTCTTCCAGAGGAGCATTGTAGCCCCTCATCGGCCGTGACACTGCATTATTTACGAATACATCGAGCTTGCCAAACTTATTTGTGATGGCTTGTTTTAATGCCACCACAGAATCGTGATCCGCCTGGTCCAATTGCATCGCATGTACATCCAATCCTTGTTTGCTGTACTCGTCAGCCAACTGCACGCAGGCTTCAATGTTTCTCGAAGCAGTGATCACCGTACCACCTGCCTCTGCCAGTCCTTCCACAATGCACCTGCCATAGTTACCAGCTCCTCCTGTAACCAGAATAACTTTTTCTTCTAAACTCAATAGTTGCTTGACATTCATAGTATAATGTTTTTTGTCTTTTTCATTTAAGTGGGGGACTACAGCAGGTTTATTAGTCGTCCTCCTTGCGCTGCACTTTGTTTGGCAGCTATGAGTGTGCGAATGATGTTTTCGGTTTTTTCAAATGAAAGCCTGGTTTTCCCCTCCCTCACAGCCCTGATGAATTCCATCAGGTTTTCTTTAAACATCGCATAGGAATTCTTAATATCAATCAGTTGCCAGCCCTTCTGGCCAAATACGGATATCTGGAAAGTTGGGGCAATGTCCTGAAATAAATGTACAGTAAGGTCCAGGCCATTTTCAAAAATAATATGCACTATTTCTTTGCCTGTTTTTCCTGTGTTCTGAACTGAAACTACCTTGGGGTCATCAAGCAGTGCAAAAACTGCTTCCAGCATATGAACGCCATATTTTGTCCAGTCCTTTTTGCCTGTAGTTGTCACCAGTTCAATATTTCCCATGTCTGCCCACAATGTTTTTGCAGTTCTGCATTCAATAGCATAGCGCATAGATGAACAAGACATAAACAACTTCCCCAACCGGTGTTGGGCCGAAAAGTACGCCAGATCATCCACATTGCCTGCTAACGGTTTGTCAACAAATAAAGGCACTCCTGCCTCGATAAAAGGCCTGGCCATGGCTACATGAAATTCCGGATCGTCACGGGCCAGCAATACAGCATCTACCTCTCCTATCATATCTTCCATGTTTTCCACCACCGACTCAATGGCAGATGCCTGGGCAATATGCCTGGATAGTTCCATATCTTGTGTCCAGATATGTGTCACCTGTGCACCTTCTATTCCGAGCGTGTCTTTGTTTGCCTTCAAGTATATAGGTATTCCAGCGAAACCACATTGATCCATGAGGTGCTCATCGTATTTTCCATTGATGATAGCAGCCCAGGAATACGGATGACCGTTCCCTTCACTCATCCCTATTATACCCAGTTTTAGAGCATGGTTAGGTTTCTGTCTCATAATTGTATCAGGTTAGCCATTTCATTTTTTCCCACTTCACCAAATCCAAGAATGCAGGATCAGGGTATTTCATGCCTTGTAGTTTACTAAACAATTCAGAAGAAATAGAATCACTGTTTGTTACTTTAAGTGCTTTTTCCAGGTAGGACATTTGGTCTATACCAACCAGCACCGTTGATACTTCTAAAGAAGCCAAAGCAAACTTCATTGCTATAGTTTCTAAGTCAGTTCCGGAACCATTAAGAACGTTGCGGTAGTTGTCAATATGCTCTTCAACGCTACTCAGGGCAGGATGTAGGTTGGTTCCTTTGCCACTCAACAGGCCTTTGAATAATACTGACCTGACCATAATGCCCACTCCTTTTGATTTTGCTTCACTAAAATGTACCGAATGGGTCTGGTTCATCAGGTTAAAAGGTAACTGAACCACATCCCATACACCACCATCTATCGCTTTCTTAGTTTCCTGAGGGGTATAAGTAGACGCACCGATAGACTGTATTACGCCTTCTTTTTTAAGTTCTACAAAAACTTCTTTTATTTCCTCACA
This sequence comes from Cyclobacteriaceae bacterium, assembly GCA_040222275.1. Lineage (GTDB taxonomy): Bacteria > Bacteroidota > Bacteroidia > Cytophagales > Cyclobacteriaceae > CAXBNB01. Next base: position 52,962 of record JAVKDJ010000082.1, read on the forward strand.
ATCCAAAATCTGTTCGTCTGCCTGATGCAACATATAGATATCTATATAATCTGTTTTTAATGCATCCAGGCTCTCTTTTAGAGATGTCTTTATTACGTTCTTAATTTCTCCAGCTTCAGGCAGATTGCCGTCGGAATCTTTTAAGTGTTTGCATTTAGTGCAGAGTACAACTTCCTGTCGCCTGTCTTGAAAAGCTTTCCCCATAATGGACTCACTATCTCCGTATAAGCGAGCTGTATCAAATAGATTGATGCCATTGTCGAGCGCGGCATGCAACAGACGAACCGCATTGTCTTCTGTGATCATATCTGCTTTGCTCTTTACCCCTATTCCGTAAGGGAGACCTATCTCTACCCCTCCAAAAGCAATCTCTGATACGCTAATGCCTGTGTTGCCTAAATTTCTTTTTTTCATCACTTTAAATAGTAAATCTTTCAATTCTTTTTTTGCGTCAAGCACGTAACCTAGCCCAGTGAATATTGGTAAGTTCTGAGGTGCCTGCATAGTACAACACCATAATATCGCCATCTGGAAGCAGTTGCCCGAATGGCAACCCAAAAGTCCATATACCCATGTCATTCAGCAAATCCCCCGTGTCCCTGGTATCAGGTGCTGCAGCCCCATGGTCATAAATCAATACTTCAGTATCCGAATCAAATGGCTCATGAATAGAAGGTGACATCCGCGCCCGAATAGAACAGCTTCCAAAACGATCCACCCATGCAAGCACCATCCTTCCATCCGGAAGTATAGCCGGATGTGCAGGCTGATCGGAAAAACCCAGGTCATCCATGGATTCCCAGGTTCGTCCATGGTCGGAACTCACCCGACGATGGATATTCAGATACTTGTTGGCCTTGCTATCGTAAGTCCATGAAAATGCAGCCATACGCCCATCGGGCAACACCCCAACACGCAAATCCCAATAAAATACCCTGCCGCTAAGATCTTCACTGACGCAAATCGGCTCATTCCAGGATTTCCCCCCATCGGTGGAATGAAGGAGCACTACTTTTTGAAGCCACTTGCTATTATCTTCATAGTGTTTATTGGACTCAATACTCATCGCCAGGTCACCATTGGCCAGCTTTAAAATTGGGCCTGTTAAACTAGGCGGACCCATTTCTTCTGGTATTGGCACAATGCGCATGGGTGTCCATGTTTCACCATAATCGTACGAGTCTGATACTAGAATCTTCATGGGTAGACAACCCTCTGTTTTGGCATTGAACAGTGGTTTGTCAGGGTATGTTTGTCGATCCACCCACATACAGGCAGCTATTACATGCCCTTTGTCCAATTCAGTGAGGTAGCATATCTTCACAGACCCTGCTGTCCCGTTCACACATACTTTCCGAAAAACATCAGTTCCTTTTTCCCATGTATGACCATCATCTTTCGATCGGTAAAACTCGATTCTTTCATCGGCACAATCCTTTGCCGATCCAGATCGGCAGCTTGCGATTACTGTTCCATTCGATAGCGGGGTTATATTCGGAAAAGTGTATGTCGATTGGGGGGTACCAGATACGGCATTTGTCAGTTTACCCTGTTCAATAATTTTCATTTATACTCTTGCTGCGTAATGTGTATTGAAATCGTTTTGAGGGTACTAATAACAGTTTAGGCTGGTGGAATTTCGTTTACAGCCTGTTCATATTTGCTCTTTAACAGCTTATCTGTTTTTGTGTGCGCTCCCCGATATACGAACAGCAAACCCAATCGCGAATTATCAGTTTTGTTAGGTGCAGAATGGTGAATCGTTTCACAATGGTGAATGGTAGCATCTCCTGAATTGAGTAAACCACAAAACTGTTCGTCCAGGGGTGTTTTCGGTATATCAGCCAGCCCTATAGAATTTCCCTTGACCCCAGACACCTGTGTAGGCCTGATTCCATCTTTATGCGAACCTTTTAGAAAATATACGGGCCCGTTTTGTTGCGTCACCGGATCTATGGCTACCCACAGGGTGAGCATATCAGGTGGAGACTGACAAAAGTATGCATTGTCCTGATGATAGGGTACCCCGGACCCCACCCGAGCCGGTTTGTTAAAAGTTTCTACTGCCGCCAGTACGGGCTTGCCATTTACCAGTTTGGCTACTAAAGCTGTGATGCTGTCTTGTTCTCCTAATCGCTTAAAGTATTGGTTGTAGCGTTCGAGCCGCCACAGGTTGCGGATTGTTTTTCCATCAGCCTCCAGCGTCCTGGCATCATCCGGCTTTGATGACAAATCTTCCTTGATATACCGCTCCAGTTCACCTCTAATTTCCACAACCTGTTGGGGTGAAAATAATCCCTTCAAGCGTACCACTCCATCATTTTGATAAGTATCCAACAAGGTTTTCCCTTTTATTTTTTTATTGGAAAAAATCATTGTAATAGCTATGGACTAACCTATTGGTCCACCAGTTTATCAGATAAAAAACTAAGCAAAACTGCTGCTGTCACCCCCACTGCAAACGAAATGGGTATGATCCAGAGAAATGAAATAGCAACGGCAAACATTTCATAGGAAAAACCAACCAATACGGCTGCCACACCACTTAACACCGTTCCAATAAAGGTTGCCTTATGCGTTGCAAATGGCACGAACATGGCCATAAAAAATGGCACAAACAATGGAGCTACAAACAGGTTAGAGGTTTTAAAAGTAACCTCCAGTAGATTGCCCTGTACTTTGTCCATACCCAGGCTCAACAAAACAATAAATACTCCAATAGCAACAGAAATCCATTTGGCCAGCCGAACCTTGTGCTCGTCGGTCATCGCAGAACTTCTGAAACGCAAGATAAAATCATCAACTATTGAAAGGGATGAAGAGTTGATTCCGGAAGAAAGGCTCGACATGGCTGCTGCCAGGAGGCCCGCCAGCAGTATGCCGGAAAATCCGGCAGGAAGCCCTTGTGCAATAAAGCGTGGAAATAAACTGTCTGCACCCTCGATGACCGATGTGCCCTCATGAAGCTCTGGATGCACTTTTGAATAGGCCAGCAATCCCAAACCAAGCACCAAAAGAAGCAAACTGACCATTACATTGATAACCATTGAACTTAGGTACATTTTTTTTGCTTCTTTAACATTGCGCGTGGCAAGGTATCTCTGAATAGCCATCTGGTCAGAACCTGCTGTACATACATACCAACCAAAAGTAGAAATGAAGGCTGTCATAAAACTTACCCTAACTTCAGTATCAAAAAACACCCATCCCGACCAGTGTTGAGGCCATGTATCAGGAATAACAACTGCCACACCTCCTGCTTCTTTCATCATTAATACAATGGCAAGAATGGTACCACCAAACAGTACCACCGACTGAATAACATCTGTAAGTATCACACTGCGCAAACCACCAGAAGAGGTATATATAATAGTGAGAACCCCCATGGCTACACTTACCAACAGCGCTGTGCTTTCTGACCAACCCATAATCGGAATCACTATTTTATCCGAAACCATATAAATGATGACCCCCATCCATAAAAAACGCATAGCCAAAAAATACAACGAAGCTATGATCCGGCTCTGAACTCCCACCCGCGTTTCCAATAGTTCATAGGCACTGCTCACATTCAATTTCATGATGTAGGGTATAAAAAAATATGCCACTACGTAATAAATGAAAGGCAATGCCGCAATGGTCACAAACATCATCGGGCCATGTTTTATCATTTCCCCAGGAAGCGACAGGTAAGAAATGGCGCTAAACATTGTGGCAAATAATGAAATGCCCACCTTCAGGGGGTTCATCGTACGGCCACCCAACAGATAGTCGTCTGAACTTTTGTTTTGCCTGGAAAAATAAAAACCGATGAGCAGCATGCCCAGCCCATATCCAGCAATGATCACCCAGTCCAGGCTTGTTAATGCTACTTTGTTCATAAACTTTGAATACTTTATCCTACAACCTTTTCTTTGTTCCGCTGCAAAAGTGCCAGCACTTCATTTACCAGTATTTTCCCACAACCAGCGGAAAAAATACCATTGGATGCTTCGTACCCACCTTCTTCCTCTGCTTCTTCCGTGACGATATAGCCTCCCAGCTGACCATTGGAAAGGCTGACCACAAAAGTGTTTTTCGCTGCTCTGGCTTTTATGGCCAGGGAATATTCAACGAATAGTTCTCCAGGAAGGAAAACGAACCAACACCCCGCTATGCCAACTGCCGTCACCTCGGCAGGCAATACCGTCCGATACACCTCCTCAAGTGTTCCATCTGCAGCCATTTTTGCCAAGTGGAGGTTTTCTTCTGCGCCAAACCAATCACACTCAACGGTTCGTACTTCCGATAAAGGAGCTCCCTCATTGCGCATTTTTGCCAGTTTCGCTTTCAACTGTTCAAGTTTTCGCATGGCGCTTGCTAGTGACATAAACTTTTTTCGAGGTAATTCAAGCGCTGATCTGGCTATATCCAATGCTACCTCACCCTGAAAATCTAAATCATCCAACCCATTCACTGCATGGAGTATTCTTTTCCCAAGTAGTTCCCCTAGCCTTTTTGCTTCATCCAGGGTATTGCTTTTTATAAAATGTCGTGGCGATTGGTTTCCTGATGGCCCCATACTATAAAGCATCACCACATCCTTGCCCAGTTCCCGCCTGATAAAATCCCTCGCATAACCGGGAAAATCTCCTGAAACCACTTTTGAGTCTTCATGTAAAACAGTGGGGTGCATACAGCAAACCACTGAAAGTGCCACTAGTTTGGCGGTTTTTGCATCTTTGATCACCAGAACAGGCACTTGTGCATCTACCACATCCGTTTTGCTTCGTCGGTTGCCACCAATCCCGCTACCATCTGCCACCGCCAGTGCTATCAGGCTTTGGCGCTTATTGATGTGGGCCTTTACACAAACCTCTTTCAGTTTTTCTATCAGTTCAGCTACATATTCAGGGTCGGCTTTTGGTACTACCGGATCGTTGAAATGGTCGCTCACCGTAACAGGGCCAGAATGCGTATGAGATGCCGAAACCATAATATGATGCGCTGGTATTCCCGTAGCAGCTTCCACTCCTTTCCTTACTTTTTTTGTGATTTCTTTGGAGATAAATATGACATCAACTGCACAAAAACATATTTGCTTTACACCGCTATCAAGAACCAATGCTGAAGCAAAAAGCGGATCATTTATCCCTTCGCTTATCCGTTCAACATGCGGATAACCATGCAAAAACGTTGGTTTATTGGGTGTTACGTCTATTATTGCTGTGCCAGCTTGTAGCTTCTTCATGGTTTTTCTCCGAAAATAAAGTGAAGGTTATTGCTGTAGGCAATACGTTTTTTGATATCCACGGGCAGGTCGTTCAGTACGTCTGTTTCTTCCTTATAGCCACACTCGAGTCGGTCTTCAGCTATTTCGCCGCTGGCTGTATAATATTTCTGTATCCAGTAATTGAATGGAGTGTCGCTACCCCAGAGCATGGTGTCGGGATAAGCGTTTGCCAACCGAAGCATAACATCGAGTGCATTCGAATAGTCGGCCTGAAACCTATTGGCAACCGGTGCTATGCTGGGCGAATTTTGCTGCACCAGTTTGCAGTGAATGATAAAGGCCGAGTAATCTACAAAACAATTGTCCAGTTGACTGGCCTTTTCCAAAACGGGTTCAGCAAATCGTGCTGAATGTGCAATACATATCCTCACTTCAGGATGTCGCTCGGCCAGGTTTACAATATCATATGCTGAAGCCCATGGATCATCCGGGTGTACTGATGAATGAAAAATAATAGGCAACTGCTTCTTTTTGGCAAAATCAAGAATCGGTCTTCCCACCGATTCCAAATCATTGACAAATGATTGGATATAGGTAGATGCCGTCTTTATACCATAAACAGGATATTGCTCTGAGAGCTGCTCCATATGTGCCGCCTGCTTCTCTGCCTCCCTGGATGGGTCGAACATCAGGAACGGTAAAGCCCTGTGGCTGTATTGAGGAAAAATTTCATATATCTCATTGAGCAAATTCTTGTTCTCTATCTCAAATGGAAAATCACAGTATTGTGTAGTCGTCTGAACTGTAGAAGATGTACTGTCATTGACATAATAAGCAGAATCTACAAAAGGAAAAATCACTGAGTAGTCAATACCCAGCATCTCCATTCGGATATACATATCTTCATAAGACAAAGCGTAAGGGTATCCGTATTGGTAGAAAAATTTCGGTGCAATCCCTACATGGGTATGTACATCGATCACCACCGATTTGCTTTTAGCCAGCTGTTTTATTTCCTGTAGTTTCATACTAATATCCTTTTTCCCAATCGGGTGCTATGTCCATGGCGATAGTCTCTGATATATATGCATCGGTGCGTAATAGCTGGTGTACCGACTCTGGCACCAACGGTGTAGGCTCTCCATGCATCACCAGCCGGGCGACCAGCCTTTGCCATGAGGTAGTAGTGCCACTTACACTAATCCCACAGAATTGCATCCTGTTTTTTGCCTTCACTACCTGTGCCGGTCCTATGGTAGCCGCTTTGGGAGGTACCATGGCAAGATCCCCGCTCATTCCAAAACTGCCATGCAGGGAGTTTTGAGCTAAAGTAAAGGGACTTAATGTTACTATCCGGGCAGACATTTCCATCCACTCCTCCATAGAATCCGCCTTAAACTCCGGGGCATCCGGTTCGATAAAAGCAAGGTGGCCTGTCCAGCCCGGCCCGCTATATACCATATCCGCCTCCCCCAGGTCACTGATCATTTTGCCATAATCCTTTATGTTCCTGTTGGTTGGGGTCTGAATCTGCTTTTCGGGAGGGCGGAGGTGTCTGTCCAGGTTATGGTAAAAATATTTTTTGAATGCCTGCCCAAAACCAAATTGCCAGGTTTCGGGGGCAATGTTTCCATCCTGGTCTGCATATTCATCCATGTTGAAGGTGTACAACCTGCTGCAATCCACCTGAAACTTGTTGAGCATATGGGCCAACATACGATAAAATGGCCATGGATTGGGCATGATCAATACCAATGGCAGGTTGTTGTCCGCAGCAGTTTTGATACGGTGAAAAATATCAAAAACCATTATCATACCCATATCTGCGTCAGGCACTACCCTGATTTTGTAATCAGGATTATCGTGTTTTTCTATTTGCTTTCTTGTAATTTTTCTAACCCTCTCTATCACTTTCTTATCCCTGTATGGAACATAATGCGATGGCTCGTAAGTAAACTCAGTTTGCATAATAAGAATGATTAGTATTGTTTAAGTAAATATTGACAGCACCTACCAGTCCAGCGTTTGCACTGTTGTTGACTTCAATAGGGCAGCTTAAGTTCTGTTTTAATATTTCAAGCCACACACCTGACTGGGTCATTCCACCCGAGAGGTAAATTTTTTTAAATTTTATGTGCAGGCTTATCTGGTCAAGGTGTTGCCTCAACTTTTTCAGGTAATACTTTATTACCCCAGCACAATGTAAGAGAACATTCTCCGGGTCATTTGCCTTGCAGCTAGTGGGTATTACACTTTCGACCTCCGGATGCTGCAGGTAGCTTTCAAACAATTGATTGTAACTGCCCTTCGGAAAAAACCCTTCTTTGAGCTTTCTCATTTGAATTCCAAAATCACTTTCATAACTCAGAAAAAAGAAGCTATCACCCAGCGGGTGCTTGCCACTGATTTGTTCTTGTTTTAAATCTGTAACCAGCTGGTCGGTGAGGGTGTACAACACCATGGCAGTCCCAAAGTTGATGTTTACCTCGCCGGGTTGAGTGAGCCCCGCCCCAGCTGCAGATGCCGCCTGGTCATTGCCACAGAGGTACACGGGAAAACCATATGAAATTCCGAACTCTTTCTGCACTCCTTGCATTACCTGCTCTCCACGGGTAGCTGCCCGATCTACAAGCGGAAAATGATCCTTTTGCAAACCCAATATTTGCAACAAACTGGTATTGAAACCATTATGCCGATAGTCATACATACCCGACATACCAAATCCTGTACTATCGGTATAAACTTGCCCCGTAAGCTGTTGTGCTAAATATTCACTCACCAAAGGAAAGTAACTTGCCTCGTCAAAAACTACTGGCTCATTTCTTTTCAACCACAATAATTTGGATGCATACAAGCCTGGTATGGGAGCCTGAAACCCCGCAGAATGTGAAAAATCATTCAAATTGTCCCTGAGGTACCCTGCTTCAGAAACTGCCCTTTGATCCAGCCATACTATCCCTGGCAATAAAGGGTTAAAATCTTTGTCAACCGGTGCAAATGTTTGTGCCTGTGAGGTAATCAACATGGCTTCTACCTCTACATTGTTCATGACTTTATCCACCAGGCACTTTGCTATTAGTGCTTTCGCATCTTCAGAAAATCGCCTAAAATCAACTTCATAATGTTCTCCTGACTGAGTCATGGGAAACTGGCAGGAATGTTCTACCATTACTTCCTCACGATCATTGATACAGCCACACTTTAAGTCGCTGGTGCCAATATCAAATACCAGAAAAACCCGCTTCATTATTTTTGGTTACCTCTCGGCAATTTCCAATGCCTGATCTACTGTTAAATCATCGTGAACGATCCCCATCAGCGCTTCTGTAATGGCTTTCGGATTTTCATGCTGAATGATGTTCCTGCCATATACTATTCCCGCCACACCTTGCCCGATTAGGGCGCGTGTCCTGGTCAGGATTTCTTTATCAGATACTTTTCCTCCCCCCCTGACCATTACCGGTACACTTCCGGCTATCTCTACCACGCGATGATATTCGTCTACATCGTCTGTAGGATCCGCTTTAATGATATCTGCACCCAACTCCACTGCCTGCCTTACCAGTGGTAAAATCTTCTCTGTATCGCCATCTACCATATAGCCCCCGTACTTTTCATTGGGCTGAAATACCAATGGCTCTACCATTAGTGGCATACCATAATGGTCGCAAACAGGCTTGATCTTAAGTATATTCTGAATGCATTGGTCAGCGACTACCGGCTGATTTGGTATGCGGAAAAGATTGACCACCACACAGGCTGCATCTTTGGCCAATGCCTGTTCCACGGGGCTTTCAATCATTCTGCTAAACAGGTAATCTGGCAATTGCTGGCCATACACATTGGCCACATCGGTCCTCATCACCAGGGTTGGCTTCTGCTTACCGGGAATTGATTGTAGGTGGTGCGCCTGTCCTACCGTTAGTTGGATGGCGTCCGGCGCAGCATCAGCTACACATTCTACTGCCGATTGTATGTTTTCAATACTTTTTAAAAAACCAAATTCATTAAAAAAGCCATGGTCTATAGCTACGTTCAGGCATCTACCTGATTTGGCGTTTAATAGTCTGTTTAATCGAAATGCTTTCATGTCAGTTTACTTCCTGGCTTTTAATTTTACTTGTACCCAAATTCCTTCTCCACTTCGGTAATGGATTCTTCTATCATGTCCAGTCCCATATCGGCATATTTCTGATCCATAATGAGCGGTGGCGACATTCGAAGTATATGCCCTGCGGGTATCCAGGCCAATCCCTTTCTGAATGCTTTTTGGTACACCAGTTTACCGGCTTCATCAAAAGGCTCTTTTGTCGATTTGTCTTTGACCAGCTCCATACCCAGCAGGAATCCTTTACCTTTCACATCACCTATAATGGGATGTTCTTCTTTCATTTTTTGCATTCGTCGCATAAAATGGTTTCCAACTTCCCTGACATTGTCCAGTATATGTTCTTCTTCTATCACTTCGATGGATGCCAATGCTGCTGCACAGGCCATAGGATTACCACCGTAGCTCGATGAAGCTGAAATTTTATCCAATGCTTCGGCATATTCCTCTTTAACTACCATGGCCGTTACAGGAAACCCGTTTCCAAATGATTTGCCCAAAGTGACTATATCCGGCACTACATCCCAGTGGTTTATACATAACCATTCTCCAGTACGTCCCATACCTGCCAACACTTCATCATCGAAAAGAAGTATTCCCTTTTCATCACACAATTTTCTGAGTTTGGGAAAAAAATCGTCTGGTGGAAAAATAGAACCTCCCCAACCCTGGGCTGGCTCCAACACAAATGCTGCTACATTTCCCACGGTACTCTCCTGTATAAAATCTTCATAAAAACTGATGTATGCATCTGTATCTATGCTTCCATCGGCTTTTTTAAATAAAGGGCGATATGGATCCGGTCTTGGCACCATATAAAATCCGGCTGCACGTGTGGGTCCATAGCTATACACATCCCCACGAACCATCTGGGCGCAGCTCACTGCTGCCATACTTTTACCATGAAAGTCCCTAAAGCAGGAAATAAATTCGTGATGGTTGCCAATCGCCCGGGCTGCCCGGATACCCGCCTCTACAGCAGACGTACCATCGCTGTAAAACTGCACTGAGTTTAACCCAGGAGGCAAAACATCTGCCATCGTCTCGAGCAACTTATCTTTTACAGGGGTAGCAAAATCGTGGCAATTCATGAGTTTGTTTGTCCATTTTACTATAGCCTCGGATATTTTGGGATGGCAATGTCCCAATGAAGTAACATAAATACCCGAGGAAAAATCGAGGTATTTGTTTCCATCAACATCGGTCATGGTAATACCTGATCCTTCTTCAAAAGCCACCGGAAATAATTTTACCTGAGAGGACAACCCACGCATATACCTGCTGGTACTCTCATTTAATCTCTTTGATTTAGGGCCGGGAGTTTCAGTTTGAAAATGAGGCACATCCAGTGCCTTTTGCCTCCACCAATCTTTACTCATTAGTTAAGAATATTAGGTTTTGAAAATTTGATTTGTATCGTGTATAAAAGGAAGTCCCCACTAACTACTTGTTTGTAGCCACGCTATAGGCAGCACTCTTTTTATTGAATGAAGCAACAATGTCCCTACAGTATTGACCCACACCTATCACATCGGCTCCCAGGACTATAAACTGGTAACCCATACCCACCAGTTCATCTACACTATCGAGGCTCCCTGGTATACCAGCGTACTTACTGTATTTTCTGGCTACTTCAGCCACTCTTTTTCGCGTTTCCAACAACTTGGGGTGATTCCATTCACCTGGTGCACCTATGCCTTGGGAAAAGTCTCCCGGACCAAAAAAAAGCATATCTATACCGTCCAAAGCTGCTATTGCTTCCAGGTCGTCCAATGGTTCAGGGTCTTCTATTTGCACCATTACAAACCGTTCTTTATTGGCTTTGGGCAGATAGGTCCCATAATCGAGGCTAGCATATCCGCCATCTGCATTGCCTCCGTCAAGAGGTCTGCGTCCAACAGGGTGAAAGCGAGTGGTTTTAACTACATTTTTGGCATCTTCCAAACTCATAATATGTGGCACCATAATTCCAGCTGCATCCAGTTCAAGTGGTTTTATGTAGTCACTATAACTTCCCCTGGACACTCTTACCATTACGTCCACATCGTGGCATTTGGCAGCCCAAATATGTTCTCTAAGTGAAGACCAGTCCTGAGCCAAGTGCTCCCGGTCTATCCACAGACAATCGAACCCAGCCATACTGGCTATTTCTGATGCCTGAGCATCTAAGTGGACATTGAAGCAGGTAACAACCTGCCCCTCCCTTAGTTTTTTAAGGACTCTACTAGCTCTCATGATGTATTGACTGTATAGTTAAATAGTTTTTCAATGTAATATTTGCTATATTTATTTACTTCTGATCGTTAGACACAGCTTCGCCACGTCAACCACACTTACATATGTGTAAAATCGAATAAACAATTACTTTCACAACCCAATTGAGCCGTGTGTTGTAGTAAAACACCCCTCCATTCATTTACAGATTACATTAAATACTCTCCTTACTCAATCTTTCTTAGTACCAAACGTAAGGTGCTCGTACATTGCCTGCGAGGCTTCCTTTCCGTTTTTAGCTTCCACTGCACTTAGTATTTTATGGTGAAAATCGATGGTTATCTCGTTGGGCACAGTGCCTATCAGAGATTCGCGGTGGTATGTTCTTAAAAAATGAAAAATCGGTTCCAAGATTACCGAAAACATAGGGTTGCCACAAGCCACAGATATTGCTTTATGAAAGTTGACATCATACATGTTGATCTGTTTTCTGTCATCCACATACTCTTCCATCTTGGCCATGATCTGATGGAGCTTTTTCAAATCTTCATCCGTCCTGTTTTCTGCAGCCAATTTGGTCACGTGTGGTTCAATCAAAATCCTTACATTCATAGAGCTTTCAAACCCATGATTACCACATTTAAAATTCACTAATGATGAAAATGGATCGAGTATAAGATCCATCGATGGGTTCAATACTTTTGCTCCTTTTCCTTTTTGTATTTCAACAACGCCTTTGGCCGACAGCATGAGCAGTGCTTCCCTGATGACTCCCCTACTCACATTAAATATTTTCACCAACTTGTTTTCACTCGGCAGGTAATCATCTACCGCAAATACATTTCTATTTATCGCCACCAATATCTGCTCCTCAATCTGACTGCTTAGGTTCTTCGGTCTTGTTACCGATGTAAAACTGGCTTCTTCAAAAGTCTCCATATTTATTCAAAATATTCAACACGTTTCTCTCCTTACAATTATGCAAGCAACACCAGTCCTACTATACAGATGTTAACTTGTCCTACAAGTGTACGAGTTTTATTTTTAATTCACAACTCCTAGTTGTTTTTTTTTTAGATCAGTTTTATCAGTTGCTATTTTTATAAGTTGAGCACTTATAGAATGATCAAATATTGCTTAAACGACAGGTGTCTTAGCAGGCGGGAATCACATGTAAGAATTAACACAAATCAGATGAATTTCCAGAAAACAAAAAAGCCCGGAACTATCCCGGGCTTTTGAATCTTTTGCCAATTGTTGAAATTGTATCTCTTCTATTAAGCTTAAATGATTTCTAAAAGAGCTCAACCCGTTTTTTTGGCATCTGACACCACGATCATGGTCATGCCTCCGCGTTCAGACTTTTTACCTTTGACTTCAGCTTTTTGTCCTGCCAGTTCAGTCAATAGTTTCGCTTTATCTCCCGCTACCAAGAGCAACACATCGCCTTTTTCTGTCAACAAACCCATAGGCTTGCCGCTGGTAATGCACGATTTTGCACATTGTGCATGGCCCTCGCCCTTTGAGCCGTTGGCAACATAGCAATCAAGATCCACGACTTCACCAGTCCACGAACCTTCCTGGGCAAAGCTCGAAAACGAAAGCAGCACGCAGCATGCCAGGAACATACTTTTAATCATTAATTTTTGCATAGTGTTTTTTTGTTTGGTTTCACCATAAATATAGGCATTTTATACATGTACCCCGAGTATTTTCGTCACCATAAATGACAACACGCCACACATTTCCAAAAAACCTAAGGCCTCTGTTCGGGAAACTGCGGTAAATGCACCTCTATTCAAACAATATTTCACCAATACCATTTATATCCAGGCCACTTTGCAGTTTTTCACTCTTCGATTGACGAGATGGAAGCCTATGTTTCCATAATTCACAGCTCAAAGACCAGTACCACACTCGTTGAAGAACTCAAGTCATCTGATAGACGCTGGCCATCCAAACTCACCTAAAGCTTCTGTTTTGTCACCTGGTTTATGCGAAGGATAAACAGAAGGTTAGATAAAAAAGGGTGAACATAAAACTCCCCCTACTTATTACAAAATTGAGATATCCAAGATATTTGCTATATTTAATACTAAATTGTAGAACATATAAAAACAACTTGCGTATATTTGTTCTACAATCTAGTAACATCTCGTATTTTGAACAAGAATCATGAAAGAAACACGCCTTGGAGAATTTGAAGAAGTTATCCTTTTGCTGGTGGGCATACTTGGAGAAGATGCCTATGCCTTCAAGCTGGCCGAAGAATTTGAATCCCAGACTAAAAGATCAGTTTCAATCGGGGCAGTACACTCCACACTAAGCCGATTAGAGGATAAAGGCTTCTTAAGTTCGGAAATGGGACAGGCCACAGCTGAAAGGGGAGGCAGAAGGAAACGCATTTATTCTATAACAGCCATCGGTGAACGCACACTCAAGGAATCAAGAGACTTCAAAGTTTCACTTTGGAATCAATATCCGGCATTCGCTAAATTCTCAATAACCCTCACTTAATTTTATCTAAACCATGAAAGCGCATAACATAATCATTGCGGGTCTGTTGGGCCTATTTGTGCCACAGGCTTCTCTAGCTCAATTAGCAAAGAAAACCAAACCTGAACCCCAGTATTGGAGCACATTCAACCGAGAAGTAAAGTACGGAGATGACCAGGTGATTTATCTAAATGCAAAACCAAACGATGGCCTTCTCTGGTTAAAAGATACAGATTTTACCAACGGAACCATAGATCTTGACATCAAAGGAAAAGATACCAGAGGACAAAGTTTTGTAGGTATTGCCTTTCATGGTCAAGACAATGAAACCTTCGATGCAGTCTATTTTAGGCCCTTCAACTTCAATGTACCGGAAAGAAAAAGCCATTCAGTACAATACATTTCAATGCCGCAGTATGACTGGAAAAAACTACGAGAGAATTTCCCTGGTAAATATGAAAACCAAATAGCCTCACCCCCTGGTGCCAACGATTGGTTTCATGCCAAAATTGTCGTAGAAAATGCCTCCATAAAGGTCTTCGTCAATGGTTCAAAGGACCCTTCTCTTGAAGTAGATAAAATCAGTGACTTTAAATCCGGCAAGGTCGGACTCTGGGTAGGCCATGGCTCTGATGGTTGGTTTAAGAATGTAGAGATCAAATCTGAATAGATCGGTTGAATGACGAGAAAACCATACCGCCCCTACTAGCTCAAAAACTGCTAAAATTCTTTATCCGGGAAGATCTGGCAGAAGAAGTTCTCGGTGATCTACAGGAGAAGTTTTACCAAACTGCGGAAAGCAAATCTGTATTCAAAGCTAAGCTCAATTACTGGTATCAAACCTTAAATTACCTGAGGCCCTTTGCGCTCAACAAACTCTCATCAAACAGGTCAAATCACATGTCGACATTTCAGCATAATTTCAAAATAGGTTGGAGAAGTCTTTTAAAACATAAGACCCACTCTTCCATCAATGTACTGGGCCTGACTGTCGGCCTGACAAGCTTCTTGATCATTTTTTTGTTTGTCAAATACGAGTTTTCCTTCGATCGATCTGCTCCTTTTTATGACCGTACTTACCGAGTTGTTCAGCATACAAAATCCGCTGAGCAGACTTTATATTGGAACACAACAGCTTACCCATTAGCCAAAGCGCTGAAAGACGATTTTCCCGAAATCGATATAGTGACTCAGGCAGCAGGACCAGTCACCCGCACCTTCAGCTCTGAGTACTCACCCTCTGGGAAAGTTCACTTTGAGCAGGAAGGTGTACTATTTGTAGACCCTGATTATGCGAAGGTATTCGACATAGAATGGCTGGAAGGGAGTCCTCAGACGGCTTTGACGGAAATGAACTCTGTGGTGTTGACTGAAAGTGTCTTCAAAAAATGCTTTGGTATAGATGATCAAAGTACAGGTTTGGGCAAAACAATTTTTCTAAACAACAAAAATCCTCTAATAGTATCAGGCATTATCAAAGACGCACCGGGAAACTCCAACCTCCGATATAGTATGCTTGTTCCGTATGAATTCTTCAAAAAGCACAATCCATACTTTACTTCCAACTGGTCGGGGAACTACCAGGGAACTACTTTCCTCGTTTTAAATGATGCCAATCAGAAAGACGAAATAGAATCGAAAATTAGTACGTGGAAGAAAAAATACCTTAAGCCAGAAGACGATAGCCGAATATCTTATGTGTTACAACCGCTATCTGAACTGCATATCGAAAGTCTATACGGGGGTCCTCCGGATGGCTACATTATTCAGGGCAAGATTCTTACTTCAGTGGTAGTACTAGGAATTTTTATGTTACTAATTGCCATAGCCAATTTTGTCAACCTGGTAACAGCTCATTCGTCCACCAGATTGAAGGAAGTAGGCATCCGAAAGATTGTGGGCAGCTCCAGGATGGGACTTGTAAAGCAGTTTTCTATTGAGAACGCAATACTTGTGTTTGCAGCGATTTGTGTTTCCGGGATTTTGGCAAAAATGCTAATTGTCGAGCTTAACGAATACCTCACAATCATAGATCTGCGCCTTGAATTTGGCTTAGCAGAGATAACAATGCTAGCAGCTGTTGGAATTGTCACCACTCTCCTGGCTGTAATTTATCCGTCAACCATACTTTCAAAATACAGGCCAATAAGAGCCCTTCAAGGTCGTCAGTCAGCAAATAGAAAAGAAGGACTTTTTGTAAGACGCTTCCTGACTACATTCCAGTTTTGCGTGGTACAGCTCTTTGTGTTTGCAGCCGCAATTGTTGGGCTTCAACTGAATCATCTAAAAAGTAACGAATTGGGATTTTCATCCGAAGCGATTGTTTCAGTATCGGTTCCTGATCAAAACAAATCTGATGTTTTTGTCAATACTCTATTGCAAAACGGAAATGTTCAGAAAATAGCTTTCGGCTCGGGTCCTCCGATGGCTGTCGATAATTTTAGATTGGGGACTAACTTCCGATTACCACATCAAAGCATGGAAGAAAGTCAGGAGTCCGAAATGAAGATTGGAAACCTGGACTACCTTGATTTCTATGATCTGAAACTAGTCGCTGGACGAAACATCACGATGAACAAAATGAATTTTGATGAATTTATAGTCAATGAAAAGTTGGTCAAATCCATGAACTGGACGATCGAGGAAGCATTAGGTCAGAAGATTAGAATCAACGAAGGTGTTGCAACAATAGTTGGGGTGGTAGAAGACTTCCATAACCAGCCTTTACAGTATGAAATTACGCCTTGTATTTTCATGAATTGGTCTCACTTTCTGAATAAGGCTTTTATCAAAGTAAATCATTTCAACTCCGATGTTTTAGCTGATATTGAAAGCGTCTGGGCAAGTCAATTCCCTTCTTCGGTATTCAATTACAATTTTTTGGACGAATCAATCGAGAAAGAATACGCAATAGAAAATCTGATTTTTGATGGCATAAAGGTTTTTTCTACACTTGTCCTTTTGGTCGGGTGTCTGGGACTTCTTGGTTTGATGTCATTCACCGTTAAGCTGAAAACCAAAGAAATAGGGATCAGAAAAGTCCTTGGAGCTACTTTTATTCAAATCCTGTCGCTGCTGTCAAAAGAATTGGTTTTGCTGATTTTGGTGGCCTCTTGTCTGGTCATTCCAATAGTATATCACTTTATGGGGCTTTGGTTGCAAAACTTTGTGTACCGCATCGAATTATCGGGATGGATATTTGTGATCAGTGGACTCTCAACGTTGCTCTTTGCTATGGTTATTTCCCTTTTCCATTCGACAAAAGCTGCCCTGGCTAATCCGGTAGACTCTATCAGAAATGAATAAACAGGAGCCTTACATACCGCCCAAACCAGCCCAAAAGCTATTAGCTAGGTTCTTACGCGACGATATTTCCGAGGAGGTATTGGGTGACCTGGAGGAGAAATTCCACCAAACTACGGAAAGCAAATCTGTATTCAAAGCTCAGCTCAATTACTGGTATCAAACCTTAAATTATCTGAGGCTCTTTGCAATCAAAAAATCAAAACTATTGACAAATCGGAATTTAGGTATGTGCAAAAGTCATTTTAAAATTGGATATCGACATTTGCTTCGAAACAAGTGGTATTCTCTGATCAACGCAAGCGGTCTGGCCATCGGTATGGCTGTATGCATTTTGATCTATCAGTATGTGTCCCATGAACTGAGTTTTGATGCCTTCCACGAGGGTCATGAAAACATCTACCGACTGGAGAATATCTATACACGAAACGGAGAATTGCTGGATCATCAGGGCTATAGTACATATGGTCTGGGGCCAGCTGCCAAAGCATCTATTCCTGAGATAAAAGAATACGTAAGACTGGAGCCACAGGATGAAACTTATGTGGTTGAAAATCCCGAAAACAACAAGGTTTTCCAGGAAGAGAACATGTGGTATGTCGATGACAACTTTCTATCAATGTTTGATTTTCCTCTGTCGAGTGGTGATGCTGAATTGGTACTGGATGGAGTTAACAATATTGTCCTGACCGAAAAAATGGCTCGAAAATATTTCGGCAATAGTGATCCCACTGGTAAGACCTTGAGGGTGAGCGCAGGTTCTTTAAGTGGGAATTTCACGATTACGGGTGTACTTCAAGAGCTTCCTCAAAACAGCCACATAAAATTTGATGCGCTGATGCCAATGAACTTTTTACTCAAAAACTGGCGCGAATACAGGGAGGTAGACAATGGCTGGGGCTGGCAGAACTTTGTTACTTATGCCTCCTTCCATGAGCAGACAGATTTCTCCAAGGTCGATCGAAAATTTGATCAAATCATCGAGACGAATGTTGAGGATCTGGAGGAAGAAAATCTTGAACTAAAAATTGGCCTTTTACCCATCGCAGATATCCATCTGAAGTCTCAGTGTTTCAATGAAATAAATTACAATAAAGGCAGCCTCGAAAACATCAGGATATTCATCCTAATCGGAATATTCTTGCTTATCATAGCCTGGGTCAACTACATCAACCTGACCACTGCTCATTCCATGCAACGTAGTAAAGAAGTAGGTGTCAGAAAATCAATAGGTGCATTCCAGTCTCAGCTGATGGGGCAATTCCTTACAGAATCTTTCCTCATCAACCTTTTCGCAGGCCTTTGGGCTATTCTTATTGCTATGGCTTTGATTCCGACTTTGGGTCAACTGATAGAACAGGAAATCGCACTGAATCTTATTTATGAATGGAAGTTTTGGATGCAGTTTGTTGCGGTGATCTTTTTAGGTTCATTGATTTCAGGGATTTACCCGGCGTTTCTCACCTCCTCTTTTGATCCTTTCACACTTTTGAAACCTTCGATCCCGGGAACTAAAAAGGCTTATATCCGAAAAGGTTTGATTACATTTCAATTTGTGGCATCTCTTTTTCTTATATCCGCCACATACCTTGTTTATGAGCAAATCACCTTCATGAAAAACAAGGATTTAGGCATGGATATGGAAAAAATTCTGGTCGTTCATGGTCCGAGGGTGATTTTAGATCTGGATAAAAAAGAACAAACTAAAAGGCGAAAATCATTTACCGATCAATTGTCAAGTTACAGTACGGTGCAAGGTGTATCAGCTGTGGGTTCGGTACCAAGTGTAAACTACAACTGGTCAGGAAGTGCCTGGAAATATGGCGAATTGAGCTCTACCAGCAAGGACCTCACTGTCATTTTTGTGGACTCAAATTTTGCGGACGTTTTCGATTTGGAATTCCTTTCCGGTGAAGGGATGTTCAGTGGGATGCATTGGCAAAAAGATGGCGTCATCGTCAATGAAGAAGCATTAAAGTTGTTTGAACTTGGGAATCCCGATGAGGCCCTTTTTGAAAAGCTGGTGCTACCGATTGACACGGTGAACATTCGAGGGGTGGTCAAAGATGTGTTTTGGACCTCTCCTAAACACAAGCAGAAAGCCTATATTTTTGCTGTGTGGGACTATGAAGCTTATTATGCTGTGAATGTCAGCCTGACAAATGTAAAAGAAACCATAAGTTTCATTGAAAGCTCATTCCGTAGTTCTTTTCCAAATGACCCTTTCGAATACTTTTTCCTCGATGAAGCATTCGACAAACAGTATAAGGCTGACCTACGATTTGGAAAGCTGTTAAGTGCCTTCACCTTCCTGGCAGTTTTTATTGCTTGTTTAGGCTTATATGGATTGATTTCCTTCTCGGCAGCATTGAAGATCAAAGAAATAGGAATCAGGAAAGTACTTGGGGCACGAATTATTGATCTGGTCGTGTTACTTTTTAGAGAATATTTCAAGTTGCTTGCGATTGCTACCGTATTGGCGATTCCTGTCATCTATTTTTGGGGGAATTCCTGGCTTGAAAATTTCGCTTATCACACCAGTTTAGGGATCGATCTTTTTATTATTCCATCATTGGCGCTGGCCATTATTTCTATTCTCACCGTGAGTTATAGGATATATGCCACGGCCCAAATCAATCCGGTCAATTGCTTAAGAGATGAGTAAGGATCAGGATTCTCAGAATTAAAAGATTAACAGGATGAAAGAAATAAATGATGACCTGACTTACAAAATCATCGGATGTGCCATGAAAGTACATTCAACTTTGGGCAATGGCTTTCAGGAGGTGATTTATCAGAGATGCCTTGCTATCGAGATGGAACAGCAAGAACTTGGGTTTGAAAGAGAAAAAGAGATGCCAATTTTCTACAACGATATACAAGTGGGTTCTAGAAGGGCTGATTTTATTGTGGAAGGGGAAGTTATTGTGGAGCTTAAAGCCATTATTCAATTGGAAGATGTCCATTTGGCTCAAGGGCTGAATTATTTACAGGCTTATAAAATTAACAAAGGGTTAATCATAAATTTTGGTGCAAAGAGTCTGGAAGTTAAAAGACTTTTTCCGAAACAAAATCCTGCTAATCCTAAAATCCAATAAATCTCGATTCTGACAAATTGAAAAAGAAAACACCAATACCACCAATACTTGCCGAGAAGCTTCTAGCTAAGGTTTTGCGAGATGACCTGGCAGAAGAGGTATTGGGTAACGTGGAAGAAAAATTTTATCAGGTAGCAAACCACAATTCAATGCTCAAGGCAAAGTGCAACTACTGGCATCAAACTTTCAACTATTTGCGGCCATTCGCTTTTCGAAGCTTCAGCTCAAAATTTCTAAATAGAAGTGCTATGCACAGACAATACCTAAAGGTCTCCTGGAGGCCTATCCAAACGCAGAAAATGTATCCTGCAATTAAGATCGGGGGATTCGCTCAGATATGAGTAGTGCCCGGTGAGTTCATGGACCCTACATATTAAAAGGCTGCCTCTTTCGAAGCAGCCTTTTGTTGAATGTGGTTGATGGATTTTTGACTTATTGCCAGGGCACTCGTTTGGATGCGTAATAATCGATCTCTAATGCCTCGAAGCGCACCTTTTGCTTTCCCAGCCTTACCTTGTACGTATCCCAGTTTCTATTTTGCTTGGGTGTCCATCCTATTTCAGCCAGCCCGGGCAGCCTTGGAAATACCAGGTATTCCAATTCGTCCATGTTGGTAACGGTTTCTGTCCACAACGGGGCTTCTATACCGATAATGCTCCCTGCGGGTATTCCTTTGGCTATTTCTACTGCGTCCCATTGGTATGCATCGTCCACCTCTGTATAGCCGGCCCAGTGCAAGCCCAGGTGGCTGGTAGAATCGTACTGCATATCGAGGTATGCATTGGTAGCCGGCGACACGAGCACCTTAGCGCCCTGCTCTACAGCCATTTTGGCATTTTCTACCTTAGACCACCACTGTGCTATGGTGTTTTGCTCCAGTTTGGCATGTGCTATTTCGTCCCATCCCATAGATTTTTTACCGTGCTTGGTTACGATCTGTTGTGCCCTTTCTATAAAGGGTATGTAATCTTCCATGGCAGTAACGTGCGACTCATCACCGCCTATGTGAATGTATTCTCCCGGCGTAAGTCCTGCCAGTTCCCTTATCACATCATCGACAAACTGATAGGTGATCTCCTTGTCTGTACACAGGGTACTAAAACCAACCTCTATACCAGTATAGGGTTTGGTTGCTTTTCCATCGCAGTTGAGCTCCGGGTATGCCGACAATGCCGCATTGGTATGGCCGGGCATGTCGATTTCGGGCACTATGGTCACATACCTGTCTTGTGCGTATTTTACTATGTCCTTATATTGCTCCTGCGTGTAAAAGCCTCCTTCGCCTCCACCTACTTCACTCTTTCCTCCGATTTCCGTCAGTTTTGGCCAGGATTTTATCTCTATTCTCCACCCCTGATCGTCGGAGAGGTGCAGGTGCAGCCTGTTCATTTTGTAAAATGCTATCAGATCAATGTACCTTTTTACATCGGCTACACTAAAAAAGTGTCGTGACACATCGAGCATAGCTCCTCTGTATCCATAGGTGGGCTTGTCGGTAATTTTACCTGTAGCAACCAACCACTGTGCCTCCTGCTGCACCGACGATTTTTCGATGGCTGCCGGCAGCAGCTGTCGCAGGGTTTGTATTCCATAAAAAACTCCGGCGGGTGAGTTGCCGGCTATGGTAATGCGTTTTTCCTGAATATCGAGTGTATAGCCTTCTCCAGCTCCTCCGCTTTGCTCCAGTGCCAGGTATATTCCTTTATTTGGCGCATTGTCCACACTTTTCCATTTTATGTCAAATCCTGTGGCAGGATTTAGCATTTCTGCCAGGTACTTTGCTATTGGTGTGAGGTCAGTACTTCCTTTTTGAGTGTAAATCACTGTTTCGTTGGTAAGCACATACGATGACCCTGTAGCTGTAAGCGATTCCGGCAATGGAATTATGCTATCCTGACTCAGGTCTTTCGGTGGGGGTGGAGTAGAGCAACTCGCAAGGCATATTACCAATGCCAGCGCTCCTGCAAGTTTGGTTAAAATTTGTTGACTCATAATATCTGTTAGTTTGCGTTTATACGGTCACGAAATTAGTGAGAGATTCTGATTATCCTGTTTCTCTGCGGCTTTTATGTTATGCAGGCAGGTACTGTTTGTTGGGTTTAGAATTGAAATTCTGCCACAACCGGATAATGATCCGACAAGTAATAGGTTTCTTCTTCGTTGAGGACTTTGGCCTGGATGCACTTGGTAGCCAGCTCCGGAGAGGTGAGTATATAGTCTATCCGTGTTGAGCCGGGCTTTCTGCCTTCTCCTTTTTTCTCTTCAAAAACCTGTGTGGGACAACTCACCCGATCGTCCCAGGTAGTGGTGTGTCTTTGTACCACGTCTAGGAGTGGAAAGCCCAAAAAGGAAGCGATTACTCCATACTCCAGCTGCCCATCCTGCAGGTTTCTGACATGATCGTGTTCTTTTTCCGAAGCACGGCGTTTTTCCAGTACCTCCGTACGGTTTTTATACAGATCCGCATCGAAGGGCGACAGAGCGTTGAAGTCTCCCAGTACGATTACCTTGTCTTGCTCCTGCCGGATTTCATCCAGCTTTGCCAGTACTATTTTTGCTTCTTCGTGCCTCTTTTTATAGCTAAACGGCGAAAAATGCACCACCATAAAATCTATACCCCATGTAGAGCAATGTAATGCCCCGTGATGCATATTTTCCAGTATTTTCTCATTGATTTTGATGGGTTTGCTGGATGTGATGCCTACCGGGTAACCTGAGGTTTTTAAAATTTCCGCATAGGAATGTCCCCATTTTTTGGCGTCTTCACGCAATTTTTCCGGAGTGTAGCCGCAAAGTTCCTGCAGGGCCAGTACATCGGGTTGCTGTGTTTTCACCCACCGGATCATTTCCTCTTTTCTTTCCTGGTCTTTTCCCCATTCAAAACCATTCCAGATGTTGTAGGATATCACCTTGACTTTGCCCTGCTGCGCAAAAGACCTTGGCTGAAAACCTACCATACTTATGAGCAAGGCAATTACTGCTATGAAGCCGGCCAAGCGATTGCCGGGTGTTTTGAGTGGGGTTAAAGGATGTGCCATTTGGTTATTTTCTAATGGTTTGATATTCATAAATTTTATCTCGTTTAAAAATACAGAAAACACTGCTACTCTGAATCCCGTTGCAACTCAGGTTGTTTTCCCCGATAGTTGCTTTCAGCGATTGCCTATCATCCCTAGTAGGATCATAATTCAAATACCGTGATGACTCCTGCATGATCTGAGGGAAACATGATTGGGTGGTAATCCACCACTTTAGATTCCAAAGGCTTCAGCCCTCCCTGATAGTAGATGTAATCTATTCTGTCTCTAAGGCCATATTTAGTAGAAGATGTGGCTGCCCGGGGTGTCCAGGTCATACCGGGATCGAGCAGTGGATTGATGTGTATTTTTCTGTAACTATCCTCAAAACCGGCTTTCTGCATGGCCAGGCTCACCGGCCACTCTACGGTATAGCCATAGTGTATGTCGCGGGTTTGTTCTGTCCAGTCCAGATGCGATCCGCAATTGAAGTCGCCTACCATGATCGCGGGAACTTTATCGGTGTTTTTCAGGATGGGTTTAATTTCTTTCAGTATCTGCACTGCTTCTGCATGTCGTGTTTTAGCTTCGTCCTTTACCAACTCTTCGGCAGACATCTCTTGTTTCACCACATTGCTCCCATAGCCCGGAAGGTAATGGAGCCAGGTATCTAAAAAGGCCAGTTCCTGTTGGTCTCCCAAATCGAGGATAGCTCCTCCAAAGTTAAAAGGACGAAAAGCTCTTATGGTTTCTTTAATCGGAAAACGGCTCATGATACTCAGGTTGGAACTGATCAGGTAAAAATGATACCCCAGCGAATCGGCTATTATTTCTCCCGACCCGTAGGTTTCTATCAATCCTACTATATCGGGCTGAGCTTCCTTTATGGTTTCGATGACGCGATTTAGTCCTACATGCCTGCCGTACCTTCTACCGCCATGCCAGATATTCCATACCATGGTGCGAATGGATGCGGGGGCTTGTTCGATTGTGTTTTCCGAAGGATAAAACCGCTTGTAACCGGTTTTTATCTCCCTGGCCTCTTCATACTCCTGCCGGATGGATACTTCGTCTAAAAAACCGTTGAAAGCCGTCCACTGGCCCTGCGAGCCGTATTCCCAGTACTGATCTGTACCTCCTACTACCGTGCGCTTTGTACTGCTAAAACTACCCAGTCCCGGAGTATTGTAGATAGCTACATTTTCTCCATCCAGGTAAAACCACACTTCCTGATTTTGTCTATGAACACTAAAAGCCAGCTGATGCCATTGGCCGTCGTTGATGGCCTGGCGAGGTACTGTTGGACTATAGGTATAGGTGCTTTTGCCGTCGGACAAATTTACGGCCCATGCTCCTGACTCCTGTGTGTAAATCATCCAGCCGGCTGACTTCAAATCTCCTTCTTCCTTATTGCCTATAATGACTGTTCCCTGTCTGGCATTGGGCAGGGTTTTTACCCATACTTTTACTGTCAGGTTGTTTTCTTTCGCATACGAAGGGGCTGATAGGCTATCTATTGCCAGCGGCATCCTCAGGGCGGCATTTTCGGAAAGGTCCAAAGCCCTGCCCTGCACTCCTGCTACAAACTGAGGACGCTGCACCTGAGTTACGTACACTGCCTCATGCGGCGGGGTGTGGGGGTAAAAAGCATCGAGATTGTCATCGAATCCGGTATAAAAATCGGACTGTGCATGGACAATACTATGACTCATCAATATCAGAAGAATTAATCCTTTAATTGTAAGGTGGTTTTTCATTTTCAAGACGATAGGATTTCCCTAATGCTCTATTGGTTTATTTCTATTGGACGACCAGAAACCAAGCCAGTTAATTGTGTTGCCCAAAATGGTCTTCAAGAAACACAAATGATCATAAATTGAATATATGTCAAATATACGAGATGAAATTCAATTCAAAATACTTATAGTGAATATATGTCAATATTTACGGATTGTTTAGGGTTGGTCCCCTATTCCACCATGACGCCAGCCCTCAATTTTGGATATAAAAAAAGCCCGGGATTGCTCCAGGGCTTTGGTGGTGATTTGGCTGGGGTTCGAACCCAGGACCCTCTCCTTAAAAGGGAGATGCTCTACCAGCTGAGCTACCAAATCGAACAAAAATTAGTGGAAAATTTTACTATTTGTATCGCCTTCCCTTATTTTGCGGTTGCAAACTTAGAAATCTAAAAAATAAAATGCAACATAAATCTTTCTATTTTCTCTTATTATTTTTTTCGGCTTCTTTTATGCCCGATGCAAGGTGCGATAGCTCCCAATTATTGACCTCTGCCGACTCTCTTTTTGAACTAAAGAAGTACACTGAATCATTCGAGATTTATGAAAGGATTCTTGATCAAGACCAACAAGCCACACCCCGCATGTTGCTGAAGATGGCATTCATCAAAGAAGGACTTGGAGACTACAGCAGCGCTTTGTACTATCTAAATGTATATTACCTCAAAACCTCTGATAAGCAGGCCCGCAACAAAATGAAAGAAATTGCCGAGGAACACAACTTAACCGGGTTTGTGATCAATGATTCTGATTTTTTCCTCAATCTGCTCAACAAGTTTCAGCTGCCGGTAATGCTTGGCATTTTCATCATTTCCCTGCTTCTGCTGCTTTACATTTTTTATAAAAAACACAAGACGGGTGCCAGGCCCGTGGTTTCTGCCATACTGCTCTCGGCTATACTGGTAGTTGTTTTCTACATAGCAAACTATGCCGACAACCACAACCAGGCCATCATCATCGAAAACCATTCATATCTAATGAGCGGGCCTTCATCAGGATCGGATCTGGTAGAGGTAATTGAGAAGGGACATAGGGTAAAGACCTACAAGGAACACGGGCCCTGGCTAGAAATCCTCTGGAATGGGGAAAAGGCCTACATCAAAAAAGACAAAGTAAAAAAGCTAGGATAACCTATTTGAAAGGGGAATCCGGTTCTTTGGCCATTACGTTGTAAACTATCCTGTCCATAGTGCCAGGTATCCACTTGTTTAAAAACACTGCCAGTTTACCCTGGGTTGTCAATACAATATCACGTTTCTTTTTTTGCTGGCCTTTGTATATCACAGCGGCTACATGTGCGGCAGTCATCATTTTGCCCTCATCCCTTGGTGATTCTCCCTGCACTTTGCCTTCGGCGGTGAGGGCCGTATTGCGAATGTTGGTACCGGTAAAGCCCGGGCTTACCACCAGCACATGCACCCCTTTGTACATTACCTCCGTGCGCAATGCTTCGAAAAACCCTTCCATGGCATATTTAGAGGCGGTATAGGCCGTACGCGCAGGCGTGCCCCTGTGCCCATTGATGGAAGACACTGCTATGACGGTTCCTTTCGATTTCAAAAGATGGGGCAAGGCCTGCTTCACATAATAAACCGAGCCCATAAAATTGACCTGCATCAGTTTTTCAAACACCTTTAAATCCACATCTTCAAAAAGTGCACGCATAGAAATTCCTGCATTACAGATCAGCACATCAATACCACCAAATTTGTCAACAGTGGTACGTACCACATCAATAGCCCCCTCTTCAGTCGAAGCATCTACGCCCATGCCCAGGCAGGGGGTTCCCTGATCCTCCAGCATCCTGGTAGTTTCTTCCATCCTTTCCTTGTTGCGGCCGGTAAACACCACATTGTACCCTTTCGAGCCATATTCAAAAGCACAAGCCTGGCCAATACCAGACGACCCACCAGTGATTATTACTGTCTTCATATTAGAATTTTTGCCAAATATAAACTTATAACTTCGAAAGGTCGAATACGAAACATTTCATAGTTAATCTGTTTCTTCTTACTATTTTGAGCATCCGCTCCCTCATTTTTCCTACCAACTTTCATTAGTATTGCATGAGACACAATCGAATGGAAAAACCTAGCTTTATAGAAACAGGAATGGCAATTTTATTGCTTCTGTTTAGTTTCAACCTAAAGGCAACAACACTTTCCGGTAGGGTAACCGACCAGGCCGGAAACGCACTTCCGTTCACAACACTTTACATTCTGAATACTACAAAAGGGACAACCACCAACGTGGATGGCATGTATTCGATCGACCTGGCCCCTGGCACCTACGAACTGGTGTTTCAATATGTGGGTTTCGAAAAACTAATAAAGCAAGTCACCATAGGTCCTGCCCCAATGGTGCTCAACATAAAACTCAAAAGTGAAGCCTTCCAATTGAATGAAGTGGTGGTAAATGCCTCTGAAATAGACCCGGCTTATCGCGTAATCAGGGAAGCCATAAAAAAGAGGAAATACCATAAAGAACAGGTGCAGGCCTATCAGTGCCAGGTTTATATAAAGGGCATGCAGACCATAGACGAAAAACCGGATAAAATTTTTGGGTTTGTGATACCCATCGATACGGGCATAGTGTATTTATCAGAGTCCATTTCCGAACTCAGCTTTGAGCAGCCCGATAAGATCAAAGAAGTGATGATATCTTCCAAGGTGAGTGGCAACAACAATTCGTTCAGTTACAACCAAGGGTCGCAAATGCTCTTTTCTTTTTATGACAACCTGTTGAAGGCAGAGGGCTTGTCGGAGCGCGGTTATGTCTCGCCAATAGCCAACAATGCCATGCTTTTTTATGAGTATGAATTGAAAGGTATCATACAGGAAAACGGACAGTTGATCAACAAGATAAAAGTAATTCCACGAAGAAAAAACGATCCGGTGTTCGTTGGCCACATTTACATCATTGAAGATTCATGGAAAATCCACAGTGTGGACCTTACCCTTACCAAAGAACACCAGTTGGAGTTCATCGACAACCTCAACATAAATCAGGTATATGCCCCAGTGGCTGGTGACATCTGGATGATGATCTCCCAAAAATTCACCTTTGATGTGGACATTTTTGGGTT
The DNA here is from genome assembly GCA_040222275.1 of Cyclobacteriaceae bacterium. Taxonomy (GTDB): domain Bacteria; phylum Bacteroidota; class Bacteroidia; order Cytophagales; family Cyclobacteriaceae; genus CAXBNB01. Next base: position 81,291 of record JAVKDJ010000082.1, read on the forward strand.
CAAAGGCAATGGAAATTTTATTGGCATCCACTCCAACTACCAGATACAGCCCAAAATAGAATTGGAAAATACCGAGGCAACAGATACCATTTCCCCGGACACTATTAGGGACAGGAACATCGTAATCAATAAACTTTTCCCCAAAAAATATTTCAACAACGAAATCCTTGTGGTGGAAGAAAAATCCAACAAACGCGACAGCACCTATTGGAGTAAGGTGCGCCCCATTCCCCTTACCTCCATTGAAATCACCGACTATAGAAAGAAAGACAGCCTGGAAGTGATATTAAACTCCAAACCTTATAAAGACTCGGTGGACAAAGTGGTGAACAAAATACATCCCGCCAATATTTTGTACAGCGGCTATATTTATCAGAAATCCTATCAGGAAAAATACTTTCGTTTTGAGCCCATTATTGAAAACCTACAGTTCAACACTGTGGAAGGTGCTGTGTTGTTTTTAAAATCAACCTATGCCAAATCGGACAATGGTATCCTAAAATATCAGATAATTCCAGAGGTGCGCTACGGATTTTCCAGCCAGAAAGCCTACGGACAGCTCTTTGGGAGGTTGTATTACAATCCTAAAAAGTTTTCCCGGGCCCTTGTGCATTTCGGAAGCTTCGTTTATCAGTTCAATGGAAGGGAACCCATTTCTACCCTGATCAATTCGCTTGAAACCCTGCTCAACAGAAGAAATTACATGAAGCTGTACGAAAAGAACTTTTTTCGAATGGCGCATCAAACCGAGCTGGCTAATGGTATTTTGCTTACTTCCAATCTGGAGTATGCCAATCGCCAGCAGCTTCTCAACACCTCAGACTTTTCCATATTTAGAAAAGATGAACGCCGGTTTACCCCTAACCTCCCGATTAACAAAGAGTTGGCAGATGCGTCTTTCGGCTCCAACAACCTGCTGAACCTGGACATTAGCCTCACCCTCAGGATCAAGCAAAAGTACATTACCAGACCGGACCAGAAGTATGTGATGGGCACCAAATACCCCAGATTCAGGATTAGCTATTCCAAGGGCGTGCCCTGGTTGGGGTCTGATGTGGACTTTGATAAAGTGAGTATTGATGTCAGGGACAACATAGATTACAAACTGATGGGGTCGGGTGAATATGTGGCAGCAGCCGGCACTTTTATCAATAAAAACAAACTGACCCTGATCGACTTTAAGCATTTCAATGGCAGCCAGACTGTACTGGCGCAGTTTAGGCCAAACAATTTCCAGTTGTTGGACTATTACAACTTCAGTACCACAGGAGGCTGGGTGACCGGGCAATACACCCACCACTTCAATGGTTTTCTTATCAACAAATTCCCATTGCTGAGAAAAACGAAAATGCAGGCTGTGGGCTCTCTCAATTATATCTACTCCGAATCCAACAAAAACTACCTGGAGTATGGTTTCGGGCTGGAGCACATTTTCAAAATCCTAAGGATAGACTACTACATGGCCTATCTAAGGGGCGAGCACTATGCCAGCGGCATTAGGTTGGGTATGGGATTTTAGAACAATTAATTCCCAATTGTGGAATTCATTATTAGTTTAACCAATCTTGATAGTCCATTCTCTGATGTAAGATCCTAACTATTTCGATAGAATTATTACCCAATTCTTTGTAAAAAATTATGTGAGACTTGACAGCTGCCCCCCAATACCCTCTGAGTACCTTTTTGTAGCTTTTTCCAATATCTGGTTTTTCACAAATTTCCTTTATCTTATCAATTATGATTTGATAATACCTGTCAGCTTGTTCAGGAGACCAGTTTTTAAAAGTGTATTCCCAAATATCAATCAGATCCGATTGAGCCTTAGATGAAATTTGGAATTTCATCATAAATTATTCTTGGCATGAAGTTCATTTAATAAAACTTCAGGGTCAAAATCCTTGACTAGGCCACTTCGCTCCCCTTCGATTAAAGCATCAGTGAGTAATTGTTTTTTTTCTTCTTGTTCCTCCAAAAGCCTTAAACCCGCCCGAATTACTTCACTCGTATTTTTGTACCTACCTTCAGAAATTCTTTCATGAATAAAGTTTTCAAAATAATCTCCAAGAGAAATCGATGTGTTTTTACTCATAACCCTAAGTTTTGTATAAAATTACCAATAATTGGTAGTTATTCAAAATCCAGTAATTCGGGATAACAAATCCACGAGCCTAAATTGGTAACCCCTAATTTCCCAGCGCCTTTTAAAAAGCAGCCTACTCAACTCTGGCGGCAACCAACTGGAGATATGTCATGTTATCCGCTTGATTTGTTCATCCGGTTCGCTGAAACTTCGTAAATAAGTACATTCCGGTATTCAACAAGTTCTTTGTCTTTTGGGTTGATTGAAAATGCGGCGTTGACTGAGTCTAATGCCAAGTCTAGTTTTTCTTGGTCGTTATAAATGTCGGCTTTCAGTTTGTAGAATAAAATACCCTTAGGAGATTCGTCCAAGTATTGGATTGCCTGTTCATACTTACGTTGTTTTCTTAAATTCCATGCAATCCGATATTTTATGAAATCCGCATATTCGTTAAGGACACTTCTAAATTTGTTCTTTTCTAATCGTTCAAACGCCTTTCTAAAATGTCTGAAGATTCCTCAATGAAATTAAGTTCAAAATTGCACAAGCCGAGATATAGATAACCGAACATATCGTTACCAACTTTTGAGTTGAGTTCGTTGCACTTGGAAATACAACCAATCCAATCTTTATTTTTATAGTGCTTTTGAATCTTCTGAACCATTGACCAGTTGGTGTAGGTCTCTGACAATGCCATTGGGATGTCTGAAATGTTCATGTGTAAAATTCTTGCGGACAAAAGAAGAATAAAAAACCAGTCTAAGAAAGAATATCGTGCACCACATGCCCATGCACATCGGTCAGCCTAAACCTCCTGCCTTGAAATTTGTACGTCAAGCGCTCATGGTCTAAGCCCATCAGGTGCATGAGTGTAGCCTGAAAATCATGGATGTGCACCCCATTATCAGCCACATTGTAGCCAAACTCATCGGTACTTCCATATACAGTCCCTGCTTTCACACCTGCCCCGGCCATAAACAATGTATAGCATTTCGGGTGGTGGTCCCGACCATAGTTGGTAGGGCTAAGAGTGCCTTGCGAATAATTGGTGCGCCCGAATTCACCTCCCCAAATCACCAATGTATCCTCCAGCAAGCCCCTTTGCTTCAGGTCTTTTATCAGTGCAGCTGACGGCTGGTCTGTCTCCTTGCATTGCCTTTTGATGGCATTGGGCAGCCCTCCGTGGTGGTCCCACCCCTGGTGGTAGAGCTGCACAAACTTCACATCTTTTTCAATCAACCTTCTGGCCAGCAAACAATTGGCGGCATACGTCCCGGGGTTTTTACTATCCTCTCCGTACATATCATAAATGTAGTCAGGCTCACCAGAAGTATCCATTATCTCAGGTACTGAAGTCTGCATCCTGTAGGCCATTTCATATTGGGATATGCGCGCCCGGATTTCCGGGTCTTCCATCCTTTCATATTGCAACTCCTGCAGTTTGTTAAGGTGATCAAGCTGCGTTCGGCGATTGTTTTCTGTTACACCGGGAGGATTTGCCAGGTAGAGCACGGGGTTTTTTCCAGCCCTGAACTGCACCCCCTGGTGTTGGGAAGGCAAAAATCCATTGCCCCAAAGTCGTGAATACAATGGTTGTCCAAATTTGTCCTTGGTCACCAACACCACAAAGCCGGGAAGGTTTTTATTGTCGCTTCCCAGGCCATAGCTCACCCAGGAGCCTATGGATGGGCGCCCGGGGAATTGCGAGCCGGTTTGAATGAATGTAACAGCCGGGTCGTGGTTGATGGCCTCTGTGTACATGGATTTAATGAAACACAACTCATCCGTGATCTTGGCCGTATGCGGCATCAAGTCGCTCACCCAGGCACCACTCTGGCCATGTTGCTGGAAATTGAAGATGGAGCCAGCCAGCGGCAGGGAAGTTTGCCCGGCTGTCATACCAGTCAACCTCTGCCCTTTGCGTACACTGTCGGGCAACTCCTGTCCGTTCATTTTGTTCAATAGGGGCTTGTAGTCAAACAGGTCGAGTTGTGAGGGAGCCCCGCTTTGAAACAGGTAAATCACCCTTTTCACTTTTGGTGCAAAATGTGGCGTACCCAAAGTGTTGGCATTTCCCAAAGAGGCTGCTTGTATCCCCATCGGATCGATCATGGAGCCGAGGGCGAGCCCACCCAGGCCCAATGAAGTGCGCATCAGAAAATCACGCCTGCTATGGTTTTTGTTGTGGTGATGGCACATATCGTTATCTTTTGGTGTAAACTTCGTCCATATTAAAAAGGGTATTTGACAAAACCGACAAGGCAGCCAACTCCACTGCATCAAAATTTCCAGCCGGTTTGAAATCACCTACTGAAAGGTAGTCCTCCACCCCTGCCCTGTCTTTCTCAAATTCTTCATATTCCTTTTGGTATAAGTTTTGAAATATTGAGGCTTCTTCCTCGCTTGGTGGGCGGTTCAATACGAGTTGAAAACCAGTTTGTATTTTGTCTTTGAGCGAATCCCCGGCCTCCTCTTTCAGCCTGAAAGCCAACGCCCTGGATGCCTCCACAAATTGGGGATCATTCAGCAAAACCAATGACTGCAGCGGGGTATTTGTACGTTCCCGCGTGATGGTGCACACTTCCCTGCTCGGTGCATCAAACAGCGTCATAAATGGAGGCGGTGAGGTACGCCGAATGAAGGTGTACATACTCCTTCGGTACTGTCGTTTATCTTCATGCCTTTTATAGCGCAGCAGAAAATGCGAAAAATTGCCCAACTCTATCCACAGTCCATCGGGTTGATACGGCTTTACACTCTCTCCACCAATCTCATCATAAAGCAAACCGCTCGATGCAAGTACATTGTCACGGATGAATTCTGCCTGCCAGCGATAACTTGGCCCCCGGGCGAGGAAAATGTTGGCCGCATCGGCTTCCCGCAGTTTTTGAGAAGCTACCGAACTTTGCCTGTAAGTATGACTGGTAACCATCATTCGGATCAGCTCCCTAACATCCCACCCCGTCTCCATAAATTTCACGGCCAGCCAGTCCAACAGTTTCGGATGCGTAGGCAATGAACCCTGACTGCCAAAATCATCAGCCGTAGATACAATCCCGCGCCCAAAAATCATTTGCCAGTACCTGTTGACGGCCACTCGTGCAGTAAGTGGGTTTTTCTCATCGAAAAGCCACTGAGACAACCCCAATCTGTTTTTTGGGAGATCGGGAGACATTCCCAATACTTTAGCTGGGGTACCAGGTTGCACCTGCTCGTCACGGGCATCATAAACACCCCTTTTTAGCAAATATGTTGGACGAATGGTCGTCATCTCCTGCATCACCATCAGCTCCTGCATAGTATCCACCAGGTTCAGTCGTTCGGACCTCAGCTGTGCCAGTTGAGCATTTGTATGTTTGTACTCTTTGTTTATACTTTCATAAGCTATGGGTACTTTCCCCTGTTTGGTCTGCTCATATATACTGCCAACCTGGGTCTCCATAATCGCCCTATCAAACACAGACAATTCATCCATGCTTCCCTTAAATATCCCATTATCCCCACTGAAAGCACGATAGCTCTTTCCTACCAGAAGCCCACGGTCGTCCCTGGTTCGAGCTGTGTTAGTGGGCAGAATAGTTTTATACAATTTGTCATATACCGTTACACGGGTTGCAGGCTTACCATCTACCGATAAATGCACTCCTTTAGCTTTGGAAGAGCCGTCGTAAGAAAAGAAAATATGAGACCATTGGTTCAATGGTATTACCTCCTTGGTTTTCACATGTATGTAATTGTGGGGAAGGCTACTGATCAACCTGACAGCCACCTGATTGGTGGAATCCAGGTACAAATCCCATCCACGCCACAAACTATTCTTTTGGCCGGCATTGCCAATAATCACTTTGGTCTTGCCATCATCCTCTTTGGGGTTTACCCACACAGACACGGAAAAAGGGTCGGTACTTTCGAACTGCCCAAACTCATTGATGGTGATGCGGTCGTCCTGATGGTCAAAACGCCTTGCCAGGCCAGATATCCCTTGTGTAGAATCTGTGTTATTTTCAACAGTCAGCTTACGGTTATCGAGATACCTGGACTTTTCTGTTTTTGTTGCTTTTTCAAAAGAGTGGTGCAATACTGGCCGCACTTTTTGAAACCCAACAGCATCAACAAAATCTGAAATGGCCCGAAGTTCGGACTTTTTCATTTCTCTTTTTTCTTCAAATTCGGCTATCTTTTTATTGAGCGATTCTATGCGCCTGTCTTCTTCTTCATTGGTCAGCATTACCATAGGCCCGTATTCTCCATCGTCACCGGTCATGCCCAGTTCTTTTATGTTGTTAAAAAATGCACTGAACTGATAGTACTCCTTCTGGGAAATGGGGTCGAATTTATGGTCGTGGCACCTGGCACACTCCACAGTCAGCCCCAAAAATGCCGTACCCAGGGTATTCGTCCGGTTGGCCACATATTCCACCCTAAACTCCTCATCCACAGCACCTCCCTCGGCTGTCATGGGGTGGTTTCTATTGAAGGCCGTAGCGATGATCTGGTCTTTGGTGGCATTCGGCATGAGGTCACCGGCAAGTTGCTCGGAGACAAACTCATCGTATGATTTGTTCTTCTTAAAAGCATTGATCACCCAGTCGCGCCATGGCCACATCGTGCGCAACCCATCGGCGTGGAAACCATGCGAATCGGCATAACGCGCTACATCCAGCCATTCCAATGTCATCCTTTCGGCATAAGCATCTGATTTCAACAGCCTGTCCACTACCCTGTCGTATGCCTTAGGAGAGTTGTCATTCAAAAAACCTTCCATTTCTGCTACTGTGGGAGGCAATCCTGTCAAATCCATGGTCACCCGTCTCAGCAGTGTGTTTTTGTCGGCTTCCTGCGATGGCTCCAGCTCATTTTGGATCAGTGCCTGCTGGATAAAAGGGTCGATCTCATTTTTTGAAGGCCAGGCTTTTTCTATTTTAGGGATTTTCGCTGCTTCTGGTGGAATAAAGGCCCAGTGGGCCTTCCATTCAGCCCCTTGTTCTACCCATTTCACAATGGCTGCTTTCTCCTCTGGCTCTAACGTTCGATTGGATTCCGGTGGTGGCATCATGTACTCGGGATCGTCACTGAGAATCCTTTTTATGGCTTCACTCTTCGCAAGGTTTCCTGATACAAAAGCTTTGTTTCCATTTTCAGTTTTAGAAAACATTCCCTCCTTACTGTCGAGGCGCAGTTGAGCCCCCCTGGTATTTTCATCCGGCCCATGGCAATGGTAGCACCTATCGGAAATGATGGGTTTGATATGGATATTGAAATCCATTTCGGCAGGTAGTTTTTCGTACGCTGTGGAAACCTGCTCAGGCATCTCCACGCCACAGCTGGCCAAAAGCCCCAGTGCAAGTACCGCAAAAACAATAGGAAACCTGTATTTCTTCAATCTAAATTTCATCAATTATTTAGTAAAAAACTGAGTTCAAAGTAATACACCCTACCATAACAGCCGGTGGATTTATTGTTGATTTCAATGCATATTTTCGCAAAGGGTAGCTTCAACTCCAGGGAAATTCAAAATCCAGCAGCCGAATGGCTTTAGCAAAGGCCAATAAAGTTACGTCTTTCAACCCTACTTTGCCATACTTGAGAACCGCTAAAACCTCCCGTGTTTCACCCTCATACTTCAATTTGACAGTAGGACTAATATAAAATGGTAATGGTGCCCCTGTAGTCCGTATTCAGATAACGGATACTGTAGTAGTAAGTAGAAGCGGGCAGGTTATCCCCAGTCCATTCAAAATTCCTGTCATCAGATTCGAAAACTGTCTTGCCTTTGCGGTCCACAACGGTAATAGACAGGAACTGGTCTTCGCAGTTGTCCGGGGGCAGGTTTTGTTCCGGCAATGGCAAATTGGTCAGCCTGAAGGTACTGTTGTGTGCATCTCCATTGGGGGTGAATACGTTAGCCGGCAAAAAGTTGTCGTATTCCACTACGAGTTCTTTTATCTCAAAAACGATAGACATGGTGTCGTATTTTTGAATAGGGCACCTGCCGTCCCATACCAAAAAGAACACATTGTATTTTTTAGGGGCGAAACCATCGTCCAGCAAGTCGCATTCCGGTGTCCATTCCAGGGTAGAAGTCACCTCGCCCTCCCCGGATACCCTGCCAAACTGCAAACTCGGTGAAGGAGGCAGGGGCACTCCTTCCAGCAAATCCACGGTGATAAAATCATTGTCCCTGTCTGTTGCTGTTATGTCAAGTGAAAACGGCTCGTTGACGGTCAGTTCATAGTCCGGGTAAACTTCGAATTTCGGTTGGTTGTTAAAAGGAACAATCACATTGATATCCACCTTCAGTGTGTCACTGTTGGGAAATTTGCAGTGGTCTTCATCTTCGGCCACAAAATAGACCTGATAGGTTTCGGATTTATCTATATCCAGCAATTCGCAACTCAATTCCCAGGAAAACAGTTTGTTTACCTCCCCTATCCCAGAAACATCATCAAACACCAACCCCAATTCCTGCATGTTGAAATCTGGGGCAAATGCCCGAAGGTGCACCAGGTCATTGTCGATATCCTTTGCCTTTACATTAAACTCCAGCTTGGTGCCAATCCTGGCAAATGCCGGACTGTCTCCCAGGCCTGTAGTGATTTCAGGGTCGTTGTTAGGTGGCAGGTCCACCCTCAGATCGAAATAGATGCTATCACCCACAGGTTGGCTACATATGTCCAAATCTTCCAGCACCATATAAAACTCGAACTGCGACCGGTCATAGAAGTCGTAGGTGAGGCATTTTGCATCCCACTCAAATAGTACTTCATTTAGCCCGGCTTCATCCTTTGTCAGTTCCATGGTCATCCCATAATCGCCAGGGTCAAAGTCATCCGCTACCAGGGTGGTGGTAAGAAAATCGCCATCATTGTCAAAGCCAGGAAACTTTTCCGAGTACACCCCTCCTTCCTCTACTGTTATTATTCGGGTCTTGTTTGCGGACACAAAGAATGGTTCGTCATTGGGAGGTGGTTCTACAAAGATGGTCAGCCTCACCGTATCGATCTGAGGCAAGGGACAGGCATTGTCTGCTGCCAGCAAATCCATGATGAAAGGTTCATCGCGTACATAAGGGCAATCCGGAATGCATACCTCTACCCTCAAAGTGTCTTTGTCCGGGTTGATAAAGCTTTGTTTAAACTCGAATATATCTTCCACCTTTTGTTCAAAATTCACCCCTTCTGCCCTGAATGTAACCAATTGGCCTATGCTGTCTGTTACCAGAAATTCGAAACACTTTTCATCGGCCACAGTGAATTTGATGGTATCCACTTCATTGTAAAAACCTCTTTCTTCCGGCAACCTAACGTATGCATCCGGTGGTGCCGGAGGATCACACCCATCGATCACCAACATCTGAAAATCCCTGGTAACCTGGCCAATTTTTACCTGGTCGCGGTACTCCTCCACCAGTACCGAAAAAACAAACAGACCGGTGAACTTGGGATTGACAGTCAAAAAACCTTTATCACTAATTTGCAAGGACGGACTTCCGGGCACCATATTCTGCTCATCGTAACCCTCGGCGAAAGTAATGGGAAAATGGGGTTTGGCCGATGGTACTGGCACGGCAATACTCGACGAACTGTTGAGAGGGGTTTTCAACGAATACACCAGTGAATCCCCATCCACATCGATTCCGGCAAAGTTGGTGTAGTAGGTTTGGCCTACACAGGCATAATCGCTCAATGGAGGAAAAAGCTGCGGTGAAGAGTTTTTAAATGGCTCACCATTTTTCATTATTGCCGGAAACTCCAACACATAGGTCATACCCACGCTTGTACCACTTACATTGTTGATATTGACTACCGAAGCATTTCTACAGCACCTTTCCCACACGGCATAGTATCCCGCAGGATTGGAGTATTTGGTAGGATCGAGTGTTACTGTGCGACTGTAATACGGTCTTGTAGTTTGCAACTGTCCGATAGCACACTCTGGCGTGGTATAGGGAACAGTCTGGGTGAACTGAAGGGTAAGGAGAAATTCATCCACCTTGGCATTGGTGCCATTTTCAAAGATAAACACGGTAGCAAACTGATCAGGGCCGGGATTATCGGTCTGGGCTGCATCAAAATATTGAATGAGGTTCAGGTTGTAAGTAAACCCCTCGACATGCACCAACTCAATTTCACCCCCCACAATATGGAAGGCCTTTGAGCTGTATGAAAACAAACCAAACAATATAAAGATGGGTAGAAGTTTCTTCATTTAGTTGGCAGAACGGCGTTTGAGTTTTTCGTTAACTTAGAACATTCGGAACAGCGCAAACCCTAAAAAAGGAAATAATGAATGTTGGTGATATCAAACAATCGACAGAATTTATCATTCAAGGCTATTATTTTTCATACCATTGGGCTAACACTGACACCTGGCTTTTACATTTATTACCCCCTAATATAAATAATAAAATGAGCCCGATGCGATTTTCAATGTTAAGAAACCAGACAACTGCGCCAAAAAGACTTAAAGACCTGAGTTCGACCCAATCCGAGAAAAAACCCGACATCCCGGGAAGCAACATTTTAGTCTTTGGCCTTTTTGAAACATTGAGCAACATTTTCAGGTCTGTAGGCTGAACTAGCAGCAATGCCCCACGGGTACCGATCGAAATTGGTTTCACCGAAGATTTATTAATTAATGTGTGCTCCTGCATCGGTCAAATCATTCCCTATTCCTTACTTTTGCGCCACAATGGCAAGAAGGAAGAAACAAATAACGATCCCGAACCTACGGATAGAAAGTGTAGCAGCTGAAGGCAAAAGCATAGCCAGGGATGGAGAAAAGGTAATATTTGTAAAGGAAGCAGTGCCTGGTGATGTGGCCGACATACGGATTACACGAAAGAAGAAGTCGTACATGGAAGGCTACCCGGTGTTTTACCATGAACTTTCCGAACGAAGGACAGAGCCATTTTGCGAACATTTCGGTGTTTGTGGCGGTTGCAAATGGCAACACCTCGACTATGATGCCCAGCTGGAATACAAACACCAACAGGTGATAGACAACCTGCAAAGGATCGGAAAAACAGAAATCAAGAGCATCCGGCCTATTTTGAGATCAGAAAAGACCAGAAAATACCGCAACAAGCTGGAATTCACCTTTTCCAACAAAAGGTGGTTGACTAAAGAAGAAATTGATTCCAACGAAAATCTGGAAAGGAATGCCCTTGGTTTTCATATTCCCAGGCTATTCGACAAGATTGTGGATGTGGACACCTGCCATCTGATGGAGGAGCCCTGTAATCAGATCAAAAACGCCATCAGGAAATATGCGCTGGACAACAGGATTTCTTTTTACGACATCAGGGAGAAAAATGGCCTGTTGCGAACCCTGATGATCAGGATTACCGATCATGGGGAAGTAATGGTGCTGGTGCAGTTTGGGGAAAATGACCCTGAAGCTATCGAAGCATTGCTTTCCCATGTGCAGCAAACTTTCCCACAAATTACATCCCTGCTATATGTGATCAACCAGAAAGGCAATGACACATTCCACGACCTGGAGGTCGTTACCTTTCATGGCAAAGACCACATTGTAGAAGAAATGAACGGGCTCAAATTTAAGATAGGGCCGAAATCATTTTACCAAACCAACTCTGCCCAGGCCCATAACCTGTACCAGATAGTGGCAGATTTTGCCAATTTCAAAGGGGATGAAATAGTATATGACCTCTATACCGGCACAGGTACCATCGCCAACTTTGTGGCGAGACAGGTGAAAAAAGTGGTGGGGGTAGAATATGTACCTGAGGCAATTGAAGATGCTAAAGAAAATGCTGCTTTTAACAACATTGACAATACAACCTTCTATGCCGGGGATATGAAAGACCTGCTCAACCCTGAGTTTGTATCCCAGAATAGCAAACCGGATGTGGTGATCACTGACCCGCCCAGGGCAGGCATGCACGAAAACGTGGTGAAAGTATTGATGGGAATGCAGCCTGAAAAAATCGTATATGTGAGCTGCAATCCCGCCACACAAGCCAGGGACATCCAACTGATGTCTGAAAAATACGAGGTAGCCAAAGTACAACCCGTAGATATGTTTCCACATACACACCATGTGGAGAATGTCGTTCTCTTAGAATTGAGATAGGGAATATTTATAAAAAAAATGAAAACGGCCTTTTAAAGGTCGTATTTATTTCCTTTAAAACCGGAGGTTGAGCCCCCCTGGCCTTTGCGTCTCGCTGAGACCCAAAGCGAATAATAGAACATTGATTATTATTGTAGAATAGGACGGATATATGCCATCAGGGAGCGGGGACGGTTTTATTTCCCCGTTGTTATAGCGTTGTGTAGCACACTTAGAACCTACCAATGGGCAGTAGTGTCTGTGACAAGGTATAGGACTGGAGTGGTTTGGGGGATGGTCAGGATTACTGTCACTTAAAAAAATAGCATGAGTGATGCCGTGTTACAGACACTGGTTTTCATGATGGTTGCAAGTGATCTTTCAGAACACTTGGAACAACGGGGACGTTACAACTAAAAATGCGTGGACACCACACCTTAAATATTCTCCAGAATTTGGAATAGGTAAAGGGCTGTTTTACTAAAATGATGAATTATCCAATTAAGAAATGGACTGACGAGGAAATCGAAAGAATTATAAGTGACCTCAAAAGAGACAAGCTAGATGTCGATAAAATTGATGGGCTTTATGATTTGAGAGGCATCAGCTTCACAAGTGGACGTACTATTGAAAAGGATTTTAAAGGACATAAGTACAATACCCAAGAAAATAACCGAGAGTTTAAAAAGACCAAATTTCATAATATTGATTTTTCGAGTGTTAATATCGAAAACACATATTTCACAAATTGTGAATTTATCAACGTACTTTTTAATCAAACAAAAGCACAAAACACAAAGTTTTGGAACTGTAAGTTTGAAGATGTCCAATTCATAAAATCTAATTTTAAGTCCTCAGTATTAGGCAGTAACATTGGTAAGAAATCTGGTGAATTTAACCGGGTAAAATTTATTCAGTGCGATTTAAGGGGGACAAGCTATAGTTTTCCATATTTTTTAGATGTTGAATTTTTAGAATGCAAATTGAAAGGAGTCGATTTTGATGGAAGTAGGTTTGAAAATGTAAAATTTAAAGGGTTACTCGATAGTGTTGGGTTTAGAGGACATGGACTAAATATTTTGAGTAATTCTTTATTCAGTAAAGTCAACCCTCATAAGTTTCCTAATCCAATGAAGAATGTGGATTTTGTACAAGCCAAATTGGTAGGTGTGGATTTTTCTGACGGCATAGATTTATCCTCTTGCTCATTTCCAAAAGGAGACGGTTATTTGTTAGTCGAAAATATAAATAGAACTTATCCCAGATCTATTGAGTTAGTAAATAAAAAGTTTAACGGTGAGAGTAAAAAATGGGCTCTAGGGCTGTTAAATGATATGCTGTGGAATGATTCTAAGAGGGATCAATATTATGATTTTATTGATAAAGCAATGTTACTTGAGCACTACGATCAAACATTTGTAGACAGCTTATTTGCTTTAATCAATGAGGCAAAAGGGTAATACCCCATTATTTTAAGTGTGCGTAGCACACTTGAAACTGACAAATGGGCGGTAGTGTCTGTGACACGGTTTAGGGTTGCACTAGTTTGGGTATTCCCGTACTGGGTAGGTTTACCCTCACTTAAAAAAAGGCAGCATGAGTGATGCCGTGTCTCAGACACTGGTTTTCATGATGGTTTGAAGTGATCTTTCAAAACGCTTGGAACAACGGGGGGATCGGGATATATCCAAGACGTATTGTCAAATTGCTAAAAGAATATTGAAAGCCCCATCACTGGAGCTTTTTGCTTACCTCTCAGTCCATTTTTCAGGATTGAGGGAGGTATGAAATACCGCCACGATCAGCATAGCCTGTTCAGCTTCATTGACTCGAAAATGGATACCGAACGGAAACTTCTTTAGCAAGAAGACCCTTGTATCCTGATACCTGACTTGTGTTTTGAGGGGATTGTTTTGAATGCTGTCCACGCCTTGTTGACCTGGTTTTCGAACGTGCTGCCCAGGTTGTCTTTTTGATCTTCGTAGTAAAGGAAAGCTTCCCGAATGTCGTTTTCGGCAGCTTCTGCAATATTAATGGAGTAGGCCATTATTTACTGAAAATCTCCTTTTTAGCTTCATCCCAGCTTCTGGTTTTCATCTTGCCGCTATCGATGAGTTCCAGGCGTTTATTGACCTCATCCTGCTGCCATTGTGGAATTGCTTCATCCTTCTTGATAGAAACATAGTCTAAAGTCCTAATAAAGTTCAGGAAGGTGTCGAGTTTATTGTCTTCTATGTCAAGGATAACTTTCATAATGGTGTGGTTTAAGAATAAGCTCTTTGTGTTTTATAATCTCGAAGCAATGCGTCCAGTACCTTAAATACATGTGCTTTTTCAGTGTCAGGTAATTGCCCGATATCCTCAATCCTGTTTAAAGTACTCCTGTCAAGCTGTAAAGTTGTTTTGCCCACCAGATAATCGATAGAAACCTGAAGCTCGTCAGCTATTTTCATAATCACTTCGATAGAAGGAGTAATTACCCCACGTTCATATCTTCCAATAATGTCTCCGGATGTCCCAATCCTTTTGCCAAGCTCACCTTGCGAAAAGTTCTTTTGCTTGCGGATAATCATAATGTGCTCACCTATTGTCATACCTATAAGTAGTTGATTAAGACTTTTTTTATGATAAATACAAAAATAAAGGATTAAAAAGTCTTAATCAATTTTAAA
>JAVKDJ010000083.1:0-905 GCA_040222275.1 Cyclobacteriaceae bacterium
CTGATAAAGGTGCTGTTCTTTGCACAGATCCTCTTTTTCCATATTTGTGCCCGAGTGCCGGAAAATGCTGCTCCCTTCCTTTATATGGCATAAACCTCAACAAATGCTATAGCTCAGTTTCGGAATGTGGCACGGTGGGCCAATCCTGTGAGGCCTGCGGAATAGAGGTCAATAATACAGCCTTTCAAAATTTTGTTTATGCCAATTGGGATTGTGATGGATCGCCAGAGTGCGAAACCAATATGGGTGCACCGACCGGAACAGCCGGACCATTTTGTGATCCCGCTACTTGTCAGAGTTGGGCAGATAAATTTGCACCGACCACCTATACTTGTGACGATACTCCAAAAGAAACTCCATCGATAGGATCCCCTCCGGATGGCTTGTGTTTTAAAGTGGGAGACTTCTAATTTAGCCCGTATTTGTAAAAAATTATAAAGGACTCTGTTCGCCTTTATTGAGGCTGACTTTGAGAACGTATA
Organism: Cyclobacteriaceae bacterium; assembly: GCA_040222275.1. Classification (GTDB taxonomy): domain Bacteria; phylum Bacteroidota; class Bacteroidia; order Cytophagales; family Cyclobacteriaceae; genus CAXBNB01. Next base: position 483 of record JAVKDJ010000083.1, read on the forward strand.
TTTACCCTTTGAGCTAATTCTAAAAACAGCATGAGAAAACTTATAATTATACTTTGCTTCTTAACAAGCTATACCTCCTGGGCACAAACCAACGTGAAGGCATTGGTGGGTGGCACTTTGATTGATGGCTTTGGCAGCACCCCTCTTCAAAACAGTGTAATTATCATTGAAGGCGAACGAATAAAAAAAGTTGGCCGTGTGGGAGAAGTAGAAATTCCAGAAGGCGCTGAAATTATTTCTACAGAGGGAATGAGCGTAATGCCCGGTTTGTGGGACATGCATACGCACCTCATGTTGAACGGACACAGTGATTACGCCCATTGGGATAAAACATACAAGCCGCCCATTTTAGAAAAAGTAATCATGCCATCCTCGGCACATCAGTTACTCATGGCGGGAGTAACCAGTGCTCGAGATTTGGGA
>JAVKDJ010000084.1:0-648 GCA_040222275.1 Cyclobacteriaceae bacterium
AAAAGTCTGCCGGTGCCGGATGTTTGAAAGCCCAACGTTCTGAATATTCTTTAAAGGCCCTGTCGAAATTTTCAGGCCCCATAATGGTTTCGCGCAAGAGCACCAGCGCAGCAGATGGTTTGGTATATCCGTTCGGTCCAAAGCTGGTGGCTTGATTATCGGATTGCGCCATGATAGGGCGCATAATATTTTTGTCGCCTTTCATAAAAGACACAATGCCTTTTGGTGACCCGCTGGTGATGTCAAAACCATCGTATCGTGTGCGTACCGTTTCTCTTTCCAAAAAAGTATTCAATCCCTCATCCATCCATGTCCACTGTCTTTCATCGGAGTTCACAATCATCGGAAAGTAATTGTGTCCCACTTCATGCACAATTACGCCTACCATGCCCTCTAACACACGTTGAGAATATTTTCCATTTTTGTCAGGCCTGCCGTAGTTGAAACAAATCATCGGATACTCCATGCCCTGATCTGCAGTGTGGATAGAGTAGGCGGTAGGGTAAGGATAATCGAATGTCCTGGCGGAGTAAACTTCCAATGTATTTTTAATGGCTTTGGTAGACTCTTTTTCCCACAATGGATTTCCTTCCTTTGGATAAAGCGATTGAGCTAGAGGCGTTTTGTTACCCACCTTCACAGCCATAG
>JAVKDJ010000085.1:0-691 GCA_040222275.1 Cyclobacteriaceae bacterium
TAAGTCCATCGACAAAATCAATACTGTGGATTGCATTTTGAGCACCTACGACTATTCCTTTCCAAGACTGTGCTTCACGAATCATTGAAATCCCAAAGAGGTTATCGGTAGAGGTTATATTATATTGATTCTGGCTGGAGGGCTGTTGATCAATTCCATTGTTAAAAGCCAGTACAGATAATACTCTGTCTGCTCCATTAGCGCCGAGTACGAGAAGGTAATCTTCATCATTTTCATAGAGTAGCTCTACGTCTACAATGTTGGTAAAAGGAGTGGTTAGTGTAATTGTCTCTGAGGTAAAACCACTAGAAGTGATTGACGATCCAAAATCAAGTTTTTCAAGGTTAGTTCCTCCTCCGACGAAACCAATCCATTCACTGTTTATTTGCCTGATATCCAAGTTTCTAACGCCTGGGGTTAGTGTACCGATGATGTCGTTAGCACCAATATTTTGAAATTCCAGGTCATAGGCTATTCTATGAACATCACCTGTCGTGTTGTCAAGGGCGATGACAATGAGGCTATCATTTTGTTCTATGACACTGGTGCCAAAGGAGCTTTGAATGGGAAGATCGACCAGCTGTGAAGCATTACCCGTTCCAGTAAGAGCCCCGATACAAAAATTCCACTGAAAGGTATCGGCATTAACGCTAGTGTTAGTAATCTGTAGGGTTTCATCCAGGCAGAACTC
>JAVKDJ010000086.1:0-65260 GCA_040222275.1 Cyclobacteriaceae bacterium
TCCAAGGACGTGTTAAAAGGGGCTGTATGGCATAGCAAAGAACAACTGGCAAACCAGATAATCCAATATGTCGATACCTACAACAAAGAAAGGGCCAAACCGTTCGAATGGACTTATGACGGAAACCAAAAAAATAGTTCGATAAACAACCAATCTTTACACTAGGTCATAATTAAGACCCTCATTGTTTATTTCAATTGTATCAAAGTTACCATCAACAATATGTAGTTGTTGCAGAAATTTTCCACCAATTACTTTAAATCCTTGTTGATAATTACCACCTTGAACTATGAAGTTTTTCTTAAATTCACCTCCCTCAACAATAAATCCAGGTTTAAATACACCTTCTTTTCCAATGAAGACTGTCCCCTCAAATATTCCTGAATTAATTATAAAACCATCTTTAAAGTTTCCTCCATACAGGCAAAACATTTTTCTAAAAACACCTGCATGAATCCCAAAATTTTTAAAGAAGTCTCCAGAATATATTGAGAGATTATTATGGAAATCCCCACCACTTATTACAAAGCCTCCTTCAAATCTCGAATTGTAAATAATGAACTCTTTTAGAAACTCACCCCCATCTAAATATATTCTGTACGGAAAAATAGAATCTTCACTAAATATTATTGGTTCCTAGATAATGACATCCATCACCCGCACTGCATTGCGTCCTTTGTAATCTTTTTGCAGAAAAGAAATTACTTTCGAGGTTTCAGTTTTAACCTCAAGACCTTGCAAAGCTTGAATAAATTTTTCTGCTGATAGAATGCCCATGTTCTATTACGTAAGGTTAATTCTACCCTAAATCATCTAATCAATTACCTTCAGCACCAGCTTGCCAAGTTTTTCTCCGGAAAAAAGCCTCAGAAAAGTCTCGTGGAAGTTTTCAATACCATCCACGATATGTTCTTTCGATTTCAATTGCCCGCTTTGGAGCCAACCTGCCATTTGCCTTGCACCTTCCCCATAGCGGGGCGCATAGTCAAACACCACCATGCCCTGCATTTTGGCCCGGTTTACCAGTAGGGAGAGATAGTTTGACGGGCCTTTTATAGCCGTAGTATTGTTGTACTGGGATATGGCGCCACATATTACAATTCTGGCTTTCATATTGATTTTGGTGAGTACCGCATCGAGAATTTCTCCCCCTACATTGTCGAAATAGACATCAACTCCATTAGGGCATTTTGCCTTGAGTTCTTTGTGAAGGTTGCCTTCCTTGTAGTCTATTGCCCCATCAAGGCCCAGTTCATTGATGAGGTAGTCGCATTTGTCTTTGCCTCCGGCTATCCCGATTACCCGGCAGCCTTTTATTTTGGCAATCTGCCCTACCAGACTTCCTACAGCACCGGCAGCACCGGATACTACCACTGTTTCGTCCTCTTTGGGTTGGCCGATATCGAGTAGCCCAAAATAGGCCGTCATGCCGGGCATGCCCAGGGTGCCGATGTACATGGGTAGTGGTGCCAGCTTCGGATCGACCTGGTGCCACCCTTTGCCATTGGTAGCAACATATTGCTGTACACCTCCCCAGCCAGACCAAAAAGAGCCAATAGGCATTTCTGCTTTTTTCGATTCCACTACTTCGCCCACCGTTCCGGCCCGCATTACATCGCCTATGCCTACCGGTTCTATATATGATTTGGCATCCCTCAACCAGCCGCGCATGGCAGGGTCGAGCGATACATAGTGAATTTTGATCAGCGCTTCACCATCTTTGATTTGTGGTATGGCCTTTTCTTCAAGTGCCCAGGTGGTGGCATCAGGCAAACCTTCGGGGCGTTGGGTTAATATTTGTTGCTTGTTCATTCTTATAGTTGTTTGCAGGCAAGTTATGAAGAATGGAGGGTTTTCGGAAATGGTGCTCATAAATCCCTCATTTCCTTTCGGTAAAAGGTCAAAAGCGAAATGCAGCATTGGTTGATGCCCGGTAAAGGGGCGATTGTCATCAAAGCAATTTCAATATAATACCTTCATAAGGCAGCAAGGTGAAATTGTCGAAATCAACTTCTTCGTGAATGCTTCTTTGGGTAGATAGCAGGATCTTCCAAAACACTTCCTTTCCGTTTTTGTATGCTTTCTTTTGGGCGGTAAAATTCAGGATGATCTGGATTTTGCGGTTTTTATAGATTCGATAATACGAAATCAACCCGTTCTCCCCTTTTAATATAGGCTTCCATTCACCCATGCTTAGTGAAGGGTATTCTTTGCGCAGGGCGATCAGTTTTATGTAGAGGTTTAAAATTGACTTGTTGTCAGATTCCAGTTTTTCGGTATTCACCTCCTCGAAGTTTTTATGTACCGGTAGCCATGGTTCTTTGGCAGAGAATCCTGCGTAAGGTTCATCGCTCCACTGCATAGGGGACCGGGCAATGTCCCGTCCGGGAAACAGCGGCCAGTATTTTTTTCCTAACGGGTCCAGCACCTGGTCTTTGGCCAGCTTCACGTTTTCCATACCCAGTTCCTCACCATAGTATATAAAAGGCGTGCCTCGCAGGGTCAGCAATAAGATAGCCAGTATCTTGGCCTTTTCGTCTTTGTTTTTGCCCACACCCAACCTGTTTTTACTTCGAAACAGGTCGTGGTTGGAAAACACAAAGCTGGGCCACCCCTTTTTTGGGATTTCACTATACCAATCCTCGATGGCCTGATAGTAGTACAAGGCACTCCATTTTCTGAATATCAATGAAAAATCAAAAGCCATGTGTAGTTGGTTTTTGCCATTGCCCAGATAGCTTGCAGCTACACCCGGATTGCCTGGTGGTGGTATGAGTATCTCACCGACAATCACCCTGTTGCTATAGGTGTCGATCATTTTGCGCAGCTTCTTCACCACTTTGTGTGAGCGGGGCGCATTTCTGTTGAACAAATTGTTGCCAACATTGAAGAAGCCCAGCAGGCCGGGATTGTCACGAAAGTGTTTGTCCTTGCCTATCATATTGATTGCATCCAGGCGAAAGCCATCCACGCCCATATCCAACCAATATTTGATTTCTTTAAAAAACTCCTTTCTCAATGCTTTGTCGCGCCAGTTGAGGTCAGGCTGTTCTTTTAGAAAAGAATGCAGATAGTATTGGCCGGTTTGCTCGTCCAGCTGCCAGGCACTGCCGCCGAAAGTAGATTTCCAATTGTTGGGAGGGCCTGCTTTTTTTCCATCTTTCCATATATACCAGTTTCTTTTTGGGTGGCTCTTGGAGGAAGAAGACTGCCTGAACCATGGATGGTCCATAGAGGTATGGTTCATGATCATGTCCATGATCACCCTGACACCTCTGGTGTGGCATTCAAAGATGAGCTGCTTGAAATCCGAGATCGAGCCAAACACTGGATCAATGCTGCGGAAGTCGCTTACATCATAGCCATGGTCGTGCATGGGCGATTGGTAGATTGGCGATAGCCAAATGGCATCAACCCCCAAAGATGCGATATAGTCCAGTTTTTGGATAACCCCCTGCAAATCGCCAATTCCGTCGTTATTGCTATCGTAAAAGCTCTGTGTATAGATATGGTAGAACACGCCGTGTTTCCACCATACCCAATCTTCCCTATGGTCGGTTGTCATTGGTAAGTCATATGCTGGTTTTGAGTCCGGTTTCATAGAGTAACTCATTAAGGATTTGATCTGCATTGTAGTTTTTTGCTCTCTTCAGGGCGGCTTTTTTAAAGGTTTTTTGAGTGTTTTTGTCCCTGAGGTGGGATATGATTTTCGATGAAAACGCAGACTTCTTTTTTACCAAATAGCCATTGAGGTCTTTTTTTATAATATCCTTTGGCCCCATGATGTTATAGGCGATTACTGGCAACCCACAACTCATGGCCTCCAGCACTACCACACTGAATGTGTCGAATTTCGATGGCAGCACCATCAAATCGGCCGTAGAATATATTTTGGGTAGCTCCTGGTGATCCACCCATCCTAGATATTTAGCGTCGGGCATTTTCTGCTTCAACTCCTCTTCGGCGGGCCCTTTTCCCGCTACTACCATTTCCACATCCGGTATTTGCGATTTTACTTTTTCCAGGATGTCGGGCAATTCCATTACCCCCTTTTCCTTGCTGATCCTGCCTGCATACAACAGAATTGGCACATCGTTTTTGGTATTGAAGCACTCGCTCTTTTTGCCTGCCTGAGGGGTGAAAATATCTTCTACCCAATGCGCAGTACGCAATACTTTGGATGATTTGAAGCCCATATTCCTGCTTTTGAGCCATTTTTGCTGGTCTTTATTCAGCACGAAGAGCTTGTCAAACTTTTTGTAATACGCCCTTAAAAATCGCCTCAACCGGCTCATATTATCTGCCCCAAACGACAGCACATCTTTAGAGAATGTAATCCAATCGGTATGGAGATAATGAAAGCAGGGAACGTTGTACGCATTTTTCAAATAAAGTGCCACCAGGCCCATGGGGCCCTCTGTCGAACAGATCACCCGGTCATATTCCCCTTCAAGGAATATCCGGTGTATGTCCAGCATATTAGGTACGCGTATGGGTTGGTTTTGATAAAATGGGAGCCGGAATTCGGATAATGGCTTTCGTACAATCAGGTGCTTGTCGGGCTGCACATCATGGCTGCAGAGCAGTATGTCAATGGGCAGGTTTCTGCTTTTGATCTCTTTGTGGATCGATTTCAGTACCATGGCTACCCCATTGTTGTCTTCATAGGTATCGGTGAGCCAGAGCATTTTTTTCGGGTGCTCAAATTTTTTAATCTTATGGGAAAACTCCTCCAGTAGCGGCCTGGTATTGTACAGCACTTTGGTGCTTGTAAAATTGGCAGCCAGAATAAAATTTGATGCCAAAAAGGGAAACGACAACCCATCCAGAAACTTGCTCAAATTGGGAAGGGGCAGGCTTCCGTTTTTTGCACCAGAACTTAGGGACTTGTCCCACAATCCCCTCAATTCGCTGGGTACTTCAATTTGCTGTACTACCTTCTCAGGTGTAAGTCCTTTCCAGGTGGCATCCCCGCTTAGTTTTTCAATCTTGCCTGCCAGCCGTTCGGAGAGAATCGTATTCAGTTGGTTGCTGATTGAGAATATGGAATTTTCCAACGATTCTACCAGGTTTTCCGAGTCTTTCAAGGTGGTATCCGCGATGGTCATAGCTTCGTCAAAGACCGGTTTGTATGCCTTGGATACCAACCATCGCTTAGAAAAATGTGGTTTGTTGCCCGCGAAACAATTGTGGAACAATTCCACAAACCGCATGGTTGTTTTATGCCTCCTGAGCTCAGCAAAGGCATTGGATAGCAATACCGCCTGGATTTTGTCCTTTGTTTTTCCTTTGTGGAGCAATATCCTCATCATGCCGGGATCTTTGTGGTACAGGGCTATCTGGCATACATATTCCAGAAATGCTATGGTCATTTTTTCGTAGCTGCTGTGGGAACCATAGGGGGCTATGTTTCCTTTTTTTATGGCCTCAAGGGCAAGCTTCGAATGCGGTATATCCCCTGTTTTGCTTTCAAGGTTTGGCACGTAAAGGTACGAGCCTGTGAGCCCGGAAAAAATGCCCATGTGGCTGTCTGATCCTGCCGACATTGATTTTTTGTAAATGTTGCGGCAATAGATGCTGGAGTCCAGGCCTGTTTCTTTGATAAGGTCGTCAATCGTTTCTTCATCCAGGCTTTCTATCCAGGATTTGGTGAGCATGTTTTGCCAGGTATCCCTCTGGCCGTTGATTACCTCGAACCGCTCAAACATGAGGGCCATTTTCTTAAAAAACCTGTATGGGGGCACTCCGGAGGTATAATGATACAGTGGGTGCGCCCATATAGTAGGGATGTCGTGCTCGCAGGTGTATGCCTGAAAGTTGTAGAAGTTTGAGCGTAGTTTGTTGAGCTTTACTTCCTGTTCGGGCGAAAAGCCATAGGTAAGCACATGGATGCCTACTTTGAAATCAGGAACCATACAGCTAAATTCAGAAGCAGTCAGGATGTCCAGGCCTTTGTCTTGTTGCTCATAGCAGGAGCGGGCATTGTTGTGGTTGGTGATGGTGAAAGCATCGCACCCCCTTTTCTTCAGGGTTTCGAGTAGGCGCCCGGTTGGAAGCCAGGTTTCCGGTGCTTTCAATATCCTGCCTATCAGCTCGTCTGGCACATCACTGTTGAAATCGTGGCAGTGCATGTCCATTTTCAGGACGTCCTTAGCAGGAAAGCGATCAGCTTGTTTGGAGGTAAAACTATTGAGCTCATTAACCAGTTCGGTATGAAAAGGTTTTTCAAAGGTATGATCCATTTATTGCGTGATTTGCTATCCGCAATATTGTAGGGTGATTGTTAAATGGACATAATCCTAAAGTTATGTTTGGGTGATTATTCTAGTCCCTTGATAAATTAAAATTAACACTTTAAGCAGCCGTTTTGAGAGTTTGGGTTGCAACTACTCATTTCATTTTGGTCCTTTTGATGAGGAACGAACTTAGTATTTTATCGAAATCATCGTTTACATCAGCTTCCACAAAATCAATCTTGAGCTGAGAACATTTCAGGAATAGCTCTTTGTAGTAGGCCTTCATTCTGGTCTGGTAGGATTGCTTTATTTCCGTAGGTGTCAGTTTGAGTATCTGCCCGGTTTCCAGGTCGTGAAACTTGTACGGACGGTCTTCGAAATCAAAGTTGAGTTCTGTGTTTTTGTCGTTGACATGAAACAACAATACTTCGTGTTTGTTGTGTTTGAGGTGCTGAAGGGCAGCAAACATTTCGTCCTGATTGTCAGTTTTTTGAAACATATCACTGAAAATAATCACCAGCGAACGTTTATGTATTTTTTTGGCTATTTGATGGAGCACACCTGGAACGTTTGTTTTTTTGGAGGTCTTCTCACCATCAAAAATCCTCTGCAGTTCGATGAGCAGTTTGTGTACGTGTGTAGATGTGGACTTGATTTCTGTCTGAACTTCTATATCGTCAGAAAATGTAAACAACCCAACTGCATCACGTTGCTTTTGTAGCAAAAAAGCGAGTGCTGCTGCTGCTAATATAGAAAACTTGATTTTGCTGTATCCTGGCTGGGGGTAGTACATGGATGACGAATTGTCCAATACAAGAAAACAGCGAAGGTTGGTTTCTTCCTCGTATCTTTTGGTATAAAGCCGGTCCGTTTTGGCGAACACCTTCCAGTCGATATGACGGGTACTTTCGCCGTAGTTGTACAGCCTGTGCTCTGCAAATTCCACTGAAAAGCCATGGTATGGCGATTTGTGCAGTCCTGTGATAAAACCCTCCACCAATTGCCTGGCCAGCAGTTCAATATTCGAAAACTCCTTTAATTTGTCTATATCCAATACCATTCTTTCGATATTTTTTCAGTGGCAAAAAAATTATATGCGCCAGGATGCAAGTTATACACGATCTGGAATTGAATTGTTGTTTTCCTGGTTCTATTTGAAAAAAAGCACTGTTGTTGCTGACAATTGGTTAAAAGATATTGTGATTATACTTAGTCAAATTGCTTTTGTATTCCAAATTGTACTATATTTAAACGTTTTATTAAAACGAGAAACGCAAAATCTAACTTCAAACGCATTAAAAAAAGACTAAAGTGGAAGAGAACAAGGACAATGACAGACAGGAAATATACTCGGAAAGAGTAAGGGCGGGCAAGAGGACCTATTTTTTTGACATCAAGGCCACACGATCAAACGATTATTATCTAACCATCACAGAAAGCAAGAGAAGGTACAAGGATGGTGAAGATGGTTTTTTCTACGAAAAGCACAAAATTTTCCTGTACAAGGAGGATTTTAACAAATTCGTTGAAGCATTGAACAACACGGTGGGACATGTGAAAACTGAGTTACTTCCCGAAGTTGATTTTACAGAGTTTGACAGGGAAAAAGACTATCAGGAGAAAGAATCCGTGAGTGCAGATGCCTCAGACTCTTCTGATGATACCGAGTTGAAGTGGGATTGAATTGATTCATTCCATACACCAGAAAATACAGGCTGCCCAAGGGTAGCCTTTTTTGCTTGGGAAGTTGCGAGTGTCGAAATGGAATAGCCCACAGAAATATGGCTCAATGCGCCTGTAAACACGCATTTTCTTTCCATATCAGGACAATATTTCAGAGGCAATACAAAAGCCACGTCAGTTGTTAAACTGAATTAGAAATGAAATCGTTAACTTTGGAAAAACAAGGTAGCATGAGCTCAGCAGAACTAAAAGCACAAATTCATCAATATATTGATAAAGTGGATGATCGATTGCTCAACCTGATACTTGCCATGATAGAAGCCGATACGGGGAGCGCAGGGCGAATCTCTATAGAACAATATAACAAGGAACTGGATGAGGCGGAAGCTGAGATTGATAAAGGCAAGTTCTTCACCCAGGAAGAAGTTGAAAAAATGTCTAAAGAGTGGTGAGTGAGAAAAAGCCAGTAGTCTCCTGGAGCAAACGGGCATATAACTCATTAAACCAAGCCCATCAATATATTAGCCAGACATCTCCCACCAACGCAGAAATGGTTAAAGAAGGTATTTTGGCAATTAGACGGGAATTACCACAAAACCCGGAAAAGTTTCCGCCTGACCGATTCAAGAATGAGAACAATGGGACGTATCGTGCTTTTGAAGCTTATTCGTACAGGGTTGCCTACCGATATACCAAGAAAGTGATTAAGGTATTAAGAATCAGGCATATCAAACAAGAACCCAAACTATACTAATCCCTTCAGCTACGGAAAGTTTTTCCCACATAAAACTGGTTGAAAAGATACCCACAAGATTTCCCGTGGGTCACTAGGCACAAGGGCTTTTTTTGTTATTTTTGACTATGATCAACAAGACACTATTTTATATTGTGTTAATAGCCGTCATGTTCATTTTAGTAGCATGGCTCTTTTCGGATATCTTCGTTTACGTGTCTATTTCGTTGGTATTGGCCACTATTCTCAGGCCTCTGACCAATTTCATCAGCCGCACCTATATATTCAAAGTAAAAGTGCCACGCCTGGTGGCCATATTGTTTTCATTTGGGTTGGTCGCCGGGGTAATCTCCCTGTTCATTCTGCTTTTTATCCCTCTGATAATCAAGCAGACCGAAGTGATCTCCAACCTCAACAAAGAGGTGATCTACGAAAACCTATCCGGGCCCCTTGTGGCAGTAGAGAATTTTCTCGTAGAGCATAAAATAATTGATCCTGACAAAGAGAGCTACAATGAGGGCATCAAAGAATCGGTAATAGAATTCGTTGGAAATATCAGTTTCAAGGAAATACTGGACAACCTCCTCAGTTTCACCGGCACTTTTTTTGTCAGCATCCTGGCCATAGTATTTATTACATTTTTCTTGCTTTACGAAAATGCCCTGCTTAGCAGGCAAATGATAGCCCTGGTGCCCAATGCCTATTTCGAAGTGTTCATTTCTGCACTTTTCAAAATTGAGAAATTGTTGTCCAACTACCTGATAGGGCTCACTCTGCAAATGATGGCGATATTTTCGGTGGCTGCACTGGGTCTAACGATCTTTGGGGTCAACTATGCCATCACTATAGCCATATTTGCCGCAGTGGCCAACCTTATTCCTTACCTGGGACCTCTGCTGGGGGCAATATTTGGCATCATCGTAGGGCTTTCTACCAGTGCCCACTTTGCATTCGATAATACCACCGTTATACTTATTGCTAAAATAGTATCCGTTTTTGCCGTGGTGCAGGCCATGGACAATGTCCTCTTCCAACCCCTGATTTTCTCAAAATCAGTGAAAGCCCATCCACTAGAAATATTTGTTGTTATCTTTGCCGCCGCTACTTTGGGTGGCATTCCCGGTATGATTGCAGCCATTCCTTTTTACACCATTATTAGGGTTTCGGTGATGGAAATCAACTGGGGATTTAAGAGGTATCAAATATTTCAGGTTAAAAAGAATTAGACTTTAAATGGCATTAAAATGCGGTATAGTTGGTTTGCCAAACGTTGGAAAATCAACACTATTCAATGCACTCTCAAACGCAAAGGCAGAGGCTGCCAATTTTCCTTTTTGTACCATAGAACCCAACGTGGGGGTGATCACAGTGCCGGATGAAAGGCTGAAAATCCTTCAGGAATTGGTAAGCCCTCAGAAAGTACTGCCCACCGTGATAGAGTTTGTGGATATAGCGGGGCTGGTAAAAGGCGCAAGCAAAGGTGAAGGGCTGGGCAATAAGTTTTTAGCCAATATCAGGGAAGTGGATGCCATTATCCATGTGGTGAGGTGCTTCAACGACGACAACATTGTGCATGTAGCAGGAAGTGTTGACCCGGTGTTCGACAAGGAAGTGATTGACACTGAATTGCAGTTGAAAGACCTGGAGTCGGTCAACAAGAAAATAGAAAGGGTAGGTAAGATAGCCAAGTCAGGTGATGCAGCTGCCAAAAAGGAACTCCCCGTTTTGGAGAAATACAAGGCCCACCTGGAATCCGGTCAGAATGCCAGAACACTGGAGGTATCTGAAGAAGAAAAAGAAGAAATTAAACCCCTCCAACTGCTTACCATCAAGCCGGTGATATATGCTGCCAATGTAGAAGAAGAAGTGATTCTCACTGGCAATGAACATGTAGAAGCCCTGAAAGAAGGTGTGAAGTCTGAGAATGCAGAAGTGATAACTGTGAGCGCCTCTATAGAAGCACAAATAGCTGAACTGGAGGATCTGGAAGAGAAAGAAATGTTTTTGGCCGAATACGGCCTTACAGAATCAGGGTTGGACAAGCTTATCCGGGCATCCTACGCCATTCTCAACCTGATTACATATTTTACGGCTGGCCCTCAGGAAGTACGTGCCTGGACCATACAAAAAGGGTGGAAAGCCCCCAAAGCTGCCGGAGTGATCCATACCGATTTCGAAAAAGGTTTTATCAAAGCAGAAGTGATCAAGCTGGAAAACTATCAGAAGTATAAAACCGAAAATGGTTGTAAAGAGGCAGGCAAACTGGCCATAGAAGGCAAGGAATATGTAGTGCAGGATGGTGACATCATGCACTTCAGGTTCAACGTGTAGGCAGGGCTGAATTTCCCCAAATTACTTTTCAACAAAATTATTTTCATAGGTTGTCCATTTTGAGGAACATCGTTCGTCATTAAAGAAAAAGATAATCATGAAACAATTTTTGTATTTAATTAGAGGAGGGGATGAAAAATTCAACAAGCTGTCCCCCGAAGAGTTTGAAGCCCACATGGCCAAATGGGGCAAGTGGATGTCAGAAATAAAAGCGGAAGGTTTTCCACTCGATGCTGCCGGACAGGTGGTCTCTGGAGGAGGTTCGATAGTGTCGAATGGCCCATTTGCCGAAGGGGTGGAAGTGGTAGGAGGTTACCTGCTACTGCCTGCCAACGACATGGCACATGCCACCGATCTGGCCAAAGGTTGCCCGGTACATGAAATGGACGGTACTGTAGAAGTTCGCCCTATCAACCCCATGCACGATTAACACAAAGGTACAATGATGTCAAAACCCCGACTGATTGCAGTTGGGGTTTTGGTAATTCAGTACCCTGCCAAAACCCTATCTCAGCTACAATGTAAACCTGTGCAGCAGTTTTGTCTTTTCTGCCCTTTGGTACCAGTCGTTAAATACCAATTCTATAGAATCAGGCGTAAAGGAACCAAAATGAAATCGCCTGTACATTTCCAGGATTTTGAGCCAGTCGTTCTTTCTCCTCAACCGATTTTTAAACCTGATCACTGTGGAGTGCGCAGTTCGAATAGAATATCTTTTGTCAATGGATTGCTCCAGTGCGGAATTCCTGAAATTGACCCGTAAATTATTCCTTAATTCGTCCAGATAGCGGTTGGCAAAACCACAGACCATCACACAGGAGGGTGAGGCTGTTATCCCCTCAAATTTAACTTCAAGGTTTTCAGCCCCCGGCAAGCTGGCCTGGATTACTTCAATATAGGCTTCTTTGTCAACTTGTGTCAGTTTGAACCCATCGTAACATGAAATAATAGACATAACTGTGAGGTGGATGTCAGCATCCGGGTAAAAATATTGGTTGGGATCAATGGTTTTCAGTTCTTCTAAAAATGTCCGGATGCGTTTTTTTACCTCATCTCCAGGCCGGATCAAAAGTGTTAGCCCAAACCTATTGTCCGCTGGTGAAGCGATCAGGTCATCTGTTTCGTATTGGTCTCTGTCAATTTTTTGAAGTGCATTTATATAAAGTTCATTATAGTGCTCTTTCAATTTCATTACTCCGAAGCTTTGCGAGTGGGTATAATCCATTCTATTGAATTTTTCAGGCTACCCATCATCCATATCAAATAAAAGATAATGGCAATTTACTTCCTGTTATGGAAAATAAATTGTCCATTTATTATATGCTCTGTAGAAATCACTGGTATAAATACTATTTTTGATATTTACAGGTTCTAGGTTTTGGGAGCAACCACAACCTTGTGGTTTTCATTTTTGTTCGGTACCGATTTTGTATAAAGTACTCAGATGAAGGTTAATTGATACCCCCCCCAATCACTTTTTTGAGATCTATTAAGAATATATACCTTATGCGGAATTACCTTTTTAAATTTACTTTTCTCACCCTCATTTTAGTACTTGGTTGTCAGGCACAAATTTTTGCCCAAAAAAAGAAAAAAATCAGGCAGCAGCAAACAACCACCGTGATCAACACGGCCAAATCGTACTTGGGTACTCCCTATAGGTATGGGGGTACTTCCGGAAATGGGATCGATTGTTCAGGCTTAATGCTCAGGTGCTTCGAAAAGGCCAATTACCAACTGCCACGCACAGCAAAAGACCAATCAAAATTTGGCAAGAAAGTGGGACTTAAGAGAATAAAACCAGGTGATGTAGTTTTTTTTAAGTTCAGAAAAAAAGGAAAACGATGGTACCACAGTGGTTTGGTTACGTCCGTAAATGGCAGCCAGCCCAGGTTCATCCACGCCTCTACTTCCAGGGGTGTAGTAGAATCAAACTTGATGGAAGACTACTACCGCAAGAGTATTAAAGGATTTAGGAGGGTTATCAGATAGTGCCATACTCTTGCTTGGTCAGAAACAACGACTTTTGCAAAGTTTGAAAATTTTCTTTTAATTTTCCAGATTCTCACTAGCACCTGACATTATGTGGAAAAACGGATTGAGTATTAGGTTTTGGATCGTGTTGTTGATCAACACCCTCATAATTTTTACTGTGGTAATCCTTTCCATTTTTTTTTATCAGGAATTTCAGCAAACACTGAATCAGCGTGTACTCCTCCAGCTTACATCAATTAAGCGGCTCAAAAGGGTACAGGTGGAGGAACACTTTACAGAACAATGGAAGGATTTTGTTCAATATACAGACCAACTCATGGTTCACCCTGGTGGGCCCTATCCCCCGGATTCCACCTTTTATGTGACGGATCAGGTGGATACACTGGATTTTATGCAATTTATTCAAAAGGAGCCTCCCTACGATGGTATTTACGACATTACCGGATATTCTGAAGATGGAAGGATGATGTTGGCCTATTTCATGCCCAGCGAAGAAGGGCTTTATATCATAAAGACTGACAAGCCGGCGGGCATTCAGGCCATACTGATGGAACGAACAGGAATGGGCGAGAGCGGTGAGACCTATCTTGTTGGGTCTGATTTTAAGATGAGGTCGGAATCACGGTTCCTTTCCAACACACCTCCCTATAGCATTTTGGCCCGCACCCCGGCAGTGGAAAGGGCGCTTGCAGGCGATGACGGAAGTGATATTATCAAAGACTACCGGGAGGTGGAGGTTTACAGTGCCTACCACAAGTTGGATATCTCTGGGCCTGATTGGGCCATCGTTTCGGAAATTGACGTCAGTGAAGCCATGGCGCCCCTGGAGGCAATGAGGGTGAAGTTGGTTTGGATATCCATTACCGTGATGCTCATGGCGATTGCACTATCCTTTTTTATGGCCGAGGTAGTCTCCAAACCGGTGCTGAAAATGCGCCGGCTGCTCAATAGTATGTCCAAAGGAGAATACGCCATCAACGTGAAGGCCTCCTCGCCAGCCCGGGAGATGAATGAAATGTTCAAAGCACTTGGAGACCTGAAAAATTCGATAAACGGTGCTATTGGGTTTTCGCATGAAATTGGTAAGATGAACCTGGACGCTTCCTATCAATTGTCGGGAAAGAATGATACACTAGGTAAGTCTTTGGTAGTCATGCGGGAAAAACTGATCGAATTCAATAAACTGGCAGAAAGTAACAGGCTGGCATCTAAGCAGTCGTTGATTACCGGGCAGGAAAATGAGCGCAAACGCTTATCCAGGGAATTGCACGATGGGCTTGGGCCGTTGCTCACGGGGTTGAAACTTACTGTTCAATCGGCCGAAATGGATCCGGAAAAAAAATCCCAGGTCAAAAAACTGATCGATGAAACCATAGATGAGATCAGGCGAATGACCTACAACATTATGCCCCAATCATTGATTGATTTTGGCGTGGGAAAGGCGTTGATCAATTTGGTGAATTTGGTAAAAAAAGCTGGGATTTCAGACATTAGCTTCGACAATTCTTTGAAAGAAGACCAATCAAAAATTGGTTCTGATTTGAATATTTGCCTGTTTAGGGTGACGCAGGAGCTGATCAACAATACATTGAAACATTCAGGAGCGACCAAAATCAGGATGTCGCTCACCGAATTTGATGATAAAATTTGCCTGTACTACTCTGATAACGGGTGCGGCTTTGATATAAAAACTGTTAAATTAGGGTCTGGTTTGAGAAATCTCAAGGAGCGAATTGAAGTATTTAATGGTTACCTGTCTATCGTTTCCCAGGCTAGCGGAACCGAAGTGGAAGTAGAAATACCTTTAGTATATGAGTAAGATAAAAATTGCTATAGTAGATGACCATCAACTGTTTAGAGATGGTGTAACAGCTATGTTGTCGAAAAATGAGTTCTTTGATGTGATCGCCAGGTTGAGCAATGGCAAAGAATTTTTAGAATATCTCGAAACGGAAACCCACCCTGATGTGTTGCTGCTGGATTTGACCATGCCTGAAATGGATGGGTTTGAGGTTTTGAAACACCTGAAGAAGAAATATCCACAAATTCGAACCATTGCCATATCTATGCACGATGACGGTAATTACATCGTGAAGTGCGTAAGGGGTGGGGCTTACGGCTATTTACTAAAGAATGCGGACGAAGACGAACTCACGCTGGCGATCAATACCGTATATGAAGAAAAGAAATATTTCAATAAAGGAATATCCGAAAGGATGATCAACATCATGGCACTCGAAGGTAGCCAGCCAAAAAAATTATCCTCCAAAGAAACTGAGATACTGGAGCTGATTTCCGAAGGCCTAACCACGAAAGAAATAGCCGAAAAAATGTTCATCAGCACCAGAACAGTTGAGACACACAGGGCAAACATGATGAAAAAATTGACCGTCAAGAATACACCGGAGCTTATAAATAAAGCCTCCAAGCTCAATCTTATATAGAGAAATTGGCGCATAACATACTCTTTGTCAGGTTCTTGTAAGTATGTTTGATGTATTTTGAACTTGCCGTTGACGAAAGGATTACTAAAAAAACATCCGTATTTATACGGATGTTTACCCTCCCTAAAATCTAGTACCCAGAATTACCACTTTTATCGGATTTACTTGCGAATGGGTTATACGTAAAATTGAGTAAGATTTCTAAATGTATAACGTAATCCAAGTAACGATGAAAAAATATTTTTTAATACCCGCAATTCTACTTTTGTTTGTGGCTTTCGGCCAAGCACAACATAGAAATGGCCTTAAAGGCCCAAAAGCAAAAAACTACAAACCCTGGAAAGACACCACCAAGTCTTCAGCCACATTGGTTACATACGAAGAACCAGCCAATAAACTAAAAGGGCCTGAAGCCAAAAATTACAAAAAATGGCAGGACAAAGGTGTAGAGAAAAACACCATTTTGGTTTCTACTGGTGATACCAAGAAGCTAAAAGGACCTGCCGCTAAAAACCATAAGGTGTGGAAAGATAATTCTTGATTGAATCTAATAAGTAGCATAAATTAACTAAAGGTTGTTGTAAATCGATTGTTGCACCATCTTTTGGTGCAATCCAGCAAAATGAGAGTTGGTTGATAAATCGGATCCCAGAAGGGGACCCGGTTTTGTTCTAGGTGAGCCGGACAAAATATAGCTTTTTGTAGAGTTTAAGCATATTTTTCCGGTCTTTCCCTTTTTATAGCCACAAGACTTACTGAAGTTTTTTGTACCTGATCCTTTTAGGTTCAACGTCACCAAGCCGTTTCTTTTTATTTTCTTCGTATTCCGAAAAAGTACCTTCAAAGTAATACACCTGGCTGTCTCCTTCAAATGCCAGAGTATGGGTACATACCCTATCTAAGAACCATCTGTCGTGGGAAATGATCACGGCACACCCTCCAAAGTTTTCAAGGGCTTCTTCCAAAGCCCGTAGCGTGTTAACGTCCAGGTCATTGGTAGGCTCATCAAGCAGCAGTACATTGGCTCCTTTTTTCAGCGTCAGTGCAAGGTGCACACGGTTTCTTTCACCACCGGACAGCACCCCCACTTTTTTGCCCTGGTCAGATCCGTTGAAGTTGAATTTACTCACAAATGCCCTTGAATTTACCTGGCGGCCACCGAGTTCGATCAGCTCATTCCCCTCTGAAATGGCTTCCCATACGGTTTTGTCCGGATCCAGGTCATCGTGTTCCTGGTCAACATAAGCTAATTCCACAGTGGAACCTACATCGAAAGTTCCCGAATCGGGTTGTTCTTTCCCTGTTATCAAATTGAACAATGTGGTTTTCCCTGCGCCATTTGGTCCTACTATTCCCACAATACCTCCTTGAGGAAGGGAAAAGTTTAGGTCTTCGTAAAGCAATTTGTCCCCAAATGATTTGGACACGCCTTTGGCTTCAATAACCTTGGAGCCGAGTCTTGGCCCGGCAGGGATGTACAATTCCAGTTTTTCTTCTTTTTCGCTGGCGTTTTCACTCAGCAACTGATCGTATGAGTTCAGTCTGGCTTTGGCTTTTGTGCCGCGCCCTTTTGGGGTCATGCGCACCCATTCCAATTCCCTTTGCAGAGTCTTTTGTCTTTTGGATTCTGTTTTTTCTTCCTGTGACAGCCTGTTCTGCTTTTGCTCCAGCCACGACGAATAATTGCCCTTCCAGGGTATGCCCTCTCCACGGTCCAGCTCCAATATCCAACCGGCTACATTGTCAAGGAAATACCTGTCGTGTGTAACAGCGATCACAGTGCCCTTGTACTGTTGCAGATGTTGCTCTAGCCAATGTACCGACTCGGCATCCAAATGGTTGGTAGGCTCATCCAATAGAAGTACATCCGGTTCTTGCAGCAGCAGCCGACATAGTGCGACCCTTCTCTTTTCCCCTCCCGATAAGTTGGCCACCTTGGCATCCCCGGGAGGGGTTCTTAGGGCATCCATTGCCCGTTCCAGGCGGGAGTCCAGCTCCCAGGCATTGTGGGCGTCCAGTTTTTCCTGAACACTTGCCTGGTCTTCAATGAGCTTCTCCATTTTGTCTGGGTTTTCCAATACATCAGGGTCAGCAAATTTTGCATTGATGTCTTCAAATTCCTTTAGTAGGTCCACAATTTCCTGAACCCCCTCTTCTACACATTCTTTCACCGTCTTATTGGGGTCGAGCTTGGGTTCTTGTTCCAAAAGGCCAATGCTATAGTCTTTGGAAAAAACTACTTCGCCCCGGATGGCAGTGTCCAGGCCGGCTATGATTTTCAATAAAGATGATTTTCCTGATCCATTCAGTCCCAGGACGCCTATCTTGGCACCATAGAAAAAGGAAAGGTGTATGTTTTTTAATACCTGTTTTTGTGGTGGGAAAATTTTGCTCACCCCCGACATTGAAAAGATTATTTTTTCGTCACTCATATTTGTATGGTCGCTTATTCTATTTGTAGTTATATGATTACCACTTCTTTAATGTTCTGGACATAGCTGACGGCTAGTACAGCTCCAGGGCCAATAGATAGTTTGATGTTTTATCAGTCATCTATTTAGTACTTATGAACTAGTATTTGGTCAGCCATTCCTAATGGGGACAAATATGCTAAAAATATTTTGTCTTTATAATGAATTCGTAAATTTGCAGCCTCTAAAAAAATACGAGCAAAATTGACTAAAAAAGACATACCACATGGATTTATCCTTGATGGAAAACTGTTTCGTTTGGGACTTGACGGGGGTGATGCTGTCTTGTTGCAGGAATTGACCAGCACGGATGAGGCAGATGCTATTCGCCACTTTGAAGGACAGTACCAAAAGTTGCTTTCATCCTTCAATGAATTGGAAAACCGAATTCTTGGAACAGAAAACAAAGGCTCCTTTTTAGCCAAATTGATCAACCTAAAAAATAGCTTGGCGGAACATGCAGGATTGGGAGATTACGATTTCATCTACAAGAAGGTAGTGCTGTATGAAAACCAGATACATGAAATCATACAGGGCAATCGTAAGAGAAATACTGATATAAAAAATGCTTTGCTCCTGGAGCTGGAAGAATCGCTCAAAAACAACGACTATCATGAGGTAGGTCAGGCCATCAAAGATATAAAGCAGCGGTGGATGAAAACCGGAAATGCGGAGGAAGCTGTAAACGGTGAGGTGGAAAGCCGGTTCAACGAACTGGTAGAAGGTTTTTATGCCAAAAGGCAATCCTTTTTTGATGACAAAAAGAAACTGATCTCATCCCGGATTAAAAAGTATGACGAGGTGATTTCCGGTTTGTCGCAGATAGTGGAAAAGAAAAGCCTGGCCAAATCGCTTCAGGAAGTTAAACAGCTACAGGAAAACTGGAAAGCAATAGGTCATGTACCCGAATCGGAGTATAAAACCCGAAATGCAAAATATTGGGAACTCTGCAAACTCTTCTACAATGAGCTTTCTTCTGAGAAGAAATCAACGACAAAAGAAGATTTTAAAGACAATCTGAAGCTAAAAAAGGCGATAATAGAGCAGCTCCAACAGCTAGAAAAGGATGCGCTCTATAAAGATGTGCGAAAGCTGTTGGAGGAGTCTAAAAAAGTATGGAAATCTATTGGCCGGGTGCCCAAAAGTGAAACGTCTTCTTTGAACAAGGCATTTCTCGGGGCACTGGATTCTATTTCAGAAAAGCGGTTTGTTTTTCAATTAGCTGGTAAAAAATTTAAGGGTTTTGAAAAAAAGACTGTTGATGAAAGAAACAAACTGCTTGCAAAGTTGGTTAAGGAACTATTGGCAAGGGATAAAAATGACCTGGCAATTTTTAAAGAAAACATGGACAACATGCATGTGAACAAGGGAACGTTTGTTGAGATGTTGGAGAAAAAACAGAATAATCTTGAGATAAGGGTTCAGTCCAAATTGAAGGTTTTGAAGGAGTTGCAGTCGGATAAAACCGAAAAATAAAAACAATAAACAGGGCTAATTGGAGTTGGACAAATTAATAGTTTCAATGATTATAATAATGAATTAATTTTTTTATATTGAGGAATCGGTTTCGATAAAGAATTTCAAAAAAAACCTAATAAAAAAATAAATTTGTTTGAATTGATGATATAAAATATATTTTTGCACGATTATTCGAAAACACGTTAAAAGGAGGGTAAACTATGTACTGGACATTAGAATTGGCGTCATATCTTGAGGACGCACCATGGCCTGCTTCCAAGGATGAATTGATAGATTATTCTATCAGATCAGGTGCTCCATTGGAAGTAGTAGAAAACCTGCAGGAGTTAGAAGATGATGGGCAGCCATACGAGAATATAGAAGAAATTTGGCCAGACTATCCCACTAAGGAAGACTTCTTCTTTAATGAGGACGAGTACTGATGAAATTTTTAATCATATCAAAAGCCTTTCCCACTCCGGGTCAGGCTTTTTTATTTCCCGAGCATAGTTTCTGCAAAAACTAAGTCCTCAGGAGTAGTCACTTTGATATTGCCATAGTGGCCATCTATCAGGTGGATTTTTTTTCCCGTTTTTTCCAACACACCTGCGTCATCTGTAAAATCATTGGAAGTGGCGCTATCGTATGCGCGCTTGATCAGTGACACCTGAAAGGTCTGAGGGGTCTGGATGAGCCGATAGTTTTCCCGATCTACAGAGCGATTGCCTTCATTGGTCATTTCTCGTATGGATTCCTTAAGCCTCACAGAAGCAATGGCATTTCCATGGTGATTGGCGTATTCAAAAGACGCAACGATTACACTTTTGGGCACTAATGGCCGTACACCGTCATGGATGGCCACCACACCATCAGATGGGATATGCCCTAAGCCATTTTTCACGGAATCAAACCGGGTTTCACCCCCTTCCACTACGGTATGAAATGTATCAAAATTGTACTCTGCAACAAGGGACTTCCAGTGGTCTGTTTGATCAGACGGGAGAACGAGTATCAACTCAATAGAAGAGTCCGCGTGCTTAAAAGCATCTACTGTATGCATTAGAAGGGGCTTGCCCCCTAACACCAAAAACTGTTTTGGAATGGCCGACCCCATTCTTACCCCCTTGCCTCCTGCTACTATAATGGCATATTTTTTCATGCACCTACCGTTGGTTCAGGCTGCAAGATATCCAGTGGGGGGCTAAAAAAAAACTCCGGTTGGTGAAACCGGAGTTTGAATATTCTGAGTGCTGATTTCTTAAATAATCAGCATGGCATCCCCGTATGAGAAAAACCTGTATTTTTCTTTGATGGCCACCTCGTAGGCTTCACGTACCAATTCAAACCCACCAAAAGCACTTACATTCATCAACAGTGTGGACTGTGGCAAATGAAAATTAGTGATGAGCCCTTTGCAGATTTTAAACTCAAATGGAGGGAATAAAAATTTATCAGTCCAGCCTTCATTCGCTTTCAAGTGGCCGTTTGCCGAAACAGACGATTCGAGGGTCCTCAAAACCGTGGTGCCCACGGCAATAATCCTTTTCTTTTGTCCCAGCTTTTCATTTACCATATTGGCGGTATTATCAGGAACGAAATAATTTTCAGAATCCATTTTGTGCTTGGTCAAGTCCTCTACATCCACTGAACGGAACGAACCAAGGCCGATGTGCAAAGTAATAGGGCTTACATCCACTCCTTTTAACTCCAGTCTCTTGAGTAAGTGTCGGGTGAAATGCATGCCTGCCGAAGGTGCTGACACAGCTCCCACTTTGTCTGCATAGATAGTTTGGAAGCGTTCTTTGTCTTCTGGTTCGGCCTTTCTTTGGATTTCCTTGGGAACAGGTGTTTCGCCCAGTTCATCAATGGCCTTATAGAACTCTTCATTCGTTCCGTCAAAAAGGAAACGGATCGTTCTTCCCCGGGATGTGGTGTTGTCGATTACCTCCGCTACCAAGTCCCCTTCGCCGAAATAGAGCTTATTGCCTACCCTTATTTTTCGTGCCGGATCTACCAGTACATCCCATAAGAAAAGGTCTTTATTGAGTTCGCGCAATAAAAAAACTTCGATTTTCGCACCGGTCTTCTCTTTATTTCCGTAAAGCCTTGCAGGAAAAACTTTGGTGTCGTTGATGATCATGCCATCACCTTCATCCATGTAGTCAATTACGTCCTTGAAAATTTTGTGTTCTATCTTGCCTGAGTCTTTGTGGACCACCATCAGTCGGGATTCATCCCTGTTTTCTGTTGGGTATAATGCTAACAAACCAGGTGGTAGGTCAAATTTGAACTCTGATAATTTCATTCGATAATGGTTAAAATATGTAGTAGGGGAGAAAAATCAATGGAAATTTTATGCAATGAATCATTAACTTGCCAAATAATCTCCATGTTCAATTTCGGATTTAATATCGGTATATTAAATATAGGATCAAAAATTAGAGGGCAAAATTAGTAAAATGTAACTACAATGTTCAGGTGTAACTAAATTATTTCGGTTATGAAGGCATTCATGCTCGTACTAGAAAGTTTCAGGTTTGCCAGTCAGGCCCTGAAAGCCAATTTGTTGAGGACGATATTGTCCCTTTCCGGGGTTACGATAGGCATTTTTGCCATTATTGCCGTATTCACATTGGTTGATTCGCTGGAGAGAAGCATCAACAAGAGCCTGGATTTCCTTGGTTCTGACAATATCAATGTAGAAAAGTGGCCTTACGGTTTTGGTGGGGGCATCTACCCTTGGTGGAAATACCTGAGTCGTCCGTATCCTGTATATGAGGAGTATAAGTTTTTGTCGAAGAATGTTGGCAACTATTCGGGTATCACCATTTTTGCGGTGAAGAATGGAGCCACCGTAAAAAATAAAAACAACAGTGCAGGAGGTGCTTCCATTGTAGGAGTAGCTTATGGGCACAAAGATGTATATGACCTGCCTATCGAATCGGGCAGGTATTTCAGTATTCAGGAAACGGACAATGCCGGAAATGTTGCTTTGATTGGGCACAGGCTGTCAGATGAGCTTTTTCCCTTTCAGTCCCCCATTGGGCAAGAAGTGAAAATAAGAGGACTCAAATATACTGTGATCGGAGCACTGAAGGAGGAAGGTGAGAGTTTTATGGGTACGCCAAGCAACGATGACAATATATACATACCGTACAGAAGTTTCACGAAACTTTATTATGTAGGGAAGAAATATGGGATAGGCTCCAGTATAAGCTTGAAGGGAACAGACTCAGACCCGGGATTGGTGAGGCTGGAAGGTGAACTCCGGGGATTGATGCGCGGGAAAAGGGGGCTGAAGCCAAAAGAGGAAGATAATTTTGCGCTGAACAAACCTGAAGCCATAGGCAATTTTATCGGAAAAACGTTTGACATACTGGGGATTGCAGGGGCTATTATTGGTAGTTTCTCCATCCTTGTCGGAGGGTTTGGGATCGCCAATATCATGTTTGTGTCGGTAAGGGAAAGAACCAATATCATTGGTATTCAGAAATCCCTAGGGGCCAAAAACTATTTTATCCTTTTTCAATTTCTATTCGAGTCTGTCTTCCTTAGTTTGATTGGAGGGTTTTTGGGCTTGTTGATGGTGTTTGCCCTTACTTTTATAGACCTTGGTTTGTTGGAGCTTATTATGAGTACGAAAAACATAGTCATTGGGCTTGGTGTGTCCTGTCTTATCGGGATACTGTCGGGGATTGTACCGGCAGCTATGGCAGCCAGGCTTGATCCGGTTGTGGCTATCAGGTCCTAAGCCAACGGACGTGCCTAAGCCTACTCAGAGCACTACTCATTATGAAAATTCATAGTCCGCTCTATGCCAATGGAGCAAAATGATAGTATCATCTCGCAGCACTTGTCAATTCTTTCGGTTATTGATACCATTTCATCGTTTGAAAAGTTGCTGAGCACGTGATCTACTTGTTTACCTTTGGAGAAATCATTTCCTACCCCGAACCTTAGCCGGGCATAGTCAGTGCCTCCCAGGGTTTGTTCTATATTTTTCAAGCCGTTGTGTCCTGCATTGCTTCCTTTTGCCCTCATTCGCAACTTCCCAAATGGCAGTGCTATGTCATCGGTCACCACCAGGGTATTTTGTTTTTGTATTTTCAATTCCTTCATCCAATAATTTATAGCCTTGCCACTCAGGTTCATATAGGTGGTAGGTTTGATGAGGTATATGCCACGGCCTTTGTGTTTCAAGTCAGAGATGTAGGCCAACCTGTCATGCTCAAATTTAATATCGAAACGGTCTGCCAGTCGGTCCAATACCAGGAATCCTATATTGTGCCGGGTCAGTTCATATTCAGGGCCAATGTTGCCAAGTCCGGCGATAAGGTATTTCATTTCTTGATGTGTTTAAACGTGGTTTGGGAAATCCAAAATAAAATCCTGGTGAAAATGCACATTATGAATTTTGCCTTTAAACTAAAAAATCCTGCCCAGGATAGGGCAGGATTTGGAATGCTTTTGTGAATTTGAAACTTATTCTGCGGCAGTTTCCTCAGTTGCTTCTGCTCCCTCTGCTCCTTCAGCTGCATCAGTTGTTTCTTCTCCTTCCTCGTCCTCAGTTTTTCCTCTAAGGGCTCTTGGAATTTCAACAACCGCTACCGACGCTTGTGGGGTGTCCAGGATGTCGAAGTTTTCTGCTTCTACTTCATGTACCTTGATGGCCCGGCCAAAATCCAACGCAGTGATATCCACATCAATATGCTCAGGCATATTTTTAGGCAGTGCACTTACTTTGAGCACCCTTCTTTTCTTTACCAAAGTACCACCCTTGGTTACACCTTTAGACTGGCCTACAAAGTGAACAGGAATGTCCATTTTGATGAGTTTTCCTTCAAAAAGTTGTAAGAAATCAGCATGCAGTATGACCTCACTCACAGGGTGAAACTGGATATCCTGAAGGATACACTGAAATTGTTTTCCCTCAATATTTAAGTGAACGAAATGTGCCTCGGCGGTGTAAACGAGCTCCCTGAACAAAATCATGGGTGCGTAAAAGTGTACCTGCTCTTCTCCTCCGTAAACAACACAAGGAACCATACTTTCGTTCCTTAGCCTTTTGGCTTCTGATTTACCGAGATTTGCTCTATTATACCCTATAATCTCAATGGTTTTCATAATATTAAAATGTTTGTTATTAACTGTTTATAAATAATGAACTGATCGATTCGTGATCATGTATTTTTCTAATTGCCTTTGCCATGATGTTGGCCAGGGTCAATACTTTGATTTTAGAAGATTCTTTTTTCAGTGGTATGCTGTCTGTTACCACCAGCTGCTCCAGGGCAGAGTTTTCTACATTTTCGTATGCTTTTCCCGAAAGGATGGCATGGGTACAAACTGCCCTTACCGAATTGGCACCTTTTTCCATCACCAAGTCACCGGCTTTGCACAAAGTGCCTGCTGTGTCGATAATATCATCTACCAGCACAACGTCCTTGCCAGCCACATCGCCTATGATTTGCATGGAAGCTATCTCATTGGCCCTTTTCCTGTGCTTGTCGCAAATAACCATCTCAGCATTGAAAAACTTGGCATATTGCCTGGCCCTTTTTGTACCTCCCACATCAGGTGCGGCTATAATGAGGTTTTCAAGGTTGAGGCTTTTGATGTAGGGGACAAAGATGGAAGACCCATCCAGGTGGTCCACTGGTATGTCAAAGAATCCTTGTATCTGATCGGCGTGAAGGTCGCAGGTCATGATCCTGTTGGCGCCTGCTGCCTGTAGCAAATTCGCCATTAGTTTGGCTGCAATAGTTACCCTGGGCTTGTCTTTTCGGTCTTGTCGGGCATATCCAAAATATGGAGCTACAACAGTCACATATTTGGCGCTTGCCCGCCTTGCAGCATCTATCATGAGCAGTAGCTCCATGATGTTGTCTGAAGGGGCAAAGGTAGATTGGATCAGAAATACATCACACCCACGGACCGATTCGTTGAAGCTGAATGAAAGCTCCTGATCGCTGAAGCGTTCGGAGTTGCAAAGGCCTAAGGGTTTTCCATAATTTTGGGCGATACTTTTGGCCAATACCAGTGAGCCTTGCCCTGCGAATAGTTTTACTGAAGATGTCATCTCTGTATATTAAAAAAATGTCCCGATCCTTCCCTACTAGTGGGACCAGGGATCGGGACTATTCTTTTTTGTTGGCCTACTAGGGCTCGAACCTAGACTCTTCTGGACCAAAACCAGACGTGTTGCCAGTTACACCATAGGCCAATTTTATACCCCTCTTAATTTGGGAACACAAAATTAGTGTTCTGTTTTTTAATAAGAAAGTTTTTCAATCAAAAAGGTAAAATAAAATCGATTTTTTTTTGCTGAGGGGCAACCAGCTCAATTGCCAAAACAAAAAACAATTAAAACCTGAAGGTAAGACCAGCTTTGAGGTAGAAGGGTACTCCCGGCGTAAAATGTATTTCTGAAACCGGGGCGGCTTCCCCTGCCAACCTTGATTCTGTATCAAACTGTGCCTCCCTCCATTCGGTATTGAATACGTTTTCTACAGAAAGCCCGAATGACCAAAGGGGTCGGTTGTAGTTGATATTCATATCCGAAACGAAATAACCCTCGGCAACAACTGTATTGGTTTCGTTGGCTGCCCTGTCTTTTAAGTACCGGTACTTAATGCCACCACTGATTATTTTGCCCTGATAAAAAACTCCACCTGAACTTGTGAAAGTTGGTGCAAGAGGGATGTAATTGGCACCTTCAGCTTCATCCAGGGATTTAGGGTTGGCGTAGTTGACATTGCTGTAGGCGAATAAATTATCGGTGACCTGATAGGTCATGCCAAAATCAATTCCGGATCTCCTGGTCCTTCCGCTGGGTTCTACAATGCCACCATCTCCCACATACACAAATTCTTGTTCCAGCGACAATTGCCAGTATGCTATATCAATAAACAGGCGATCGAAAGGTCTGTAAATTGTGCCAAGATCAAACCCCAATGCGGCTGGTAAAGTGTTGGTAGCAGTAGCATCCAGTACTACCCGCGCATCGTTGCTATGAAAGCTTCTTCCGCTTTTGGCGTAAAACTGAAACTGTTTGTTGGCTTTGTAAACCACGTTTAGTTTAGGTGATACAAATGCCTGTTTTTCAGAGTTTCGCGAGTATGTGGATTGAAGTGCATCCACTTCTTCAAACCTAAAGTGGTCTATCCTTGCACCCAGGTTGACCAACCACCTGTTGCCCTCCCAGGTAAAGTCAGAAAATAAAAAACCATTGAATTCATCAATATCAGCCAGGGCAATGGGATTTAAAGTTTCGCGCCTGTTTCGGGTATGCGATAGTTCATTGCCGTCAATATCGTCATACCTAAACCCTGCTCCACTTTCTACAATCAAATCTCCCGAGAACAATGGGGTATTATAATTGTAGCTTGACTGCCACCCGTATATTTTTCTGCTTTCCTTCTGTTTTATCTGATCTCCATTAACAGGGTCCTCTAAAAAAAAGGTGAAATTAGAATAGAGCTCGAAATCATAATTGGATAGGTAAGCCTTGGTTTTCACAAATTCATTTTCACCCAATGTGGCTGTATAGTCCACTAGTAAGTTTTGCCTGGATGTTTGGCCTCCTTCCGTATCGTCTATGGCCCCAAACCTTCCAACCTGCTCCACCGCCCTGAGCGGAATTTGTCCAGAGGCATCCCATTTGCTTTGGAAGTTGGAAACCTGAACTTTAAGAAAATTGTTGTTGATCTGGGTGGTGTATTTCCCAAAAACATTTAATCTGTTAAAGTTTTGGGACGAATCAAAAGGACCGTCTGTTGTCAGGTATTCTGTAGCCAGATAGCCGTCTGAGTTTCCAGCTCCACTGAATAAATCGATCATACTGACCATACGCAGAGTGTTGAAGCTTCCGCCTTCCAGTTTCACGGAATTGCCGTCAACCCTGTCACGGGTTTTGAAATCCACATATCCGGCAGTGGTGAAATTCCCCTTTTGAGAATAGTAAGGCCCTTTGCCAAAATCAATTCCCTTTATAGTTTCGGGAATCAAGAAATGCAAATCGGCATAGCCTTGTCCATGAGCATGGGATACCATATTTACAGGAATACCATCTGCTGAAATTTGAATGTCCGTACCATGGTCAATATCAAACCCACGCAGAAATATTTGCTCGGCTTTGCCCCCGCCTGCATGTTGGGAAATATACAAGCCGGGTACTTTCCGCAATATTTCCTGAGAGGAGTTCACAGGGTTTAACTTAAGCTGAACATCACTGATCCGGGATATGGCATTGACATCCGGCATAATGACGACCTGGCCCAATTCGATAGGGGCCGCCTGCATTTTGATATTCCAATTGGTTCGGTCATTTACCACAAACTGCATGCGTTTGTACCCAACCACCGATACTAGAATGGAGTCTCCGGCATTGACATCTTTTAGGTTGAAGCTCCCATTTACATCTGTGTGGGCATGGTTTTCACCTGACTTGTTGTATATGGTAACAAACTCTATGGGATCTCCTGTTTGACCGTCCACAATCCTGCCAGTGGTTTTGTCCTGGGCATGCACCAGTAGAGAAATTGACAGTAGGGTTAGGAGCAGTTTTATTTTCATTGACAATGTCTTTTTCGTTTTTGCCTTTAAGTATCGCACTATAATATTATGGCGCTTCGCAAACAAAAATAATACCTATATGACCTGATGACCGAGAAAATTAGCAATTTGGAGCCTGGCTTTATGAAAGCCAGGTCAATTGACATCAATTCATTGACATTGGACAGGTTGAGCGGCACCTTAAGAATAGTCTTAATTTAGGACTATTGGTAGTAAGCTTTTTGGCATCCTCAATCTGCGATTATCAGGAATTGACCATCGATAAATTTAGTTGGATACTTTCTTCTCCACCCATTTCCTGGCCTCAATAAAAGGAACTATCCAGGGGGACACTTCATCTTTCTTGTCCGGGTAATGCGCCCAGTTCCATGGGAATATGGCCCTTTCCAAGTGTGGCATGATGGCAAAATGTCTGCCGTCTGGCGAATACACCGCGGCAGCATCATGGTCCGATCCGTTAGGGTTTCCAGGGTAGCTGCTGTAGGAGAATTTACACCCAATATTATAATCCATTGAATCCCCTGGCAGATCGAAACGACCTTCTCCGTGAGCCAGCCAAACACCCATTCGGCTACCTGACAATGATGCAAACATCACAGAGTCGTTTTCCGGAATGGTGACATCCACAAACGCCGATTCAAACTTATGCGAGTGGTTGTGTTGCATTTTTGGGTGGTTTTCCATTGCCGGGAAAACCAATCCCAATTCCATCATCAACTGGCAGCCGTTGCAGACCCCAAGGCTGAGGGTGTCCTCCCTTTGGTAGAAATTGTCGAGGGCTGTTTTGGCTTTGTCGTTGTACAAAAATGCTCCAGCCCAACCTTTGGCAGAGCCCAAAACATCGGAGTTGGAAAATCCACCTACGAAAACGATCATATTAACGTCAGATAAATCCTCGCGCCCTGAGATAAGGTCTGTCATGTGTACATCCTTCACGTCGAAACCAGCCAGGTGGAGGGAATACGCCATTTCACGGTCACCGTTTACACCCTTTTCACGGATGATAGCCGCCTTTATGCCCGACTTGTTCTTTCTCTTATTGTCCAATCCAAGGCCGTTGAACTTACCACTCCAGTTTTTTGGGAAATTAAAAGTGAGCGGCTGATTCTTATAATTGAGAGCCCTCTCATCTGCCAAATTGTTGTCTGTTTGTGCCCTGTCGAGTAGATGGGAAGTTTTGAACCACACGTCCCTGTATTGGTCTATATCCAGAGTGAAGAAGCTTTCCTGATATTGGATTTGAACCTGGCGCTCGTCAGCCACAATTCCAAGGTCTATAAAATCGATTTGATTGGACTTCAGTGTTTCAAGAACATCCGATTCATCGATTTGTAGAATAAGGGCAGGATTTTCGCTAAAAAGAATTTTGATCAAATCAGGGTTTTTGAACGCATCAAAATCAAGGTTCATCCCCATTTTCGTGTTGGGGAAATTCATTTCCAGTAATGAAGTAATCAAACCACCCGAAGACACGTCATGACCGGCGAGTACTAGCTGATCCTTAATCAATTGTTGGATGGTAGCAAAAACAGTTTTGATGTAGCCACTTTCCCTTAGGGAAGGCGGTGTGCTGCCTATGGCATTGGTGGTTTGTGCGAAACTACTACCCCCCAGTTCGAATTCTGTAGCAAGAGGGACATAAATAATTTTCGAGCCCTCCAGTGGTTTTATGTTGGGGCTTATGGTCTGGGTAATATCAGAAACTTCACCGATGGTGGAGATGATCACCGTGCCGGGAGAATCTACAGTTTGGCCGTCAGGGTATTTCTGCGACATGGATAGCGAGTCTTTACCAGTAGGTACATTGATGCCCAGTTCGATCGCGAAACTGCTTATCGCTTCTACAGCTTTGTAGAGGCGCGCATTTTCCCCATCAGTTTTGGTGGGCCACATCCAATTGGCGCTGAGTGATACCCCATCCAGGCCGTAAGTCAAGGGTGCCCAAATCAAATTCGTTAAGCTTTTTGCGATGGCCAGTTTGGATCCTTTTACCGGATCAGCCAATGCTGCCACCGGGGCATGACCAAGCGATGTGGCAATACCTTTATTGCCTACAAAGTCCAGTGCCATCACCGCTACATTATTCAGGGGCAATTGGATTTCCCCACAGGTTTGTTGTTTGGCCACCCTGCCTGTCACGGACCTGTCCACCTTGTTGGTGAGCCAATCCTTGCAGGCCACAGCTTCCAATTGCAGCACCGCTTGCAGGTGTTGCTCTAGGTCGGCTGGTTTATAAACAGGTTCCTGGTATGTGGTGGGCAGGCTTTTGTCTTTCAATACAGTTTTAGGCGCAGACCCAAACATGTGGGACAGCCCCCAATTGATGGCAGGCTTGGTGCCACCATTTCTTTTCAAGACAAAATTGTGATCGCCTGTGGCTTCTCCCACAGTGTAAATGGGTGACCTTTCACGCTGGGCAATTTTTTCTAACAATGGAATGTCTTTTTCATGGATCGCCAGGCCCATTCGTTCTTGCGATTCATTGCCGATTATTTCCTTGTCGGAAAGGGTAGGGTCGCCCACCGGCAGTTTATCTATATCTATATGTCCGCCCGAATCTTCTACCAATTCCGACAGGCAGTTGAGGTGCCCACCGGCTCCATGGTCATGCACAGATACGATGGGGTTTTCGGGGCTTTCGGCGAGTGCCCTTATGGCATTCGCTACCCTTTTTTGCATTTCAGGGTTAGACCTTTGTACTGCATTGAGTTCGATGGAATTGGCAAATTCTCCAGTAGCTACAGAAGAAACGGCACCACCTCCCATGCCAATGCGGTAGTTGTCTCCACCCAGCACCACTATTTTGTCACCGGGTGTTACTTCCTTCTTTTGGGCATCCTCCAATTTGCCATAGCCCACACCGCCAGCCTGCATAATCACTTTGTCAAAGCCTTGCGTCCTGCCGTTTTCCTCATGTTCAAAAGTGAGTAGGCTTCCACATATCAGGGGTTGGCCAAATTTATTGCCAAAATCGCTGGCGCCATTGGATGCTTTGATCAGGATTTCCAGTGGAGTTTGATATAGCCACTTTCGTTCCTTAATATTTTCTTCCCATTTCCTGCCCTTTTCCAATCTCGGATAGGATGTCATATATACCGCTGTACCAGCCAGGGGTATGCTCCCTTGACCGCCAGCCATTCTGTCCCGGATTTCACCGCCAGACCCGGTGGCGGCACCATTGAAAGGTTCTACCGTTGTGGGGAAATTGTGTGTCTCAGCCTTCAGGGACAGGACAGAATGAATGGGTTTGGTTTCGAAATAGTCGGGCTTGTCCTGGGTTTTGGGAGCGAATTGCTCTATCTCGGGCCCTTTGACAAAGGCTACATTGTCTTTGTAGGCTGATTCAATCCTTCCCCAGTGTGTATTAGAAGTTTTTTTGATCAGTTTGAAAAGGGAATCGGGTTTTTCCTCATCGTCGATGATAAAGGTTCCATTAAAAATCTTGTGGCGGCAATGCTCGGAATTTACCTGAGAAAAGCCAAACACCTCGCTATCGGTCAACTTTCGGCCGAGTTCTTTGCTGACATTTTCCAGGTATTCTATTTCTTCCTGGCTGAGTGCAAGGCCTTCCTGGGCATTGTATTCGGCAATATTGTTTATCTCCAGAATATCTTCAGGTGACTTACTTATGCTAAAAATCTCCTGGTCAATCGCACTATACTTGCTCATAAGCATGGGATCGAAATCGGCATCCGATACGAATTCCTCTATTCGAACAATTCCAGCTATTCCCATGTTTTGGGTTATTTCAACTGCATTGGTACTCCAAGGCGTCACCATCTCTTTTCTCGGACCCACGAAGTTGCCCTTGATTTCAGGGGCATTTAACTTTTGTGCATCACCAAAAAGCCAATTTAACTTGCTGATGTCAATTTCACTAAGTGGATTTTTAGATTGTACAGCGTAATAGGTGTCGTCTTTTTTCTTAAAAATGGAGATCATTAGACTGGAGTTCGATTTATTCCGCAAAAGTAAGATTTAAGTCGAAAAGGGAACAGATATAGGCCGCATATTTCAGAATTGACATTAAGGAGCATAAAATTCCAATCTTTTTATAACCTTTTGAAAACTGTGTCGTACAATTGCACCGGAAACTTTAAATGGATTCAAAGTTTCCGTAGTTTATTCTAAAAAAAGAGATTGACCATTGGAGGTAGCGGAAAACATTTTATTCAAAGCAGGAGAGTTGTTTCATAAATACGGGATCAGGAGTATCTCGATGGATGAAATAGCCAGGGAATTGGGTATTTCAAAAAAGACAATTTACCAGTATTTCAAAGACAAGGATGATATAGTGTATCAGGTGATACAGCGGAAGATTGAAACCGAAAAAATAGAATTCGATGCGGTGTACGAGGCTTCTGAGGACGCCATAGATGAGCTGATCAGGTTGTCGCATTGCCTACGCAACAACCTGAACAAGATAAACCCTTCGCTACTGTTTGATATTCAAAAATACCATCCGAGATCCTGGGATTTATGGATCGATTTCAAAAACAATTTTATCAAAAACAATGTATTAAAGTCCATTGAAAGAGGGAAGGAAGAGGGATTCTTCCGGCCACAAATTGATGCCGAGATTCTGGCCACTTTTAGGATAGAACAAGTGCAGATATCCTTTGATGACCGCATTTTCCCAAGGGATAAATTCGATTTTACAGAAGTACAAATGACACTTTTTGACCATTTTGTCCATGGTCTGTTGACAGTGAAAGGACAAGAAATTTATGACGACCTAACTAAACCAAAAGAAAATGACTAAAAGTAACAAACCGGTTGTAGGGTTATTGCTACTCTTATTTTTTACAACGATGCACTCCCGCGCACAGGAGCCTGGGGGCGTGCAACGGTTTAGCCTTGAGCAGGCGATCGATTATGCGTTGAAAAACAATACAGAAGTACTAAACGCCGACCTGGAAAATAAAATTTCACAGAAACAAGTAAATGAAATCATGGCTGATGGCCTGCCGCAGGTATCTGCCATGCTGGATGTTGTGAACAACCACAATATCCAAACAGCCTTTGTGCCGGCCAATGCCTTTGATCCCAACGGAGATGAAAATGAAGTGGCAGCACTTGCTTTTGGCGTAAACTACAGTGGACTGGCTTCTTTGAGGGTGGAACAAATGATATTCAATGGATCGTATTTCGTTGGCCTCAAGGCCGCTAAAACATTCACCGAGCTTTCTAAAAAAGCACATATCAAAACGCAGATTGATGTCATCGAAGCAGTGTCCAAGGCTTATTATACTGTATTGGTAAACCGCGAAGTGGCGGAGTTGGTGAATAAAAATTTCAGCCGTCTGGATTCGCTACTTGCAGATACCAAAATCATGCAGCAAAACGGCTTTGCCGAAAAGATAGAAGTAGATAGGATACAGGTGGAATACAACAATGCAAAAGTGGAAAAAGACCATCTGGACAAGATGTTGCATTTGAGCGAGTCACTTTTCAAATACCAGGCAGGCCTTCCTCTAAATGCGGAGGTTGATCTCACCGACCAAATAGATGCCATCACCCTTGATAAGCATGTGGAGACTGTGAACGAGTTCAACTATGACAACCGTGTTGAATTTTCCAGCTTGCAAACGCAAAAAGCCTTGAACGAACTTGACCTGCTGAACACAAGGTCTCAGTTTATGCCGAAAGTAAACTTGTACGCTACCTATGGGGCCAATACAGGAACCCAGAACTTTGGTGGGTTGTTTAATTTAAACGACAACCCCTGGCACAGATTGGGGGTGATCGGTATTGGAATGAATTGGCAGATCTTCGATGGTATGCGAAAAAGTTCGGTAGCTCAGCAACGAAGATACAAAGCCCGTCAAATCGAGAACGATATCAGTACCGCCATGGCCACTATTGAATTGGAAATAGAACAGGGCATCAATAACTACAACAAGAATATCGACAGAATGAACGCTCAAAAAGAGAACATGGCCCTGGCCGATAACATTTACAATACCGCAGAAATTAAGTATAAAGAAGGTGTCGGGTCCAACTCTGAAGTACTTGATGCTGACGCCTCCCTCAAACAAGCACAAACCAACTATTACAATGCGCTGTATGACGCCCTTGTATCAAGGGTAGAACTTCAGAAGGCGCTTGGGGAGTTGCATAAACAATAGATCCTAGTCATGAAAATCCCAGATTTAAAACAAACCAAAACCATGAGAAATATATTATCGCTGACCGTATTGACCGCCCTGATAGCAGCGGGATGTAGTAGCAAACCGGATGTAGAAAAGAAAAAGGAAGAGCTAACAGCTTTTCGGACAGAGCTCAAAGAATTGAACCAAAAGATATCCACTCTGGAGGCCGAAATTGAAGAGCTTGATCCCACTTTTGGCAAAAAGGAAATAAAGAAAACCCTGATTACGGCCATAGATGCCAAAAAGGATTATTTCGAGCATAAAGTAGAAGTAAGGGGCTCGATAGAATCCAGAAAGAACGTTACGATTGGTAGTGAGGTTCCGGGCAAGGTGGAGAGGATTCTGGTGAAAGAAGGCCAGCAGGTAACTAAAGGCCAGACATTGCTGACCCTGGATGCCAGTATCGTTCGAAACAACATAGCTGAACTGAAAACGGCCCTTGAATTGGCTAAAACGGTATATGAAAGGCAGTCTAACCTTTGGAAGAAAAACATTGGTACGGAGATTCAGTACCTACAGTCCAAAAATAACTATGAATCGCTGGAACGCAAGCTGGCAACAGCCAATTCCCAGTTGGACCAGGCCATTATAAAGGCACCTTTTAGTGGTAGCCTGGACAGGGTCATTGCCAAGGAAGGTGAAATCACCCAGCCGGGTATGCCACTCCTGAGATTGGTCAATCCCAAAGACGTCTATATTCGGTCCGATATTTCAGAAAGGTTCATCGGGGTTTTTTCCAAAGGAGACGAAGTGGAAGTTTATTTTCCGGTGCAGGACAAAAAAATGGTGTCTAAAATCACCTCGGTCGGTCAGGTGATCAACAGTCAGAACAGGACTTTTGAAGTAGAAATAGAAGTGCCGTTTGGTTTTGGGTCAGTTACACCAAACCAGGTGGTGGTCCTCAAGTTGCGGGATTATAAAAACGAAGAAGCCATCAGCGTACCTACCATGATCATTCAAAAGGACAGCAAAGGAAGCTATGTATATAATATTGAAAAAGAAGGGGCCAATCTGGTAGCAAAAAAACTACATGTTAAAACAGGAATGAGCTATGGCAGCCAAACTGAAATTTTGAGCGGGGTAAAAGCAGGACAAACAATAGCCTACAAAGGCTTTAGGGACCTGGCAGAAGGGGTTTTTGTCACCATTACCTCAGAACAAGGGGTTGCTGGCCAAAGTGCCTTGTCTAAAAAATAATTGAATTCTTTCCAATCTATCATTAGCTAACAAAATGGAAGAAGTATCGCCTAAGAAAGTGGAAAAGGAGTTTGGTCTGACCACACTCTCCATAAAAAATAAAACAACAGTATTTGTATTGACGGTATTGGTGATATTGATGGGGGTTTCGGCCTATATCAATTTGCCAAAGGAAAGTTTTCCGGAAATATCCCAGCCTATAGTGTATATAGGTACTGCCCACCCGGGCAACTCCCCGGTGGATATGGAAAACCTTATCACCAGGCCGATCGAAAAAGAACTGAATACCATTGCGGATGTTGATAACATCAAATCTACATCTGTCCAGGATTATTCCACCATTATTGTGGAGTTTACGCCCGATACCGAAATAGAAGATGCACTGACCAAGGTGAAGGATGCCGTGGACAAAGCAGAATTGCCCACGGATCTTGAAAATGACCCTGATGTTTTCGAGATGAATTTTTCGGAAATGCCTGTCATGAACATCAACCTGTCCGGTGATTACAGTATCGAGGAGTTGAACGAAAGGGCGGAATACCTGGAAGACGAGATTGAAAAGCTCCGGGAGGTTTCGCGGGTTGAAATCCGTGGAGTCGATGAAAAAGAAGTGAGAATCAACGTCGATCCTTACCAGATGGAAGCACGGCAGGTGAACTTCGGGGATATCGAGCAGGCCGTAAGGGACGAGAATGTTACCTTATCAGGAGGCAATGTCCGGGAAGGAACAATACGCAGGTCTTTAAGGATAGTTGGTGAGTTTGAATCCCCTGAAGAACTGCTGGATGTAGTGATCAAGCAGGAAAAGGGCAACATAGTTTACCTCAAAGATATTGCAGATGTTGAATTTGATTATAAGGAGCGGCAGAGCTATGCCAGATTGGCGAAAAAACCTGTTGTCATGGTAGATGTAATCAAAAGAAGCGGGGAAAACCTGCTGATCGCTACCGATAAAATCAACGCGATACTCGATGAGGCCAAGGCCAACGGGCAGCTTCCCGAGGACATCAACATCAACATCACCGGTGATCAGTCCCAACAAACAAGGGACATGGTGGAAAGCCTGGAAAACAACATTATTTCAGGAGTAATATTAGTAGTGATGGTGTTGCTCTTTTTCCTTGGAACGCGCAATGCCCTATTTGTGGGAATTGCCATCCCATTGTCCATGTTCATGTCTTTTATGATATTGGGCGCTTTTGGCATCACCATTAATATGATGGTGCTCTTTTCGTTGATCATGGCACTGGGTATGTTGGTGGACAATGGTATAGTGGTGGTGGAAAATGTTTACCGATTGCGTGAGGAAGGCTATTCGGCATTCGAAGCTACTAAAAATGGTGTGGGGGAAGTGGCACTGCCTATCATTGCTTCCACCTCTACCACGCTGGCGGCATTTTTACCCCTGGCTTTTTGGCCAGGTATTATGGGTGAGTTTATGAAATTCCTACCGATTACATTGATGGTGACCCTCGGTTCTTCGCTGTTTGTGGCACTTGTGATCAATCCTGTACTGATTACCGCTTTTATGAAACTGGATTCGGGCGAGGCTACCAAACATAAAAAAATATGGATGTTTGCAGGGATCGCCCTGGTTTTTGGGGTATTGATGCTGGCAATGAAAGCAACGGTACTAGGGAATATGTCCATTGTGCTTGGCCTGCTCATCCTTATCAATGTATATGCACTGGTACCTGTTTCCAGGGCTTTTCAGAATAGGTTTCTTCCGTGGTTGGAAAACTTGTATATGGCCCTTTTGACCTATGCGTTTAAAGGTAGAAACCCAATATGGTTCTTTACCGGTACTATCGGTTTGTTGATTTTTTCCCTGATGTTGATGGCGGTGTTTCCACCTAAGGTTAACTTTTTCCCGGAAACCCCTCCGAAATACGTAAATGTATTTGTTGAGTATCCTGTGGGTACCGATATTGAAACTACCAACGCTTTTTCCAATGAGATTGAAGATATTGTGCTTAGGCTGGTAAAACCTTATGAGAATGTGGTGGAGTCTGTGATTGGCAATGTTGGCGAAGGTACGGCAGACCCACTGGACCAGACAGCATTTGGCCAAAAAGACACGCCAAACAAAGCCCGTGTCATGGTGAATTTTGTGGAGTTCAAACACCGGGATGGGGTAAATACCAAGGTGATTTTGGATACCATCCGCGCTTCGCTAAGAGGCTATCCGGGAGTATCCGTGGTAGTGGACAAGGACGTAAACGGCCCCCCAGTTGGAAAGCCGATAAGCATTGAGATATCCGGTGAAGAATTTGATGTACTCAACAACATCACCGAAAGCATGAAGAAAGTCATCAATGAATCGGGGATAAAAGGAATAGAAAGGCTCAAATCGGATATGGAAACAGGCAAGCCCGAGCTTATAGTGGATATCGATAGGGAAAAGGCCAGAAGGTTTGGACTTTCTACCAGTTCCATAGCCATGGAGGTTCGGACGGCCTTATTTGGCAAAGAAATTTCGAAATACAAAGAAGGAGAAGACGACTATGAAATTCAGCTCAGGTTGAAGGAAAGGTACCGTCATGATATTGATGCTTTGATGAACAAAAGTGTGGTATTCCGAAACCAAACCAGTGGTGAAATGCACAGTGTACCGATTTCATCCGTGGCAGAAGCCGAGATCAGTTCCACTTACGGATCGATCAAGCGAAAAGACCTGAACAGGGTAATAAGCCTGACCTCCAATGTGGAGAGCGGATATAATGCTACTGAAGTGAATGACCAGATCAAAGAACTGTTGGCGGACTTTAAAATGCCCCCTGGTTATGAATTTAAGTTTGGTGGTGAGCAGGAGAAGCAGGCTGAAGAAATGGCATTCCTCAGCAAGGCATTGATGATTGCTGTTTTCCTGATCTTTTTGATCATTGTTTCCCAGTTCAACAAGGTCACTTCACCTTTCATTATCATGATCTCCGTATTGCTCAGCACCATAGGGGTTTTCCTTGGGTTGATTATTTTCAGGATGGAGTTTTCGGTGATTATGACCATGATAGGGATCATATCATTGGCTGGTATAGTGGTGAACAATGCCATAGTATTGATAGACTTTATAGAACTGAGCCGCAAGAGACGGATGGCAGAGTTGGGGATCGAAGGAAAGCTTCCGTTCGAAGAAATCATTCAGGCTATTATCCAGGCTGGGGCTACCAGGCTAAGGCCTGTACTGCTAACGGCCATCACTACGATCCTGGGATTGATACCGCTGGCTGTGGGCATCAACATCGACTTCTTGCAGTTCTTTCAGAATTATGATGCGAACTTTTACCTCGGCGGTGATAATGTAGCTTTCTGGGGGCCTATGTCATGGACTATCATTTACGGACTGACATTTGCGACTTTCCTCACACTGGTAATAGTGCCCATACTGTACTTGTTCTTTTCTAAATTGAATAGAAAACTAGGAATAAGCTGATCAAAATTCCGACCGAAAAGTGAACATAAAAGAGGCTGACTCAAAAGCCAAAAAAGCGTTATGAGGTAGCGGCATTACCGAGCGATCTGTTCGTTTATCCTGCTACTCCTTCAATGGATTGCCGCATTCCGCTAGCGCTCCATTCGCAATAACGCAACACTTTTGAGATAGCCTCTTTTTTTTTACAATGTGCCCCTAAGTTCCTGCTCCCTTTCGATGGCTTCAAACAGGGCTTTGAAATTACCTTTGCCAAAGGATTTGGCCCCTTTGCGCTGGATAATTTCAAAAAACAAGGTAGGCCGGGGCTCCACCGGCTTGGTAAATATCTGAAGCAAATACCCCTCGTCATCCCGGTCCACCAATATACCCAGCTCTTTTAGGGGTTCAATATCCTCATCAATTTTCCCTACCCTGTCCAGTACACTGTCATAGTATGTGGTCGGAACCCTGAGAAACTCCACTCCGCGCTGTTTCATGGCAGTTACGGTATCTATTATATTGTCGGTGGCTACCGCGATATGTTGTACGCCAGCCCCATTGTAAAAATCAAGGTATTCCTCAATCTGGGATTTTCTTTTGCCCTTGGCTGGTTCGTTTATAGGAAATTTGATCCTGCCATTCCCATTGCTCATTACCTTGCTCATGAGTGCGGTATAGGCAGTGGAGATGTCTTTGTCATCGAATGACACCAGCTGGGTAAACCCCATGACCTGCGCATAAAAGTCCACCCATTTGTTCATCTCCCCCAATTGTACATTGCCAACCATGTGGTCCACATATTTCAAGCCTGTTGCAGGAGGGTGATAGTCGCTTTTCCAGGATTTAAACCCTGGCAAAAAAGGTCCGTGATAGTTTTTTCTTTCTACGAATAAATGCACGGTTTCACCATAAGTATGGATTCCGGACATGACCACCTGCCCGTGCTGGTCCAGCATTGTTTTGGGTTCCATATATGGATACGCACCTCGCTTGATGGTTTCGTTGAATGAGTATGTCGCATCATCCACCCATAAGGCTATTGTTTTTAGCCCGTCACCATGCAGGTCGATGTGTTCGCCGACTGTAGTGCCCGGCTTTAGTGGCGATGTGAGTACAAGCCTTATTTTGTCTTGTACCAAAACATACGATTCATGGTCCTTGTTGCCCGTTTCCAGTCCTGAGTAGGCCAAATCCTGAAAGCCAAAAGCTGTTTTGTAAAAATGTGCTGCCTGCCGGGAGTTGCCTACGTACAGTTCCAGATAGTCTGTGCCATTGAGAGGCAAGAAATCAGCAGTATCTTCAATGGTATGGAAGTTATCGGTTTTTGAAGAATTTTCCATGGTTGTTTGTTTTTTGAAGTTGACACCCTTTATTCATGCTAGTCATGCCATCCTCTGCCTTATACGATAAAAGCAAGGCGGTTGACCAGGTTTTAGTACTTGTAGTTTTATATGATTGTGGAGGTTCATTTAAGCAGAAGCTTTTTTGATTATACCTTTCATTCTTACAGGTGAGGTCTCTATAGCCATTGGCTTCAGGCCGAGTTGTTGCAGGGAATTCATGTAGGCCCTTTTGGTGATGCCGGTTTTTCCCTCTCCCAAATTCCTGGTTTTTACCAGTGCAGATTTAATAGTCTCCGAAGTGTCCTGAAATATAGCTTGATCCGACATGTCAACTTCCCCCTGCATCAGATAGGCGAAGACCCTGGCCATACCGCAATTGGCAATGAAGTCAGGAATGAGGGACACATTGTTGTCAGCATATTCGGAGAGTGGGCCATAGAAGGTTTCATTATCGGCAAATGACACATTGGCCCCACAGGATATCACTTCCAGTCCGTTGGCCATCAATCTTTTTATCTGGGGAAGGGTGACCAGTCTGGAGGCTGCAGCCGGAATAAATATCTCAGCTGGCATGTCCCATATTTGCTCGTTGGCTTCTTCGAAGGCAATGTTTTGAGGGCCTGTGAGTTGATTGCCCTTCTTGTTCAGGAAAAAGTTTTCTATTTGTTTTGGAGTGAAACCCTTCGCAGCTATAGCCCCACTTTCTATGTCTATAATACCAACTATTTTTACGCCCATTCGGGATAAATAGTAGCCCGCTGCTGCCCCTACATTGCCCCAGCCCTGAATGATGGCCCTTTTTTCTGTGATGTCACCACTCCAAAGTGTATAGTAGTGTCTGATTGATTCCGCTACTCCATATCCGGTTATCATATCGGCGATGGTATAGCTTTTGAGCACAGAGGGGATGTATCTGCTGTCTTGGACGACTTTGGCTACTCCCTGCCTCAGCTGACCGATCCTGTTCACTTTTTGAGCTTCCGTTGGTTTAAAGTGTCCGTTGAACACACCTTCTTGTGGGTGCCAGATGCCATTGCTTTCAGTGATGGGAATCACTTCACCCACTTCATCTATGTTCAGGTCGCCCCCGGTTCCGTAGTAGTATTTTAGCAAGGGCATTACCGCGGCATACCATCTTTTCAGCACCTCCAGTTTCCTTGGGTCGCTGGGGTCAAAATTTATCCCTGATTTGGCACCACCAATATTTGGCCCTGAGACCGTGAATTTGATTTCCATTGTTTTGGCCAATGATTCCACTTCTTTTTGGTTGAGGCCTTTGCGCATCCTTGTCCCACCTCCTGCAGCTCCTCCTCGGAGCGAATTGATCACCACCCAGCCTTCAGCCTCAGTTTCAGTATCGTGCCATTCAAATATTATTTCCGGTCGTTGCGACTCGAAGCTTCTCAGGAGTGTTTTCATCCACTTGATTTAAAAGTTAAACAATGTATTTGTACGAATCTACTTTCTTGGCGCACTATCGGTGGCAAAAAATCCGTTATATTTGTATGAATAAGAAAATGATTCTTTAAGATGTGCTTTGTGTGTGGTTTTATTCTTAAAGGCTAACCGATTCTGTTGTTTTGACCAAAAATTTCTGGTAAAAAAGAAAAATTCAGGATGGTTTCTATTTAACGTTTTATTTATGGCGATCAATTTTGACAAAACCGATATCCAAATATTGCGGATTATACAGAAAGAGGGTAGAATAACCGTGAAGGCAA
This sequence comes from Cyclobacteriaceae bacterium, assembly GCA_040222275.1. GTDB lineage: Bacteria > Bacteroidota > Bacteroidia > Cytophagales > Cyclobacteriaceae > CAXBNB01. The sequence goes on from JAVKDJ010000086.1 coordinate 41,748, forward strand.
TGGCTGAACGCTTAGGGTTATCTACCACACCAGTTTTTGAAAGACTGAAAAAGCTTGAAAGGGAGGGGGTAGTAGATAAGTATGTTGCCCTGTTGAACCCAAAAAAAATAGAAAAGAGATTGTCTGTGTTCGTTTCTATTTCCCTGAAAAACCATACAAGAACCTATTTGGAAAAGTTTGTTCAAGAAATGAAATCCTATAAGGAGGTTCAGGAATGTTACCACATTGCGGGGGATTTCGATTTCTTGTTGAAAATAGCCTTAAGGGATATGGAAGAATATGAGGCGTTTATTTTGACCAAACTCTCTGTGATATCCAACATCGCCCATGTCAAGAGCTCTTTTGTTTTGTCTAAAAACAAGTATTCGACCGAATATAACATTTAGATACCCCCAGGTCTTTAAGTTTTGTAGATTACTGTCTTATAATTCATACTGTTTCGTCAGGCAGTTAATATTTAATATTCAATTAAAATTATGAAATCTAAACTGATCAACGGGTACAGGCATGTCCAATACCAGCCATCTGTTTTTACCCATCAGCAAATGGTAGAAAGGAGCAGGGAATATTACGAGTGGCTGGATGCTCGTAGGACCGTTCGTGACATTTCCGATCGACCTGTACCGATGGAAGTGATCGAGAGCATTGTGATGGCGGCATCTACGGCTCCCTCAGGAGCCCATAAACAACCATGGACATTCTGTGTGGTTGGTGATGCCGATATTAAGAAGAAAATTCGACAGGCCGCTGAAAAGGAGGAGTATGAAAGCTATAATGGCCGAATGAGCGAACGCTGGAAAAAGGATCTGGAACCCATAGGCACCAACTGGGACAAGCCTTTTCTGGAAGAGGCACCATACCTCATAGTCGTATTTAAGCGTGCCTACGAAATCGATGCGGAAGGCAAAAAACACAACAACTATTATGTGAATGAATCAGTTGGTATTGCCTGCGGAATGCTCATTAGTGCTATCCACAATGCCGGGCTCGTTACCCTTACCCACACCCCGAGTCCTATGAATTTCCTTCAAAAAATTCTCGATCGGCCCGAGAATGAACGTCCCTATTTACTCCTGCCTGTGGGTATTCCTAAAGACGAGGTGTTCGTCCCGGATATTCACCGAAAGTCCAAAGAAACAATTATTAAAAAATACTAGATTTTATAACGCCATGTTTCATTAATATATCTGAACTTTGATAAGTTGAAAATTTTGTTCGTTATCTAAGTGTGAAGTTATATTTTACACCTAAAATACTGGTTTTCAATTTCATGTGTGAATTTTTTGAGTTAAACGTGCTATATGAATAAAGAAAGTATCTTATAAAACGAGTGGCCGTTTCATTTCTGGCATTATATATTGTTTAAGGTATTCTGTTTTATTAACTTTAGTTAGGTCACAATTATACTAAGAGTGGTGATCGATATTTATTTAAAGCATGTCCTATGAAAAAGATCGCATTAACTTCAGCCAGCGTTTTTTTCATTTCCTTTGTTTCATTCGGGGCTCCCCCCGACAAGACCGCCCTGGGGGGCAGTTGGACGGATGCCAACAATTGGTCGCCCACAGGTGTGCCAGGCGATAATCAAACCATACTAATCCCCGTTGGGGTAACCCTAACAAACTATGGCGAATACATTGAAATGGATAATTCCATTTTGGTGATCAGGGGAACCCTATCAATGGAGTCCTCTTGCGAACTATGTGCTGATTATGGGCAAATGGTCTTTACTGGGCCAAACGGGGGTGTGATAATACAGAACGGTGGGATAGTTAGTGACGATACTGGCATTTTGGGGGGAAGTTTCGAATATATTCAGGCAGGTGAGCCTGCTGAAAAATCCTGGTCTGGAGCCCCGTGTGTCTTGGATTGCGGTACTGAGACTGGAACTTACACATCAACAGGTGAAACGGCATGGCCTTCTTCTCTACAGAACCCTTTACCTGTTGAGTTTTTGTTTTTTGAGGCGGCTTATGAAAATACTGCCGTTCTATTGGAATGGGCTACCTTAGTTGAAATCAACAACCATGTATTTAGTATTGAGCGTTCCGGGGATGGTGTGGCTTTTGCCGAAATAGGCCAGGTTTCCGGGCATGGGAATTCCAAAGAAAGAATTGACTACCAATATACTGATGAAACAGCATCAAGGGACTTTTCCGGTAAGGTCTATTACAGGTTGAAACAAATAGATTACGATGGACGGCATGAACACTCTGAAATAACTATGGTCTTTATTAAAGCCCTGGGAGTTGAACTAAAGAATATTAGGCCGAACCCTTTTGTATCTCAGTTGTCACTAAGCCTGATGGGCACACAGAATGAGGAAATCAAGGTTAGTATTTATGATATGGATGGGAAAAATATTTTTGCACAAACAACAACCATAGACAAGGGTCATAATGTTATACATGTAGATTATTTGGATCGCATTCCCGAAGGTATCTACTGCGTCAATATAACAGGGGCTGAATTCAATTTTAGGGAAAGGATAGTAAAATAGTATGTCTAATCGGGTTAATCTTCGAATAGGACATCAAGCTGGGCATAGTTCAACGATACATGAAGAGAGGTGGTTTGTAGAAACCTTTCGCTATATACCTCTCGCAGAAAAAAGTTGTTTATATGGGTTTCGGTTTTTAACCTCAACCTGGTGATCTGTAACCAAATCAGCCCCCAACATTTGGTTATCTGTATGTTCAGGGTCAAAATCCTACCGTTAACTACCAAATAGTATCAAGTACAGGGAAAAAATTTATTTTGGCTATCGGGATGCATTAGTTTGCCAAGTGAAGTAAAGGGAGCTTCATTTATTGAAACCAAACAATCTGGAATTTTTATTATGAAATTGATAGCCAAAAAAATAGTGCTATCCGCTTGCACAAGCTTACTATTGATCTTCGCTTGGCCCCCATCAAGCATCAATTTCCTTCTTCTCATAGCTTTCGTGCCGTTGCTCATAGTCACTTTTGATGAAGACGGGCCGCAAAAGGTATTCTTATATTTTTACTTTTCGCTGCAACTTTTTTTGTTGGAAATGCATTTACCGTTGCTTATTGAAGGGCGCCATATTATGCCCCTGGTCGTAGGCTTAATTTTTGTTCCGGCCTTTTGGTGCTGCCCTATTCTTGTAAGTACCCTGATAAAAAAAAGATATGGTTTGGAGTTTGCTTTGATTGCTTTTCCTTTTCTTTATGTCAGCCAGGAAATAGGCCAGTACTATTGGGATTTTGCTGTCACCTGGTTTCATCTGGGTCTTGGACTGTCCAATACCCCTTTCCTGCTTGGGGTAAACCCCTACTTAGGCCAGGAAGGAGGGTCATTGCTGGTGCTTTTGTCCAATGTAAGTTTTTATTATCTCTATATCCAACATAGGGAAAACCAATTGAGGAGAATCCACTTCCTTCCTATTTCTTTCTTCTGCCTGATTGTGTTGTTTTTTAATTTTATCCAACCCCAAAAAGAAGCTAAGACAAAAGCTGATATTGCCATTTTTCAACCCTCTTCAAAAGAGAACAGAGCAGTAGAAAATGACCTAAGGGGCCAGTACGACCTCTTGGAAAATGCTATTGTCCAAAGTGGTTTCAAAAAGGCGGATCTTCTAATATGCCCAGAATCTTATTTTTTCGATATGAAAAAGTACCCCCTGATAGTGAACAACCTTAAACAACATCTGGCGATAAAAAAATTAATGGAACTGAGCCAAAAATATGAAACCCCCATATTTGCAGGTGCAGTTTTGGTTGAATTTTACTATACAAAAGATCCTCCAACTGCAAGTGCTAAAAAAAGGGGACAAGGTGACTATTACGATATATACAATGGGTCAATTTTTATCACCCCCGACGGGCAGGTCTCCTGGAGAACAAAGCAAAGCCTCGTGCCATTCACAGAAATTATCCCTTTCCATGCCTTTTTCAATTTTTTAGAAAGGAATGGTCTATGGCCTACGAGGTACATTGATACTTACGGAACTGTGGAATTCGAAGGGCCTTATGAATACGGAAAATTGAAAATAGCCCCGGCTATATGTTTTGAAAGTCTTTTTCCGCATGTAATGGCCAGCTACATACAAAAAAAGGCAAATTTACAAGTGGTTTTAAGCACAGACTGGACAGGTTCCCAGAGTTTAAACCAGCAACAACAAGATGGAATGCTGGTCGATGTTTATTCCTTTGGAAGACCGCTCGTTTTCGCAACGTTGAACCAAAATTCGACAATTACCAACAGGGGGAAACGGACCGTTTTTTCTCATAAGGACTTTGATGTCAAGTCCGTGGATATCAATATATGGTCTGGATATTACACAATCGTGGGTGTAAAGCCCTGGTACTGGATTGTGTTTACATTAGCTGTTATATTTGGAATATTGTTAGTCCATAAAAAAACCTGGATAAGGGGTTCCAAATGAGAAAAGGTCAGTCGAAGTTTTGGGTTCATCTAATTGTGAATGCAGGATTCGCTCTGGGGTTAATGTCTTTGGGGAGTAATTTGTACGCAGGAAAAAATTATAACTGGAATGGAAATGGCAGTAGCGATAATTGGTCAGAGTCCGGGCCTGATAATTGGGATTGGGCTCCTGGTTCGCGCAATAACCCCGGTTCATACAGTGTAGATGGAAGCTCTTACAATGCTATAATCAATTCTTCCACATTTGGTGCTTCCACTACCCATTCTTATTCAATTAACCAATTGGGAATTAGGGGAGGTGCTACTCTTACTATGTCTGATAAAATCCTTAACGTTACTTCTGGAGATGGGGTGATTGCGGCTAGGGAAGGGGGTGATATTTTTTTTTACGGGGGAACGGTTAATTCCAAAAACCTCTCTGTGTTGGACGATGGATCAACCATTACCATTGAAGGTGCTACAGTAATTATCACCGGAACAGTGGCCATAGGAGCAGATCCCTCAGACCCTGCTGGTGCTGGTACAGGTGGTTCTCCCACAATCATTGTGGGTGATGGAGGTAGTTTGACTTGTAACGAAATCATCTTTGATGATGAGGAAGGCGATACTCCAAAACTAATTATTCAAGGAAATGGCATTGTGAACGTCACGAATGATATTATCACCACAGATGGAGGCAATGATTCTGATCCTCTGATTGAAGGTATAGGTAATATCAGTATCTCAGATTCTGGACAGTTGAATATTGGAGGGGACTTGATCTTCGATAATAAAGGAGAAGTAGGGACCTACGGCAATGATATAATTACCATGACAGGAGGTACTCTTAGTGTTGGAGGAGACTGGATCAACGCTGGAACTAACAATATTACCGGGGGCACTGTGCTTCTGGATGGATTGATGGCACAGGAAATTGGCAGTACCACCAGTGCATCTGGTGCTTCTTTTTACAATTTGGAAATCGACAATTTACTAGGGGTAACTACCAACCAGGATCTTTCCATAGGACAAGACCTCACCCTTACCGCAGGGGTGCTCAATTTGAGCGACTATTGGCTCAAAATGACGAATGGTAGCACAGGTTCTATCAATAAAGTCCTCGGGTCAATTTATAGCGCTACAACGAATATTTCCTGGGAGGTAGGTGAGAACACGGGAAGCTATAACTTCGCACTTTCAGCATCGGACAATTCAAGTATTCCTTTTATTTTTAACATTACTTCACCTGGGGTGGGTGCCTCCGGTACTGTTAGTTTGACCACATACCCCACCGGTACTGACAATACCCCATACCCTGCGGGGGTAACCAATGTGAACAGGAGGGGGCCACCACCAGATAATGAAGATATAGATAATAGTGAAAACACAGTGGATCGCTTTTGGGTGGTAACCCTATCCGGGTTTAGTGCCAACCCAACGGCTACAGTAACGTTTACCGCCTCTTCTGTAGAAGTTGGGTCTATTTCCGGCCTGAAGGCCCAAAGATGGGATGGTACCACATGGGAGAAGCCCGCGCCCGGCCAAACTTCCGGTGCAAACTCGGTCACTGTAGTAGGCCTTAGTTCTTTTTCCCCGTGGGCCATGTCTGGAAACAGCAAGGCCCTGCCGGTGGAGTTTCTGTTTTTTGAAGCAGCGGTATATCATGATTACGTTCAGTTGGATTGGGCCACTGCCACCGAAACCGATAACGAGAAGTTCGTTGTAGAAAAATCGTTGGATGGGTTCATCTTTACACAAATTGGAGAAGTGCAAGGTAATGGGGACGTCAACGAAAGAATGGATTATACATTTGATGATACGGACATTTCTCTTGATACCAGCGAAACCCTATTCTACAGATTGAAACAAATAGACTTTGATGGGGTTTTCGATTATTCCCGAACTGTAAGAGTAGTTCACACAGTAGAAAAGCCATCACTTTCAGTGATCCCAAATCCCTACCAGACAGAATTTGAATTGAAATTCACCTCTTCAGAGGCGGGCCAGGCAGTAGTACGGGTATTAGATTTGAAAGGGAGGATATTTTATTCAGCAGGTCACTCTATTGCAAGGGGCCCTAATCGCATATCTATTTCTGATTTGTATAATTTATCAGCAGGCGTTTATTTGGTCAGCCTTCAGGGTAGCCAATTTGCCATGTCAGAAAGAATTGTCAAAAGGGATTAGGACTTTTCGGACCCTTGTTGGCTCAGCTCAGCAATCCTCTAGGTAATTCCCCTATTTTGTGGCGTTGTGTATTTCCCCGATGCAAGGGACCGGTTAAATATAGAGCTTTGGACATATGTTTAATAAAAAAAACATTATGACCAGCTATAGTAAAAATTTTGAAGCCGTTTCCGCCCATGTAAATAGGCTTTCAACAAATCCTGATTCAGCTCAAGGAGCCAATCAGGCCTCACATGGGATTTTTTCACGAAGAAATAGGGCCAAACGGGTGACGATGAGAATATGCCTGGCAATTGCAGCATTTTTCTTCATCTGTGTGTCAGGCTTGTACGCACAAGCCGGGCGGGACTCATGGTCGGGCAAACTTTCTGTAGATGTGATGACAGAAAAGCATGTTGTCAAATTGAACTGGCAGACTGCCGGGGAGAATGAGGTTGACTTTTTTACCATCGAAAATTCGATCGATGGGGTTACGTTTGAGAAACTCACTGTTGTCGATGGCTCGGGCAACAGTTCATCTACAAAGGAATATTCGTTTGTAGATGAAAACCCAATCGAAGGACTTTCATACTACCGGCTTTGCCAGACAAATTTGGACGGTGACATTAGGGTGCTGAAAATTGTTACGGTACAATTTTATGATCACTCAGATGACCTTACGGTGTATCCCAATCCCGTTACATCCGATAGTTTCACCATAGATAGCAGGCTAGAGGATGAACAGGCTGTTGTGACTATACATGATGTTTATGGTCGTGAAGTGATGACATCCACCTTGGGTTGGGGTGAAAACCTGATTGCCGTGGACAACCTTCGACAGAATTCTAACATGTATTTCATCAAAATTTACGGTCACTCAGGCCAGCAGGTTTTGAGCAAAAAACTACTCACCAGATAAAGTTCCTACTTCAATTAAGTATTCAGCCTTCCTATAAAACCCTGAGTTTTGTAGGAAGGCTTTTTGTTACTTATTGGCGGCCATTCCCATTTAAGCTTATCCAATTTCACCCATGGAATCTTGGTAGAATCAGGAAGTAATTGGCCACAAAATTCCATCTAGGTAAAAACCCTAATTTATTGATATACAAATGTTTCTGATGTAATCAGCCTGGCGAAATATGACCTTTGAACATACGACAAATCTAAAAAAGTAAAAGATTATGATAGGTTTAAATAAGCAAATTGTCAGGACAACAAGGTTGTCAAAACTGGTTCCGGTTATACTGGATTTAATCTCAATAATGCTCTTCAGGGCACCAGGCACCATCGCGCCACACCACTTTCAGGGAATAAAAATGTACCTAAAGATGATTTTCTTGTCAGGGGGTTTGATTGTGCTGTCCACAACGCTTTCACTTAGTCAAATCAGGACGGTGACCGGTAGCGGCGATTGGAGCGATTCCAGCAATTGGGAAAATGGAAATATAGGTGGTGGAGAAGATGCGGATGATGATGTAGAGCTGGACAAGGAGGTGTCTATTACCATCAAAAGTGGCGAAGTATATACCATTGCTACTTTAGACGCTAGTAAGGAAGGTACTATAACCATAGAAGCAGGAGGGAAGTTGATAGTAACAGAAAATGTAACTATAGATAAGGAATTTGCCTTCAATATTCTAGGTGAAATGGAAATACTCGGCGACCTGGATATTAAGAAAGAACTCACCCTAAATGTACCAGGAAATTTGTCAGTTGGGGGAAATATGACTGTTGATAAAGAAGCCGCAATAGATGTTGATGGTGCGATAGATATAGTTGGCGATATTATTCTGGACAAAGACTCTTCTATTACCGGAACAGGGACTATTTCCACCAGAAGCTGCACAACCAACGGCTCCCCCGATCTCTGCGACTCGCCCCAGTTTCAGGTTGATTTGCCTATAGAGCTCATTTCTTTTGATGCGCAGGTTGTCGGTTCTGTAGTTCAGCTAAACTGGGTCACGGCTACAGAGGAAAACAATGACTTCTTTACAATCAGCAGATCCAAAGATGGGTGGCATTTCGAGGAATTGCTGACCATGTCAGGAGCAGGTAACAGTTCGGCAAAGGTTTCATATATGGCTGAAGACAAAGACCCATTGTATGGGCAGTCATTTTACCGGCTCACACAAACCGACTATGATGGCACTTCGGAAAGCTTCGACATCATTGGGGTGGAGTTTGCCGGACAAGCAAATCAGGTTTTGGTTTACCCAAACCCGGTAATCGACGATGAATTCACTGTATTTTGTCAATTGGATGAGGAAAACCAATTGGTGGTTCAGGATATATTTGGGCGGACAGTCAAATCGATGGCTTTAAAGCCTGGAAAGAACGTCATTTCCACTGAAGGAATCCGTTCCAGCTCAAGGGTTAAGTTTTTGAAAATATTTACGGAATCCGGGAATGTAATTTTGAACCAAAAACTGATTGTAAATTGATGTTGGCTTATTCTCCCTGGCCCGCACCCACAGCGGGCCTGTAAATCTCAAACTCAACCCTCCGGTTGAGTTTTTTGTCTTCTTCGGTCACTTCCTCCACTATCGGCTGGGAGCTGCCATAGCCTTCGTGGCTTACCCTGCGTTCATCTACCCCGCCGAAAATCACGATATAGTCCCTGATGGTTTTGGCACGCTCTTTAGATAGTTTAAGATTAGTGGCCGCAGCTCCAAACGAATCAGTATGGCCGGATATTTTTAGGAAGAAATCCAGGTTGTCATACATAAAGTTGACAATCTTGTTGAGGTCGCCATACATCTCCGGCTTCAGGTCAGACTGGCCCAAGTCAAATTCTATAGACTCAAATTTCACACGACTGGCAATGGGCTCAGTTACTTTTCTGAAATCAGTGGGGCCTTCCAGGTAAAACATTTCTTCAATCCTGAAAAATTCGTCCCCCTGGATGACCAACAGATAATTGCGGTTGTTTACCAGGTCAAATTCAAAACTGCCGTCGGGTTTCAGGTATTTTGGTGCCACTTCTACCTTTTGGTCCATGTCTATGATAGACACTATACCGGTGAATGGCTTACCCGTCAACGAATCAGTAAGTGAGCCGGATACCCTTGTAAGTGCATTGGGATTGGCTTCCATGGGTAAGGGAAAAGAATATAAATCCTGTTTCGTAAGGTCTCGGCTCGCAGACCTGGAATAGTAGAGATCGCGGGAATCAGAGTCTATTGTAAAATAGAACTCATTTCCAGGCCCATTGACGAGGGGGCCTATGTTTACCGGTTCGCTCCATTTTCCGACTTTGTGATATGCCTTGTAAATATCGAATTCACCAAAGGAATAAAGTTGGCCATTCGAACTAAAATAAAGTACATGATGCTTAGGATGGTAAAAAGGGCTTACATCATTTTTTCTGGTGTTGATTATCGGGCCAAGGTTTTGGGCCCTTGTCCACTCTCCGTTTTTGTTTTTAAAGGTGAAGTATATGTCGGACAAACCAAACCCACCAATCCGGTCTGAGGCAAAATATAAGGTATCTTCGGTATGTGACAATGCCGGATGTGAATCCCAACTGATACTGTTTACATTGAACCCAAGGTTTTGAATATTGCCCCAGGTGCTGTCCTCCAGCATGGTGGCCATAAATATGTCACAATTACCGATGGATTGAGGAGACTCGCACCGCGAAAAGTATAGCGTCTTTTTATCTCGGCTAAGACAGGCCGATCCTTCGTTGTATTCTGAGTTGATGGCCTTCAACTCCTCGCTCAATTCCCAAAAGCCATTTTTTCTTGTACTAAAAAACAAATCTTCATTTTCGATAAAATCCAACCCCTTTTTTGTTTCGTTTCTTTGGGAAGTGAAGATGAGCACATCGTCATCCAGGGCAAGTGTAGGACCATAGTCGGCTTTTCTCGAATTGATCCTCCTGCCCATGTTGAGTAAAACACCCGGAGGGGGACGCAGTGTATCAATCGACTTTCTATGCTCTACCAGCTTATAGTAGTAGTCAAGTGGCACATACAGGTCTGTCATTTGGGTGTTGAGGGAGTCATAATAAATCTCAATTTCATGAATATCTATGCCCTGATGGTGGTGTCGCAGCACGAGTTTGTACAAGGAACGCGCTTCTTCGTCCGTGCCATACAATTCGGTCAATTTGGCAAGTCTCCAGATCCAGTAGGTATCCACATAAAAGTTTCTGATTGCAAAGTTTTTTATGTAATCCTTCAGCGCGTAATACAGCTTTGGCCAGTTCTTTTCCTTTTCAAGCTTTATTATATTTTCAAGTTTCGATTTATTAAAATACTCACGGATGCGGTTGATGTTTTTGAAGTCGTAAATATTAAACTCCGTGTTGATGGCTACAGTGTCCAGGACAGCTTCCTTGTCATTTTGCTTCTTTTTCCCAATGAATTGGCCGTTTGAGCACAAAAATGAGAACAACAACAGTGTTGTTAATAGCGCAACTTTTGAAGACATGCTTCTGATATCGTCCGGGTCCTGGCTCACTTTATTGTCTTCTTGGTTGTTACTTACCTGTTTTGTACTGGGCAAATTTTTCGACTAAATTCTAAACAAGATAATCAAAATTAATACAGTATTCATTGATTTTGAACTAGTGCCTGTTTTAATTACGAATTCTTTGGCATATCTATTGCGACTTGGTGTGCCATTAATATATATTAGGCAGAAGAAAGAATTTATGTCAATTTGACAGTGAAGGTCGAAAGCGTTTATGGAGCACTACAATTTTTATAATTCAATGATGTTGTCGGAGTTGATCGAAGAAGATACCGAAGAGCTTATCCCACTCATACATTCAGAAGATACAGAGGAGATTTCAGAAGAAAACTTACCCGAATTTATTCCAATATTGCCGTTAAAAAATGCGGTGTTGTTCTCCGGGGTGGTTATCCCAATTACAGTGAGCCGGCAAAAATCGATCAGGTTGGTCAAGAAAGCCTATCGTGGGGACAGGGTAATAGGAGTGGCAGCTCAAAAAAACATGCAGGCTGAAGATCCGGGGGAAAAGGATATTTACAAAATAGGAACGCTTGCCAAGATCATCAAAATGATCGTGCTGCCAGATGGCAACACTACGATCATCATTCAGGGGAAAAGCAGGTTTGAACTCCAAAAGGTACTGCGCGAAAACCCCTATATGACGGCCAAGGTGAAGATACTCAGCGAGCATTATCCCGATGAGAATAAAAAGGAGACCATTGCCATCGTGCAGTCATTGAAGGATTCGGCCAAGAAGATATTAAAGTTGAACCCAGAGATTCCGAAAGAAGCGCAGATAGCACTGGAGAATATTGAAAGTTTTGGTTTTTTGACCCACTTCCTTTCTTCCAATGTAAATGCGGATGTCAAAGAAAAACAAAAGTTGCTTGAACTGAACGATGGAAAAATCAGGGCTGAGCAGCTTCTCCAGTATATGTTGAAAGACATTCAGATGCTGGAACTGAAAAATGAAATCCAGAATAAGGTAAACACAGATATAGACCAGCAGCAGCGCGATTATTATTTGCGCCAGCAGATCAAGGTGCTTCAGGACGAACTTGGCCAGGGCAGTCCCGAGCAGGAAATCGATGAACTCAGAAGCCGCGGAATGGACAAAGACTGGCCCAAAGAAGTAAGTGAGCATTTCAGCAAAGAGATTGATAAAATCCTGAGGATGAACCCCATGGCAGCTGAGTATCCTGTGGCGGTCAATTATGCCGAACTACTGCTGGACTTGCCCTGGAATGAAATTACAGAAGACAACTTTGACTTAAAAAGGGCCAAGAAGATACTAGACAAAGACCATTTTGGACTGGAAAAGGTAAAAGACAGGATTATAGAATACCTGGCTGTAAGGAAACTGAAGAATGACCTAAAAGGTCCTATACTGTGCCTTTATGGCCCTCCCGGGGTGGGTAAAACCTCTTTGGGAAAATCCATTGCCAAGGCACTCAACAGAAAGTACGTGAGGATGTCGCTGGGAGGAGTACATGACGAAGCAGAAATCAGGGGGCATAGAAAAACCTATATAGGTGCCATGCCTGGGAAAATTATCCAGAATGTGAAAAAGGCAAAGACCTCCAATCCGGTATTTGTGCTTGATGAGATAGACAAAGTGGCCTCTGATTTTCGCGGTGACCCTTCTTCAGCTTTGCTGGAGGTGCTGGACCCGGAGCAGAATTCTTCCTTTAAAGACAACTATCTGGAGGTGGACTATGACCTGTCCAAAGTGCTGTTTATCGCAACTGCAAATTCACTGGATACCATTCAGCCAGCTTTGCGCGACAGGATGGAAATCATCGAAATAAATGGATATACCCTTGAGGAAAAAACCCAAATTGCCAAGAAACACCTGATCCCAAAACAAAAGTTGGAGCATGGTTTGAAGAATGGAGATTTGTCGTTTGAACAAAAGGCCATTGTGAAGGTAATAGATGACTATACCAGGGAATCAGGAGTAAGGAATCTGGAGCGAAAAGTAGGCTCCATAGTGCGTGATGCCGCCAAATCCATAGCCATGGAAGAGGAATACAGTAAAAAAATTGGCCCTGCTGATGTAAAAAAAGTGCTTGGTGCGGAGGTTTTTGACAAGGAACTGTACCAAAACAATAAATACCCCGGGGTAGTGACTGGTCTGGCCTGGACACAAGTAGGAGGTGAGATACTATTTATAGAATCCAGCCTTAGTCGTGGCAAGGGCAAGCTGACACTCTCTGGCCAGTTGGGGGATGTGATGAAAGAATCTGCCATGACGGCCCTTTCTTACCTCAAGTCCAATGCAGACAAGTTGGACATCCACTACAAAGTATTTGAAAACTACGACCTCCATGTGCATGTGCCTGCAGGGGCAGTCCCAAAAGATGGGCCATCTGCGGGTATCACTATGTTGACCTCACTGGCTTCTATTTTTACCCAAAGAAAGGTAAAGGACAAGCTGGCCATGACAGGCGAAATTACCCTGAGGGGCAAAGTGTTGCCGGTAGGAGGGATCAAGGAAAAAATACTTGCCGCCAGAAGGGCGGGGATCAAAGAAATCATCCTGTGCCAGAAGAACACGAAGGATGTCGACGAGATCAACCCAAAATACATTACCAACATGAAATTTCATTTCGTTGAAACCGTTGATGAAGTGCTTTCGGTTGCATTATTGCCCTCTAAAGTGGAAAATCCAATGAAACTGGAGGAGGCTGTGGAACCGGCAGATTGATGGATAACAACCCCTGAAATACGGAACAAGGCAAGGCTTGACCTACGGATATGAAAAAACTTGTACTCATTGCACTTTTGCTGACCGTTACAGGTTTTTCGTATGCCCAGATAGGTGGAAAAAAGGTCTTTGAGTTTTTGAATTTGCCTACCACGGCAAGGGCAGCAGCCCTGGGAGGCGTGGTGGTCTCTACCACAGAAGGTGATGCCGCTATGTTTTTAGCAAACCCTGCGCTGCTCGATTCTGAAAATGACAATTATTTGTCCGTGAGCCACATGGGGTTTTATGCTGATATCAAGTACAGCACTGTGACTTATACGCGTGTATTTCAAAAAATTGGCGTGGTAGGTTTTGGGGTTCAGCGAATGGGCTATGGGGAGTTTGATAGCTACGACCCCTCAGGCAATCCAATAGGAAAATTTGATGCAGGGGAAACGGCTTTTACCATTTCTAATAGCCATCACGTGGGGCCGTTTAGATTGGGGGCAAATTTAAAATTTGTACAGTCATCCATTTATACCTATTCTGCCAATGGAATTTTTTTGGATTTGGGAGGAATTTATAGCCACCCCGAAAAACAACTCACCCTTGCCCTGAACATGAAGAGCCTGGGAGTTTTACTTTCGGATTATACCAACTCAGGCGAGGCTGAATTGCCTTTTGATGTACAAGCTGGGATTACATTCAAACCAGAGCACATGCCGTTTCGTTTCACCTTTACGGCCTACAACCTCAACCGGGACAATGTGGCTTACTTTGATGAAAGCCTGGTTGGAACGGAAGAAAAGCCTGGTCAGGTGGACAAGATATTCCGGCACATCAATATTGGTACTGAAATTATACTTGGCAAAAATTTTAACGTAAGACTTGGGTACAACCATTTATTGAGAAAAGAATTGAGGTTGAGTAGTACATCAGGTGGAGCCGGTTTCAATTTTGGTTTTATGTTTAGAATCAAAGCCTTCGAGCTGGCCTATACCAATTCGAGCTACCACGCCAATGGGGGGCGGAGTTTTTTTACAGTCACCTCAAATTTGAATAGATTTTTCAAGAAGAAAACAATAGAATAATGCTTGAGCAAGAGAAATACCTTACACCGAGACAAATCGTAAGCGAACTGGATAAATACATCATTGGCCAAAAAGATGCGAAACGCAATGTGGCCATAGCCCTCCGAAACAGGTGGAGGAGAATGAATGTGAAATCCGAAATACAGGGGGAAATCGTACCCAATAATATACTCATGATTGGCGCCACCGGGGTAGGGAAAACCGAAATAGCCCGAAGGCTTGCCCGGTTGGCAGACGCACCATTTGTGAAAGTGGAAGCGTCTAAATTTACCGAAGTAGGTTATGTAGGGCGCGATGTGGAGAGCATGATCCGTGATCTGGTAGAACAATCCGTGAGCCTGATCAAAACCAATAAGAAAGAGGAAGTGAAAGCCAAGGCTGAGAAAATAGTGGAGGAAATTATACTGGATGCACTGATCCCTCCGGTGAAGTCACCTGCCAGGCCGGCAGCTATGGCCACAGACATATCTGATGACATGCCTGAAAGCGATGCAGACCTCAATGAGAAAACAAGGGAGCGGTTTAGGGAAAAAATAAGGAATGGTGAGTTGGACGACCGAAAGATCGACATCAGTGTAAAACAGCCCGGAAACAATGGAATAGGCATGATTGGAGGAGGTGCTATGGACGAAGTGTCCATGATGAACCTTCAGGATATGATCGGTAACATGATGCCGAAGAAAACCAAGAAAAGGAAGGTGAGTATAGCCGATGCGCGAAAAATTTTGATAGAGGAAGAGTCGTCCAAGCTGATTGATATGGATGAGGTGAAGGAAGAAGCCATCGAAAAAGCCCAGAACACCGGTATTGTTTTCATAGATGAGATAGATAAAATAGCCGTAGGTGCCGCCAAGAAAGGTGGCCCGGACGTCAGCAGGGAAGGGGTACAAAGGGATCTGCTGCCCATAGTAGAAGGCAGTGCAGTGAATACCAAATATGGAGTGGTCAACACAGACCATATCCTATTTATAGCAGCAGGTGCTTTCCATTTTGCCAAACCATCAGACCTGATACCGGAGTTGCAAGGCCGGTTTCCGATAAGGGTAGAGCTGGACAACCTGACCAAGGCAGATTTCCTGAGGATATTGAAGGAACCGAAAAATGCATTGACCAAGCAATACCAGGCCCTGATAGGGTCGGAAGATGTTGAAATCACCTTCCAGGATGATGCCCTGGAGGAAATAGCCGAAATGGCTTTCAATATCAATGCCGATGTGGAAAACATTGGGGCAAGGAGATTGCATACGGTAATGAGCAAACTACTCAACGAAATTTTGTTTGATATCCCGGATGTGATCGGACCAAATGCGAAAGTGGTCATCACAAAAGAGCAGGTATCTGATAAACTTTCCGACCTGATCCAAAACAAAGACCTGAGCCATTACATTCTTTAGTCGAAAGAATTTGGGGGCTTTGCCAATCGTCATTCGAGAAAAAAACGGCGTTCTAATTGAATCCAGCGAAATGCCAAAATAGCTCTGTCCAAGAGATAGTTGGTTTCAATATTGTTTTTATTCCGGGTACTATCAGGACATAAAGCCCGGCCTGAAAATTATCTGGCAAAATCAGCGGATTAATTCAATATTGGTGTTACAAAAAAGTGTTTTTAGCGTATAAAAGGTTTCAAGTTTAATAAATCTTTCAATTTAAAAGCATTTACAAAATGTCAACATTAAGATTAGGAGATGAAGCCCCAAATTTTACGGCTTCAACGACAGAAGGGGAAATAGATTTCCATCAATGGCTCGGAGACAGCTGGGGCGTGTTGTTTTCACACCCGGCTGACTACACACCCGTTTGTACTACCGAACTGGGAACTGTGGCCAAATATACAGAAGGCTTCAAAGCCAGAAACGTGAAAGTGGCGGCTTTGAGCGTCGATGGTTTGGAGTCCCACAAAGGATGGATCAAGGACATCAACGAAACACAGGCGACTACTGTCAATTTTCCCATCATCGCAGATGAAGACCGGAAGGTGTCTTCTTTGTATGATATGATACATCCCAATGCGGATGACCAGGCCACCGTTCGCTCGGTGTTTGTGATTGGCCCTGACAAGAAAATAAAGCTCACAATTACTTATCCGGCATCTACTGGAAGGAATTTTGACGAATTGCTCAGGGTGATTGACTCCCTGCAACTGACAGCCTATCACAAAGTAGCTACACCAGCCAACTGGCAAAATGGTGAAGATTGTGTGATTGTACCTGCAGTGACCAATGAGGAAATCCCTGGTTTATTTCCAAAAGGGCATAAGGAAATTAAGCCATATCTGAGATTGACACCTCAGCCCAATGTGTAAGGCGTGGTGAACGGTTCAAATTAATACAACAGTGTCCCCGGGTTAGCTTGGGGACATTGGTTTTAGTTCATTTCTATATCCGTAGGCCTCAGTTGTTCTTTAAAATGTTGTCCGCCATTTTGGGGAATAACCTTTGCAGCCACCTCAGAACCTTGGTTTTTCCAATATTCACTTCGTACCTGTCTTTTTTAAAAGACACCAAAAATTCATCCACAAGCTGTTCCGGGGTGATCTTTCCTTTTCCACGTCCTTTGGTCATGTCGGTATCTACCAGCGGAGGCAGGATTTCGAAAATTTTAAGATCAGTTTTTTCGTAGGCATACCGCAATGCCTTTGTAAATATGTGGAGTCCACTTTTGGTGGCACAATATACTGGGGCTGATTTTTTTGGTACTACCGCCAATACCGAAGTGACATTGATCACAGCGGGATGCTTGTTGGCCATCAAAACAGGAATCAGTTGGTGGGTCAGCTCAATGGGGGAAGTAAAATTAATGGCAATTTCATCTTTCCATTCAGGTGTTCTCTCAGGTTCATAGCCAAAATTCTTGTCGTAAAAATTGACCTGGATACCGGCGTTGTTGATCAGTATGTTGATGTCCGGGTGTTGGGTTTTTACTTCATGGATCAATTTGTCCAGCGAAGTTTGGTCGCTCAAATCAGCCTGAATGGTATGGATGTCGGGATGGTCGGATTTTAAACGATCAAGTGCATCCTGGTTTTTGGCCACTGCCACAATGGCATTGCCAAGCCCTGAAAATTTTTCCAGCAATGCCAGGCCAATTCCTCTTGTCGCTCCTGTGATGAGTATTTTGTGGTTGCCGGTGTTCATGTTTATGCGAGTTCTGCCCTTTGAGGCCTCAGGGCATCCCTTACCGGTATCATGTCTTTTTCATCTACTACCAGAAATGCAATCACATGGTTTTCGGCCAGTTGCTCTGTTCCATGGTCATGTGCGCTGATTTTTTCCCTTTGGGCAAATTCACCTAGATGAATGCTGTGGTGTTTTGCAGTACCTTTGGCATGGCCCCCATAGAAGTCCCAGATCAGTTTTATTTTTTTCTCCATATCTATGGCGAAAATAAATGATGCAATGCCCAAATGCCACACTGAAAGTGAATTATGGTAGTTTTATCAATAAAGAGCCTATCTGTTGAGGCATGCCTCAAGACAAACTGTTCAGCCCAGCCTTATAAACCTCAATTGCCCTGTTTCTGGCAAATGTGTGCTCCACTATTGGTTGCGGGTAGCTTGCAGTACCCAATTCTGGAATCCATCGCTTCACATAAACCTGATCCGGGTCAAATTTTATCAGCTGGGTAGTTGGGTTGAAAACCCTGAAATAAGGGGCAGCATCACAACCACATCCTGCTGCCCATTGCCAGTTGCCGTTGTTGGAGGCCAGTTCATAATCCAGTAGTTTTTCCGCAAAATAGGCCTCTCCCCACCGCCAGTCTATCATCAAATGCTTGCACAAAAAACTGGCGACAACCATTCTCACCCGGTTGTGCATAAAGCCTGTTTGATTGAGTTGTCTCATCCCGGCATCCACCATTGGATACCCAGTCTTTCCCTGACACCATTGACGAAACAATGTCTCATCATTTATCCACTGGATGTCATCATATTTCTTTTTAAAACTCTTTTGAACCACGTGAGGAAAATGGTAAAGGATCATCATGAAAAATTCTCGCCAGATCAGTTCATTGAGAAAAACCTGACTTGATCCGGCTAATCGGGCGGCATGTCTTATACTTAAAGTGCCGAATCTCAAATGCGGGCCCATTTTGGTAGTGGTGTCCTGGTGGGGTATATCCCTGTTTTGCGCATACTCCTTGATGTGCTGTTCTTCAAAATTTAGGACCTGGATTGTACTTTCTACAAAACCAATGGATTTCAATGTGGGGAAATCAAACTTTTTTTCAAGGCAGTTGCTCAAAAGGTCTTCCGAAGGAAAAGGTGAAGTATCCCGTGTGGGATTGTAATGGTCCAACCACCTGTTTTTATAGGGGGTGTATATGGTATAAGGAGTACCATCAGCTTTGAGGATTTCATTCTTTTCGAAAATCACCTGGTCTTTGAAAGTATGAAAACGAACACCAGATTGATCTAATATTTGCCGAATCCCTTCATCCCGCTTGATGGCATAAGGTTCATAGTCGTGGTTGGCAAATACTTCAGCAATCTCATATTTGTTCAAAAGGGCTTTCCAGATTGTGGTTGGTGTTCCGTGCCGGATAAGGATTGAGCTGCCCGCATGCTGCAACTTCTGGTTCATTTCCTCAAGCGTACCATGGATAAAATGCACTCGGGCATCATCTGAGGGAAGCCCGGAGAGAATATCAGTATCGAAAATAAAAAAGGGCAGAACCGGTAAGCCTGATTGCAAAGCCTTGTAAAACCCATGGTTGTCCTCCAAACGTAGGTCGCGCCGAAACCAGAATATGTTTACTTTCATCATTTTGGGTGTTGGGGCTAATTTATCAAAGTGACCTTGACAATCAAAGGGATGGGTGCGGGAAATTGGTTGGTTGTAGGTTCAGAACTTCAAAAGCGGATATTTGGACGGCATTGGTACTTCCAATAAATGGGAGTCTGGCTGCTGTTACATATTATGTAAGGAATATCCATACAAAAGACTATTTTTAGGAAAAATAAACCTCAATTGTACAAATGCACCACAAAAAATCGAACCTAACTGTAGCCTTCCTGGCTTGCCTGTTGATGGCCCTTTGGGGTTGTTCCACCAAAAAAAGTAAACCTGAACCCGCCGATGACATAGAGGAAGTACCGGAGTTTACACCAATCAAACTTACATCAGGCCCTAAGCAGCACTGGTTTGGCTACTATGATAAACTAGAGGTGAGTCCTACCGGCAGGTATGTGCTGGCTTGCGAAGTGGATACCATTCATAGGTCTCCCACCAACGAGGATGTATTGAAAGTAGGCATGATCGATCTGGAGGATGGCAATAAATGGATAGAATTGGGTGAAAGTCGCTCCTGGGGTTGGCAGCAGGGTTGTATGCTGCAATGGATACCCGGCTCAGCCAACGAGATTATATGGAATGACATTCAGGATAGGAAGTTTGTGAGCCATGTCATGAATGTGGATACCCGGGAAAGACGAACCTTGCCCAAGGCCATTTATACCCTGAGCAATGACGGTAATTTTGCCCTCGGCACGGAGTTCAATCGCATTCAAAATATGCGGCCAGGCTATGGCTATCCCGGCGTTGAAGATCCTTATGCAGATCAAAAAGCACCAGAAGGGATTGGTATTTACAAAATGGATATCACCACAGGCAAGGTTGACTTGCTGATCTCACTAAAAGAGATAGCCTCCCTCCCCAATTTGGGAGAAAACCTGGACGACTATTGGCATTATTTCAACCACCTGTTGATTAGTCCCGATGACAAAAGGTTCATATTTCTGCACCGCTGGCGCCAGGAGATGTACCTGAACAACAAACAGGCCACAGGGGGATTTACCACGCGCATGTTTACTGCGAATACAGATGGGTCTGACAAGTACATGCTCGATCCATCTGGCAATACCTCCCATTTTATATGGAAAGACAGCCAAAGCGTGTGCATGTGGACCAAACCGGTGGGAATGGAGTCTGGCTTTTACCTTTTTACCGATAAGACCGACAAAGTAGTAGCTGTTGGTGAAGGTATCATGACACATAATGGGCACAATACCTATCTGCCTAATACTAATGGGGACTGGATACTCAATGATACTTACCCACAGGGGGAACAGCGATTGCAGTCGCTGTATTTGTACCATGTACCCACTAGAAAAAAAGTGTTGCTTGGAGAATTTCATGAACCTGCCAAATACAAAGGAGAAGTACGGTGCGACCTGCACCCCAGGTCGAGTAGAGACGGTCGATACATTATTTTCGATTCTACCCATGGCGGAGACGGCAGGCAGATGTACTTAATCGATCTGAAAGGGTTTATCAAATAGAAGTCTTATGAGGAAGATAAATACCATTGTTGTGTCACTGTTTGTCCGGATAAATCTATTGATATGGGCAAAACGAGCGGTTTTCACTTTACTTCTGCTGATCCCGTGCATGTTAGGGTTCGGTCAGATTACGCAGGTTGTCATTTTGGGCAAGGAGGAAATTACCAATTTGAAGGATTTCATAGAAGAAAACAGCAAGGCAAGGAAAATGTATGACAGCATCTGTGGCCTGGCTTACACCGCGATGAAAGTTGCACCCAGACCATTGGCCGAGTTGCATTATGAGGGATTGCTTGATTCAAACCCCAAGCGTATCATTACCACCGAAAGTCTGGGGGATGTTGACAATGTGGTGCATCTCATCTATGCCAGCTACGGAGGTACCATACCTGATTGTGGTAGAAAGATAAAGGAAATAGTGGTTGCCTGGGCTAAGACCTACCGTGCAACTGGCAACCCTATCAATGAAAATAAGTTTACGGCCTTGCTATGGGGATTTTATCTGTTCCGGGATGAATTTTCAACAAAGGAACAAAAACTTGTGCGGGGTTGGATGGAAAGCATTGCGGAAGCTGAAATGAACAGGGATCGTACGCCCAACAACAACTGGCAGGCAAAAAGGTTGAGGCTTGTTGGTCTGATTGGCTTGATCAATCAAAACGGTGAAATGGTAGATTTTGCATTGGAAGGGTTGAAGGAATTCATCAACAGTGCTTATTACGCCGATGGCACCAGCAGGGATTTAAGGGAAAGGGATGCCATGCATTATCATTTGGGAGGGGTCAAGCCACTTTTGTCCACATTTATAAACTTTACCAGGTTCGACAAGCGTTTTGATCTGTACCACTATATTTCCCCAAATGGAGGGTCGATCCACAAATCTGTAGAGTATGTAGTGCCCTATGCCACCGGAGAACTGCAAAGAAAAGAATGGGTGAACACGAAAGTTCTTTTGGACAAGCAAAGAGCCGCAGCGGGCCTGAAGAAATATCAACCAGGCACCCTATTCGAATCAAAAAAGGCACTTCCAATGTTTGAATGGGCAGCATTCTACAACCGGGATTGGTACAGCAGCGTGCTCAAGGAAACCAAAGACAATTTGTATGTGAGCTCATGGGTTGGGTTGCTCAACAGCCCTGCGGTTAGGAAATAAGCCTGGTCTTGGTTATAAGCTACCCTTCAAATCCAACTCACTCATCAGGTTGGATAGGTCCAGCTTGGTCTTCAAGCCATTAAGTTTGTCTTTTGCAATGGATATACTCTGCTGGTAAGATTCACTTTGCGGATTGTAAGGCTCGGTGATTATTTTATCCAGAATTTGCTCTACATCGTGAATGTCCTGTCTTTCTTCCTGGTCCACATAGGCCTCTACAAATTTGTCAAATATGTAGTCCATAGCCATTTGGTTGGGATGGATAAGGTCTTGCTCGTAAAACCGGTAGTCCCTCAAATCGCTCAGCAGGAATTCGTATGCAGGAAAATATTTGACATACCGGAATTCTGCCATAATCTGGTGGCAGGCCAGCCGAAGTACTGATTTGCTTACCGCATTCAGGGTGATAGAATCATTGGTATGCATGACCGGACTTACCATCAGGATGATGTTATCGACATTGTTGAGCTGGTGGTAAACCTTGCGAAAACCATCCACGATCGCCTGGGGCGTCAATAATTCTTTTTTGAACAAAGAGCCTGGCGCTTTGTGGCAGTTGGCTACTACACGTTGGTTTTCCACGAATTTATAGACATAGGCCGAGCCAAAAGTGAGCATCAGATAGTTGGTGTTCTTTAGTGATTCATGTGTGGATTGGATTTTCCGGGTCAGCTCTTTTACCAGTTTTTCTTTTGAGTCGGCATTCGTGCGCACATGAAAATCGAAGTGGTTCCATTGCCCGCTGGTTTCCGTTATCAGGTTGTCATCAACCGCCCTGTTGTGCGTGGTAATGTCAATAAGGTTGAAGATTGAAAGAGGATTGTAGGTAGTGCCGTATGGGTTGCTGTTCACTTTGAACTGATACTTATCGAAGTGTCTCACAATTTCGTTCGAAAAACCCGAACCCAGGGACATAATATTGGAATCGTATCTTATTTTGTCAGGGTTTTTGTCTATGTGGAGTTCTGTTCTGAAGTGAGTCATATCTGCCAGGTTGAGTGAATAAAAATGTCCACCATAAAGATATTGATTTCGCTGGCAATTAAAAGAGCACCACACTTATTAAATGTGCTAATTTGACCGCCAATCGCATCTTGAAATCGGATACACCAACTTCAACAACCTAAGATAACGTGAACTCGATGAACAATATAACCGTCATGCCAGAAAAATATGCCTTAATTTTCTTAAAAGGCATATTTTATCAGGCATCTGAAAATGAGATTACGGATATTTTTATCCTTTTTAAAATTTAAGGATAAAAATTCCGAAATAGCCTGCCCCGCACTTGATGCG
>JAVKDJ010000087.1:0-884 GCA_040222275.1 Cyclobacteriaceae bacterium
TTTTTCACACAAAGGTTTCCGAATAGAAATCACCTCAAATTAGTGGCACATTTTAGGCCGATACAACTGGCACAAGTTCAACTGATATGACTGGCACAAGTTCAACCGATACCACTGGCACATTTTGTACCGATATATCCAATTGCCTCGAATACAGGTAATTCCCATTAAGGACACTGAGACTGATAGGCACTACGAACTTTATATCAAGTTACCAGAGGAGTATTCAGAAAATGAAGACCAGCACTACCCTGTGATTTACTATACAGATGCGATGTGGCATGTTGAGATGTTATCTGGTTCGGCAGAGTATATTATGGAAGAGGCGATTGTCCATTCAGCATTTGGTCATTGACGGTAGTCATCAAACCGCCTTTCCTATGACCGTTGTGCGAAGTGTGGATTGGCTGTCGGATTTGATGAAAGAGTAAAGGCCTGCGTTATGTTAATATAGCTTCGGTTCTGGGTCGGGATTAATAGTTAAGGGAAGGCCTATAACATCAACTAAAACAGCACACTTCAATTGTTAGCAGAAACGAGCACTGTTCCACGACGGCTCTTTTGACATTTTGGGCAGGAGGTAGGCTTAAGGGAATGGCAAATGCCGTGCCTGCGGCAGGTAGGTGTGCTGTTACGTCAGGTCATTAACCCATTTTATATTCTTTGACTAAAACATCAAATGACAAACCCAATTTTGGACCAATTGCCCTGATCACCGGAAGTGTCAGCGGTCTTCGTCTATTTAAAATATTTGAAATAGTCCCTCGACTTTTGGTTCCAATAAAACCCATTAAATCCTTTTGATGCAAATCCATTTCAGCCATTCTAATTTTGATTGCTTCAATTGGATCTGGTGCCTCAATTGGATACTGTTCAGATTCGTA
>JAVKDJ010000088.1:0-107607 GCA_040222275.1 Cyclobacteriaceae bacterium
ACTTATAGCTCACCAGGTACTTTTAATATTCGCCTAGAAGCTACCGATGAAAATGGAATATCAACTAGTCAAACAAAGCAGATAACCGTAGCTAACTCTGTTGCACCAGATATCAGTATCTCTATTGATAACAACCAATGCCTCGCAAACACAAACACATTCACAGCTATCGACAATGGGGGGATTGATACCTATAGCTGGGACTTCAATGCCGATGGCATTGAAGATGCCAATGAACAAAATCCGAATTTTCAGTTTGGGGAAATTGGGACACAGGATGTGCAACTGGTGGTGCAGGCCAGCAATGGTTGCTTCAACAATGTCAGCCAGGAAGTGGTCATCTACCCCGAACCACCGGTACCTGACTTTGAGATTACCAATACATTGATATGTTCCAACACAGAGTTGTTTTTCAGCAACCTTTCTGATGAGTCGGCCCACAATGACGAGGTACTTTCATATACATGGGATTTTGGTGGTGAGCAGACCAGCGCGGAGAAAAACACCAATTACACTTTTGGCACGGGTGGAACCAAACAGGTGTCCCTCACCATGGCCATCCCGGGTTGTGAATCTTTTATTTCCAAAAACATTGAAATTGCTTCAGGACCAGATGTGGCGTTCGAATTCAACGATGAATGCGAAGGGGCCGAGGTACCTTTTATCAACCAAACAACCGGAGAGGGCATAACCGACTATCAATGGGATTTTGGTGATGGGTTTACCAGCAACTCTGTCAATCCGAGCCATGCCTATGATGCAGCGGGCAATTACGACATCACCTTAACAAGCAGCAACGATATGGGGTGTAAAAATTCCATTACCCAAACCATTACTGCCCATTCCATACCTGTGGTCTCTTTTATCAATGAGGTCGGTTGCCAAAACATACCCCTACAATTTACGGATCAGTCGCTGGCAGACAATGCCAACATCACTGCATGGAGCTGGGATTTTGGCGGTCTGGGAACGTCAGGTGAACAAAATCCTCAATTTACATTTAGTGAAGCCGGTGAGTATAACATTTCCCTATCGGCAGAAACAAATTTTGGGTGTCTGGAGACTATCTCACAGACGGTTTCCATCGCTGCTTCCCCGCTGGTTGATTTCGATGTGACAGTAGGGTGCCTCAATGAAACCACTTCTTTCACAGACCTTACCCCCACACAGCAAAACAACCCCATCGCTTCCTGGTTTTGGGAAATTGACGGACAGGTTTTTACTACACAAAACCCAGAATACGCTTTCGAAAGCCCTGGCGAATATAAGATAAGCCTTACCGTAACCCCAGAAAACAACTGTGCTATCAAACTCACCAAAGATATATTGATCGAGTCCCTGCCTGTAGTTGATTTTTCTGTAAACAGAACTTGCGACAATGAATTCACCATTTTTAGCGACCTTTCAATTGTGGACACCACTCCCATCATTTCCAGGACATGGGATTTAGGTGGGCTGGCTACCGCAAATGGCCCATCGGCGGCCTTCAATTTTCCACAAGCTGGCACATACGATATCACGCTCACCATCTTGAATGAAAAAGGCTGCACCAATCAAACCACAAAAACGATCGAAATCTTCGGCTCCCCTAAGGCGGCCCTGGAGGCGGATGTGAATTTTGGTGCCCCTCCACTTGAGGTAAATTTCCTAAACAAGTCCGTAGGGGCAAATTTTTACTCCTGGGACTTTGACGACCCGTCAAACTCGGTATCTACTGACAAAGATCCCGGATTTACATTCAATGAAGTAAATGACTATAGGGTGCGCCTGATTGCCGGAAACGAGCTCGGATGCAGCGACACTACCTACACCACTATCGTATCCAGTATCCCAACCCTGGACTTGCAGCTGGTGAAAATGGAGCCTTCCCTCAACAATGGAAAAATAAACCTCACCCTGACCATTTTGAACAGCGGCACGATAAAAATTCAAGGATTTGATATTGTGGTGGGGATAGAAAATGATTTTTCGATTTCCGAAAGCTTCACAGGAGCACTCAATGCTGCAGAACAAATTACTTATACTTTAAATTTCGAGATACCAGCAACAGGCAGCAATATCAATTATTTATGCATCAAACTAGAAGATCGTTTGTCCAGTACCACGGACAACAATCCACTGAACAATGAAAAATGTACTAATTTCGGTCAACTGGTGATTATAGAAAACCCATTCCCGAACCCCGCCACCGACGAGGTAGGTTTCAAACTCATACTCCCTTCCACCTCCAATGTTGACCTCTCTATGGTGAACATTCATGGAAAAACGGTTTACCGTCAGTCTTTTTCAAACCTTTCCTCTGGATTGAATAACTTTTCCATTGATCTTCAAAGTTTCGAAAGAGGCATGTACTTTCTAAAAATCAACACCCACTCAAAAGAAGAAATAAAGCGTATCATTAAATTCTAAAATTTCACCTTTTCTCAATATTTCAAAATAGAATACTGCCTTTTGTGTAAATTTCAGAATTTTTTATTGAATTTTTGGTTCAAACATTAGGGTAATTGGAAATTTCGATTGTTCTTCGCAGTGGATTATCCGGGGTGAAGTTAATGAGTATGGTTTTTGCAGTTGCCATATTCAGCTCCCTCGGGATGAATTACTAAACCTAAAACCCAATAATCGGGATAGTACCATGAACAGTCATTTAAAATTGGACGAGCTTGACAAAAGTATCCTCAAAATCCTCCAGATAAGGGGAAAAATTACCAACGCCAGGCTGTCTGAAGAAATAGGCCTCTCCCCTGCCCCAACGTTGGAGCGGGTCAAAAGAATGGAGCAAAAGGGGATCATTAAAAGCTACCATGCCGAACTCAACTCGGAAATGCTCGGCCTTGGAGTCAATACTTTTGTGCAGGTTTCACTTAAAGGCCACAACAAGACGAATATTGACATATTCACCTCAAAAATCAAAGAAATTGATGAGGTCATCGAATGTCATCATGTAACAGGATCGGGAGACTTCCTGCTCAGGGTAGTAGCCAAAGACATTGCCAGTTATCAGGTGCTGATGCTGGAAAAAGTAAGCGACATTGAAGTGGTGGACAGCCTGCAAACAATGGTAATTTTATCTACCTTTAAGGACTCAAAATCCATACCGATACCCAATGGAAAACCTTGAAGTAATGACCGCAGAAAAAAACCTGATCCTTGACAAAAAACAAGTTGACCAAAAGATAAAAAGGATTGCCTATGAGATTTATGAAAACAACATGGACGAGAAACGGTTGGTCCTGGCCGGCATCTCTGAAAATGGCTATATCCTAGCCTCGCTGATTGAAAAAGAACTCAACTCTATATCGTCCCTTAAAGTAGAAACCGTTAAAATATCCATCGATAAGCAAGCCCCTTCCAAAAGTGAAATCAAATTGAGCAATTCGCATGTTGATTTCTCTAACAAGGCGGTCATTTTGCTGGATGATGTACTCAACACCGGAAAAACCGTCGCTTTTACCCTGAAGGCTTTTTTGAATACTGATGTGAGGAAGATAGAAGTAGGTGTATTGGTAAATAGAAGCCACAAGCTTTTTCCTATTTACCCAAAATATACCGGATATGAACTAGCCACTACCTTCACCGAGCATGTGGAAGTGTTGTTAAAAAAGGGTAAAGGGGTGTACCTTTATTAAAATCATTTTTTCGGCCAAACAGGAACAACCCTATACAAATCGGCATACGTCAAAACCATGAACAGATGAAAAAGGAGTACAAAAACGATGAAATTACCGTGACCTGGCGTCCCGAAATCTGTATCCATTCGGAAAAGTGCTTTCATGGCCTCAGTTCCGTTTTCAACCCCAAAAATCGTCCCTGGGTAAACCTGGACGGTGCAGACAACAAAGCCATAATAGACCAGGTAGCTATGTGCCCGTCAGGAGCCCTTGCCGGACATTACAATGATTCTCCTGCTGCTGCCTCTACACCTCCGGTAGTCACCTCCGTGCAGGTGATGCCCAATGGTCCTTTGATTGTGAAAGGCAACCTGGAAGTAAAACACAAGGGTAAAGTTGAGCAGAAAGAATCTAAGGTGACCGCATTCTGTCGCTGTGGGGCATCATCCAACAAGCCGTACTGCGATGGATCGCACAATAAAATAAACTTCGAAGGATGATTAGTTGACAGCTATCAGGGTAGATAGTTCGTCAAAATTCAAAATGACTTTTTCCAGTCTGGAGGCATTGTCCACAGAATCAAGCATCAATTCCAAAAATTCCTGTATCCTTTCGGACTTGTTGAACTTTGAAGCCTCATTGAGGCAGTACAGGGTCATTTTCAGGTTTCCTTCATTGAATGCATTGATGGCAGTATTATAATACTGAAGGCCGATCAATTCAGTATAGGATATCGATCTGTAAATATCATAGGAAAAAGTATGGTGTTCTCCGCCTATTTTATTCTTCTTATAGGCGTCTGCTATTCGAGCCTCTATGCGATCAGGGGCATATTCGAACCCTTCAAACGAGTCGGTAGATTCCAAAAGGTATTTCCTCCCATTTGAATTCACGAGGAGAAACATGTGGTAGTTGGTTTCAATGATTTCGTATTCAAAACCCAACTCTTCAAGCAAAAAAGCATAAAGCGCAGTGCCTGTGAGGCAGCCATATGTCCCGCTCTCAAACAAATCCTGAAATGACTTATAAGGTACATATCTTTTAAGGTATTTTCTATGTACTTTATAAAACAAGTGCTCTAACAGGCGATGATCATCATTCCATTTGGCTTTTTTGTCTTTTAATTCTTCTACAAATTCACGGTACTCCGCCTTCAATATTCCCCTCTCTTTGAAATTAGGCTGTTCAGAAATATTTAACAGCAAGGTAAAAACATGATCTGATGAATAATTCTTGGTTTCTTTAAGGACAGAATTAGCATGGCCATTCCAGGAAAAGGAAAGGCTAAAGCTAATTATGACAAAGAATTTCAGAATTTTCATTGTTACCCGCAGTACCATTTGTTAACACTAAGGTAACATACGGGAAACATTTAAACAATGTTTGATGCCCTAAATAATATGTTCAACATCATCCTCAGAGAGGATTTGTAATACATAGGCCTATTTTAGTCCACTTATACCAGAAAAATTGGCTTTTCCCAAATAGCGTCAGACTTCATCCAAAACAACATATGTTAAGCTAATGTTAACTCAAACAAAAAAAAAGCCGCTCTGGATTTTCATCCAAAGCGGCTTCCTTTGTTTTACAAATTAGCTACTAGAAGGAGTAGCTGTATTTTACTGTAAAGGTCCTACCTGGTGAGTACAAGGAATAAACCGCGGCATCTCCAGCTTCGTAGGATTTATAAAAATTGTTTCTTTCAGCACCTAGAATGTTGCTAATTCCCATGGTAATGCGGGAATTCAAGTCTGCCCCTAATTTTCTATATACATTCAAATTGAGGCTATGGAAAGGTTTGGTATAGATATCAGGAAGATCAGCTGATCCAATTACGTTTAAGGTCTCTCCCTGTACATTATAAGCAAGATTTGCGTTAAACAGCCCATCATTATCAGTGTAATTCAAATATCCATTGATCAGGAAAGGTGATTGTCCAGCCATCAACCTTGTATCTTTCAAGGACTCTCCTTCTCTCAATGTTTCTCTTCTCAAGTCATATTCCGTTTTCGTTTTATTATTGTCGACAAAAACAGACTTCATGTCAACAGCGGACTTCACAAAAGATGCATTGGCACCAAACGACAGATTGTCATTCAGGTTTTTTCTAAACTCAACCTCAAAACCTAACACGGTGCTCGTACCGGAGTTTCTTGGCTTGATGTTATCTGGTGCAGTCACAAAAGAAACTTGCTCAATATGTCCATCAAACGTTTTGTAAAAAGCCGATGCTGAAACCATTTCAGTCGGAGAGTAAAAATATTCCCATCTAAGGTCGTAGTTGTTGATATTGGTTTGTTCCAAATCAGGATTTCCAATAAATGTACGTCCGCTTATTGGATCATATATCTGGGCATATGACTTTTCTTTAAATGTTGGCCTTGCCAATGTTTTGTTAAATGAAGCCCTCACGTTCATATCATCTTGCAGACTATAAACCAAATTTGCCGATGGGAGTAAGTTCACTTTATCCAATGTTTTGGTATTGTTGAAAGTTTCCCCTCTTTGGTTAGCTCCGGTATAGTACATTTGATTTTGCTCTACCCTCACGCCATAGATCGCCTTCAACCTTTCGATCAATTGCATTTCTGTCATGGCGTAAACACCCAATATGGATTGTCTTGAATCATATGTGTTCGATGGTTGAAAATTACCCTTAACTATGGTTCCTTCTCGATCCCTTCTGGTCCATATATTTTCTTCTTGCAAAAGGAAATTGACATCTTCGGTAATTGGCTGATCACCTACATTTCTAAAGAAATAATCTAAAATTTCAAAACCTCTGTTTTTGAATGTAGCTGCCGCGCCAAATTTGAATTTGTTTTTCTCTCCAAAAGGATAAGTGATGTCAACTTTAGCACTGGCATTGTTTTCATCCAGGGATCTGTAAAACCTATTTACCCCAGCACCTACACCTGTATTTAAGCCATATGTACCATCTTGGGTATTTTCGATTCTTGTTTCCCTAAAATCCGGCTCCTTTATTTCGGAAAGAGCAAATGACGAACTCCATTTTACGTCAAATTTTTCGAAACCGTGCTCACCAGCCAAAATTGCATTTGTTACCGCTCTTTGTGTATAGGTCAAAACATCATCGGTGGTAATCGCTGGGTTAAAAATGTAATTGGCGGTAGTTCTCTTCATGGCAGAAGATTCACCATTCTGACTTCTAAGCAAGCTCAACGAAAAATTGTGTTTATCAAATTTTATAGCGCCTGATGCCAAGGCACTCCACGAAACTTCATTGCTCCCTAAATCACCGTTTCTCGATTCAGACTGTTCCAGTTCATTGATTTCATTTTCTGTTGCCCTGAAATACTCTCCAAACTGAACATTTTCAAAGTAATTTGTTTGGCTTGAATAGTTAAATACAGCATTGTATCCTATTGTGTACTTGCCTTTTTCTACCTGATTGCCATGGTTAAAAGACAATCCATAATTTAAGGCACTTGTAGACCTTTGAGCAGCCAGAGTAGGATCAAAGCTTCTTGTAAATGCTTCTGCCAGCCCGGCGTTTTGCGTTCTATCTGGAATCACCTGTCGTCTGTTGAACGGCAACCGTCTCGAATATGCCCCAAAACCAAACATATCAGCAGTGCTACCTTCGTAGGTCAGGTAATCACCATTTAAGTGCATGTCAGGGTTGAAGCCCACACTAAATGAAATTCCAGTGTTTTTTTCCTCTGGGAAATTCTTCAATTCAACATCAACCAATCCACCGGTAAAATCACCCGGTAGGTTGGGGCTAAATGTTTTATACACCACCACATTTTCCACGGTACTTGTAGGAAAAACATCCATTTGAACGGAGTTTTTATCAGGGTCAAGACCCGGAATACTCATGCCATTTACCAAGGTTTTAGTATATCTATCTCCCAAGCCTCTTACGTAAACATGTTTTCCTCCCTGAACAGCTACACCGGTTACCCTTTTCATAGCTCCACCGAGATCACCATCTCCGATTTTCTTGAATGATTGTGAAGAAATACCGTCAACGAGGTTGGCAGATTTTTTCTGAACGGCCATCAGGGCAACTTCATTATCCCTTACTTGCTTTGCGGTTACTACAATTTCTTCAAGTTCTGTAGTGGCAACACCTAATTGGATATCCAATGATGTTACCTCACCATCTATTATTTCTATATCACTTACTGTTTTCGTCTGGTATGAAAAAAACCTGAACTCAATCGTGTGTAGTCCTGGCTCCAAGGTCAAGGAATAATTTCCGTCAAAATCAGCTGATGTCCCAGTAGTCGTGCCCTGCTGCGAAATTGTAGCTCCGAACAACCCCTCACCCGATTCAGCGTCTATTACTTTTCCTCTCAAAAATCCATTCTGGGCGTTTGCATAAAATCCCAGTGCAATAAATAAAACTAGTATTAGTCCTTTTTTCATCTTTACTGATTAATAATTTCTGCAAAATTAAAGCGTGGATTCAGGGTGATTGAATGGAAAGGCTTTATCAAATATTTAAACTTGAGGGCTCTAATTCGTCTTTTTTAACATTGAAATAATATTTCCTGGTAAGGAAAATTCAGGATTTTTGAAAAATCTTTGAAATTAGCGAAATACGATGCTTAATCGTTATTTAACAATGATAACATTGGGATAACCTTTGGCTAATTGTTTTTTGAAGATTATTTAATACACCCATTAAAATTTGGACATAAAAAAACCCGGTTCTTTTCAGAACCGGGTTTTTACACTATTTATTTTTTATTCTTATTATTAGAATGATCCTCCTGATAATTTGGCAGCAGTCCATCCGAATACGCTTGTGTCTGCTCCTGTTGCGGAAGCATCAGGGCTGGCCTTGGCAGCAGCAGCACTTTGATCTGTTGCAGGGATGCTGGCACATAATGGATCCTTGTTTTCATCAGTCTTAGAATAAACTGATATCGATCCGTAGTTAGTTTTTGTGATAACAAAATCACCGTCCAACAATTTTTGAACAGCATCATTATAAGATTTTGTCTCATGATCGGAGCAGTCACCAGCAGAATATTCTCCCTCAAACATCAACGTTGCACTTGAATAACCAGAGAATACCAGATTGTTAAAGGTTCCTTGGGCATCTGATTTTATGTCTGCTGCAGAACCATCTACCCCATCACTCATAATAGTCCCATCTTTCAAGGTGAATTTTCCATCTTGTAAAGTATTTTCTGGGCCATCAATTTCAAGGCCTTCGTCGGTCCCAACCCCGTCACCGTGAGATACTACAAAGTTGGTGATTGTTCCAGAGTAGTTTTGGTCAATATCCAGTCCGTCATCTCCTTGCCAGTAAACCATTAGGTTGGAAGCATTTACAGTTCCTCCAAAAAACTCAAATCCATCATCTAATGTAGCATAAACCTCCACATGGTCGATTACTGTTCCTGAACCAACCCCACCAAGGGTCAAACCATTGATTTCGTTACCATCTCCAATTAAAGATCCTCCGTGACGGATAGAAACGTATTTCAAGATACCTGAATCATCAGCTGCATTGTCACCTCCATATAGTCCGAAATTTTCATCCGCCGGAATTCCTTCGATGGCAGCTTCAGTATCTCCAACCTTAGCGGAAATAGGTGCATTTCCTAATATGATCAACCCGCCCCATCTCTCGTTATCAGTTTTGGTCAGGTTTGTTCCCATTTTTTCACCAAGATCAATGTTGTCAAGGATTGAAGTGAAAATGATTGGTTTTTCAGCCGTTCCTTCTGCTATTATTTTTGCACTTCTAGCAATTAAGAGCGCAGATGCCAATGAACCCGTTCCTTCTCTTCCTTTAATAATTGTTCCGGCCTCAATGGTCAGTGTTGCCCCGGATTCTACGATTACCCTTCCTGCCAACTCGTATATTTTGTCAGATGTCCAGGTTGTGCTACTGCTTATAAGACCACTTACAACCTCTTCGGTGCTATCTTCATCGATAGGTACAATAGCTGGCTCGTCTCCACATGATACTGAGAATAACATGATCCCTGCCAATAATGAAAGTACTAATAATTTTTTCATTTCCTTTTCAATTAAATTATTATTCGATTTTTACTTTTTATTTATTCGGCAAAAATGAACCCTAAATATTAACAGGTTAGCAAGCACTTGTTATAATTAGGTTAAGGAAATCTGAGGAATTGCTACCAATGTTAAGAATTTGTAAACAACCGGAAGGAAGCGATGTAAAACCAGAAGGTCTTGCTCCTCCCTAAATCAGGCAAAAAGAGTCTGGTGTGAGTCAATGCATAAAACCGCATACCCTGGGAAACTTGTCAGCAAGCCATATACCTGAAACGGATATGGCCTGTACAGAACCTATTCCTAGCCTGGATTTACCTATTGATATTGATTTTTTTCAAAAGTGTGTCGATGATATCGTGTGTGGTTACCCCATCGGCCTCAGCTTCGTAGTTGAGGATGATCCTATGGTTGAGCACATCATCGGCTACTTCTTTGATGTCTTCCGGTAAAACAAAGTCACGTCCTTCCAGGTAGGCTACAGCTTTTGACGCCAGGTTCAGGTTGATCGAAGCACGGGGAGATGCGCCAAACTGGATGTAGTGCGCTTCGTCTTTCATCCCATATTGCTCAGGATCTCGGGTGGCAAAAACCAGCTCGATGATGTATTTTTCCAATGAATCCGACAGCTTGATACCGTTGATCTCATCGCGAATCGCAAAAATATCTTCCTTGGTCAGGATCGTTTCTACATTCTTTTTAAAACTCAGGTTGGACATTCTTTTCATGATTTCAAGTTCGTCTTCCTTGGTAGGGTAATTGACGTGTACTTTCATCATAAACCTATCCACCTGGGCTTCCGGCAATGGGTATGTACCCTCCTGGTCCACAGGGTTTTGGGTAGCCAAAACCAAAAACGGCCTGTCCAATTGAAAAGTTGTTTCACCTATGGTCACCTGACGCTCCTGCATCGCTTCCAATAGGGCTGATTGCACTTTGGCCGGTGATCGGTTAACTTCATCAGCCAGGATCAGGTTTGAAAAAATGGGGCCTTTTTTTACTTCAAAGTTTGAAGCCTTTTGGTTGTAAATCATTGTCCCGATGAGGTCGGCTGGAAGCAAATCGGGAGTAAATTGAATTCTTCTGAAATCCAGATGGAGCACGTTGGCCAGGGTATTCACCGTCAGGGTCTTGGCCAGCCCAGGAACACCCTCGAGCAGGATATGCCCTTGCGTAAACAATCCTACCAACAGTCTGTTGACCATATAGTCCTGTCCCACCACTACTTTCTTTACTTCGGAATAAACGT
Organism: Cyclobacteriaceae bacterium; assembly: GCA_040222275.1. Taxonomy (GTDB): domain Bacteria; phylum Bacteroidota; class Bacteroidia; order Cytophagales; family Cyclobacteriaceae; genus CAXBNB01. Next base: position 10,864 of record JAVKDJ010000088.1, read on the forward strand.
TTTTGATTTTTTCCTGATGCTCTTTTTTAAGGTCAACGCTCGCTGTAGCTTCCATTTGAGTTTACTGATTTTTTAGAGGGTAGCAAAAATAGGTTAAGTTTTGCAGATAAGAAATGATAACACCAAGCCTCGAACCCCAATTCTGTTAAAAATTGTTAATTCAGGGCCTGGCAGGTTCTCAATCTATAGATGCAAGTTATTGATGGGCTGGTTTCAGCAAATCATTTACAGATTTTACCGGATTGAAAGTTTCCAGGGGCACTTCTACCATTACCGAGTTCCAGTTGGCCATTGAGCCGTTCCACAGGCCTGGCAGTTCCTGGGCTTTCAAATCCCTTCCACTTTTTGATTTGTTGGTGATAAAACCTGTTTTTGGGTCACGGTACTTCATCAGGTCATACTTTTTGCCGTGCCTGTCCTTGATGCCACACACGATATCCGTTGGACTGAAGTGGGTAGAGTTTTTCAACATCTCCGCCTGGACAGGATTGGACAAATCTATTTGGGCAGTTTCACCAATTTGAATCGCCTCCGTCCCATCTGTGTCACAAACCCAGAAAGGCCCACCACCAGGTTCACCTGTATTTTTCACTATCCCGCATACACGCACTGGCCTGTCTAGTTTAGAAAGCAAATAATTCACTTTTTCGTTTTTATTGAAGCCATTGTACTGGGCTGGAAGCTTCAGGTTCACTTTTTCTGCCAAAAACCTCCCTGCTTCTTCAATGGCCTGTTCTGTAGGGCCCTTGCTTAGTGCTTCTGTCATTTCAAATATTTTATCCTGCAATTCGATCAACAAACCTCCAATCACCTGCTTGTAAACAATAGTGGGCTCCTTCAATTGATCTGGCACTACATTGTCAATATTTTTGATAAAAACCACATCACCATCTAGGTCGTTCAGGTTGGCAAGCAAGGCGCCATGGCCTGCAGGGCGAAATAGTATTTCCCCTTCTTCCAGAAATGGTTTGTTGTCCATGTCCACTGCTATGGTATCGGTTGATTTTTTTTGTTGGGAAAAGCCCACCTCATATTGAACTCCTGTCAAATTTTCGTACAACCCTTTTACGTCTGCTATGTGCCTCTCAAATTTTTCCTGGTGCTCAGGCGATACCGTAAAGTGCAAATACACCTTATTGCCGTCGCTTACCGCGTATGAAGCCCCTTCTGAAAAATGCTCCTCCACCGGGGTCCTCGACTTGTCTTCGTACTTATGGAATTTCAGCAGCCCTTTAGGCAAACTGCCATAGTCCATACCCTCCGATGAAAGCAATTCAGCTACTATAGGTTCATATTTGTTGTTGGCCAAAGTTTCTTTCAAATCCACACCCTTGTCGGCCAACCGGTCTTTTAATTCACCATAAAAAGCAAACCCTTCCAATCCATCAACAAATTTCTGAACCGCCTTGTTATTGGAAAAATCCCCATTTTCCAGAAAAGCGAAGAGCTCCTTGAACATTCTGCTGGCTGCCCCGGAAGCTGGAACAAACTTGATAATCTTTTTACTTTTGGATTTTTCATTGTATAGGTCCCTGTAGTGCCGAACCTGGCTATCGTCAAATCTTAAAATACCATCTCCAATAGCTGCCGCCCGGCGCGCCTCAAGGTATGGAAAGCCATCCACAAAATTTTGTATTTGTATTTTTACCTGTTCCAGGTCAGAGCCCCGCCCTTCAATTTGTTGTATTTCTTTTTCACTAAACATAGTATCCTTATTGGTCTGTAAATTTATGGTTGTTTTGAGTTAGTCCCCAAGCGCAAATTTTATATAAAAAACATTAGATGCCGAAACCCGTGCAGTAAACTTTGCCCTGGAACCTTTCGTTTTTGACCTTTCGCCCTCCTATCGTTACCAGGTCAAGCCTCCACAGACAAGCTTTCAGTAGCGAGCAAATATGCCTTTTCGTATTCCGAATACAGGTTTTTCCAATCAAAAACTTCCGAAAGGTCTTCGGACTTGTTTCTCATAGAAATCCGGTCTTTTCTTGTTGTTTGTACAAAACGGAACAGCATATCGGCCAGGTCGTTGGCGCATGTATCAAAGTCTTTGTGTGTCCTTTTCACAATGTACATTCCATGCTCTTCATCACCGATAGGCACGTTTTTAATATAATCGCCAAACCCAGACAAATCCGAGGTAACCGCCGGCACACCACTTGCCAGGCATTCCACTGGTGTGTAGCCCCATGGTTCGTAGTAGCTGGGGAATATGCCCAGATGGCAGCCCCTCACAAACTCGCCATAGTCCATCCCAAAAAGCGGGTTGGTAGCAGAAATAAAGTCAGGATGGTACACAAATTTCACTTTGTCTTCCGGCTTATTGACCATGCCTGAATTTCTAAGGAATTGCAAAACAGGGTCTTTCGCATCATCTATCAGGTTATGGGTCACAACAGTTGGGAGGTTAGTAGATTTCCAGGATTGAATTGTCCTGCGGTAGCGCAATCTCCAATAATCGTCCACCAGGTCATTGAGCGATGGCAACCTGTGATCCTTCTGATTACTGGCCGCATGGTGAAACAGCCTTTGTTTCACCTGTGCCAATATCGAATCGCAGTTGTCGTCGATCTCCTCCAATACTGCCCTTGAATTAAGGACATGTGGGCTTATGGAATGCACTGGTTGCTTCGTAACTATAAACATGACCACCGTCATATCCGACTTGGCCTCTTTCATCTTCCAATTGAGCCGGGCGAGTGCCTCCAGTGCCAGGTCATATCCTTTGTTTCTATACTCAAACCGCCCTGATGTAAAAAAGAAAAGGGTTTTGTCCAGATTAAATGAATAGCTTTGAAAAAAATGGCCCATCACGAAGTGCTGGATTTTAGTCTTGAATTGCTGGTGAATATTTTGCACTTCATGCAATACGCTAAACCTCTCGATATTTAACCCATTTGGAAGGATTTGATCTGGAGCCCTACCCAGCAAATGGATACATTCCTGCCCGGTGACATCACTTACAGTAGTAAAAATGTGTGAGCCATGTGCGCACGCCCTCTCCAATCTCACTACCGCATCAATGTTAAAATTGCTGGCTTCATTTTCCCAATTCATAAACGGCAAATGATCGTAGAAAAAGGGGTCGTTCATGGCAAGGTACCTTCCCAGCATTGTGGCATGTGTGGTAAACACAGTTTTAATGGGTATCTGTTCTTTCCTCAAATCCGGAATGGCAGTACCAGCCATCCATTCATGAAAATGGGCAAGCACCTGAACCCCATCGGCCATACATATCCTGGCCAGTTCGGACAAAAACGACTTCACCATGTGCCCAAAAGCCAGCACTTGATCCAGTAGTGGGTCGTAATTCTTAATGTCTATATGGTGGTTTTCATGCCAGAAATACTTGATATTGCCCAGGTCGCCCATCACCGAATTTGGATTGAACAAAACGGTTTTTGGCCTTCCTGAAACCAGCCACCTTCCATAATGTACATCCAGTCCCATTTCTTTTAGCTTTTCCACAGCTTTGCTGATGTTGCTGTCATCAGGTTCTGCCGGTTCGAAATCAGCGGCCACATTTTGATTGATATAGGGCCCAAGTAAGAGGTAATTGTCGTTCCAGTGATCTATCATCACTGGGACCTTCGATCTAATCACGGTATATATTCCCCCTACCTGATTGCATACTTCCCATGCTACTTCTGTCAATATAGTGTTCTCCAGTTGCTTCTTGCTTTTCCTTGCCATAGGCTATAGTGATTTGTTAGTTTGTATATGATAAAACCCTGCACTACCCATTTTTTATTTACTGAGCCCATTCATGGCTTTATCAATCTGGTCTGTTGATTGTTTGGGGTAGAATTTAATAAATCTCCCGTTAATCCGGCAACAAATTGTGAACGATCCTCAATATTTAGGGCTTTTTTTTCAAAAAAATATATTTCAAACCTACCCTTCAATTTTTCTGTTGGGAAGGGGGCATTTTATAAAGCCTTCGCGGGGGTTTTTACCAATAAATAATTACATTGCCTGGTTGAAAAAACAACTAATGCAAACTTATAAACCTACACAATTACCAGATTTATGAAAAGAAGAAAGTTTATTCAAAATTCGTCAAAAACCATGGCAGGCCTGTCTATTTTGGGGTTGGCATCTTGTACCAACAATAAGAAAGGAACATCGGAGGCCCAAACCCAGCCTATAGTGGAAGCTGGTGGAAAGTTATTTTTCCAGATATCGCTGGCCCAGTGGTCGCTACACAGGGCATTGTTCGCCAAGGAGATGGACAACCTTGACTTTGCTGCCAAGGCAAGGTCCTTTGAGGCAGAAGGCCTGGAGTATGTGAACCAGTTTTTTAAAGATAAAGCGAACGATACGACCTACTTGAATGAGATGAAGAAAAGGGCCAGTGACGAAGGGGTTAAAAGCCTATTGATTATGATAGATGGAGAAGGACAACTTGCAGATACCGATGATAAGAAAAGGCTTCAGGCTGTAGAAAACCACTACAAATGGGTAGATGCCGCGAAATTTCTCGGTTGTCACTCCATCCGGGTGAATGCAGCCGGAAACGGCAGCTATGACGAGCAGAAAGCAGCGGCAGTTGATGGGCTGGGAAGCCTGGCTACTTATGGTGCCGAGAACAACATCAATGTGATCGTAGAAAACCACGGGGGGCTATCCTCCAATGGTGAATGGCTGGCAGCTGTAATGAAAGAAATTAACATGTCCAATTGCGGGACATTGCCGGATTTTGGCAATTTCTGTATCAAACGAGGTAAGGATGCAGATGGCAACCGAACATGCGTTGAGGAGTTTGACCGCTACAAAGGCGTAGAACTTCTGATGCCTTATGCCAAAGCGGTGAGTGCCAAGACCCATGATTTTGATGCCAATGGAAATGAGGTAAATACAGACTACACTCGCATGATGAAGCTGGTGAAAAATGCCGGGTACAGCGGTTATGTCGGCATAGAATATGAAGGCAGTGGGGTCAGTGAAGAAGAAGGCATTATCCTGACACGCGATTTGTTGAGAAAAGCCGGTGCTGCACTAGGCTAGTAACAACTGCTACACCATCAAATTATGTCCCCAACCCATTGCCAGGCCAGTTCAGGTGTGTTGGGGACAAAATTTTAGTACTACACAATTGCATTAAAGAAACTAATCACTTATAAATCAGATCATGAAAAAATTACTCTTACTTACAGCCATAGTGCTGACGGCCCCTTATCTCTATGGACAAATAAAAGACCCGAAGGCAACTGAAGTTTGGGAACCAGAGCCAAGAATAGTAAAAACAGGCACTCTTTCGAGCCCCCCTTCCGATGCTATTGTACTATTCGACGGAAAAAATCTTGACGAATGGGAATCCGTCAAAGAAGGGCCAGCCAAATGGCAGGTGAAAGACGATGCTATGATTATGAATGGCACAGGCTATATCCGAACCAAAAGGTCGTTTGGAGATGTGCAACTACACATAGAATGGAAAACACCCGCCAAAGTAGAGGGCGAAGGACAGGGCCGTGGCAATAGCGGTGTATTCTTACAATCAACCTATGAGCTTCAGGTACTGGACAGCTACGAAAACAGGACCTACTCCAACGGACAGGCTGGTTCTATTTACAAGCAAACCATGCCTTTGGTGAATGCGAGCAAGGCACCAGGCGAATGGCAGGTTTATGACATTATATACAAAGCTCCGGTATTCAATGCAGACGGCATGAAGGTATCACCTGCTTACATTACCGTGTTGCACAACAATGTATTGATCCAGAACCATACCGAGATAAAAGGAACTACTCCTTATATTGGTTTGCCACAAAACTCTGCCCATGGCAAGTTGCCCTTGTCGCTACAAGACCACAACAACCCTGTGAGCTACAGGAATATTTGGGTGCGGGAACTATAAACAGCCTACAAGAAAAAAGCACCTGATAGTTTTGCCCATTAGCAAATTATCAGGTGCTTTTCAATTAACGGATGGTTCTCCTTACAATTCCTTAATCCTAAGGTTTCTAAACCAAACATCATCACCATGGTCTTGCAAACCGATCAGCCCCTTTGAGGCCAGGTTGGCCCAGTTAGGGTTAAGTCCTGGGAACTTACTTCCTGCTACCAGTTCTGCCCATTCCGGGGATTTGTAATCGTAGCTTACAACCTCTTTCCCGTTTTGTTTGTGTATTACCTTGCCATTGTTCACGGTAATTTCCACCTTATTCCATTGGCCTACAGGCTTGGCATTCTGAGGCTTGGCCGGGATCAAATCGTACAAAGAGCCAGCCTGTCGGTTTCCATCCTTGCCCTTTTTGGCATCAGGATGCTTGTCATTGTCAAGTACCTGCATTTCCGGGGCGGTATGGTATATTCTTGAAAATTCATCTGTTTCCTTTCCCAGGTAAAAAATACCGGAATTGCCACCTTCGGCAATTTTCCATTCCATCCTGAAAACGAAATTTTCAAATTCCTTGTCATAAACAATGTCTGCCCTGTCCTTCTTCTCTTCTTCAGTCATTTTAGATTTCATGTGAAGGGTACCATCTACTACCTCCCAGTTGGCTGGGAAGTAATCCTTCTTAAACCCTCTCCATCCATTGCTCGACTTGCCATCAAACATGAGCAGCCAGCCTTCACTTTTTTCTTCTCCACTTAGGGTATTGTTTTCCACAGGTTTCACGGCAGCTTCTTTCACCGGTGCTTTTTCCTTCTCGTCCGAGCTTGCCTGCTTTTGACTACAATTAGAAAATACTACCGACATCAGAAATGCCGAAGCTAGTATTCCACCTTTATTTATTAGTTGCATAATTTTACTTCTATTTAAATTGACCATACATTTCCAATGTCCTCTACCGGCACACAACCTTCCTGTCTGCCAGGAACAGGGTCGTAGCTCAGGATTTCCTCTCCCACTTTTTCAGAGGTAAAATAGGACTTGATTGTCAGATCACGCTCTGTGACCAGAAAACTATACAGCAAATAATTTTCTTCCCTCCCGGCGGGAGCTGTTTTTTTCTTCACCAAATCAAGGATGGCTTTGGACTCCTCGTCAGGCAAATTATATAGTTTTTCTACAAAAGCCTGCTGGTTTTCCTGGCTACCTTCATGAAACGGTGCTCCATATTCCTCCTGAAATTTGTCCGAAAACACTTTGAGTCCTTTTTTGAATTTATCGCTATAAGCAGCTTCAAATACATCTTTCATCAAAAGATCTATGACCTGCGGTACATTCACATCCAATGCACCTGGCAACTCATCGGCAGGTAAAATAATATTGGCCACCTCGCTTACCGTTATGGCTTCTTCATTGCTGAAAAAACCAGGCACCCATTCAATCTTGTCCTTCTGTTGGCAGGATTGAAGCAAACTCAAAAATGTCCCTGACGAAATAATTACTCCCGTGGACAGGGCAATGTTTTTTATAGCATCTCTTCTTTCCATGATTACAAGTTTTTCTTTTTCAATTGTTCAACAGCATAGTTTGCAGCCCTGGCAGTAAAGGCCATATAACCCAGTGATGGGTTGTGGCATGCAGCGGAAGTCATAAAAGAGCCATCCGTCACAAACACATTGGGCACTGCGTGAATCTGGTTGAACTTGTTCAACACCGATGTTTTAGGATCGCGCCCCATTCTGGCAGTGCCCATCTCGTGGATTCCCAGCCCGATTCCCGTTTCACGGTCAAACCCTGAAACATCTTTGAAACCAGCCTTGGTCAACATCTCAATGGCACTTTCCTTCATGTCCTTTCGCATCTTCAATTCATTATCCTTCAGTTCGGTATCGAAGGTTACTGTGGGCAAACCCCACTGGTCTTTTTTGTCATAATCGAGGAACATCCTGTTGCTATGGTCGGGAAGGATTTCCCCAAATCCACCCAATCCCATTCTCCATGGCCCGGGTTTCGAAAATTTATCTTTCAATCCTACGATTGAAAGTTCCTTAATGCTTCTGGTCCAGTTTTCCCTACTGGCACCACCCTGATAACCAAACCCACGCAGGTAATCTGAGTTTTCCTGGCCTGGTAAATTCCTGAACCGTGGTATGTAAACACCATTGGGCCTACGACCGGTGTAATATTTATCATCAAAACCTTCTACCATTCCTGAAGCGCCCACCCCAAGATGATGGTCCATCATGTTGTGGCCTAGTTCTCCGGAATCATTGCCCATACCATTGGGAAACCTTTCCGATTTGGAGTTCATCAGTATAGATGTAGAAGCCACTGTAGATGCACAGCAGAAGATTACTTTAGCAAAATACTCAGTTTCTTCTTTGGTTTCAGCATCTATTACCCTTACACCTGTTGCTTTACCAAGCTTGTCGTCATAAATAATAGAATGTACAATGGAATTTGGCCGAATGGTCAGGTTTCCGGTATCTACCGCATAAGGCAATGTAGAAGATTGGCTGCTGAAGTAAGCGCCATAAGGACATCCTCGCCTACAACGGTTTCTGAATTGGCATTTTGAACGTCCCTTGAACTGCTTGTCGCCGGTGATATGTGCCACACGCCCAATAGTCAGTAGTCTATCAGTGAAGTTTTTGTCTATGCTCTGCTGCAAATGTTCTTCGACGCAGTTCAACTCCATTGGCGGCAGGTATTTTCCATCAGGGAAATGGGGCAATCGCTTCCCCAGGTTTAGTCCGCTTACACCTATATGCTCCTCCACGTAATCATACCAGGGTGCAATGTCCTTGTACCTAACAGGCCAATCTACGGCTATGCCATCTTTCTTATTTGCTTCAAAATCAAGGTCGGTGAGCCTGTAGCTTTGTTTACCCCAGGTAATGGACCTGCCACCTACATGGTATCCACGAATCCAGTCAAACCTTTTTCCTTCTACTTCATTGTATGGATGGTCTATGTCATCTACAAACCAATGCTTTGAATCCGGTTTGGTAACATATCCTGTTCGTGCTTGTTTTGGTTGCCTTTCCAGCTCCTCCCTGGTATTGTGACCTCTATGCTTGAAGTCCCAGGGATCCATGTTCATAGTATGGTAATCCTTAACATGTTCAACATTTCGCCCTCTTTCCAGAACGAGGGTCTTGAGACCCTTTTCACACAGCTCTTTGGCGGCCCAGCCTCCACTTATACCACTACCAATTACAATGGCATCAGTGGTTACAGATTCTCTTCTCATAAATTGTTTAGTTCCGTACAGTATTAGTTTTTAGCCGTCGAATATATGATTTTATTCGGAGTTATGAAACCCAACCAGCCAATTGCTCCCGATAAAAGCACTAATTGGGAAACAAACTTTGACAAATTGTAAAATCACCCCCTCAAAAAATAACTGTTACTGCATTTTTTTTAGTGCAAAATAAGAAAATTGAACAGGCTGCAATTTTTTGAGTGAAACCGCTTGGATTTTTCATAATTTCAGTCAACAGAAATCAATTGTGTTAAATTTGCCCCTTTATTAATAAGAACAGACATGGCTTTAGAAAATGATACAACCATTGAAATGGAAGCTCCTGAGAAGGATGCCGATTTCAGCGGTAATTATATTGAAAAATTTGAAAGGGGTGACAATAACGACCAGTTTCCTGGTGGTTGCGAAAACTGGGAAAAAATTGGCAACAAATACTTGTTTCACGGTGAATATTCTTCACTCGAGCTTACAATAGTAACTGATGATATCTTAAAATTCAGGTATGGAAATTTTGGGTATTTCGAAGACGATTTTTCCTATGGGATAGATCCTGACCTGAAGGCCAGCAACGCCCAGTCAAAATTCAAGGAAAAAGACGGATACTTCCAGATTCGCACCAGAACGATCAAATGTTTTGTGTATAAAGATACGTTAAAGACCAAAATATGCGACCTGGCAGGCAATATCCTGCTGGAGGATGAAAAAGGATACCATTGGCAGGAAGAAAAGATGTTTGGGGGCGATGTAGTCATCTCCACCAAAAAACTGCGTAAAGGCGAAAACTTTTTTGGCTTGGGGGATAAAACCTCACGGCTAAACCTGCTGGGCACAAGAAGGGAACTTTGGGGTACGGACTGCTATGGATACACCAATGAGACTGACCCTGTTTACAAAAACATACCTTTTTACCTGGGATTGACCAAAAACACGGGTTATGGTATTTTTCTGGACAATACGTTCAGGACTTTCTTTGATTTTGGCAAGGAAAGGAAAAATGCCTGTAGCTTTTGGGCGCAGGGTGGTGAAATGCGGTATTATTTCATCAATGGGCCCCAACTGATGGATGTCTGCGAAAGGTACACCTACCTTACGGGCAAACCCAAACTGCCCCCCAAATGGGCCCTTGGCTATCATCAAAGCAAATGGAGCTATTACCCTGAATCCACAGTGCGTGAGCTGGCCCGGGAGTTTAGGGAGAGGAAAATACCTTGTGACGTAATCCATCTGGACATAGACTATATGGATGGTTTCAGGTGTTTCACATGGGACAAGAAAAGATTCCCCGACCCAAAAAAAATGATCAGCGATTTACGCGATCAGGGGTTTAAGTCCATCGTCATTATTGACCCGGGAATAAAAATTGACAAAGAATACTCTGTATATAAAGAAGGGGTTGAAAACAAGTACTTCTGTACACGTGGGGATGGGCCATTGCTAAAAGGAAGTGTATGGCCTGGTGAATGCCATTTCCCCGATTTCACCAACCCAAAAGCACGTGAATGGTGGGCATCCCTATACAAAGGACTGATGGCCGACGGGGTGGCCGGGGTGTGGAATGACATGAACGAGCCGGCTGTGTTTGAAGATGGTTCTTTTCCATTCGATGCTCGCCATGACTATGATGGGCATCCTTGTACACACAGAAAAGTGCACAATGTATATGGTTCGCTCATGGCCCAGGCCACATGCGATGGACAGGAGCTGTTCCTAGACAACAAAAGGTCATTCACGATAACAAGGTCTGCCTATGCAGGTGTACAGCGCTTTGCTTCTGTATGGACCGGGGACAATATGGCTACCTGGGACCACCTGAAAATAGCCAATATCCAATGCCAGCGGTTGAGTACATCCGGTATATCCTTTGCGGGCTCAGACGTAGGAGGTTTCATCGGCTCACCAAATGGGGAGCTTTACACAAGGTGGATTCAAATGGCCGTTTTCCACCCATTTTTCAGGACCCATTCCTCTGGTGACCATGGGGACAAAGAACCCTGGAAATTTGAGGAGTCCTATACCAATATAGTAAGGGAGTTTATAGAAATGAGGTATCAACTGCTGCCTTATATATATACCACCTTTTGGCAATACGCAACAAAAGGCACACCTATGCTGAGGTCGCTCAACCTTATGGCCCAAAACGATCCGGAATCTTACTTCAGGGAAGAGGAATTTTCCCTTGGGGACAGCATTCTGGTTACCCCGGTATCAGAGGAAGGGGCCAAATCAAGGAGGGTTTATCTACCAGAGGGCGTATGGTACAACTACTGGACCAACGAAACCCTGGAAGGACAAAAAGAAATCGAAGTAGATACACCTTTAAATCAGATTCCAATTTTCGTCAGGGCTGGCGCGGTGATCCCATTTCAGCCTAAAATGCAATACACTGATGAATTCGTGTTTGATGAGCTCACCTTACATATATATATGGGTGAATCAGAATATACTTCCTCAATTTATGAAGATGCTGGTGATGGGCTCGACTATCAAAAGGGCGAACAATCAGTTAAAAAAATAGTAACAATAAAATCACAGTCTGCCTATATAGTGAGACAGCATGTAGAGGGTAAATTTGAACCCGGTTACAAAGCCTATAGGGCTGTTTTTCATGGGTTTGGAAATGAAGTGAACTTACTAATGGTTGACGGCCAGGATATGACTTCACAGATCGAATTTAATGGAAACACTTTTGCGGCTACTTTGCCAAGAAATTTTAATGAAGTATTAATTAGTTAAACAATTATATCAATGAGTATCAAAAAACAAACTTTAAAATCCAAGCCTGTTTGCAAGGTAACTTTCGGGTTGGACAAAAAAGAAATCACGCAAGCCGAGACTGTAAACCTGGTGGGTGATTTCAATGATTGGAATGAAACAAGCACGGAATTGACCAAACTGAAGTCTGGTGGTTTCAAGCTTGTCATGGAACTTCCTGTTGGGCAGGAATATCAGTTCCGCTATTTGGTAAATGGTTCACAATGGATGAACGATTCCTCGGCTGACAAATTTGTAAGCAATGGAATTTCCGACGAACAAAACTGTGTGATTGCATTATAATTTCAGCACAAAATATGTATCTTAAAGCCATTCTTAATTGAATGGCTTTTTTTATTTCTGATCGTCTGTATAATGACTAAGCTCAAAGTATTAATGATAGGTCCTGGTGAACCAAATGCCCTGAATAGTGGGCTGGGAATAGCCGCAGACCAAATTGCCAAATACCTTGCTACAAGAACAGAACTGACCCTTATCCAGCCCTACAACGGGGATCAAGACTGCCCAGACTCTGGTGTTTCCATTCGGGTGAAAAACGCTGACTTATCGAAATTTGATGAGCTTAACTTGATGTCTGAGTTGACCAAAGTCAATGTCAGGGCTGGTATCACCCCATATTTTTATCCCTATTTAGAGATTCAAAATGAAGAGGAATACACCCTGGAAGAGGAAAACGATGTGGCAAAAAAAGAACTTCAAAGCTTCACTTCACAAGTCCTTTCTGCTTCACAAGGTATAGAATTTGATGTGATCTATGCACATGACTGGACAGCCATCCCAGCCGGAATGAAATTAAAGGAAAAAACGAAAAAGCCCCTGGTGGTGCATATGCATTCACTGGATTATGACCGCAACTCCCAACTCAACCAATCTTGGATCCACGGTATAGAGCAGGCTTCATTTAAAGAATCTGATGCTATAATAAGTGTGAGTGACTACACAGCAGACGTTATTACACACAATTACGGGGATGTCAAAACATCAAAAGTACATACAGTTTACAATGGAAATGAAGCCTTGACCATTCCAAAAGTGAAAAAGGTATTCAAAGAAAAACTCATTCTGTTTGTAGGGCGGCTAACTGGTCAGAAAGGCCCAAATGTTTTCCTGGATATAGCTGAAAAAGTACTTCAAAAATATCCAAACGTACGGTTTGTTTTGGCTGGGCAAGGCCATTTGATGTCAGGCCTCATACTAGCTGTTGCTTCGAAAAAAATGGGGAGCAAGTTTCATTTTACCGGGCATATCGACAGGGAAAAACTTGCAGAACTGTACTCCATCGCTGATGTGTATTGCATGCCCTCTGTTTCCGAGCCTTTTGGCCTGGCTGCATTGGAAGCTGCACAAGCAGGCGTACCGGTGGTGCTATCCAGGCAATCAGGGGCAGCTGAGGTGCTCCCTGGTGCCCTATGCTCAGACCATTGGGATGTGGATGGTTTTGCACGCCACATCCTGGCCATACTAAAGAATAAAAAAACTCAAAAAAAGGTAGTTGACTCCAACAAAGTTGCCTTGAAGGAACTGACCTGGGACAACACGGCCAAAAAGATTTTGGAAGTCCTGAATAATATCAAATAATATGGATATATGCTTTGTTTTCAATTTTCATTGCCACAAATACTTGAACCAGTATTCTTTTTTTGATATTGGAAAAAACCGACAATACTTTGATTCGAAACTTTCAGACACGACCAACTTAAAAAATTTAACTGACTATCAGTTGCCTCTATTGGAGGCTATAGAGCATCTTACAACAAAAACGAACCTCAAATGTTCGCTCTTCTTTTCGGGGGTTTTTCTTGAAGTATTGTCACAGCACCACCCTGAAATGACCAGGCGCATCGGAAAACTTGTTGATTCTGGTAAAATAGAACTTCTCGGCGGAACGTACTACAATTCTCTAGCTTGTCTATACTCCCATGATGCCTTTAAATTGGACATAAAAAAGCATGCCAAAGCTCTTAAATCAATTTTTAATTATAAGGCAAACTGTTTTACCAACAGTGAAAACATCTATTCGAATGATATAGGCCGGCAAATTAAAAGTGCAGGATTTAAGAGCACCATTGCCCCGGCAGTGGAATGGTATCTGGGCAGCAACAACTGCCATCAGATTTTTCAGTCGGATGGGGCAAGGAAACTATCGTTATTGCTTGCCGATTGTAGCATCAGCAAATTCCTGTTTGACTCCAGCCGTTCCTCAACCTTCTTTATGGACGACTCGCTCAAAAACAAACTAGTAGTTGTACAAGCTGATCCTCTACACTTGCCAAAAAATATGCCCTGGAACAAAATTCTTTCAGGAATTAAAACACGAAAAAACCAACTGCTAAGCATTGAAGAGGCCGTGAAAATCCATCAGACCAAAACGACTTATCATATCCCCCATCCCCTGGCACTCAACTGTTCTGGCCTGGATCTTTCATATTTCATCGAAAACCCTATCCAAAAAGATATATTCGACAAACTCAAATCCCTGAAAAACGAACTGCCAAGCAAAATTGATAGTAAGCTTCAAGCAGACCAATTGGCACTGAGTGATTCACGGAATTTTTTAAATCTCAGCACTAAAGCCATTTCAAAAGAAACCACAAAACCACATGACCACTATCTCAATATGATGAACATGCTCACGGATATAGAAATTAGGGTATCTTGAATGAAAAAAGGTAAAAAAGGTTTTTATTTAAGGAAAAAATGGTAAATTTGAATGTGAAGAAAAAAGATAAGACATATCACAGCAGCGAGGATCGCATCCCCCAGTACGTCTCTGAGCCGGAGATGCTCTATGCCGTGAGGCAAAACAAGATTACAACCGACTACCTCTCAGACCTTAAAGAAATGTCTGGCCTAAAAGACGAAACCCTTTCGGATTCATTAAATATGAATATCAAAACTTTCAGATCCTACAAAATGACCCCTCTTCCCATGAAACCACACTTGCAAGAGCATGTATTTGCCATGTTGTCGCTGTATCAGCATGGCATTCAAATATTCGGATCCTATAAAAAGTTTAATGAATGGATGGAAAAGACAAATTTCTTTTTCGACAATGACAAACCCATCAGCTTCCTTACCACCATCAGTGGCATTAAACATATAGACAACAGATTGACGGCCATGCAATACGGGGACAATGTATGATTGTGTACCGCATTGCGCAGGAGCAATTCGCCGATAAACTACAAGCTTCCGGCGCTTCCAATCGATGGAACAAAGCAGGGCAATATGTCATTTATACCTCTGAAAGCATTTCGTTGTGCGCCCTTGAACTTTTAGCACATACTAATGGTATTCGGCCTAAAGGGGTATTTAAAGTGATGCATATAGAAATCCAGGAATCGGTGGATATCGCAGGTATTGGTGCTGACAAGTTGCCTATCGACTGGCACGGCTTGGCCGCTTATCCTTTTACCCAAAAGCTCGGTAGCGAGTGGTATGAATCGAGAGGTGGCCTTGTAATGAAAATCCCTTCTGCTATTATCCAATCAGAATGGAACTATATCATCAATACTGCGCATCCTGAATTTGAAAAAAAATCACAGCTTATAAAAACAGAAGACTTCTACTGGGATAGCCGATTCCCTGAAGATTAACCAGAACGCCCCTTCATAAAACCTGCCAAGCTAATCCTTGCCAAAATTTATTTCGCGCTCCCTATAATCGATGACGAAATTGTGCCTTCTCATCAGGTCTGACCCGATGATGCCTGCAATCCTAACTCCGGTACTCTCTGCAATCGATTGGATAATGTATGACAAGTCGATCACCCTAAAGGCCCCTTGCATCCTCTTTCCACCCAGAAATAGCTTGGCATTGGTGGCAGCCAGCACTCCGGATTTATGTTCGGAATTCAACCCGGACAGGCGGTATCCTTCAAGGTTCATTCTGGCCAATCCAAAATCATACTTTGGTGCCGCTTTCAGGTTGAGCAACGTAATGGACGATCCGGTATCTATCAAGAAAAAGGCCTTTTTACCATTAAGCTCGCCTCTTACTATAGGTTGATGCATCGTTCCTATCATCCTTACTTCGCTTTGGGCCAATGCCACTCGTCCCAAGGTCATTAATAACACAAGTGACATTGACAATTTTAGATATCCGATGAGAGAACGATGTTGCATGCCTACAATTTTCCAATTAGCATGCCAACCCGCTATATGATCATTTCAGGGCTATATGACATTTTCGCTGACCACTTTCGCACTGTTTTCGTTCGTTATTGCACAATCAGTTTAATTTCCAACTGGGGAATGTCAGGTTCATTTCTCCAATTCCGCACAACCTTCGACGGTGGTTTTGCATCATTTCAGCCGAAAAAAACTATATTCGAAAGGGCAAAACTGACCAAACACCTCACCTATGATGAAATCGCAAACCAGGCTGACTATTCTCTTTGGATTTGGATTGTACTTGGTGGTTTTGACATTTCCATTTCATATCCAGGCCCAGAATCTCATTTCCAAAAACCCCAGCGATAGCATCAATCAGGGTGAGTTTCACATGACCATGTGCCTGTATTATTCAGATCAAAACCAATACGACAGTGCCATCTACCATGCCGAAAGTGCGCTGGTGATTTTTTCGGATGTTGGTGATTCTATAGGTACAATTGACATGTACCATGAGTTGTCACTCATCAATCTTGATATCGGTATTTATGATGAAGCACTCGCCTACAATCAACGTGCACTGGACCTCTCTCAGTTGCTGAAAGACAGCTCCAGGATTATTCACCACTACCGTGACCATGCACTTATATTCCATGATTATAAAAAATATGACAGAGGAATTGAAAACGGTGAAATAGGTTACCGACTCGCCGGAAACTATTCCAAGGTTTCTCCGGCTGAATTAGCCGATATACTCAACAGCCTGGCCATCAATTACCAGGCAAACAAGAATTACCAACAGGCGCTGGACTTTCATTTCATGTCCCTCAAGGCCTTTGGCAATGAAGCCAGCAGCAACGCTATAGCAACAACATACGAAGACTCCATAAGGCTAGCCAGGGTAATGAACAGTATTGGAAATATTTATTTGGAAAAGGAAGGTTTTGATAGAGCCCATCCATGGTTGCTTCGTGCCCTCAAAATAAACCTGTCTTTGCAAGACGATTTCGAGTTGGCAGGCAACCTCAACAACCTGGGACTGGCTTTCTCCTCAATTGGAAATTCTGATTCAGCGAAATATTATTTAGACAAATCCAAGTCACATGCGATAGCAAGTGGTAGTATGGAAAAACTTACGGATGTTTACAATTCATTCAATGTATACTACAGATCCATTGGCGACCTGGAAAAGGCCCTCGCCTATCAGGACAGCAGACTTTCCCTTCAGGACTCCATTGCCAAACTGAAACAAGAGCGCACCTACAAAGCCCTGGAAAGCCGCTATCAGGTGATCAGAAACCAACAACAAATACAACAACAAAATGCCCAACTTTTGGAACAAAAAAGCCAGCTACAAATCAACATACTGATTAGTATCGGGCTGCTTCTGACATTGATCATACTCGTATTATTATTTACTTTCTGGAGATACAGGGTCAAAAAGCAACAAGAAGATGCCCTGCGTATTCAAGCCCAGAACCTAAAAGAACAACAAACCTCCGCCGTAATTGACTCTCTCGAAAAAGAAAGAAAGCGCATCGCACGCGATATCCACGATGGATTGGGGCAATCCATATCTGCCATAGGCCTTTCACTTCACAGTTTGGGCAAATCGGTGGGTGACAACAAAAACGACAAGGCTACTTATAAAAACTCCCAAACCCTCCTCAACACGATACATGATGAAATAAGGGATATAGCCTTTACTTTAATGCCCAATAAATTGGTACAGGATGGCCTTGTTGATGCCCTCTCCGAGCTAGCATCCAGGATCAACCAACCCAACTCACTTGAGGTGCGCCTGAATACTTTTGAAGTGCCCAAACACCTGAATGAGACGATCCAACTCTCGTTGTTCAGGGTGATACAAGAGCTCCTATCGAATATTATCAAATATGCAGGAGCCAGGTCGGTGGAGATTCAACTGACAGGATATGACGATGAACTGATAGTCCTGATAGAGGATGACGGTATGGGCTTTGATATCGATCAATTTAAGAACAGCACGGGAAACGGCTGGAACAATATTAGTTACAGGCTGGAGCTCATCCACTCAACTATTGAATTTGATACCCAAAAAGGCAGGAGGTCAACTACGGTGACAATAGAGGCACCACTTAAGGCTGGCATTATACCGGATTGAGGGTATTGTTTGCCAAATCAGGAAGCCTACTTTTGAGTTGGTGGAAAACAAGCCACACAAACTCAAAAATGTTATATGAAAACTCAGAATATTCTAGTAGTTGATGACCATGAAATGGTCCTCGACGGGATAACGGACTTGCTAGGGGGCATTTTCCACACCCACCACCTTGACAAAGAACAGGATCCGAATAAGGCGGTAAGCAGGCTGAAGGCCAGGAATTATGATATACTGATCTCCGATTATGAGATGCCAGGAATGAATGGCAGGGAATTGACCAAAATAGCCAGGGAATGCCAACCGGAAATTAAGGTACTTATCTTGAGTATGCACGATGAACCCTACATTGTCAACAGCGTGATAGAGCTCAATGTGGATGGCTATGTTCTCAAGAGCAACATGCACCTGGAATTGGAGATAGCTTTGGATAAAATCTCGAACGGAAACCACTACTTCAGTGCGGAGATTGCGCAGCTCTGCTCACCAAGCCGTCCTCCTGATACAAAGCTCACCCTCTCCAACAGGGAGCTTGAAATATTGAGGCTGATTGTCCAAAAATATACCACAGTACAAATTGCCCAACACCTCTACCTCAATTTGAAAACGGTAGAGACCCATGAAAAAAATATGGCCCGAAAAATGAGGGTCGATGGCAGGCCGGGGCTTCTAAAATACGTCAATGATCATGGGCTTTTCAATTGAACCAATAGGATAGCTTCAGCACCAATGCACGGTTTTTAGTTTCAAAATCCTGAGGGTACGAATTGTCGGTATATACGATAAACAAGTCAGATACCGGCGCAAACCTCCATTGAAACCTCATGTTCAGGTTTAGGTTGTCGATTTGATCGTTGTATTGTACGAAGGTCGTAAAAAACAAGCTTCTGGTGAATGTAAAATCCAGTTTGGGTCCTACAAGCAAAAAGCGCGCATTGCTGAATGGCAATGGCAAATTAATGTGGTTGTATGTGGCTATCATGGCCATAGAGCTGAAAGGCTGTATGCGATAATTGAGCTCACCGCTAAGGCTTAGCCTCTCCCCATTAAAAAAGCCTCCGTACCTGGCAACCATTTCATAATTGAACAGCTTTCTGGCATCTGAGGTGTAGTAGATCGCCATTTCTTTCCAATTGAACCGGGTTCCTGTTTCCAACTGCTCTCCCCCACTGTTGGTGGGGTCGAATGGTTGCAACAGTCGAATAAACCCGTCTTCCAGCTCCATTCCCAATTCGCTCCTATTCAACCAAACAACTGAATATGATACCTCCAACTCCCGGTCGGTATTGCTAAAGTTTGGATCATAAAACATCTCCGCACTCACTCCAAAACCATGGTTGGCTATCCTGGTAGATGCAGGATAAAACCTATAGCCGCCCTGCGGATTAAAGTAGTGGTATCCTTTGCGGCGCACAAAACCCACTTCGGCGTTGTAACCTTCCCCTACATGGGCCTGGTTCCATTCCAAGGACAACTGTTGGGTACTGTATTCAACACTCGCTGATGTAGCGAAAGCTTTGCTTGCCCCATTTGGTGAAAACGACTGGTGGTAAAAAGCTTTTCCGGTCCATCGGTTGTCAGCGCTGGCAAAGTTAAAATCTGAACCCACAATACGATTGTACCTGGCCAGGTTGCCGAACTGTTCACTTTCTCCAGTCATTTCTTTATTTACCATAAAAAAGTTCAAGTTAGATCGACTCAACACCTGTTTCTGTACGGTTGCCACACTATAATTGGCAGCTGCCTCCTGATCGCTGCTACCTGTTTGCATATTCATCAAACCTACCCTCCACTTTTCGCCCATCTTTCCGCTGAGCCTTACCCCTGCATTAACCCTGTTTTGTAGCCCTATCCTTCTTGAAAAAAAAGGCCTCACCCCTGAAGATCCGAGGCTGGCAAACAGGTCGCTGTTTTCTAAAAAAAACTGACGCCTTTCAGGAAAAAACAATTCAAACCGGCTCAGGTTTGTTACCTGCCTGTCCACATCTACCTGCGAAAAGTCCGGATTGACCGTAAGATCCAGATTTACGGAAGTTGATAAGGAAATTTTCGCATCCAAGCCTGCATCGCCCTCCATTTTTCGGGCTTCTCCGGATTCTACATCGTGGATGCCCCTGCCCGAGACGTAAGGTATCACTCCAAATCTCGGCCCAGCTTTTGGTAGCGGCTTGTCCCAAACAAGTGTGCCGGTATATGCGAGGCTTGCGGTGGGAAACTGCCTGGGCACTGGCGCCCAGCTGGATTTTTCATTGTTCTTCAAATCCATGCGAGAGAAGTTGATGCCCCATTCGGTATCTCCCTCCCGATATCGGATACTCCTGAACGGAATGGCAAATTCGGCTACCCACCTGTCCGGATAGCTGTGTACGGCCGATTTCCATTTGGTATCCCAGTCTAAACCTACCGACCCTCCGTTGGACTGTGTGCCATCCCACTGTGCCCCGGCAGCTGAAATACCAAATGAAAAACCATTGGTTTGGTCGTTGTATGTGTCTATAAAGGACAGGAAATTGTCGTTTTTGCCAAAAGTAAAGTCCCTGCGAAGGGATTCTACCGGTCTCCTTCCGGGAGTCTGGTCATGGCAAATTATCCCGATGTAAAGATTGGATTTATCATAGGTCATCAGCACTTCGGTCTTCACACTGGCATAACCGGTATCAATCGGAAGCACCCGGTAGAAGCTGTCCGCTCGCTGGGCACTCTGCCACGGTGCTTCGTCCAAAATGCCGTCAATGGTGAGCTCAGCATCTGTTTCGAGGATATAAAGCTTGTACGCTTCACGGTTGATCTGATCTGACTGGGCGATGAGGGCGGGACATTTGAACAAAAAAGACAGGAGGCAAACTAAAATATTGATTCTCATAAACTAGGCACAGGATTCGAAAAAACCCGAATTTGTCGGATTGCGGGCGCAAGTTATATCACCCAACATTTATGGGTAACACAAACCTTTAAAAGGTACCCCCATTTTTCCAACATATCCCTAATATCCCTACCTTAACGAGCATCCATTATTCCGACCTCAACCCATTTGCGGGATTAATGATTGCCGCTTTTACGGATTCAAAACTCACCGTTATCAGGGCTATGAAGACAACCATTACACCTGATAAGACGAATACATCCCAGTGTATGTCAATCCTGTATTCAAAATCATCGAGCCAGGTTTGCATTATGTACCAACCGATTGGCACAGCCACCACCAACGAAATCAATACCAATTTCAGGAAATTAAGGGTGAGCAGCTGGAATATGGCTTGCAGGGATGCGCCCAGTACCTTTCGGATACTGATTTCCTTGCGGCGCTGCTCTGCCATAAAGGCCGACAGGCCGAACAGCCCAAGGCAGGCCACTATGATCCCAAAAATGGCAAATGTAGAAAAGAGGTTGCTGGTACGTTTAACGTCTTCATACGCCCTGGCATAAGTCTCGTCCATGAAAGAGTAACGAATAGGTTGTTGGGGCATAAACTTATCCCATAAACCTGAAATAGAGGCCAAAGTAGCAGGCATATCGCTGGTATTGGTCCTGATACTTAAAATAGATGCGAACCCATAATCTCCGCGCCCCATGGCCAATGGCTCAATCCTGCTACCCCTGAGGGATTCGTAGTGAAAATCTTCTACCACACCGATGACATTGAAAACAGGGCCTCCCCTGGTAATCCTAGCACCTATAGGTTGCTCCAAGCCCAGCTCTTTGACCATGGCCTGATTGACCACCAGTGATGCCGTATCAGCACCTATGTCGTGGGATAGCATACGCCCTTCGATCAAATTCATTCCCAGGGCATCAATATAATCCGCATCTACCCACCAGATTTGACCTCCTACGCCCTCATCTATTTTGGTCCGCCCCTCCTTCCAATAGGAATTTCCATTCCTGCTGGTACCTTTTATGGGTAGGAAGTCGCTTGCGGAAACAAATTGAATTTCCGAAAGATTGAGCAATTCGTTTTTAAAAACCTTTTGTTTTTCTTTCATGGTATTGACACCATGTACCTGAATGACCTGGTCTTTATCAAAACCCAGGTTTTTGTTCAAAATGTACTGCATTTGGCGATGTACCACAAAAGCCCCAACGATCAAAACAATGGACGTAACGAACTGAAACACCACCAGGCCACTTCTCAAAAACGAGCCTCTCGATCCCCTACTTATATTTCCCCTTAAAACAGAGATCGGCTTGAAGGCGGACAAATAAAAAGATGGGTAAATCCCTGAGATCACTCCCATGACAAGTGCAAAAACCAACAGTAGTGGAATCGGCCACCACTCTGTTAGGGGAAACTCCAGGCTTTTTCCGGCCATAGCATTGAAATATGGCATGGCAAACCACGCAACAATCACCCCTACCACCACCGACACGATGCTGTAGATTATAGATTCGGTCAGGAATTGGCCTATCAAATTTGTCCTGTGGGAGCCCACAACTTTTCGCAACCCAACTTCCTTTGCCCTGTTGGCCGATTTGGCAGTGGAAAGGTTGATAAAATTGATACATGCCAGCAGCAAAATAAAAACAGCAATGGCCATGAAAAGCAATACGATTTGCCTGTCACTCACGACCAAAAAATCCCCCACATCCTGCGACCCCAGGTAAATATCACCAATTGGCTGCATGTCTAGCGAAAAGTGCTCTTGAATCACACCTGCCCTTTGATCCTCTTGTTCTTGAAACCAACCAACAACGTATTTGTCCCTGATGTGCAGCAGTTTTTCTTCCATTTCTGCTTCACTCGTACCGCGCCTGACCTGAATGTATGGACTGTAATTCCAACAGCACCAGCTGTTTTGCTCCCCTTCCCAGAATTCCTTTCCACTAAGTGTGATGAAAAAATCAAACCCTGACAAATGCGAGCTTTTCAGGTTTTCCATCACCCCACCTATGACAAAGGTGCTCTCTTCGTCATCATTGAGCACAATAGTTTTTCCTATGGGATTTTCATTTGGATAATATTTGTCTGCCTTCCTCTTGGATATCAAGATAGAATTGGGCTGTGACAAAGCTGTAGCCTGGCTGCCATATACCATTGGAACCTGCAACATCTCTATCAATTCGGGATCTGCATACGCAAAGCGTTCCTCATATACATTGCTGGTTTGACCCGATGGCCTGAATAAATTATTGCCAGCATCGAACCAGCCATCAAAAGATATCAGACGGCCAGCCTTTTCGACTTCAGGAAAATCCTCCAACAAAGTATTTTTTATGGGTGCAGGAAAGCAACTCGCCCTGCTCCATGTGTCTTCCGGATTGCTGGTTGCCCCGAGGATGCGGTAAATGCTCTCAGCATTTTCATAATGCCGATCCACGCCCAATTCGTCTTTGACAAACAGGGCTATGAGCAGACATATGGCAATCCCCAATGCAAAGCCCCCGATTTTGATCGAAGAATACAATTTGTCTTTTAGGAGTGTTCTCCAGGTTATTTTAATGTGATGCTGTAACATGGCAGTATGGTTAGAGTGTAACTTCAAGTTTTTTTTGAGGGTAAAAGGCTGAAAGAAGAGCAGAACGTTCCAGCAAAACAACCAATCGGCTTTCCTTTTGGTTATTCTTATAACCCTGCGGTGGTAGAGTTCCAACATATCCCCTAAAATGGCATCTTTCAATTCGTCTTTGCAGTACCAGCTAAAAAAGCGCATGGCCCATTTGGGTGGAAGGTTTTCTTTCATAGTTTGCCTCCTTCCCATGCCACTTTGGGCACCTGGTTCCACATCGAATTGCGCAGTTCTTTCGCCTGTTTCAATGCCCTGGTCCCCATGCCCGTCAGTGCATACAACTTTTTAGCCCGGCCTCCCCTCAAATCGCTGGCCCCACCCATGTGAGATTTGAGATACCCTTTGCCTTCAAGCCTTACCAAAACTTTGTGCACGGCGCTAATTGTGACATTTCTTTTCGTCTGTTTTTCCAATTCATCAGTTATGGAAAGTCCATAGGCATCACCTGACAATATGCCTACCGCCAGCAGTACCAATTCTTCGAATTCTCCAAGATGTGTTCCTTTCATTTGCCCTTATATTTGTTTCACCTTTGTCTAGTAATTTATCGTGCAGTATTTCGGGACATATATATATATAATAAAGTCATTGATTATTTATGATACTGACTATAGTAACATTACAGCACCAAATGATTATTGAAAATCAACATTGATCGACCCTCCGGCAGTACGCATATATACCGGAATACCACCACCGTTGGACGTTCCATCTACCCGGTCCTTTTTGGCAATTCCAGAAAAATTATCCAGGTCGATGTTAACGTTTTGGAATTTCAGGTCAAGGTCAAGCCCCAACCTTCTTCCATCTCGGATGGTGGCGTGGATACCACCTCCACTTGTTTCCAGCTTCAATTCCTTGTCGAGCCCGCTGATGTCCATGCTTATGGCCCCTCCGCTGGATTGGGCAACCACTGATGGTGCCACTCCCATAATACGCACGGCCCCTCCGCTGCTCCTTGCATTTATTTGACCATCTACATTTTCCAACATCACACCACCTCCTGAGCTACGGGCGTAAATATCTCCCCGCGCATCTGCCAAACTGACACCACCACCGTTCGAAACCAAACGGACATTCCCATTCTGATTTTGTACGTGGACACCACCGCCCGCTGATTGCGCTTCCGTGGATCCGGTGATATTTTCCAGGCTTATGCCTCCACCATTGCTTTCGAATTGATGCGTGCCAGATACACCAGACACATTGACTCCACCTCCGTTGGACGTAAGTGCACAAGACATCTCCCGCGATGTGAATACGGTAAAGGAAACCCCCAGCTGATTCCATGGCCTGCTGCCCATTTTCCTATCCACCTTTGCCACAATCTCTGAACCTCTTTTTTCAATGATTACTTTCAGCTCATCCAGCTTTGGGTCATCAGGTGCGAGTGTCATTCCTTTGTATCGTACAAAAGCCCTCACCTCTACTTCGTTGCGATCATGTGCCTCCACCATCACCCCGCCACCGGATGATTCCACAATAAGCCCCCCGGGCCCACTTGTTTGAAATGTTTTAGTTATGGTTGGTGCATCACCCTTCTGGGCAAAACCATCGACATTTGCCATTGCTGCAAAAAATAAAACTAACAGGCAAATTTTGAAGGTGGTTGGGGTTTTCATAGGGTTTAGGTTAATAGGTTAATATTAAGTCACAAAATACAAACAACATAAAGATTGGTTTCTGGCACCAAGGGTTGCATATAGCCGGATAAATTTTAAGAAGTTACCAGCTACTTGATTCACTCAGGTAAAAACCACCAATCTTTGTTCGCAGCAAAGGACAATATTGGTGCCATAGGGCCTCACATGCACAAAAGGGGGTTTGGGGAAATTCTAGTGTTCATGAATCGCCCACTCTGTGTTCATAAACGGACAAAACTCAAGCCTTCGATTACCACTGAACTAAAGTGCAACAATGCCTACTACTCATCCTTCAATGAATCCACCGGGTTCCGACGTGAAACGAAAAATGTTTGGGGGGCAATAGTAAGAATTCCTAAAAGTAAGAGAAGTAGTGAGCCTAAAAGGACTGTCCCAACACCAAAATCCACACGGACAACCAGGAAGTCCAGCCAAAGGCTATTGACAAAAAAGCTTAGAGGGGCTGCAATCACCACGGCTATACCAAGCAATATCAAAAACTCCCTGGAAAGTAAATAAGTCAAATTAAAACTACCTGCTCCCAGCACCTTTCGAATACCAATCTCTTTTGTGCGGCGCTCAGTGGTGTAGATGGCCATGCCCAGCAACCCCAGGCATGCAATGGATATGGCTAAAAATGCAAAGAACCCAATCACTGAAACCAAATCAAAAATCCCCTGGTTGAAACCAGACAACTTATCCTCAAAAAATTCATACTTCATGGGATGGATAGGGTCAACTGTTTTCCATTTTTCCTCAAGCTGAGCAATCACTTGCTTCTTGTTAGCAGACTCAATTTTCACGTTTGCGAAATGATACAGGCCAGGGTCATTTCTTAAAATCACTGGCCTGACAATCTGTTTGTTAAACAGTAGTGAAAAGGTGAAATTCTCCACTACTCCAATAACCTTTAACGATTGTCCATTGTTTCCTTCAAATGACCGCCCAATAATTTCTGAAGCACTGTTATATCCGAAAACCCTAACAAATTCTTCATTGACAAGAATAGACCCTTTTGCTCCGACACCATCTTTAGAAAGGTTGCGCCCAGCGATAAGTGCGATATCCAACGTTCCGATAAACCCTTCATCAATACTCAAGTCAACCGACTGAATTCCTTCCTCCTCTTCAGATGTTTTGATGGTAATACCATCGTTGCGCCCGCCCCCCGGCAAATAAGCACAAGCAGAAACATGAGTAATGCCCGGAACGCTGGCGAATGCGTTTTTAACCAAATGATAGTCGTTGCTCTGAAGGTTGATATTCACCACATTGCGGGCATCAAAATTGTATTCATAGTCCATGAAATGCCTGAACTGGTTGAAACCTACCATGGTCGTAACAATGAATATCAGGGAGATTACAAATTGAGCTACGGTTAAGGTTTTCCTCAAGCCCAATCGCCAGGCTCCCAATTCAGACATGTTTTTTAAAGCACTTATCGGACTGTAGCCTGACAGTTTCATCGCAGGAAAAATACCCGCAACCAACCCGATGAGAAGTGCTAAACCGAGAAAAGCCAGGTACACGATGATATTCGCTCCCAGGTCGAAATTTAAAAATTGATTCACCCATAGGTTAAGAAATGCAGCCTTGACAAAAAGCAACAAGCCTATTGCCAGTAGCAGCGATAGAAATGAAGTAATCATAGACTCGCTTAGAAATTGAAAAATCAAATCCCTTCTTCTTGCCCCGTTGACTTTGCGCACTGCTATTTCCTTAGAACGTGTCAAAACCCGTGCAATGGACAAATTTGTATAGTTCAGGCAAGCCGATAGCATGACCACAAAAGCCAACCCAGCCAATACGTAGTAGGCAAACATTGGCAGGGCCATATTTGGGTCATTTCCAAGTGCCGGGCCAAGGCTAATTTTTGTCAATGGCTGAGGCATGAAAGTAGAATGCTTCAGGCGTTCGTCATCCCGATATTGGGCGGCTGAGAAATGTTGAAGCGCATTGATCAAGGCTTCCTCCTGTGAGCTCTCATTGATCAAAGCATAGGTGTAACATGTAGAATAATCCCCCCAAATAGCCGATGCATCATAGATTTTTTTGTCGGCATAAAGCCGATCCAGTGAGCTGGAAGATACCAGAACGTCAAACTTAAGATGTGTTTTCCTTTCAGAGGCTGAAAGCACCCCTGTCACCGTATAATGGCCCCAGGGGACAGGCTTCCTTCCCTCTTCGGTAAACATGTCTATGCCCCTGTCCGAAAAATCAATGGTTTTGCCGATAGGGTTTTCATTACCAAAAAGTTGGTGTGCAATTTTTTGAGTGATGACCATCGTGTTTGGTTCCGCCAGGGCACTATATCTGTTTCCTTTTTCCAATGAATAACTGAATATTTTGAAAAAAGACGGATCTGTAAAATATCCCCGTATTTCGGCATAATTCTGCTTATACACCGCATCCCCACCAAACCCTTTTCTGAGGTTAGTAGCTTCTGAGATCATTGGGAAGTCGGTTTTTAATACATCGGCTAGTGGGTTCGGGGTGGTCGCATAAGGCCGTTTATGATCGCCTGGTTTTATCAGAATACGATATATTTTCTCTTTCTTTTCATGAAACTGATCGTAGCTCATTTGATCAGCCAGCATCAAAATAATGAGCATACAAACAGACATGGCCACTGCCAACCCAAATATGTTGATAAAGGAGAAAGACTTGTACTTTAATATGTTTCTTACCCCTACTTTAAAATAATTTTTAAACATACCATAGTGGTTTAAATGATGCGTACCTTCCAATTTTTTTATGATGGCTGGCCGAAGCAATTTCACTACTTCCAGTGCATAACTTCTCTTGGCTACTCCTGCCGAATGCTGTTTTAAGTTTTCGTAGAATTCTTCCTCCATATCTCCTTCTATCTCTTCCAGGTAGTCTTTTTTCACAAAGAACCGGAGAAAACGGAGGGGCCATTTTGGTGGGGTGATATGGTTAGTGATTTTATTCATCCCTAAGTAAATCAGCTGGGTTTTGAACGACAGCCTTACCAATTTGCCAACCAATGGTTAAAATTCCAATAAGCAACACAATCACAAAACCAGACAGCACGTCCATCACACCGATATCTGCCCTATACAAAAAATTACTCAGCAACATTTCATCTACAGTGTATATTGCAACAGGTATAGCTATCAATCCAGCGATACACATCATTAGCAAAAATCCTTTGGAAAGCAACAAGGACAAGCTTCTGATGCCAGCGCCCAGTACCTTGCGGATACTGATCTCTTTCATCCGGCTTTCTGTTGTAAACACAGCCATCCCTAACAAGCCAAGTGTAGAAATGGAAATGGCTAAAAAAGCCAGAAATGAAATAATAGTATAAGTAGTCTTTTGCTCCTTGTAAAGATCAGCTATCTGATCATCATAAAACTTGGCTTCAAAAGGGTGGACAGGGTCTATTTTTTTATAAGCCTCTTCCAGTTTGTTCATGGTTGCCAACACATCAGTACTTTTTATTTTTACACCAAGTATGGCATCCCAGTCTGGATCTTTTTGGCGGAACATAAAAGCTTTGGATGATTCTTCTGAATAAGGCCTAACATTAAGTGATATACCAATAAAATCACCAACAACACCTTGAATTAACAACCTGTCACCACCACCATGGGAAGTATGAAACCAAATAGTCTTACCTATAGCTTCTTCCGGTGAGCCTAAATTCAACTTCTTCAAAAGTTCTCTATTGACAATTACTTTATTTCGAGATTCTCCTTTTTTTGCTGGTGTAATAAACCCTGACCCAGCAAGCAATTCAATCCCATGCATATCCAAATAGTTGGCATCAATGAGGTTACTCCAAAAACCAGTAGTATCGGCTCTGTCTTCAGATAAAACGAATGCTCCCCTCATCTTTCCCGTTCCCAAAGCTACTGTCGATCTTGAAGTAGCAATTACCTCGGGGATTTTTTTATACTCGTTTTCCAGTAAGTCCCCGTAATTACCATGCCCCTTTATGTTGACATTCACAATATTACCAGTCTCATATCCCAGGTTATAGTGGAGCACAAAATCATACTGTTTATATACCATCACAGCACACATGATCAGGCTTATTGACAAGGCAAACTGAAAAACAATCAGTATTTGCCTGATGCTAGCCCCAAATAGCAACCTGATTTTGCCAGCATCATTGAGTCGGACGCTCGCCTTAAGCCTTGAAAGGAATAGCGCCGGAAGAAAGCCGGCAATACCACCAACAACAAAAGCAAATAGTAAAAA
The DNA here is from genome assembly GCA_040222275.1 of Cyclobacteriaceae bacterium. Classification (GTDB taxonomy): domain Bacteria; phylum Bacteroidota; class Bacteroidia; order Cytophagales; family Cyclobacteriaceae; genus CAXBNB01. The sequence goes on from JAVKDJ010000088.1 coordinate 40,360, forward strand.
AAACATTATTTCATAAGCATCAACGTCTAACTCAAAGCGTTGATAGGTCAATAAATTCAGGAACTCAGGTTTGATAAGAAGGTACATTCCTATACTAAGGATCAAGGCTATCAAAGACAACAATACGGCTTCCATCATGAATTGAAAAAAAACCTGAAATCTATTAGCTCCTATCACCTTTCGTACGCTAATTTCCTTCGAACGCCTCAATGCCCTTGCCAGTGACAGGTTGGTGTAATTGAAACATGCAGACAGGATCACTATAAATGTGAGACCAATCATCATATGTATCTTTCGCTGTAAAAACACGGGCCCGGGAGGAATTCTATAAGAATCAGGGCTGGCAACAAAAGTGTCCATGGGTTGGAGCCGGTGTGTCAGAAACTGCCTCAACATGGCCGGACGATCCTTGCGTGAGTTATAGTCTGATAGCATTTCAGTCATCATTAACTCAATTTCCTCCACCTTAGCATCCTCTCTCAAAACAAGATATACATAGGCAGCACCGAAAAACTCCGGTTCTTTAACAGGACTAACAGCCCAGTTCTTCTGTTTGTCTTCGACAGTCTTAAAAGATACAAGTGCTTCAAAATCCAGGTGTGAATTAATCGGTGGATCTTCCATAACTCCTGTGATTATCCCACTGGAGAAATTCTTGTTGTTATCAACTGTAATTGTTTTACCCAAAGGATCTGAATCTCCAAACAGTTTTTTAGCAGTTGATTCTGTCAATACAATAGCACCTGGGTTTACAAGAGCGGTATGTGGATTACCTTTTTTTAGTTTGAACGAAAAAACATCAAAAAAAGAAAGACTGGCATAATAGCCCTTGACAGCAATGGCTTCTTTTTCAGTTTTAAGATCGGCACTTAAATTCCTATAAAGGATTAATACTTTATCTACTCCCGGCACCTCATTCTGAAGTCGATAAGCTATATATGGAGAAGCTGCGGCCAAATTGCTAGTTGCATCCCCGGAATGACTTGTAACCCTGTATATCCTATCCTTTTGTTCATGAAAATCATCAAAGGAATAAATCTCGAAAAGGAAAAGGATCATCAATATCCCAACAGACATACTGATAGCCAGTCCAACAACATTGATAGAAGAGAAAAGGGCATTACGTTTGATACTTCGAACAGAGGTTTTTAAGTAATTTTTGAATATTCCATAGCTGTTCAATCTCGATGCTCCTTCTAGTTCTTTCAAAATAATTGGCCTAAGAAGTTTAACCGTTTCCCATACATACAGTCGCCTGGCTTTTTTCACCGAATGAATTGTTAGACTGTCCTGAAAAACCTCCTCCATATCTCCTTCTATCTCCTCCAGGTAGTCCTTTTTCACAAAGAACCGGAGAAAACGGAGGGGCCATTTTGGTGGGGTGATATGCTCTTTTTTGTTCATATAGTTTTTAGTTCGGGACTTAATGCCGGAATAGCTTCCCATAGGCCATTTCTTACGTGTTTAATCTCTGCCAGCACTTTGTGTGCATAAGGTGTAGCGCCATAAATCCTTTTCCGCTTGCCTCCCCTTTTTTTGGTAGCTTCACCAAATTCTGATGTCAGGAACCCCTTTTGTTCCATTCTTTTTAAAGCAGATTGGATAGAGCCCACACTTAGCTTTTCATTCAACCTTTCCTCTAGTTCACGTTTAATTTCAACACCATAAGCATCCTTTTGCAACACCACCACAGTCAGCAGTACCAATTCTTCAAATTCACCTAGCTTAGTTTTCTTCATTATTTATATTATTCGTAATTGCAGTAAATATAACGAAACTATTTAATTCGTAATTGCAGTTTTAATGTTTTCTTTTTTTATTATCATATAGAACAATCTCATTTGATTTAAATTCAGCTCATTTTTTGCCTTTATAGTAGCCACATTTCAGATACCCTTGGCATTCTCAAATCGAAGAATATTATGTTTATACTGGATTGTTTGAAGAATTTACCATTATCAATAAAGACAACTACGAATCTTTCATCAGTATTCCCAACCATTAAAATCGTTTCATCACAGAATGCCTTTTACGGTTTTGCCAATCAGGTGCTATTTTTCAGAAAACATTTGGGCAAAAGATTTCTTTTGATATTTATTGAGCATTTTTTGCGAGAAGTCAGGGTTGAGTTGCGATCATTTTTTATCTTAGTCGGCAAAACAAAATATCAATTTCATGACATCACAAGAAACAATTCAAAGACTAGAGGAAGGAAATAGCAGATTCGTTGCAGACAAGCTCGAAGGCAAACTACAGGACAGTGCCAGAAGGGGTGCGCTCACAGGTGGACAACAGCCTAACGCGATCATTCTTAGCTGCGCTGACAGCCGGGTGGTTCCGGAATTGGCTTTTGACGCTGGACTGGGAGAACTGTTTGTAGTAAGGGTGGCTGGAAACATAGCCAATACCTCCTCAATCGCCAGTATAGAGTACGCAGTTGCGCACTTGGGATCAAAAGTAATCGTAGTATTGGGACACCAAAGCTGCGGTGCAGTGACCGCCGCTGTGAACGGAGGCGACAATGGGTACAACCTCAACCACCTGCTTTCCCATATCGCACCAGCACTGGCCGCATCGGGTGAAAACCCTTCTATAAAAGATGTAATCATTAAAAATGCCCAACTTACTGCACAAGAACTCAAAAGCCGTTCTGCCATAATAAGGAATGCGGTAGATTCAGGAGACGTGCAAATTGTGCCTGGCTACTATAACCTGGATTCAGGCAAAGTGGACTTTCTTTAATATGCTCAGGTCAACTCACTTAACCCAAACAAGTTGATTTTGTTTTGACCTTTCAGCAGTTTTAAAGTCTTGTCAACAGCACAAGGCATCTAAAAAAACTCCTGGCCCTAAATTAAGGCCAGGAGTTTTTTTTGCTTTTATAATATGGGTAAAGAATACCGGCAGAGTATTTCAGCGGTTCACATTGACCCAAACCAACTCTAAATGCACGAATCGGATCAATGTGAAAAGTATTTTACTTCAGTTTTCGCCTATTTCTGGTTGGACAAGAAAGCCACCAGCGAAGCAAATTCTTCGTAAGACATGGAATTGGCCAATCCGGTTGGCATCATAGATGTCTCCAGTTCTTCACGCTCCTTAATTTCAGAGGATTTAATCGTGAACTCCTGCCCAACAATATTCCTCATTTTGACAACACCAGCCGATTCGCCGGTCACAAAGCCAGAATAAACCTTACCATCCTTGGTTGTGATATTTACAGAAGAAAACCCTTGAGAAATTGAGGCATTTGGTTTTAAGATAGATTCAGCTATTTGCTCCTTGCTCATGATAGAACCAATCTGCCCCATAAATGGCCCTTTCATAGGCTCACTTGTTTTGAGACTGTGACAAGCCACACATCCCTGTCGGGTGAAAAGTTGCTTTCCAAGCACAGTATTCCCTTTCACATCATCCAGAGCCAGCATGATGTCCTCAATAGAACTTTTTCCGATTTGGCCTTTCTTGTTTTTTATCTTGTTCAGGTCAATTTTCGGTTTTTTCACTTCCACTACCTCAACTTTCTCCTCTCCTCCAAATTGCGAAATCCCTAACCTTAACTTTCCGTTCAAATCCGCAAACATGGCTTTATCCCTACCATAGGATTTTTTCCAAAGCTGGTTCAAAAAGTCACCTATCACCTCAGACCCCTCCCATTTGGCTGTTACATAGTACGGGCCATGGGTATCAGGTCTGGTACTCCACCACCACGAGCCATCATAAGGAGCTTCCTTGTGGTACAATCGCGCCAGGGTGTTCATTATCTGTTTTTGAAGCTTTGAATCATTGGTAGCGCTGTATGCTTCTATCAATCCATTCACCGCCCTCGTATCGTGCATGTAGCGTAGCGCCCAAAGTGCCAAATCAGAATTTTCTGTCCCAATAGCAGCGACACAAGCTTCTACCGCATTCAACCTCACCAGCGAGCGCACGGCTATGTGGGCCGGAATAATTTCAGAATTGGGTGTGGCATGCGGCCCTTCCATACCCTTGGCAGGTACCACAGCCGATGCGGGAACTTCCGTTTGTAATAATGCAGTGGCAACATCAGGATTGCCAATGCGACCAAGGCCCACCATGGCTGCTATCCTCAACCTGTCATCTGAGCTTTTGAGGGCATCAAGGAATGGCTCCACAGGAACGTTGACTGCCTGCCTCGCCCTATCAGTAAGTGCCCGCAATACAAATTCTTTTATTGGCTTGTCATTCACCAGCTTCACAAGGTTTTCTATACTGGCGGATTTTGCAGCCTGGGCATAACCGAAAATTCCGGCAACTCTTGAGGCAATTGGCAGGCTGGAATCCTTCGCGATTTCCAACAAAGCCGCTTCTCCATCTTTCCTTGTAATCAACTCCTGCTGAGCGTGGAGACGGGCCACAGCACTTCCTGATTTGATGTATTCAACCAATCCATGATCGGGCAATTCACTTAGGTTAGGAAAAGGCTTGTATTCCCATTGACTGGGCACTACCCTCACCACATATCCCTTGTCGGGGTTGCCCTTGTAACCAGCCCTGTCCCAGGCTGCCATAAACATCCTTCCGGAAGCATCCACATCCAGGTCACTCACCTGCGACAATTTAAAAAACTCTTCGTCAGCCTGTGTGAAGCTGGCTCCTTCTGCCGTAACCCGATGAATAAACACCTGACTTCTTCCCCAATCAGCCATCATCGGCACGTTATTGTATTTGGCCGGCCAGGTATCGTCATCCATAAACAACGCCCCGGTACCAGACCCTCCTCCTACATCTACAAGAGCAGGCAGGATTTCATCCGTAAAGTGCTTGAACAAAACGGGATAACCATATTCGCCCGATTGTATTTGGTGAATGAAACGAATGTTCCAGCCCCCACCGTCATTGGTATTTCCCCGTGTATAAATATTCATAAAAGGATCGATGGCCACATCGTAGATGTTTCTCAAGCCATGGGTATAGATTTCCATTTCCGTACCATCGGGCCTTACCCTGAGGATACCACCTCCCAACATGGTCATTTTCTTACCAGATTGATCAACCGCTCCATGAAATCCAAAATCACCAACGGCTATGTAGATCCAACCGTCAATGCCCATGCGGATACCATTGGTGGAGTGGTCAGTGCCCCTGTTTTGTAAAAATTTTGGAGAGCTTATATTTTGTATCAAAGGCCTGGATGGCCCATCAGCTATTCCATCCCGATTGATGTCTTCGTACACAACCAGGTCCATCCCACTGGCTTTGGAGCCTGAAAAAGTTGTATGCAACACATACACCTTGTCCCCAACGGGCATAATCCCCCTGGGATTGTCGGGTGTAGCAAAGACTGTATGCCGATCTACTATTCCGTCGTTGTTGCAATCCACCAGCTTCACTATTTTTCCTTTTCCTGGGTCTTTTCCCAGAGAACCCATCATATCTACACCTACAAACACATCCCCATTGGGCGCAACGGCCAAACAGGCAGGGCTAGGTGTAATATCTGGCCCGGAAAAATGGGTAACACTAAGTTCTTTAGGCCATTTGAGGGCAGTGGCCAATGAATCGAGTTTTATCCCTTCTACATTTCCCTGTGCGGGTTCACATTTTTTTTTCGTACTGTCGCACCCGGCTAGCACCAATACAAGGCACCACACCATCCATACTACATTTGATGATTTCATAAATTTCTTTTGATTGGAATTCAGGTAGTTAAAAATTTGGCTCGAAGTTAAACCAGCAGGAAATAGGATCAAAAGGTTGAAAAAATAAATGTATTGGTTAGCAAGAGGTATAGAAAGAAGGAAATATAAGTAAGGTAGAAACAGCTGAAGAACAGGAGGAAAATTTTGATGGCGTATGATCAGCTCTTTTACTCATCCCTCAGGGCGTCAACGGAATTGGAAACTACAGCAGAAATACTTTTGATGCAAAAAGCAGCTTTTCTTTTGTAAAACGGAGCAGACCCCAAGCATAAATGCTCCATTAGAGAAAAAACTCAAATACACAGGCAAGAGGCATAGGTCTGATATGAACGAGTACAGGGATGTCACCCCCATCTCATTTGCCGATCAATGGCAGAGCCCCGGTGCCCAAAACACCTCAATTGGGACGATAGGGTTTTTTAAGCAAAAAGGAGGGGTATAATCGCTGACTGCACATGATTAATGGGGATAAAAACAGTTTTCTTTAATACCTTTCGTGTTCATATTTACACAAATAAATGGACAAGTTTAACTTATGCGTCCAAGTTTTGAACACAATATCCAGTCATGTTCATTTTATTAAATAAAATGAACATGACTCTGTGTTTTATACAAAAAATATACATAGATTTGGCTTATGTCCATATTAAGGGGCAATAATGAACATGACTAAGATGCCGTACGACCGAACCAAACCCCACAATAGCCTGCCCTTGCTGCCTCCTCCGGAAAAAGCCATAGACCATGAGGTTTTATTCAAATGGGGGATTGCCAGCAGGGCGTTGGCGGAATTGAACAAAAATATGCTTCGTTTGCCTAACCCTAATATGCTGATCAACACTATCTCCTTGCAGGAAGCAAAAAGTTCTTCTGCGATAGAAAATATTTTCACAACCGAGGATGAATTGTACAAAGCCATATCTGATAGTGTAAGGGAAGAACATTCAAACCCTGCCACCAAGGAGGTACTCAGGTACAGGGAAGCGTTGTGGGCAGGGTTCAGGGAACTCCAGGAAAAAAAGAAGATTGACCTTGACTTGCTTATCCATGTGTTTCAACAAATAAAAAACACGAATGAAGAAATAAGGTCTCCGCAATCACTCATAGTGATCAAAAGGGGGCAGAGTGAATTCAGGTCTGGTGAAATAGTATATACACCACCAAGAGGGAAAGGCGTCTTAGAGGAAAAAACAGAAAACTTACTGTACTATTTAAATAACCATGACGAATACCCAATGGATCCGTTACTCAAAATGGCGGTGGCACATTACCAGTTTGAAGCCATTCATCCCTTTTCTGATGGCAATGGCAGGACAGGAAGGATACTAAACCTGCTTTACCTGGTGAACCAAAACCTGATTGCCCAACCAGTACTTTACCTAAGCAAATACATCATTGAAAACAAAGATGAATACTACTATGGGCTTGGCGCAGTGACCGAACGTGGGTCATGGAAAAACTGGATGATGTATATGATGAGCGCCATAGAACAAACTGCAAAAAATACAAACCGCCTTATAGACGATATCATGGACCAAATGCAAGCCACCCTGGACTATGGGAGGTCAGAGTTAAAGTGGTACAATAAGGAAATAAATGAAGCCCTCTTTACCCAACCCTACATAAAACCAAAAGTGATCAGTACTGTTCTGGGAAGAACCAGCCGAACTACCTTGACCAAATATATGCAACAATTAACAGGCTTGAAAATACTTCATTCGAAACAGGACCACAAAGAGGTATTCTATGTGAATAGCGATTTGGTAAGGATATTGGAGAGTTAAAAAAACTGGGCACCTTACAATCACTGAGCAAACCAGCAGGAAATAGGATCAAAAGGTTGAAAAAATAAATGTACAGGTGAACAACAAAACTAATTCGGTACGCAACATCGCTTCGATGTTCAATTGATAAAAGGACGAATTCCTCTTTACTTTATCAACCGCTGATCCAAAATCAAGGGACGAACGTCAGTTACCCTCACTTTGTCAAAATCCTCATGTAAAGGATTGAGAAGAAAATTATATTCTGTTGGGATAATAGCACTGGGCAACTTCAAACACAGGCCACCACCTTTGAAAAAATCTGTACCAAGTGCAACACTTCCGGCGGTGTAGGGAAAGCTGTTCCAGCCATCCGGAAGGGTTTCAGGTGTAGTGACTTCAAGGTTTTTGGGGAAATTAATTTCTATACAATATAAATTCAGTCCCAATTGATTGGAAGGCATATTGGCGATCGTCTCAAGGGCAGACAATGAAAGGCTTTCAGAGGTGTAGAGCACCCGTACGCCTTTTCTGTTCCACCGTCCGCCATAGAGCATAGCCCCCGTTCCGGAAAGATCACGTGCGTATGCCTTGGTAGTAATCCTATGCAAAATCATCAGGAATAGACACCATGCTCGATCCTACCCAGCAAATCCCTGATTATAGATATCCCCGTGTCATTGTTCATGAAATCGATGGGTTTTTTGCCTCCCAGTGCAATGAGGGAAGTATGTAGCCACGCCTGAAATGAAGTAGTATCTTCGAAAACATCAGTGCCATAACTAAACAAAGTGCCGATTTGTAAAACCCGGTCACTCACCTGGGGGCTCAGCAGCTCCTGATCTTTTACTTTTTCTATGGTCCTCTTGCTGGCAGGCAGCAAAGACGAGAATTCCGTGAGGTTCATTCCTGTCATAGCGACTATGGAAAGGAAATCCGACTTGGTAATACCTTCACTAGCCTTGTGATAGCGGGCCGCTGGTTCATTTACTATAAAATCAAATTCGTCCATGGCAGAAAGCACTTTTTATCTGCGTATAATTTCGCGTAAATATACGAATTTTTTCTTTAAATAAAAAAAGAAACTTTCTACATCAGTATCAGCTAAGTGACTACAAGTATTTGGTCACATCCACCACTTGCATTCCAGCTGCCTCTGCAGCTTCAATTCCCAAAACACCATCTTCATACACCACACAATCCTCGGGATCCACATTGATCAGCGCTGCACATTTTAAGAAGGTTTCAGGATCAGGTTTCCCATTGGTTACTTCGGTGGCGGTCACCACATGTTGGATGTATTGCTTCAGCGAAAATTGTTTCAAAATTTCATCCACATGTTTCCTACCGCTACCAGTACCTATGGCCATAGGCAAACGATGGGAAGTGTCTTTGATAATATCGAAAATCGGTTCGATAAGTGTGATTTTGTCAGAGTTGTCTCGTGAGTAGTTTCTGATCCTTTCAATCACCCCATTATAATCAGGATTTTTGATCCCATAGTCTTCGGCAATCATTTCCAAAGTCTTCAGGGTAGGGATACCTGCCCTACTGAAAAATACTTCCCTGGGATAATTTATTCCCCATAATTCCAACGCGTGATTATAGCTTTCAAAGTGCATTTGCATCGAATCTATAATCGTTCCGTCCAAATCAAAAATAAGTCCCTTTACCCCATTGGGGATTGGTATTGTTACTGTCTCCATATTGGCGGCAAACCTAGGCCAAACACCCACTAATATCAAACCAGTCGAATTATTTTGTCGTTATCGAATCATCACTGAACCATTAATGCGCCAGCTCGTAAAAAAATCCGATCAATACTATCTCCTCATGAAAACAACTCTATTTTCTACCCACACCCTAATGGGCTGGCTGGTTTTCGGCATCTCACTTACTGTTTACACCTTGACCGTCGAACCCACGGCTTCTTTTTGGGACAGTGGTGAGTTCATTGCCTCCGCTTATAAACTACAAATTCCCCATCCTCCAGGACCTCCCCTTTTTCTTCTGATAGGTCGCTTTTTCTCCCTGTTTGCTCTAGAAGACCCTGCCAAAATCGGCTACATGGTCAATATGTTGAGTGCGGTCAGTAGTGCGACTACCGTGATGTTTATGTATTGGGTGATTGTGATGCTGGGACGCAAATTCGATGCTGTAAAAAATGAAACCCTGCTGACTATAGCTGGTGGTATTGGTGCCCTGGCCTTTGCCTTTTCAGATACATTTTGGTTTTCGGCCAGCGAAACGGAGGTGTATGCACTTTCTACTTTCTTCATCTCCATTGTGCTTTGGGCCATTTTAAAACTAGACCAATCCGGTGAGCCCGTAGTAGGCTCCCAATGGACGCTGCTCATAGCCTTTCTCATGGGCCTATCCATAGGAGTACACCCAATGAGCCTGCTTGCTATACCCACCATGGTATATTTGTTTTATTTCAAAAAACACCAACTCACCTTAAAAGGGATCACCATTGCCACAAGCATGGCACTAGGCCTTACTCTTTTCATGATGTATGGTTTCAGACTGGGGCTGGTAGAATTGATGAAAAAAATGGAACTGCTTTTTGTCAATACATTGGGCCTGCCATTTTATAGTGGGGTATTCTTTTTTACCGTCGTATTGATTTCCTTGCTCACCTTTGGGATAATCCACTCCATAAAAAAACAAAAGGCATTGTTGAACACAGTTCTCTTGTCTGCGAGCTTCGTGATAATCGGGTACTCCAGCTATATGGTCATTGTAATCAGGTCGGGTTTTGACCCGCCAATAGACCAAAACAATCCCGAAAACATCGCAAACATGATTGGGTACCTTGACATGGCCCAATACGGTACCCGTCCGTTGGTTTACGGCGAAAATTTCACCTCTAAGGTTCAGGGATATGAAAACGACCAACCTGTGTATAGAAAAACCCAGGACAAATATGAAATCACCGACTATACTACCAAATATCAATACGACTCATCGGATTTAGGCCTTTTCCCAAGAATGTACAGTCAGGCCCCACATCATGTAGCGGGCTATAGAAAATGGACGGGGCTGAAAAATGGCCAATCCCCGGATGGGTTGGATAATATCAAATTCTTTCTGGCTTACCAGACTGGCCACATGTACCTGCGGTATTTCCTATGGAATTTTGCCGGCAGGCAAAGCGATGTACAGGATGCCGGATGGTTGGCTTTTTGGGGAAATGCCGATCTCCTTCCGGAAAGCCTCAAGCAAAACCCGGCCAGAAACAATTATTATTTCCTGCCACTCTTATTGGGGTTGATCGGTCTCTGGTATCACTTCAAAAGGGATAGACAGTCGTTTTTGGGTGTTTTGGCTTTATTTGTCATCACAGGTATAGGCCTGGTAGTCTATCTCAACTCGCCTGCACCAGAGCCCCGCGAAAGGGACTATATTTACGTTGGTTCCTTTTATGCTTTTAGCATTTGGATCGGACTTGGGGTTTTGGCCCTTCACAAGCTCTGGCAAAAGATGGTGGCGCAAAGGTATGCGCTTGTGGCCGCAGCTGGTATGGCCGCCGTAGTACCGCTTGTTCTGCTACAACAAGGTTGGGACGACCACAACAGGTCTAACCGGTACTTTACGACAGATTTGGCCAGAAACCACCTTGCCTCCTGTGCCGAAAATGCCATCTTGTTCACTGGTGGCGATAATGACACTTTTCCCCTTTGGTATGTCCAGGAAGCAGAGGGCTTCAGAACAGATGTCAGGGCAATTGTATTGTCCTATTTCAATGCAGAATGGTATATAGAGCAATCTACCCGGCAAGCCAATGCATCCAGCCCACTACCGTTTTCCCTACAACATGAAAGCTACAAACGTGGCGGCTTCAATGACTACATTCTCCATGTAGAACACCCCAATCTGAAAGGCAAACCGATCGACCTCAGGCAATACCTAAAGCTGTTAAAAACCAGCCACAAAGCTTTACAGGTAGAGACGTCAACCGGGCAAAAAATCAACTCCCTACCTTCCAAACTATTGTCGTTATCGACTGACATGGATGGGGTCAAAGAGAAAAAAATAGTACCAGACACCATCGTTCCTTTTATCAGCCCAAAAGTAAATATCCCGTTAACCAAGAACGGACTTGAGAAAAAGGACCTCATGATCCTGGACCTCATCGTCTCCAACAACTGGGAAAGGCCTATTTATTTTACATACACCGCACTCCACAGCCTAAATTTTGACATCAGTCACATGGTGGTGCAGGAGGGGTACACCTACCGCCTGCTACCAGTGAACAACCCAAATCCGGAGGAAGTACTGGTGGATTCTGAAACGATGTATGAAAACCTAATGCACAGGTATAAATGGAGGGCTATAGATGACCCCAATGTATATTATTCCACCTTCCACAAAAATCAGATGACCCATGTGAGGGCCAACTACAATCAACTGGCCTCTGCCCTCATCAAAGAAGGAAAACTAGAAAAAGCACGAAAGGCATTGTATCAAAACCTTCATGTAATTCCGGACGATACCATACCCTATGACGTGGCATCTATCAACACGGCCCGTTTACTGGGCTACATTGGCGAGAAGGAAAAAGGACTTGAGATTTCCAAAACTATGACCAAGAGGGTCAACGATGAACTGAACTATTATATCGAGCGCAGGAGGGGTGATAGCGAGAACATAACCAAAAACCTCACACTCCTCAACATGCTTTGCCAAAACCTGGATGAAGCAGGTGCCTTGAATGAAGCCGATAGGGCAAGGCAACTGCTTCGTAGGTATTATGATAAATTCAATCAGTTGTAACCAATCATTTCTCCCGTTTCAGTACAAGGGCCGTTCGGCTAGTCATATATACACTAAGTTTGTGCGATTGGTCATCGGCTTGTTTGCTCACATATTTTACTTTGGGGTCTATCCTTCCATGTCCACCAAACTTGGCATCATCCGATATCAGTATTGCTTTGTATTTTCCTGGCTGGTGTACCGTGAATTCATAATTGGGGATAGAAGCATCTACATGAAAATTGAAAAGGAAAACCAGGTTGTTTCTTTCAAATATCAAAACATTGTTTTCTGTATCCATATTGAGCTGCTGTGCTGGCAATGCACCCAACACGTGGTTCTTGACCAGCACCTTCACCATTGCCCCCTCGAAATCATTTAGGTACTTATACTTCAACTTTTTGTTGTCCACCAGGCTCCACTGTCGTTTGGCATATTTATAACTCCAATGATTGCCCAGACGCGGAAAGTCTATCCATTCAGGATGGCCAAATTCATTACCTATAAAGTTTAAATAGCCTTCTCCTCCCAGGGCAGCCGTGATTAACCGTATCATTTTCAACAAAGCAATGCCCCTTTCAATCACCAGATTGTCGTCATCGGCAGACATGTGCCAATACATTTCTTTATCCATCAACCAAAAAGCCAGGGTCTTGTCGCCCACCAGTGCCTGATCGTGTGATTCGGCATAAGCTATGGTTTTCTCTTTGAACCGTCGGTTGGAGAGCATGTCCCAGATTTCATGGATATTCCAATCCTCGTCCTTTGTATGTTTGAGCAATTTGATCCAATAATCAGGAATGCCCATACCCAGCCTGTAATCAAATCCAATGCCCCCGTCACTTATTTCACGGCATATCCCAGGCATGCCACTCATATCCTCGGCTATGGAAATTGCCCCGGGCTTGATTTCATGTATCAATGTGTTGGCCAGTTGCAAAAAACAAACCGCATCCCAATCCACCTGGTCTTTAAAGTATTTATCGTAATGATCGAATGATACATGATCGCCATGGTGTTCATATAGCATGGAGGTGACACCATCGAACCGGAAGCCATCAAAGTGAAACTCTTCCATCCAGTATCGGATGCTACTAAGTAAAAACTGTAACACCTCAATTTTTCCATAATTGAACAACTTGGAATCCCAACCCGTATGGTAGCCCTTGCCACCTTCGTGGAAGTACTGATGGCCGGAACCATCAAAATGGTTGAGGCCCTCTGCCATATTTTTTACCGAGTGGGAATATACAGCATCCATAATCACCGCAATCCCCAATTCGTGCGCTTTATTGATCAGCGTTTTCAAGTCTTCTGGCGTGCCAAACCTGGATGAGGGAGCGAAAAAATTAGATACATGATAGCCAAACGAACCATAATAAGGATGCTCCTTAATGGCCATTAATTGTATGCAATTGAACCCAAGTTTTTTTATCCGGGGCAACACATTTTCGGCAAACTCCAGATAAGTGCCCACACCTTCTTTTTCCTGGGCCATTCCAATGTGGCACTCGTATATCACAGGTTCTTTGATCCCTTTGATATCGAAATCCGAATCGGACCATTTAAATCCCTTTGAGGGATTCCATATCTGTCCACTGAAATCGTAGCTGTCAGGATCCTGATAAGCACGTTTTGTGTATGCCGGAATCCTATCCCTGGATTCTCCATTGGCATTTACAATTACTTTTAACTTCGATTTGTGCTTGAGTACTTTCTTTTGTGGGTCTTTCAAAAAAAGCTCCCAAACCCCATTCGGTTGTTTTTTTAGAGGAACACCCTCGTCCCATTTGTTGAAGTCGCCAAATAAGTACAACCCATCGGCGGCAGGTGCCCATTCACGGTACCACCATCCACCTTTATCCTTGTCATAATTAAACCCCAAATAATTATCAGCCGAAGCAAATTCCTTCAGGCTGTTGAAGTCTTTGTTTATGGATTTCAGTTTGTTTTGAAAGAAGTCGAACCGCTGGTTAATATCGTGCTGATATGGCTCTAACCATGGATCATCTTTTATAAGTTGTAGCATTTTTCCCATATATATCAGTTTAGTTCAATCGTGGGTAATATACAATGCCCAATTAACAGAAAAAAATCCTGCAACCTGAATAGTGGTTGTAAAGAGCAAATTGGACGAGGCACTTATTAACTTTTATAATGCTAATAAAATTCAACCTGCATGTTTGGAAAGGCATGAAGAGTGATTGGGCTCACTACACAACTCTTGAGCTTTAGGTGTTAAAACGGCAAAAACAAGTCAATCCAAGGTTTATACCTTCTTAAAAAAAGAATCTACGAATTCAAATTTATTGAACACCTGCAGGTCTTCTATTTTTTCGCCCACACCGATATATTTCACCGGGATTTTGAATTGATCGGATATACCAATAACTACCCCGCCTTTGGCAGTGCCATCGAGCTTGGTAATGGCCAATGCAGATACTTCTGTTGCTTTGGTAAACTCCTGCGCCTGAATGGAGGCATTTTGTCCAGTGCTGCCATCCAGCACCAAAAGTACCTCGTGTGGAGCATCGCTGATGAATTTCTTAATTACATTTTTAATCTTAGAAAGCTCGTTCATCAAATTGACCTTGGTATGCAATCGGCCGGCAGTATCGATTATCACTACATCAGCGTTCGTTTCCACGGCTTGTTTCACTGCATCAAATGCAACAGATGCCGGGTCCGTATTCATACCGTGTGACACTACCGGCACACCGGTCCGTTCCCCCCATAGTTTCAGTTGGTCCACAGCTGCCGCCCGAAATGTATCGGCTGCACCAAGTAATACAGACTTGCCCCTTTTCTGGTATTGAGCTGCCAGCTTGCCAATCGTTGTGGTTTTTCCTACACCGTTGACCCCCACTACCAATATTACATAAGGCTGTTTTCCTTCCGGAATGGTAAAATCCTTCAGGTCCGTTGTGTTGTTTTCTTCCAGCAGGGATGCTATCTCTTCCCTCAGGATTTGATCCAGCTCAGCTGTCCCCAGGTATTTATCCTTTGCGACCCGTTCTTCTATCCGCTCGATAATTTTCACAGTGGTGTCAACGCCTACATCGGAGGTAATCAATACCTCTTCCAATTCATCCAACACTACATCATCTACTGAGGACTTTCCTGCTACGGCTTTTCCCAGCTTGGAAAAAAAGCTTTGCTTAGATTTCTCTAAACCTTTATCAAGGGATTCCTTTTTCCCTTTAGAAAAAACATTGAACAAACCCATGAGTATATATTAGATTAGTAACAAAAAAAGTCCCATAAATGGGACTTTACTTATAGAATAATATTTTCCAAAAGACTATTTAGAAGCCAATACTTCTTTTACCCTGTCTTCAGTAACCATTTCTTCCCTGAAAGTATAGGCGCCCGATTTTTCAGATTTTACAGCCTTGATAACTTTGGCGTATTTTACGCCACCTTTTTGTTTCAGCGTTGCAACTACTTTCTTAGCCATGATTATTTAATTTCTTTGTGAACAGTATATTTCTTCATGATAGGGTTGTATTTTTTCAATTCCAACCTATCCGGTGTATTCTTTCTGTTTTTGGTGCTGATGTACCTTGAAGTACCGGGCATGCCACTGGTTTTGTGCTCAGTGCATTCCAGAATTACCTGTACCCTATTTCCTTTTTTTGCCATTTTCTTCAGTAATAATTAGTTATACAAGAACATTTCCGTTTTGCCTTGCCTTCTTCAGGACTGCATCGATACCGTTCTTATTGATGGTCCTCAGTGCAGTTGACGAAACCTTCAAAGTAATCCATTTATCTTCCTCAGGAAGGTAAAACCTCTTCTTGAAAAGATTTGGGTAAAACTTCCTTTTGGTCTTATTATGTGCGTGGGAAACGTTGTTTCCTGATCTTGGTCTCTTACCGGTTATTTGACAAACTCTTGACATCTCGTTATCCTTATTTTAGCCTCGTTTTGAGGGATTTTGAAAATCGGACTGCAAATATCGACATTATTATTTTAATTGCAAATATTGAGCAATGAATATATTGACATATTCCATTGGAAAATCCTTAGAGCCGACTGCTTTTGTCCCATCTTATCCACCATGCCCTATTATCCCCCTTAATCCCTGGAAAATTCAAGCCAGTCAAGGTGCATTAGTTCATCTTTTGACCCTGGATTTTCCACAACTATATAAATATCATGAACCCCTTTCGTTGCTTTAATAGAAGAGCTGAATTCGCGATAAGTACTCCCTTTTCCTCCTGAAGCGACGAGTGTTTCCGCAACAGTCGTGCCGTCCACACCGCCGGTTTTCAATAAAATTTTAGTTCCCGCTTGAAAACTTTTGAGATTGTACTTAACAGAAGCCAAAGCCGTAAGGTCTATTTCTTTAAACATGAGGTATGAGCCATGGCGCACCTTATTTACATAGCTAAAAGCGCCTCCGCTGGGCCTCACCCTGGAAATGTCATGAAAGCCATCACAATTTTCAGCCTGGATTTTCGGATGCCTGAAAACGACATTTTTTTGTTTGGCCAAAGCTGGCATGCCCATTCCACCATTGTCTTTATACCTGGCCGTCAGGATGTAACTGGCCTCTTCACTCCCCAAATTATGCCTGTCAAAATTCAATTCACCTTGTGCCTGCATTTTGCCAGATGCAGCGCTATTGTCTTCATCGAGGGACAAAATAAACTTTACCATTTCCATGGTTTCCGCGAGGCTGTGCTGTGGATGGGCGGCCATCAGGCTATGCCCCCATACACCATTGCCCCCATCTATTATCTTTTGCCCCAGCTTATTGAAGATTGCCTCGTCCGATTCGTAATGACCTGCAATGGCCTTGTAGCTCGGGCCGATGGAAGTTTTTTCCATATCGTGACAGGATTTACAATCACTATCGGCAATCAGGCTCTTTCCCCTGGCGAATGGATTAAACTGATTGTTGTCCTCTCCCAGTACGTCGAGGTTCTGCCCCTGTGGAATATAATGGAATTG
Source organism: Cyclobacteriaceae bacterium (assembly GCA_040222275.1). Classification (GTDB taxonomy): domain Bacteria; phylum Bacteroidota; class Bacteroidia; order Cytophagales; family Cyclobacteriaceae; genus CAXBNB01. The sequence goes on from JAVKDJ010000088.1 coordinate 57,497, forward strand.
AATACTGACCTTGCCCAGGCCAATGCTTCCACTTTCAAGGCTGCCATCTTCTTTGTCGGTCACTTTCACTTTATATCCAAGAGAATGATTCCCAAAATAAAAGGATCCATTCCCATCAAAATCCATATCTATCTGTGGTGGTGCGTTTCCAACTACAACCTTAAACATCGATTCGGCTATAGCACCATCCTGGTCTTGCACTGTGAGCTTGGGATGATACACCCCGGCTTCAGTGAATGTAAATGAAACGTTTTCTCCTTGTCCCTCATTTTCGTATGTAAACTCCCATTGATATTGCAGTTGGTCATTTGCATCATAGTCATACGATTTGCTTCCGCTAAATTCGACCTTCAAAGGCACAGCCCCAACAGTTTTGTCTGCCTCAATTACTGCCACAGGCTTTCTGTTTCCATCGGCATATTCGATTCTCGACAGCCTGGCCTCTTCATTATTGGTAAAATAATTAGATCCGTATTCGAGCATGTACATCGCACCATCAGGGCCAAATTCTATATCAATCGGCTTGACCAAGTCCATCTCTGGCAAGAAGGGCTCTATATCGTAAACATCTCCTGTTTCATCAAAGGTCACAACGTTGATCCAACTCCTGGACCACTCGTAAATAAACAATTTGCCATCGTAATAATCAGGGAAATTTTTTCCTGAAAAGGGGTATTTTTCTGAATAGTAAACCGGGGCCGCCATGGCACTCCTCGAACCTTTACCCAGCACTGGCCATATTTCTGACTCGGAATAGGGATAGTAAATCATGGCTTCCCGGGCAGGAGGTAGAACCTTAGCCCCTGTATTATATGGTGATTCGTTGACAGGCCTTTGGGGGTCAAAAAATGGACCAGGAGTATTGGTACTAAAGTCCCAATCGGGGTAGGGTATATTATTGGCCTGAAAATACGGCCAGCCATAATTGCCCGCCACTATGGCCCGGTTGAATTCGTCATAACTTTGTGGGCCCTGGATACCGTCCTTTCCCGAATCGGGCCCTACATCACCCCAGTAAAGGTGGTTTCTTTTGCCATCAATTGATATCCTAAATGGGTTTCGGGCACCCATCACGAATATTTCAGGCCGCCCATTCGAGCCATCCTTGTTAAATAAATTTCCATCCGGGATACTATAGGTGGCGTCTTCGTTTACTTTTATCCTTAATATTTTGCCTCTCAGGTCGTGGGTGTTTCCAGAAGACTTCTGAGCGTCAAATGGCCCCCTTCCAGGCCTTTCATCTATCGGGGAGTATCCATCGGACTCCTTGGAGCTGGTGTTGTCGCCAGTGGATAGGTAGAGCAGTCCATCAGGACCAAACTGCACTGACCCACCACTATGGCAGCAGGTTTCGGTTTGTACTACTACGTCCAATATTTTTCTTTCGCTGTTGAGCAGCAAAGTATCGTATGACAAGAAAAACCTCGATAGTCGCTGAATATCCGTATCGGGAATGGAATAATAAATATATAGCCATCCATTGGCCTTGTGATTGGGGTCTAGTGCCAGGCCTTGCAGACCATCTTCGTAATTGCCCTCTGTTCGCACGTCAAAATTGTTCAGGATTTTGGTTTTGTTTTCCCTTGGCAGGTACATTTTCAGCAACCCGTTTCTCTCACTGAAAACCACACGGCCATCATGGGTGACATCCAGTTCCATGGGTTCATTGAGGTCGCCATCCAAAACGACCCGCACAAACCGGCTATCCGCAGGTGGCAACAAGGTGCGGCTTTTGCCATAGTCTATGGTACTACCCTCCAATAAGAAACGAACGCCGTTGGTAACTTGACCTGACCCACTGTTGTCCATAGCTATCCGGCCTCCATCAAACTGAAATGATCCGGTTTTTTGTTTCAGGCTTTCTGCCCAGGGCCATGGATACTCTGAAGCTGGTACTCCGTTGAGAAAACCCAAACCTCCACCTGCCTGGCAGTATCGCTCGAGGTATGCTTGTTGGGTTTTGTCGAGCTTCTGATCAAAAATACCGGAAAACACAACAGCGCCATAAGCCTTGATAGAATCTTCATGAAGTATTGATAAATCCTTTGACTCGCCAACTACTACTTCCAGGCCATCACTGTTCAATTGATCTACCACTTTTTGGCTGGTTTTCACATCCGGGGTAATCAGGAGCACTCTTTGATCCTTGAAAAAAGAACATGAAGCCATGCCCAAGAGCAACAAAAAAAATATCCAGGACAGACGAAATGTCCTAAGGCTACTACCCATCATAAGCGTAAGAGATTATTTGAATTCAAGTGTGTAAAACCAATCAGGGCCATTAATATTTAATATCCCTCAATGTAATCAAGTCGCGAATTTACCAAAAATCATTCCAGAAATATAGGTATTGAAGGGAAAAGGAATGCTGTCGTACACAGAGTTGAGTTTGGTCGGCTTAACTTTATTAATGAAACAACTTTTTGCAATAAATCCATGACACAAATAAAAAAACAACACCCACTCAGGGTATTAATTCCATAAAAAATAGCACCTGCTTATTTGAGCAAATGTTATTCATTCGACTTTGTTGTAACTTCTACAACACCCCCCATACCTCTCGAACCATAAAGCGAGGAAGCCGCTGCGCCTTTAATGAATTTGATTGACTTGAGCTCGATGGGTGGAATTTCAACAAAAACGGGAAATTCTACCACTGTACCATCTACTACCAACAAAGCAGGTACCGGCCCGGAGTTTAAAGTTGTATTTCCACGTATTACTATGGAATTTCCAGTAACAGTGACTCCTGTTACCCGGCCTTGAATAGCTTCCAAAACATTTCTATACCTGCTGTAGTCGTTACTTACATCCAAATTCTTAATGCCGTGATTGAGGTCTTTCTCTTTAATGTGCTGGCTTTTTGTTGCCAGGTCAAAGTTCTTTTTGTTATTGTTGAATTTCAGGTCAACCAGCAAAGAATCACCCTTGGGAAGGTTTGAAACCTTTATTCTTTTTGATACAAAACCCTGAGCACTAACAATCACTTTTTCATCTTCATTACAGGCAAATGAAAAATTTCCCTTTGAGTCACTAAAGTATTCTCTTTTAGTACTTTTAAGCAACAGGGACACTTTGCTCAGAGGGATTTCTTGAAAAGTGGTCACATTCCCGATAACTGTTCGGTCCTGGGCATTGACTGTTTGACATAGAAAAACGAAAAAACAAAAAAGGAGGGAAAATACAGAATTCATAAATATGGGGATAAAATAAGGGCTAGCTGCTTGAGGTGAAAGTTTAACCAATCAAAAACCCTTTTAGTGAAATAAAAAAACCGCTGAACCTTAAGATCAGCGGTTTTTTTCTTATATAAGCACTTGACTGAACCCTATTACTTAAAGTTTTGGTCCAGCGCCGTACTCTGGGTTGTTCTTGTCGAACCACAAACGCTCTGAGCTCAATACAGAAGGAGTATTGTCATTCGCAGTAAAGCCCGCTGAGTTATAATAGCTCGTGTATTTGTCATACATTAAGCTTGACTCATCCGGTGCATTTATTACTATTCTTCTTGGAATATCGCTCACACCAAAATCTTCCCAGGCGAAGTAACTACTTCCAGCTTTAGGTATTCCACCTCTTCTCACTGTAGTCCAAAGGTCTCCAGGGGTATTGATATTGTGAACATACTGTTGGATGTAAACTTTTTCCAGGTCATCGGTACCATTTAACTGATAGGCTTCTTGTAAAAGCAAGGCATCAATTTCACCAGACTGTAGTTTGGTAGCTCCCTCGGTAGGGTCTGCCAACACAGGATCACCATCATAATATGGGTTCTGGTGACGCATGGCCAAATCATCAAATCTGTCAATCGACAATCTCACCCCTTGGTGAAAATACTCAGTAGCCGATTTTGTGAGGTTAGCCCCCAAAAGTTTAAATTCCGCCAGGTACAAATTGGTTTCAGCCGCACTTCCTAGTAGCGTATAAAATGGAACTTCATTCCCTACAACTTGTAGCACAGACCCTCCTGGTTTTGTTGGGTAGGTGTGGGTATAGGCAGTACGTCGGTTTTTTTCCTCCAAAACCGAAGACCATGAGTAGGCTTTTCTGTTTCCTCCACTTTCATCGGTGGCATAAAAAAGATTTCCTTGCTGAAAAAATTGATCTTCTGTTTGAGCCGTTGTAGATAACGGAACGCCCCAATATCTTCCCCATGGCTCTTCATGCCCTGTTTTCCAGCTATCAAACTTTCCTTCAAGGTTTAGGTTGATAATGTCCTGAATCTGATCAGGCAAACCACTCACCCCGTTGGTTTCAATGATAGCATCGATAACTTCAGGGCTGTAATCATTTTTCCTGAAAATAAAGCGTAAGCGGGGATCCTTATTGGTTTTAAGAAAGTTCACCAGATTTTGCCCAGCATAACCGATCCAACCACCGCCGACACCATTGCCACCGCCAGTGCTGTTCTTACCGCTGTTGTAAAGAAAGTCGTCAGCTAAGTCATCCATGTATGTCGATGCATCAACTTCTTCGGCAATAGCAATTGCCTTAGCCCTGTTTGCATTTACCAATCGGGCAGCTATTCTTAGTTTCAGCAGGTTGCAGAATTTCAACCACTTTTCATAGTCTCCCTTGTAAAAAAGGTCTTGGTTGCCAAGTGAAAATTGGTCTTCCATTCCTAACCAGGTGATAGAGTTGTCCAATTCGTTCAACCAGGTGTCAAAAAGTTCTTCTTCGGAATCAATTTTTGGAGTGAGCAGTGCAGGTGTAGTATAGCGGGCCATTCCTGCTTCAGAATATGCCATTCCTCCCCTATAATCCAATACAGACATTGCAAGGTGAATTTGAACAGCGTAAGTCACTGCTTTCATTGCCTGGCTGGAATTCCTTTCCACTTCGGGCAATTGGTCTATTCTCATACGGGCATCCAGACCAGGATTGAGTCCGCTCATCAAGTTTTGCAGGCCTGTCAATCCACCGTCATTAAATGTTGTTCCGTTACCTCCAGTGCTCTCAGTGCTCACCTGAGAATAGGGGAACACATAGTCATTATAGGTGTAGAAATACAAGGTGTAATTATTATTGTGCATATTCTGTAATGCACTGGAAATAAGAAACCTTGAATCCGGATCAGAAACCACTGAAGGGTCTGAGTTTAGTTCTGCGAATTTGTCATCGCAGCTCTGTGTACCAAACAATATGGCCACACATGCTGTAATTATAAATATATACTTATTCATTCTATTAACTGTTTAATTCTAAAATGTGAATTGAAGGCCCAATGTATAAGTCCTTTGGTATGGCATCAGCGTACGGATAAATGCCGATTGGGAACTACCTGTTCCTCTACCTGATTCAGGATGCAGGTTACTCGGAGATGAGTTATGCAAGTACCCTGCATTCCTCACATTCAAACTTACATTCAGGTTCTGGATTTTAAGCTTTGGTAATTTCACATTGTATCCTACGGAAATATTTCTCACCGAAATATAGCTTAGTGTGTACAGCCAGTTAGGGTTAACTACCCCTGTACCCCATGCACTGTGCCAGTAAGCCCATTGGCCTTCATCTACAGCATCATCCACAATACCGGCGGCAGCAGCTTCCCTCCAGGTCATTCCACTTACATCCTGGTTTACCCCGTTAGGGTCTGTAATGGTTGTGCCATCATCAAATACACCAGCTGGAACTACCCCGTTAGTGTAAACAACATCGCTCTCAGCAGCACGCTTGCTTGTCCAGGTCACACCTTTCTCCAACAAGTTTTCGTCCGCTGTGCGTCCAGCGTTCAAAGAAGTTTCCAGTACGCCATAAGCTGTACCATATTTTGCCGGGAAACTCACTACCTCACCACCAAATCGCATGTCAAGCAAAACACCCAATGTGAAATTCTTATAACGGAATTCATTGTTCCATGAGCCTTCAAAATCAGGCTGTATTTTACCTACCTCTTCTCGTCCACCTGCTCTTTTATAATATGGGGCTTTCACACCGTTATGCCATGACATCAGGTTATTGCCATTGTCATCCTGAGCAACTTTAGAATCACTATAAAGCACACCATATTCGCCACCTTCAAAGGCAACAGCAGCTACCCTGTAGTTACCATAGCCCGCAGAACCATAGAGGTTCTTAAAATCACCGGTTAATTCATTTAAATTCTCTACAGTGGTGGTATTTCTCCAGTAGTTGAATGTTGAAGTCCAGTTGTAGGTACTGTTTTTAATGATATCCGCTGACAGGGTAAGTTCTACACCACTGTTTCGAAGTGAACCTACATTTGTAAGCATATTATTGAAACCACTTTCATTTGGCAGTGGTATGGTTGATATCTGGTTTTTTACCAAGTCATCATAATAAGCAACATCTAAAGTCAATCTGTTTTGCATGAAACTCACATTAAGGCCAACTTCAACAGATGTTTTCTTTTCTGGCCTCAACAATGGATCTACTACCGTGGTAGAGCCGCTATTGGTAATAATATTTCCATTGGCATGATCAATGTTGCCAGTAGAATACCCTCTATTTATAGCAAACGGATTGGTATCGTTACCAACCTGGGCCCATGAAGCCCTCAACTTACCAAAACTCACCCAGGAAGGCATGTTGTCAGCAAAAGTTTCGGAGAAAACCCATGAAGAAGTAACAGATGGGTAATAGTATGAATAATTACCTGTTCCATCGGTAAAAGTCAGCGCTGAAGACCAGTCGTTACGTCCTGTAATATCAACATACAGTTGGTCACGCCATCCTACACTATATTTGAACAGCAGCGAGTTTATTTGTTTTGTTCCAAAAACATTGGTGGTGTTTAGCAGAGGGGTATTTTTAGAATTGTTGATAAAGTACTGACCGGGCACTATTAGGCCGCCAGAAGTTCGTCCCCCACTCTGGGTTTTTCTTTGATCCCATGTTTCTGCATGTAGCAAGAGGTTATGGGAAAAATCGCCCGTTTCTTTGTCTATGATGAAAGATAATTTACCTGTTTTGGAAACATCAGTCTGATGGCCTAGGTTATATGATCCTCCCTCATTTTGAAATCCCTGGCCAAGAACCTTCTGTTCAGAATTTATATTATAGAAATTCACATTACCAGCCACAACAACCTGCAACCAGTCTGTAACATTGGCTGTAAGCCTGACAACCGGACGTACTACCGTTTCCTTTCTTATGTTTTCGTTCATGTATGTACTGAACCAGGTACCGTTACCTGGTACGTTTCCATACACATCACCAAAGTTGTTGTTTGGCCTACCTCCGTGTGGTGCTTGCCATACTTCTTGTTTTCTCCACTTATCGGCATCATACATAGGTCCCCAGGTAAGACCTGTAATAATACCTTCACCATGGTTTACGGGAGGGTTGCCTGATTCACTTTCAGTTACTGATATCGAAGAGTTTACTACCAAAAAGTCAGAAAGTTTCCTTGTACCTGATAGAAAAATGGATGTTTTTTCGAAATCGTTGTTCGGGGTAGTCCCCCCACGTTTATTGTAACTTGTAGAAAGGTAGAAGTTACCATTTTCATTGCCCCCTTTTAATGCCAGATTGGTATTGGATCCTACACCCAGGTCATACATTTTAACCAAATGGTCTTTCACCGGAACATAAGGTACCATCTGCCCATCATAGTCCTGAATCATAATATTAGCATCATATTCCGGACCAAACAACCTGCCTTGTCCACCTATTAACGTAGGGACAGTCTGTCCATCAACAGTAGTGGTAGTAAACCCCTGACCATATCGATCCCCTGTATAAGGACGGTTACCATAATAGTTGCCAGGGCCTTTGGTATAATTGAAATCAGGCTGCCCATATACATGGTCAATTGAAGTAGATTGTGAAAAAGTAACACCCAGGCCTGTTGACCCTTTACCGTCTTTACTTTTTATTACAATGGCGCCATGAATACCCCTGGAACCATAAAGAGCTGTAGCAGCTGCACCCTTTAGCACGTTAATTGACTCATAGTCATCAACATTAAGGTTCTTTAGCATGTTGCCAAAGTCATTGGCATTTCCAGACCAGTCGTGGCTTCCTACGCTTCCTATTGCATTTTCAAGTATTACCCCATCAACAACGAAAATAGGCTGGTTGTTTTGGCTATTCATTGATGAAACCCCACGGATTTCTATTTTGGTAGAACCAAACAAGCCACCATCACTACCAGAAATACTAAGCCCAGCTGCCTTGCCCTGTAGGGCAGCAATTGGGTTTATGGTATTGGCCTGTACCAAATCCTTACCTTTCACCTGAGTAGCTGCATATCCTAGTGCCCTCGAATCCCTCTCAATTCCCAAAGCTGTAACTACAATTTCGGCTAGCTGTGAAGCGTCAGGTACCATACTAAAATTGTATGTAGTCCTTGCATCCAGGGTAATTTCCTGGGTAACATAACCTACATCGGATACATTGATAGTAGAATTTTCTGGCACACTCATTTTGTAGTTACCATCAAGGTCCGTAGTGGTACCATTGGCAGTTTCCTTAATAAGTATCGAAGCACCTGGTAAGCCTTGTCCATTTTCATCAGTTACTTTTCCTGTAATGTTTACATCAGCCAAAGCAACTTCCACCATTTGCTGGTCTTTGAGTGTATTGATATTGATGCTATTGTTTATCTGTTTGAATTTCAACCCAGATTTTTCGGATATAATCATCAAAACCTCAGCAACTGTGCGCTGGTCGTTTTCAAGTTCCACCCTTAGGTCCTTCTTGTTTCTGAAGAGCTTATTCTGATAGATGAACTTGTAATCTGTAAGTGATTCAATTCGCTTGATCACTTCACTCAAGTTGGCATTTTCGAAACCAACCTGCACGTAGGTGTCTTTTACGCTCTTGAATTTTTGTGCATTGCCCTCTGAAGCAAGCAACAAGGTAAACCCAATGCATTGTATGAGAAAACCGTAAATAGCATACTTTCCTAGCATGAGACTAAGTCTTAGTAATTTACATTTCATATATTTGTATGTTTTAATGAAAGATTCTTTTGTTAAAAATGTCGCAATCTCAAGAATAGTGAGGTTCGAATTTTGCGAAGACAACCTCATCAATCGAGAGATGAAATCAGGCCGTTGATTATCCAATTGACGGCCTTGATTATTTAGGAGGAGTTAAGTAGCTTTTTTGTCATGTTGTTTTGTTTATGTTTGTCTAAAATTTAATTTTCACTTTATTGTCCGATATTGAATATTCCAACGGGGCAGTAAAATCCAGACTGTTCAGGATATTCTCCAAAGATTCGTTTTGAAATGTGCCGTTGATCCTCCAGGATGAATCCGGGGCTCCAATTACCTCTATTTCTACTCCATACCACCGCTCCAGTACCTTCTTCACTTCGATAAAACCAGACTTGTCAAAAATAATAGTGCCCTCTTTCCAGGCCAGGCTGGTTTCAGCCCCCGTTTGGCTATAGGCTAATTGGTTGTCACCCCTGTTGTAGTTTGCACCCTGTCCGGGCTCCAGTGTCAACTTGGTGCCATACCTCTTTTCATGTTGCATCACTTCCACCTTGCCACTAGCCAAATAGACTTCTATGTATTGGCTTTCCGGATATGCCTTGATATTGAATGAAGTACCCAATGCTGTAGTGCTTATTTCCCCTGAAAAAACTGTAAACGGACGGTCAACATCCCTGGCCACTTCAAAAAACGCCTCACCCCGCAAATGCACGGTGCGCTTATTGCCTATTTCCTCATATTTCAAATGGCTTTCAGCATTCAGCTTTACCTTAGAGCCATCTGGCAGCATGACAGTGGACTTACGACCCTTCGGGTTTGATTTTTCCAGAATCGTAACCCCTTCCAATGCCTGGTCCTGCCTGGCTATGAAGTACCCCCCATATCCTATGCAAAATATAAGGGCGATGCTCGCCGCTATTTTCATAACCAGCCGAAAATGCTTTCTTAGTGGAGCAACATGACCTGTTTTTACCATTCCGATACTATTTTGTATCCTGGCCAAATCCTGGTCAAATTTGTTGTCGTCCACTTTCAGGGTTGAGATTGTAAATGAAGTAAGTAGATCTTTGGCCTCTTTGACTTCCTGTGCCTTGTGTGGGTTTTCCAGAAGCCAATTCGACCAGAATGCTGTATCCTCTTCATGAAGATCCAGGGCATAGGCCTGAAAGGATTCATCACTCAAAAAATCTTCTGTACTGTATTTTTGGTAATCCATAATATTTTGACGATTCTACATATACTCTGAGAATTGCTCTGTTTGTACTCTCTTTTTTTGAAAAAAAATAAAATTATTTTTCAACCTACTGATTTAGTGATACTTACAGAATGTTTTTTTTTTAAAATTAAAGGGAGTAAACCGATCATTCAATTAAAACAAACAGACAATGGCTGGTATTCAGGCACACTCAGTACAGGCTGTCAAAATATGTGCAGATAAGGGCAGACTGTAGCATGAAGTTTTTTCTCAATTGCTTCATTGCTTTGGAAAAGATATTTCTCACAGACTGGTATTTAATAGCTGTCACGTCAGAAATTTCATCGTAATTGAGCCCACCATAGAACCTGAGGTAAATAATTTCCTTTTGACGGTTGGTCAGGTTTTCAATGGCCGTTTTAAGCCTTTCACCCTGCTCTTTTGAGGTTTCATCGTTGATGAGGATATCTTCTCCCGACAAGATAGGGTCGTACAATTCAGTGTCGTTCTTTTCTACAAACGGACTGTAATGCTTCAGGGCGTCAATGATCATCCACCTGAGCATGCGAAACATATAGGGCTTTGGGTCCCTGGCCTCTTTTATAGTGGAATTTCCCGACCACAGTTTCGTAAACAGGTCGTGGATACAATCGCGCGTGAGCTCCTCATTATGGGAAATCCGCATTCCATAATTGTAAAGGTCAGTGTAGTTCAGCTTATATATTTCCAATAATGCCGACTGCTTGCCCTTCTTTAGTTCGACCCAGAGATGATTGTTCAAGTCCCTTTGATTGATTTATAGCCTACCAGGCAGACCAACCGCTAAGGTTTCTCACGGATGAGTTTCATAGCTGGAATGAATCATTCTGGTTAATGTTACTGCAAAGGAATGCATTTTTTTTCAATTAAACTGAAGCATACTCGTGCCGGAGGCAGGATATCCATGAGCAGAGATGCACTCACATCAATAATTAACCGAATATATATTCAATCTACCTTTCATGAAAGAAGCTTCAACAGGTCATCGGGGTAACTGGGGATAGGGCCTCTGGAAGAGGCCACATAGCCCCCTACCCTGTTGGCTATGCTGGCTGAAAAAATGGGATCGGAAGTCCTGAAATAACTGCATAAAAAAGCCGCACTATAGGAGTCTCCAGCACCTACGGTATCCTTTACTTTTACTTCAACACCGGGCACTTTATGCAACTGCCCTGCCTGGAATATAAGGCTCCCTTCTTTTCCGGCAGTAATGATCACGATTTCTATTTTAGGGTATGCCCCGCACACTTGCCTGGAAAAAGCCTCAAAATCCATCTTTTCTCTATAAAGCATTTGACTGATCACTTCCACTTCATCGTCATTCACTTTCAGCATGGTGCAATAGGACAAGGACTTCTCTATGATCGCCTGGCTGTAGCAGTCCTTCCGTAGATTGACATCATAGAAAACTTTTTTAAAGGAAAAATTGTCCAAAATAAAGTACAATGTCTGTGCAGAAAAATGGTACCGCTGTATGAGGGAACCAAAGTAAAATACATCACAATTTTTTATTTTTTCCAGATCAAGATTGCCCTCATTCACATAGTCAAATGCCACATCGGCGGTGATATGGTATTCAGGTTGGCCATCTGTGAGCTTCACTGGCACAGTTCCCGTTGGTTTTTCAGATTTTTGAATTAGCGAGGTATCTACCCGCATATTTTTGATCATAGTCATCGCCTCATCCCCAAGCCTGTCTGTGCCCAAACAGGACACCATAGCTGATTCCTGTCCGCACTGAACTACGTGCGCTGCAAAATTCAACGGTGCTCCCCCAAGGTGATAGTTGCCTTCTATTATATCCCAAAGAACTTCCCCAAACACTAGTGCTTTCATATAGTTTCAAAGTTGACTTATTTATCCAGAAGCCAATTTAATCAAGTTCACTTAAAAAAGCCTCTAACTTATCTTGTGTTACATGTTCCATCACCACTACTTTGTACCAGTTGGGGTTATGGTGGTCGTCTGGCACCAGGCCATAGGCAGTAGCCAGGTTTTTTGATACATGATTCGCTCGAATTGTGATGATATTGGAATTTGGATATCTGTAAAAATCGATGTGCTTATCATGGAGTTGTTGCGCGAAATGGGATGCCCTCTCACACAGCTTTTTAATTTTCGAAAACCACCCCTCACTTCCATAGGTCATCAGGATCATCCAAATTGCTATGGCATTGGCACCTGACCTGCTGCCTATCAAAGTAAAATCTTCCCCCTCTACATACCTGGCCTCTTTGGTGTTGGTATAGGCCATGAGCCCCTTTCGGGCAAGAAATATACCTGTACCATAAGGCGCCTGCACCATTTTGTGGGCATCAAGGGTGATCGAATCTACCCTTGGGTTTGAAAAGTCCAGGCCGTGTCCAGGATTGGCAAATGGATGAAAAAATCCACCATAAGCCGCATCTATATGCACTTTGTAGGTGCATTGATACTTTTCCAGTACTTGAATATAATCGTCCAGATGGTCGCAAGACCCAAACATGGTGGTCATCATATTGGCCACTACTATGTAGTGCTCAATCCCATTTTCTTTCCCCTTTTTCACACATTCTTCCAGTGCGCTGGTATCCAGCTTTCTGGTATCCGGTTCCACCGCTACCTTTGACAATCTAATCCCCAACACATTGGCTGCTTTGTCCATGGAATAATGACTATCTTCTGAACAAAGTATGGCAATGGAATCGGGAGTTGCATGGAAGGTTTTTTGAAAAAAGTTTCTGTAAATCCAAATGGCCTGAATATTGGCCTCTGTGCCTCCGGAGGCCACATAACCGTCGATCTGTTCATCGTCAGCCCCAAGGATACACCCGGCGCATAAGGCTATCAATTCCCGTTCGATTTGTTGCGTACCGGAAAAGAAGCTTTCAGAATGATCCAGCGTGTGGCATCCAATATGGTTGGGATTGCGGATCATTGAGGTCAGGAAAGGGGCATCTTTGAGGAAAGGGGCATCCGAATAAAAAACCTTTTCATCGAGATGGGAACCCGGCACCCCCAGTATGTCCTGCTCAAAATAGTTTACATTCTGATTGAGTGCATCAAGTACACGCTGTTGAATCTCTTCCTTACTGAGCTTGCTCCACTGTTTCATTGTCGCTTAAAGGTTTTAAATACTAAACCAGGCATTGACGGCCTCTTGTCTGTCAATTTCCCTGATATGTTGAAAATCATTCGTTTTAGAGTCATAGCTATAGTCTGGCTTCAAATCCTCTACATTTGCTATCAGCTCCCGAATGGCAGCAAGCATAAATTCCACTTCTTCCACGGTAGTAGTAGGATGGATCGATACCCTTACCCATCCGGGTTTTTGGGACAAGTCGCCTTCATCTATTCTGTCGGTCAACTGGAGGGAATAGTCTTCGTCCACATGCAGCAGGTAGTGTCCATAAGTGCCGGCACAAGAGCAACCTCCACGCACCTGAATACCAAACCGGTCGTTGAGAAGCTTCACCATCAGGTTGAAATGGATACCCTCCGCATAAAATGAAACAGCGCCAATTCTGTCGAAATGCTCGCCAGCCAACACCCTGACTGTAGGTATGCTTTGGAGGCCGTCCAGAAAAGCCTGTACCAGCTTCTTTTCCTGCAAATGCATGCGCTCTACATCCATTTTTTCTTTCAAGCGGATACACAGGGCTGTTTTCATGGCCTGTAGAAAGCCCGGCGTACCACCATCCTCACGCAACTCTATGTCATCGAAGTAGCTGCGTCCACCCCAGGGGTTGGTCCAGTTCACCGTGCCCCCTCCCGGTTCGTCGGGTATGGTGTTTTTGTATAAACTTTTGTTGAAAACCAACACCCCGGAGCTGCCCGGGCCTCCCAAAAATTTATGTGGGGAAAAAAATATTCCATCCAAAAATTCACCTGGCCTATCCGGGTGCATATCTATCGGCACATAGGGTGCTGAGGCTGCAAAATCTACCAGGCACAGTCCTCCGTGATCATGCATTATTTTAGCCAGTGCGTGGTACGGGGTTTTGATACCAGTCACATTTGAGCAAGCTGTAAACGCACCAATTTTAAGCCTTCCCAATGGATATTTTTGTATCTCTGCACGCAGCTTTTCAGAGCAAACCAACAGGTTTTCATCTGGGGGAATGACCACCAGGTCTGCGATGGTTTCCAGCCAAGACAACTGATTGGAGTGGTGTTCCATGTGGGTAACGAACACCACGGGCCTTTCTTCTTCTGCAAGCACCAACCTGCCCTTCATCCCCTCAGGCACCTTCAGGCCTAAAATCCTGATCAGTTTCGAGAGAGAGCCTGTCATGCCTGTACCACATGTAATGATCACATCATCTTTGCTGGCATTTACATGTTTTTTGATGATTTCATGCGCCTTGTGATAGGCAAGTGTCATCAGCTTTCCCGTATCGCTGGATTCCGAATGGGTATTGGCCACCATACTGCCAATATCGGCACTCACCCTGGCCTCTATTGGGCCATAAAGGCGGCCCGATGCAATCCAATCAGCGTACAGTAGTTTTTTGGTACCATAAGGGGTTTCGATATGCTGATCGATCCCCACTATTTGCTTCCGAAAAGCTGCAAAAAACTCATCAAGGTTTGTAGTCATCCTGTTTTATTTTGAAAGCAAAGGTGCAAAATTCAATCAAATATGACAGGCTTCTTATTTGAGCGGTTGGTAACGTGTATATTAAAAATGAGATGCGGATTTCTTCAAATAACCAAACAGACCTTTACATCTTAATTTTTAAATCTTCTGGATTTTGTCGACTATCCCATATAGTAAGCACCTTAACTGTAGTTTTACCTACGTAATAAAAAATCAAATAGTCTCTTACAATCTTAACCCTGACATTTTCAATATCGGTTGGCTTGCCAATAAGTGGATAGCGGGAAATCAGGTTTAAGGCAGCAATAAATAGAGAATCAAGCTTGATGCTAAATTTGTTGGAGTTGTTATGCAGAACCCAATAACCCAGAATCTCTTTTCTCTTTTTCTGAGCTAATGGAGACCAGATTATTTTGAGAGCCATTGATCAATTTCGTCATTGGCTAATTTTTCGGGGATTCCTTGCCCATCCTTTAGTTGCTGCAAGGCGATCGAAATTTGCTCCTTTTGTCCCTCATTGGTGGTATAAACTGGTTCGTTGACGTCAATATCTAAAAGGCGATACAACTCATCTATCACTCCTTTATCTTGGATCGATTTGATCCTATCAATTAACTTATTTCTGTATTGATCTTCTACCTGCGCCATAATCAAAGATACGAAATATTATTCTTTATCACTCATTTTGCACCATGGTCAACATGCGGCATGGCCAAGCTCCAGCCAGATGGATTTCACTCCCCCAAACTCAGCTGGCTTTGAAACTGCTTTTTGCCGGCATCCAGGTAATCCACAAAATTCTGTACACTTAGGTCGTAAGCTTTCGGCTCCAGAATAGGTTGCTGGTTGTGGTCCATCAGCACATAATAGGGTTGGGCATTGTTATTGAAAGCTGTAATCTGAAAATCGGCATTTTGCTTGCCTATGGTTTTCTTCACCTTATTGTCGAAAGTAGAGGTGTACCATTCAGATTCCGGCAGTTCGGTTTTTTCATCTACATACAGGGCCACTACCACATAGTCGTTTTTCAACCTTCTGAGCACTTCGGGATCAGACCATACCCTGGCTTCCATTTCCCGGCAGTTCACACACCCATGACCAGTAAAATCTATAAACACAGGTTTGTTTTGTTTTTTGGCACAGGACAAAGCCTGTTCTAAATCGAAGTATCCCTTGATGCCGTGCGGAAAATGGAGCATGTCGGCAAATTTAGGTTCTTCACAGATGTCGTAAATACTGGCCTGCTCAGTATAGCCGGTATTGTTTTGTGCTATTAGCTGAGGCAGGTTATAATCATGGGTGGACATGGGCGGCAGATAGCCCGCCAGGCTCTTCAGTGGCGCACCAAACATGCCGGGAATGAGGTACACCACGAATGAGAAAGAGGCTATGGCCAGCATTAACCTGGGTACACCCACTTTTTCCAGTGGACTGTCATGTGGCAAACGAATTTTTCCCAACAAATAAAAACCAATTAAAGCAAAAATAACGATCCACAAAGCCAGGTACACCTCCCTGTCGAGAATGCCCCAGTGATATACCTGGTCGGCTACACTCAGAAATTTTAGTCCAAGGGCAAGTTCTAAAAACCCAAGCACAACTTTCACGCTGTTCAGCCAGCCACCAGACTTGGGCAGGCTATTGAGCCAATCAGGGAAAATTGCGAACAGGGTGAAAGGAATGGCAAAAGCCAGGGAGAATGAAAACATACCCACTATGGGTTTTAAAATTTGCCCACCGGCAGACTCTACCAGGATGCTACCCACTATAGGGCCCGTACACGAAAAAGAAACCAACACGAGCGTGAAGGCCATGAAAAATGCGCCATATAGGCCGCCTTTATCCGCTTGCTGGTCAACTTTATTGACCCATGAACTGGGCAGCACGATCTCAAACATGCCTAAAAAAGACATGGCAAAGACTACAAAAACTACAAAAAAGAAAATATTGGGTACCCAATGGGTACTTAGCCAGTTGGCAAACTCAGGACCATTCACTTTGGCCACAATGGTACCGGCGATGGTGTAAATAGCAATAATCGACAGACCATACACCATAGCATTCCTGATTGCCCTGCCCTTACTTTCGCTTCCCTGAGAAAAGAAAGTGACCGTCATGGGTATCATAGGAAAGACACATGGGGTGAGCAACCCTGCCAACCCCGCCAAAAATGCCAGGACAGCAAACCCCCAAAGCGAGGATTCTGGTTGTGAAGTGGTCGGAATGATAATTTCATCTTCATCTGCGGCCATTGTCAGGCTATATTTTCCTCCACTTGCCCCACTCGTTCCGGTTTTGGATTTGGCCAGACTACTTTTGTTTTCATCAAAGTAAAAGCTGAAATCAACATCTTCTGGCGGCAGACATTTGGTGTCGTCACAGGTCATAAAAGTAAGGCTGCCAGTTACCGTTTGGCTGATGTCCGTCACTTTTACTTTTTGCCTGATTTGCATGTGCTTGAAAAACTTGGCCAGGTTCATGTCAAACAGCGGATCGAAGGCTTCTTTCCTATTGGTGGGATCTTCTTCAGCCTTTCCTACAAGTTCAAAGTGCTGCCCCTCTTCAAATGAAATGGTGGTAGCTATAGGCCCATCGTCACTTTCCAGGTACTGCGAATAAACAGCCCAGCCTTCCTGAATGTCTGCATCGAATACAAGGTAGTAGCTTTCTTCATCGATTTTTTCAGTTGAAAAAGACCAACTCACAGGCTTCAAAATTTGTGCAGTGGCCAAAATGGAGGACAGGAACAATAGAAATGTTAAACCAATATATTTCATGTAAAAAGTTTTTTTATCTAACAGAAAACCACGAACAATTGTTCTACAAATTGTATCTAAACTTCTACAATATGTCAATTGAAATGCACTGTGGCCAATTCCGGGTGCAATTTATGCCAAATAAAAAGTATGGGGAAGTTTTTACCTACTTGATGGAAAATTAAAGAAAGGGAAGGCCAACCCATCGCCAGACAAACAATTGGAATATGTGAAAACGAAAAGGCCCTCCAAATTCTCATTTGGAGGGCCTTTTTCTTATTTCTTAAATTCCTATGCCGTCATTATTTGCCACCGTATAGTTTATACACTTCCGATCCGGCGCTCAAAAATGCACCCGAACCATAAACCTCTGATTTGTCAGGCCAGGCCTTGCCAGGTGCTGCACCAATGGGCTGCACATAACCGAGCATACCTTCATCGGTCACATAGCTTACCATGGCATTCCATCCCTTCTCAACAGCCTTTCCATAGGTGGCTTTATCGAGTATTCCGTTGTTTATGCCCCAGGCCAGGCCGTAGGTATAAAAAGAAGACCCACTTGTTTCAGGAGTAGGATAAAATTTCTGTCCAAGCAGGCTCATGGCCCAGTGCCCTTCCGGGGTTTGGATTTCAAGCAGTTTTTTGGCCATTCCTTTGTATATACTGAGGAAGTATTTGTACTCTTCGCTATTGGGGTCTAATTCGTTCATCACATTGGTAAGACCAGCGAATACCCATCCATTGCCCCTCGACCAAAATATCTTGGTACCATTGTCCAATTCGCCCATGTAGCTTTCATCACGGTAGTAGAGGTTTTCCTCTTTATCGAACAAAAAGTCTGTAGTGGCCTTAAATTCGGACACCATAAAATCCAGGTATTTTTGCTCTTTGGTGATGTTGTACAGCTTGGCCCACACGGGTGGCGACATAAACAGTGCATCGCACCAGTTCCATCGGCTTTGGTGATAAGGCGACTTCCAGTTGAGCTTGGTTTTTGCAGGATGGTACATGATGTAGTCAAATTGCTCAATGGTAGGTTGTATCATGCTCTCATCGTTGTACTTGCGGTAGAGCTCAATATACATTTGACCAACGGTGTGATCATCGGCATGGTATTTTCGCTTGTACAGCTGCCAGTCGTTTTCGCTACCAATGTTTTTGAGCCAGTTGTAGTATTTGTCGCTATCTGCCATAGCAGCCCATTTTATCATGCCTACATACAAGGCACCATTTGTCCAATCCAATGGATGATGTGGGGTTTTCCTGGCACTATAGGTATCGCGAAAATGGATCACCTGCCAGTCGGCCACCTTTTCCATGATTTGTTTTACCTCTGCTGGTTTGATTTTCTGCGCTTGGGACGTATTGGCAACAACCAATGCCAAAAACGCCATGATAATGCTTAATTTTTTCATTTTTACTGTTTTTTCAAAGCTTGAAGTTGACTTAGTATAGTATGTATGGCAGTTCGTTGTAGAAGGTACTGACATAATATTCCTAAAGAATACAATGCGAAGGTAATAAATAAAATACAATCGATTGTATTTTGGTTGTTAAATTTCTATTGAGCGCATAATTACTTTGTGATCCACCTAAGTTTCGCTGCTAAATCCATCAAAAAGAAACTATATCACCTTATTGCATCGATGCAACTTTTTATAATGTGCATAGATACAATTCCTTGCCTCTGGCTCCACTTCTAACCAAACAAATCCAAAATAGGCTCCCCATGCCCATCTGGAGTGGTGTAAAAGGCCGACCTTCAATGGTGTAATGTGTCTGTGGGTGCACACTCAGGTTATGATATGTGGATTGGTGCATCTGATCCGTTTACTGCCTACCATATTAAGTCATCAATCTTGCTATTATCATTCAAACGGTTTGAGCTTCCATCCATTAATTAGAACAAAATTCAATCTCATGCAGGAAAACCCAAACCACACACCACGTTTATAATTACCGCTAATTAAATCCTATACAATGAGATGTCTTTTATGATGGGCTTCAATGTACTTTTTGATACCACCAGCCTTACCGATGACACTTCCAGTTCATCAAATGTAGCTATGAACTTGTGTCCTATACTTTGCCCTTTGGTGAGTACCTGCCAGCCTTTTGCCGTCTTGCCCTCTACCACAAATTCCCTTATCCTTTCGCCGTTTGCTATATTCTCAGAAATGACCAATTGATTTATGGCCTGCTTTTCCTTTAATTTTACCATCATTTGGTTGCCTTCAGATACTGCAATTGGGCTAGAAAACCTCCTTTTTATTTCATCTCCAAATTCTTTTAATCGCTTTACATCTGGCTCTGGCATCAGGCCTGTTGGATCGGGGGTAAGCCCCAAAATAAGGGTGGAATTTCGCCCAACAGATTTGTAGTACATATCTACGAGGTTTTCTGTAGGGAAAATGTGTTCCTCATCACCCGGTTCCCAAAACCACTCATGCCTGCCATTGTATCCCCTCAGAGGTGCATCAGACATGGCTGGCACCCAGTATTTCCCATTCGGATCACCTTGTTTCAGCAATCGAAACCCATCTTTGGCTATGTTCTTTTTGGCGCTTTCTCCAGCACCCGTTGCGGGGTATGGAAATGTGGCCCAACACGGGTAACCCACTGTACCACTTTCCGATCCGCCCCACCTGGCTTCAGCCAATTGGCCATTGTGATAAAAAAGGCAATTGGGCTGGTACTTTCGCACAATCGGTAGTACATCTGGTGCGCCATTATCTGGGTGATCGGCTCCCCCATCGAACCAGATTTCGAACAACTCTCCGTAGTTGGTACAGATTTCTTTCACCATACCTTCTACCATCTTATTGTACCACTTTTGACGATTTTCCCTAAATGCCCCCTCTCCATTTACTTTGAAGTCGTGCACGCCAAGGAAAGAATTCCAACGTATGCCCAGGTAGATGCCGGGTTTTATTCCATATTTCCTACAGGACTCTACAAAGTCTTTTACTATGTCACCTTTGCCGTCTTTCCAGTTCACTGCTTTGAGGCTGTAGGGGTTAACCTCCGACTGGTACAGGGCAAAACCAGTTTCATGAGTAGCGGTAAGTATGGCAAACCTTGCCCCTGCATCTTTTGCTGCCTTTACCCACTGATCTGTGTCTAGTTTTTCGGGGTTGAATATCTGATAGTCAGGAATGGGATCAATCCTGTTGCCCCCCTGACCGTATTTCTTTCCATCAAAAACATGGAGGTCGTAATGGAATACCACTCCCAATTCAGCTTCCTGCCACGCCAGCTGTCTCGCATTGGGGAGTGGAAATTTATTGTCTTGAAAAGGAATGAAAATGCTATAGGATTCGTCTCCTTTTTTTACTGCCAACGACAATACTTTTGGTTTCCCATTTTCGGTATAGACATAGGGCCGCTCCAACCTATCGGGCTTTAGTGTAGAACCATCTTTCAGCTTTACTGACTTTAGCATGAGCACATGTTCATTGGCTTTTTTCCAATTGACTCCATCAGGAGAACTAACCAGCCCTATGAAAGTATGTGCATGGAACACACCATAAAACAGTTGCCTATTTTCGTCATACCAAATGGACATGTCTTCGGTATCCATATAATCGATTACCGGCTTGTCTTGCATATCGAAAGGTCCTGTAGGTGAATCAGAAACTGCTATGGCCTGATTTCTCACAAAACCGGTCGCATTGGGTTTGTCACCTTTCACGATCAAATAGTATTTCCCATCGCTACCTCTATCGATAGCAGGATTTACCGTAAGTGTAGTAATTGGGCCGGATGGTTCTATCAGTGGTGCGTCCATTCTCGTCCAGGAGCCGTTGATCGAGTTGGATACAGCTACTCCCGTGCGCTGGTTGGGCCGGAGTATTTTCCAGTTAGGATGACTGTAGCCGGTATTTGCCGTCTCAATTAATTCATCATTGGTAAATGGCTTATCCCCCAGATTGGTAGAAATATAGTACAAATAGTATTTTCCCTCAAAGTACTTGATCTTCGGGTTGTGGGCGGTAATGGCATCCCAGTTTCCCTTTCCCTTGCCTGTCAGCACTGTTTCTTTGTATTTCCATGGACCGGCAGGGCTTTTGGATGTGGCATGCGCTACCTCGGAGTGGGTCAGCCAGCCATAGAAAGAGTATTCCCTTTTCCAACGGGAATAAAACATGTGGTACTTTCCGTCTTGCCCTTTGACAATGGAGGTACCCCAATTGTAGTAGCCTTCCGTTTTGAAAACATTGTCTTCAGAAATGGGAGATACCTTATCGTAGAGGTATAAATCGTCAACTTTTGGCTGGGCCAGGCAGACCTGATAGGATATTAGTAGGGCAAGATACAGCAACTTACTTTTCATGAAATTTGAGGTTTAGTGGGATGTGATAAATATTAAAGAAAATGGTACAAAAAGAAAACGATATAGACGAAAGGAAAAATAAAAAACTCTGGAGATACCAGAGTTTTTTATTTGATTCACCTTTATCCACTATAATTATTCACCTACAAATGATACTGTCCAGTCGCGCTGGGTACCATCTGCCGAGAAAAGCCTGTATTGATATGGGCCTGCTGAAAAATCATCAAGAAAGCCTGCCGCTGGGGCGCTTCCGACAGGTTCTATCTTCTCGGCCCTGTGAAAGAATATGATTCCCACATTGGATAGGTTTGTGCCAGCTTCCACCACCACAAGCGCTGTAGAAGCCGTACTGTCAATTGCCGCTTTGCCAACATGCACAAAATTTCTTCTGATGGCGGTAGTCGTTTCACCATTTTCGTAAAACTCCTGCAATTCCTGTTCTTCTTCGTCAAATGTAAATACCTGAACATCGTTGAGGTAGGCGTGATCCCCCCACTGGGATTTGTCCAAATCAATTCTTGGTCCACATGATGCAATGATCGTTACCAGGGCAACAACCATCACCAATAATATATTTTTCATCGTATTAAATTTAAAATCCAACATACTAATTGTAACCGGGGTTTTGCGATAAAGTCACCCCATTCTCGTTGTAGAGGTCAATTTCCTGGCTTGGAATGCCATTCAAATACCCTCTAAGCGGCTGGACAAAATAACCATTGCCCCCACTCTGAAATTCATTTCTTCTGAAAAACGGATTGATAAAACCGCTTGCATCAACATCTATCTCAACTCCCACGGTGAGTTCCACATCATCGAACTCATTTGGATCGAAACCATCGTCGGAAAGTCGGTCGGTATCATTGAAATAATCCAAGAACTGCTGGGCATGTGCCCCGGATGGTTTATAGCCATTTATGGCATCAGTCATCACGGCCCACCTCCTGAGGTCATCAAACCTGAAGCCTTCCATGGCCAGCTCTACGGTTCTTTCCCTTCGAATTTCGTTGACAATGTTTGTCTCTGTAGGATCAAATCCTTCGGATTTTGAGTATATACTGCCTGGCCAGGCATTCACATTAGACAATACCATATCAGGGGTTCCAACCCTGCCCCTCAGGACATTGATAGTTTTGTCCAGATCGCCCTGCGAAATGGTCCCGAGAATGGCCTTGGCTTCAGCATAGGCCAGTAGTCCTTCGGCATACCTCACAAGGATGTCGTCTGTGTCTCCATTTCTAAATTGTTCTTCATCGAAAATAGCCCCTTTCCACCTTCTATAGCCGGTAGAAGTAAAGTTGATATCTCCAACCGGTTCGACTAGGGGGTACCGAGATTTCCTGTAGTCAGTTAGCCCTGCTATACTTCCCTGTGGCCCTCGGTCTGGTGTCCAGATAGTTTGCCTGAAGCGAGGCTCAAGGTTGGTGCCCAGGTTGTTCAAATCTGTATAGTCCAGTGCTAAACCTGATAAAGACTGTGGTTCTCCATTGGCATCCAGGTACATCCCTACAAACCTGTCGGTCATGCTCACCCCAGACTCTCCTATATTGCCGTAGAAATTGTGGCTGGGTTGCAGGATTTCGGTATCATATACTCTGAACCAGAATACTCCGGCTGATGCAGAAGCATCATATTGGGCAAACAACTGATTATAGGCTTCATTGAATGGGCCGCCATTCATGAAAATGTTACCCCCCTGATGATCAATCAACTCATCCATAGCAGGAGCTATCATTTCAAGGAAAATGTCTCCGTTTTGGCCAGAAACGGCAAATGGGGTACCATTCGCAGCATGATAACGTTCCCAGGTTCCTTCAAACAATGCCACACGTGCTTTTACCACAATGGCCGTTTCCTTATTTACCCTGCCAGCAGGGGCAGCTGATCCAGTGCCTTTCCAATTCAAATTGGCTATGGCCGAATCCAGGTCCTGAACGATCCCAAGAGCGACCTGATGACGCGAATCCCTTGTCCTGTACAATTCTTCTTTGTCGGAAGGATCCAGAACTGAGGTGATGTAAGGAACACCACCAAACGCCTGTAGCATCTGAAAATATTGCCAGGCCCTGAAAAAATACCCTTCCCCTATGTATTGATTGGTTTGTTCATCCCTCGCTGGTATTCGGTCATAGTTTTCCATAAAATAGTTCAATGACCTTATATTGTCATACCCGGATGTCCACAACCCCGATGTGACAGGGGCGAGGCTGGAAGCATTTTCCTCCAACATCCGTGGGTTGTTGTTTTGCACCATGAGATCGCTATTCAGGTCAAGTCCTACATTTGCAGCTCCCAATGCCCCTCCCGTGTATATGTAGCGGGGTAAAGTAGAATTGTAAAATTGGTTGACATAAGACTGCAAATCGGCTGCAGTATTGAAAAAAGAAGCATCACTAACAGCATCCAGTGGGTCCCTTTCCAAAAAATCGTCGTTGCAAGCTGTAGCCATTACCAGGGCCAATATTGCAACTGCCATTCTCTTAGATGTATATTCTATAAAATTATTCATCGTTTTCATGTTTTATAATCCAATATTGATACCGAAGGAAACCGACTTAGATGGCGGGTATCCTTGTCCCCCACTGGCATCCAGCAATTGGGGATCGTAGTTGATAAAGGAGTTGTAGTAAATGAAACCCAGGTTTTCTACTGAGGTATAGACATATACATTGCTCAGCCTTATTTTGGTAAGCAGGCTTTGTGGAAGTGTATAACCCAGCTTCAAATTTCTAATCCTCAGGTTTGACAGATCGAGCAAATACTGATCATTGGCCCTACCTATATTTTTTCTATTCACATTCACCCTGGGATAAAATGCCCCGGTATTGTCAGGTGTCCAGGAACCTAGTTCGTCGTGCGCACGATACCATGTAGAGCCCCATTGGCTTCCCTGCACCCCAAAAACGTAGTTGTTGGTAGAATACACCTTGTGATGGCCAACGCCATCCAGGATCATAGACAGATCGATTCCATTCCACTCCAATGCCAAAGTAGCTCCATAACGATACCTGGGATAATTGAATCCATTCTCTATACCATCTCCACTGGCATACCATACCCCACCTTCTCCTGTATTGATCTGCCCGTCTCCATTGAGGTCTTTTAAGGTAAAGTCCCCAGGTGTGAGCCAGGCTCCATATTGTTGTACCCTTTCATAAAGTTGCGCATCGTTCTGCACAAACCCCTCAGACTCATATATCAAATAGTTTTTGCCAAAAATCTGACCGGGTGTCCTGTTGCTTCTTGAGCCAGACAAATTGCCATCAGGGCCGTTTTCTACAGCATATCCTATATAGTCGCTCATTCTGAAATTGACATTGTAGGTAAGGGGCTTGCCCATGATGTTGAAAGCCTGGTCCCTCCAGTCAATGGTCAGTTCCCAGCCCCTGGTTTCGGAAACTGCATTGTTTTGTCTGGGAGGTGCTTCACCCAGGGTAGATGGCAATATCTCTGCAGGTCCCAATTGATCGTATATTGTTTTTTGATACCAATCGTAGGACATATCCAGTCTGTTGCCAAATGCACTGATATCCAACCCAAAGCCTAGAGATCTTGGGTTTTGCCAGGTAAGGTCTTGCCTGATGATCGGTGGTCGGCCTATCGTAAACGGATTGGCACCACCTATTACCACGTTTGCATCTGTTCCGTTTGGTAGGGTAGGTTTAAACAGGTAATATTCGAAATCATCGATGCTTCCATTTCCATTCAGATCCAGATTATTATCACCAGAGTTGGTCCACGATCCCCTTAACTTAAAGTTGGATACCAAATCAGGAATCGGCCAAAAATTCTCCATCGCAGCATTCCACGCCCCGGAAATGGAAGGCGAGAAGGCCCATCGTTTATCGCTGGTAAATTTCGAATGTGAATCCCGGCGGGCATTAAATTCTATGAAATATTTTTCAGCGTAATTGTAAGAAAACCTGCCAAAGATCCCTCTGGTGGACCAGTGCAAGGCACCATCGCTACCGAATGAGTCTCCCGTTGCAGCACCCAGGGAAATAACAGAGGTAGAAATCAGGTCACGATTTCGGGCAAAAAGCCTGCTGACCTGATTGAGTTCTTCCTGGTATCCAACCAACACATGAAAGTTGTGTTTCTCGAACAGGGTTCGGGAATATGAAGTGTGCAAATCTACGGTGTGGTATCCCGTATTGGAATATGACCTGTCCACTTTAGAAAAAGTAGCAGTTCGGGCAGACGACCTTACAGTACCATCAGGATTGATCTGAAAAATGGGTAAAGTTGTCCTTGTAAAACGGTTGTCATTTACCCTGTAGGTATATCGGCAAGAGGTAACCCACCCTTCAATGGGCTCCAATCTGAAACCACCTGAAACAGTTACATCGTTTCTGTGCCGTTCATCCCTTCCACCTTGTCCGATGAGTTGGGGAATACTGCTCAAACGCCCATAGCTTCCATTGGGCAGCAAGCCAACCCAGTTGGGCCACATGCGTGACAGGTCGTTGAAAAAAAGTCCATAGTTTCTACCCGCATCCCTGTAGTTTGGCCCAAAATCATCAGTCTTTACATAATTGATGCTCATGTTTAAGTCAAGCCATTTAGTAGCAGCGGCATCAACTTTTAACAACGCCGTGTAGCGGTCTTTTTTGTCGCC
Source organism: Cyclobacteriaceae bacterium (assembly GCA_040222275.1). GTDB lineage: Bacteria > Bacteroidota > Bacteroidia > Cytophagales > Cyclobacteriaceae > CAXBNB01. Next base: position 83,923 of record JAVKDJ010000088.1, read on the forward strand.
TATTCCGAAAATCCCTTGTGTTTCGTTATAGCCGAGCCCCATATAGTAAGTAGCATTTTTACTGCCACCGCTAAAGTTGAGGTTATGCTCCTGACTGGGGACATTTTCCCTCATCCCTATATCAAACCAGTTGTTGTTGCCGAAAGCTGTAAAATGCTGCTGCCAATCGTTTACTGCCGGGTAGGTACCATACTCACGCCACTCTTCCAGGGATGGGTCGTCAAATGGGGTGCCGTTGGCGAATGCCCTCATATTCGCAATGGCATCTTCGCTAAAAATGACCCCATTTTGATTGTTTCTTAGCCCGGCGTTTATTTTTTCTGCCCATTCGTAGCTGTTCACCCATGTCGGGATGCTCGTAGGGTTGCTGATTCTGTAATTGGTCGAATAGTTGACTTTTAGCCCCTCTTCTTTTTTACCAGTCTTGGTAGTGATCAGTATTATCCCATGAGGTGCCCTACTACCATAAATGGCGGTGGCAGCACCATCTTTTAGTACGGTCATTGTTTCTACATCTGCCGGGTTCACGTCCGAAATATTACGCTCGACACCATCAACCAATATGAGAGGCTGGGCTTGCTGGCCATATCCTGTAAAACCACGGATATTCAGGTTGGGCGTGGCTTCAGGGGCACCACTTGGGATGTCCACATTCAGTCCGGCTGACAGCCCCACCAAGCCATCGGCCAAAGTCCTCAAGGGCCTGGATTGTATCTCCGCCCCTGACATCTGGTCAACTGCCGCCGTTAAATGTGACTTTTTTTGCTCACCATAAGCCACTACGATTACCTCCTCCAGGTGGGCCGCATCCGGCACCATTTGCACATCTATCGTGCTTCTGCCGGCTACTGCTGTTTCCTGGGTTTTGTAGCCAACAAAAGAGATGGCCAACAGGCCATCATCGGGTACTGAAAGTTTATAGTTCCCATCCAGATCGGAAGTGGTGCCCGTTGTGGTGCCCTTCAACACAATTGTTGCCCCGGGCAGCCCCTCTCCATTTTCATCGGTGATTTTTCCCGAGATATCTACATCTACCAATATCACTTGTAGTACTTCCTCGTTTTTCTTCCCTTGAAAGGGGGTCACTGCTATGTTATTATTAACCTGGCGAAACCTTAGTTTAGCAGTTTTGGATATATCCAAAAGGATGTCTGATACCTTGTACATACCAGATAGTTTGGTATAACTATTTCTAGTACGAACTTTTTTCTTATCATAAAAAAAGGTGTACTCGGTCTGATCCTGGATTTGGTTGAATATCTCTTCAACCGAACTCCCGTTCTGCTTTATTTCTACATAAGTTTCTTTCACACTCTTGTATTGGGCCTGCCCTTCAAAAGCCATCAAGTTGACCATAAATATGGTTTGGACAACAACACCCCAAAATGAGTATTTCAAACCCATAGTGATTAATTGTAATAATTTAAAATTCATATCTTTGTAAAGATTAGTGGAACATTAGTTTTTACTATCGCCTACTTATCCGGAATATTTGTTTTAGCGAACTCGGTATTCCGGGTAAGTTCTTTTCAGGGCAGCCTGGTACCCCTAAAGCATTTCTAACTTGTGTTTTGCATTGCTATCTGTTTTTCTAAAAAGTAATTGTCACTTTATCCCGATCCATTTGGTAGTCAAATTGCAGTGAATAACTTAGTACCCGAAGCACATTTTCCAACGATTCGTTTTTGAACTTTCCGGTACCACGAATCCCCACCATTTTCTGGGGGTTGAGCACTACCACCTCCACATTGTACCACCTTTCCAGGCTCTGTATAAGCGACGGCATATCAGTGTTGTCAAAATTTAAAATGTTGTCTTTCCAACTGAGTACTTTTTCCGGGTCAAAACCACGCAGCAAAGCACCAGTATTGCCCTGGGCAACAAGGTATTCCTTTCCGGGATCGAGAAATACCTCAGAATCCGAATTGGCTCCTTTTCCTTTGCTCAATACTTTCACCTTGCCTGATGCCAATGATATAACAGTTGATTCTTCCATTGGGAAAGCCGAAATATTGAAAGCAGTACCAATAGCCGTGGTAATCGTATTGTTGGCCTCTACATTAAAAGGGATGGCAACATTCTTTGCTACTTCGAAATACGCTTCTCCGGTCAATTTGACATCACGGTTTGTAGTACCAAAACCCTGGTCATATTTTATTTGACTTTCTGAATTCAGGGTAATTTTTGACCCATCTTTCAGTATCACATGGGATTTCTGCCCACGGGAAGTTGCCTTCACTATGTTGGAACTTTTATCGGCCAACCCCTCCTGTTCGTACTTATTTTGATCATAGGCGAAATACCCAAGCCCAAAAGCAAAAACGATAATCGCAGCATATTTCAAAATGGATTTAAAAACCTCCATTTTTGGGGTTTCCGGGATTTCAGGCTTCACTTCAGCCCCAAGCAATTTCATCACCTGCTCGTTTTCTATTTCTTCCAATATCCTGCCGTAAACCTTGTCAAAATCCACATCCACCATCACGGAGCTTTTTTCAATAGAATCCCAGTGGTTCTTCAACAGGGCATTGGCTTCATGTTCCATGTTGCGGCTCAACAGCCATTGGTAAACCTGTTGCTGCTCCTCATCGGTTGAGTGTCCGCTAAAAAACCTGTCTATTTTTTCCTTGTTCATTGGGTGACATTTTGCCTTACACTATTGAAGACACCAGTTTCATTCACAGGGGTTATCCTGATGTGGGATATTTTGAAAAAAATGGTAAGATCTATTCTTGCCTCACGAATGAAAGCAAGTATTTGGGGCTACCTTGAAAGTTTTTGAACCCAATCAAACACCCAGAAGGAACAAGTAAAGGGAAATCCATTCCATATAGCTTTTAAGGAACGCCAACGCCTTACGCATTTGGCCCTTAACGGTATTGACTGACAGGCCCAACTTCCGGGCTATCTCTTCATTGGAAAGCCCCTCTTCCCTGCTCAGCCTGAATATCTCCTGGCGCTTCCTGGGCAGGGCCTCTATGGCCACATCCAGCATTTCCTGCATTTCCTGAAACAGGATTTCGTTTTCTGTTTGGTTCAGGATAGATAAGTTGTCTTCGAGTTCGTCAAAATCCTTTGGTTGCCCGCTCCTCCTTCGAAGTTTATTTAAGGTGAGGTTTTTGGCAATCCGGTATATAAACCCATTGAAAGAGATGATTTGGTCAAAATCGCTGCGGGATTGCCATATTTTCAGAAATGTATCCTGCACTACTTCTTGTGCATCGGGGTTGGATTTCAAAATGGAAAAGCAAAAATTAAATACCTGGACTTTATATACATCATAAAGCCTTTCAAACGCCTTCAAATCCCCATTCCGGATTTCAGGTAGCAGTTGGGCTACTACCTTACTTTGCTCGCTCTTTTTCAAGATTGCTCGTATTTAATCGTCCAAATATAGAGAGAAGATGTTAATGGCTACCAAGTTTTACCCTTTCAACCTATTTCTGTAAGTCATAACAAGCTGTCATCTATTACCTGCTTAAATTTAAAAAAAGAAGGGTTTCTGTTGCTTTTATTCCATGCCACGTACAAAATAGCCCTTTGCGGGATTTTCTTAAGCTCAATAAATTTGATTTTTAAATCCACCCCATTTTGTAGCGAACTCGGTACAATGGACACTCCCATTCCGTTTTCTACCAGTCTGAAAATGGTATTGGCATGGACAGTATTGTGTACAACTTTCGGTCTAAATCCCTGATCCTCACAGATACTCATTACCTTATCGAAATATAGCGGACTGTAGGTAGGTTGAAACAAGATAAATGATTCGTTGGCCATCTGGGCCATACTCTCAAAAGCCCCGGGGTGGACAGGGTGGTTTTCGGGCAAAACCAACGAAAAAGTTTCCTCAAAAATAGGCTTGACGTCCAAAGTACCCGGCACCCTGTTGAGGCGTAAGAAACCAACATCAAGGGTGTCTGAGACCAATTTGTCCACCTGATTGGAATTTGACATCTCCTCGAACGAAAAATTAATACCTGGATACTTCGTGTTTGACCGAATGAGTAATTGGGGGATCACCTTTTGCATAGCCGAACCTACAAAACCAACTTTCACTTCCCCTTTTACACCGGCATCTATCAAATGTGTATGTTGGTAAACCTTGTCTATATGCTGCAAGACATATTTTGCTTCTGCCTTGAAATACTCTCCGGCAGGAGTCAATACCACCTTTTTTCTATCCCTTTCAAACAACCTGGCTCCCAGCAATGTCTCCATTTGCTTGATTTGCCTGCTGAGGCCTGGCTGTGAAACGTAGAGTTTCTCAGCTGCTTTGCGAAAATGCAAAGTCTCAGCTACAGCGAGAAAGTACCTGAAATGCCTGAGCTCTATTTGATTACCTATAGTTATCAATTATTGACTTAATTGGTCTTTGTAGGCATCAAACCTAAACATAATTTTGTATTAAAACCAACACTTGGCAATTAGCCATTTCTATCAGGTAGATTTAAAAAAGTTTGATATGACTTTTCATTACGGAGCAGACCGGTTGACAGCAAGTAAAGCCCTCCAACTGATGAAGGGGCAAATCACCGGTAGTGTAACTGAAGCGAGCATCAGGAAAATCAAGGATAGCGAAAAAACTGTGGCTAAAATTGCCGGGGGTGAGCGCACTGTCTATGGCATCAACACCGGCTTTGGCCCACTTTGCAATACGCGCATTTCACCTGATAAAACAAGGGAACTACAGCAAAAAATATTACTCAGCCATAGTGTAGGCGTGGGTGATCCTATCTCCCCCGACCTGGTCAAATTGATGCTGATCTTAAAAGCCCATGCCCTGGCCAAGGGGTTTTCGGGCATTTCCTGGCAGGTGTTTGAAAGGATACTTTGGCATATTGAAAACAATGTGCTACCCGTGGTACCCAAGCAGGGCTCAGTTGGGGCTTCCGGGGATTTGGCCCCTTTGTCCCACCTCTTTCTTCCCCTTATCGGCCTGGGTAAAGTGCTCTACAAAGGAAGAAAAATATCTACAGGAAAAGTACTCGACACCTTCGGTTTGTCCAAGCTCGAACTGGAAGCAAAAGACGGCCTTGCCCTTATCAATGGTACCCAATTTATGTCGGCACATGCAATAAAACTTGTTGACCAGCTCTACAATTGCCTCTGGCATGCAGACCTCATCGGAGCTATGATGGTTGACGGTTTGCAGGGTTCCCACATGCCATTTCATGCCTCTTTGCACGAACAAAGGCCACATGATGCCTGCCTGTTTGTGGCAAAAAAAATCAGCCATTACCTCAAAAACTCTGAAATAGTAAAATCCCATGAAGGGTGTGACAGGGTACAAGACCCATACTCTTTGCGGTGCATTCCACAGGTACATGGGGCATCCAGAAATGCCTGGCTCCATCTCAAAGAAGTTGTGGAAACGGAAATCAACTCGGTAACAGACAATCCCCTGATTTTTTCCGAGCAACTGACAATCAGCGGTGGCAATTTTCATGGCCAGCCTTTGGCCCTGCCAATGGACTATGCCTGCCTGGCAGCTGCCGAAATCGGCAATATTTCCGATAGGAGGTGCTACCTGTCGCTGGAAGGAAAATACACCGGAACCCCGAAACTACTCATGAAAGAAACCGGGTTGAACTCAGGGTTTATGATCTTACAATACACCTCAGCTGCACTGGTAAGCGAGAACAAGGGGCTCTGCTTCCCTTCAAGTGCAGACAGCATTCCTACATCCCTCGGTCAGGAAGACCATGTAAGCATGGGGTCGATTGGTGCACGCAAGGCCCTTCAGGTCTGTGATAACCTGACCAAAATACTGGCCATTGAAATGATCTGTGCAGCGCAAGCCCTGGACTTCAGAAAGCCCCTAAAGTCAGGAAAAACGATACAAGAAGCACATCGTTTCATCAGACAAAGCATCAGCCATGCCACAGAAGACAGGATATTCAGCAAGGACATTGAGTCAGTCGAATCCCTTATAGCCAACAAAAAATTGTACAACCACCTGCTGCATTTCGATGGAGTGGATAAAAAATATACCGATGAAACATTCGAAGTTTATTGAAAAATATGCCAACCACCCGCATTACAAGGCCCCAACCGGTGGATTGCTCCATGCCAAATCATGGCAAACCGAATCTGCATTGAGAATGTTGCTCAACAACCTGGATGCCGAGGTAGCCGAAAACCCGGAAAAACTGGTGGTCTATGGTGGCACTGGCCAGGCAGCCCGTAACCCGGACGCCCTCCGAAAAATAATAGAATGCCTGCTTGAACTGGATGATGACCAGAGCCTTCTTATCCAATCCGGCAAACCTGTAGGCATAATCCCGACACATGCCCAGGCGCCAAGGGTACTTATCGCCAATAGCAATTTGGTTCCCCACTGGGCCAATTGGGAACATTTCAACGCATTGCAGGAAAAGGGGCTGATGATGTATGGACAAATGACGGCAGGAAGCTGGATCTACATCGGCAGCCAGGGCATATTACAAGGCACTTACGAAACTTTCGTGGCATGCGGAAATAAGCATTTCAATGGTGACCTGAAGCACAAACTCATCGTGAGCGGTGGGCTAGGTGGCATGGGAGGAGCCCAACCCCTTGCGGCCACCATGGCAGGTGCCACATTTCTGGGAATGGATGTAGATCCAAGCCGTATCCAGAAGAGGTTAAAAACCGGCTATATCGACAAAATGACCTACTCCTACCAGGAAGCAGTTTCCTGGGCTATTGAAGCCCAGGAAAAAGGGGCTAATATTTCCATAGGGCTCGTGGCTGATGCCGGCGATGTGCTGGAAAAATTATTAAAGGACAAAATAATCCCGGATATACTGACCGACCAAACCTCTGCCCACGACCCTGTAAACGGCTATGTACCGCATGGAATGAAGCTCGAAGAAGCCTCTGATTTGAGAAAAAACCAACCTGAGGAATACAGAGAAAAATCCCTTATGAGCATGGCAAGACATGTTGGGTTTATGCTGGCCCTGCAGGAAGCCGGAAGCATCACCTTTGATTATGGCAACAATCTGAGAGAATTTGCCAAACAAGGGGGCGAAAACCGTGCCTTTGATTTCCCAGGGTTTGTGCCAGCTTACGTCCGTCCATTGTTTTGTGAAGGAAAAGGCCCTTTTAGATGGGCGGCCCTCTCTGGCGACCCTGAAGATATTTATACTACTGACAAGGCACTCATAGAGGCTTTTCCCGAAAACACCCATCTAATCCAATGGCTACAGGAAGCAAGAAAAAAAGTATCATTTCAGGGATTACCATGCAGAATATGCTGGCTTGGGCTTGGGGAAAGGCAAAAAGCTGGGCTGATATTTAATCAGCTGGTAAAATCCGGAAAAGTAAAGGCCCCTATTGTCATAGGCCGGGACCACCTGGATTGTGGTTCGGTGGCTTCCCCCAACCGTGAAACTGAGGGCATGCTCGATGGAAGTGATGCCGTTTCCGATTGGCCTCTGCTCAACCTGATGGGGAATACAAGCGGCGGTGCAACATGGGTGTCTTTTCATCATGGTGGTGGTGTAGGGATGGGCTACTCCCAGCATGCAGGCATGGTCGTATTGGCAGATGGAACCGAGCGCGCAGCACAGTGCCTCAAAAGGGTATTGCACATAGACCCTGCTATGGGCGTAATAAGGCACAGTGATGCAGGATACGAAATAGCAAGGAAAAAGAGTAAAGAATTTGAACTAGACCTGTAAGCCATGGAAAAACGGCAAGCTATATTAATCGGTCCATTTGCCCAGGTTGTTACCATGGACAACCTGCCATTGAAGGGAAAGTTGTCCGATTCGGAATTAGAAGTATTGGGTGGTGGGCAATGGATTTTATTAGAAGATGAACTTATCTCCACCATTGGCCCATACAAACGCCTGAAAAAAGATGCCGAGTCCGTGGATTTGGAAATAGTACATCTAACCAGAGGTGCTGTTTGCCTGCCAGGTTTTGTAGATTGCCACACCCATATTTGCTATGGCGGCTCCAGGGCCAATGATTATGCGGCCAGAAACAATGGCTTGTCCTATCTGGAAATTGCGGAGCAGGGAGGTGGTATATGGGATACGGTGACCCAAACCAGAAAAGCTACTGCAAAATCCCTTGAGCATGACACCATCATGCGGGCTGAGAGGCACCTTGCAGAAGGCGTTACCACTATGGAGGTGAAGAGTGGCTATGGCCTGTCTGTAAATGAAGAACTAATAATGCTTCGGGCCATTGCCAATGCCAACCAGAAAACCCAGGCCGACCTGATAAGCACTTGTCTTGCCGCCCACATTCTACCAAAAGACTTCCAGGGAACCCAGCAGGAATATCTGTGCAAAATACATCAGGAGCTGCTTCCGAAAGTGCTCAGTCAAAACCTTTCAAAAAGGGTGGACATCTTTATCGAAAAGGGGGCTTTTGACCGTACCAACTCCCTTGATTATCTGAATAAAGCCAAAGGGCTCGGTTTTGATGTCACCATTCATGCCGATCAGTTTAGCATTGGGGGCAGCAAACTTGCGGTCGAAATCGGGGCGGTGAGTGCCGATCATTTGGAGGCTAGTAAGGGCCGGGACATAGAAGAACTTGCCAAGAGCGATGTAGTTGCCGTTGCTTTGCCTGGTGCATCCATGGGCTTGGGCATGGCTTTTGCCCCCGCCAGAAAACTATTGGATGCCGGGGCATGTCTGGCCATAGCCAGCGACTGGAACCCCGGATCTGCCCCAATGGGAGACCTGCTGATGCAGGCGGCCGTACTTGGAGCCAGCGAAAAATTGAGCAACGCCGAAGTGCTGGCGGGTATTACCTACCGTGCAGCTGCTGCGCTTAGCCTTGCCGACAGGGGGAAAATCTGTAGAGGTTTTTTAGCAGATTTGGCGATTTTCCCCTGCCAGCATTTCAACGAAATATTGTACCACCAGGGAAAATTAAAACCGCACAAAATTGTAAAGAAAGGTAAATTATTAGGAGCAATATGAACCTCAAGGAAGATTTTTATCAGAAAGCCAATTCATGGTGGTGGACAGGACGAACAGATGAAGGGTATCCTCATAACTACTTTCACCAAAACATCACCTGCGTAGATGCGCAAAATGATACATTGCCCACGCCAGGTGAGAATAGGGGCTTTGGTATCGTAGGCTATTGTTGCCAGGAGGGTGTAAGAAGAAACCACGGGCGGATAGGGGCCGCTCATGGGCCAAGGGCTATCAGGAATATGCTGGGCCCATTGGCAGTGCACTATGCGAAAAAGCCCAGGCTAATAGATCTGGGCAACATCCATTGCCTGCATGAAGAAATGGAAGCCACGCAAATACTTCTGTCCAAACAAGTGTTTAACCTACTGGATTCCAGCTATATGCCCATTTTGATGGGGGGTGGACACGACATGGCTTATGGGCATTTTTTGGGTATTCAAAAATTTTTGGCAGAAAAAAAGAAGAGGCTTGGCATCATCAACCTGGATGCGCATTTCGACCTACGCATCAATCTAAAAAATGGCCACTCCGGCACGCCTTTTTACCAAATTTCGCAATGCTATGAAAAGCCCCAAGAGGATTTTCATTATCTCTGCCTGGGAATTCAACAAGCCTCAAACTCCCAATTGCTCTTTGACACGGCCAAGTCGCTGGAAGTAGAATACCTTCTGGCGAACCAAATGACAGAAAAAAATTTAGGAGTTATCTCTGAATCAATTAGCACCTTCTTGTCCAAAATAGACCAAGTGTACCTTAGCATAGATTTAGACGGGTTTGCCTCGGCGTTTGCCCCGGGGGTTAGCGCCCCTTCTCCCATGGGCTTCACCCCTCAGGTGGCCATGGAAGTTATAGATCAAATTGCCTCGTCCGGTAAATTGCTGAGTATGGATATTGCCGAGCTGAACCCTACCTTCGATCAGGACAACTGCACCGCCAGGCTGGCAGCCAGGCTGATCAACCATACTGTAACGACACTACTGGCCTGTTAAACCACTTTTACCTGATATCCTTCCTTCTTCAGTATATCACCCACCTTTTCCCTATGATCGCCCTGTATTAGCACTTCCCTGTCCTTGACATTGCCTCCTACCCCGCAACGGTTTTTAAGCATTTTGCCCAGTTCGGTAATGTCTTTGGTCAATCCGACAAACCCAGAAACCAGGGTGACTTTTTTGCCACCCCTGTTTTTCTTATCAAGGCTCACCTTCAGGTGCTGTTGGTTTTTCATCAAAGTTTCTTCCTCAGCTTCTTCATCTTCAACATAGTCAAAATTCTCTTCAGTGGAATACACCACACCTATCCTGTTCTTGAAGCTATTCTTTTTTCTACCCATATTATTTATATCTCTTTTAAGCTAAAAGTCCAAACAGGCCTTTTGCTTTCATTGGCCACATCCTCTGCTATACTACCACCAGACAAGAAATGGATAATGCCCGTTCGTCCATGAGTTCCAATGGCTATCATGTCGGCCTGGATATCTTCGGCATAGCTCAGGATACCATCTTCCTCCTGAAAGTCATTGTAAACATCAAGCGTGTAATTATCAAGTCCCCTGCTTTTTGCAAATTCTTCCATAATCTCAAAATCATGGCGGGTTGAGGTAAAGTTATTGGGCGTGTTGATGATCACCAGGCTCAGTTTGGCATTGAAAATTGATTGTACCTGCTTTATATGTGCAACAATTCCTTCTCCTGGAGATTCGAAATTGGACGCAAATACAATGTTTTTAATGTCTTCTACATTGGTAGGCGATTTGATGATAATCACGGGACATTCTGCAGTACGAATCACTTTTTCGGCATTGGAGCCGACAAACATTTCATCTACTCCATCTACTCCTTCACTACCCATTATAACCAAATCGGTTTCGGTCTTTACTATATCTTCAGTAATCTCCACAAACGGGTTTCCTACTACAACCCTGGTTTTGATATCTATTCCTTTGAAATCATCAGAATTCCTGAGGTCTTCCATTCTTTCGGTGGCTATTTCTATCATTTTTTTGATGTAGATACTTTCCATGGGGTCGTAATCAGTAATGCCCATGGTCTTGAATGTAGCCGCTGAAGGGTGTTCTATAATGTTGAGCAGAAGTATTTCGCAACTGTCGCGTTTGGCCAATTGCCTGGCAAAATCAAGTGCGTGCAAGGATACCTCTGAAAAGTCGGTTGGAACTAGTATTTTTCTCATATCTGAATCATTTTTTATTTAAAAATAAATATAAGAAAAATAATCCTCCTATTTGTTTATTCATAAAAAAAGGGAGTTCGATAACGAACTCCCCAATTCTTCTATATGAATAGAAGATTCTACTTATTTCATTGTTGAAGCCTTTACAATCTTGCCTTGTATGGCCGAGGTATCGATGTTGGCATCATTCTCTTTCAGCTTGTCCATACTTTTGATATAGTACTTTATGGCTTGTTTTGGCAAATTATTTTTTATGTAATAATCTCCCATTACTTCCAGGTTGAAAGGTGTCTCCCTGATAGACAGTGATTTTTCTACCCACTTTTTAGCTTCTCCCATACTGGCTTTTTTCCTGATAAGCATCTGAGCTGATTTAGCGTAAGTTTCCCAATCATCCGGTGAGGCATTTTCCACGGCACTTCTGGCTTTATCTACAGTTTTGTCGGCTTTGGCTTGTACCGAAAACGAACTTGCTACAAAAAACATTGCTACTGCTGCGACGGTCATTAATCTTGAAATCTTATTCATGTCTTCTAACTTTTGTTTTTGAAATACTACAGTTGCTCATTTGGCCAAACTCGTGCCACAAAACCCATTACACTGATTATAAGCAAGTTATGTAATTTACAATTAGGAATGTAATGGATTTTATGTTCGCAAATGTCACACTGCGATTCAAAACCGGACACTAAAACCTTTTCTTTTATGCTTCGTAGCGGCCAACGGTTAGTAAGCCAGCAGCAGTCCGACACCAAAAACTATGACGAATAGTAGTGTACTTATGGACAACTGCTTCAGAAATGGGTCAATCTGGCTGGCCGTGGTATGGTTTTTCACAGCCCTGGCATTGATGATGAACATGGGAATGGTGACTAGAAACAGCCATTGGTAAAGATGGGTGTAATTGAATAGAATGAACAGCACGGACAAACCATAACCTACTGTCAACAGGGCATAATGATAAACCACCGCTTTGTCCCTCCCTAACCTGACGGGTATAGATATCTTTCCGGCCAGCTTATCCGACTCTATGTCGCGGATGTTGTTGATGTTGAGCACCCCTGTTGCAAACAGGCCACAGGTGGCGGCAGGCAGCAGGATCAAAAAATCAAATTCGGCAGTTTGCAGGAAATACGTACCACCAACACCTACTATCCCAAAAAAAACGAATACGGCCAGATCTCCCAGCCCTTTGTAGCCATAGGGTTTCTTGCCTGCGGTGTAATTGATTGCAGCGAATATGGAGGCTATGCCGATGGACAAAAAAATGACAAGGTTGATTAGATGGTCACGGAAGGCGAGGAACAACAAACCAAAGCCGGTGAGAAAAGCCAACAACGCAAAAAGAACAATGGCTTTTTTCATCTGGGCTTTTGAGATGGCCCCTTTCTGAACGGCCCTCGAAGGCCCCTTCCTTTCGGCACTATCCGCTCCATGGATGCTATCTCCATAGTCATTGGCCAGATTGGAAAGTACCTGAAGCAATATGGTGGTTGCCACTGCCAGAATACAAATATCCCATCTGAAATGCCCACTGGCTGCTGCCAGAAAACTTCCCATCAAAATACAGGACAGGGAGAGCGGCAGGGTACGCAACCTGAATGCTTCCAACCATACTTTTATGTCAAACCCTTTCGCCCCCATAACTCTTACATTTTTTCAGGAACGTCAATGCCCAAAAGTGCCATGCCTGATCTAATGGTGCGCGCCACTTGCTGTGAAAGTTTTACCCTCAAGCAGACTTTGTCCGGATCTGACTCATTAAAAATAGACAGTTCGGCATAAAACCTGTTGTATTCTTTGGCCAGGTCGAAACAGTACTGTGCGATTACCGATGGGGAATATTCCACAGCAGCCGATTTGATGCGCTCGGGGTATTCCGAAATGAGGTAAATCAAATCTTTTTCAACGGTTTCCAATGGCACATTGTCGAGACAGGATTCGGATTGAAAGTCAACCTTTAGGTCTTCGGCCCTTCTCAAAATGGCAGATATCCGCGCATGTGTATATTGAATAAAAGGGCCTGTGTTTCCTTGAAATTCTATGGATTCCTGAGGATCGAAGAGCATCCTTTTTTTCGGGTCAACTTTAAGTAAAAAATACTTGAGTGCCCCTAACCCCAATGTATCGTAAAGCTCCCTGGCCTGAGATTCGCTAAAACCATCAATTTTTCCGAGCTCCTTGGTGTGGTCCCCTGCGGTTTGTACCATTTCGTCCATCAAATCATCGGCATCCACTACGGTACCTTCCCTGGACTTCATTTTACCCGATGGCAAGTCCACCATGCCATAAGAAAGGTGGTAGCAGCCATCGGCCCACTGATACCCCAGTTTTTTTAGTATAAGAAAAAGCACTTTAAAATGGTAATCCTGCTCATTGCCAACAGTGTAAACCAGTTTTTCTTGTCCGGGAAATTCTTTGAACCGTTCTATGGCAGTTCCTATGTCCTGTGTCATATATACTGCCGTGCCATCAGACCTCAATAGCAGCTTGTGGTCCAGGCCGTCCTCTGTCAGGTCTATCCACACAGATCCGTCTTCCTTTTGGTAAAACACCCCTTTTTCAAGCCCAATTTTTACGGCCTCTTTGCCAAGCAGATAAGTTTTGGATTCATAATAGAGTTTGTCAAAAGTGACCCCCATTTTTTCATAAGTCTGGTCAAATCCTTCATAGACCCAACCATTCATGGTCGTCCAGAGGTCGTACACCTCTTTGTCGTGGGCCTCCCACTTTCTTAGCATTTCCTGAGCTTCCAGAAACAAAGGTGCCTGCTTTTCAGCTTCTTCTTTGGGCATTCCAGTTTCAATAAGCGCAGCTATTTCCTTCTTATATTCCTGATCAAATTTTACATAATATTTACCGGCCAGTTTATCTCCTTTCAACCCTGAAGAGCCCGGGGTTTCCCCACCGCCAAATTTCTGCCAGGCCACCATGGATTTGCAGATGTGAATACCCCTGTCGTTGATGATTTGCACTTTGGTGACATCATAGCCATTGGCTTCATAAATTTGAGCTACTGAATATCCCAAAAAATTATTCCTTAGGTGGCCAAGGTGCAGGGGCTTGTTTGTATTGGGGGAAGAATATTCTACCATCACACTTTTGCCGTTCGATGGGGCAAATCCGAAATTCACTGTTTTGCATACATCTTTCAATGTATCGAGCCATGTGCCATCAGATATGGTCAAATTCAAAAACCCTTTTACCACATTGAAATCAGACACCTGGTCGCTGTTTGATTGCAGGTATTCCCCTATCAGCTGTCCTGTGGCTTCAGGGCTTTTTTTTGACACCTTTAAAAAAGGGAAGGTCACGAAAGTATAAGTGCCTTCGAATTCCCTTCTTGTGGGTTGCAATGCAAGGTTTTCGAATGCCACTTCATGGCCAAAAAGTTCGGATAAAGATTTTGAAATCGACTTTTGTATTTCTATTTGTACATTCATTCGTATATGCCCTTTTTTAAAAAGAAGTGCAAAGGAACACATAACATACTAATGGTCAAAATGACCTTGTTTTTTATTCAGGCTACACCAACCTGTTGCTGAAAATATTTCGCCTGAGGCCCACATTCGATGATTTGACAAAGGAATTTAAAATGTACCGGCATAACTATTTGGTATATTCCATTTTTTTAGATATTTGCGCCTAAATTATTTTTTATGCTTTCCATTATATATGAATGAAAAGTTATTCAGACCTGGTTGATCAAACCTTCGAATTCCCCACAGAGGAATTCAAAGTAAAAAAAAACAAGCTATTCTTCAACGACGTTGACCTTAGCGGTATAATCAAGCAATACGGCACACCGCTAAAGTTGTCTTACCTGCCAAAGATCAGTGAGCGTATTCAATATGCCAAGCATATTTTTAACAAGGCCATTGACAAGAAAAACTACAAGGGCAAGTATGTGTACTGCTATTGCACCAAATCTTCGCACTTTGAGTTTGTGATGAACGAAGCGTTGAAAAATGACATCCATATTGAAACCTCATCAGCTTTTGATATTTACATCATTGAAAAGCTATATGAAAAAGGAAAGCTAAACCAAGACACTTTTGTCATTTGTAATGGTTTTAAGAGGGACAAATACAAGGAGAAAATCACTGACTTGCTGAATGCGGGTTTTAAGAATTGCATACCTATCCTGGACAACCTCAAAGAGCTGGAGCACTACAACCAACAGGTAAATGACAATTTTCAGGTAGGTATAAGGGTGGCATCTGACGAGGAACCTAATTTTGCTTTTTATACTTCTCGCCTGGGCATTCGGTACAACGACATTGTTGACTACTACAAAAACGAAATCAGGGACAACCCGAAGATCAGCTTAAAAATGCTCCATTTCTTCATCAATACGGGCATAAAGGATACTGCCTACTACTGGAGCGAGCTCAGCCGCTTTATGTACAAGTATTGCGAAATGAAAAAAATCTGTCCTGAACTGGATTCAGTAGATATTGGTGGTGGATTTCCCGTGAAAAGTTCCCTGCATTTCGAATACGATTTTGAATACATGGCAGAACAAATCGTTGAAAACATTCAATGGATTTGCAAAAAGAACCATGTGGATGTCCCACACATATTCACTGAATTTGGCAGCTTCACCGTGGGTGAAAGCGGGGCTGTAATCTACTCGGTACTCGATCAAAAACTACAAAACGACAAGGAACTTTGGTATATGATGGATGGTTCATTCATCACCAACCTGCCGGATGTATGGGGCCTCAACCAGAAATATATCATGTTGCCCATCAATCACTGGAACAACAACTTCCATAAAGTAAACATAGGCGGGCTCACTTGCGACAGCATGGACTACTACGATTCGGAGGCGCATATAGCAGAAGTATTCCTGCCTATGTTTGACGAAACGGAAACTTTGTACTTTGGCTTTTTCCATACTGGCGCCTATCAGGAAGCCCTGGGCGGCTATGGGGGCATCCAGCACTGCCTTATACCCGCACCAAAACATGTGGTGATCCAAAAAAATGGGGATGGTACGCTTGTATCCGAGGTGTTCTCAGAGGAGCAGTCCAATGAATCAATGTTGAAAATTTTGGGTTATTGATCAATCACCAGCGAACCAATGCCTTAAAAACTGACGGTTACTTGCTTTCAATCATTCCCATTTGATCCATCAATACACGGCTTTACCAAATAGCCATACCGATCAAGGTCTTTGCAATTGAGTTGCTGAAGACACGGAATACTGGGTTATTGAAAATAATCAACTAAATTTGTTGAGATGGAAAAGCTTATTCTCACCGTAAAGGACAATTCGAAACTGACTTTTCTTTTAGAGCTATTGAAACAACTTGATTTTATTGAAGTTCAGAATATAGCTCTCAATAAGAAAAGCAGGAATAGCAGTTATAACCTATTCGATTCTGCTGGTCTTTGGAAAAAAAGAGATGTCAGTGCTAAACGTTTGAGGGAAGAATCATGGAAAAGGACGCATTAGTCCTTTGCGACACAAACGTCCTAATTGAGCTATACAAGGACAATACCAGCATTATATCATCTCTAAAAGAAATTGGGCAGGATAATATTGCAATTAGTGTTATTACCTCTGCCGAACTAATATTCGGGGCTTTCAACAAGCGTGAACTCACACAAATAAAAAAGGACATCTCACATTTGAAAGTATTGAGTCTAGACGAAGTGATTTCATCGAAATTTTTAAACTTGATGTCTCAATACTCTTTAAGCCATAACCTGACCATACCAGATAGCATAATTGCCGCCACAGCTATTATTTATGATATCCCGTTGTTTACCTTAAACCAGAAAGATTTCAAATACATTGATGGTCTCGATATATGGGAAGCATAGTCCTTATCAAAACCACGGTAGCCCAACTTTAACCCGAAACTCAAAGGATTAAAAAAATCAATAAATGTTAAAAAGTACGTAAACACTGTTTTGAAAAACCGCACCACTTTTCAGTACAAACTACTTACAACACATCAACCTAGAGGGAGCAGATTCTTAATCGGTTGAAAATTGTTATTTGAATAGTACTATTTTATATAATAGAAGGTTATTTTTGGCGATCCTAATAGATTGACAGCCGTATATACCTGCTAAAACCTAAGTGAAAGAGAGTCTAGTAATTATTCCAACCTACAACGAGAAAGAGAATATCGCAGATATCATCCGATCTGTTTTCAATTTGGAACATGGCTTTCACATCCTCATCATAGACGACAACTCACCAGATCAAACTTCCCAAATAGTCCAGAAGCTCCAGGAGGAGTATCCGAATTTGTTCCTGATCAACAGAAAAAACAAATCCGGACTGGGAACAGCCTATATAGAAGGTTTCAGGTATGCCTTGAAGAATGGCTACAGCTATATTTTCGAAATGGACGCTGACTTTTCACATCCACCAGCCGACCTGATCAAACTGCTCGGGGCATGTAAAGAAGATGGGTATGACATGGCCATTGGCTCCAGGTACATATCCGGGGTGAATGTGGTCAACTGGCCTATGGGCCGGGTACTGATGTCTTACTTCGCCAGCTTCTATGTGCAATTCATTACAGGCCTTCCTATAAAAGATGCTACGGCGGGTTTTAAGTGCTACACAGCCAGGGTATTGAAAACCATCGATCTTGGGGCTATAAAATTCATTGGCTATGCTTTTCAAATTGAGATGAAATTTCTAGCCTGGAAATATGGGTTTAAGATCAAAGAAATTCCCATCATTTTTACAGACCGTACAAGGGGCACATCCAAGATGTCACCCAGGATATTCAGGGAAGCGGTATTTGGCGTAATTCAGCTCAAGGTTGACAGCCTTTTTCGCAGCTATCATCGCGATTGAAAAGGTTGCCTGCATTGATTGTTCTTTTCTATACAAGCATCGCAACAATCAATCCTTACCAACCTGAAACACCCAGCCGAAACTGTAATTTTGAGGGAATTTTAAATTGAAACAAACATGCAAAACAACAAATTAATCATCAATCAACTGAATCAACTACTAGCTGATTTTCAGGTTTATTATCAAAACCTTAGAGGTTTTCATTGGAACATACAAGGAAGGGAATTTTTCGAGCTTCATGCAAAATTCGAAGAATTATATACCGATGCAGCCATTAAAATTGATGCCCTTGCCGAGCGAATACTCACGGTGGGCGGGGTGCCACTACATGGTTTCAGCGATTACCTCGACACTGCTTCCATCAAGCCGGTGAAAAATGTACACGATGGGGCCACTTCGGTAGAAACCATAGTGGACAACATTGGCAAACTCATTAATCTGGAACGTGAAATCAAAAACCTTGCAGCAGATGCCGAAGATAGTGGTACTGAGGACATGATCTCCGCATTGATAGAGGAGCAGGAAAAATCCCTGTGGATGTACAAAGCATGGCTAAAATAAAAAGATAGATCCTAGCCGTCTATTTTCTTTAAACTATTGATGAATTGCTTCGGTTTTTGATAACCGACGATCCTGTCAACCTTACTAAAATCAGGGCTTGCCACCAGCATGGTAGGCAGCCCTGTAATTCCATTCTTTCTGGCCAGCTCCTTGGCTGTTACCATTTCCCCCTGGTACATAAATTTTCTTGGACTGTCAAAATCCAACTTCACCGAATAGTAGTTGCTATTGAGGTAGTCTGCCACTTCAGCATCCGTAAAGGTCTTTTTATCCATCACCTTGCACCATCCGCACCACTTAGCTGTAAAGTCAATAAATACCTTTTTGGGTTCGGTTTTCGCAAGTTTTTGAACCTCTTCTATATCATACCATTTGAGCTTGCCGTCTCCATTGGGCATGTGAACCGTCGCAAAGGCAGAGATCAAAATTGACACGCTTAAAAAAGCAATTAATGTAGGATTTTTCATGGTTTTAAAATTCAGGATGTGAAAATGCTGGCAATCTATCTACAGATAAACCCCCATTTGACTCAAAATGTTCACTTATTTCGAAAATGTAATTTATATGACATATTATACCTAAAACGCCTAAACCGGGAATTCCTAGCCACAGACGGGGGTTATGCTCAAAACTCTAACTATGCTCAAGCTCTCTCTGCCCCTATTGATTTTATTGGCTCTAGCCATATTTGGCAAAGACGTTTCAGCCCAAAGCTGTTGTTCAGGGGGTGTGCCATTATCCGGAAATATAGGGATGCCCATAAGTGAAGAAGGCAATTGGCAATTTTCATTGAACTACGACCTCAACGTACTCAACACCTTAAAAGATGGGACAAATACACTATCCGATAATACACGCAAAAGAACCACCCATTCCATTATGACACAGGCTGGCTATACCCTAAACGATCGTTTTTCTGTAGAAACTTTCTTTTCATTTGTCCGGCAAGAGCGCAAAATCACACCCATTGGACAACCTGCTACTTTTACCGCCACCGATGGAATCGGGGATGCTGTATTGCTCTTAAAATATCAATTTCTCAAAAATTTCCAGGTAGGTGCCGGGTTTAAAGCACCTCTAGGGCCATCAGACCTTTCCAATGAAATAGGCATTCCGCTCAATGCAGACCTTCAACCGGGCAGTGGGGCCTGGGATATCTTATACTGGATAGGAGGTAGACAAACCATCAAATCCAGGCCATCTATGACTGCTATAGGGTCGGCTATTTTCAGATCCACCGGGCAGAACAAAAAATATTTTGGAAACCAGGTGTATGAATTTGGTGACGAGCTACAGATCAATCTGGGAATTGCCGACAGGATCACTCTGGGTAGTTTGATATTTGACCCCTCTCTTAGTTTCAAATACCGCCATGTTGCCGCCGACAAAAACAAAGCCGACAATACATCAGACATCAAGCCAGTGCCCAGCACGGGTGGTGAATGGGTGTTTATCCGCCCAGCAATATCCTATCTCCTTTCCCCTGCCACCTCTTTCCAGGCAAATGTACAGTTACCGTTATATGCCAAGCTCGTCAATACGCAGGTCACCCCTACCTATAGGATAAATGTGGGCGCAACTTTTCTCATCAAAAACAAAAAAAGCTATGAGATTGACTAATTATCTACACTCAGTACTTTTGCTTGGAACAACAAAAACAAGCCTTATTCTCTCCCTGTCAATGGCCTTCATGGGTTGCGGCAATGATGAACCCGACCCGGCTCCTTCAGCTGGTGGAGATTGGTTGATCCCTTTTAATGAAGTGAGGGATGGTGGGCCCGGGAAAGACGGGATTCCGGCATTGACCAACCCCGAATTTATTGACGTTGGTCAGGCCACCTACCTCAATGACATAGACCTGGTGGTAGGATACAAGAGCGGAAATGAAGTGCGTGCCTATCCCCATAAAATTTTTGACTGGCATGAAATCATCAACGACGACCTCAGCGGTAGAAAAGTCGCCATCACCCATTGTCCCCTTACCGGTACATCGCTCGGCTGGGAAAGGGAATACGATGGAAAAACAACGACATTTGGGGTATCCGGCCTCTTGTACAATACCAATTTGATGCCCTACGATCGGACAACCAATAGCACCTGGACCCAAATTGGAGAGCTCTGTGTCAATGGCGAACTCTCTGGTACCATGGCCGAGACATTCCAGATATTCGAAACAGAGTGGGGAACCTGGAAAACCCTCTACCCCGAAACGAAAGTAGTATCTACCAACACAGGGCATTCGAGAAATTACGGCCAATATCCCTATGGAGACTACCGAACGGCTAATGGCCTGATATTTTCAGTATCTGTAGATGACAACAGGCTACCTCAAAAAGAGCGCGTCCATGGAATCATCATAGACAAAAAAGTAAAGGTCTATCGGTTCAACAGCATGACACAAAATCCTTTGATCACCGATACGTTCCAGGGGCAGAACCTGACTATAGTTGGAAGCCCGGAGAAAAACTTCATCATTTCATTCAAGGAAAAAATGATAGGCTCCACTGTACTGTCTTTCAATGTAATCAATGACTTCAACTCCCCAATAATACTGGAAGATCAATTGGGCAATAAGTGGGATGTGTTTGGTCATGCAACAAGTGGCCCGAATGCCGGGGAAAAACTTGAACCCACCAATTCATTCATAGGCATGTTCTTTTCATGGGCGCCTTTCTATGGCCTTCCCGAAATCTACAACAACTGATAAAATGGCACTGAAGACGAACCACCCCACTTTTAAAAATTTGATTCTGCTGATTATGCCCTTGTGTCTGATGGCCTGTGGCGATGATGCCGGTGACCTGCCCAATTCCAACACAAATAACTCCAATGGAAACAACAATACCGGAGGAAACACCGGTGGCACTGTCAATGATGGCTGGTTGATTCCCCTGGCCGAAATACGGGATGGAGGCCCTGGCAAAGACGGCATACCAGCTCTGGAAAATCCCGAAATGATCATGGCCATGGAGGCTACCTACCTGGATGACGATGACCTGATAGTAGGGTACAAGTTTGAAGATGAGGTGCGTGCATACCCTCACAAGATATTTAACTGGCATGAAATCATCAACGATGAACTAAACGGGCGAAAGGTAGCGATTACCCATTGCCCCCTTACAGGAACTTCCCTCGGCTGGGAAAGGGAATATGATGGAAAAACAACAACATTTGGGGTATCCGGCCTCTTGTACAATACCAATTTGATGCCCTACGATCGTACTACCAATAGCACATGGATCCAAATTGGTGAAATGTGCGTGAATGGCGATTTGATTGGCACTACTGCCCAAAACTTTCAGGTAGTGGAGACAACCTGGAAAACGTGGAAAGGCATGTACCCCGATACCAAGGTGATGTCCTTAAATACAGGGTATTCCAGAAATTATGACCAATACCCCTATGGCGATTACCGCACCGAACCAGGGCTTATCTTTTCGGTTTCCCAAAACGACAACAGACGGCATCAAAAGGAAAGGGTACATGGCGTCATTGTGGAGGGCAAAGCAAAACTTTATGTATTCGATAGTTTTATTTCCAGGACTATTATTTCGGACACATTTATGGATGAAAATTTCATCGTAGTTGGCAGCAAAGAAAAGAACGTCATTGTTTCGTTCAAAGAGAAGACCATTGGTCCGACTATACTCACCTTTACTGTGGTCAACGGTTTCAATTCGAATGTTTTGCTTAAAGACCAATTGGGAAACGAATGGGACGTGTTTGGCCTTGCCGTTTCCGGTCCCAACGCAGGTGAAAAATTAGAAGCCACAAATTCCTTTATGGGCATGTTTTTTTCATGGGCTCCTTTTTTCGGTGAACCCGATATCTTTGGATACTGATTTTAGTCAATAGACGAATATCCCTTTCCTACTTAAAATAGGGTGGCGTTTCATTGCTGCAAAGCTATCCCCTAATAATTGCAGTCACAGTTAAGGTCAGGCATTCCCTTTACCCATTTTTTGAAGTACACATTTTTTGTTTATTCAATTGCATGCTAAATTGAGGCCTTAATCGAATGAGCAATGTATATAAACCTTTCAGGACTAAATGTGCTGGTCACAGGGGCTAGCAAAGGCATAGGAAAAGCTATAGCATCGAAGCTTGCCGAGGCTGGGGCCACTGTGGCTGTACACTACAACAAAAATATGCGGGAAGCAGAAAACCTCGCCCACGTGTTGGGCAATGAATCAAAATCCTTTCAGGCAGACCTGTCCCAGCCCGATGGTGCCGCACAACTGTTTGACCGTGTAATCCTGGAAATGGGCAGCCTGGAAATCCTCATCAACAATGCCGGTATAGCCGAGCCAGCCAGTATAGATGCCAAAGAGGCTGAATGGATGCAAGCCTGGAACAACAACATACAAGTAAACCTGACTTCAGCGGGAATCCTCTGCAAAAAGGTAATCGAACATTTTTTGAAAAGAAACAGTGCCGGAAGGATCATCAACATTACATCGCGTGCCGCATTTAAGGGCGATACCGCCGAATACATGGCCTATGCCGCCTCAAAAGCAGGCCTGGTAGCTCTCACTCGTTCCATCGCCGGTGCTTACGGTAAAGATGGCATCAAGGCTTTTAATATTGCCCCGGGGTTTGTCCGTACTGATATGGCCAGAAAAATCATGGAGGAATACGGGACAGAAGTAGGCGTGGAAGATATTGCCCTGGAAAGAATGACAGAACCTAAGGATATAGCTCCCTTGGTCACTTTTTTAGCCAGCGGAATGGCCGACCATGCCACTGGCAGCACCATCGATGTAAATGCGGGAAGTTATATGAGGTAAAGGTTCATACCAACCTCAGGTACAAATACCTGCTTGTATGTTTTATCCAAAGGAATTCGCAAACACTTTCGGTCTTAGTAAGCTCGTGAAATGAAGGGGCTTTAAACCCTGATAGTTTTTTGAGGAATATTATGTCCACAAATCTTCCTGTTTCCAATTCAGTGGAAACCCCATAGCATTAAGATTAATGTTCGGATACTTTTCAAAAAGTTTGTGGAAACGCGTACCCGTTCTGGTATTCGGGTTTATCACCTTCACTAGTGTAAAGATTTGTTAATAACCGAATTAATATTATTTTTGTCCTATGGCAAGAAAGGGACGAAAGTTGATATTGAGTGAAGATGACCAAAAAACATTGATTGCTACCTCAAGGGCACATAGTGCTGGCCACAGGGAT
>JAVKDJ010000089.1:0-17636 GCA_040222275.1 Cyclobacteriaceae bacterium
AGACAGGCACTGGGCACTAATCTAGCCTCGGCCAGTTTGTGCAGTCTGCACTACGCTATAAACGTCATCCCATTTTGTGTGTTTGGTTTGACCAAAAATTAGGTCTCGCAGAGACGAAAAGCTTAACTTAACGACATTGGGCTCGCACCAGCACATTGACACATACTACCGTCATCCTATTTTGTGTTTTTGGCTTGACCAAAAATTAGGTCTTGTAGTGACATAGGTGGTTACACTTCTTCCCTCACCTTGAAGTCTTTGGGTGAGCAACCAAACTGCTGGCTAAAGCACCTTGAGAAGTATTTAGGATTGCCAAATCCTACTTTATAGCTGATTTCAGAAACGGTCATTCCACTTCTTTTTAGCAGTTGGGCGCCTCTTTTCAACCTGATGTTCCTAATGAACTCATTGGGCGACATGCCTGTGATGGCTTTCACTTTTCTATAAAGCTGCGGACTACTCGTTCCCACTTCCTTCGCCATCTGCTCAACTGTAAACGAGCTGTCGTCCAAAAATCTGTCTATTACCTGCAATACCAACTCGATAAATTGCTCATCAACTGGGGTAATGTTGATTTCCGAGGGTTCCACCTTCACCGAGCGGCTATATTTTTCCTGAAGCAGCCTTCTATTCTCGATCAATTTACCAACCGTAACCATCAACAAATCAGGTGAAAATGGCTTTGTAAGATAAGCATCAGCCCCGGTTTTAATTCCTTCCAGCTTGTCCTGATCGCTCCCCTTTGCAGTAAGCATGACCACCGGTATGTGGCTGGTTGATAGGTCGGATTTCAACTGGTGGCAGAATTCCATCCCATTCATAACAGGCATCATCAAGTCGGTGATGATGAGGTCAGGAATTTCGTCTTGTGCCATTTTCAAACCCTGCTGACCATCGTATGCTTGTCTGGTCCTATATTGTACCGAAAACTGTTTGGTAATAAAGGCATTCATTTCCTGATCATCCTCTACCACCAGGAGGAGCGGAAGGTTACTGTCTTCTGGTAATTCAGAACCGTTTTTAAGAGAAACTAACTCTTGCTCGGGTACTTGGTGCAAATCAATTTTCCGGGGCTTGAGTTCGATTGTTTCAATAGGCAATTCAAATTGGAGGCTGAATGTGGTACCCACATGTTCTTCCGATTCGACCGAAATCCGGCCATCCATTATTGTAACCAATTCCTTTACCAACGCCAGGCCAAGTCCTGTACCTTTCTGCACATTATTGCTTTCTGTATTGTCGCTGTAAAAAAGATCAAAAACTCCTTCTATCTTATCCTGAGGTATTCCTACACCAGAATCCTTAACTTCTATTTTGATACTATTTTGGTCTGTCAACACATTCACCAAAACCCCAATCTTTCCTTTCTGAGGTGTATATTTAAAAGCGTTAGTGACAAGATTGAAGACGATACTTTCGAGTTTGTCTTTGTCTATGGGCACCCTGAGCACCGAGGTATTGGATTCAAAACTAAGGTTGATCGAATTCTTTACGGCCAGCTCACGGAACAAGCCACAAACAGTTTCAATCATTTGCACCACATCTACCTGTTCGTTCTTCAGGGGCATTTGGTTGAGGCTCACTTTTCTGTAATCGAGCAACTGATTGGTCAACCTGATGAGCCTTTCCGTATTGGATTTGATCAAAGAGGCATAGTCACGGTTTTCACTGGACAAACCCTTTGAACTCAAAATATTCTCAACAGGAGCCTGTATGAGTGTTAGCGGTGTTTTTATTTCATGCGATACATTGGTGAAAAACTCCAACTTGATTTGTTGCAACCTTTCTTCTTTCTCCCTTTCCATGCGGTCCTGAAACTGTTGTTGCTCGGCCTTTCGACGGGCCGACCTGTATTGTCGGTATTTTATCAGGGAAAAAACGAATATTCCTGTGCATAATGTATAAAACCACCATGTCCGCCACCAGGGAGGAGCTATAACAAAGGAAAACTTAGTGGATTTTCCCTGGTCGTTCTGCTTGAGCGCTTTTATTTCGAAGATGTATTTTCCTGGCTGAAGGTTTGAATAAGTAATCCTATGCTCCCCTACATTTGTTTGGTTCCAATTTTTATCAACCTGAAGCATCTTATATGCAAATCTCATCGGGTCATTCAACCCATAGGACATTCCGGAAAATGAAATCGAGATGATCTTGTGGTTGTAGCCGAATTCGACAGAAACCGGTTGGTCATTGTTTAGTTTTGAAATTATACCTTCTGCCAGGGAAGATTCCCCTGAATTCACAGATGTGATATATACTTTTGGTATTTCAGAACTTATAATTACACTGTCTGGGTGAAAGCCATAGAAACCATTTCTAGTCCCAAAGTACATGGTTCCGTCAGGTCCCTGTGACGAGCCTTCTGTAAAGCTATTGCCCATGCTACCCTGGCTCATTTTGAAGTTAGTGAACCGGTCTATGGCGGGTTCGTAAACAAAAATGCCCTCTCCTGCCGTTCCTACCCACAATCTTTTTTTGGTGTCAATTTGGATGCTCTCCACATTGCGAATTGCTGTTACATCAGTCCCTGTATGATGGACTGTATTTTTTGTATCAGGACTAAATGAATGTAAACCAGTATGACAACCGATCCAAACAGTTCCGTCCCAACCCACTTCCACATCCAAAACATGCCCCAATTTCCCATGTGGGACAACCGTAATTTCCTTCTTATATTTAGTAGAACCTTTGTCACCCGGATTCCATGATACCAGTCCATGGTTTGAGGTGCCCAACCACAGCTGACCTGATGCACCTTCGGTGATGTCCCTAATGACTAAATCTGCAAGCGATCTTTCAAATTTACCAGCCACCTGTTCGAACCTATTAAGCCCCCGGTCTGTACCAACCCATAATGTTTGCTGCTTATCGATTAAACTGGACCTTATGGTATTATGACTAAGCGAACCTTCGTTTTTGGGATCATGTTGAAACCGCTTGAATTTTGGCTTTTCTTTATGTCGCTCTTCATAAGTAAGCAGGTTCAATCCCCCACCATTGGTGCCTAACCACAAATTGCCCTTTTCGTCTTCAACCACAGGAAACACCCTTGGAAAACTCAGGCTTGTTGTATCGCCTTCAATAGGGAAATACCGCTTGTACTGGGGGTTTGGTTTTTCCTGTTCCTCAAGGCTTAGATAATGCAGCCCCCCACCCCATGTACCTACCCAAAGTTCTCCATTTTTGGTAACGCATGGAAAACTCACATCCCTGTGGGCCAGCGTATTATCCTGCCGGGTATCCTGTTTAAAATATCTAAATACTTCTTTCTTGAATTCAACTTTCAACAGGCCATTGTTTTCTGTACCGACCCACAACAAATCCGTTTTGTCGAAAAACAGGCTTCTAATGTTGTAATCAGAAAGCCTGCTGAAAACGTCCGCTGTTTTTTGATACCGGGTATCCCAGCCCGCATTGTTGTTGTTGATGAATTTGGCCTGGTTCACATTTGTGCCCTTGGGTATGGTATTGATCCCCCTGTTATTGGTGCCCACCCAAATATTCCCCTGGCTATCATGTGCAATACCAGTCACCTGATCGCTGCTCAGGGAATGCTTGATATCTTCATCATTTTTAAAATTGGCCAAAATACCCGACTGGTCTGCCACAAATAATCCTCTGTTCCATTGGCTGAGCCAAAGTCGGTTAGTTTTTGGGTTCACCATCAGGTGCTGGCCGTTTATGCCCGCAATAACCCTATCACAGGAAACAACCGATTGTTTTGAAACAGCTGTGGCTCCTTGTGTGGCATAAATTGAGGGTTCATCAGAGGCGAATACCAATTGGCCATTGGCCCATTCTTCTATACCAGTAATGCCGGATACCACAGAATCCCTGGCAATGATTGTCATGAATTCGGGTATGTATTTATCACCAGTTTTATCATCCTTCGTGCGGAAAACCCCATTTTCTGAAACCACCCAAACATCATTGTCCGAGGTAATGAGGATATCCCTGATATTATTTCCATACGTCGATGCTTCATTCTGATTAAATGAAGTCATATCCAGGGTGGACGTATTGATATAAAACAGTCCGGCACCCTGTGTGCCAACCCAAATGCCCTTGTCGTCACCTGCAATTTTTACGACGGGGGCAGTCTCCCTGTCTTTGGGTTTTATCGGAAAATGTTTGAAACTGTAACCATCGAAGCGGGAAATTGCTGTACGGCTTCCCATCCACATATAGCCTTTTTCATC
This sequence comes from Cyclobacteriaceae bacterium, assembly GCA_040222275.1. Classification (GTDB taxonomy): domain Bacteria; phylum Bacteroidota; class Bacteroidia; order Cytophagales; family Cyclobacteriaceae; genus CAXBNB01. The sequence goes on from JAVKDJ010000089.1 coordinate 4,200, forward strand.
CTGAAAAAAGCTATAAATGGAATTGTCGGGCAAACCGTGATGGACAGTGAGGTTTGAGATGTCTGCCACATACCTCTGGCCATACAGCAAGCCCGAACATAATAAGAAAAACACCGTAATCCACGACCTCAGCATGCTACTATCGAAATATTTCCATCTTCAAAATTGATGATTTCATACTTCAATGTCTAATAAATACTGATTTGATTTAACGCATTTCAATAATACATTTAATCAGGTGTGGTAAAATATTCTGTTATTTCATAGTGTTCGATTTCTCAGGTTTTCCATTTGTAGTCAGGATTTGAAAGTGGTGTACCCTGAACCCTGAGTATGACCAAACCATTTCTTTCTTGCGGTTCACTTCAAAAAGCTTGATCCCGTCATTGGCTGCATAGCTGGCGATTACTGTATTTCCATTAGACAACCGTTGTGCGCCACAAGGATCCTTAAAAGGGTTGCCGTCAAAGTCTTCATTGGACACTTTCCACACTACCTCACCTTTTTTGTTCATTTCGATGGTTTTATTTCCATGTGTCAGGTTGATTACAGTATTGCCATTCTTGAGCCTTATGGCTGTAAAGGGCCAATTTTCAGCTTCCCTGCCCCCCAGTTCAGGCAAATCGGTTTTGAATGTATTCACTACCTGTCCTGTGGGCGTATATTCCTTTACTGCAAAGGCCAGTAAATGAGGTACCAGGTAGTTGCCATTGGCCAGTTTGCGTGCCATCCTGGTTTGCATGTGAACATTGTCAGTGTCTGGTTGAAGGGGAACCGAAACTACAATATTCCCTGCTTTGTCCACTTCCATCAATCGTGGTTCATCTACACTCGATTCTGTAATAAGCGTATTGCCATTGGCCAACCTCACTGCAGTTCCAAGCTCTATTTTCCCTTCACTCTCCCTTTTTTTATAGCTGAAAACCACCTTTTTATCTTTATCGAACTCCTTCACTTCGTCACCCCAGCAGACAAGTACATTTCCATTAGGCAAAACATATCCGTCCCGTGCCCCTTTTCTTCCTGAGTCCCAAAGTACGGTTCCCTGCTCATCAATAATACCGGTAAATTGCGGCCCAGCAATAAATACGGAGTGGGCAATGGATTTATCCTTTTTCTTCATTTCGTTTCGATCGGCAGCAACACCCATTTCGTTTGCCAGGATCAAGCCTAAACACAATATCAACCCAAGGAGGTTGGTTCTGATGTGGTCATTCATAATAGTAAGTTTATTTGTTTTATGGTTTGTTTAAATCAATGTGAGACCTGCTTGTTTTGTACTCAAATCCAGCCCTTTATAAGCAAGCAATAGGTTTAGACCAATATGTCTTTGATGATGTGGCCATGTACATCAGTAAGCCTGAAATCACGACCTCCGAACCTGAACCTAAGCCGTTCGTGGTTCACTCCCAGTAGGTGTAAAATCGTAGCATGGAGGTCATGAATGGTAGTTTCGTTCTCTATGACCCTGTATCCATAGTCGTCAGTTTTTCCGTAGATGGTACCACCTTTGATTCCCGCTCCTGCCATCCACATGCTAAACGCAGATGGGTTGTGGTCCCGGCCATCGGAACCCTGGGCAAATGGTGTCCTGCCAAATTCACCTGTCCATACGATGAGGGTCTCTTCCAGAAGCCCTCGTACTTTCAAATCCTTAATCAACCCGGCAATAGGCTGATCAACCGCATGGGCATTTCTTTCATGGCCGTCTTTCAACCTGCTGTGTTGGTCCCACCTGTCGGCCCCTACTTTGGCACAAGTCACTTCTACAAAGCGTACACCTCTTTCTATCAATCGCCTGGCCAGGAGGCATTGTGCCCCATAACCCCGGGTATGGGGATCATCGGATTCCATCCCGTAGAGTTTCTTGGTAGCTTTCGATTCGGCTGCAAATTCTGTCAGTTCAGGAATGGACGATTGCATCTGATAGGCCAATTCATAATTGGATATGGCCGATTCCACTGCATCGGCATGTCCAAGGCTTCCCATAAGGGAACTGTCCATACGTTTGATAAAATCCAGTTTTTCATTTTGCAATCCAGCGATGGTTTCCTGGGGCTGAATATTGGCCAATGGTACAGGGCCAGATTTCAGGATAGATGCCTGGTAGGATGCTGGTAAAAACCCGCTCTTAAAATTGTCCAAACCACCAGGCGGGATCAATCCACCATCCAGCACAACATAACCAGGCAGGTTTTGGTTTTCACTGCCCAGCCCATAAGTGACCCACGCACCCATGCTTGGCCTTCCCTGAATACCACTACCGGTATGAAGAAAATAATTGGCATTGGTGTGTTCGGGGAAATTGGAAACCATGGAACGCACCAGGGCTATATCATCTACGCAAGTAGCTATATGAGGGAACAATTCACTCACAGGCATGCCACATTCGCCATATTGTTTAAACTCCCAGGGACTTTTCAAAATCTTCCCAACATTCCCAAACTGGGTATCATCTACTTTGAACTTTTTGTTGGGGTCCTCTCCGTTTTCCCTTGCCAGTCTTGGTTTTGGGTCAAAGGAATCTACCTGGGAAACTCCCCCATCCATATAAAGGAAAATTACATTCTTTGCCTTTGGCACATAATGCGGGGACTGGCTCAACTGAGCCAACATAGATTTTGGGTTATCCACCTGTTTGCATGCGGATTGCATACCACCAAAAAGGCTCATAAAAGCAAGTGAACCAAATCCACCCTTACAAATTCCTAACATTTCCCGGCGCGAGACCGGTGTATGCATGATGTGTTTGTTCTTTCCCATTATATTAAAAATATAAATTCTTTCAAATTAAAAACAGAATGACAGTAGTCTTTCCAGACCTTCAGGTTATTGTCCAGATCAGTCTCCCCAACCTTATGGGTTTCAGCCAATTTTTTGATAAAACCATTGGCCTTGGCCAGCTCTTCCTCACTGGGAAACCTCGATAGTGCCCTGGAGTAGATATATTTTATCTTTTCGTCCTGATCCAATTTTCCTTTGTCGATCACATGCCTGGCCATGACCTCTGCCTGATTGATGACAAATGGGTCGTTCATGAGTATCAGGGATTGAGCGGGAACGTTGGTTACATTTCTTCTTCCAAAAGTGGAAAACGGAACGGGCCTGTCGAATGTGAGCATCATGGGTTGTAAAAAATTGCGCCTTACATCCTGGTAAATACTCCTTCTACCTTCCCCGTCGAGTGGACCTGACTTTCCAGGCCTTCCCCTGCCCTGCATAAAATCGGTGAGGTACACCATCACAGGTTTGCCATACATTTCTTCGTTGAGGTTGCCTGCTGACGCCAGCAAGCCATCCCATATAGCTTCTGATTCCAAACGGCGAACGGGAAAATGTGACAGCAGCAGGTTGGTTGGATCGAGCTTTCCGGCTTCAGGTTGTGCCGTGACAGCACGCTGAAATGTTTTGGAAGTGACAATAAACCTGATCATATTCTTAATGGACCATCCTTCATTTTGAAATTTGATGGCAAGAAAATCCAAAAGTTCCGGGTGGGTGGGCAGTTTGCCTTGGAGGCCAAAATTATCAACAGTCTCTACTATGCCCCTCCCAAAAAGGTGGTGCCAAATCCTGTTTACCATTACCCTTGAAGTCAGCGGATTGTTCTTTTCTAGTATTGCACCAGCCAACTCCAACCTACCACTTCCTCCCGAATCAAATGAATTATCGCCGGGAAGAACCGATAAAAAGCCCCGTTGCACAGGTTCCTCAGATAGCTCCTGATAACTGCCCCGGTTGAAAATATGGCTATCAATTCCAAAACCATCGTCTATCCCTATGAAAAAGGAGGAATCCTGCAAGGTTTCTGTTAGTTGATGCTGACTGGCCACAAGTTTTCCGATAGAATCAAAACGGTCTTTCAATTGGCCTTTTTTCAGTAAATTGTTGATCGTTGCTACCTGGGCCGGTGATGCTTTGTGTTCTGCCCAGTTTTTCATCATGTCTGTACCGCGCTCGTCGGAAGAAGCTCCCGGCATTGTGGGCCATTCTCCATTATATGCCAGTGCATATTGTACCTCTACATAGGCTTCCTTGGGCAGGTCGTAAACGTGTCTTCTGTACCGCCCTGGCAATATTTCAATATATGCCTTGTGGCCCTTCCAGGCAGATACATCAAGACTGACATCAACCCACTCTTTGGAATTAATATTTTTGCTTAACCCACCATAAATTGGGTTTTGGATCAATTGAAAATTGTCGATGATTATCCTGATGGTGGACTGGTCTCCTGCTGCCCGAACCCCAATAAAATCCTTGTCTATTGTAAAGTTTGGTGAGCGAAGTGCGCCATAGATACCGGTAGATAACATTTTACTGGAAGCTTTACCATCTTCCAGGCGAACAAGTTTCTGGCCATCGGCATCAAACACTGGCTCCCCAAGGGTAGTCCTCCCTCCGAAGGCCAATCCATCCGATTTCCAACCATTTAGATTTTGTCCCCTAAAATCACCAAGTACATCGTATTGCTCTTCAACTTCATCTACATGAGAAGACTCGGCAGTTTCCATTGTGCCCTGATCAGCCATTCCTTCTGAAGACCATTTGTTGGCAATCAGTTGCCTAATCTCATTTTTCAAAGTTTGTACTTCTTCTACACTTTTCTGTTGGTCATAAGTGAGGTTGGCTGGTTTCGGGGAAAACCTACTACTTTCCATCACTCCATACAAAGCATAGTAATCGGCTGTAGGAATAGGATCAAATTTATGGTCATGGCACCTGGCACACGACACAGTCAAACCCTGAAAGGCCTTGCTCGTAACGTCGATCATATTGTCAATCCTATCGGCTTCATCTTTTCGAATATCCACAGGGCTGTGTGTACCCTCTCCCAGTGCATAAAATGCAGTTCCGAGTTGTGATTCATTTTTGCCATTTTCTCGATTCCACCTGGGTGTGTCCATCAAGTCACCAGCCAAATGTTCTTTTACAAGTTGATCGTAGGGCACATCGCTGTTAAAGGCCCTGATGAGGTAATCGCGGTAGCGCCAGGCTCCAAGTATGGGGAAATCAAACTCGTGTCCTTTCGTTTCGGCATAGCGGGCAATGTCCATCCAATGCCTGGCCCACCTTTCACCAAACGCATCTGAACCCAGGTAATAATCCACCATTTTTTCATAAGCATCGGGGTTTTCATCCTTTACAAACTGCTCCACATGTTCAATTGTTGGGGGCAATCCTGTAAGCATATAAGATACGCGCCTGATAAGGGTATTTTTGTCGGCCAATGGTGAGGGGGTGATGCCTTTGTTCTCAATTTTTTCGAGCACAAAATTGTCGATCTCATTGTATGACTCATCCGAATCATATTCTTCAGGTTCTGACAATTCAGGTGATATAAACGCCCAATGGGGTTTCCACTCTGCCCCCTGGTCAATCCACTTTTTAAGTACTTCTATATCATATTCGGATAATTCAAGGTTGGACTCGGGAGGTGGCATCATGGCATCCTGGTCTTCATGCATGATCCTTTTTATGAGCTCACTTTTGCTGGTATTGCCCGGAACTATTGCCTGGCCCCCATCATCTAAAAGTGCGGTGGCCCCTTCAAATGTATCCAGCCTGAGGTCCGCCTTTCTACTGCTGGGGTCTGGTCCATGACACAGGTAACAGTTTTGAACCAAAATAGGCCTGACATCAAAATTGAAATCTACCTTTTTGGGTACTTTCACAGTTGAGCTGCTTTGTTCACATTGAAACATGCTTAAACCGCAAACTGTGGTCAATAATATAAAACATAGATTTTTCATTCCCTGTTTTTTTAACGTACTCAATTGCTTAGTAGGTTTTGGTTCTAAAAATTATTCTGCTAAGGTATCGGAACCCTGGTCCAAGAAGGTATCCAAATCATTCAAAAGGGTACACAAATCAATATGAAACGATTTTAACCCCGTTTTTCCAGGACAAACCCAACTATTTCTTAGTCATTTTTTGAATATTGCAAACCGATCCGGATTGCAGCACAAATCAGGGTTAGACAGTTTGTTGAGATCAAAAAATTCGAATCGAAAAACTGTCCTTTCACGATGAAGTATTGTAGTACAATGGGATTTAGTTTAAGTTTTAACATATCAATATTTAAAAAATGACTTCCATAAAGATAGGTATTTTGGGATTGGGAAGAATCGGGCAGATTCATCTGAAAAACCTCGCAACCAGTATCAAGGGTGTAGAAGTAGTGGCCGCAATGAACCCTTCTGAAGAAGGGCAATCTTTTGCCAAAGACCTGCATATACCTATCGTAACTGGTAATGCTGATGATGTTTTCAACAATACAGAGATCGATGCTGTGGCCATTTGCTCACCAAGCGATACCCACGAGGACTATATCAAACGGGCGGCCAATGCCGGCAAAGCAATTTTTTGTGAGAAACCTTTAGATCTTTCCCTGGAAAAAGTGAAGGAAATACTGGATGTAGCATCAGCCAACAACACTCCATTGATGGTGGCCTTCAATCAACGGTTTGACACTAATTTTGCACAGATAAAGTCATTGGTAACAGAAGGAAAGGTTGGTGAGCTAAGGACCATAAAAATTACCAGCAGGGATCCAGCCCCACCTCCGATAGATTACATCAAAAGTTCAGGAGGATTGTTTTTGGATATGACCATACATGATTTTGATATGGCCAGGTATATTGCCGATAGTGAGGTGGATGAGGTCTATGCCAGGGGGCAAAATCTGGTGGATCCTGCTATAGGGGAAGCCGGGGATATAGATACGGGATTCGTGTTGCTTACTTTTGAAAATGGCACTACGGCCATTATTGAAAATAGCCGGCAGGCTGCTTATGGCTATGACCAGCGCCTGGAAGTTTTTGGGTCGAAAGGCATGGCACAGGCAGACAACAATTTCAAAGACACGCATCAGTTGCTGGACGTGAATGGTGTGCATGGTTCCAGGCCGTTGGACTTTTTTATGGACAGGTACATAGATTCGTATTTACATGAGATGAACGGCTTTATAAATGCACTGAACCAAAAGCAAGTGCCACCTGTAACCGGCGAGGATGGGCTAAAGGCTACTGCAATTGCCTTGGCGGCAAACAAGTCAATGAAAGAGAACCGACCTGTGAAGTTGGTGGAGATATTGGGGGATTAAAAATATGCAGCAGCAGGATGCTTGAGCCTTTGGTCTCAGCATTCCATTTTTGTGTTTAGTTTAGTCCGGTCAATCATTATAAGTATATATCAATCACCTGAAACACCTTCGGAAAGTCGCTTCAACACTTCCATAGCCGTAAACTCTTCATCCTTATCCACGAAAATATGGTCGTGGTAGTAACCGGCGATCATATTGCAACTGATCCCCTCATCAGCTAGGGCTGCAGATACACGGGCGGTAAACCCAACAGCTTCGAGCGAGGAGTGTACTTTAAGGGTAATCCAGGACATCACCTGTGTGTATTTTAGCTGGTGGTTTTCAGCAGCCTCACGGGATAGCACCAATGTCTTTCCTTCCTGCTCTACGAAGCTCGCCAGTAACACCGAATCCGGCACAACGAAACTCCGACCTACAGAACAAAACACGTAACTTCCCGGATTGAGAACCGGTGACATCTGCCTGAGCAGGGTTTTAAGGTTGGTTTCTCCAGTCATAGTGCTACAATTGAGATTCTAATTTATTTGTTACTGCGTCCAGCACCTCGAATGCCGTCTCTGCCATTCTGTTTCCCCTGGTGTCCAAAAGCGGATTGATTTCCACCAATTCCAGGCAGGCTACTTTACCTGTATCAATACAGGTGTTTATGATTTCAATCACTTCGTATTGATCAAACCCCTTGGAAACTGGTGTACCTGTACCCATTGAAACCAAATCACAGTCCAAACTATCTACGTCAAAAGACACGTATATGATCTGACATTCGTTCAATTTTTTCAGGGCCTCCCCCATACATTCGGAAATACCACGGTACCTTATTTCATCTACCCTGTAATTCCTGATGCCCAGTTTGTCCATTTGTTTGTTCTCAGGCTCTTCCGTATCCCTTACACCAAAATACACCAGGTGATTGGGCTGGATTTTAGCCCCAGAGGTGCCAATATTTTTCATTCCGGTCCAGTAGTCCATAGTATCACCGGTAACATCATTTACCTGAAACTCTCTGTTGTCAACGGCCAGGGCAGCTGCCAGGGGCATCCCATGCACATTGCCCGATGGTGAGGTGTATGGGGAATGCAAATCTGCGTGCGCATCAATCCATATCACCCCCAAAGCCTTTTCAGGATTGGCGGCTTTCAACCCGCTAATACTTCCCAATGCAGAAGAATGATCGCCTGAAATAATCAGTGGAAAATGACGTTGGAGAAGGTTGTTCTTAACAACCTCGCATACCCTGGTGCATTGCTCATGCACATGGCCTATCCTTTTGGCAAATGTAGTGTTGACTTTGTCATAAACCGTTTCATTATGAGTGGGCACATCCTCAAAATCATACCTGTTGAAATAGTTGTTTTCCTGGTTGATAGCCGCTATTTCTATAGCATCTATCCCCATATCGGAACCTCTGGTACCTGCCCCGATATCCGATCGGTTTTTGATTATTTTTATTCTGTCAAATTTCATTTTTGGTTGTTGTTTGTGTATTTGGCATTGGGAAATACCATCCTCTCAAATGTATTTATTTTCATCGATACTCTATGAACAGGAAGCCGAAATTGTGATGAAAGGTAAACCTATGGTTCTTAAAATTGATAAACTATTCCTAATACCAAAAGCAGTTGCTCTACCCTTTATTTAAGAAAATACTGGTTCGTTTTCTCCGTTGAAATTTTAAACCTATAGACTATATCTCCTTCCTGTGAATTTTTAGGTTTATCTAAAAATAGATTTACCTTTGTCCAAAAATAATATCCATGCTCAGTTTTGCAGAAGAAAACTATTTGAAAGCCATCTATCATCTCTCGGTTTCGGGGCAGCAAAGTGTATCCACCAATGCCCTATCGGAAGAAATGAAAACCAAGCCTGCTTCAGTCAGCGACATGATCAAAAAACTGGCAGAAAAAAGGGTAATTTCTTACCAGAAGTACCAGGGCGTGAAAATTTCTGATACCGGAAAAAAGGAGGCCTTGAAAGTAATACGCAAACACCGTTTATGGGAGGTTTTTCTGGTAGAAAAACTAAAATTTAAGTGGGATGAAGTGCACGACATTGCTGAACAACTGGAGCATATCAAATCGCCACTGCTGACGAGCAAGTTGGATGAGTTTCTTGGCTTTCCTCGCATAGACCCCCATGGAGACCCAATTCCTGATGAAAACGGCCAATTCAGCAATGCACCTAAATATCCCCTGTCGGAAGTGGATGTAGGAAAACAAGTGGTAATAGTGGGTGTGGAGAATTCGGACTCTGAATTTCTAAAGCATCTTGACAAGATTCACATATCCCTAGGCACAAAGATCATTGTAAACGACAAAAATGAATTCGACGGACTAATGCAGGTAGAACTGGTAGGTAACGGAGAAGTACATATATCCAGCAAGGTAGCAGAAAACTTATTGGTGTCGTAGAGTCCAGATTTACGGCATTGCATGCTGTCCTGTTCTTTTATGGCGGACCTGGCCTCTACCCCAACAAAACCTTATAAAACCAATTAATTTAACACATACTTTTTTAAATCAAACTACCTTCACGGCATACTTGTTATACTTCATTTTGTATTCCACCGGGGAGCACCCGGTGAGCTTTTTAAAGACTTTCCTGAAAGATTTGGTGTCCGAATACCCGACATCTACCATCACTTCATTGATGTTTTGATTGGTGCGTTCCAGTGATTTCTTTGCTGCTTCTACCTTCACTCGCTGGATATATTCGAAAGGAGTATTTTGTGTGGCCTTCTTAAACCTGCGAATGAAATTCCTGCGGCTCAATGAAACCATGTCAGCCAGCCCATCCAGGGTAATACTTTCTGAAAAGTGCTCCTCGATGTAGTCCTGGGTCTTTTGTATCAATTCATCTCCATGCCCTTTCTGTGTTTCGAAAATTACAAACTCTGATTGGTTGTAGCGGTCAATGTCTATTTCAAACAATTTACCAATCATTACCGCCATGTCACGGCCATTGTATTTTTCGATCAGGTAAACGAGCAGATTGAGGAATGAATAGGCACCCCCACTGGTGTAAGTGCCATTTTCATCGGTAATAATCTTGTCCTGCTGCAACAATACTTCGGGAAACATTTCCTGAAAAGCAGCTGTGCCTACCCAGTGTGTGGTGGCCCTGCGGCCACTGAGCAAACCGGTAGCTGCCAGTAAAAAGGCACCCATACAGAGACTGGCCACTTCTGCACCCTCTTGATACCTGGCCCTTATCCATGGCAGGAAATCTTTGTTAAGTTCCAGGGAATCCTGCATATCGCCCATTATGGTAGTGACTACTATAAGATCGGTGGTTGAAACCTGATCGATGGTAACGTGTGGTTTGATGGAAAATATGCCGTCATAAATTTGTGTTTCCTTGCTTAAGCCTACTAGCTGGATTTCATAAAAGGGAGGCATACCCTGGGCATTTAGGAAGTTGTTAACCTGGCCAAAAAGCTTATATGCCCCAACCACACTGCTCAGAATCACAGGGCCTTCAGGCACAATTACTGAAATATGTTTCATCATGTTAGATTTTGCTGATTCAAATGTAAAGCGATTGGCTGTCACTATCAACCCCCTAAGTTGTCAATAATGCCCACTTTAAAACCAACAAAACAAGGCTACATTTGTAAGACATCAACCAAACATTATAGTCATGCCTGAAATAAACATTAGTATTACGGCCGTATTGATAGCAGTAGTCGCCAATTTCTTTTTTGGATTTATCTGGTACACCCCACTTTTTGGCAAAGTATGGGCCAGGGAAATGGGATTTGACCCAGACATGAAACCCTCAGGGGCTGTGATGGCCAGGGGAATGATTTTCATGGTCATCGGCAATTTTTTGCTGGCCTGGGTATTTGCACACAATATGGCTGTGTGGAACCCGGTAACCTGGGGTTTGCCTCCCGGGGATGCCTCCCCTGCTGCCAATGCCTCAATGGCTACCTTTTTTACCTGGCTTGGGTTTTATCTACCAGTAGATATAGGCGCAGTAGCCTGGGAGCAAAAATCCTGGAAGCTATTTGGGATCAATACTGTCTATCACTTTTTGATGCTGTTGATAACAGCCATGATTTTGGCGCATGTTTAGCAAGCACTAAGACCTAAAGATCAAGTTTGTATTGCTGAAATATTTACAACCCAGACCTGTTTTAGAGCGGCCTGGGTTCGTATTCCTTCTGTTTACAGCAACAATAGTTTCCTATTCCTCTACTTTGGATGGGTTCCATACACCTGTTTTGGCTACTTCTGCGACATATTGCGAAAAATCTTTTGGCTTCCGTCCGAGCACTTTTTCAATGTCCCCAGTCACTATGGTATTTCGTTCATCACCTAATACCTCGGTAAAAAGGTAATTGATTAGCCAGATGTAATCTTTAGGTACCTTATGTTCCTCCAGCATTCCGGCATAGGCATTTAAGGTGATCGGGGTAAAAGTAATGTCCCTCCCGATAGTAGTAGATATTTCGTTCAATACATCCTGAAAGGTCAAAAGCCTTGGACCTGTCAATTCATAAATTTGACCGTTGTGTTTTGCGTTCAGCAGTACTTCTACTGCCACATCGGCAATGTCATTGGTATCTACATAGGGTACTTTAGCTTGTGCCTGCGGTAGTGCCACATGGCCTGCAAGAATAGGATCCAGAAAGAAGCTTTCACTGAAGTTTTGATTGAACCAGGTAGCCCTGACAATGGTAAAATCCATGCCCGAATGGATGACTACCTGCTCGCATAGTTGGGCTTCCCTCTCTCCCTTACCAGACAACAACACCAACTTCCTGACACCAGCTTTTTTAGCTTCCTGCACAAATCCCTCTATGGCTTTCAAAGCTCCGGGCACTGCCAGGTCGGGCTGAAATGTGATGTAAACCTTGTCTGCCCCCTCAAGCACTGAGGGCCATGTTTCGGGGCTGTTCCATTCGAATGGCTTTTTTGCACCCCTGGAACCAATTCGTACATCCTGCCCGAGCTCCGTGAGGCGCTGTGCTACTTTTCTGCCTGTTTTTCCTGTTCCTCCAAGAACTAAAATTTTGTTTTTCATAATAGTAAACATTTAAAGTTTAAAAATTGATCAAACAAAATTGGAGGCAATACCACCCTGGCATTGGTTTGAAAAGGATAGAAATTGGTTCGAAAGGGATTAACGCTTTATTTCACTGGGACGAAAACCATATTTTCTGGCAAAAGCACTGGAAAATGAACTCAAACTGTCATAGCCTACGTGCCATGCAGCCTCCTGAATCGTCATTTCCTGCTTTCTCAACAGTTCGTGTGCTTTAGTCAGGCGTTCGTTCTGAAGGTATTTGAATACGGGCACCCCAAATATTTCCTTAAAATTCTTTTTGAGTTTGAAGGTATTGAGCCCTATCTGCCTGGAAAGCTGGCTCAACGAAGGTGGGGTATCCAGATTGTCCATAAGTATTTGTCTGGCTTCATACAATTTGCTTCGCTCAGATTCTTTAATGTTCGCATCATCCTGACTTGCCAGTTGTCCAAAAAAATGTGAAAGCAGTGTGGTCATCTGGCTTCTAAAAAACATCATTTTGGTTTTGCCCTCATAACTTATGCTGAACACCTGATCTACCACGGATTGCATTTCAGGTGTCATGTAAAATTTTGGCCCTTCTACATAGTGGTCTTTTGGGCGGACCAGTTGATGGAGCAATTCACTGAATACTTCTCCTTCTTCATTGGGCAGTTTTTCAAGATGATGTGGTGCAGTGGCAATGACAATACATTGAAGTGGTTTTTCTGCTGAGACATTGTGTATAAACTCCACCTGTTCATCAGCGAAAAAAGAAAGCGCCATACCCTTGGTGTGGTTGAATTCTTTCCGGTGATTACCATATTTTACCGTTAACCCTACATTGCCAGATCCATAAAAAGCAACACCAATGATGGGTTCGTCAAAAGCGCAGGAGTCCTGATTTGTCTGTTCTTGAACCTTTGACTCCTCTACCAAAATGGTAAAATCATTGATATCTACTATATGACGGTTCATAGGTTTTTAGTAAAGCCATTGCCTCAATTCGATATATACCCTTCTATTGGGAGCAACTACTACCAATCACAGCACTTAATCGCTCATTAGTACGATTTGAATTGTTTCATTAGAACTGATCTTGGTTTATACGAATGACCAGTTGTCATTTCGTTTTATAAAAATAACCAGTCCAGATAAATCTCAAATACCTGAATTGTTTTTTAGGACATAACTGTCCGAACAAATAATATACAAAAAAGAGCCCAATCCCAGCAAGCTATTTAGTTTTGAATTTTCGAAGATTTAAACTGAATATCCTACTCTGAGATGGGCAAGTACAAAGAAAACAAAAAAACATCAAAACCTTT
>JAVKDJ010000090.1:0-20744 GCA_040222275.1 Cyclobacteriaceae bacterium
TGCGAGACCTAATTTTTGGTCAAACCAAACACACAAAATGGGGTGACGTTTATAGCGTAGTGCAGACTGCACAAACTGGCCGAGGCTAGATTAGTGCCCAGTGCCTGTCTGCGAGTATGGTTCGGAAGAAAGGAGTCACAAATTATGGTACTTTCTGGGATACCAGAAATGTCCGGTCGGTAGTCTATCGTGCATAATATTTCTTCCAGTGCAGTCTTTACCCTTAAATCAATGTATCATGAAAAAGTTTAGAAAGCATGCCGCAGGGATTGATATCGGAGCTAAGCAGATTTTTATTGGATTGGAAGGCAATGATGTCCGTTCTTTCGAAACCTTTACCGAGTCATTTTACCTGGCCCGGGATTACCTTTTGGCCAATAATATCAAGACCGTGGCAATGGAAGCCACGGGGGTTTATTGGGTTGTGCTCTTTGAAATCCTGGAAGCGGCCGGGTTAGATGTATGGTTGGTAGATGGCAGGCAAACCAAGCAGGCCCCAGGCCGCAAGACAGATGTCAAAGATTGTCAGTGGATTCAGCAATTGCACAGTTACGGTTTACTGAACCGGTGTTTTGTCCCTGATGAACAAGTAAAAGAAATTAGGGCCTATCAACGAATACGGGAAGACCATATCAGGACAGCAACCATGCATGTGAACCATATGCAAAAAGCTTTGACTCAAATGAACATCCGTCTCAAAGAAGTATTGAGCCAGGTCCATGGGGCAAGCGGCTTATCCATTATCAGTGCTATCCTTAATGGCCAGAGGGACCCCCACTTGCTTTTAGGGCTTTGCCATAAGAGTATCAAAGAGAAAAAGGGCCACTTGGTATTAAAAGCTTTAGAGGGACATTACACAGAAGCAGGTTTGTTTGCTTTACAGCAGGCCTACCAAGGCTACCAGTTTTACCAGCAACAGATCAAAGCATGTGATTTTAAGGTCCAGCAAGCCCTGGAAAGGATTAATTTTTCTAATCAAAACGATGATGGCAAAAACAAAATAGAGCCAATCAAAGGCCGCAAGCCTATAAGGCACAACAAGCCACAAGTGGAGCATTTGGCAAACCACCTGCTCAAGATATTTTCAGGCAGGGATGCCACAGTTTTGCCTGGCATTACCGATTATACATGGCTCCAACTTTACTCAGAAACTGGAAATGATTTTAAAAAATGGATCTCCGAAAAGCATTATACCTCGTGGCTGGGCCTTGCGCCAGGCCAGCACCAGTCTGGGAAACAGAAAAAATCCAGAAGTAAAAAATACAGGCCAAAGGCCGGCCAGATATTCAGGCAAATAGCCCAAAGCCTTATAGAAAGTAAAAACATAGCCCTTGGGGCCTTCGGTAGAAGGATAAAAGCCAAAAGAGGACCAGGCATAGCAGTAAAAGCAGTGGCCAGAAAACTGGCCGTACTTTACTATAGATTAATGGCCAATGGGCTGGATTACGCCGAAAAGGGGATAAAAGATTATGAAACCAAGGTTAGTATGCAGCGAGAAAAGTGGTTGGTAAAAACAGCACAAGACATGGGATACCAACTGGTTCTAAATCAACAAGTTTAAAAATACGTCATCGGTAATGGAGCACTAGCGGAATGAAGCAGTCCCTTGGGGTTAAGTACTGCCAATATGTAAATATTTTGGCCAGTAGAGTCGGAACCCAAACAGATTGCTTCGTCGTGCCTCCTCGCAAAGGCGAAAAGCCATGGGGATGTCTTAACACATACAAGTCCAAGGGTTTCACAGTATTCGAAAACAATTGGGAGCAAAGCAACATGCCTTCAGCATCCCGTCTCTGCGAATGGAGCGCAGCGGAATGAAGCAGTCCCTTGGGGTTAAGTACTGCCAATATGTAAATATTTTGGCCAGTAGAGTCGGAACCCAAACAGATTGCTTCGTCGTGCCTCCTCGCAAAGGCGAAAAGCCGTGGGGATGTCTTAACACATACAAGTCCAAGGGTTTCACAGTATTTGAAAACAATTGGGAGCAAAGCAACATGCCTTCAGCATCTCGTAGCTGCGAATGGAGTGCAGCGGAATGAAGCAGCCCCTTGGGGTTAAGTACTGCCTACATAAGTACTTGGGACATTACAATTGGTCTCCAACAGATTGCTTCGTCGTACCTCCTCAAATACGAGAAACGGGGTAGTATTATTAATACTCTGTAACTTAGAATAAGGGGCAGTCTCTTCGTCAATGAACAGGTTGGCTGTGAATATTTTATTGCACCGCCCACACATTGGTGGCCTTTTCTATCTTGTTCATGATCAGTACTTTGTTGGTGAGTTCAGTACGGTCAATCCCGCTTACTTCAAAGAGTACTTCAAAATATTGGGGCACTTCCCCGAATTGACTGGTCATCAGGTTTTCCAAATCCTTGAGCTTGTTGGGCTCGGTAAAATTTTTCAAACCCTCATAGACCGATGTATCCCACAGGCCGCCAAACATGAAAATGGTGTTGTTGTTAGGGCCTGGAAATTTAGCCACCAATCCATAATCTGTGTGGTAGGCATCAGGGTCACCTTCGGGACTAAACCTCCTGCTGGTATTGGAGGCCGGGTCTTCATAAGTAAAAGTACTTTCGCTGAGATGCTTGAATTTACTACTCAAAAAGTAGTTGTTGAGCATTCCGGCGGTTTTTTGCATGCCAATGAATATAATGTTATGGTCATGCAAATCCTTTACGTCCATTCTGGTGACCACCTGAGTTTGAAATGATTTATGTTGGGAAAAAAACAGGCGCGTGAGGGTTTCAATACAAGCCGTAGTGTTCTTGATCAGGTAGGTGTAGGTCAGCTTGCTGAGTTCCCTGGTGGTATCCCGAAGGTTTTCTTTGTACTCGTCAAACTCAGCCTCTGAGTTGAGGCCCGAACCCCGGATGGTGCGTGTCATATCCCTTATTTTGTCGTATTCAGCATAAATAAACAGGTCGCCGATGACTACAAGGGTGGGCTTGTCAGATTCAAAAAAATCACCCCAGTACTGATTTTCCGGAAGCACATTGAATGACCTGTTGGTTATTTCTTTCTGATTCCAGAAATAGATATTTGCCAGCAGAGAGGCCCCCAACGCGACTAGTGGTATAAGGGTATAGGCTTTGGTTTTTTTGGCAGAAGTCATTGCTTTTGGTTCCTTCTTTACCAATTCTACTTTATAGCTTCCTTTGGGGATGGTCAGCACAAGTGCTTCGCTCTTGCCCTCATGCTGATAGTATTGCTTGAGTTTTTTGCGCAGATTATAGACATATACCCGCACTTTGGCCGAGTCGTAATCGTCGGCGGCATTGGAACCAAAGAGCTGAGACCCAATAGTGGTTTCTTTTGGTATGTTGCCTTGCTCAGTACAATCGACCAGGTATTTCAATAAGTCAACATAGATTTGAGACCTCCCAAACGAATTGCTTTGTACAATTCTTTCAATCAATTCTTCCTGCACTTTGCTTTGAGACATACTATTTTAGTTGACTTCAATTTTAGTGATAAATGCCTTTTTAAACGTAATAAGACCTGTTTTTTAACCGTTTAGAAACGGTTTTTAACGGCAATTTTCCGGGCATTGGCTATTACATTTGGTTAAGGGTTTTAAGAATAAAGTCCCGATCAAATGAATTGATCCATAAACTTAATCGAAAAGTGGATGATTTGTAAATCCCAGCCCTGAACAAAAGAAATTAAATATGTCTATAAATGTCATGAAACATTGCAACATGCCAAAACCGTTGAGCACATTTACCTTAATAACAGTTGGTCTCTTCTTTCTGGTGGGGTGTACCAACAATAAACCCGAAGCGGTCAGTACAGCCCAGAAAGCCCTTCCTGAGGTGATTGACTTCAATTTTCATGTCAAGCCTATCCTGTCAGATAAATGTTTTGCATGCCACGGCCCTGACAAGGCCAATCAAAAAGCGGATTTAAGATTAGATACATCTGAAGGGGCATTCAAAGCATTGTCCGAAGGAGGTGCGGCCATCGTGCCGGGCAATCTTAGCAACAGCCAGGCTTTCCAAAGGATGATTTCCAATGATCCAGACGTGATCATGCCACCACCGGAATCGCATTTGCAATTGACCACCGAGGAAATTGCCACCCTGGCCAAATGGATAGAACAAGGCGCAGAATATAAACCGCACTGGTCGTATTTGCCTACCGAACCTGTATCCCCACCTGAAGTAAGGGAAGTGGAAAAAGTGAAGAACCCTATTGACAATTTTATACTGAAGAGGTTGGAAAGGGAGGGGGTAACTTATTCGGAAGAAGCCTCTAAAGAAATGCTGATCCGGAGGGCTTCTTTTGATTTGAGGGGATTGCCTCCAGGCCTGGATGAAATTGATGATTTTGTAAATGATACCTCACCGGATGCCAACACAAAAATGCTTGACCGGCTCCTGACTTCAAGCGCTTATGGTGAACGAATGGCTGCCGACTGGATGGATGTGGCGCGGTTTGCCGATAGCGATGGATACCTAGACGACAAACACCGTGACTTTTCACCCTGGAGGGATTGGGCCATCGGCGCATTCAACAGGAATATGCCATACGACCAGTTTGTTACATGGCAGTTGGCAGGCGACCTGATCGAGAAGCCAACACAGGAAAGTATATTGGCTACTGCTTTCAATCGCCTGAACAAGAGGAATTCCGAGGCGGGGATTGTATTTGAAGAATACAGGGTGGAATATGCAGCCGACCGCACGAACACCTTAGGCAAGGCTTTTATGGGATTGTCTGTAGAGTGCGCCAGGTGCCACGACCATAAATACGACGCAATTTCCCAAAAAGACTACTACAAACTCTTTGGGTTTTTCAATTCCACCTTTGAAATCGGTACCCCGGTTTACGGCCCTGACCAGACTCCCGGACCGGCTTTGTTGTTATCAACTGAGGAGCAGCAGGAGCAAATCGAATTTCTGAATAAAACCATTGAAGAAAGGGAAAATAAGCTGGTACAACTTAAGAAGAATGCTCGTCAAGCCAGTGACAAATCAATGGTAAATGTCAGTAAAGACATGCTTGATTTGGGAATAAAAAAATCGCTGAAGGCACATTATCCTTTTGATTATTTCAAAAACCTGGAGAATGGCAAATTTGAAACTGCCAACCTGCTAGACCACACCAAACCGGCCACTGCCAGCCAACCCATTTTCAAGGAAGGCAAAAATGGCAATGCTTTTTTTGTGAGTGATTACAATTCCATCACCATGGGTGAAAAAGTAGGTTGGTATGAACGTACAGAACCCTTTTCTGTGCAATTGTGGGTGCGCCCGGATACCCTGTATGGAGAAGCCGCAGTGGTCTGGCATAGTGAAAATTTGCGACTGGGGTTGAAAGGCTATTCTGTGACATTGCGCGACAATAAAGTAGAATTTGTTATGGCGCATTCCTGGCCACAAAATGCCATACAGGTCACTACCAAGAAGGCGCTGACGCCTAAAGAGTGGTTCCAGCTTACGTTTACATACGATGGGTCGAGCAAAGCCAGTGGCGTAAATGTTTACATAGATGGCGTTAGGCAGCCGGTTACCATTGATTACGACAATCTTTACAAAGGGATCTTATATGAGTATGATATCCACACCTATGGGTTTAGCAGTTTGCAATGTGGAACAAGGGCTAAATTCGTTCCTTTCAAAAATGGAGGGATCGATGAGTTAAAAGTGTTCGACAGGGCACTTACCTCATTGGAAGTCCTATACACATTTGATCAAAACAAAGCCCTTGACTTTTTGGATGAACGTACGGCTGACAGTGACGCTTATCTGTCGGAATACATCACTGCCCGTTTCAACAAAGAAATAGCCCGCCTTCAGGATAGTTTGAAGGTCAGCAGAAACGAAGCTAATGACCTGCTTAACAGCATTCCGGAAATTATGGTGATGGGTGATTTACCTGAGCCAAGACCCACCTATATTCTGGAGCGGGGCTTGTATAGTGCCAGGGGGGAGGAAGTAGAACCAGGTGTGCCGGAAGCGGTGATGCCGTTTGATGAAAAACTGCCTAAAAACCGTCTTGGACTGGCTCGGTGGTTGCTGGACAGAAAAAATCCACTTACCGCCCGGGTGTATGTCAACAGGGTTTGGCAGATGCATTTTGGAAAAGGGTTGGTCAGTACTTCAGATGATTTTGGAAACCAGGGAAGCCTGCCCAGCCACCCGCAGCTGTTGGATTGGCTCGCGCTTTATTTTATAGACTCGGGATGGGATATCAAGGGCCTACACAAGTTGATTATGACATCAGCCGCTTACAGGCAAAGTTCGGTCATCACTGATGACATGCTGGAAAAAGACCCTGAAAATATCCTGCTGGCCAGAGGCCCCCGGTTCAGGTTGCCGGCAGAAATGATCCGGGACAATGCATTGGCCATCAGCGGTCTATTAGTAGATAAAATCGGTGGGGAAAGTGTATATCCCTATCAGCCACCAGGCCTCTGGGATGCCTTGTCCACCAAAGGCTGGCGATACAGGTACCTCCAGGAGCCGGGTGAAGGATTGTACAGAAGAAGCCTTTATACCATCTGGAAAAGGACGGCCCCACCACCATCCTTGCTCATATTCGATATAGCTGACAGGGGTGTATGCACTGTGCAAAGGACCACTACCAGCACACCGCTACAGGCACTGGTTTTGCTCAACGACCCCCAGTTTGTGGAAGCTTCCCGGGTGCTGGCGGAGGGTTTGCTAAAGGAAGGGTTGGTTTTGGACAAAATGCTGAACAAGGCTTTCCGAATGGTGACCGGTCGGTTGCCCGATGAAAAAGAAACCCAGATCATACAAGATTTTTATAGCAAAGAATATGAGAGCTTCTCTCAAAACTCAGAAGACGCTTTGGCTTATTTGGGTGTGGGGGAAAAAGAATGGGACGATTCTCTCGATCCGGCCAAGTTGTCGGCATTGGGAGTAGTTGTGAATGGAATGATGAATACGGCTGAGGCCTATTTTAGAAATTAATTGCTGACTCAAAAAACCAGAAGATATGAATGATTACACCAAACTATTTCAACAGGAAAGCCGAAGGGATTTTTTGAAAAAAACCGGCTTGGGATTAGGTTCCCTGGCCCTCTCAGGATTGATGAACCCTTTGGATGCTTTTGCCGGAGACAAAGGTATCGCTTCTGCCGATGATCAGTTCAATGGCATCCTGGGGAGTGGGCATTTTCCGCCAAAAGCTAAACGGGTAATATACCTGTTTCAAAGTGGTGGCCCATCACAGATAGAGACCTTTGATTACAAGCCGGGCCTGGACAAATGGCATGGACAGGAAATTCCCGATTCGGTCAGGGGCCAGCAGCGAAATTCGGGTATGGTGGCCAGTCAGTCCACATTTCCGCTCGTTCGGTCCATATACGATTTCAAGCAATACGGTCAGTCTGGTGCCTGGGTCAGTGAATTGTTTCCCCATACCGCCAAAGTGGTAGATGATCTTTGCATCATCAATTCTATGTACACGGAAGCCATCAACCATGAGCCGGCCGTCATGTTTATGCAGACAGGCGCCCAGGTGAGTGGCAGGCCGTCTATAGGTTCCTGGTTGAGCTATGGTTTAGGGTCTGACAATAAAAACCTCCCCAACTTTGTGGTGATGATTTCCCATGGTGGAGGTGGCCAGCCACTCAACAGTCAATCCTGGGGCAATGGCTTTTTGCCGTCGCACCACCAGGGCGTGCAATTCCGGTCTGGGAAAGACCCGGTTTTGTACCTTAACAATCCGTATGGGATCCACAAGGAGGATAGAAGGCGGGCACTGGATTATGTGAAAAAACTAAACGAGCACCAGCACAGCCTCTGGGGAGACCCTGAAATCGAATCTAAAATCAACCAGTATGAAATGGCCTTCAGGATGCAGACCTCCGTGCCTGAGGCTGTAGATATTTCGGGCGAACCGGATTATATCTATGAGATGTATGGCGATGATGTAAACAAACCAGGTACCTATGCGGCCAACTGCCTGCTGGCTAGAAAACTGGCCGAAAAGGATGTGAAATTTATCCAGCTGTACCACAGCGGATGGGACCAGCACGGAGGCCTTCCTTCGGGTATCAAGAGGCAGGCATTGAGTACAGACCAGGCCAATGCCGCGCTGATCCGGGACCTGAAGCAACGGGGGCTGCTCGATGATACGTTGGTGGTATGGGGAGGTGAATTTGGACGCACAAGCTTTTCACAAGGACAGTTGACCAAGACCAATTACGGACGAGACCATCACCCTGGTTGTTTCACCATGTGGATGGCGGGTGCCGGGGTAAA
Source organism: Cyclobacteriaceae bacterium (assembly GCA_040222275.1). Taxonomy (GTDB): domain Bacteria; phylum Bacteroidota; class Bacteroidia; order Cytophagales; family Cyclobacteriaceae; genus CAXBNB01. Next base: position 8,237 of record JAVKDJ010000090.1, read on the forward strand.
AGCAGGCACAGTCTATGGAAAAACTGATGAATTCTCCTACAATGTAGCCGAAAACCCGGTGCATGTCCATGATTTTCAGGCCACCTTATTGCACTTGTTGGGCATCAACCATGAAAGGCTCACTTTCAAATACCAGGGGCGCAGGTTCAGGCTTACCGATGTGCACGGACATGTAGTCAAAGATATCTTATCATAACCTCAGACCAAATAATAATGTAAATTACGCCATTCCAGGATTTTTCTTTTCAAAATTTGAGGAGGAAAGAAAAATACCCAGCCTGCTGATGGCATGAGGAATCCCATATACAATCAGATGAAATCCAGAAGAATGTTTTTGAAAAAAACGGCAAAAGTCTCAGCAGCACTCAGTCTGCCATCCCTTAGTTTCAATATAGTATCACCGCCTTCTTTGAATGAGGAAATCATAGGCCATGGTGATTTTCGTTATCGCCTGGAACGTGCCTGGGGGGATTTGGATCCTGGTAAACCCCCCGTAAAAAATTGTCATGAGATGGTTTTGGACAGCAAAGGCCGCTTGATTATGGTCACCGACCATGCGAAAAACAATGTCATCATTTATGATACTTCCGGAAAACTGCTGGAGAGCTGGACACTGGGGTTTCAAAGCGCCCATGGCCTGACCATCCACAATGAAGGAGGTGAGGATTTTCTGTACATTACCGATCCGGGATTTTCCAAAGTAGTGAAAACCACCACAAAAGGAAAAGTGCTATTGACTATCGACCATCCCAGGTCTATTGGCGAATATGGAGATGATAATCCATTCAGGCCGACGGAAACCACTATTGGTCCCAATGGCGATATCTATATCGCAGATGGTTATGGTTCGCAGTTTATTTTGCAGTACGATAGCCAGGGAAATTTCATCAGGAAATTTGGTGGCGACAGCTTTCTTCAGCAAACAAAATTCAAGCAGGTTCATGGGGTGACCCTCGATACCCGGGACAAAAACAATCCCACTTTGCTTTGCTCAGCAAGGGTGAAAAACACTTTCAAACGGTTCAGCCTGGATGGTGAATTTATGGAAGATTACTATTTGCCTGGTGCATTTATCAGCAGGGCCGTCGTGGATGATGACAATATTTATTCAGGGGTTTGCTTCGGTATGACCCCAACCAATTTCAACATGCAAATGAACCTGGGATTTGTTACGATACTTGATAAAAACAACAAGGTGGTGTCCAATCCGGGGGGGAAAGCACCTGTATATGAAAATGGTAGCCTGCGCATGATGCAGCAAGACCAACCCATATTCAAGCATTGCCATGATGTGTGCGTGGACCGGGACAAAAACCTCTACGTGTGCCAGTGGAATGCGGGTGGGGTTTATCCCTACAAGCTGCACAGGGTTTAAAACAATGTCAGGAGTACTTGCCAGACCTCCCGATTTGGCGAACCAGCCAAAAATACAAGGCCTCTGACTGTGGTCAGAGCAACTACTGCTTGTGTATGGCTTTTCATGAAACAATGCTTTCTTAGGTTTTTATATTATTATTGAGCCTAATTCCTGTATTCGTATGAGATTGGAAAAGTACAACGGGTTGGATGATGCCGAGTTGATGGCATTGGTGGCAAATGATGTCAAGGGCGCTTTTGACGAAATTTACCATCGCTATTGGGAGATACTTGTGAAAACCGCATACAATGTCACCCAGGATAAGGATGTGTGCTTTGACTGTGTGCAGGAAGTATTTGTGAGTTTATGGTCGAAAAGGAACTCAGTAGAAATCAAAGACCTGGACCGCTACCTGTTTCGTGCAGTAAGGCTCAAGGTATTCGAACATTTACGGCGGGGCAACATCAGTCAGAAGCACATGGACCGGATGAACTTCGTGGTATCTTCCAACCATACCGAAGAGCTCATTAACAGTCGAGAACTCAACAACCAACTGAAGCTAAGCCTCTCAAGATTGCCAGAGCGATGCAAGGAAGTATTTGAATTGAGCAGATTTGAGCAACTGGCAAACAAAGACATAGCCAAACGGCTAAACATATCTCGAAAAACCGTAGAAGGCCACATCACCAAAGCCCTGAAACAACTCTACGCCGATCTTGGCCAACTGGGCATGGTGTTTTTTTGGTGGTTTTGATCTACCAGACATCTGCACGTCACAAACACGGCAAGACCAAGGCACTTCTAAAAAAAAATTAAATACCGGCAAGGGTTATTGCGGACTTGTGCAACATCTATGTAAAACACCCACATGGACAAGCAGGAATTTCAAGATTTACTGGACAGACACCTGGAAGGAAAAAGCTCTCAGGACGAAGAGAAATACTTATACGAGTTTTTTGATACCCACAAGGGAAATGGTGAAGATTGGGATGAAAAACAGTTGGGTGATAGAATACAATTTCAACAAAAACTGCTGGAAGGAATTAAAGGAAGGGTACAGGCAAGTGAGGTTGTACCAGCATCCAGCTCTTCCAGGTTTTATCAGGTTTTGGGGTACGCAGCAGTGGTGGCATTGCTCATTGGAGTGAGTTTCCTGTTTTACATAAATCGCAGCACAACCGAAGAAAATGCACCTGTTTCGTGGGTGCAGAAAGGTACCCAAAAAGGTGAAAAAGTTACATTCAAGCTGGCTGATGGCACCATCGTAAAAATGAATGCGGAATCCAGGCTCGAATTTCCAGAGGCTTTTGTAAATGGCAAAAGGGAGGTGGTACTTACCGGGGAGGCATTTTTCGAAGTGGCCAGGGATGAAAATAAGCCCTTCATCATCAGCTCCGGCAACATCACCACAACAGTGCTGGGTACCTCATTCAACATCAATGCATACCCGGAAAGTGGTTTAATAGAAGTGGCAGTAGCCACAGGGAAAGTAAAAGTGGAGCACACCGGAAAAAAGGCGAACCAGCCATCGGATGTGGTTTACCTAAACCCAAACAGAAAAGCGACCTATAGGGTGAACCGTGATGAAATAGTGGTGTCATCCTATAACATAGACGAAGAGCTGGCCTGGAAAGAAGGCATACTTTATTTCCACAAAGCCAATGAAGCCTCAGTGGTTGCCCGCCTGGAAAGGTGGTTTGGTGTGCAGGTAAGGGTTGAAAACAAGAGTCCCAACGAATGGGACCTTACGGCAAGTTTTGACAATCAGTCGTTGGAAGAAATCCTCAAGTCATTGAGCTATACAGCGAAGTTTGAGTACAGCATCAAAAACAACCAGGTAACAATCAGATACTAAATAAAAAGATATGAACAAACCCAATACCAGTTAGAAAAAAACAGCAATGCTCCAGGAGCACTGCTGAAAAGTTCTTTCCATTGAAACCCCATGTTTGGACGCGTGAAGGTTTCAAGTGGCAAGAAAAGTTCCAATGTTTTTCCACATTAAAACCAAACAAAATTATGAAAATTAAACGATTACTCCTATTCAAGAAAGTAGTAATGTATTCAATATACGGATTAGTAACACAAGTATTGGTAAGCGGGATGCTGCTGGCATCAGTCACTACTCATGGCCAAAAAGTGGCCAGTGTGAAAGAGGTGAACGTGGATGTCAACTTTGTTGATGAGAACCTGAAGTCTGTTTTTGAGAAGATCGAAAAGCTTTCGGGTTACAAATTTGTGTTCTTCGAAAAAGACCTGAACAAGAAATTAAGACTCAGTGCTTCCTACGAACAAGGGGCCTTGTACGACATTCTACTAGATATATCCAAGCAAACCGACCTGAGTTTCAAGCAGGTAAACCGAAATATCAATGTGCAGAAGCTCACCAACAGGTATAGTGTAGAAAGTGCTAAACCATCGGTGAGCATTGTTGACGAAGTGGCCATATCGGGAAGGATCACCGATGAAGGGGGGCAGGGGCTACCCGGCGCATCGGTACTTGTGAAAGATACCAGTATTGGCACTACCACAGACCTGGATGGCAACTATTCCCTGAAAGTACCGGAAGATGCCTTGATTGTGGTTTCCTTTATTGGGTATAAAACACAGGAAATTGAGATCGGCAACAAGACAGTACTTGACATCACGATGCTGGAAGACCTGGAGACCCTCAATGAAGTAGTGGTGCTGGGTTATACATCCAAATCACAGACTCAACTCGCATCTGCCGTATCTGTGGTCACAGAAAAAGAACTCAACAACGTGACCACCACAAATGTATCCAATGCCCTTCAGGGCAAGGCTGCCGGGGTGTTCGTTACCAACAGCGATGGCAGGGCCGGTAATGGTCCGCAGGTTCGCATCAGGGGCATAGGCTCTGCGGATTCCGATTCATCACCGCTATACGTAGTGGATGGGGTAATCGGCGGTATAGCTGATCCTACGGATGTAGAATCCGTTACCGTCCTCAAAGATGCAGGGGCAACAGCCCTCTATGGTTCCAGGGCCTCCAATGGTGTAATCATCATTACCACCAAATCTGGCCATGCTGGTGAAACCAAATTCAACTATGAGGCCACTTATGGCCGCTCAAAGCCAAACTTTGGAGAGTTCAAGATGATGAATTCGAGTCAGTTATATGATTTTCATGAACTGATAAATCCAGGTAACCTGGATCCATCCATTGCAGATACGGATACCGATTGGCTTGGCCTTGCCTTCAGGGATGGTGTGCAAAACAGACAGACACTGTCTGCCAGCGGTGGCAACAACAAAACACAGTTTTTTGTATCGGGAAGCTATTTCAACGACCAGGGGGTATTGGTGAAAGATGATTTCGAACGCTACGGATTGCGAGCCAACCTAAAGAGCCAATTGTCGAAAACTTTTCACCTGACCAGTAACATTGCCATGAGGGGTACCAGGGGTTCCAGAGGCAATGTGAGCTCTTATCAGGCCTTTACCAATACACCTTTTGACAGTCCATTTGATACCGATGGCAATCCGGTGAACGCCAAAGACCAAACTGTTGATTGGTTTGGCCGGGACAGAAACAATTTCCTGTACGAAGATCAGTACAACCATAGCAGCTACAAGGCTTTCAGGGTATATACAGACCTGAAACTGGCCGTTAATATTACCGACTGGCTGAGTTTTACTACCTCCAACAGGGGCGAATTCAACTACAACCGTGGCAACAGCAATTCTGATGCAAGAACCGCCGCAGGAGAGGCTGACAATGGCAGTATTTACAACAATACAGATGAGCGGTTTTACTTCATTACCTCGAACATACTATCCGCAAGCCGAAATTTCGGCCAACATGGGGTATCGGTCATTGCAGGCCATGAGTATGCCAGACAAAACTATAACGGCTTTAATGTTTTGGATGTAAACCATGTTCCGGGTTTCAGCTCGGCGGCCACACAGCGGCCGAAAACCTCCGGGTACTCGTCCAGTGAATGGGCATCTTTGTCCTATTTATCTCAGGTAGATTATAACTTCGACAACAGGTATTTTGCTACTTTGTCCTACAGAAGGGACGGCTCCACCAAATTTGGGGCGAACAACAAATACGCCAACTTCTGGTCTATAGGCACTTCATGGATTATTTCCAATGAAGAATTTTTCAGCCCGCTACAGGACAAGATCACCTATTTGAAATTGCGTGGAAGCTACGGTAGGGTAGGTAATTCAGGTATTTCAGAATACCTGCAGTATGGCAGTTGGGGTTTCAATTATTTGCCGTCCGGTGAGGTTGGTATAGAGGCTTCCGGGAGGGCACCAAACCCAGACCTTACCTGGGAAACTTCCAAACCACTGGATATCGGACTGGACTTTTCATTGTTTGACCGTTTGGATTTTCAGGTAGATTATTACAACAAAAAAACAGACGGCCTGGTGTTTAGCCAGCAGTTTGAGTCGCAATTGGGTTACACACACCAGTATGTAAATGGAGGGGAACTGAAAAACAGCGGATGGGAGTTTACCATCAATTCCAAAAACATCGACAAAGTAGTAAAATGGAACACGAGCTTCAATATTGCCTTCAACAAGGCCACCATCACCAAGTTGACTGATGGAGAGGAGCGACCTTATGGAAACCAACGCCTGTCCGAAGGAAAAAGCTTTGGATCCTGGTATATGAAAAAATGGTTGGGAGTGGATCCAAATACCGGAGACCCCTTGTGGGAGGAAATTATTACCGATACCGAGGGCAATGAAATAGGCCGTGAAGAGACTACCTCATACGCCGATGCTACTGAGCAATTTGTAGGCTCTAATGCCCTACCTGATTTTATCGGAGGTCTTACGAACACTGTGAGCTATAAAGGGCTGACCCTAAGTTTTCAGTTGAATTTTGTAAGCGGAAATACCATTTACCACAACACCAGGTTCTATTTTGACCATGACGGCACCTACACCAACTTCAACCTGATGCAACTGGCAGATGGCTGGAGCCGCTGGGAAAAACCCGGTGATATAGCCACGCACCCAAGGCCTGTATATACAGGAAATAATAACTCTTCCTTGACAAGTTCACGGTATTTGGAAGATGGGTCTTACATCCGGATGAGAAATATCCGGTTGGATTATGATTTGCCCGCTGAGATCGTTCAGAGGGTAGGGCTGAAAAATGCTACTGTGTACGGTTCGGCAGACAACCTGCTGACCTTTACCGGATTCACCGGTACTGACCCGGAAGTAGGGGTGTCGGGTGAAGCTTCTTTCCCGTACTCTGTTTCCAAAAAATTGTTGTTCGGTATTAGAATCGGCTTTTAACCCAAAAAATCAGAAATCATGAAAATTTATCAATATATCATAGGAATTGGATTGTTGGCCTGGACGCTTTCAGGTTGCAGCCTGGAAGAAGTAAAACCGCTTGATGTGCCGGAGGAAGAATATGCCCTGGGCGTGGATGGCATTCCAAAATTTTTGCCTGGTACTTATGCCAAATTTGTGAGCAACGACTGGGAAAAAATGTATTATCAAATGACTGAATTCATGGGTGACAATGTGTCCCTGAGTGGACGTACCTCCGACCCATTGTTTTTCAGCTATACCTACAACCTAATACCCAACCAGGGAAATGCCAGCGCCCTTTGGAGGCAAGGCTACAGTATCATAGGTACTTGCAATATTGGCATAGACGGGCTGGAGAAAGCCATAGATGGGGGTGAGGACTCTCCGGAGGTATTTCAGGCACTTGGAGAATTCAGGTTTTTGAGGGCCTACACTCATTTTGCACTTTGTGGTATATGGGGGCGGCCATATTCACATGGAAGGGACAACCTCGGTGTGGTGATCAAAAAAGACCTGAGTACGGAAAGTCTGCCCAGGGCAACAGTTGGGGAAGTGTATGATTTTGTGGAAAGTGAACTGCTGGCTTCAGCAGAACTGATGACACTGAACCAACCCAACTACAAGGCGTCAAAAGAGGTAGCGTATGCTTTGTTGTCAAGATTGTATTTGTATAAAGAGCAGCACGATAAGGTCATTGAATACGCTAACCTGGTGTTGAATTCGGGAAGGTATTCGTTGGAATCCACAGAGCGGTTTAAATCATATTTTACCTACAATCCGGTAGAAAACAACTCTGAGACCATTATGTGTATCTGGCACAGTGAGGAAACCGACGCTGGCTGGGGTGGTGTAGGGTCTATGTATTCCAATTACAATGGTGTTGGCTGGGGCGAAATGTACGCTTCCAAATCATACCTCGACCTGGTAGGTGAGAACGAAAATGACGCCAGGCATTCGTTTATAGACCCTCAGTACCAGTATGACGACAATGGCAACATCAAAAAAGACCCTGGTTCCGGTGAGTCGTTATACCAACAAAGGAATGGTTACAATAAGTTTTACATCAATAAATTTTCCTTACAGGAAGGTATAGCTCAACTTGGCTCACCCATCATTGTAAGGCTGGCTGAGATGCACCTCAACAAGGCTGAGGCTAATGCCAAGTTGAATGAGGCGCAACTGGCTTTGGATGAAATCAACATCCTGCGGGAGCGTGCCGGCTTGAATGGCGACCAGTTGTATAGACTGGACAACATGTTGGGCAAGACAGATGCACTCGAAGCTGTTTTGGACGAGAGGCGTTTGGAGCTGGCCTGGGAAGGCCACAGGGCCATGGATGTTTATAGAAACAAACTGACGATGGATAGGAGCTATCCAGGTACACATTTGCCGGAGGGTTCATCTACCCAGTTGATCCCATATACGGACTCTCGGATTGTGCATTTTATTCCACAGCGTGAAATTGACCTCAATCCTTCGTTGATTCAGAATTAATCATTAGGGATTAATTTAAGTGCAACCCCGGTATATTGAAAACCGGGGTTGCTTTTTAGCTTCAAAGCCCTGTCATTGACTTAACGTAATGTGAACTCGATGAATAGAACCGTCATGCCAGAAAAATATGCCTTAATTTTCTTAAAAGGCATATTTTATCAGGCCTGCCTCGCCGGACAGGCGGGCATCTGAAAATGAGATTACGCCTGCATGCCGCAGGCAAGGATATTTTTATCCTTTTAAAAATTTAAGGATAAAAATTCCGAAATAGCCTGCCCCGCACCTGATACGGGGGCGATTGTAATTTATTGATTATTAACGTGTTAAAGTCCTAACTCGCATTAAAGAATCGTCTATGTTTGCCATACATTCCCATTTTTCAAAGATCAGGAGCATCGTTTGGATAAGCTTCCTTATTTTGTCTGCCGCTTGGCTTGTTAGCTGCCAACATACAACCCAAAAAACAAAGACACTTTTTACCAAAATAGAGGCCGAACAATCGGGGATAGGTTTCATCAACGAAATAGTGGAAACCCCCGACCTGCACTATTACGACTACATGCATTTGCTCAATGGGGCAGGAGTAGCCCTCGTTGATTTGGACGATGATGGCCTGTTGGATGTGGTTTTTACAGCCAACATGTCCGGCTCCAAAGTATATCGCAACAAGGGAGATTTTAATTTTGAAGACGTTACCAGACGAACAGGAATCGATCGAATAGATGGGTTCGTGACCGGGGTGAGCATCGGGGATGTGAATGGTGATGATAAGGCCGATATTTACATCACAAGGTCTGGCTGGTACAAGGATGGTAAATTGCGACAAAACAAATTGCTTGTAAACCAAGGCAATTTTGAATTTTCCGAACAGGCTGAAACCTACGGACTGGCAGATTCCGGACACTCCATACACGCCACTTTCTTCGATTACGACAGGGATGGGCTATTGGATTTGTATGTGGTGAATACCCCTGTTGATTTTTCATTGGTAGGGAAGGTGTATGATCTGGAAGACATCAAAACCAATCCATATACCCTGCAGTTCGGATCTACAGACCACCTCTACAAAAACAATGGCAACCAGACTTTCACAGACGTTACCCAAAAGGCTGGTTTGTTTAACGAAATCGGGTTTGGCCTCAATGCCCAGGTAAGCGACCTCAACGAAGACGGATGGCCGGATATTTACATCTCAAATGATTTTATAAGTCCCGATTTTACTTTCATCAATCAACAGGATGGCACTTTCAGGGAAGCTTCCAAAAAACTCTTTGGGCATGTTTCCTACAACAGCATGGGGGCCGATATTGCAGACATCAACAACGATGGCCATCATGATATAGTGGTGGTGGACATGAGCCCTGCCAATTACAAGCGCTCTAAGACGACTATGGGCATGACAGACCGCAAAAGGTTTGAAAAGATGGTAGTGTCCAACTACCATCACCAATACATGCACAATATGCTTCAACTGAACAACGGGGACGGCACTTTTTCTGAAATCAGTCAACTGGCCGGAATCGACAAAACCGATTGGAGCTGGGCGCCATTGATTGCAGATTTTGACAATGATGGGTGGAAAGATATTTTCGTGACCAACGGGGTGTTGAAAGATGTGCAGGACAGGGATACCGATACGGAAGTAAAAAGGTTGATTGAGGAAAAAAAGAAGCAAGGCCAACTGACCCGACAGGACTTTCTCGAATTTTCTAAAATGCTGCCCTCTGTACCACTCACCAACTATATTTTTAAAAATAAAAGAGACCTCACTTTTGAACAAAAAATGGAGGAATGGGGCATTGTGGAAACCAGCTTTACCAATGGCGCGGCATACGGGGATCTCGACAATGATGGCGACCTTGACCTGGTGCTCAACAACATCAATAGCCCGGCAACTATATACGAAAATGAAGGGTCGGGAGGGCACTCTGTGACCATTAGCCTGAAAGGCAAAAAAGGCAACCCCTGGGCGATTGGGGCCAAAGTTACAGTTTGGACAGGTGCTACTTTTCAAACCAAAGAATCTGTACTTTCCAGAGGTTACATGTCTTCGGTTGATCCCAGGCTGCATTTTGGGCTGGGGGAACGGCAGTCACTCGATAGTCTGATTGTAGAATGGCCCGATGGCCGTTTCAGCAAGTACATCTCCATGAGCGAGGAGCGCTTTGTGTCCATCAGCCAGGAAGACGCCATGCCGGGTGTACAAAACACTTCTTTGCCTCAACCGATAACTCCGAAGGTTGAGCTTTTCGAGCATCGGGAGAGGCACTATGACGACTTTCAACAGCAGGTGTTGCTACCGCACAAGCTTTCCCAATTGGGGCCTGCTTTGGCCGTAGCTGATGTAAATGGCGATGGATTGGAAGACTTTTTCGTAGGTGGGGCGCACCAGCAAAGGAGTGCTGTCTATGTGCAAACTCAGCAGGGAGAATTTTTGATCACCGCTCAGCCGGATATTGAGCAGGACAAAGGATGTGAAGATATATCTGCGGCATTTTTTGATGTGGATGTTGACGGAGATACAGACCTTGTGGTGGGTGCTGGTAGCTATGAGTTTGAGTTGGGCCATCCTGGCAATAAGGACCGGCTGTACCTCAACGATGGACAAGGTAATTTTATCAGGTCTGAAAAATGGCCCCAATACGCTGTGGTTACCTCGGTGGTGGTGCCTTTTGATATAGACAATGATGGGGATTTGGATGTATTTATGGGCAGTAGGGTGGTGCCGGGCAGGTATCCCCAATCCCCTGATTCGTTCATGCTGGAAAATACCCCCGATGGGTTTGTGCACCGCAATGGGCAAAACGAATTGCTGCTGCAACTGGGAATGGTAACGGACGCAAAACCTTTGGACCATGACCAGGATGGTGATATGGATCTGGTGGTAGCAGGGGGGTGGATGCCCGTCACGGTATTGGTAAATGATGGCGGTGAGCTGGCCAGTAAGGAAGAGATACAGGGAAGTGCAGGCTGGTGGAACAGACTGATCGTAGAGGATGTGGACCATGATGGCATTTTGGATATAGTGGCCGGAAACCTTGGCCTGAATTATAAACACCACGCAAGCAATGACAAACCTTTTCATGTTTTCGGGGGTGATTTCGATGGCAATGGCACCTATGACATGATGCTGGCCAAACATGGAGAAGGCAACCTGCTGCCGGTAAGGGGTAAATCCTGCTCGTCGGAGCAAATGCCCGGGCTGGCCCAAAGATTTCCCACTTATGCTTCTTTCGCAGAAGCCAATGTTTTTGAAGTGATAGGCGGCAGCCAACAGATAGATGTGCAACTTGAAGCACAGGAATTTCGATCTGGCGTTTTTTATGGAAATACAGCAAAAGGTTTTGATTTTCAGCCATTTCCAAATACCATGCAACTGTCTCCGATTACAGGCATTTGTGCCATTCCGCAAGGTGCATCCCACAGGCTTATTACAGCCGGCAACCTCTATGAATCGGAGGTGGAAACGACCAGGGCAGATGCAGGCTTTGGCAATGTAATAGAAGTAAAAGGAGATAGAAAAATGAGTGCTATTGACAGGCAGCAGCTACAACTACACTTGCCTGGCAACATAAAAGATATGGCTCTGATCCAAATGGCCAATGGCCGGCAAGGCCTGCTGTCAGCCGTGAACGATGGTTTTCTGACACTTCACCTTGTGGGGAAATAGTGCCTTTTTGTTAATCGATGGAACTCCTAGTGGTTCTGCCATTGGGATGGTTGGCCTATAGAATTTTGGGGCCTAAATTCAACAGGTTACTTGAAGTAACCTGTTGAATTGCTCCCGGCTTATATCAAAATACCATGACCAGCGAGGCAAAGGCAAAATGAAATTCGTTTCCTATACGATACCTTCGCCATTCTTGCTGGAGTGGTCATCATTCATCCCACCGATTCACTCTTGTCAGTGAAATGGTAACCTTTTGTTCTGCCGTCTTCGCGAGGAGGTACGACGAAGCGATCTGTTTGTTTACCCTGCTTTTCCCCAGTAGATTGCCGCATTCCGCTGGCGCTTCATTCGCAATGGCGTGTTGTTTTGGAAGTACTGCAATTTGAACAAATGGGTTTGGAACGAAATGGAATAACATGGGTTTCAATCTCCAATGGTACAATGCCAGTTATGAAATGGTGACCTTCGGTGCTACCGCCTTCGCGAGGAGGCACGACGAAGCGATCTGTTGGTTTACCCTGCTATTCCTCCAATGGATTGCCGCATTCCGCTTACGCTCCATTCGCAATAGCGTGTTGTTTTAGAGGTACTGCAATTTGAACAAATGGGTTTGGAACGAAATAGAATAATATGGGTTTCAATCTCCAACGGTACAGTGCCAGTTATGAAATGGTGACCTGAGG
>JAVKDJ010000091.1:0-748 GCA_040222275.1 Cyclobacteriaceae bacterium
TTAAAACGAATCCAGTTTCCACCATCATCCGGTGAGAAATAAAGTCCTTTGTCAGTTCCCAACCATAACAGCCCCTGCTTTTCAGGATCTTCTTTAATCTGATGAACAAAATTAGAGTTGGAGGGAGGTAAGTTTACAGTCAACCTTTTCCAGGTTTTACCAAGATCGGTTGTCTTATAAACGTATGTGCCAAAATCTCCATCCTGGTGAGCATCTACCGACACATAACAAGTAGCAGCATCGAAGTGAGATGGCTCTATATTTCTTATGGTTCCCCACTTTGGCAATTCAGGCATAAAATCAGAAGCCTTGAACCAACTCTTACCTCCATCTTTTGTTACATGCACTAACCCATCATTACTTCCTGTCCACAAAATTCCCTCCTGAACGGGAGACTCAGCCATTGAAAACAAGGCACTCCCATCAAAAGTCATGAGGTTGTCTCCAGCCATTCCACCAGAACTCATTTGATGTGTTTTATCGTTTGTGGTGAGATCCAGGCTTACTACCTTCCAGCTTTGGCCCGCATTTGTAGTTTCATGTACATACTGGCTTCCCGTCCACACCTTACCACGTGTGTGTTTCGAAAGTACCACCGGAAAGTTCCAGTGCCACCTGTATTTTAGATCAGCTGGCGCAAAACCATAACCCGCTTCGGGCCATACTCTTACGTCCCTCATTTGCATGGTGGTTAGATCGAAAACATCCAAGCCTCCATCATAGCATTGAGACCAGACTTTGTTGTTAT
>JAVKDJ010000092.1:0-150923 GCA_040222275.1 Cyclobacteriaceae bacterium
ACATTGCTGGATGGTGTTTGGGACTTCAGGAAAGAAAGGGCTACTGTCACTCAAGGTGATTGAATGAGTGTTGCCGTGTCACAGACACTGGTTTTCATGATAGGTTTCAAGTGATCTTTCAGAACACTTAAAACAACAAGGGTGGAATCTAAACGGAGGTATACAATGGGGGGATTATCATAATTCTCATAATCGAGTTAATGATTGGATAAATAAAACTGAAGAGAAATGAGATACTGGAATATTTTAGTTGTTGTGCTTCTCTTTAGTAGCTGTAGTGGACGAGATATAAGCACTTTGAAACATGAAAAAGTAAAATTTAAAGACTTACCACTTGAGATTATAAATTGTATTAAAAACCCAAATGATTTTCAGGAGGAAAGAAATAGTATGCTTATTGAGTTGCCAAAAGGTACAAATCCTGAATATAAAGTTGAAAGTGTAAAAACATGGACAGGACCGTGGGTGTCTTATGTGAAATTAATAGATATTAAGGCTGATGTTTATTACAAAATTGATCAAGGAGTACCCAATCCGTATTTTATATTTGAAAACAAAATTTACATTGCAGACAGGTATGGCGTATTTACATCGGTAAAAGATTATTCCACATTAGAATTTACCTGTTACACACTAAAAGAATAGAAATCAAGAGCCATCCAATTGGGTGGCCCCAATGGCGCGCGTTTGAGCAGAGCGGAAACGCGTGACTGATAAATAGAAAAGGAATCCCTAATCATTGAGATGTGGCCAGGGTCTCATCCAGACAGCCATAAATTCAAACTTCTTGATAAATACATCAATGAACCAAAACGTTGTACTTTTCCCTGGTTGGAAGTTGCCTATTTAATGTCTTTATTTACACCCTGTATAAAAAAACATCATCTTTATGAATAAACTAAACATCTTGCCACTGTCCAGAGTATCAATTTTCATAGTCACTTGCATCCTTTATTCAGCATGTGCCAATAGCCCATCCAAGACCCAACAAGAAGAAAAACAAACCAGTGAACCAACCATGAAGAAAGCACAGCTACGCCATGTCGTTATGTTCAAATTTAAAGAAGATGCCAGCCAGGAAGGTATAGAAAAAGTGGAGAAAGCTTTTGCCGATCTGCAAAACAAAATACCCCAGATCAAAGACTTTGAGTGGGGGACTAACAACAGCCCCGAAGGCCTGGACAAAGGGTTTACCCATTGCTTTTTTGTCACCTTCGATAGTGAAGAAGACCGTGCGGCCTATCTTCCCCATCCTGACCACAAAGCCTTTGTCGAAGTGCTGAAGCCGGTGATGGAGGATGCCATGGTGTTGGATTATTGGGCCAAATAACAATGGCAGGGTTTTCACAACAACCCATTTAATCAGGTTTAACTATGCATGACCTGAAAATAGCTGTTGCCCAGTTTGAACCCAAAGATGGTGATAAAGATCACAATTTGTCCGTTATCAGAGAATTGGTTGGGAAAGCAAAAACCTTGGGGGCGGATGTGGTCAGCTTTCACGAAATGAGCCTGACCGCCTATACGTTTACAAAAGACCTGGATCGGGCACAGTTGATGGAGCTGGCCGAGCCGGTACCCACCGGGTATAGTTGCCAATCATTGATTGCCCTGGCGAAGGAGTTTAAGGTCGCTATATTGGCTGGCCTGGTAGAAGTTGATGGCGACCACTTGTACAATACCTACATCTGCGTGAATGAAAACGGGCTGTTGGCCCGTTACCGCAAAATCCACCCTTTCATCAGTCCTTATTTGTCGGCAGGCAATGAATACGTAGTATTTGATTTGCATGGATGGAAGTGCGGTATATTGATTTGTTACGACAACAATGTGATCGAGAATGTGCGTGCCACGACCCTTATGGGGGCTGATGTGATATTTGCCCCTCATGTAACCGGCTGTACGCCATCGGCCATGCCGGGCCGTGGATATGTAGATCACTCCCTTTGGCAAAACAGAACCCACGATCCAGAGGCACTCCGCAGGGAATTTGATGGGCCAAAGGGCAGGGGATGGCTCATGCGGTGGCTGCCTGCCCGCGCCTATGACAATGGGGTATATTATGTTTTCACCAATCCCATTGGCTATGATGGCGAACACCTGAAGAATGGTAATTCTATGATACTGGATCCGTATGGAGAAGTACTGGCTGAAACCAGAAGTTTTGACAGTGAGGTTGCTCTCACCACCATAACTGCCGATAAACTGACGCTGGCCGGTGGCCATCGCTACCGGAACGCCCGTAGGCCGGAGCTCTACGGTGATATTATAGGCAGACCGCACAAGTCGCAAACCAAGCCTGTGTGGCTAAAGGACTAAAGGTAGAATAGTATCTGCTGCAGGGTATAACGTGCCCTTTACAGTGCATCCTGAAGTTGGGTGTGATTCCTGAGCAAGCCAGCTCTGAAACCACTAGTCAAGACCATATCATTTCCCAAAAACACTTCTGTAGGTTTTACCTATATCAAACACATTATCCGTTTAGCGTCATCTTTACTCCGTTTGGCGTCAGCCTTCAAGTACCTCCAGCGCATATATTTGCAGCATTATTATATTATTTATAATTAGTCTAAATAAAAATAGTGTTTAACAAACAATAGGAGAGCATCAAAATGACACCACTGATAAGAAGTAATATGAACAGCCCCATGTACCATTCACATGGGCGAAAATTGTTGGCCATGTTCCTGATGGTTTTGTGGACTACCGCCCAGGCAATAGGACAGTCGGGAAAGGCAGGTACAATACAGGGAAGTATCAAAAATGCAGATGAATCACCACTGGCCGGAGTGCACATTACCCTGGTCGATTCAGACAAAGGAACCGTCACGGACAAGAGAGGTTTTTTTGAAATCAAAAACTTAAAAAAAGGAAACTACTTATTGCAGATTTCTCACTTGTCCTTTGCTCCACAGCACATCAAGGTCACTATTGGTGAAGAACCCCTTGTGACATTGGCCCCAATTACTTTGGAGCAGGGCAACAAAAACCTGGACGAGGTAGTCGTAGAAAGCACTAAAAACGAATACTTCATCAATGAGGTATCACCAGGCCTTAGGTTAAATACCCCTATCATGAAAACGCCCCAGAACATTCAGGTCATCCCTTCCGAGCTGTTGGAAAGCCAGCAGTCCATCAACATGATGGAGAACATCACCAGAAATGTGAGCGGGGCACAAATGATCGAACATTGGGGGATGTTTGCACGGGTCAATATGCGGGGGTTTAAACTGCCCGCTTTTAGGAACGGGATGAACGTGTCCATGCCCTGGGGGCCGCTATCAGAAGACATGTCGATGGTAGATCGCATAGAGTTCGTTAAAGGACCAGCGGGCTTTATGATGGCTGCCGGCGAACCAGGTGGGTTTTACAATGTAGTGACCAAAAAACCTACCGAACACAGGCTCCTGGAAACATCGGTGACTACCGGAAGCTTCGGCTTGTTCAGGGGAACTGTCGATGCAGGTGGGACTTTGTCTGCCAATAAGAAATTACAATACAGGATGAATGTAATGGCACAGCGTCAGGGATCGCACCGCCAATTTGAAGAGTCGAGTAGGATATCTATTGTTCCGGCACTGACATACAAAGTAACAGACCAGACTTTTGTAACGGCCGAATTCACCTACCAACAAGCCGACACCCCGATTGGCAGGGCCTATGTTTTTGCTCCTGTAGATTCAGGTTTTGGCAGTTTGCCAAGGAATTTCTCCATAATGGGTGAAAATTATCCAAATACCGACATCAAAGAAACCAGCCTTTTCCTATACGCCTCCCACAGGTTTAGTGAGCAGTGGAGTATCAATGCTCAATATTCCACCACCAAATATGACCAGATAGGTATGTCGCTTTGGCCTGTGTCTGTGGCTGACAATGGCGATGTGGTCAGGGGTACCAATGTTTGGGATGCCCTCAACAACACCAGCCTGGGGCAACTGTATTTATCAGGAAACTTCAAGAGTGGTATTATAACGCACAGCGTATTGGCAGGAATCGACTATAACGACAAGAGCTATTGGGCCGACTGGAACCAGGGTGGAGCGATCGATACCACTCCATTCAATGTTTTTGACCCTGAATATGGCAATGCCACCATGCCCTCAATCGACAGGTCGGAAGGCATCAAAACGCGCGGGGAAGGTAACAACCAGGGGATAGAGTCAACTGCATACTACCTTCAAGACGAACTCGGTTTTTTCGAGAACCAGTTAAGGCTTACCCTGGCCGCAAGATATACTGACGCCAGCGTTTTCGCTTATGGAAACAAAACCGATGATTCTAAAATTACCCCCAGGGTAGGACTGAGTTTTGACGCTCTAGAGGATTTGACCATCTATGGATTATACGATCAATCCTTTTCCCCTCAGTTTGGGGTAAGTGCCTCAGGAGAGTCGTTTGATCCTGAAGAAGGTATTGATGTTGAAGGCGGAATAAAGAAAAACTGGTTCAATGAAAGGCTGAAAACGAGCCTTACCCTATATCAAATCACCAAAAAGAACCTGTTGGTTGCTGATCCTGAAAATGTCAACTTCTCCGTACAGTTAGGAGAGACCCAATCCAAGGGGATAGAATTTGATATGCAGGGGGAAATCACTCCCCAACTGAATGTGGTACTCAACTATGCCAACACCAACGTGGAAATATCCAAAGACACCAACCCTGAGAATGTTGGGGTGAGGGTGGCGGGACATGCCAGGCACATTACCAACGGATGGTTCTCTTACAACTTCAAAGCGGGCTCCTCTTTAAGTGGGTTTGGAATATCGTTGGGATATCAGTACCAGGCAGATCGGGCCTCATGGAATTGGGGAGCCGACAATGAGTCCCGTCTTCCCAATTATTTTAGGCTGGACTCTGGCTTGTCATGGTCAGGTGGAAAGTTGGGTGTAAAAGTGAATGTGAACAATATCCTCAACAAGTACTTGTATTCAGGGGCAGGGTACAGCAATTACATTTATTGGCAGTCCGAACCCGGCACCAACGGCAGGCTTACCCTCACCTATAAGTTTATCTAGATTTTAACACTTACAAGAAGCCAGGCACAGTTTGGTGGTTGGCTCCAAATTTTGAAATAACAAAAAATGAAAAAGATAATATTAGTGCTCATCCCATTGGTTGGTTTTGTATGTGGGGCACAGGCCCATGCCCTTTGGCTGGAAGCCAACCCCCAGGGACAAATAGGTAAATCCCACGCAGTAAAAGTATATTTTGGGGAATTTTCCGAGGGAGTACTTGAAAGCGTGGAAGGCGAAAGCTTTGAATTTGTAAAAAAGTTTAAAGTGTGGGTGATGGATCCGGATGGCCGGAAATCAGAAATACGTGTGACGCCATCCGAAAATTATTACAATGCCTCTTTCACCCCTAAAAAAAATGGCACTTATACGATTTTGCTCAACAATGATGAAATAGAGGTAATGGATTATTCTGAGTACAACTACGGAATTTTCAAAACACATTATCATTCCGTGGCTAAAGTAGTTGTTGGAGAAGTGAACAGCCAAACGGTTTCATCCAACCAGAAAGGTATTACCCTGGTGGACCTAAGTGCTGAGAAGCCCTCAACCAACGGAGAGGCTACCCTTCAGGTAGTGTACAAGGGAACACCATTGGCAGATACCGAGGTAACTGTATTTGTAGCTGACGGATGGGCCAAAAAGCTTACAACTGATAAAAAAGGAAAAATAGCCCTGCAACTACCATGGGCGGTGCAATATTTTGTCGAGGTTTCGAAGAAAGAAGAAGTCCCCGGCGAATACAAAGGAACCCCTTATGAGTTCGTTTATCACTGTGCCACCTACAGCATAGACCTCAGCATCTAAAAAGTACAGCATGTTGACAGTTGCAGCGATAGGAGTGATGTACGCTGGATTTTGGAGTTTGTACCATACGTCAAAGAAGATCATTCTAAGGCGGTCGGTTATCCTTACTACCATTCAGAAAAAGCCCAGGCTGGTGAAAAATATAGGCTGGTGTTTGCTACTGGTTTCTTTTTACCTCTTTACTATGGAATATGGAATGGGGAGTGGTTCGCTGTTCGCTTCTATTTTCCTTATGTCCATCAGTAGCCTGTTCATACTTTTTTATCCATTGAAAAATAAGAAATGCATAAAACCCTGATCTAACCATGCCGGCAAACTTAAAATACCTATCATCCCCTTCCCAGCGCTTCGCTAAAATTACAGCCGGGTTCCTTGGAGGGTATATGGTGTCCATTTCGTTTCATCTGCTGCTTGCGACCTGGTTGGTCCGGGAAAGCGTCATCATTACCATGGCATTCACAGGCTTCTTGCTGTGGTGCGGCCTTTTGGTGCTGGCCTTCATGGCCAAAAGGGGGTGGGTGATATGGGGTTGGTACCTGGGTATTTCTTTGTTGTGCTCTTTGGGTGTTTACCTGGCTAAAGTATAATACGAGAATTGACCATGAGCAACAGAATTTATAATATACTATTTCATACCCATACAGTCAGCAGCATAGTCATTAGTGTGGCATTGTATGTCATATTTTTTGCTGGTTCGTTTTCGTTTTTTAGGGATGAAATCATCAATTGGGAAAGAAACCAATCTGTAGATAGGGTGGATGAAATGAGCCTTGATTTTGACCTGGCTATTGATTCCATCCAATCAAGGTATGCTCTCTATGGGCGAAGTGTCACCATCTCCCAGCCTCATGCCGAAAGAAGGGTGAATGTCAGACTTTCGGGTACAAAGGATACCCTGGCGGTGGAAGAAGCCAAGGCTGCACGCTTCTTTTATGTTGATACCAAAACCTATGAAATTACTGATTATGAAAGCTCCTATACGTTGGGTGAATTCCTTTATCGTTTGCATTTTTTCGCTCAGATTCCTTACCCTGTAGGCTACTACCTCTCCGGGTTTGTAGCTTTTTTCTTTTTGTTTGCCATCATCACCGGCGTGCTGATCCATTGGAGAAAGATAATATCCAGCTTTTATGTATTCAGGCCATGGGCAAAACTCAAAACTATCTGGACAGATGCACATACAGCATTGGGACTAATTGGGCTGCCATTTCAGTTGGTATATGCAGTGACAGGGACATTTTTTATGATCAAACTGCTCTTGCTGGCCCCTGTGGTAAGTTTGCTATACGATGGCGACAAAGGCCAATTGTATCAGGAGCTTGGACATACCCATCCGTCTCCTACATTGAGTAGCCAAAAACTAACTCCTGCCACTGATATTAATTGGTTTGTTGCCGATGCGAACCGGATTTGGCCGGATTTTAACACCACCAGGGTACATATTGATAATTATGGCGACGGCAATATGCAGGTGAGGGTAGAAGGCGAGGCAAGCACGGAAAACAAATTGCTGAGCCATGGGCATGTGACCTATCTTGCCTCCACCAAAGCGGTTCTTTCAAAAAAAGATCCTTTGGAAACCGTGTATCTGGATACCGTAAAAAGTGCCTTGAATTCACTGCACTTTGCCGACTATGCCGGGTTGTCCCTCAGGCTGGTAAGTTTTGTTTTGGGTATCATCACTTGTTTTGTGATTTTGTCCGGTGTGATGATATGGCTGACAGCCCGTGACAAAAAAAAGTATGAGGGCCGCAAAAAGTTCAACACCAATGTAGGGGCGATATACCTGGGGGCTTGTCTCGGTCTTTATCCAGCGGTTGCCTTGTTTTTTTGTTTGGTTAAAGTTGTGCCAGCAGGATTGGAGGGAAGGTTCCCATTGATGGGCAATGTGTTTTTTGTTTTCTGGTTGGCATATATTGTATATGCCTATGTTATCAAAGATTTTGGAAGGATAAACAAGCATGCTCTGGTATTGGCAGGTGGTATGGGGGTGCTCATTCCAATATTGAATGGTATTCAGACAAACCAATGGTTTTGGCGGTCGCTACCCTCAGGTCACAGGGATTCGTTTTTTGTGGATGTTTTGTGGCTGGTGCTGAGTGCGATTGCCCTGGTGGTGGCTTTCAAAACCAAGGCGAAAGCCGGGCAGCAGGAGTCCGTGCCCAACGGTAGAAAAAAAACAATCGCAGATAAAACCGTAATGCGGAAAACCTTAGGTGAACGGCCTGTTCTGATGGATTAATCATTTCCCACAGACCAGGTGTACCACCCTGTTCTGATGAACGCTGGCACTCAGGTTAGTTTTTAAGATCCTTGGGCACTATACCAAATTTTTTCTTAAAAGCAGCAGTGAAATGAGTGGCATTTTTATAGCCAATGGTGTTGGCTATTTCATTGATGGTGATGGATTCATCTTCCAGAAGTTTTCTGGCGCGTTCCATTTTCAGGTCGTTGATAAAGCCAAACACCGTAGTGCCAAATACCTCCTTGAAACCTTTTTTCAAAGTGTAGTCATTGGTGCCTACCTGATGGGCCAGATCGAGCAGCGAACAAGGGTGGGAGTAGTTGGCCTCTATGATTTCCTTGGCTTTGTACATTTTTTCCCGGTTCATGCCGCCAGGTTTGCCTGCGGTTTCTGGTTTGGCCGAGTGCATTTGCTCCAGTTGTAAGAGCAGGAGTTCGGTGACCTTGGCTTGCACATATACTTTCTTAAAAGCACCTTGCCTACTACAATCAAGGATGTCGTTGATAATGAAATGCATCTGTGGAGTGATGCAGTGGTTGGCGGGGGTGATGCCTGAGAAATGTCCCATCCTGATCTCTCGGGAAAACTTGGAGAATAGTGACACTCCCTCTGGTAGATAACTGAGAAAGGTATCTACCGGCATATTCACCTCAAAAAATTTAACCCCACTGCTTTTTTCTACGGTATAGATACCCTTGAAATTGGGAGCGAAAATAATGTTGTGCTCATTGCAATCGAAAGCAACCCTATCGTTTCCATTCAGGCTGAGGGTGGTTGTTTGTCCTAAAAGCAGGAAATGCATTTTTACCACAGGTGAGCCAATGGAAATGCCCACATTCTTTTTGTCTGCCAGGGTGAGGTCCCCGAAGGCTATGTGAAGTCCATCCAATATGATTTCCTGTAGGTTTCCATGGCCCCATCGGGGTGAAACGTGGTGTTTCTTCTCCAGAAGGGTTTCCCCCGCTACGGTATCCCTACTATTGAGTTGCAAAACCAATCGGTCGAAATCAACTGTGTGAATGGAAGCGTTCATTAATCTGGAAATTTATGGGTTCAAATGCGTTTGATGGAAGCGGACACTGAACTATCCTCACGTCCGTTGATCCTGCAATAATACTATTATTTATAATTAGTCTAAATAAAAATAGTAAAGAACTTGAGCAAAAAATAGTTTTCGCAGACTACCTGCTTATACCATTTTTTTTTATTTATGGTGCTGATGGAAAGTGAAGTAGCAACATGCAGCCAATACAAATGTTATTGAATGGTTGTTGCTTTTGGTACTGCATTTGTGGCAAGCCGGTCTAAAGCCGTGATGCTTTATTATATTACAGGATTATTCAACTATTAAATACCAACCTTTAACAATGGATCGACGAAAATTCATTACCGGAAGTGCTGCATTGGGCATTTCAACCGCTGCGATTGGGAGCAATCTGACTTCATCAAATAAGAAAAAGCAAAAACGATATCAAAACGGCAGAAGCCCCTGGCCAATTTGCCTCGACACGGCTACCATCAGGCCGGCCAAGTCACTCGAAGACAAGGTGGATATTGCCATAAAAGCAGGATATGACGCCATAGAACCCTGGGACAGTGAATTGGCAGATTATGAAAAAAACGGGGGAGACCTTAAGCAACTCGCAAAGAAAATCAAGGATAATGGCTTGTTTGTTCCCAGTATGATTGGGTTGTGGGGATGCATACCGGAAAACGAAGAAGCGTTTCAAGCCTCCCTGCCCGCAACGCGCAACCGCATGCGCATGGCTTCTGAAATTGGGTGCAAATATGCCCAGGCCATCCCCAATAAAGTGGGGGATAATTACGACACCCGTTTTGTGTCTTCCTGCTATAGAAGGTTGCTCGATATTGGGATCAAGGAATACAACATCATACCTGCCCTGGTTTTCGTTGAAATGTTTCCGCTTAAAACAATGGGGCAAGCTGCTGCTGTAGCCCTGGATGCCAACCACCCACAGGCGACTATCATCCCCGATGTGTTTCACATGCATATTAGCAAAGGGGGATTTGAAGGCCTGAAAAACCTCAAAGGTGATATGATGGCAATCTTCCAGTTCAATGATGCACCTAAGAATATGGCACTGGAAGAAATGAAAGACAAGGATAGGGTGTTTCCCGGTGATGGTGTGTTGCCTTTGCCCCAAATACTAAAAGACCTGAAGTCCACCGGATTCGAAGGCTGTGTGTCGCTGGAACTGTACAATCCCGAATACCACAAGCAGGATTTGCTGCAAGTAGCCAAAACAGGCCTGGAAAAGACCCTGAAAGTGATTGAAAAGGCTGGGGTGTAGATATCACGAAGATTTCCGGTGTTGAAAAGTGGATTGGGCACTTGCTGTACTTATTGATATTGACCACAACTAGATCGTACTGTGCAACTTACAGTTGCAATTACAGTAAAAAAGTAGTAATTTAACCTGGGTTTTTTTCGTTAAGAATAACTCAATCTTAAAACAGTTAAAGGCAAATCCAAAAAACATCAATAAACAATGTAATTTCATAAAAAAAAGAAGTTATGGCACATTCTGGAAAAATTCAACTAGTTTTTGTTATTACCGCAACACCGGAACAGGCCGAAGAAGGCCACCGCATATTTCAGTCCCATGAGGGCTGGATAGGAAGTACACATTATCGAGACGGGGAAAAGGCCCTTCTCAATTACAATGTGTCAAAGGCGAAGGAACTTTCAAATCCTATGGATCCCTCTTCTGCTCCTACGGGAAATACCAATTTCGTTCTCGCCGAGGTTTATGAGTCAATGGCTGGTATTGAAGACCATTTTAAGCAAGCTCAAGAATCATGGGGAGATTTTCCAGCTTTTGTAAAATGGCTTGATGAATGCAAATCTACTGTGGTACCTGCAGCGGTTATTGAGCACTCATTATGGTAATCATTGATAGGTGACTGTGGGCAGAAGTGGCCTCAAGTATTTTACAACCAATAATCTGGTTACTTCACTTGACCCTAAATTCATTTGATCGGAATTTTTTCTGTGTAACCCGCTTGGTTTTGAGCGGATCATGTAGGTAATGCCTTCTTTAAAACATGTTCTAAAAACAAGGTTGCCAGACAGCTTTTATATTCGTAACCGGTACAGGATTTTTCAATTGTAATAACCAATAAGACTGTTATCCTAATTGAGTCTAAACAATGATAAAAAATGGATTCTATTGGCTGGCATTCTTTTCTTTATGAAAAAGAGTGCCTAAATTGATGTTGAAAAAAAACCATCCATTATGAAAAACCTAGCATCAATTTTCCTTGTCTTTTTTGCTATTCAATCCTTTGCGCAAACCCCATTGACTACCATCCCTTTTGAGAGGTATGGCGACCACTTGTTTATAAAGGTAAGCGTGGATGATTCAGAGCCCTTGGATTTCATCTTCGACTCAGGTGATGGGTTGACGGTGATCGACCAGAATGTGGCCGACAAGCTCAAATTGGTCAAACAAAAGGTGGTGATCAATGAGGACTCCAAATATGGTACGATCATCAAACACAATACCATAGAGATTGATGGTTTTCTGATTGAAAAGAACATCAAAGTTTACGCTACCGATCTGGACCACCTGGAAATCAGTCTGGGACGGGAGTTTGATGGTATTGTCGGTTACGATTTGCTGAGGCACCATAGTGTAAGAATTGACTATGACAACCACAAATTTGAAATATACGATTTGGGAGACCACCCGAAAAAGGGGGATCCCATTCCGTTTAAATTGGTCAACTCAATACCCACCATCCAGGGGTCAGTGGTATTGAACAACGGCGAGCCCCATGATGGCACTTTTTTCGTCATGACTGGCGCTGGTACTACTATGGATTTTAATTCCCCATATTCCACAAAGTATGATGTGATCCATAAGACAGGAGAGCATTTTTCGTACCTGGTAAAAAGTGTTTCTGAAACCGAAACCTTGCATTATGAAGGGCATGTGAAATCTTTCACTTTTGGAAACCAAACCCTTAAAGACCTGCCTGTAGGTATCAGCTTAGCCACGAGTGGTGTCCAGGCACACAAACATGTAGCGGGTATAATAGGCAATGAAATCCTGAGTAAATACAACATTATTTTTGACCTGCCTAGCAAAGTCATGTATCTGGAAAAAAACCAGAGCTATGATGAACCGCTCATAATCAACTGTAGTGGTATTGATATCCAGTTGTCACCAGACAAGCAAAAGGTATTGATCCATCAAGTGTTCGAAAACAGCCCGGCGGCAGCTGCCGGTATCAAGGTCAATTCTGAATTGATCAGTATCAATGGAAAATCTGCCAAAGAAGTAGATATGCAGGATATCGTCAAAATGCTGAAAGAGGATGGCAAGACCGTAAACCTCAAAGTAAAGCAGGATGGTGCCGAAAAATCCGTATCACTGGCCTTGAAATCGTTGATTTAAAGCGATCGTGATTTAGTCCATCAGTTTGATGAATTGATCGATATCAAATTTGATATCATCTTCACCTATCTGGTCAAACGGGTTTTCCAGGTGGTTTTGGATGTTGTCGAGACTTACCAGAATAAAACTGAATATGATAGGCATCATGTATTCCAGCCCATGGCTGTATTTTTCCGAAACGAATACGAAATACGGGCCATAGATAATAGGAAAAGTATAAATGAAAATTTTGCTGTAGGCCCTCAGGGTCACCGGGGTGCGGTACTTCAAGATCATTTTCATGTTTTCCAGGCAAGCCCCAATCTTGCTGATGTACTGGCTGATTCGGGACATTTCGACTACCTCTAGTCCATGTGTCCTGAAAGTTTGAATGAAGCGCGACAGCTCTGAGACCTTGGCGTTGAGTTCTTTTTCGTTGGCTTCAATGTCGCTTTCGCTGCTGGTGAACAGTGTCTTCATATCCTTAAAAGTTTCTATCAGATGGGATTTGATGGTTTGTTGAAACTCCTTTTGTTCCGGCTCCAGCCAATCCCTGGAGGCATGGTAAATGGCCAACAGGTAATTCTTAAAATCGCCAAGCTGTGCCAGGGCTATTTCCCGTCTTTTGTAGGCACTGTCAATGGAAAATACCACAGGAAAAACAATGGCAATACCGATCAGCGTCAATGGAAAATCGGCTTTGATTTCAAACTTTCCACAGATCCAGGTAGAAACCAGCGACAGGACAGTAACAACAAATGTTTTGTAGTTAATAATGAGGGAAATGCTTTTTAAGAGCTTCATTGAGACGCTGGAAAGTTTAATGTTGAGTACAAACTAACAAGAATCTTTTAATCTAAAAAGGATTTTGGCGTATAACACGAGCGGAACCCGGGGCAATCAAAAAGTTCGGCGGGCTTTTGCATGGCTACCAAAGCAAATTCGAGAGCTGGCCTGAAAGCCGACCATTTGATGTTTGAAACGAAAAAGCACTGTCAGTCATACCGCCATATTACCGCATATTCCCATTTTTCGCCTTCCGGCACTTATGGCTTTTCCAGATGTGTTGAGAATGATAGTTTCGCAAATAATAAACATCCCTATATACCCATGAGAAACCTGCTAGTTGCGATCTGTCTTGCGTTCACCACGATTAATGTTTTTTCACAAGAAAAGGATGAAAGGACTGATAAAAAATGGGATGTGACCATACCAGCCTTACCCTATGATTCTGTGGTCATCTCCACTGACGAAGGTACCTGGATGAGCCTGGATGTGAGCCCGGATGGCTCACAGATAGTATTTGACATGCTTGGTGATATCTACAGCATGCCAATATCAGGCGGGGAAGCTACTCTGATGAGGGGAGGCCATGCGTTTGAGGTGCAGCCGAGGTACAGCCCCGATGGCAAATCCATCAGTTTCACCAGTGATGCGACAGGTGGGGACAACATTTGGGTCATGAATACCGATGGGTCGGATGCCAGGCAGGTGACCAAAGAAGACTTCAGGCTGGTGAACAATGCTGTATGGTCTGTAGATGGCAACTACATCATTTGCAAAAAACACTTTACTTCCCAACGCTCATTAGGTGCTGGTGAAATCTGGATGTACCACAAATCCGGTGGCAAGGGCATTCAACTCACCCAAAAGAAAAATGAGCAACAAGATGTGGGAGAGCCCTGGCCTTCACCTGATGGTAAATATGTTTATTACAGTGAAGACATGTACCCTGGTGGCTTTTTCCAATACAACAAAGACCCAAATAGCCAGATTTACGTGATCAACCGTTACAATCTGGAGGATGGCAAGATAGAAAGGGTCACAGGAGGAGCAGGTGGAGCGATCAGACCAGTAATTTCACACAACGGTGATTTGATGGCATTCGTCCGTAGGGTAAGGGAAAAGTCAGTATTGTACCTCCATGACCTGAAAACTGGTAGGGAATGGCCCATATACGACCAACTGAGCAAAGACCAGCAGGAGGCATGGGCTATATTTGGCCCTTATGCCGGGTACAACTGGACACCGGACGACTCGCATATCGTGATTTGGGCACAAGGCAAAATCAAGAAAATCAATGTGAATACGCTTGCGGTGGCAGACATACCATTTCGGGCCAGTGCTACACACAAGATTGTAAAAGCCCTGAAATTTAAAAATGAGATTGCAAAGGAGCAGTTTGAAGCCAAAGCCATCCGACAGGCCACTACTTCACCTGATGGCAAGCTGTTGGTATTTAACGCGGCAGGGTACTTATGGAAAAAAGAACTACCCAATGGTACTCCTTCTCGATTGACCAGAAGTACTGACTTGGAATTTGAACCCTCATTTTCCCGGGACGGAAAATACCTGACATACGTGGGTTGGAACGATGACAACATGGGGGCTATCTATAGGTTGGATATGACCTCACCAAAAAACAATCCGGTGAAGTTGACTATGGAAAAGGCCATCTACCGTGAACCTTCGTTTTCCCCTATAAACCCAAATACCATTGTGTACAGGAAAGAAGGCGGAAATGGCCATCAGGGTTATGTAAATACTAAAGAGCCGGGCATTTATATTCTGAAGGTGCAATACGATAAAAGAAAGGGTTACCAATCAACCTCCAAATTGATAACAAAGGAAGGTCAATACCCAAGTTTTAATCAAGATGCTACCCGAGTGTACTACCAAACCGGGGGGTATCTTTTTGGCTCCCTCACCAAAACGCTTAAATCTGTGGAGGTAAATGGCAAGGAACCACGTGAAATTGTAAAATCAAAATATGCCCATCGGCTGATCCCTAGTCCGGATGACCGTTGGGTGGCCTTTACCAACCTGTACAAAGTATATATAGCTGCCATGCCGATGACAGGCCAGGCACTGGAGCTGGACGGCAAGGCCACCAATGTACCGGTGGCCCAGGTGGCCCGCGATGCTGGTATCAGTTTGGAATGGTCCGCCAATAGCAAGAGGTTGAGCTGGACTTTGGGCAGTGAATACTTCAGCAGCGACATCAGTAACCGGTTTCTGTTTGTGGAAGGAGCCCCGGATAGCCTGCCAGCCATTGATACCACTGGTGTAAAGATCAACCTGATGCTCAAGTCAGATCGGCCTGAAGGAAAAATCGCTTTTACGGGTGCAAGGATCATCACCATGAAAGGGGATGAAGTAATTGAAAACGGGACCATAGTCATCGAAGGAAATAAAATTGTTGCTGTAGGGGCAAAGAATGAAACCGGTGTTCCTGAAGGAACCAAGGTAATAGATGCCACGGGCAAGACCATTATGCCTGGATTGATAGATGTTCATGCCCATGTGGGACAGTTCAGGTTTGGCCTCAACCCGCAAAAACATTGGCAGTATTACACGAATCTGGCCTTTGGCGTAACGACCACACACGATCCCTCATCGAATACCGAAATGGTGTTTTCACAATCCGAAATGGTCAAAACCGGTAATATGGTTGGCCCACGGATATTTTCTACAGGTGTCATTCTCTATGGAGCAGAAGGTGATTTCAAGGCCGTCATCAACAACCTGGATGATGCCCGCTCATCTATTCGCAGGACAAAGGCCTTTGGGGCATTTTCTGTAAAAAGCTATAACCAACCCCGGCGCGACCAGCGCCAGCAGGTAATCAAGGCAGCATCCGAACTGGATATCGAGGTGGTACCCGAGGGTGGTTCTACATTCTACCACAATATGTCTATGATCCTGGATGGCCATACAGGTATAGAGCACAATGTGCCTATAGCTACCTTGCACAATGACGTGGTGCAGCTTTGGGCAGCAAGCCAGACAGGATATACCCCTACGCTTATAGTGAACTATGGCGGGCTCAACGGGGAGTATTACTGGTACCAAACCACCAATGTTTGGGAAAACGAAAAACTATTGAAATATACACCAAGAAGTATCATCGACTCCCGCTCCAGGCACAGGACTATGGTACCAATGAAAGAATATGAAAATGGACATATACTGGTTTCCAAAAGTTGTAAGACACTTTCTGATGCAGGCGTGAAGGTGAACCTGGGTGCCCATGGCCAGATTCAGGGCCTGGGGGTGCATTGGGAGCTTTGGATGCTGGCACAAGGAGGTATGACCAATATGGAAGCGCTCAGGGCTGCCACGATGAATGGGGCAAATTACCTGGGCATGGACGATCAAATTGGTTCGCTGGAAGCCGGAAAACTGGCCGACCTGGTAGTGATGGATGAAAACCCTCTTATTGATATACAAAATTCCAACTCTGTACGATATACCATGGTCAATGGCCGGTTGTATGATACCGACACAATGAACGAAATAGGCAATTATGACCGACCAAGGGGACAGTTCTACTGGGAAAGGGACGGATATGCTCCGGCATTTGATTGGCATGGCCATACAAATACCGGATGTGCCTGTGAAATAGGCCGTTGATAGGGGGCAAACTTATTCTTTGGCACAGGCCTTTGACAAAGACATGCGGGATACGTATTTTACAAAACCAATTGAGGGGCAATGAACTTGGACAAAAGGGCTATTTCCTTTTGGTTAAAAATTTGCTAACTTACGTAACGTTAACCCGCTAAACTTCTCGTGATACCCAAAGACCTCCATAAGGCTGGCAGATCGTTTGACTACAATAAGTTGTCTGATGACGAGTTAATGCGGCTGATAAGCAAGGGGGAGGATGCTTTTTATGAGGTGTATAAAAGGTACTGGCAAAAACTGTTTGTATATGCCTATAACCTATTGGAAGATAGGGCTGTATGTGAAGACATCATCCAGGATATTTTCACGGACTTTTGGAAGAAAAAGGATAAAATAGCCATTGCCAACCTTTCCCATTACCTCTACCAATCTGTCAAATTTCAGGTTTTCAATGTGTTCAGAAATGGTAAAATAGCCAAAAAGCATGTTGAAAGAATGCGGGTAGTACAATTTGTGAACAGTACAGAAGAATCACTCAATCTCAAGGAACTCGAAAATGTACTACATGACCTGTTGTCCCAACTTCCGGATAGGTGTAGGGAAATATTTTATGCCAGCAGGTTTGAAAACCTATCGTACGCAGAAATCTCGGAGAAATTCAACATTTCTAACCAAACGGTAAAAAACCAGATATCAACGGCCCTGAAACATCTGAGGGATTCGCTGGATGCCATTACGCTTATTTCACTAGCCTTGCTCTTTTAAGCCTGCTTTCAGGTAAATTCATTAAAAGAAAAAGCAGGGGTAAGAAGCTGCAAATAATAATTTACAAAAAAATATTAATGCTGATAGTACCTTTCTTTAGGGAGGGTTACTATAGAGTACCAAGGACTAAATCATGATCGAAGTTAAAGTATGAATGAGTTTGAACTAATGAAACTTTTTGATAAATATCAAAAGCAGGAATGTACGGCAGAGGAACAGCGGCTGGTTGAGGATTTCCTGAGTTCATTTCAAAAAGACAATGAATGGGACGAATCTATACATGGTAACGTACCTGAAACAGAAGACAGGATTCTTCAGAAAATTGAAAGTAGTATCCATGAAGGAAACCAACTGCCAAGGCACAGAAAATTGATTACGGTTAGCCATTTGTTGGTCGCTGCATCAGTATCTGTCCTGCTGTTGGTGGGTATTTTGGCCTACAATAATAATACAGTGTCTATTCCTGAAAAGCCGGAAATTGCGGATATAACCAGAAGCACCGAAAGGGGCCAAAAGTATTCTATCGTCTTGGCCGACGGCACAAAAGTTCGCCTCAATTCGGAGAGTACTTTGGTATTTCCTGAAAAATTTACCGGAAATGAAAGGGAAGTGGAATTGATCGGTGAAGCTTTTTTCGAAGTAACCAAAAATCCAAGTAAACCTTTCAGGGTTAAAACTAAAAGGTTGACCACAGAAGTACTTGGTACATCATTTAACGTGAGCGCAATTGACGAACGAGAGGCATCCGTAACGGTAGCCACAGGAAAGGTGAAAGTAAAAGCTGTCCAGCATAAAGATAATTTATCCGATAATGGAGTTGTGCTACTTCCCAACCAGCAGGTGATATTGGATCCATATTCCAGCTATTTGAAGAAAACCAATGTGCAATTGGATAAGATCATTTCATGGAAAGACGACATTATCCTATTCGACCATATATCCTTCGAGGAAGCTGCAGGTATCTTGGAAAGGTGGTATAATGTGACCATTACTTTCGACAAGCCAGACATAAAAAAATGCACCATTCTTAGGAGTAGCTATAAAAATGAAACGCTGGAAAACGTACTGAAAAGTTTGAAATTTATACAGGGTATAGACTACCGTTTTGTGAACAGCAAAGAGGTGGTCATATCAGGAAACATATGTAAAAACTAACCAATAAAAATATGCCAAATAATACTTCATAGCATTGGCTCTATACATTAGAGACGTAGGAAACGGCAGGTATCGCAGTACTTGCTTAAAAAAAAGAGTCCGAACCTGTTCGCAGCAGGCCCGGACAAAACTTAAATAATTGTTTCACACAATCATTACAAATTTATGTATTTAAAATTACTTAAACTATTGATTACCACATCGAAACGAGCTTTATACATGTTTTTGGTGCAGGTGATAGCAATGCAGTTGCTATTGGCAGAGACTTCCAACAGCCAAAGACTGGAGAATGTCAAGGTTACCATCAAGGTAGAAGAGGCATCTCTGGCAGAGGTATTTGAAAAACTGGAAGAGGCTACAGAATTCATTTTTGGGTACAACAAAAGAACAATTTCAAAAAATGACAGGCTTTCGATGGACTTCAGCAAGGAGAGCCTGGACAAAATTCTGGTAAAAATTTCCAAAGAGACCGGGTTAAAATTCAGAATGATCAACAACACCATCTCGGTCACCAAAAAAGAACGGAAAAAGGATGCGGTGATAGAAGAACAAGTGGCAGATGTCGCTTTGTCTGGTAAGGTTTTGGATGAAAATGCACAGCCATTACCAGGTGTAAACATCACCATAAAAGGTACTTCAAGCGGTGCGCTTACAGACATTGATGGCAACTTCAAAATAAGTGTTCCTGGCCCTGAAACTATTTTAATTTTTAGCTATGTAGGTTATATAGCCCAGGAAGTAGTAGTAGGTAGCCAGACTACCATCGACATCAATCTGGAATTGGATGCCAAGCAACTCGATGAACTGGTGGTGACCGCACTGGGTATAGAAAGGGAAGCAAGTACATTGACCTACGCTCAACAAACTGTTGACGGTGGTGAAATTACAAAGGCAAGGGACATCAATTTCCTCAACAGCCTATCTGGCAGGACAGCAGGTGTAGAAATTAAAAAAAGCAGTTCCGGACCTGGTGGTTCAACCAGGGTATTGCTAAGGGGTGATAAATCACTCACTGGTGATAGCCAGCCACTGTTTGTAATAGATGGTATCCCTATGGCCAACAACCGTGGAGGCCAACCCGGTATGTGGGGTGGAGTAGATGGAGGAGATGGAATGTCCCAGATAAACCCCGATGATATAGAAAGCATCAGCATTTTGAAAGGGTCAAATGCTGCAGCACTTTATGGTAGCCAGGGAGCCAATGGTGTGGTACTGATCACTACTAAAAAAGGAAAAAGCGGTGCGGCAAAGGTGAATTTCAGTACTGGGCTTACCTTCGAAAGTGTTTTGTTAAAGCCAGACCTGCAATACAAGTACGGTGCTATAGGTGGAATCAAAGAAAGCTGGGATACCAACCCTGGCAACTATGACGATAATTATGTAGATGATTTTTTCAGAACGGGAACCAATAAAATAAATTCTGTCTCTATAAGTGGTGGTACCGACAAAACACAGGCGTATTTTTCCTTTGCCAATGTCAGCGCGACAGGTATCATGACCAACAATACCTATGGCAGGAACAATATTACTTTCAAACAATCGACCAGTTTGTTGAAGGATAAAATGAAAATCAGTTCCAGTGTTATGTTGGCTTCTGAAAAGGCTGAAAACAGACCTGCTGCAGGATATTATTTAAATGCCCTTACAGGACTGTATAGATTTCCAAGGGAAAGGGACTATAGGGTTTTCAAAGATAACCCTACTGTGAACGATCCTGACAGAAATGTGGAAGTAATGAACTGGTTTGTGGTTGACCACCACCAGTCCAACCCATGGTTTATACTTGAAGGACAGCCAAGTGTGAACCAAACAAAACGGGTGATCAGTAGCCTCAATTTAGATTACCAACTATCTGACAAGTTGAGCATTGCATTAAGGGGAAACATTGATTTTGCAGATAAATTAAACGAAACACAATATGCGTCAGGTGGTAACACCACAAACATTCATCCCAATGGAAGATGGGATTACAGCAAATTCACCGATGAACTGGCATATACGGATGCCATATTGAAATACAATGACAATTTCGGTGATTTCAGCCTAGGTGTAATAGCAGGATCAAGCTACCAAAAGACGACTTTTGGCAAAGGGGTAAGTGTCAATACCGGCACCAATGGGTTGTTATATGCCAATGAATATTATTTCCAAAACCTTCCACAAATTGTACAGGTAAATTCTACTATTTCCAGTGAATTGATCAAACAGGCGGTTTTTGTCAATACCACTCTTGGGTTCAGGGACATGTTCTATATCGATTTTGCTGGTAGGAATGACTGGGCGTCTTCATTGGCTGGTACGGGCAATGAGTCTTATTTTTATCCATCTGTAGGTTTTTCTGGTATTCTAAGTCAAATCTTTAGCATGCCAGAGCCTATTACTTTTGCTAAGTTTAGGGTGTCGTTGAACCGTGTAGGAAATGAGGTTCCTTATAATTTCATTACTCCATCCAATAGTGTGGCGGCCTCCGGAGGAGTTACACGTAATACGGTACAACCAGGAGAGAATTTGAAGCCTGAAATCATTACAACCAGGGAGTTTGGAACAAACTGGCGGTTCCTCGACGATAGGATTGGTTTTGACTTCACCTATTACAACATTACCAGTAAGGACCAATTCTTGTCTGTTGCTGCGTTGGCCGGTAGTGGCTATAACTCTCGTTGGATAAATATCGGGGAGATTAACAACAAAGGCATTGAAATCATAGTGGATGGAACACCAATTTTCACTTCTAATTTTAAGTGGAAAACTGCCATTAACTTTTCCAAGAATGTGAACAAAGTGATTTCAGCAGACCCTAACAATGAGGAAAACTTCCTCAGTACAGGAAGTTCTGAAGGTTATATAGCACAATTTAGGGCAGGTGGTTCCATTGGGGATATTTACACCCTGAGTTTTCAAAGGGATGATCAGGGAAGGATTTTACTAGATACCGATACCGGTACACCTTTGAGAACAGCTTCAAATGAGCATGAAAAGAATTATAGGGGAAATTTGAACCCAGTGTGGAGTTTAGGCTGGACCAACTCCCTGGACTATAAAAATTTCTCATTGAACTTTATCGTGAACGGTAAATTTGGAGGAAAGGCAGTAAGTAAAACTGAAGCCATGCTTGATGAAGCTGGAGTATCAAAAAGGACTGCAGATGACAGGGACCAGGGGTTCACAGCTATCAACGCAGTACGGGATGGTGCTACCGTCACCCAAATTGACCCGGAAGACTACTACCGCACCATTGGTGGCAGAAATGGCATCATGGAACCTTATGTGTACAGCAGAACAAGTGTAAGAATAACCCAACTCGCTCTGTCCTATAATACCAAACTGACCAGTCTTAACCTGCCGGTTTCCTTTTCAATTGTGGGACAAAATTTACTGTTCTTATACATTGACGCGCCATTCGATCCGGAATTGGCCATGAGCACCAATAGGAATAGCCAGTCATTGGACAATTTCAATGTGCCTGCTACAAGGACTATTGGTTTTAATATCAACATAAGCTTTTAATTAAAGGGATATGAAAAAGAATATATTTATATATACAACTGTCCTTGCATTTCTATTTAGCGGATGTACTGACGATTTTTTGGAGACTAACACAAATCCATATCAAATTTCTGATGAATCTTTGAGGCAGGATAACAACCATGTTGGGGCATTTTTCCCGACCATGTTGGGCAATATTTTTGGTGATCAAATTGAGCACAACCTCGCCCACGATTCCTGGGCCCGTCACTTAGGTACCCCGACTCCTTTCGTAGGAGGAATAAACAATACTACCTATTATATCAGATGGAACACCTATTGGAACCGATGCTACAATAGCGTATTTTCTCCAAGTAGAAGGGTGATAGAAATTGCTGAGGCTGAAGGAAACGATGTTTTTGTGGCCTGGGCGAGATTACTAAGGATACTGTCGGCTTCAAGGTTGTCAGCGTATCATGGCCCGATCATTTATACCGATTATGGTTCTTTGGAGAATACCATTAATTATGACAGTGAAGAAACCTTGTACAATACTTGGTTTGCCGAGCTCGATGATATTGTGGCCACTTTTACTGCCAATTCTGATTTTGGTGGAATGAGTGCTTTTGATGCCAGTTACGGAGGGGACATCCCCAAATGGATCAAATTTGCCAACAGCTTGAGGTTAAGGTTGGCGATGCGTATTTCCAAAGTAGCCCCAGCACTGGCCAAAACCCAGGGGGAGAAGGCGATAGCTGCTGCAGGAGGCTTAATAATGACGGCTGGAGACGATTTCAAAATAAAACTCTATGCTGGGTTTTTTCCTCCTGCTAGAATCAGCTTTGGATGGGGCGATACACGCATGAGTGCTACGATGGAGTCGGTTTTGGTAGGATACGAAGATGGTAGGATTTCTAAATACTTTGATCCCGCTACTGATAACACTTTGTACCCTGACCATCCTAATTATCCTTACAAAGGAATAAGGAACGGAGCATTGTTAGTAGCTAAAGATGATCGTCTCACTTTTTCCAATATAAGTTCAGACTTTAATCCCACCACCAGTGATGGCTTCCGTCGTTGTTTTATGTCCGCTGAGGTTCATTTCCTGCTAGCAGAGGCTGCATTGAGGGGCTGGGCAGGTGCAGGTTCGGCGCAAGAGCATTACGAACAAGGTATAAAGGATTCCTTTGCTGAATGGGGAGCTGCTGGTGCAGCGGATTATCTTGCTGACGACACCAAAACCCCGATTGACTACAACGATCCCAAAGCGGAAGGTGATGTCAATGATTTTGTAAGCCGCATGACCGTAACCGTTAAATGGGATGACGCAGCTGACAATGAACTGAAACTGGAGAAAATAATGACCCAGAAGTGGATTGCAGCCTATATGAATACCATAGAAATATGGGTGGATCATAGGAGGACTGGTTATCCTAAGTTGCCATTCAACTATAAGAATGACAGCAACGCCGATTGGGGTGTGATAGCCAAAGATGCCAATGGCAAAACAACGGATTTCCTGAGAAGGCTGCCGTTTGTAAATGCTGAACGCAACAACAATACAGCAGGAGTAGCCGATGCTACAACTAAACTTGGAGGACCGGACGAAATAGGTACCCGCCTTTGGTGGGATACAGGAGGGCCAAACTTCCCTTAATATTCCGGTTCTAAATGCAATTTGGGTTGTTCAAAAAGAGTGTTTTTTTGAACAACCCTTTTTTTGATCACTGACTTAACAACTTCCCGAATTACGCCAATGTATTGATTCTGTAATTTTAAAAAACATAAAAAAAAACGAAAGTAGTATAGGGTAAAGGTTATCTTGAATTTATTTCGTATGAATAATTTTCTTAGCTGGCATATCGTCTTTTTTGTGGGCACTATTTTGTCATGTTCAGCCCCGGAGGTCAATGTGGGTTTAATTCAGAAATCCGATAAACTTCTGACCGCAGTACCTGCAAGCCATTCCAATTTAAAGTTTGTCAACAGTGTAGAGCAAACTAAAAAGAACAACCACATGATCAATGCCGAGTTTATATCAGGTGCCGGTGTGGCCGTGGGCGATGTAAACAATGACGGGTTGCCTGATGTCTTTTTTACAGGTAATCAAGTGAGCGATAAACTGTTCTTAAATAAAGGGAATTTTGAATTTGAAGATATTTCCAGAAAAGCGGGTATAAGTGAAGACAAGGACTGGTCAGCTGGAGTGACCTTTGTGGATATTGATGCCGATGGTGATGAGGATATTTACGTGTGTAGAAACGTTTACCTGGAAGATGAAAAAAGTGCCAACCAGTTATACATCAACAATGGTGATCTCACTTTTACCGAACAGGCCAAAAAATACGGCCTGGCGGATCAGGGGTTTTCGGTACAGGCCTTGTTTTTCGATTTCAACAAAGACAACCTGATTGATATGTACCTGGTAAACCAACCTCCAAGTTTGCCGGGTAAAGGGGGACAACTGAACCTGTCAATGGCTTCAAATAGGCTGTTTAGCGACAAGCTTTACAAGAACCTGGGCTCTGGAAAATTTGTAGATGTAACCGACGAAAGTAATACCAGGAATTTTGCTTTTGGATTGTCAGTCAGCGCCGGGGATTTGAACAATGACGGTTGGGTGGACCTGTATGTCACCAATGATTTTGACGTACCCGACCATTTATACATCAATCAAAAGGATGGTACTTTCAAAGATGCCATATTCAGTGCGGCAAAACACATTTCAAATTTCAGCATGGGTAGTGACATAGCCGATTATGACAATGATGGCCATCTGGACATAATAGTGGTGGACATGATGGCGGAGGACCACAAAAGGATCAAGACCCACATGGGGGCAATGAAACCCCAGGATTTTTGGCGACAAGTGAATGAAGGAAAACACTACCAGTACATGTTCAACACTTTACAAAGAAACAATGGCAATGGGACATTTAGCGATCTGGCCCAACTGGCCGGGGTAACGAGCACCGATTGGAGTTGGGCGCCATTGTTTATAGACTTTGACAATGACGGCCACAAAGATTTATTCGTGACCAATGGGGTGAAAAGCAACAACCGCTTGAGTGACCTGACAGATTTGTATGATAGAAAGTTGGATAGTATTAGGCAGGTTGCCCAAAAAAGAGGCTTGGATCCAAGCAAGATGATAGATGTGATGGATTTTGCGAAACTGGCCCCTACCGACAAACTACCCAACTACATTTATCAAAACAATGGAGATTATACTTTTAGCAATAAAATAGAAGAGTGGGGAGTGGAACTACCAACACTCTCGAATGGAGCGGCATACGCTGACTTTGATCTGGATGGGGATTTGGATTTGATCATCAACAATATAGATGACAATGCCCTCTTGTATAAGAACAATGCTGTGGAGAAAGGCCTTGGTAATTTTTTGCGCTTCAAACTCAAGCCTGCTCAAAACCAACACATCTATGGAACCAAAGTGATCCTGTATAGGGGGGATAAAATATGGCAAATATTTGAGGTGTCAAATGCACGTGGTTACATGTCGAAAAGTGAGGACATTGTGCATTTCGGTGTTGGTAAACTGACGAAAATAGAAAAAGTGGTTGTAAAATGGCAGGATGGGGCACAGACCACCATTAAAAATGTCGCTACCAATCAGGTGCACGAGGTTTTCAAATCTGACAATGGAGTTGAAACAGCCCCGCCTGAGGGCAATCAGAAATTCAAAGATGCAATAGCATCATTGAACCTGAGCGATGTAGCTCACAAGGAAAATGAATTTGATGATTATTTAAGGGAAATACTGTTGCCACACAAAATGTCCCAGTTTGGACCAAGCATCGGTGTTGGTGATGTAAATGGTGATGGAAGGGAAGACTTTTTCATGGGGGGAGCTGCAGGGTATCCGGGAGCACTCTTTGTGCAAAACGACAGGGATAAGTTTGACAAGGTTGAAAAAGGAGCCTGGGTGCAGGACAAAGCCAGCGAAGACATGGGAGTGGCATTCCTCGATATAGACGGGGATAGTGATTTGGATTTGTTTGTGGTGAGTGGGGGAAACGAATTTGATCTTGGTGATCCTCAATTGCAGGATAGGCTCTACCTCAACAACGGAAAAGGCGATTTTCAAAAAAGTTCAAGTTTATTGCCAAGTTATTTTACGAGTGGGTCATGCGCAATTCCCCAAGATTTCGACCAAGATGGTGATGTTGACCTATTCATTGGAGGCAGGCTGGTGCCTGGAAAATACCCACGTGCCGCGAACAGCCATTTGCTGGAAAACCAAGGTGGAAAATTTGTTGATGTATCCATGGAAAAGGCCCCCGGGCTCTACGAACTGGGAATGGTGACGGCTGCCGATTGGTTGGACTACAACAATGATGGGCTGGATGATATAGTGGTAGTCGGGGAATGGATGCCGGTTACCATATTTGTTCAGCGTGCAGATGGTCAATTCGAAAAGCAAATTATGGATGGTTTGGAGGATTCCGAAGGGTGGTACTATTCAGTCAAGGCCGATGATATAGATCAGGATGGGGACCAGGATATTGTGGTAGGCAACCTTGGCCTCAATTACAAATATAAGGCCTCAATGCACGAGCCTTTTGAGGTGTATAGCTATGATTTTGATGAAAATGGGAGTTTGGATATAGTCCTAAGTTATTATGAACATGGTGAGGCTTTCCCGGTGAGGGGCAAGTCGTGTTCTACACAGCAAATACCTTCGATTGGTGAGAAGTTCAAAACCTACGCAAAATTCGGGGAATCGAACCTCCAGGACGTTTATGGTGCAGCTCTGAATACTGCCCTCAATTTAAAAGCAAAGACGTTCGCTTCTGCCTATATCGAAAACCTGGGAGACCATGGTTTCCAAATAAGGAATTTGCCTTCCCTGGCACAAGCTTCCTCAATCAACAGTGTCCTCATTAATGACTATGATGGGGATGGGCACAAAGATTTGCTGGTATCAGGCAACTTGTATCCGGCTGAAATTGAGACTCCACGAAACGATGCGGGTACAGGATTGCTTTTGAAAGGGGATGGCAAAGGCAATTTCTCCCCGGTTGCTACCAATGAAAGTGGTTTTTTTACACCCAATGATGTGAAAGACATGAAGGTTATAAAAGTGGGTGCCAGGGAAGTGATCCTGGTGGCCAATAATGACGACTACCTCCAGGCTACCGAATACGGTATTCCACTCGGTGGGATTTAAAAGATGTTGCCATTTTTTCAAACAGCTAAATAGGAATACAGGAATGAATTTTTTTTCGGTAATTGTCCCTTTTTTATTGATTTTTATCAATGCGTGCAGGTCACCCGAATACCCAGCATACAACGTGAAAGCGTATGAGGCTAAAGTAAAGCCTGACGAACCTACCCTGAAAATGATCCGAATGGTAAGCGAGGCGTATGCGGCCATAGACCCGGAAAAAGTTGGATATATTTTAAATACTAAAAGGGCGGCTAAAATCCAGGAAAGACTAGATGAACTGGAAATTGGGGCACAACGTAATTTGGTCTTATATGACTATGCGGTAGAGCTCCTCAGGGCTGGTGATCTGGACAAAGCCATTGATATATTCGAAAATTTCCATAGTTTCTATCAGGAAAAACCCATTCCAAACCAAGACAAGGCCATTGCAGAATTTAAAACGCACTTAGCCATCAGCTATTTGAGAAAAGCCGAACTGGAAAATTGTATCAACAACCACAACAATGAATCCTGCATCATCCCGGTTTCGAAAAAAGCACAACATATAAACGAAGAAAGTTCCCGCAAAGCCATAGGGCATCTGGAAGACCTCCTTGAGGCCAATCCATTTGACTATGAAATGCAATACCTCTTAAATATTGCTTATATGACATTGGGTGGATACCCTGATAATGTGCCTGAAGAATTTCTTATTCCGGAAAGCTATTTTGAACCGCATGATTTTCCCAGGTTCCCCGATGTTGCCATGGATTTGGGGGTGGATGTGAACGAGCTTTCAGGAGGTATTTGCATGGATGATTTCAATAATGATGGTTATCTGGACTTGATGGTGTCTTCCTGGAAGCATGACCATCAGATCAGGTATTTTGAAAATGATACAAAGGGAGGCTTCAAGGACAAAACCGCCTTTTCCGGGTTGGTAGGGGTTACCGGAGGGCTGAACCTGAAACAGGCAGATTACAATAATGACGGGCATTTGGATTTCCTCATATTGAGGGGAGCCTGGTTGGAAAACTATGGTAAAATACCAAATTCACTGATCAGAAACAATGGAGACGGCACTTTCACTGATGTCACGATAGAAGAGGGATTGTATTCGTTGAAGCCTACCCAAACTGCTATCTGGTCAGACTTTAATTTGGATGGTTGGCTGGATTTGTTTGTGGCCAATGAATCTACTCCAAACGGGGAAAATACCTGCGAGCTTTTTATCAGCAAGGGTGATGGCTCATTTATTGATATCGCCAGGGAGGCAGGTATCACACAAACGGGCTTTTTTAAAGGAGTGGATTCCGGGGACCTGAACAATGACGGATACCCTGATCTTTATCTGTCTAATTTTCAGGGAAACAATCTGCTTTATATCAATACATCGAATGAAAACCAATGTGCTTTTCAATTGATGCCCGACAGTATTGGTGTTGCAGAACCGGTCAATAGTTTTTCTACCTGGATATTTGATTACAACAACGATGGTCTGGAGGATATTTTCGTGTCGGGTTACTCTTCGGAAAATATTTCACCTACCAACATGCTCATGGCCAACATCAAAAATTTCGAAGACCATAGGCTGGTGGCCCGAAGGCCCAGGCTCTATAAAAACCTGGGCAATGGATCTTTCGAAAATGTAGCCCCCGAGATGGGATTGACTGAGCCGGTCACCACCATGGGTTGCAATTTTGGAGACCTGGACAATGACGGGTACCTCGATTTTTACCTGGCAACCGGAGACCCCAGTTTTCTGTCCATAGTACCCAATAAGATGTATAGAAATGATGAGGGGAAGAAGTTTCAGGATGTGACATTTGGTGGAGGTTTTGGCCATATACAAAAAGGCCATGCCATAGGGTTTGGGGATTTGGATATGGATGGTGACCAGGATATTTATGCAGTGATAGGCGGTGCTTATGAAGGTGACAACTATCAAAATGTGTTGTTCGAAAACCCAATAGGAAACCAAAACAACTGGATAAACCTGGTGCTGGAAGGGGGGAAGAGCAACAGAAAGGCCATAGGAGCAAAGGTAGTAGTATCGATAACTGATGAAGGTGAACCTAGAAAAATCTACCATAAAGTAGGGTCTGGTGCCAGTTTTGGAGGCAATAGCCTGATGGCTGAAATAGGATTAGGCAAGGCCGCCCGTGTAGATACTTTGACTATTGAATGGCCTAACCGCGAGCGCAATCGGTCGGTTTTTTACAATATCCCGACAAACCAGCTCTTTAGAATTTCAGAAAACTCCCAAACGGTAGAACCTGTAGGGATGGCAGCATTGTCCTTTAGAAAAGAACACCTGCATAAACATTGAAATTCACATGAAGTTTGAAGATAGAAGCATGAAAAGAAACCTCATCTGTTGTTTGATTTTATTTTTGTTGAGTAGCTTGAATGTGGTGCTGGCCCAACAAGATTATTGGGTAAAATATATAGCAGGTGCTGAGGTGCAGGTAGATGGGACGGATAATGACACAGCTTGGGACAAGGCGACAGTACTGACTGATTTTGTATATCCCTGGCAGGATGAACAGGCTCCTGCCACCAGGTTTAGGGGTTTGTGGAACAA
This sequence comes from Cyclobacteriaceae bacterium, assembly GCA_040222275.1. Lineage (GTDB taxonomy): Bacteria > Bacteroidota > Bacteroidia > Cytophagales > Cyclobacteriaceae > CAXBNB01. The sequence continues at coordinate 30,011 of JAVKDJ010000092.1, forward strand.
CGAATATTTCTATTTCCTTTTTCAGGTGGAAGATGGGTTTATTCATTTGGTTGATGATGCGTCCCTTGACGAAGAGGATCAGGCGGTTGGGTCTGATAGGGTGGAGATTTTTACAAAAAACCCCGACAATTCTCAACCTTATTATTCCCTCGAAATGGATGCAGACGGGAGGCTTTTCGATTCGAAAGCCATATTTGACAAGAAAAATGGAATTGATCGTACATGGGATTGGCCAGAAGGCCACCTTGTCATCCAATCCTCAATGGATGAAAAAGGATATACAGTCGAGGGAAAAATTAGTTTGGCCTCACTCAAGGCATTGGGAGTGTTGACAGATGGTGTGCTGCATGCCGGTCTGTACAGGGGCGAATATGTTGCAGTGAAAGGGACAGGAATAGGAGTGAAGTGGATCAGCTGGATAATACCTGATTCCACCACACCAAACTTTCATATCCCCTCGTCATTTGGGGTTTTAAGGCTGGTAAAATAATAGCCAAATGGAGAGCCAAAAGCACCAAACCAGTATGTAGCCGAAAAATAAAAAGGACAATATGAAAAACATAATTTTTGATTTTGGCGGGGTTATTTTAAACCTGGATATATCCGCTTCCCTCCGGGCATTTGAGCGTATGGGAATAAAGCAACTGGCAAATAGCAATGGTACCCGATATCGCGATCCAGTGTTTAACCTCCATGAAACAGGGGCTGTGACTGATCAGCAATTCAGGGACGCCATTAAGAAACTGACTAATCAAACGGTTACGGATGATGAGATTGACGAAGCATGGACAGGTATGTTGCTGGATATTCCCAAAGACAGGGTGGATTATATTTTAGACCTGAAGAAAAAATATCGGGTGTTTTTGCTCAGCAATACCAACCATATCCATCAGCTGCGCTTCGAACCATATTTTAAACACCGGTTTGGCTTTTCCTTTCACGATCTTTTCGAGCGGGTATATTACTCACATGGTGAAGGTCTTAGAAAACCGGATAATGAGGCCTTTCTCAATGTACTCAATCAATCAGGCCTTAAAGCTGTCGAAACACTATTTGTAGATGACTCGCTGGAAAACATTGAAGCAGCAGGGAAATTAGGTATAAATACTTACCATATTCAGCCCGGTTACAAATTGTCAGACATCAACAAGGTGCTATCTTAAAGAGTGCAGCTGCACAATGCGCAAAAAGCGCATTTATTTTTTATCTTTATGTAGATTTGAAGGAAGATAAATTACATGCCCCTCCCTGCCAATTCAGGTAACGGCTTGGTAATTTTCCTGAGAAAAGAAAGCTGAAAAAAGGCTGTAGCTGTACCTAAAAAATGAAGAAAATGAACCAAACCGCAGAAATCCAAGGATCAACTAACAGGTTGAGCAAAAAAGAATGGAGTGCCCTGGAGGCTACCAAGTATGAAAAAATACACACCGAGGTACTTCCCAATTCAGACCGGGCATCAAAAATTGTTGCTGATGAGATAGCCGCATTGATCAAGTATAAAAGTGGCAAGAACGAAAAGTGTATTTTGGGTTTGGCTACAGGTTCATCCCCTATAAAAGTATATACAGAGCTGGTCCGCCAGCACAAAGAAGAAGGGCTGAGTTTCAAAAATGTGGTTTCATTCAATTTGGATGAGTACTATGGCCTGGGAGGTGAGGCCGTACAGAGCTACAACTATTTCATGCACCATCACCTTTTCGACCATGTAGATATCCTGCCAGGCAACATCCATATTCCTGATGGAACTATTCCTTTCGAAGGTATTTCGGAGTATTGTATCCAGTACGAGGAAAAAATCGAGTCGTATGGCGGGCTGGATTTTCAACTGCTAGGCATTGGGCGTACAGGCCACATTGGGTTCAACGAGCCAGGTTCAAAGTTGAATTCTACCACAAGGCTGATTACCCTCGATTACCTCACGCGGGAAGACAATGCCTATGCCTTCAACCAAATGAGCGAAGTGCCCCGCAAAGCCATCACGATGGGGGTAGGTACCATCATGAAGGCTGAACGCATTATCATATTGGCCTGGGGGCCTAAAAAAGCCGAAATAGTAGCGAAAACAGTTGAGGGAAGGGTTTCTCCCGATGTACCGGCGACATTTCTTCAGCAGCATGGCGATGTGTCATTCATCATGGATGAATATGCCGCAACCAGCCTTACCCGGTATAAAACACCGTGGCTCGTTGGAGACTGTGAGTGGACCGACGAACTGGCCAGGAAGGCTGTGGTCTGGCTCAGTCAAAAACTCGGAAAGCCCATCCTCAAATTGACTGATCGTGACTATAATGACAACAGTATGTCAGAGCTGTTGCGCGAAGGAGGGGCCTATGACATCAACATAAGCCTATTCAACCACTTTCAACATACCATTACAGGCTGGCCTGGCGGCAAACCCAATGCTGACGATTCACAAAGGCCGGAACGTGCACTTCCTGCTAAAAAAAGAGTCATTCTATTCAGCCCACACCCCGATGACGATGTTATCTCCATGGGGGGGACATTTCTGCGCCTGGTAGAGCAGGGACATGAAGTCCACGTGGCTTATCAGACCTCTGGCAATATAGCAGTGGCGGATCACGAGGCACTCAGGTTTGCTGAATTTGCCAGGGAATTGTATGACTATGTGAGCCAGGGAGGTGATAAAAAAGATTTTGACAAGCTGATAAAAGCAATCAGCAACAACAACGGAGAAGTAGCGCCAGTAGGCGTAAGGAAAGTCAAGGCACTGATCAGACGGGGGGAAGCCATCAGTGCCTGTAGGTATTATGGTTTGCCCGACAACCAGGTTCATTACCTGGACATGCCATTCTATGAAACAGGCAAAATAGAAAAATCCCCGTTGGGTACCAAAGACATCAAGATTGTCCGCGAATTAATAGAGGAGGTGAAGCCGCATCAAATATATGCTGCTGGTGACCTTGCCGACCCCCATGGTACGCACGAAGTTTGCCTCAATGCTATATTCGCTGCTATTGACGAGATCAAAAAAGAATCCTTCATGAAAGACTGCTGGGTTTGGTTGTACAGGGGGGCATGGCATGAGTACCCACTTGACGAAATAGAAATGGCTGTGCCGATTAGCCCAGAAGAACTGATGCGAAAAAGGCAGGCCATATTCAGGCACCAATCACAAAAAGACGGAGTAGTGTTCCAGGGAGAAGACAGTAGGGAGTTTTGGCAGAGGTCTGAAGACCGCAACAGGGCCACAGCAAAGATGTACGACCAGATCGGGTTGCCCGAATATGAAGCCATAGAGGCATTTCGGCGCTATCGGTTTTGATACATGTCCGTAATTTTACATTGAGGCTCAAACCCGGGCTGTCCGAGAGGTTTGTATGGCCTTTTATCCCCGTTTCTTTATGTGATACCAATGTGATCTCATCACCAGGGTTTAAAATCTGGTGGGTGTTTACGTGAACATTATAAGCAATTACTAGTTCAGTGCACTGAAATTTTATTTATCTTCCGCTTTTTTTCAAAGAAAAGAATTTTCACAAACTATTAAACAACTAAAAATTAAACCAAATGCTATTACAAACCATTGACTGGGCAATTATTGGGGTCTTTTTCATCATTGTACTTGGAATAGGCTGGATGGCTTCACGTACTGCGGGTAAGAGTTCCGAAGAATTTTTCCTGGGAGGGCGCGGTATGCCATGGTGGCTACTTGGTATTTCTATGGTGGCCTGTACATTTTCGGCTGATACCCCAAACCTGGTTACAGGCTTTGTTCGTGAAAACGGTGTATCAAAAAACTGGGCCTGGTGGGCGTTTCTTATCACCGGTATGACCACCGTATTCATCTATGCCAAACTATGGAGAAAGTCCAATGTCAATACCGACCTTGAGTTTTATGAAATCCGATATGGGGGCAAACTTGCTTCGTTTTTAAGGGGGTTCAGGTCGCTTTACCTGGGCATATTCTTCAATTGCCTCATTATGGGTTCAGTGACCTTGGCTGCCATTAAAATTGGCGGGGTGATGTTGGGACTCGAGCCTTGGGTTGTGGTCGTAGGAGCATCCATCGTTGTGGTGATTTACTCAGCACTAGGCGGAATAAAAGGCGTGGTATGGGCCGACTTCTTCCAGTATGGCATTGCCATGTTTGGGGCTGTGTATGCAGCCTATGTAGCTGTGAGCCAGCCAGAAGTGGGAGGCCTTGCAGAATTGATCGCCAACCCTGCCATTCAGGACAAATTGGGTGTTTTGCCAGACCTCACAGATATGTCGGTTTTGGTGCCGATGTTCATTATACCCCTGGCTGTACAATGGTGGGCTGTGTGGTATCCCGGTGCTGAGCCTGGTGGAGGAGGCTACATTGCCCAAAGGATGCTTTCTGCCAAAAATGAAAAAAATGCAGTAGGAGCGACCCTGCTTTTCAACTTTGCCCATTATGCCCTGCGTCCATGGCCTTGGATTATTGTGGCGTTGGCTTCCCTTGTTATTTATCCTGATTTGGCTTCCATTCAAAAGGAGTTTCCAGGTATAGACCCTGTTTACCTCAAGGATGATATTGCATATCCGGCAATGCTTACAAAACTGGGCACTGGTTGGTTGGGGCTTGTGGTGGCATCCATTATTGCTGCATATATGTCCACTATTGGCACCCACCTCAACTGGGGCTCTTCTTATGTAGTCAATGATTTTTATAAGAGGTTCCTCAAACCGGATGCTACAGATAAGCAAATGGTGGCCATGGGTCGTATCACTACCGTTGTGCTGATGATATTGGCTGGTGCTTTGTCTCTTACTGTGCTCGACAATGCCACAGAAGCTTTTAATATTTTACTGTTAACCGGTGCTGGATCAGGAGCTGTTTACATGCTGAGGTGGTACTGGTACAGGATCAATGCGATCACAGAGATTGTTACCATGGTTGTTGCCACTGTCATGGCAGTATATCTGGTATTGTTTGTGGATGACGCAACCGTAGCTACAGATATATTGAATGGATTCACCGTCAAGTTGTTAATTACAATAGTGGTGGTGACCATAGCCTGGCTAGTTGCTACCCTGGCAACAGGCCCGGAAGACAAGGCGATTTTGAGGAGCTTTTACAAACTGACCAAGCCAGGCGGCCCGGGTTGGAAAAAGGTGGTAGAGGAGGCAAAAGCAGATGGGGAACCATGTGATGACGGGGATGGCATTGGCTGGCAAATGCCTCAGCAGATACTGCTGGTTTTCATAGGCTGTATCACGATTTACGCTTCATTGTTTGGTATTGGTGGGCTTGTTTATGGCAATATCCTTCAGGGATTGGTATTGCTGATGGTGGCCATAGTAGGTACCATTAGTTTATTTAAAATACTGGCCAAACTGAAGTTGGATTAAGCGTTTATTTTAAATTGAAATAGGATCTTTTGAAGTCAAATATGAACCCCGGGTGGATTTTTGAAATTCATTTGGGGTTTTTCATTACCATCTGACAGGTGTTTTTTACTTTTGAAGTTTTAACAAAATGCTATTGCTACTTTGTTAAAAGATAAAACCTGAACACAACAATCAATGCAAAAAGTAACGATAGGAATAGATATAGGAGGGACGGGTACCAAATTTGGTTTGGTGAATATGGAAGGAAAGGTGCTCTTCCACGACAAAATAGATACTGCCGACTACAAGAAATTTGATGAATACATTGATGCGCTAAGTACCAAAATCAAGACTACCATGGCGGGCCATCTCGCCGATCATGAGTTGATAGGCATAGGTGTTGGGGCGCCAAATGGCAATTATTTCACCGGCACGGTATCCTATGCGCCCAACCTGCCCTGGAAAGGCGTATTGCCCATATCCGATTCGCTTACAGAAAAATTCGGGGTGCCTACAGTAGTGAGCAATGATGCCAATGCAGCAGCCGTTGGGGAACACGTTTTTGGTGGAGCAAAGAAAATGAAGGATTTCATTATGGTAACCCTCGGTACGGGGCTCGGGAGTGGTTTTGTCTCTAATGGGCAGTTGGTAATTGGGCATGATGCCCTGGCTGGGGAGATGGGGCACATTGCTGTCAAGTATGGACGTGGAAGGTCGTGCAAATGTGGAAAAAAGGGTTGTCTGGAGACCTATGTATCTGCCACGGGCATCAACAGGACCATTTTCAAGTTGCTGGTAGATAGCCACGAAGATAGCGTATTCAGGGGTGTGACCTTCAACGAACTCACTACTAAAGAAATATCCCAGGCAGCAGACAATGGAGACAAGATTGCCATAGAAGCTTTCAGATATACCGGCAAGGTACTGGGGGCGAAACTCGCCGACATGGTTACTATATTCAACCCTGAGGCTATTTTTCTTTTTGGAGGACTATCACAGGCCGGCGATCATATTTTCAAACCTACCATCAGGTATATGGAAAAAAACCTGATGAAAATATACAAAGACAAGGTGCAGGTATTGCCCTCTGAACTTGGCAGCCAGGGCGCCCCGATAATTGGTGCTGCCAGTTTGGTGTGGAGCAAGTTGAAAAGTTGACATTTATCAGTAATATCAGGCCTTCAATGGGCTGGGTTTGGCACGAATTTCGCTAAAGTGGGAGTTTTTAGCAGAAATTCTTTCCGGTATGTATGGTTGGTTTCTTTAGCAAAATAAGAATAATGTGATAGTGGGCTACCCGAAAAAGAAAGAAAAGATTAATACGCCTTCATTAAATATTTACCAGCAGAAACGCAAGCACAATAGCCTCCGTGGTGAGGAAGACAAAGCGTATTCATTTCAGGGAGATAACGCGGCTCACTGCTTTAGCATAATTTCCACGGGCATACGCCCTCATTCTAATAAATCCAATCAAATGACTAATATTTCCATTGCCCAGGCAGTGGGATAAATTAATTTGCATCGTCTTGAATCACTTTAAATTAAACTTTATAAACGCAAACTACATGAGAGTACTTTTAATTGTGGCCATTATTGCTTCCAGTTATGGTGTAATGGCCCAAACCCAGCTGTCGCTGGAAAACCTGGATGACTTCAAATCCCAGGCCGGAAACTGGCAAATAGTCGGTGACGTGTCGATGAACAGAAACGTCGATGTGCACCACAAACCTGCCCCTGAGGAGTCTAAGAAAAAAAAGAAGAAAAAGAAAGAAGTGGAAGAAACACCCAAGGCAGTTGATTTCACATCCGGAACGGGCATTTTGCTCAACATCAACGATGACCAGAAAAAGGACCACATCATTACCAATTTCGAACATGGCGATATCGAATTGGAACTGGACGTGATGTTGCCTAAAGGATCCAATTCAGGGATTTACCTACAGGGTCGGTACGAACTTCAGCTTTTTGATAGCTGGGGAAGCAAAAATCCCAAATACTCGGACATTGGGGGTATCTACCGCAACTGGGAAAAAGAACCTGGAAAAATATTGGTAGGCATACCGCCTGCCTCAAACGCATCCAAAGCACCTGGACTGTGGCAAAACCTGAAGTTGCATTTTCAGGCACCTGTTTTCGACCGTTCTGGCAACAAAATTAAAAATGCCCGCTTTGTTTACGTAGAACTAAATGGCGTAAGGATACATACCAATGTAGATGTTGCCCTGCCAACAGGTGGGCCAATAGCCAACAACGAGGTGGCCATGGGGCCTATCATGATACAGGGGGACCATGGCCCGGTAGCCATTAGAAATTTTAAATACAAAGCATTGAAAGACCTGAATGCCAAAATTTCCGGTCTTAGTTACAAAACCTACCTTGGAGAATACAAGGGTATTGAAGAGTTTGAAGGACAGCCAGCCGTGGCTTCCGGTAGTGCCAAACTGATCGATGTGAGCGCAACGGGCGAAGAAGACAATTATGCCATCGTTTATACCGGGGTTCTGAATATCCCGGAATCAGCGGAATATCTGCTGTCTGTGGGATATACCGGTGGTGCACGATTAGTCGTTGACAACAAGACGGTGGTAGAAAACCTGTCTTCCGGTGCACAGGGTATGCTGAACGAGAAGGTGAACCTATCTTCAGGTACCCATCCTTTTACCATATACAACTACAAGTCTGCAGGATGGAGAGGACCAAGGCTTGGGTTTTTTATAAAGGGAGATGATACCAATCCGGTATCTTTCCACCACTTCAATTCATTTCCGGACACTCCATCCGGGGTTTCGCCCATACTGGTGGATGTAGCAGCACAGCCCAAATTACACCGGGGTTTTGTTACTTTCGAAAAAACCGGGGAAAAGCTTTCCCATACCATCGGTGTAGGAAGCCCTGACGGGGTGCACTATATCTATGACCTGAATGCAGCCAATGTGATAGGTGTATGGAGGGGAGATTTCATTGATGCTACCCCCATGTGGCACAACAGGGGCAATGCCACATTTGTACCCAGAGGGGCGGTGCAGTGGACTTTCTTAAACCAACCACTGGTGCAGCTTGCCTCACCAAACAGCCCTTTTCCTGACAAGGCCGACTTTTCGGATTTTAAACCAAAAGGCTATGCCATTGATGAATCCACAGGTGCTCCTGTGTTCAAACACGAATACAAAGGAGTGGAGGTAGAAAACCGGGTTCAGCCAGACCCAACAGGGACTTACCTGATACACGAAATTACCCTGTCACAATCCAGCCCGGCTGGATGGTACTACAAATTGGCCGAAGGCTATATCCGCAAAATGAGCGATGGTTCTTTTGCCATCAACGACCAACAATACTACGTCAATGTGTTGTCTGGCCAGCAGGCACAGATCAGGACAGTGAATGGTGTTCAGGAGCTGGTTGTGGCAGTGAGCGGTTCAAGTATTAAGTATGAAATTATATGGTAAGGATCATGAATAGATTAAAGAATATATATATACCATTGCTTGCTATGCTGGTAATGGTGCAGTCGGTAGTAGCCCAAAAAACAGGTAGTGAATCCGATTATTACAAGTTGACTAAAATAGCTGCACCAGAAGGTGTACAGCTCGAAGGTGGCGGTGTATTGGTTTTGCAGGATGGTAGTGTGGCCATGAGTACCAGAAGGGGAGATGTGTGGATCGTGGAAAACCCAAGGATGGAGGGTGGTACCAAGCCAAACTTCCGGTTGTTTGCATCAGGATTGCATGAGCCTCTGGGTTTGTCCTACAAAAACGGATCACTTTATACCACCCAGCGTGGTGAGTTGACCAAATTGACAGATACCAACGGTGATAGAATCGCTGATGAATATGAAACTATTTATGCATGGCCTTTGTCCACACACTACCATGAGTATTCGTTTGGGCCGGTTATTGCCCCTGACAATTCGTTTTTCGTATCGATGAACGTGGCGTTTGGTAGTGAAGAATGGTGGAGGGGTGAAAGCCGTGTTCCTTGGAGGGGCTGGATGGTCAACATCACAGAAGAAGGAAAAATGACACCCTGGGCTACAGGTATGCGTTCACCCGCTGGTTATGGTCTGATAGACGATGAGCTGTTTTATACAGATAACCAGGGCGACTGGATCGGTTCTGGTGGTTTGTGGCATGTGCCTAAGGGTGCATTTATAGCCCATCCTGCAGGTTTGAAATGGACAGGGCACCCGGATTCACCGGTTAAAATCACCGAAGAAGATTTCTATTCCAATATAGATAAGCGTCAGGTAAGGGAAAATGGCAGGTACGTAAAGCCAAGTAACATTGAGAATGAGGCAGATCCGGATTTTGTATATGAAATGAAGGAGAAATTTCCGGAGATACAGCTACCAGCCGTGATATTGCCCCATGGCATTTTAGGAATATCCAACTCACAGTTATTGGTGGATAAGTCTAAAGGAAAATTTGGGCCATTTGACGGCCAGGTCTTCATCGGAGACCAGGGGCAGAGCAAGATCATGCGTGTGGTACTGGAAAAAGTAAAAGGCGAGTACCAGGGTGTGGCTTTTGATTTCAGGTCAGGGTTTCAGTCGGGTGTTATGCGCATGGATTGGGATCAGTACGGAAACCTTTTCGTAGGAGAAACCAACAGGGGATGGGGGTCAGCCGGTACTACCAACTCCGGGTTGGAGTATGTGACCTGGACAGGCAAAATGCCTTTTGAAATGAAAACGGTAAGTGCCAAACCTGATGGTTTCGAGATCACTTTTACCAAACCTGTGGATATCGCCAGTGCCAACGACCTGAATTCTTACGTTGGCAAGAACTATGTGTACAAGTACCATGCGGTTTATGGTAGTCCTCAGACCAATATAGAAGAGGCCAACATCAAGGGAGTGAAAGTAAGCGAAGATGGTATGACTGTGAGGATTGTCATGGATAATTTGCGCCAGTACTACGTACACGAATTTACCCTGGGTGGCATCCTGGATAGTGAGACGGGGGGCAATTTGTTGCACCCTACCATGTACTACACCCTCAACAATATCCCTGAAGGAAGTAAATTGCCTTTGAATGAGCTATCTACCAAGAGGTCGGGCACTACTAAAAAGACAGTGGGCAAAAGTGCTCCAGCCAAAATGAACCACAATGCAGACAACCCTAATGCAGGTGGGGCTGCAGCCTCAAAAAAGTCAGTGATCAGTGATGCCGAAGCGGGTCGTATGCTTACTAAAAACACTTGTGTAGCGTGCCACCAGAAAGATAAGCGGGTGGTGGGGCCATCATTTCAGGCCATAGCCAAAAGAAAATACAGTGATGAGAAAATCGTGGAGCTGATTTACAACCCGCAACCAAAAAACTGGCCGGAATATGCCACCCCAATGGCACCAATGCCTCAGGTGCCAAGGGATCAGGCTTTGAAGATTGCCGCCTGGATCAATTCCCTGAATTGATCAAAAATATTATACAGAAAAGCCAACGGGGATAGCCTCGTTGGCTTTTTTTATGGGATCATTTTGCTACCTTTAGCCAAGGTAAAAACTGCCTGTTCGGCTGACAGGTTGGTGAGCGGATGAGGGCAATGGCATTGTGCGTTAAATTTTCCATGATTCCTGTCCGGCTGACAGGCGGGTTTGCCTACTTTTCATCTAGGAAAAGTGGGTGCCTCTCCGGCATGAGGAGAAATGTAAAAGGACAGCTGACTATGTTCATTTGTAATCAGGTTGATTATCAAATTATATCTAAATAAGAGAACCCACCTTAAACCACATAGAATCTAAAAGACTGTTGGCAATAATTAAAAATAATGAAAGAATTTTGGAACAATAGATATAAAACTGAAGATTCAGCTTACGGTTATGAGCCAAATGAATACTTCAAGAAACAGTTATCAAAATTAGAACCTGATAAAATACTTTTACCTGCGGAAGGAGAAGGAAGAAATGCGATTTATGCCTCAAAACTAGGTTGGGAAGTATCAGCTTTTGATATGAGTGAACAGGGAAAAATTAAAGCGGAATTACTTGCTCAAAAAAACGGAGTAAGTATTAATTACCAAATTGGAGAGTTTGAGGAATTAGAATATGAACAAGAATATTTTGGAGCAATTGGCTTGATATACGCGCATTTTACAGCTGAATTAAAGTCTAAATACCATAAGATGCTCGATGAATATCTTAAAAGAGGAGGTATAGTAATATTTGAAGCGTTCAGTAAATATAACTTAGAACTGGTAAATCAAAATAGAAACACAAATGGCCCCAAGGATATAGATGCCTTATTTTCAGTTGATGAAATCAGAGAAGATTTCCATAATTATGATATAATAGAACTGGACGAAGAAATACTTGAACTCAATGAAGGGATGTATCATAAAGGCCAAAGTTCGATTATAAGATTTGTCGGGAGGAAGAAATAATACCTAGTGCCAACACGGTGTATAAGTAATAGCGGTTTAAATGATAAAACGGAAGTATAAACATAAAACAAAGGTAGGTGCTAAACTGAAAGGTTTTTGAGTAGAAATCCGCTACTACTCATACACTAGACTGATAAGTTAACAGTTTTACTTTAACGAATAAAGCCAATGATTACCCATACTACATTCAAATTGGTGTTTCACATGCTAGTCTTATTAATAGTTTGTATTAAGGCTCAAGCCAACCCATCACTGAATTCGAAGCACCATTTAACCCCGTCACGACCCATTCAAATCATTTACCCTGACGAAGCTGGTGCCTTTGGGGTAGGTATAAAAAGGTCTGCTTTTTTACACGAAACGCATGACCCGAACCATATTCAACCTTTAAGGGAAGGGCAAACCAGTCAATGGAAAAAAGGTGCTTTGATAGGAGCGGCAGTTGGTACTCCCCTCACTTTTCTGGTACTCCATTCGGGTGGTTCATCAAGTATTTGCAACCGGTCTGCCAACCAGGATGCGGTACAATTTCATGAATGCCTGGCCATGTCGTTGGGAGGTGGGGTAGTGTTTGCCGGTATGGGTGCCCTGATTGGTTCCTTTGTCAAACACAGGGTAAGTACCAATGAACTAAGGAATAGGGTCAACATCACATTGTTTTCGCCCAACAAGAATGGAATTGGTGTTGCCGTGGCAGTTAGGCTGGTTTAGAAGGCCAGCGTGATGACTTTGGATCAAGCGGAATTTCTGTGGGGCATCCAGAAAGAGTCTAATTTAGCTTTTAAAAAAATGTTTGAAGATTTGCACCAGTTTCGTGAAAGTCATTCCGTAGCAAAGCGGAGGAATCTTTACCAATTGGGCAGTTCTTTGTTCCGGCAAAGATGTCTCCCAGCCTCGCCGGCTGGCGGGCATTACATTGCGACATGACGCTTTGAGTGGCCGTTGGTAGAGTCCTAATGGACATCCTTCTTTCTAAAAAGTGGTTCCTAGAGGTTTGTGACTGTTCTGGACGCGTGTCATTGCGTAGCAAAGCGCCTGCCTATGGGGCAGGAACAATCCGGATTACAAACAAAAAATATTAAGTTCTGCTAAATTTAGCTTTTTTAGAAAGATACAATTACCCCACAGGTTTTCTCCCTGATCCATGACTTTTCTGAATGCATGCACCCTTTTCATCAGGGCAAAAAAAAACCACCGATGAGGTGGTTTATGATGAGGTACAAAGTTGTGGGATTAATCTACAACTTTTACGTTTACTGCGTTCATGCCTTTTCTTCCTCTTTCTGTGTCGTACTCAACCCTGTCGTTTTCACGAATGTCGTCAACGAGTCCTGATGAATGTACGAAAATGTCTTCACTTGAATCGTCTGGTTTAATGAATCCAAAACCTTTGGACTCATTAAAGAATTTTACTGTTCCTTGCATTGTAAATTTTTATAAAAAATAATAAATAAGCGTTTATCCATTTTGCTCTAAATAATTGCCAGTAACTATCCTATTAATGTTGATTCCTGAAAGGGGAATGTTGAGTAATGAATGATTATGAAATTAAAAGATGGGGTTTCCCTTTGAAATATGTATAAACGATGCAAATGTAGGGAATAGAACTTCGCTTTCCTAAAAAATAATCAGAATGCTTGTTTTGAAAGAAATTACTCATTCAAAGATGAGGTCTTTTTTTAAACATTCACGGCGGCCGCAAATTACCTTACCAATGTACCACGTGTTAGTTTTCATAACTTATCCCAAGATCATTGTTCCGTACTTCAGCGAGTTTGTTTCTTAGCTTTTCTTTAAAATCTGCAACTATTTTGGAGTATTTGGGGTTTGGTGCGAGGTTGGTGTATTGCTTGGGATCCTTTTTCATATCAAATAATTCAATGCCTGCCCCGGCATCTTCGTCATATTGTATATAGGCCCATTTGTCATTTCGCAGCAGAAAGGTCCTTCCCCCCTGTGTAACTGAAAAAGCCATGTCCCTCACTTTTTGTTTAGGATTGTCCAGTGTTTCGGTCAGGCTCTTGCCCTGAAGGTGGGGAGAGGTTTTCAAGCTGGCCAGTTCCGCCACAGTAGGGTAGAGGTCGATCAATTCTGCAAACGAATGGCACACTGCTGGTTTCTTCCCAGGCACCTTAATAATAAGCGGCACCCTTGCCGATTCTTCGTGCAGGCTTACTTTCATCCAAAACCTGTGCTCACCGAGGTGAAATCCATGGTCGGATGTGAAGACCACAATGGTATTGTCAGTCAGCCCTTCTTCTTCCAGCGTATTCAGTACTTTCCCTACCTGGGCATCCATGTACGCCACGGAAGCATAGTAGGCAGCTACCGCCTTTTTCTCCTGCGTTTCATTCATTTTTCCATTGACGCTGGTCACGTAGTTGATACCACGCTCAGGTATATCGTCCCAATCGCCAGGCACTTTTTCCGGTAAGGAAACCTTCCCGTGGGGATAAGGGGTGAAGTAAGTTTTTGGGGCAACAAAGGGTACATGTGGCCGGACAAAACCAACCCCGATAAAAAAAGGTTCGTCTTTGTGCTGCCTGATGAGCTCGCAAGCCTTTTCGGCTGTTTTCCCGTCCGAATGCACCAAATCATCACCGTCGGCTTTCACTATGGTCATCACGTTTCCGCCTTTTATCGGCAGGCTGCCATCGGGGTTGCCTTGCACCAGTTCTCCTTCTCCCGGAGCTTTCCATTCAGGGCCCTGGCTATTGTACTTCTCTGTCCATGAGGCTGGGTCGTCTTTGCCATCCGATCCCTTTTCTATATCGCCTGGTACACCCATGTGGTATATCTTGCTCACCCTGGCTGTGTAATAGCCATTTTCTATAAACAACTGCGACCAGGTTTTCCGGTCGGGCCCAATATTGTCGCGCCCACTTACATAGCCAAAGGTAGTGGTGGCATTGGGATAATAGCCCGACATAAAAGATGCCCTGGATGGACCACATACTGGATATTGGCAGTAGGCCCTGGTATAGGTGGTGCCTTGTGAGGCGAGTTTGTCGATGTTGGGTGTTTGACAAGCCTTGTTTTCATAAGCAGAAACGGCTGTGGCCGTCAGGTCATCGGCAATGATGAACAAGACATTTAGTTTTTCTGGTGATTGGGAATAAGCATTGCCAACTAGAAGAAGTAATAGAAAAGTTTGAATGTATTTCATATAACTCGGTTGTTTGACGGAAAAGACTGGAATCCGGTTTGATTCGATTCGTTTGGAGTTGCAAACTACAAACTGGATGCCATAAAAGTATCAACAGTCATTATAAATTAAGCCGTTTTATTGTAGAGTGAAAGCCAGTGTTCTGTATTAGAATTGCTAGATTTATCCCAAAATGCAAACTAACAGAATGACGACAAAAACCCAACCTATCAGGAGGCTGATCAATACAGCCCTGTTGTTTTACTTATTTACTTTTTTCGCCTGTACCAGCCAGGACGAACCTTCAAATGTGCCCTGGATATTGTCTGCTCCCGCTGGTAGCGACTACACCGCTATAGACAAGGGAGGAAAAACCATTATCCCAAATGGCAGGATAGTAGCCCCTGCCGGAAAATCCATCCTGACCGCACCCCACCCTTATGGGCTGACCCTCAGCCCGGATGGCAAGGTAGCCGTGACGGCCAATTCCGGTACCAATCCACTTTCTATTACCATCGTTCGCAACATTGCTGGTGCCAATCCCGAGGTACAACAGGTGCCTCCCGGGCCTACCACAGACAAAGGGGTGCTGGCTTCTGTGTTTATGGGGTTGGCCATTTCGCCAGACAGCAAAGTGGTCTATGTCGCCGGTGGGCAGGAAAACAAGATTTACCTGTTTGATTTGGAAACGGGCAATAGCCTGGGGGAAATAGATTGTACGCATGTTTCGGAAGCTTATGACTATTCTCACGGCTATATTGGCGACCTCAAATTGACCAGTGATGGAAAGACAATCTATGCAGTGGACCAGATAGGGTTTAGGATGGTAGTGGTAGATGTGGCAAGCAAAAGCGTTACCCACTCCGTTCCTGTGGGACGGTATCCCTTTGGGATCAACCTTTCTCCAGACGAAAAGAAAGCCTATGTGGCCAATGTGGGCATGTTTCAATATGCCTTCATCAAATCTGATGTCGGCGATGGGCCAAAAATAACGCCCATTGATTATCCGGCATTTGCGTATGGCTCTGATGAGATGGTAGAAGGGGTGAAAAACGACACCATAGATATCCCCGGACTAGGGGATGTCAATGCGATTGAGGCGTTTTCTGTTTTTGCAGTTGACCTGGGCAAAGAGAAGCCGGAGGTAGTATCTAAGGTAAAAACCGGTCATCTGGTTGGGGCATTGGTGGAAGATATTCCAGCGGTGGGTGGCTCAAGCCCCAATTCTATTGTAGCCACGGACGATTACGTATTTGTTAGCAATGGCACCAATGATAACATTTCTGTGCTATCTACCAAGACCGATAGCATCGTACATACCATTTACCTTAAACCCGATCCCAGGGTAAGGCAGTTTAGAGGTGTCATTCCTTTTGGCCTGGCACTGAGCCCGGATCAGAAAAGGCTCTACGTGGCAGAATCAGGCATCAATGCCATCGGGGTGATCGACGTGGCTGAACTTAAGGTAATTGGCCATATCCCAACAGCGTGGTTTCCATCCAAGGTGGAGGTAAGTCCTGATGGCAGCCAATTGATCATTACCAATGCCAAGGGGTATGGCAGTGGCCCAAACGGTGGCAAAATGTTCGAACTCGGTGCAGAGGGTAGTTATGTAGGCTCTCTGATGAAAGGCACCTTGCAGATAGTAGATATACCTGATGAAGGGCAACTCAAATTGCTTACGGATCAGGTAATAGCTAATAATTTTGATTTTAAAAAGGCAGATGATGCCAGATTTGACCAAAGGAAGAAGAACCCTGTGCCCCTCTATCCTGGGCAAATGGAGAGCCCTATTAAACATATAGTATTTATAGCCAAGGAAAACCGCACCTATGACGAAGTGTTTGGACAAATTGAAAAGGGCAGGGGCGATGCTTCCATCGCACGCTATGGCACGGGTGTATCATTTTCCAATAACAAAAAAACAGATTCGGTATCGAATACTACTGTGATGCCCAACCACCTGAGCCTGGCCAGGCAATTTGCTTTTTCAGACAATTTTTATGTTGATTCTGACCATTCCGCTGATGGCCACCGCTGGCTGGTCAATACCTACCCCAATGAATTTTGTGAAACCTCCACTACGGCCAGCTATGGGGGCAATAGAAGGTTTAAAGAGGAGTCCACAGCCCCAGGGGTATTTGCGATGAATGGGGCTGCCGGGGCTATTTATCCGGAAGATTACAACGAAGCAGGATCCATGTGGGACCATCTGGAGCGTAACGAAATTGATTTCTACAATTTCGGTTTCAGCATCATGTTCGAACCGGCGCTCTACAAACCTGAATATAAATATACCGGCATCAAGCAATACATCAATTATCCCATGCCACAACCGCTTTACAGCCGTACTTCAAAGACATATCCTACCTACAATATGGCCATCCCCGATCAGTTCAGGATAGACCAGTTTATCAAGGAGTTTGATGATAAATGGATAAATGGCCAGGATACTATGCCTGCTTTGATCACGGTGATAATACCCAACGATCATGGTGCCGGAGAGCGCCCTGATGCCGGCTACCCTTTCAGGGAAAGCTATATGGCCGATAATGACCTGGCCCTTGGGCGTATTGTGGAATACCTGTCCAGGACCCCATACTGGGAAAATATGCTCATTGTGATTACCGAAGATGATGCACAAAATGGGGTTGACCATATAGATGCCCACCGGAGCTTGCTTCTATTGGCTTCTCCCTGGGTGAAAAGGGACTATGTGAGCCATGTGCATTATAGTTTTGGCAGTTTGTTCAAGACCTTCTGGAATATACTGGGGCTGCCTTACCTCAACCAGTATGACGCTGGGGCCACTGATCTGGGTGATTTTTTCACTGATGTACCGGATTATAGCCCTTACAATGCCCTGCCAGTTAATTCAAAAATGTTTGATCCACAGGCTGCCCTCGATCCTTATGATGAAAAGTTTGATTGGAAGGCACTGGAAGAATCCCCCCAGATAGACAACATGGAAGACCTGATCAGGGACAGCAAGGAACAGGATGAATACAGGCTGGAAGACAGGGAAAGGAAGTAGTATATTTCCCTATGTTTTCGCATTATTTTGATTTGCCGGGCCCAAATTCACCCTTTCTGTTCTCCAATATTTGGCTCAGTTTTTTGAGTTCTTCCGGTACATGCTGGCCGATGGTGCGGTTTCCGGTTTTTTTGATGTCGTCTTCCCTGGTATTGTTGTATTGAATAGGGGGAATGCCTTCATTATGCGCGAGTACATTGTTTCGCACTATGTTGGTGGTGGCACGGTGAAACCTGAGCGGCGAGCGGGCAATATTGTAGATAATGTTGTTTTCTACCACCACGTCAGTCACCCCTTCATCTAGGAACATGCCATTGCTTTCAGCCCTTCCGGCATTGACTTTCACATCGTGGATCAGGTTGTTGGCTATCCGGCTGCTGGGCTGAAGCCCCAAACTATAGATACCACCTCCATCGCTTAGTTTGGTCAGTACCTGATGGATGTGGTTGCCATGGATAGTATTTTCACGGCAGGGTGTTGGTTGGGGGTTCCACATCCAGCCTATTGATATGCCTGTATAGGGAAGGTTTCGTATTTCGTTTCGTTCAAGGTTGGTATTGGCGACAAGCCCTCCCCAAATACCAACCGCACCATAAAATTGCTGGCCACATTCCTCTATCAGGGAATTGGACACTGCTATATCGGAGGTGGCTTGCTCAGGGTTTGATTGCCACCAGGATTGGCCTTCTTCATCGGTCGGACGCTTCTGTCCTTCTCCTATGTTGATACCATTGCCAGAAACATCGTAAACATGGCTGGTGCTAAGTGAGCAATGGTCTGTGTCTTCCCGAAACCAAATACCAGAACCTCCCATGTGCCTGATGGTGCATTCTTTGAAGTGGCTATTTGTAGCCAGGTCAACTTCAATGGCTGCTGGTACCCAGTTCCAGTTTTGGCTTTTGCCACTTCGGTTGTCAAACATACAAGCCTGAATGCCGCAGTAGCCGTTTTCCGGTACCTGCCATGCCATATGCTCGAAAGTGATGCCTTGAAAGTTGACGTTTTTTACTTTTTCACGCGTTGTGCGGTTCCCCTGGATTGTCAGGAGTTGTGAAGCTACAGGAATGATGGCCTCTGCCTTTCGTATATCCTCATTGGATTTTGGGAAATAGAAAATTTTCCTGCTTGATTCGTCATAAAACCATTCACCCGGTGAATCGAGAAACTCCCTGGCATTTTCGAGAAAGTATCTGGGCTGTTTTTCCCAGTTTGTCAAATTAAAAAAGTCCAATACTTTAGCCCCAATCCAATCAACAGTTGTTAAATGGTAATTTGTCCAATCGATGGATTCCACAACTATCCTGCTGATAGACCAGTCGTGTAGTAAAACCAGCTCCAGGTTCCCTGGGTTTTGTACCTCTGGAAAATCATCCTGATTGAAATAGAAATTTGTTCGTTTGTCTTCGCCGGCCTGTGCTATTCTGAGATATTCGTTGTTGGGATGCCTGGCCCGGGTAGCGCGTTGGCCGTTGATGAATAGTTCACGAATTTGAGTTGGATAGCTCTCGTCCAGTGTGGAGAAATACAGCCCGTTTTCATCCAATTGCCATTCTGGGAGCAACCGCCCCCCGCTGATCACGGGCTTCTCTCCAGGCATGGCACGCCAGTTGAGCATAGAGTCGGCTATGCCCAGCTCTATGGCTTTTGTGATGCGGTAGGTTCCCCCATTCAACCATATAGTGACCTCTTTGTTCTTTTTTATACTTCTGGATCTCACAACTGCCTCGTGGAGGCTGGCCAAAGGCTGGTCTATGTTTCCTGGGTTTATGTCAGATCCATCTGGAGAAACATAGATGTCATACTGGGTTTTTGATTGTTGACAACTTATAAAAAATAACAAAAGGAAAATGAAAGTGCGGCCTGATTGTTGGTGCATGGGGTAACTCGTTTAGGCAGTCAATATAATGAAATCATTTTAGAATGAAGTATAGCATGGATGTTGACGCCTGGATGTGGCTGAATTGTTGGGATAGGAAAGTAATGAAAGTAAAATTTGTTATGTTTTTTTTAGAACCGATACAACTAATTTTTCTCGATTTGTGTCTGGATACTACTTTCAATACAGCAATAAATGAAGCATCAACTTTCGGAACACAGGGTTTTTCCAGGTGGGATTGTTCTCAATCAAATTTTAAAAAAAAGGTTAACACATCGCATAAAATATCCCGGAGATTGTTCCGTTAAGCTTAAATAAAAAATATAGTTTTGCTAATATATTCTTGGATTAATCTACTAAAATTAAATTTCACATTATTTTAAAATTTAAATGAATTAACATGAAAAAAGCATCAAATTATTTATTAGTTGTCCTGGCTGTTTTTGGGGTTATATTTTTCTCGAGTTGTACCAAAGACGAAGAAGTTATCCCTGATGGCCCCAGCATTGAAGTCACTTCGGACCAATTTCCAAATGGCGGTACACAATTCGCTGGTACGGCAGGGGACAACATCAGCTTTACAGTTGATGTGGATGCACCAGGTGGTTTCAACAATATAAAAGTAGAATACCTTGTTGACGGGAATGATTCAGGGATAGCAGACTGGACCGACCAGAGAACTCCTGGTACTACAGCCCTGACCTATACAGGAACCCCCACGGGTATTGCACTCTTGGAAAGTAATGTAGGCCAGGAGATTTCAATTGTCATCACCGCAGTGGATGACAACAGCAAGACCGCCACGCTTACTTTGACTGCTACGGTAGCTTCCACACCTTTGGAGAGCGCAGTGGTGACACTGCTGGCTGCACCTACAGGTGACCGCACATCAAAAACTTTTTATTCAGTGCCGTTAGCCAGGAATGTAACTTCTGCTGAAGTGGTAAGCAACGAAGCGGGTACTGCTTCTTCTGCTGACGTTGATTTTGGCTATTTCTATGGTTCGTCTAACGAAGCATCTATCGTTGCACCTTCAGAATATACAGCTTATGATTTAGGTGCCAATGGCCAACAGTGGTCAACCCTAAACGAAACCGCTTTCAAAACCACCAGCCTGACAGCTGCCCAGTTTCTTGAGGTAACAACTTATGCTGAGGTAGAAGAAGCTTTCGCTGATGGTACCGATGCAGGTACTGGTGTAAACAAGTTGGCAGTGGATCAGGTGATTGCTTTTGAAACGGTAGAAAGGGATAGCAAAACCAGAAAAGGACTGATTCGAATTACTGCCATCGTTGCTGGCAATGGATCTGATGGCAAAGTGGATATTGAAGTACTGGTTCAGAAATAATAGGTCTTTCTTATTACTTGTTAGGTTTGCTACCTAATGCCATAAAGCCATCCAAAGTCATTTTGGGTGGCTTTTTTTATCCCTGGCCTTCCGGCTTTCTGGTGCTTTTTTGGCGTCTTGTCGTTACCTTTACTTTGCGGTTTTGATAAGGTTCATGGCAATTTTTATTTTTAATTCTTTGCAAAATTTCGATTTTAGCCTTGATTTGTAATACTTTGGCCAAACATTTGGCAACAAACCATGAGATTTTTGTGATTATTCATGACCATTCCGAAAACACATATTGCGGTTCCATCAGACAGTTCTTTTAGTATCAGGAGGACAGAAATGACCCCTAATACCTACAAGATCCATTCCCATCAGAACTATGAACTGAACTATATCATTTCGGGTTGGGGCACCCGCTTTATTGGCGACAACATCCATAGTTTTTCGCGCGGGGACCTGGTACTGATAGGCCCTGGCCTGCCACACTGCTGGGAGATAAAAGGTGTGGCCAAGGGCAAAAAACCGGAATGCATCACCATCCATTTTCATGAAAATATAGACGGGGAACAGTTTTTTCACTCCCCCGAGCTGCTCCCCATTTTTACCTTGATGCAGGAATCCCGGTCCGGCATCCAGTTTTATGGCAAGGAAACCAAAATGGTCAAGGACATCCTGCTGAAAATGCCTGAAGCCAACAGGTTGCGGAAACTTATTTTCCTACTGGAAATATTCGAAATACTGGTAGGCACCAAAGACCGCACACAACTAGTACTGGCTGGCTATTCCAGCGAAACCGAAAGCCCTGAAAAACAAAAATTGCAGAAAGTATATGAATACATCCTGTCCCATTTTTCCGAGAAAATAGAGCTCGACGATATAGCTGAACAAAACCACATGACCAATAGTGCGTTTTGTCGGTTCTTCAAAAGAAACACCGGAAAATCCCTCTTTCACTACATCAAAGAAGTACGCATAGGCTATGCCTGCAAGCTTTTGCAGGATTCTGACTGGCCTATTTTTGATATTGCCTTTCAATCCGGCTACAACAATATAGCCCACTTCAACAACCAGTTCAAGGAATTTTGCAACACGACCCCCAGCAACTACCGAAACAAGTTTAAACACTTGCAATCGGGCGACCTTAATTGATGAAGGGCAATATACCGTGATCTATGAGCAAAATATAGGAATTTGCTTACCTATTCTTGTTGTATTTTTGCCATACTAAAGCTAATAATTATATGAATAATAAATCCTTTGAGTTGTATCCCGTAATGCTCACGCCGTTTCATGAAAACAATGAAATAGATTTTGAGGGATTGAGGCAACTCACGGAATTTTACATAGCCACGGGTTCTACTGGTTTATTTGCCAACTGCCTGACTGGTGAAATGTTCCAATTGACTGACAAAGAACGAATCGACCTGACCGCTGCTGTGGTGGACCAGGTTGGTGGCCGTCAGGACGTGGTGGCTTCCGGAACCTTCGGTTACGATCAGGACAGGAACATCCGTTTTATCAAGGAGATATATGACACGGGGATTCAGGCCGTAGTGTTGAATACCAACCAAATGGTGGCCCCCAGTGAGGATGAGAGTGTTTTGAAAAGAAACCTGGATAAAATTATCAAGGGGACGGAAAACATTCCCTTGGGTGTGTATGAATGCCCTGTGCCGGACAAGCGGCTGTTGTCACCGGATTTGCTGCATTGGATGGGAGCATCGGGAAGGTTTGTCTTTTTAAAAGACACCAGCTGCGACCTCAACCAGATCAGACAAAAACTTAAAGCCGTGGAGGGTTCGTCGTTGAGGATATTCAACGCCAATATCTCAACAGGCCTGGGTTCCATTGAAAGTGGCGCACACGGCTTGGGATCCACTGCTTCCAATTTTTACCCTGAGTTTTTACAATATTTATCCATCCACGCCAGAAATGGTGGCAAAGAGGTAGAAAAGATCAACACGTTCATTACCCTACTGGACCAACTCATACACGAGTGCTACCCAATGTCGGCCAAATACTTTATGAAACTGCGTGGAATGAAAATCAATTTACAAGGACGCATACCATCGGGTAGTTTCTCCTATCAGGATATTGTGAAATTTGATGAACTGTACAAAGGATTCGTCACGCTTGCCGATGAATTGGAAATTGATGTGTATCATTTTTAAGTTTTTCTGTTTCTGATTTCTCCTCACAACCTGACAGCATGAATGTAATAGACCTACTTGTTTTTCTAGTTTATATGATTGGGGTAATGGCTGTTGGAGGCCTGTTTTATAAGAAAAACAAATCGTCTCAGGCATTTACCCTTGGCAATAGCAACATTCCCGGGTGGGTAGTTACCATGTCCATTTTTGCCACATTTGTGAGCAGTATCAGTTACCTGGCACTGCCTGGGATAGCCTTCCAGGACAACTGGAATTCATTCGTATTTAGCCTTTCCCTGCCTATTGCGGCGTTTGTGGCCATAAAAGTATTTGTGCCGCTTTATCGCAGTGTAAACAGCCCATCGGCATATACCTATCTGGAGCAGCGGTTTGGTTCGTGGGCAAGGATATATGCCTCTACCATGTACCTGCTCACCCAACTGATGCGGATAGGCACCATCTTGTATTTGATGGCCCTAACGCTTAACGCCATTTTCGGGTGGGACATAGCCACGATCATTGTGGTTACCGGCCTGGCGGTGATGGTGTATTCTGTATTGGGTGGCATCCAGGCGGTGGTGTGGACAGATGCTATCCAAGGCATCATATTGATAGCGGGTGCTATTATTTGCGTTGCTTTTATCTTTTTGGATATGCCAGGGGGATCAGGACAGGTTTTTAATATCGCTATCGAAAATCGAAAATTTGACCTGGGAAGCTTTGCTTTCAACCTGGCCGAACCAACCTTTTGGGTGGTGCTGGTGTATGGCGTTTTTATCAACCTTCAGAATTATGGTGTAGATCAGAATTATGTGCAGCGCTATATGTTGTCACCCACGGAAGCTGAAGCCAAAAAGTCAGCTTTTTGGGGTGGGATGCTGTACCTGCCCGTATCTATGATTTTTTTGTTTATCGGCACGGCTTTGTTTGCCTATTATCAATCTGGGGCCGCAGTGTTACCAGCCGAATTACAGGATGTTACCAAGAGCGACAGGGTATTTCCACACTTTATCGCCAATCAGTTGCCGGTAGGACTTACCGGGCTGTTGATCGCCTCTATTTTTGCGGCGGGCATGAGCACCATTTCTACCAGCTACAACAGTGCTGCCACCGTATTCCTCACAGATTACTATCAGAAATATGCCAAAGGCCAGCCTTCGGACAATCAAAAAATGAAGGTGCTATATACCGCATCCCTGGTGATCAGCGTAATTGGCATAACCATTGGTATCGCCATGATCAATGTCAAAAGTGCACTGGATGTCTGGTGGAAACTGGCCTCAATTTTTAGTGGTGGTATGCTTGGCTTGTTCCTGCTTGGTGCTTTTTCGAAAGGAAAAAATGTAAAAGGGGCAATTATTGGTGTAGTAGTAGGGTTGGGTGTTGTAGTTTGGCTGAGCCTTTCCAATGTGCTTTTAGGGCCAGATGCACTCGGAAACCAGTTTCATACGTACCTGACCATTGTATTTGGAACATCGGCAATTTTTCTGGTGGGCTTTGTGGTAGGGCTTTTTGGAAAAAAAACTGACACTTAATTTTAATATCCATATTAAAGTATCCTTAGATGAATCACATGATAAAATTTGCAGCTAGTATGATTTTGGTTTTGTCTCCCTCATTGGTGTTGGCGCAGGATTTTAAAATACCGAAAAAAGCCAAGGTGGGGGAGAATGGCCTGTTGAAAAGCGAATTGATCTATACCCTGGACAACAAACCAACGCCTGAATGCCATGCTTCTACTATCGAGCAGGTAGATGGGGGAATGATAGCAGCCTGGTTTGGAGGCACGTATGAGAAACATAATGATGTCGGCATCTGGGTTTCAAGAAATATGGGGGAAAAGTGGTCGGTTCCTGTTGAAGTGGCCAACGGCGTACAAAACGAAAACCTGAGATACCCCTGTTGGAACCCCGTACTTTTTCAACCTAAAACCGGGCCACTGATGTTGTTTTATAAAGTAGGGCCCAGCCCAAGGGAGTGGTGGGGAATGCTCATGACATCTTCAGATGGAGGTGTCACCTGGTCGAAACCAAAGAAAATGGGCAAAGGGATACATGGCGACTTGTTGGGGCCCATTAAAAACAAACCCGTACAACTGGCAGATGGTACTATTATCAGCCCTACGAGCATAGAATATTACAACGATAAGAAGGAGTTGCTCTGGCAGGTGTTTTTCGAAACATCAAAAGACAATGGCAAGACATGGACTGCATCGGAGTATATCAATGATGGTGTGGAGTTTGATGCCATACAGCCAAGCATCCTTTTTTACCCAAACAACAGATTGCAGGTGCTGTGTCGTACGATACAAAGTGTCGTATCCCAAAGCTGGTCTGATGATGGTGGAAAAACCTGGGGCAAAATGACCGCTACGAACCTTCCCAATCCTAACGCAGGTACGGATGCTGTTACGCTTGATGACGGCAGGCAATTATTAATCTACAACCATACCACAAAAAAAGGAAAATTTCCAAAAGGAAGGAATATGCTGAACCTGGCGGTTTCGGAAGATGGCCAAAACTGGAAGCCAGTAATGACCCTTGAACGTGAAAAAGGAGAGTTTTCCTATCCGGCCATCATACAAGGATCGGATGGGTTGGTGTACATTACCTACACCTATCAGCGCCTATCAGTGAAGTATGCTGTTGTTGATCCGGATCAGTTTTAATAGCTACTAAGCTTTCAAAGCTTTTTTTGGCAAAGATGTTCCGTCTCGCCACTAGCTATAAAAAAATAGCCATATCAGTCCTTTTGATCTGTTTTAGATGCAAACTTGACACTTGGATTTTGGGCATTGAAATACCCCAATCCACCCACAATATTGGTGGGATGGTTGATGGGTTCGCTGGTGGCTGATGAAATAATGCCACCAGTCCTTTGCCTGGAATCCAGAAACCTGAAATATCCCTCGCTGATGTTGGTGAAGAGAAATGCAATGGTATCCGACCGAATAAGTTCTTCCAGTTCGATGGTTTTTTCAAACACCGGTTTTTCAAAAAGCTGGTCGGTGATCAGCTCTTCGTAGAAAGTACCATTGTCTTCCCCAACAAAGCTCAACGGATTGCTGGAAATACCCTCTGCAAAACTCTCGGGATCAAATACATTCAAAGCGTACCAATTGTCAATGTCTTGAGGATCAGTAAAGGAAAAATAGATGGAATGGACCGTGTCTTTATCTTCGATATGCTCAAAAAAAGCGACAGAATCCGGTGATATTCTGGGCAGTACCCTGGTTGTGGCGTGTATGCTTTCATTGGTGGAAGGGTCAAAAACATCGAGCCGGATTTCTGAATTTTCGAAATCCAGACCGGAATCGCTCACATAGATTCCAGCCACATCTTCTATAGGTTCCAGCAGTTCTTCTGTTCCGTTAAAAGTGATAGACGCTTCAGCGTTTTCCACTATTATCTTATCCAAGAATGCGGACGATAAGCTATCATCGTTTCCTTCCAATGCCGAAAAGCTCCTGGTTACAAACACCACCATCGTACCTCCAGGGATAACCTGAGACGAAATGACCATCTGGGGTTTGGCAGGGGCTACCTCAATCAACAGGTCTTCAGGGACACACGAGAGTTGGATGGTGAGCATTGCGAATGGGAAAAGCCACAAGGCCAGCTTTTGGCCAGGTTTACGCTTGCTGTATTTCAGTATTTCGGATTTGATAGGATGGTATTTTCTCTTCATCGATTTTAAAATTTAAAGTTCCAGGCGATTGAAGGTATAAAACCAAACAGACCGGGTTGAATATACCGATAGTTGAGCCCATCGAATTCTACACGGACCTGATAGGGTGATGACCTGTTGTAAAAATTGTAGGCGCCAAAATGCCACTCGCTTCGAAACTTTTTGTGGGGTTTGTTGCGCAAAATAAAATTGACATCAAAGCGATGCGATGGCGCCAGGGTAATGGCATTCCTTCGGGTGTAGGTGGGTATCAAATCCACTCCCGTGAAGGAGGTGTTTGGGAAAAAATACTGCCCGTTTTGAGCGGTGAATTTCGACCCGCTGGACATTACCCACACAGATGAAAATGAAAACCTGGGGTTGATGTCGAAGGTGGCCACCATCGAAACATCGTGCCTCCGGTCATATTTCGCCGAATAAGTTGCCCCGTCGTTGAGGTCGGCAAATGTGCGATTGGCTTTGGAAAGGCTGTACCCTAACCACCCGGTAAATTTTCCCAGTTTTTTCCTCACCAATAGCTCGCCACCAAAGGCACGTCCGTGTCCGTTGAGCAGTTCTTCTTCGAAGTTGTCGTTCAGAAGCAATCGGGCTCCCTCGCGGTATTCTATCAGGTTGTCCATGGTTTTGTAGTAGAACTCCACCGATAGATTGACATCTTTCTCTTTGAACCCTTTGAAATACCCTGCCGCTATCTGATGGGAGTTTTGGGGCTTCACCGACTGGGTTACGGGGTACCACAGGTCGGTGGGCAATGCGATCGAAGAACTGGAAACCCGGTGCATATATTGTTTCATATAGGTGTAGCTGAATTTCACAGAATTGAGGTCGCCAAACGAGTATTTTGCTGAAAGCCGGGGTTCCAATGCCCCATAAAAGGCTCCAGGTACATTTGATGAAGAAAGCCTGAAACCGTAGTTGACACTTAGTTGTTCATTAAATTTTCTGTCACTATTGGCATAGATGGAAATTTCCTGGTTGCGCAATAGCTCGCCTTCCTTGCTTTCCAGGGCTTCAGATATTTCGCCACCGGTGTTCACCACATTGGGCCTGAAAAAATGGGCCACTGCATGCAGCCCAAATTTGATGTTGTTGTCGGGGTTTGGGAAGTAGTCCCAGTCTGCCTTCATGCCCAGGTCCCTAATCCTGGATTTGATCAAAAGGGAATTGTCGATGAATTTGCCACTGATGTCATATTCGAATTGTGTCTGAAACAGTGTGAAGTTGTGAAAGAGCTTGTCCTGGTTGTAGATGTGGTTCCATCTCAATGTGGTGGTGATATTGCCCAATTCGAAACCAAAATTCAATTCATCACCAATATCGTTGGCATCATTGGCTACACCATCCCCATCTTCGTTTTCTACAGTCTCACTAAAACTCAGGATGTCGTCACCAGCATAAGAACTGAGGAAAATCCTGTCCCTTTGGGATATTTTGTAGGTTAGTTTGGCGTTGAGGTCGTAGAAATAATAGGGTAGTACAGCCCCTGTAAGGTCAAGTACCTTGTCGATGTAAGTCCTGCGGCCGGAAGCCATGATGGAGAGCTTGTCTTTGATAATGGGCCCGTCAAAAGACAACCTGCTGGATAAAATCCCAATACCTCCCGATCCATGCCACTTTTCCAAATCCCCTTCCTTCATCCTTACATCCATTACTGACGATAACCTGCCACCGTAGTGTGCCGGAAAACCACCTTTGATGATGGTCATGTCACGGATGGCGTCATTGTTGAACACAGAGAAAAAACCAAACAAATGCCCCAGGTTATACACGGTCGCTTCGTCCAGCAATATGAGGTTTTGGTCGTCAGTACCCCCTCGCACATACATGCCTGTGCCCCCTTCACCACCTCTGGATACCCCTGGCATGAGCTGGGCCACTTTGATCAGGTCCACTTCACCTCCGATTGCTGGTATTTTTTCTATCTCCTTTGGTTGCAGTTGGATGGTTCCCATCTGGGTGCTTCTTACTTCTTCCTCAGTAGCAAAGCGTTCGGCAGAAATGACCACATCTTCCAGGCTACCAATTGAAGCTTGCAATGGATGGTTGAGCTCTTTGTTTTCATCGAGTTGCAGGGCTACTATGGAGGTCTCGTATCCGATGTAGGAGATGCGTAGCTCCACCGGGTTTTCCGGAAGGGTGATAGAATAGAATCCATAGTAATTGGTGACAGTCCCTTTTTCACTCAGGTTGTCAAATACGGTTGCCCCGATCAATGCTTCGCCGTTGGAGCTGTCCGTGATATATCCACTGATGGTATGGGTTTGCTGTGCCAGCAGGTTGTGGCAGAGACAGGTCAGGAGCAGTATTATTGGAATTTTTGATTTCATATTTTCAAAGAAATACCGACCCTGGAACCTGTGAATATACCACTTATCCTGAATGGGTCTGAGTTTTGCGATCCAAGTGCTGCATTCATGTGGAGAAACAATGATGCACGCCTGAAGAGCCGATAGTCCAGGCCAATGGGTATGTTGAGGTAAAGGTTATAGGCTTTTTTTGCAAATAGTTTTCTTTCTCCTGCTATTTCGACATAACCTGAATCAAACTGCCTTTCCAGTATTACGGCAGATATATTAAATTCCTGCACCCATTCCAATCCGGTATAGAATTTCAATCTTTTTTCCTTTTTGGTCAATATCCTTCGGTAGCCAAGGGTAATCCTGAATATATCGCTGGCAAAGAGGTAGGCCAATCTTGAACTGTCGCTGGTCACCAGCCTGTACATCTCGTTTTCGGTACGGCCCGATTCGAATGAAGCAGTGAAGAAATTTCTTTGTGGCCCTTCTGTGTTTTCGAAGATATTGCTACGAAAAATGAAATTGACCATGAAGCCTGAGTAGAATGTGTTGGCGGTGAATTCGTCTTCAGTGAATCCCGAAACCGTGGAGGTTAGGAACCTGTTGCCAAATTTGAATTCACTGGCGAATGTATTGAAATCGGGTAATTTGGATTGAATTGAATAGTTGTTGGCTGAAAAATTGATCCTGTCGCTTTTCAAAAAAGCCGTGGTGTCTTCATTGCTGGTTTGGGCAGAAGCAGGAGTATGGTTAACCCACACAACATATAGGATTAGGCAAAACAGGAAGAGCTTACTTCTGTCCAAACTCATATTAGTTTAGAGGTCTGATAGATGTCTAAATTTAATACAATAAAAATGGGCACAGCCCCTAAGGAGGAGTTAACCGAATACTTTCAATAGGGGTATTCTAGCGCAGTGGTGTATGGGTTATCTAAAATCAGGAACAATTTGTGTTTTTTTAACCAAGAGAGATTAACGAATACGAAGCTTTACGACTTATGAACAGGGGTTCTCTGCTTCAGAGGTATGTCTATCCAATCACACTAGGTAGGCCACTAGGTAGGCCACTAGGTACATTTAGCCTCAAGAAACGGAGGTGTATAGTCCGCCGATTTTAACGACTCAAATTATGAGCAGTATAGAACGGAATGGGCAAACTGTCTATCTAAAGTTCTTCTTTGAGTTCAATAATGAAAGGTTTCAAGTTTAGAAAAAGACATACTTCCTGATTTTTGGAGTGATTAAGCCTCCTATTACTTTGCCAATCTCAAAATTCTAATGGCACCACGCATAACTAAAGAAAATACTACCCCACCTACAATTAAATCAGGCCACTTACTTTCCAGAAAATAAACCAGTACACCAGCCAGTATTACCCCTCCATTGACGATGATGTCATTGGAAGTAAAAATAGCACTGGCCTGCATATGGGCCTCTTTGCTTTTTGCCTTGTTGATCAGCCATAAGGAGACGAGGTTACCCACTAAAGCCAGCAGGGAAACGATAATCATCCACTGGAAAAGGGGCGTTTCGCTTTGGGTGAAAAACCTGCGTAATACTTCCGAAAAGCCAAGCAGTGCCAGCCCCATCTGAAAATAACCACTGATCTTTGCTACTTTTTTCTTACGGGAAATAGCTGCCCCCACCGCAAATAGACTCAGAGCATAAACAATAGAATCAGCCAGCATATCCAACGAGTCGGCTATTAATCCCATGGAGCTGGATATCCATCCTGTGGTCATTTCGGCTACAAAAAATCCAAAATTGATGCCCAGCACCCACCAAAGTATTTTCTTGTGCTTGGTCTCGTCTTCGGCAATGGGCATTTCTGCCTCAGAAGTACCTTGTAGTTGATCACTGAGGTTTAGTTCACTGATAGCATTTTGTATAGGCAGTACTTCATCCTGATGAAATACTTCCAGCTTACGTGCCGGAATGTCAAACTCCAGGTGCTTTACCTGGCTGAAAGGTTCCAGCTTCATGCGGATCATATGCTCCTCCGAGGGGCAGTCCATTTTGCTTATTTTGAATGTGCTTTTATTCATTCGGTAAATTTTTTCTGTTGGCTCTTTGTCACTATTTCATTATCATCTTCAAATAATTTTAAAACCCAGGTGGGCGGTTCGGTTATTTCCGTAGCACCTAATTCCCTTGCCAATTCAGGGACAGAAACTGAAACATCTTTTTTCCAGGGTAAAGATCTGGTAATACCTATTGCTTTAACCGCACCTTTTTGCTCGAAATAATGCACATGATAAATCCATTTCTCATCTATTCCAACTGACTCCAACACAACATCAAACTTGGTCCATATTTTCAAAGGTTTTCGATATATTATTTTTTGAGAACCTAAAGCCGGAGCAAGTCCTTTGTTCATAAGTAGCTTCAAATATTTTGACCTGGCAATTAATTCCCATCGTATGAAATCCATGTACACAGGATATTTTGAAGCTGTCATAACCCGTAAACCATCACAATCAAAAATCCCCACTCTAAAAGTTCGCCTTATTGTTCTATTATATTCAATTTTACTCTGGAAGTTCTTCTGAATCAGAATTTTCAAAATAGTGTACCAATAGAATATCATCTTTAATTAGTTGTTATGGTTGAGCCGCCCTACTGGCATGATCTAAATTTTGGTAGTTCTTCATGCAATGTTGCGCGTTCGTTTTTTATTTCATTTTAATTGGTTTGCATTCTCCGGATTCAATCCTTTGAAGATTAACCAAAAAGCAAAAACCAATTCTTGTACAACCAGTGGTATGGTTATAGCAATATATGTCGTTGATATCACATCAACAGCCTGGAATAATATCAGGAAACTTGCCAGGATTATAAGCGCATTTCCAATGATGCCCCATGTCGATAACCACTTCGGAATATACTTTCCGCTAAAAAGGATATGGTACAGCAATAGATTACCTAATCCCGTTGCTACCATTACGCCCAAATGGTTGGTCAAATCCCTGATTATCTTTAACATTTCACCTAATTTTTCAAGGTACAGCAAACTTTCCCCTGCAGAAGTCAGATAAGTCTTACTAAGATAAATGAACAGGGGTAGTAAAATCACTCCAAAAATTTGAAATGCCCCTGCTATCATCCTAAATCCCACAAATCCAATAGCACTGTTTTCCTTGTGTGCTTTTAGGGTCTTATATAGTATAAGTGCAAATCCAATGTAGATTGGAACCAACAGAAATTGAAAAACTGCTCCAGACAATACTTGACTTTTATTAGGAAATACTTCTTTGAGGAAATCGGTACTTTCTACTGATGGGACAATGCTTAATAGTCCTGCAATTATTCCGAATAGAATTAAAATTCCTGCGATTCTTGAAATCTGTTTATTTGAATTCATCTTCTAAATTGATTTGGGTTCATTTAAATTCACTTCGAATCTTATCACCTCAAAGGGATGTGGTTCGTGAGGACACGAACCTGGGGTTGGCTTCATTTAAAATAGGCAACATTACTTTTTATAAGCCAACAACCTCAGCTCATCAAAGACTACCACCTGTGTAGAACCTTCATGTACAGCAATACCAATATTTGCCAGACAAAAATCATGGCTGCAATCAAAAGCACAAGATACTGCCGGATGTTTTAAAACTTCCACGCTATAATGCTGCTATCACTTTTTTCAGAAGGGCTTCAATTTCATTGGCTATATCAGCCAACGCTGCATTATCTACAGCTGCCATTGAAGCTTTGGGACTGACAGCAGCTACTTCCACACCAGCATCCGTTTGTTGCACAATAACATTGCAGGGCAGCATGGTTCCGATTTTATCCTCAGCTTGTAATGCTTTAAATGCGAAGGGAGGGTTACATGCTCCCAGGATTTTATAAGGCCGAAAATCTTCATCCAGCTTCTTTTTCATGGTTTCCTTCACATCTATTTCAGTGAGTATCCCAAAGCCTTCTGCTTTCAATGCTTCAGTGACCATTTGTATGGCTTCTTCAAAGCTTACATCATTCAATGTTTTTTCACTATAGTATTTCATTTTATATGGTTTTTAGTTCTGTAATAACCTAACGGATTAAAAGCAAAAACACTGTAACAATTATTACATTAGCGTTTGATCCGGGTTAATTGATGAGGTTCCAATTTCATGCGGATCATTTGCTCCTCAGAGGGGCAGTCCATTTTGCTTAGTTTGAATGTGCTTTTCCTCATTATTCTTATTCTTTATACACCAACAACCTCAATGCATTAAAGACTACCACCAATGTAGAGCCTTCATGTATCAGTACCGCAATACCGATATTGGCCAGACCAAAAATGGTTGAAGGAATGAGCAAAGCCACTATTCCCAGACTCACCCAGAGATTTTGCTTGATAATGCCTTTGGCCTTTCTGCTTAAACCGATAGCGAAGGGCAGTGTTTCCAGCTTATCAGCCATCAGGGCAATGTCCGCAGTTTCCAGAGCCACATCGCTACCAGCAGCTCCCATGGCTATACCCACTGTACTGTTGGCCATGGCCGGGGCATCATTCACGCCATCGCCTACCATGGCTACTTTAGATTCCTTTTCTTTCAGTTTCTTAATGGCATCAACTTTTTCTTCGGGCAGCAGGCTGCCCCAGGCATCTGTAAGCCCGATTTCTTTAGCCACTGCATCGGCCACTTTTTGGTTGTCCCCGGTCAGCATGATCATGCGCTTGATACCAATTTTTTTCAATTGCGCTAAGGTATTTTTCGCTTCTTCTCTTGGCGTATCCATCAAGGCGATGATCCCTATGTAATTGTCATTCTGTCGGATGAGCATGGTGGTATTGCCATCAGACTCTAAGGATTTTACTTTTTCTTCTATTTCCTTTGATGGCTTCTTATCATCGAGCGACTCAAACAGGTCCAGGTTGCCAATGTAGACTTTGTCACTTCCCAATGTGGCTTTGATCCCTTTCCCAAGCACGGCCTCCAGGTCTTTCGCCTCAGGTATGTCAGCACCCTTCAGTCGCTCTTTTCCGTCACGCACTACGGCCTTTGCCAGTGGGTGATCACTAAGACCCTCTACTGCAACTGCTATTTTCAATAATTCCTCTTCTTTCACATCCCCCAGGGCTACCACCTCCGTTAACTTAGGCTTACCTTCTGTTAGTGTTCCGGTCTTATCAAAAGCCAGGGCAGTAAGTACGCCTAAATCTTCCAATGGGCGGCCACCTTTGATAAGTACCCCACTTTTGGCTGCCCGGGCTACTCCACTGAGCACAGCACTCGGGGTGGCAATAGCCAAAGCACAAGGGCTGGCAGCTACCAGCACGGCCATGGCTCGGTAGAAGCTTTCGCTAAAAGTTTCGTCAATGACTAAAAAAACGAAATGGAGCAATACTACCAGTACCAATACAGCAGGCACAAAATATTTCTCAAACTTATCTGTAAGTTGCTGGGTAGGCGATTTCTGAGTCTGGGCTTCATTGACCAGTTTCACGAGTCGTGAGAGTGTAGAGTCCTTCGCTACTTTGATCACTTTGATTTCCAGTGTATTGTTTCCATTGATGGTACCGGAAAAGGCACGGTTCTCGTCCTTAATGTCTTTTTCCTGAGACCAGTCTTTATCAGAATCAGCCACAGGTATTTTATCGACCGGTACACTTTCTCCGGTAATAGGTGCCTGGTTTACGCTACTCCGACCATCTACTATCACACCATCAGCAGAAATTTTGCTATTAGGCTTCACTACGATGATGTCTCCAATGCTCAGTTCTTCTATACCTACTTCTTCTGTTTTTCCATTTCTCTTGAGCAAGGCGGTTTTGGGGGCCAGTTCTGCCAAAGCAGCAATAGATTTACGGGCCTTGTTCATGGCATAATGCTCCAGGGCATGGCCCATGCTGAACAGGAATAGCAACAGGGCACCTTCCGCCCATTCACCCAGAATAGCCGCGCCAATAGCTGCCACCAACATGAGAAAGTCAATCTCAAATCCACCTTTAGCAACTGTTTGAATAGCTTCTTTAGCCGTAAAAAAGCCTCCAAAGAAATACGCTGCGATGTAGAGCACCAGACTTACCCATGAAGGTATAGCTTCAACAAAGGACAGCCCAAAACCAATGCCGAGCAATGCCCCGCAGATGATGGAAAAGATCAGCTCGGTATTTTTGCCAAAAATACCACCGTGTGAGTGGTCATGATCTTCACCTTCCTCATGTGAATGCTCATCCTCTTTTTCTTGGGTTTCCTGTTGTTCAGATTTCTTGGCTTGCTGAAGAAATCGCTCAGCACTTACCTGCGTATCGGGTATGTCAAGACCTTCTTTCCTTAATGATTTAAGTATCTCCGCTTCATCTATTTTAGTGGTATCAAATTCCAGTCTTACCATGCCGGAACCTGAGACGGAGGCTTCAAGAATGCCCGCTTTGTTCCGCAGGTTTCGCTCTATGTTACGGGCATGGCGTGTATGCCGTATCCCATCTACTTCTATGAGTAAATGCCCATATTTTTCAGTAAGTACAGCACCAGTCAGTTCAGCAAGGGATTGAATGCGGTCGATAGAAATGATATCGGGATCATAATGAAAACAAAGTTGGGGAGTGCTATCTTCCTTTGCATCGGCAACATGCACTTTTTCGATACCCTCTTTGGCCTGTAATTCTTGAATAAGCCTTTCAACACAAGTATCTTTTTTGTCCGGCACTTCGGGCAGGATAACCGGAATTTTTATTTGTAGTTTTTTAAGGTTCATTTTTTTCTTTATGTAATTCATCGTGTGATTCTATCCACTTTGCTTTTAACTTGATATACCATTTAAAATGATGGAGTGCCAATAAAAAATAAATGGCAACTGTAGCCGATACAGCTATTAAATACATATTGTATGCTACTGCCACTCCAACGGCTGCAGCCGCCCATACCGATGATGCAGTGGTTAGTCCATGTGTTAATCCTTTTGCATTGTCTTTATAGATAATACCTGCACCCAAAAAGCCAATACCTGTAACAACATTGGCAATTATTCTTCCTGCTGCAGTGGTATCTGTTGAGTGAATACCGATAAGCGTGAACAATGCAGCACCAAGTGTAACGGCAGCATAAGTTCTTATTCCTGCTGCGTTGCCATGCT
This sequence comes from Cyclobacteriaceae bacterium, assembly GCA_040222275.1. Taxonomy (GTDB): domain Bacteria; phylum Bacteroidota; class Bacteroidia; order Cytophagales; family Cyclobacteriaceae; genus CAXBNB01. The sequence goes on from JAVKDJ010000092.1 coordinate 66,294, forward strand.
TTTCTCTTTCCAAACCGATAATTGCACCCAGCAAGAAGGCTATAAAAAGTTGTGCAACAATTATTAATTCATCCTTTATCTCCATGTTATAAAATGTAATAAGTTTCAGGTTCTTTTTTTTGAGGCACATTTTTATCACCTGTCATTTGCCTTAAATTGATTTCTATGGTTTGGGCAAGGTCGGTCATTGGTGTATCGAAAGGTTGATTTTCAAAAGGGTCTTGCATGAGTATGGAAGTTTTTTCTATGGCTATAAAGATAATCGGGATGCCAATGGTAAGTCCAATTTCTACCAAGAGGTATTTATCCGACAACCCAAACGGAAGCATGGTGGCAAATACATAAATGATGGTATGGATCAAAAGACTGTGGGCTTTTGGGAAAACGGTGTTTTTAATCCGTTCGCATTTTCCCATAGAGTCACACAGACGGGCTATTGTACGGTCGATTTGTACTTGTTGAAAATCATTAACTATATTTTTTTCTTTCGCTTCCAATAAGGTTTCAGCATGTTGAGACAATAAGGCATTTGGGATATTAAAATCATGAAGCCCTTTTGATGCTGTATATTCCTTAACCCTATGTGAAAAAGGTAGTTTTCTCAATGACTCTCCCAATGCATAACACCAGATAACCTGCCGATCAGTCATATCTTTCACCAGGGTCTCATAGCTTTTATTGCTTCTATCAAAAAAAGACACACACTGCCTGATCAGTGTTCTGGAGTCGTTTACGATGGCTCCCCAAATAATTCTGGCTTCCCACCACCGCTCATAAGCCTGATTAGTGCGAAAACCTAAAAGCAATGCTACCGCGGTACCGAACACGGCTGTGACACTTACTGGAACTGAAATCTTGTCAAGAAATCCGTATTGATCCAGAATACCAACCACAACTGCATAAGCTGTAACAAGTACAATATCAATCTTAATTGTTTTAAGAAAGTCAAGAATGGATATCCGTTTGTTTAACAGCATTGATTTTTAGTTTTTAGCACGCCTTGTCTTAGTTTATAAGTAAGTTACTCTTACGATTGCTAAAATAGTACAGTACTAACATAGCTACCAACAGTACAATTTGAGAAACAAATGTTTCAAGCGTAGGGAAGATTCCAAGCCAATCTACATTCACGAACACCGGAAGACTGGTTATGGATATCCAACCAATTTCCTGAAGCGAATGAACACCTTTACCGATCAGTATCAATGCAAGTAACGTAATCACCCAGGCTGAATAACGAAACAACTGACGTACCGGAATCTTTTTAGCATACCTTACAAACAGGATAGCAAACAGTGCAATCAACACAAAAGCAGCCAAAACCCCCAGCCCGATTGATGACTGAGCTTGGGTCTCCAGACTAATGGCCTGTAAAAATAAAATTGACTCAAAAGCCTCACGAAACACTACCATAAAAGAGAAAAAGGCAATACCCAGCATTTTGTCTGCTTTAAGCTGTTTACCTATTTTTTCTTCAATAAATATTTTCCACTTTTTGGTGTGTGAATGGTCATGTAACCAAAACCCTACAAAGGCCAATACGATAACCGCCACCAGCGAAATCATTCCCTCCATGACTTCCCTGTTTTTACCACTTATCCCGATTACCCAATCGGATAAAAACCACCCGCCAACTCCAAAAATAACAGCGGTTACCCATCCTCCATGCACCCATAGGGCAGCCTTTTTTAATTCTGATGAACGTATCAAAGCGAGAATCAGGGCCAGGATCAAAAATGCTTCTAAGCCCTCTCGTAGCATGATAGAAGCAGATATAGCAAAAGAAAGCCAATAGGTAAGTTTTTTATCCTGCATCAATTTCCCGGCCTGATCTATCATGTCAAGGCCATTGTTGATTTCTGTCTCCACCTTTGACTTTCCGGCTTTTTGCTCTATTACTTGTCTGACTTTAAACATTTGCTGCTCCAGTCTTGCCGTAAAAGCAGGGTCATTGGCCTTCAGCCTCGCTTCAGAAGGCTCAATACCTTCCAGGTAGGCTGCCAGGGCATCTTCACGAGCAGAAGAATAATTCCCTGTAGCATAATTTTGCAGGGCATTTTTTAAATAAGTCTTTGCCCTATCCAATGTGGGTGCCCGGCTAACATCCCTTGGAGATTGTGTTCTAAGAGCGGCAAGGGATAATTTTGCGTTTTTGTTATCCGACTCAAGACGTTTTAACAATTCCACATCGGATAGAGTGGCTACCTCCTGAAGATTTACATGTGCGCTCGCCTGCTCAAACTCCTGTTGCAAACCGGATTCATTATCATCTTCGGTTTCAAACCGTAGTGATTTTATGTAAAATGCCAGATCCCAAATTTCCTCATCGGTTAGGCTTTCAAAACTTTGCATAGCAGTTCCTTCCACTCCCAGTTTTATGGTATTGTAGGCCTGAAAGGGTGCGATTTCCTGCATCAGGGTATCGTTTAGAAAATTAGTAGGAGCTGGCACTAATCCAGCAGCTAGTTTGCCATCTCCGGCTCCCCTGACCCCGTGGCAGGGGGTACAATTCTGTACATATAAAATTTCCGCGTTTTTGAGGTTAGGCCATATAAGAGGTGCAGTTTTAAACCCTGTCACCTCTATAATATCTTGCCTGGATTTCCCTGCTACTGTGGTTATATCCTCATGGGGAGCCTTTTGGTCTATAAGGCTTTTTAATTTTTTTAATACGGCTAAAATATTGGCCTTCTCATTATCATTTAACTCACTGTTTTTGATAAGCCCGATTACTTTATCGCTGAATTCTTGCATTTCTGCATATTCTCCATCATTTATCACTTTTCCATTTTGTACTGCTGCGGTATAATCCCTTGAAATGTAGTCCAGCAAATGAATGGTGGTTTGAATATCTTTTTTTATCTCATTTCCAAAAACATTGGAAGGATAATACCAAGTCAATATGACGACTGTTATAAATATCTTTAATAGGTTACTCATTTATTGATCTATGTTATTCAGATGTGTTGCAGATACACTTCTTATCTATTAGAATCGGTTTAAAACTTCATTTTCTGTATTCTTATCGCATTTAAAATAGCCAGAAAGGCCACACCTACATCTGCGAATACGGCTTCCCACATAGAGGCCATACCAAATGCCCCCAGAATCATTACTATTAATTTTACCCCAAAGGCCAATGCAATATTCTGCCAGACTACCTTCCGTGTAGAACTACCTATTTTTATGGCCTTTGCAATCTTTGATGGTTGATCCGTCTGGATAATCACATCTGCGGTTTCAATAGCAACATCACTTCCTAAACCTCCCATAGCTATGCCTACATCGCTTACTGCCAAAACGGGTGCATCGTTGATCCCGTCACCGACAAAAGCAATATTGGCTGATGGGTTTTTCTTCATCTCCTCTACTTCGTGTAGCTTGTCTTCGGGAAGTAAGCCGCCTTTGGCTTGCTCGAGCCCCAGTTCAAGCCCCACCTTTTCGGTAATAGAAGGCTTGTCGCCCGATAACATAATGATTTTCTTAATGCCGGCATTATGCATTCCTTTAATGGCTTCTACAGCATCTTCCTTTAATTGGTCAGCAATCGTGACATAGCCTGAAAACTCATTGTCAATGGCAATCATTACGATGGATTCTACGATGGTATCAGTATCAGGTGGGACATTAATACCATGAGCTGTCATTAACGCTTTATTACCGACTAAAACTGTTTTATTGTTGACTTTACCTTTTAATCCTTTTCCCGCTATTTCGCTAACCTCAGAAGCGATGTGATTCTGTCTCTTTAAATCATACTCCAAAATGGCACGGGCTATTGGATGAGTGGATTGCCCTTCCAACGCCAGCAGATACGCCATCATTTCATTTTCGGTAATTGCCACTGGTTTGATTTCCTTGATCTTAAACACCCCTTTAGTAACCGTACCCGTTTTATCCATGACCACCGTATTTACCTTGGTCATTGCATCAAGAAATGATGCCCCTTTAAACAAGATCCCGTTTCTTGATGCCGCTCCCAGGCCCCCGAAATATCCAAGTGGTATGGAGATGACCAAGGCACAAGGACAAGAAATTACCAGAAATATGAGCGCACGGTATAACCAATCTTTGAATACGTAGCTCTCTACAAAGAAGTAGGGCAGTACGGTAAGGCAAATGGCAAGAAACACCACAATGGGCGTATAAATGCGAGCAAACTTCCTGATAAAAAGCTCAGTTTTGGATTTTCTTGCAGTGGCATTCTGTACCATATCCAAAATCCGGGCAATTGAACTGTCGTTAAATTCTTTGGTCGTTTCCAGCTCTATCACGCCTTCCAGATTAATGCTTCCCGCAAAAACCTTATCGCCTTTGTGGATGGTGTCGGGTTTGCTTTCCCCGGTAATGGCTGCAGTGTTAACGCTGGCCTTTTCAGATATAAGCGTACCGTCCAGTGGAATTTTTTCTCCTGTTCGCACCTGAACTTTTTCCCCGACTTGTACAGTTTCCGGATTTACGGCTACAAAATCGTTATCCCTATATACCAAAGCTGTATTGGGCCGTACATCGAGCAGGGCCTTTATATTGCCTTTGGCCCGCCTGACCGCAGCATTTTGAAAAAGTTCACCGACAGCATAAAACAACATGACGGCTACACCTTCCGGGTATTCGCCTATGGCAAATGCTCCCAGCGTAGCAATGGACATCAGGAAGAATTCGGTAAAAAAATCACCTTTGATTATGCTTTCCCTACCTTCCCTGATCACAGGGAGCCCAACCGGAATGTAAGCCACAATGTACCAGGCAACACGTATCCAACCCTGGAAGAATGGGAACACATTAAAGTAATCGAACGAGATACCAACGATGAGCATTGTAAAACTTAAAATTGCCGGAGCAAAAGTTTTAAATTTCGTTTCGCTTGATGAACCCTCAGATGCCTGTTTACTTTTAATGTCTCGCAGCTGTACTTTTTTCTTTTTTAACATTCCATCACTCTTTATTTGCTACATTTCTTACAAATTCCGGTAACCACGAAATCTGAATCTTCTGCAATATAACCCTCGGGTAAACTTATTTTTGGGATTTTATGATTGGTTAGACAGACCGTTTCATCACACTTTGAACAATGAAAATGAAGATGTAGATCTCTACCTATTTCACATTCACATCCCTCTTCACACAAGGCATACTTGGGCACACCCGTACCATCATCAATGCTATGCACCATGCCATTTTCTTCAAAAACTTTCAAGGTTCTGTAAAGTGTGATTCTATCCGACTTTTCAAAATCCTTATAGAGTTCGGTAAGGCCAACGGCAGTCTCCCTGTCCAGTAAATATTCCAATACCAGCAGCCGCATGGCTGTTGGTTTGATGTTGTGAAGGATAAGGTTCTCCTCAAGATTTTGTGTCTTATTCATTGGTCGCTCTTTCTCAGAATGGCCTGTGTAAACTGAATTCTAACCACATCGCTTACTTCTGGGTAAACTCTTTTCAGGCCGATCATGTCTGATGAAATATCGCTTGATGCACTCAACATGCAGGCCAGGGCTTTTCCTCCATTAAAGTGTGTTAATGTACCTTTTAAAGAAACACTGTAATTTTGATTATCTATTACCAGTTTTATCGGCCAATTAAAGGAAACAGGCAAATGTGGTTGATCAATAAAGTTTTCGATAGGAATAATTCCTGAAAAGGTAACCCGACTTCTTTCATTTTCTAAACCTTGAAGTCGCTTGTCCAAGTATTTTAGACCTGTTGCCAGTGTATTCAAGTCTAAGGATCCGGAAACTTCCCGAGTTTTAGAGTCCAATAAAATGAGTAGCTTGTGGCTTTCGGCAATAACCTGTTTGCCATCTACTTCAGCCACCATTATTATATGGCCTTCTGTGGTTTTATAAATGGTTTGACCTTTAATGATAGAGGCATTAAGGACAATTAGCAGAAGTATAAACAACTTAATTTTCATCATTAACGACCATTTAAATTTTCTTCGATATAATCGAGTGCTTCAGGTATATCCAACTCACGTGTACCATTGCCGGTGCGTACAAAAAAATGTGAACGGTCGTTATCATGAAGATAAACCGGGGAACCGGCTCTTTTGATAGCGAGATGACAGAAATCATACCCCTCGATCTTGTAAAAAGAAACGGCTACCAACGTGCAGAAGTTCGTTCCCAGCTTATTGGATATTAGCTCCATAACATATTGCTCAAAACCATCCCTGCCAGGTTTTTTTAGGGTGGCATAGTCTTCCTGCAAGCCACATGGTTGCCCATCATCGTTAATGCCGATGAACAGATGTCCTCCCCTTGTATTCATAAATCCGGCTATTGTTTTAGCTACAACAGTTTCCAGTGCTTTATTCGGTTTAAATTGGTGTAAATCCCACCTCAAAGTAGATTTAAATTCTACCTGCTGGTTTTCCCCAGCGGCTATAAACTCCTTGATCTCCTCCAGTTGATCTTTTCTTCCGGTAAGCTGGAATATTTTTTGTCTGGCCATAAAAAGAAGTGCGAGGGTAACACCTAACAATCCAAAGAGCAATTTGGTAACCGCCTGATCCACATCCCACGATCCAACAACCTGCTGATAGGAATTAAGTGCCAAGGCCCACCAGTTTCCCTGGTCTCCCTGCATATCGTACATGTGTAGTGAAATAACCAAAGGCTGTAGTATAAAAATACCGAAAGCAAACCCAATTGCGATGTATAGAAATAACTTGCTTTTCATCTTCTTGTTAGGTTTAAACCTCCTTCAATTTCCTTTTTCATTCACGATTACCGGTGACTTGCCATCGGTAACGATGATTTTTGAATTCTTTGAATTGACCAATTCACGGGTGATTTCCAGACTCTTATATTTGATTAGTTGGTCATTCAGCGTGGAGTTGATAATGGCCTGTTGTTTCTTAATGGCCTCAGCCTCGATCAAGAGACGTTCAGATTCTTTCTTTTGCTTTTCAATATTGAAGTCGATTTGCATACGCTCAGTAACAATGGCCGTTTCTTTTTCTTTCCGCTGTTTCTCCAATTCAAAGTCAAGCAAATTCCGTTTGGTTTCATTCTCAATTTTCGTTCTCTTGGCTATCTCTTCTGCATTGAGTTGCGCCTCAATCGTTTCTACCACTGACTGAGGTAAATCCACCTCCTTGAGCATTACCAAATCCATGGCAAAACCGTATTTACCAATCATTGCATTCATCTTTTCTTTGACGGTCTTTTCGATGGTGTTTCGTTCGGTAATCAGCTGAGTAGCCCTAAAATCAAGCCCTGTTTGTCTGAGGATTGAGATTAAGTTATCCTCAATAACAGTGTCCTGATAACCGGCACCAAAATCCTGATAGATGCGAATGACCGAATCAGGTACAATATGATACAATATGGTTATTTCAGAAGTTACCTCTATTCCTTCTTGAGTGTGGAAGTTGAGTCCTCTGGAATAGTTGATGATCCGTGTATCAAACAGTTCTATCTTTCGCCCAATAAACCCCATAAAATGATGAGGGCCCGGTTTCATCACATCGGCTTGTACCTTGCCAAAATGCACATCTACCCCGACCTCTCCCGGTCGGACAACAGCACATCCCTTAAACAGCATAAACGCTATCATTATGGGGAGAATAATTTTTATATTCTTCATAATACATTTATTTGTTTTTCAATCTGTCATTACATTTCGGGCACCACTTCCCCTGCACTACATTGTCGGCAGTGGCTTTGAAACGATGACCATTTTTACATTGCCAATTCAGCGATATTTTAGAATTGATGTATTCTTTTGAAAGGCAGTCACCTCCCTTTTTATTGGCAAATGACTGCATTTTCTCAATCCCGTGAGGGATATTGTTAGCACATACAGGGCACCAGCTTTTCCTTATTTTCACACTAAAAGGAGTAGCCTGCCAGCGATGGCCTTCAGCACATTGCCACCACAGTTTTGATTTGCTGTTTATGTACAAATCGGATAAGCAAAGCCCTCCTCTTTTTCGGGCCAGATATTGCATTTCTTCAATTGGACTTGACATATCTACTTCATATCAAACCTTTTGATAGTCTTTCCAGTTTTTATACGATAAGCATCTTCCACATGCCCAATATATATTATACCGTCTCCCTGATCGGGCGATTTTGCCTTGCCACAGATCAGTTGTATGGCTTTGTCTATTTCTTCATTCTGGCAGACCAATTCCAGTTTAACAATCGGACTGTCTGTAAAATGAAAATTTAAGGAAGGTGCGGCATCAGATTGTCGGTATGCCCCTGTTCCTTCACCTTTTGACAGGGTTACACTCTCAAATCCTGCATCCCGCAGTGATTCTACTACTATTTGTACTTTTTGGGGTTTTATAAATGCTTTTATCTCTTTCATGATTTTATCGATTAAAAAAATATGATTTAATGACTGTGCTCAGTTTCACCTTTGCCCATTTCGGCTAAAATATAATATGCTCCACTACCTGCTATTTGTGCATTTTTAGGTAATGGCTTTAACAGCTTAACCTCGGTGTATCCATTACTGGTAGCACCGGTCATTACTTCTACCATTTCAAAACCCCATTTGCCTTCTTCATGCCCCTCATGGTGTTCTTCTACTCCCGTTTTGCCAGTATGTTCATTGGCAGCAGGTTCACCATGACTGTCATGATCATGTTCTTCACTTTCTTCAACTTCGCCTTCATGTCCATGGTCATGCTCTTCGCCTTCTTTTTTTACAAAAATGTATGCCTTGCCTTCTTCTGTAATTATGGCATGTTCTGGTAGAACCTCTGTCTCAATATTGTTGGCAATTATTTTTCCTTTGATATACATACCGGGTAAAAGTTTTGTGTTTTTAGTAATAATATTGGCATGTACATGAACAGCTTTTGGATTTTGTTCAAAAGCTGGGCTGATGGCAAAAATCTTTGCTTCCAGTTCCTTATCAGGCACACCCGTAGTTGAAAAATATATTTTTTGACCAATTCTGATCTTATCCATGTCTTTTTCAAAAACCATCAGATCGGCATGTATTTTATCATTATCTACTATTTCAAATACCTTTGTAAGCGGTTCGATGTATGAACCAATATTGGTTTCCACTAAACTGACCATACCGTTGATGGGTGAAGTAAGATTTACCACCGGATAGATTTTTCCTTTGGCCACTTCCGAACTGTTGATACCTATCATATTTAACTTTGCTTTAAGAGCATCTGCACTTGATCTGCTGTTGAAGTAATCGGCACTTGTTTTTTGAAACTCTTTACCGGAACCAACCTTCTCCTCATACAGCTTTTTCTGTCTTTCGTACTCTTTTTCAAGGTAATCTAAGCTGTTTATCGTATTGATGTAGTCTTGCTGTAACTGGATAAAATCGGGATGTTCTAAGGATGCCAATACCTGTCCTTTGCGAACTTTATCGCCTTCAAAAACATTTACCGATTTTACAATGCCCCCAATTACAGGGCTTACATCTGCCTTGTCTTGAGGAGCCATTTCCAGTTTGCCGGAAGCCGTTACGGCAATATTCAGGGTTCTTTTTTCTATTTGAACCATTTTTAAGCCTATCGCATCCATTTGTTGCTCTGTTAAAGAAACAACTCCTTCTTCTCCATGCCCTTCTTCTTCATGTTCTCCATGCTCATCTTTCTCTTTGGATGAAGCACCACAGGCAGACATCAATACCGCCAATGTAAATATCCCGATGATGAATTTTATGTTCTTTTTCATAATTCCTATTTTTTAAATTAATTCTTTTTTTTAATGAATGATTACTTGCCTGCCAAATATTCTATGGCAATAATGGATTGATTGTATTGGTTCAGGATATTGAGATAACTATTTTTAATTTCAAGTCCGTTGTTCAATCCCTGAATGTATTCGACATAATCTATTGCTCCATTTTCAAAACTTTTGGTGGCATTTGACAGAATCAACTCTGCCTGTGGCAGGGCATTGGTTTCGTAGGTTTCAAGGGTATATTTATACTTTAAATAATCCTGAACCACACGTTCATACTCTCCCAATAATACCGTTTGATAATAATCGGCTTCAGTTTCGGCTTTTTGCTGGTTTAATTTAGCGGATTTTATGCGGGATAAATCAGGTTTTGCCCAAATAGGAATTGAAATGGTAGCCTGTAAACCGGTAAACCGTTTACTGCCACCAAAAAATTGATCTGTTCCATTAATGGTGTAATTTCCTATTAAGGATTGATTGAAATAACCAATGGAAAGGGAAGGTAAAAATTGAGCTTTATTGAGCAATTTTTCCTTTTCTCTAACCGTAATTAAATTGGTTAAATACCTCAAATCAGGGTTGCTAGAAATTATGGCCGTGTCTAAAATGAGTTTTAACTCCTTTTTAGAATTAAAGCTATCAATGATGTCAACAGAACTGGGACTGTTTAGAAGTGTTTGGAGCCTTTTTTTGAAACTTATTATATCGGCTTCATTCTGCGCTATTACCGCTTTTATAGCTGTGACTTTTGATTCTGCGGTAACTTTCTCCAATAGTGTTCCTGCTTCGGTCTGATACCTCAATTCGGCTGCTTGTAAAAACTTTACATACATAGCATCTTGATAAATAAGCAACTTGTTCCTATCAATTAAATAGGCTAGATGATACCAGGTTAGTTTTATTTCTTTGATCAACACATTTTCTGTAATAGCTTTTTCGAGCTTACCTGCTTTAATATTTGCTAGTACTAACCCGGCTTTGCTCATATAGACCGTTGGTAATTGGAACTTTTGGTTAATCGAAAAGGAAAAGTCATTCTCAAAACTGTTGTATTGTCCGTACTGTAAGCCAATATCAGTTTTTCCCAAATCAAAGGATGTTCCTTTTAAGGTTTCTAAAAGTTCAATTTCAGTTTGAGCCGATTTTACATTTCCGTTATTACTTAAACCATAACTAATCGCTTCCTCTAAAGTAAATTGCTTTATTTCATTGGTTTGAGCTTGGGCGGTTTGACCAAACAAGGTAGAAGCTGCAATTAACGGGATTATTAAAAGGGTAACAATGCTTGCCCCACCTAAATTAAAATTCTCGTTCTGGTTATTTTTCAGCTTTTTTCTTTCAGCCCTTGCTTCTACTATATTATAAAGAATGGGTATAATGATTAAAGTTAATATGGACGCTGTAAGCAAACCACCAATTACAACTGTTGCTAACGGGCGTTGCACTTCCGCTCCTGATGAGGTAGAAATGGCCATCGGGAGAAAACCCAACATATCTGTAGATGCCGTCAAAAATATTGGACGTATCCGCTCTTTGGTTCCTACAATGATCCGTTCTTTCAAACCCATTCCTTCTTGTTTAAGGTCGTTCATGCTGCTGATCAGCACTAGTCCATTCAAGACAGCCACCCCAAACAATACTATGAACCCTACTCCAGCTGAAATACTAAATGGCATATCCCTTAACCATAATGAAAATATTCCACCAATAGCCGATAGTGGAATTGCCATGTAAATCATTACGGTTTGACTGAAAGATTTTAGGGCAAAATAGAGCAACACAAAAATGAGTGCCAAGGCAATAGGGACTACAATCATTAGCCTGGATTTAGCCCTTTGTAAATTTTCAAAAGAGCCACCGTACTTGATATAATAACCTGGCGGTAAATCCAGTTGGGCATCTAATTTTCCCTGTATTTCGTTTACCACAGACTCTACATCCCGACCTCTCACATTGATACCAACATAAGTTCTTCGATTAGTCCCTTCCCTTGAAATTTGCATAGGACCACCCTGATAGCTGATGTTGGCTACTTCTTTTAATGGAAGTTGTTGTCCATCAGGTAGTTCTACGTAAATATTTTTAAGGTCTTCTATGCTTGTTTTGTGTTCGTCCTTTAGTCGAACTACCAAATCAAATCGCTTCTCACCTTCAAAAATTACGCCTGCCACCTCGCCACTAAATGCTGTCCTTACAATGGTATTAAGTTCCTGAACATTTAAACCATATTGGGCCAGTTTTTCTCGTTCATATTGTACGGTCATTTGTGGCAAACCCCTTGTTGCCTCTACTTTTATATCCGCCACTCCTTGTACCGACCCAATTATTTCCGACATTTTTTGTGCATAGTTTGCCAAGGCATCTAAATCTTCACCAAAAAGTTTGATGGCAACATCCTGCCTTACACCTGTCATCAATTCGTTGAATCGAAGTTCCAGCGGTTGCGAAAATTCATAATTCACGCCCGGAATAAATGACAGTTTATCCTTGATTTTATCTATCAATTCTTCTTTGGTTTCTGCAGAAGTCCATTCATCAGGATGCTTTAGTATAATAAACATGTCAGCTATGTCCATCGGCATTGGATCGGTTGGTATCTCTGACACACCAATTCTGGAAACTATTTCAGTTGCTTCCGGGAAATTATCCAAAATCGTTTTTTCAATTAATGAAGATACTTTTTCAGTTTCTTCCAATGAACTACCCGGTTTTAATAAAGCCTGCATGGCAATGTCCCCTTCATCTAATTTCGGCACAAATTCTCCGCCCATTCGTGAAAAGGTAAAAATTGCCAAGGCAAGGAAAGCAATTGAAATAGAGAGTATTAGTATTTTTCGTTTTAAGGCCTTTTGAAGCAGTGGCTCGTATTTATCAGCCATCCAATGAACAATCCTATCTCCCCACATTACTTTTTGTGAGGGTTTTTTGCTCATAAACAGAGCTGAAACCATCGGAACATAGGTCAAACAGAGGATCATCGCTCCAATCACGGCGAAGCTAAAGGTCATCGCCATAGGGGTAAACATTTTTCCTTCTACTCCCTGTAAGGTCAATATTGGAATGAAAACGATTAAAATAATGAGCTGACCAAAAAAGGCTGCATTCATCATTTTGCTGGATGAGGTATTGGAAATTTCATCCAGGTCTTGCTGCGTAAGCCTTCCATCTACGGTGTTTTTAACCCTTTGTGAAACGTAAAAAACAACACTTTCTACAATGATGACCGCTCCATCTACTATAATTCCAAAATCAATCGCACCCAGACTCATTAAGTTAGACCAAACACCAAAAATGTTCATCATGATGTAAGCAAACAGGAGGGAAAGTGGTATGGTTGATGCTACAATTAACCCGCCCCTGAAATTCCCCAGGAACAATACCAACACGAATATAACAATCAGTCCACCTTCCAATAGATTGGATGAAACGGTACTTGTTGTTTTGGCAATCAAAGAAGCCCTGTCAATAAAAGGGTTTATCGTAATACCTTTTGGCAATGACTTTTCAATCTCAACGACACGATCTTTAACCCTGCCGATTACATCATTAGAATTTTCACCTCTTAGCATTAATATCATTCCACCAACCGCATCGCCCTTTCCGTTTTTGGTAAAAGAACCAAATCGAACTGCATGACCAAACCTCACGGTAGCCACATCTTTGATTAATACCGGAATATCGTTTTCGGTAGTAACCACAATATTTTCCAAGTCTTTTAGTGATCTTGCCAACCCTTCCCCTCTAATAAAATTGGCTTTATGGTCTTTAACAATATAAGCCCCACCAGTATTTTCATTATTTATTTCCAGAGCTTTGAAAATGTCCGCAATGGTAATTCCCATACTTCTTAACCTGTCAGGATCAACGGCTATTTCATATTGCTTTATCCTTCCTCCGAAACTGTTTACTTCCACTACGCCGGGAAGCATTGCCATTTGCCTTTTGACAATCCAATCCTGAAAGGTTCTTAAGTCCGTATCGTTATATTTGTCTTTATATGCTGAATCTACTGCCAGTGTATATTGATAAATTTCTCCAAGTCCGGTTGTAATAGGCCCCATAAATGGTTCTCCAAATTTCTGAGGAATTTGCCCTTTTACGTCTGCCAGCTTTTCGGAGACCAATTGTCTTGGTAGATAGGTTCCCATATCGTCTTCAAAGACTAATGTTACAACCGATAGACCGAAGCGTGATATGGAACGGATTTCGATAATTCCAGGAAGATTGGCCATTGCCACTTCTACCGGATAGGTAACGAATTGTTCTATATCTTCAGTACCAAGGTTTGGCGATGTGGTAATGACTTGTACCTGATTGTTGGTGATGTCTGGTACGGCATCTATTGGCACTTCTTTCATGGAATAAATTCCAACGCCAATCCAAACTAACATCATCAACCCAATGATGAGCTTGTTTTTTATTGAAAATAAAATTATTTGATTAATCATACGACTTTAAATTATTTAACATGGAAAATGAAAAAGTGAAGAAGCCTCACGATCATGGCTACCAATAGAATTGCACTTATAAGCGCAATGAAAAGCCACTTCAGCACCAGTTTCAGTGTGATTTTCTTCCTTCTCTTTTTCCTTTTTTTCTTTTTGTGTTTATTCAGTTTTTTCAAGCTGTACAAATAGAATTGAACATGAATAAAGGGATGCCTTTGAAAAAAGACACATGAGGGATGTTTAGTTAGCTATCAGGATGATTAAAGACCTTACATCTTGATAAAAGACTTTATCGGTCAGACATACTGATTCTTCTAAACGCAGGAAATTATGACATTGGAGGCTTAAGAAAACCAGAGATATCAGCGCTGCTGAAATCCTGAAAATAAGAAGTGTAAACCGCAGGTAATTTCACGAGGTGCGTGAAATCAACTCCGGCTGCTGACACGAAGTGTACATGACAGCAATGGCAAACACATAGAGGGGAACAACCATCCCAATCACTTTGGTGGTCGTGGTTATGGCTTCCGTCATTGCTGGTTAGCGATGTAACGGTCTCTCTGGTGTTGTCCAACGAGGCTGTATCCGCACATGCTACGCCCATCAGGGCCATCAAATAAAAACTCAATATGTAACATGCATTTTTCACAGGTGCAAATGTACGTAATTAAACAGTGCAATACCATTGCAATGTTGAAATAACCTCAAATAATTCACTAGGTTAGTGTTTTTCTGATAATACTCAAGCCAATTTCTTATACTAAACGAAAGCGACCGTATTGTTTGATATTATTTTTGTTCTTCAAAAAAAATAGAGTCTTGATCCAAATGCTTCACAATGAGGGGTACTTAATTGTAATTAACCAGAACAATAGTTGGTACAACAAACAATTGATTTTTTTGGTTTATTTTAGAGTTTTTTAAGCTTAGCAAAGTGCTTCCACGAAACCAATATGAAAGAAATAGAGCTAATAAAAGGGTACGGACCCTATGTTGACAGGTTGAATAGGATTATGAAGCTCGACCTTGTAAAGAGTTTTAAAGAAGCCGGCATCAACCTGACTCCTGAGCAATGGATTGTCTTGTCAAAGGCAGCAGCTAAAAAGGAGATGTCGCAGACTGAATTAGCCAATGCTACTTTTAAGGACTCCCCTACGGTTTCGAGGATTATCGATATACTTTGTGACAGGGGATATCTGATTCGCACCGCCATTCAAAATGATCGACGAAAGTTTTTAATATCTGTTACAACAAGTGGCAGTGAAGTAGCGGAGAAGGCCTATCCCATAGTGATGTCTAGAAGAAAACAGGGCTGGAAGGGATTGTCCAAAAGTGATTTTAACAATTTTATACGAATCATGGAAACCATCATAGACAACTATCAGAAGAAGTAGGTTTCAGCTCAAAATGTTTGGGCCATTTCGGTGAATTGCCGTAAGGCTTCTGGGTTCCTCACTGTTTCCGGATTGATGTTTTTGGATTGATTCATACCTAATAGTATTTTTTTGACAGGTATCTCCATTTTCTTGCCACTCAATGTATATGGAATGTCTTTCACAGCAATGATGCGGTCTGGTACATGTCGGGGAGAGCATTTATCTTTTAGCTGACCTTTTATTTTCGTTATGATTTCCTCCAGGTTGATACCCGGCTCGAGCACTGCAAACAACACCATAATATCATCCCCGTTGGGTTTTTCCAGGTCAACAACGAGGCTGTCTTTAATTTCTTCCAGATTGTCGAGTACAGCGTAAATTTCTGCCGTACCAATCCTGATGCCTTTGCGGTTGAGTGTGGCATCAGACCGACCCTGTATGATGAGACTTCCATTGTCGGAAATATTGATCCAGTCGCCATGGCACCATTTGCCTGCATATTTTTCAAAATAGCTGGATAGATATCGCTTGTTTTTCGGGTCATTCCAAAAAAACACGGGCATAGAGGGCATGGGTTGCTCGATTACCATTTCGCCAAGGCTTCCATTGATTTTATTTCCCAGTTCGTCATAAGCATACAAGGCACAACCCAAAGCACGTGCTTGAATCGCACCTTTGTATACAGGCACTTCGGGGCAGCCTCCTACAAATGCCGTGCAAACATCCGTACCCCCGCTCATGGAGCAAAGCCACACACCCTGAGACACATGCTGATACACCCATTCGAAGGTCTCCGGTGGCAAGGGTGCCCCTGTAGATCCAATTGAACGCAGTGCCTGCAGGTTGTAATCTTTGCCTGGGGTAAGTCCTTTTTTCATGCAGGCAGTGAGGTAGGGGGCACTCGTGCCAAAATGGTGGATGGGCAACTGTTCTGTCATTTCCCACAGCGCGTTGAGATTGTGGTAGGCCGGGCTGCCATCGTACAATACAGGTACCGCACCTGCCAGCATACTTGCCTGGAGAAAGTTCCACATCATCCATCCGGTGGTAGTAAACCAGAAGAAATGCTCCCCTTTTTTTACATCGTTGTGAAAGTGCATGTACTTTAGGTGCTCCAGCAGCACGCCACCATGGGAATGTGTGATGGCCTTGGGTTTGCCTGTGGTGCCGGATGAATAGAGCACCCAGATAGGATGGCTAAAGTCAACAGCGGAAAAGCGAACCGGGGAAGGGGGTATTTCCAGAATGTTTTCCCATGTTTGGGCATTTTCTATAGATGTTTCCTGAAGGGCATCCAGGTATGGGATTATTACCACGGTTTCTATACTGCTGATGCCATTTCGGATTTGGCTGATTTCATCGGTGCGGAGGTTTCTTTTGCCATTGTATTGATAGCCATTCACCGCAAACAACAGCTTCGGTGCTACCTGTTCGAACCTGTCGATTACCGTATTCACCCCAAAGTCCGGCGAGCAGCATGTCCAGATAGCACCCAGCGAATTGACCGCCAAAAACACGATGATGGCCTCAGGTATGTTGGGAAGATAGCCCGCTACGCAATCCCCTTTTTTTACACCCTGGCCAATCAAAAACTGTTGGACAGAACTTACCTTGTTTTCGAGTTCATCCCAGCTTATTGCGGTGGTATTGGTGTATTCATTTTTGAAGTAGAGTGCTGGTTGTCCTTGCGTTTTTTGACGAAAAATATGTTCGGCATAGTTCAGTGTTGCCCCCTCAAACCACCTTGCTCCTGGCATATTGTGTGAGGAGAGCACCGCCTGATAAGGGGAATGGGATTTGATATCGAAATATTGCCATAGGCTTTCCCAAAAAAGTTCGATATGATTGATCGACCATTCCCAAAGTCCCTCATAGCTATCAAAAGAAAGGTTTTTATTGGCCCTTAGCCAATGCCTGAAATCCCCAAGGTTGGATTGTTCAATGAATTGTGGGGTAGGGGTCCAGAGTACCTGTTGTGATGTAGCCATAGATTAAAGGTAGTCAACGATCATAAGTGTAGCCAAAGCCTCATGGATATTTCCCCTTTCTATCAGCAATTTTCCCTTGAGATGTAATTGTCTTTTGAGCTCGTTAGAATTTTTACTGTTCGCTTCGAGAAGGCTTTTCATGGGCTCTGATTCGGCAATTCGTTGGACGTTATCCCCAGAAGGGAGTTTTTCCACATTGCCTATCCTTCCCAGGTTGTTTCCGGTGAGGATGTCGCTGTTGCGAATACTTTCAGGCAATTGGTCCACGCCTATTCCTTTGCTGAGCAGTGGTTTTGGTATTTCGAACATGGCATCCCCGCTGGCCCTGCAATACCAATTTTCTCCCATACGTCCAATCTGGTCTATTTTGGTAGGGTCCAGGCTGTCGTCCTGCCTTAGGTATTGCTTGTTTAGATGTACGTATAAAACCTCTGAAATTACCAGGTTGCCAGCACCTCCATCACTACCCAACTCTATGATGTCATTCACTTTGCATTCAAAGGCAACAGGGGATTCCTGCACCCAGGGGGGCTTTACGCATAGAGATTCCACAGGGGTGAGGCCAGCCTTTATGAATTCATTGATGCCTTTGTCGTACTCGGTACTGGCAAGCGACATTTGTTCTGCCATGTCGTGGTTGACAATGTTGATGGTCACCTCAGCTACTTGCTTTACATTGTCATAGGTGTCCTTGGTGGAATTGTCCCTGCCTCTGCGAGCCGGGGAGAAAATGAGTATTGGGGGATTGGCACTAAAGGCATTGAAAAAACTGAACGGACTCAGGTTGACACTGCCCTGACTATCGATGGTACTGGCAAAAGCAATGGGACGAGGAGCTACTGCAGCCAGCAGGTACCCATGTAGTTTCGCAAGGGGGAGGTTGGCTGGATTGATGCTTAATGTATCTTTCATTGACTATATAAATAAAAGGTTCTATGTGATTTACCGCAGGTTGTGTTATTTACAAAAAAAATGGAGGTAAAATGAAGATATTCAGTTGTACCCTACATTTCTCCTCATGCCGGAGGGGCACCTACTTTTCCTAGATGAAAAGTAGGCAAAAATCATGGAAAATTTAACGCTCAATGCCTTTGCCCTCATCCGCTCACCAATTTTCCTCCCTCCCTCCTTGTCGTTTTGCCCAATGAACCAACTTTGATCAAATCCAATTTTTTTATTTGTTGTCAAGAAAAACTCCTCTAGCTAATTCTATCACCCACATATATTCGTATGGAGCCAAACAAAACTAGCTGTAATATATTATTAAACTGCCGGGAGGATTTTTCCTTTTACTTCACCAAAACCTACCCTCATGTTGTTCTTTTTGGCATGCCCGCGCATGATCACCGTATCTTCATCCTCAATGAAGGTTCTCTTGCTGCCATCTTTCATCTCCAATGGATTACTTCCAGCCCAGGAAAGCTCGAGCATAGAACCATAAGATGCTGGTGTACTACCGCTGATGGTACCAGAGGCCATCACGTCACCAACATTAACATTGCACCCATTCACAGTGTGGTGGGCCAGTTGTTGTGCCATATTCCAGTACATGTATTTAAAATTTGTTTGGCTGATCATGTTTTCATCACCATTTGTGGTTTTTAAGATTACCTCGAGGTTGATATCATAATTTTTTTTGCCACTATGTTGGAGGTAGGGTAATACTTCGGGTTCTTGCTTTGGGCCATGTGTTTTGAAAGGTTCCAATGCTTCCATCGTAACCACCCAAGGAGAAATAGAGGAGGCAAAGTTTTTAGATAAAAATGGCCCCAGGGGAACATACTCCCACTTTTGTATGTCACGGGCCGACCAGTCATTGAACAACACCATTCCAAAAATGTGTTCTTCTGCCTGGTCTATTTCCACTGGTTTGCCCAATGTTGTTTTTTGCCCTATAATAAAGCCCATTTCCAATTCGAAATCAAGACGTTTGGTAGGGGCGAAAACCGGGGATGAACCGTTTGGATTGGTTTGCCCCGACGGCCTGCGCACATTGGTGCCACTCACTACAATGGATGATGCCCGGCCATGGTAGGCTACAGGCAAGTGCCTCCAATTGGGCAAAAGGGCATTGTCGGGATCCCGAAACATTTTACCCACATTCGTGGCATGTTCGATACTGGAATAGAAATCCGTATAATCCCCCACCCGAACAGGCAGGTGCAAAATACATTCCGACTGGTTGATAAAATATTGTGGGTTTTTCTGGAGAGGGGATGCCTCTTCGACCAACCATTGTTGTACCCTGTTTCTGACTTCCGATGTGGTTTTTTTGCCCAGTGCAATGAACTCGTTGAGATATGGCTGTTGAAGGACGGCATCATCGGCAATGAGGTCCCTGAATGCCCCATTGGATGCCAGCTCCATCAAATCTATGATTTTGTCCCCAATGGCAGTACCAACACGGTGGGAGTTCTTCAGGCTGGAAAATATCCCAAATGGCAGGTTGTATATGCTGAAATCAGAATCTGCTGCGATGTGTAACCAGGGTTTTAATGTATTGTTGGCCATTATGTATTGTCTTTTTGCGAAAGTTAAAAAATTATTCTAACCAGGATTTATAATATTTTTCGTCATCCATGCCCAAAGCAGTTTCTGTAATCATCAACGGTCGAAAAGTATCGATCATTACTGCCAATTCAGCAGTTTCCTTTTGACCAATACTCTTTTCGGCCAACCCAGGGTGTGGGCCATGGGGAATGCCAGATGGATGCAGGGTGATGTCGCCTTTGTCGATGTTTTTTCTGCTCATGAAATCCCCATCCACATAATAGATCATTTCGTCTGAGTCGATGTTGGAATGGTTGTATGGTGCCGGAATGGCCTGTGGGTGGTAGTCGAATAGCCGCGGGCAAAAGGAGCATACCACGAATGCGGAAGTCTCAAATGTCTGGTGAACAGGTGGTGGTTGGTGAATCCTCCCGGTAATGGGTTCGAAGTTGTGAATGGAAAATCCATAAGGATAATTGTACCCGTCCCATCCCACCACATCAAAGGGATGGGAGGCATACACCATTTCATGTAGCATACCTTGTTTTTTCACCTTGAGGGTGAAACTCCCGGTTTTATCGTAGGTTTCAAGGCCTTCAGGCAATTTGTAGTCCCGTTCACAATAAGGGGAGTGCTCCAGCAATTGCCCAAACCAATTTCTATAGCGTTTAGGAGTGTAGATGGGATGGTAGGATTCGGCGTATAGCAACCTGTTGTTGTCAGAATCGAACTCGATTTGCCAGATCATACCTCTCGGAATGATAAGATAATCCCCATAGCTGAAGGGAATGTTGCCAAGGAAAGTCCTGAGAGTACCAGATCCTTGATGGATGAACAAAAGCTCATCGGCATCAGCATTCTTGTAAAAATAGCTATCCATGGAAGACCTGGGGGCAGCTACGCCTATGTGGATGTCCTGATTGACCAGAAGCGTATACCGGCTGTCAAGGAAATCATCGATGGGTTTGGCCTTAAAGGTTTTCAGCAACCTGGACTGAATGTTTTTCTCCACTGATATTTTAGGGCTCATTGTCTTCGAACCTGCAATTTCCTGCACCATGGTAGGGCGGTGGTGGTGGTAGAGCAGGGAGGACATGCCATCGAAACCAATGGTACCGAAGAGCTGCTCGTAGTACAATTGTCCATTGGCTTTTTTAAAAATGGTATGCCTTTTTTGAGGAATTTCCCCTAGTCTGTGATAAATAGGCATGGATCAGAAGTTTTATGTTAGCAATGCAATAATTGTCATAACAAATATAATGAATCTGTTTGACATAACAACATCGAAAGGACAGCAATGATGTGCGGCATAATCTGGTTCTGGTTATATAGTTTTTTGCCGCTCTTCTAAAAAAAAGACAAATCCCCCCTCTAAATCTTGTCAATCGCCAGCATGTGAAGATATACCCCCGTAAATAGCGTCAATTTAGCCACAGCCACATCCACCGGTAAGAGATAGTTTTGTTGTGTTTAAAATATGATCCGCTTTTAAAATGGAATTCAAAATGAATAGAATGTTGTTAGCATTTTCTTTGATGGTGTGTGTGATTAAGCTCAATGCCAAAGATTACTATGTATCAAAAGATGGTGCCGATACCAACAATGGTGAAGAATCGACTCCTTTTTTGAGCATTTCAAAGGCGGCATCTTTGATGGTAGCGGGAGACCGATGCATCATCAAGGAAGGGGTTTACCGGGAAACCCTGTCGCCCGCTAAAAGCGGTAGTGAAGGTGCCCCCATTACTTTTATGGCTTACGAGCAAGACACGGTTATAGTCTCAGCCACAGAAACCATAAACGACTGGAGCCAGCATAATGGAAATATATACAAAGCCACTGTGGACATGCCTTTGGGGATTGAGAGGAATATGCTCTATGCCAATAGCAGGTCCATGGACATGGCCAGATGGCCCAATAACGTTGACGGAAATGCCTTTACCATAGATGCTGAACCTGTGGACAATGGCTCAGGAGGACATATTGAACGCAATGGCCTCCCTAACCACAACTGGTCGGGTGGGTACATCTGGTATCTTGGGGCACATTCCGGGGCAAGCTGGACCAGGAAGGTCACGTCATCATCTTCCAATCGAATTGATTTTGAAGCGGTGGATGTCAATAAATGGCCTTTCAATCCACACAATCCCACAGTTTTCAGAAATGGCAATAGGGGAAGGTTCTATCTTTTTGGCAAGCTGGAAGCCCTTGATATCGAAAAAGAATGGTATGCGGACCTGGCCTCCAAAACCCTTTACTTTTACGCACCCGGTGGTGTAAGCCCCAATACCATGCAGACAGAATACACGGCCAGGGAAGAGAGTATCGAGCTCAATCAGGATTATATCGTGATCGATGGCCTGCATACTTTTGGGGGAATGGTAAAAGTGGCCGGAGACCATTGCCAACTGAAAAACTGCGTCATCAGATACGGCTTGACGGGCCTGGACGAACTGGACAACACTGATGCGCAGATGCCAATCGGCTCAGTAACTGTTGAGGGCAGCTACAACCTCATCGAACACAACCTGATAGAATACGGATCTGGCAATGGTATTGCCATGCTTTATGCCTGGAAAGGAAGTACCAACAACACGGTACACAACAACATCATCCGGTATGTAAATACAATCGGCATCCACTCTAATGGCATCCGCTCAAGCACGCCCTATTCTACCATCACCAACAATACAATATATGGATGTGGACGAGATGGTATTTATTTAAGTGGAACCAATGGTTTGATAGCCTACAATGACGTGTATGATTGTATGAGGATCAACAACGATGGGGGAGTGTTTTATACCGTAGGCAATGCCAACGATAAAAACACCGTCATTCACCACAATTGGTTTCATGATTCGGAAGGACCAGACTATGCCGATGGCCGGGCTGCAGGTATTTACCTGGACAACCACAGCAAGGGCTATTTGGTCCACCACAACATGGTTTGGAATGTCACCTGGACGGGCATCCAAATCAATTGGGACAACTGGAATATTGATATCTACAACAACTCGATATACAAGGTAGAAGGAGCTATGGGCCGTTGGGAAAATGGCTATACGATTGACGACCTGGTGATTGCCAACAACTATGCCAGCGAAGGTGAGTGGATTGGTACCGACATCAGGTCGAATATTGTGAATGCCGAGTCTCCATTCATTTCATATACTGAGATGAATTTCGTGCCCAAAGCAACTTCCTCCTTGATTGATGCTGGTATTGAAATAGAGGGCATTACGGATGGCTTTAAGGGACAAAAACCTGATGTAGGGGCCTATGAATCGGGTGGGGAAAGTTGGGTGGCAGGTGCCGATTGGCAAGCTGCTGAAGCACCTGTAGAAGAAGAGGAAGAACCGGAGGAAGAGGAGGAGGTGCCGGTGTTGGGTTTGGATGAAAACGACAATTCCGCAATCACTATAGCTCCAAATCCCATCGGAAACCAGATCAAGGTTTATCTTGAGCCCGGCCTGAGTGGCGATTTTCAGTTCAATTTGTATAGTTTGGATGGCCGCTTGTTATTGTCAGAACAAAGTAAAGTTGCGCCAGGCTCTCAAAACTTGAATTTGAATGCTTCATGGTTGGGCAAGGGTATGTATGTCCTGAAAATAGATAGTCAAGTGACCTCAACGGTAGTTAGGCGAATAGTCAAAAACTAGACTGATAAGCTTATGGAGTGTTAGTGGATATTACCACACAAAAAGAGTTTCAAAACACCCCCTATATCCTAAATAAATATCCCCCTACTGTAAGTATACCCCCCTTGAATACAGGTAGTTGAGTTTTGGGTGTGAAAAGCGCTATTTTTAATTTTAAGGATGCAATTCTTGTTCCATACATGGAAATGCTTCTTTTCAGTGGCCACCCTGGTTTTTGCGCTGGGTTGGTGGTCGGACGGAATTTCCCAGAGCTTTAGGAGTATTGAATTGCAGTCAAAACTGATTCATGCCAGGGACAACAATGGAGTGGCAGTGGCGGACTATGACCTGGATGGCGACCTGGATGTATTCTTAGTTGTCAGGCAGGATTTTGACCATTCAGGCGCAGGGCTCCATAGCCAACTTTTCAGAAACAACAACGATGGCACCTTTACCGATGTGACCCAAATCTCTGGCATTGTGAGCTCGTATGATTATACCAATGTGAAGCTCACAGAAGATATAGGCATGAAAATGGGCGCTTCATGGGGAGACTATAACAACGATGGCTTTCCCGATTTGCTGCTGACGAGTGTGCACCATGTTCAGCTCTATATCAATGAGGGATCTGGTACTTTTTTGGAAGTAACAGCGCAAGCTGGTATATCACCTGACAGTGAATGTCTTTATGTTGGGGGGCTTTGGTGGGACTACAACTCTGATGGTTTTCTGGATATTTATTTATCTAAATGGGAAGGGTGCAACACCAACGAACTATACAAAAATATTGGAGGCAACAGGTTTGTCAATGTCACCTTTTCATCAGGAATTGTTGATTCCAATGCCGAGAACCCTACTGGCCGTGACCCATCGTGGATGGGTATTCCAATTGATGCGAACCAGGACGGTCTTATGGACCTATATGTAGCCAACGATTTTTCGGTCAACAACCGGTTGTACATACAACAGCAAGGTGGTACCTTCATAGAAAGTGCCACCATTTTTGGTGTGCAAGACCCAAACACCAACGGTATGGGCATTGCCATTGGCGACTACAACAATGATGGCAATTTTGATTTTTATGTCACCAATATCGGCAGCAGTACTTTGTTTGAGAATACCGGACGGCATTTCTTCACGGATCGGGCCGTGGAACTGGGAGTGGTGGAATCCGGTTGGGCATGGGGAACCCAATTTGCTGATTTCGACCATGACGGTGATGAGGACCTGATGGTTGTAAACGGTTACGGGTTGGAATCTCAAAATTTTCTCTATAAAAACAGGTACAAGGAAGGTGAAAATACATTTGAGAACATTACCAAAAAATCCGGGGTGGCCGATACCTCAGACTCTAATGCCCTTGCAGTTTTTGATTACGACAATGATGGTGACCTGGACATGCTTATATCCAATTCGGACAAACACCTGGTTTTTTACGAAAACGAGATCAGCGAAAACAACGACAGGACAGATAAAAATTGGCTAAAAATACAATTGGAGGGTACTACTTCCAACAGGGATGCGATTGGGACAGTGATAGAGGTTGTGGCTGGAAATGACAACCCCTACCGCTTCCATCATGGGTCAGGGTTTCTGTCACAAAATTTGCAGCCTGTCCATTTTGGGTTAGGAGGGCATAGCCTGGTTGAAAAATTAAAAATACTATGGCCTTCGGGTAAGCGGGAAGAGTACCATGATGTTCCGGTGAACAAAACCATTCATGCCATAGAAGGAGAAGGCTATACTGTTTTAGAATTAAGCTCCAACAAAATTTACGGCTGTACCGATCCTAATTCCTGCTCATACAATCCCAACGCCACTTTCAACGATGGTTCATGCAATTACCTGCCTTCAAAAGAAATAACCGGTAAAACCTTCACAGGCAATTTACGCGTGGAAGTATATTCCTATCCACAAGCTGAGGGCAGCAGCTACAAATGGGAAGTAACCGGAGGGGAAATTGTGGAAGGACAGGGCAGCCCGGTGGTAAAAGTCAAATGGGGTATTGGCAATACAGGCACGTTGAAAGTGACGGAATCAAATGATTGCCAGGGAAAACCAGTTGAGGTTTTGGTAAACCTGGCAACCACCAAACTAGACGAAAAACACAGTATAGCCAGGCTGTGGAATGAGGCCTTGCTGGATGCCATCAGAAATGACTATGCCAGGCCCACCATTCACGCCAGAAACCTTTTTCATGCAAGCATAGCGATGTATGATGCCTGGGCTGTTTACGATCCCAAAGCACGGCCCTACCTCCTTGGCAACCATGTCCAGGGTTTCAAAACGCCTTTCGATGGGTTTGAAACGGACATTCTGCCAGAACAGGCCAGAAATATGAGTATCAGCTATGCGGCTTATCGCTTGCTGTCCCATCGGTTCAGGCATTCACCAAATGAAGCCGAAACAAAGGAAAATTTTGATGATTTGATGGAATCCCTTGCCTACGATGTAGGGTTTACCTCCACTAATTATACCAACGGCGACCCTGCAGCTTTGGGCAATTACATCGCCGAATCTATTATTAGATATGGACATACCGATGGGGCCAGGGAAGCTTACCAATACAATAATGCACATTACGGGCCTGTCAACCCTCCGATGATTCCCATACAACCCGGCAACAAGGCACTTCTTGACCCCAACCGGTGGCAACCCCTGAAACTGGATGTTTTCATTGACCAATCTGGAAATTCATTTGGAGGTGCCATCAGGAAATTCCTCAGTCCTGAGTGGGGCAGTGTAAATGGTTTTGCCCTATCTGCTGACATGGCTGACCATAAAAAAAGAAATGGAGCCGACTACCACCTGTTTTTCGATCCGGGTAGTCCCCCTTTGCTGGATACAGTTTCAGCAACTTCGTCCTCCAAGTCGTATCAGTGGAATTTTTCACTGGTTTCGGTTTGGAGCTCCCACCTCGATCCTACAGATGGGGTGATGTGGGATATTTCCCCAAAAAGTATAGGAAACTATTCTCCGAATGCCTATCCCCGGGAGTTGATGGACTATGTGGAATATTATGACTTATTACAGGGAGGGGATGGTGGTCAGGGAAGGGGTATTAACCAAATAACTGGCCAGCCCTATCAGGAACAATTAGTGCCCAGAGGGGACTATACCCGGGTGCTTGCGGAGTTTTGGGCCGATGGGCCGGATTCAGAAACCCCACCCGGGCATTGGTTTGTATTGCTCAATGCTGTGAATGACAACCCTATGTTTGAAAAACGCATGAAAGGTGAAGGTATGGTATTGGATAATTTGGAGTGGGATGTGAAGGCCTATTTTGCATTGGGTGGGGCAATGCACGATGCGGCCATAGCTGCATGGAGCATAAAGGGGTGGTACGATTATATCAGGCCAATATCTGCGATCCGGTATATGGCGGAAAGGGGACAAAGTACCGATGTTTCCCTGGCGAATTACGATATAGCCGGGCTACCACTGATAGATGGATATATAGAGGTGGTGAAGGCAGGAGACCAGTTGGCTGGAGACGAAGGGGAGCACATTGGAAAAATAAAACTATATGCCTGGAGAGGGCACGGGGCAATAAACAACACCCATTCAGACCAGGCGGGGGTATCGTGGATATTGGCTGAAAACTGGTGGCCGTACCAGCGTCCCACGTTTGTTACCCCACCATTTGCTGGCTATGTATCGGGGCATTCCACATTTTCGCGAGCAGCGGCAGAGGTGCTGTCCCTGCTTACCGGAAGTGAGTATTTTCCAGGTGGAATGGGAGAATTTGTAGCAAGAAAAAATGAATTTCTGGTTTTTGAAGAGGGGCCGAGCCAGGATGTGGTGCTGCAGTGGGCCACCTACCGGGATGCATCGGACCAGTGTAGCCTATCTCGCATCTGGGGAGGCATCCATCCTCCTGTCGATGATATTCCGGGCCGTCTTATTGGCATAGAAATAGGAAACAAAGCATTTGACCATGCTTTTGATTACTTTGAAAATAAAGTTCTCGGTTTCCCGGATTTGGAAAGTGATTGGTCCATTTATCCCAACCCTGTTGGGAAAAACCGTGAATTGACAGTGACAGGCACACTAAAAGGACAGTCCCTTGAAATAAGGGACCTACTTGGTAGGAAAATACCTATTGACAGACAGGTCTTTGATCATGGCAATGAAACAATAAGGCTCAATATCCAGCAAGCCATTCCAGGCATATATATATTGAAAACGAAAAATAGCTCCCGGAAATTTCTCGTTGAATGAGCCAATCTAAGTTTTGGACTCCTCATTCATTTCAGCTTTTTGATAGTCGGTAGGGGTCATGTCAAATTCTTTCTTGAAGCAATCCCTGAAATATTTGGCATCATTAAACCCTACTTCGTACATGATTTCCGTCACCGAATACATGTTTTTTTTGAGCAATTGGGCTGCCCTTTTCATTCTTATATTTCGGATGAAAGAGTTGGCCGTGCTGCCCACCAGGGCTTTTAGTTTTTTGTTGAGGTGGATCTGGGACAGCCCGCATTCACGTGCGAGCATTTCTACCGAAAACTCAGACGAAGAGATGTTTTCCTCGATATAAGTCATCACACGATTCAAAAACTTTTCATCGATACTGGTGAGCCCTACTTCAGATGGCGACAAGTCAATGCTGCTTCTGAATTTGTTGATGATCGTTTTCCTTGATTCCAGCAGCGAGTTTAGCCGTGTTTCCAATTCTTCCAGGCTGAATGGTTTGGCGATGTAGGCGTCTGCCCCCAGCGAATATCCCTTGATTTTGTTTTCTGAGCTGTCTTTGGCTGTGAGCAGGATGATGGGGATATGGTTGATCCTTTCGTCTGATTTGAGCTTTTGACAAAAATCAAAGCCATTCATACCTTCCATCATTATATCGCTGATGACCAGGTCTATATTTTGGCTCAGGCAAGTGTCCAGGGCCTCTGAACCTTCACTGGCCAGGTGGATGTTGTAGGTGTCTTTGAAGTTTTCTTCCAGAAAAAACAAAATATCTTCATTGTCTTCAACTATAAGCAGCGTTTGGTCCTTGTTTTTCCTGGGAACGGATATTTTTTTATCCTCATTTTCAGAGGGTACCAGCCAGTTCTGCATGTCATCTACCGCTTCGATGAGGCCCGAATCTGTCAGGACTTCCTCATCCGAATAGGTGTCTCGGTCCACAGGCAAGACCACTCTAAAGCTGGTACCTGCGTTGAGCTTCGTTTCGTAGCTGATGTCACCATGATGGATTTCCATCAGGCTTTTGACAAATGACAGGCCAATGCCCGACCCGGTTTCACCTTTCAGTGAGGTGTTGGCAAACCGTTCGAACAGATGGCTTTGTATTTCCTTCGGGATACCTTTTCCATTGTCTTTTACCTCAATATGTATGTGGTCCCCGGAAGTAGATATGCTTACAGTTATTTGGCCATTTTCTGGTGTAAACTTGAAAGCATTTGAAAGTAGGTTAAACATCACCCTTTCTATGATTTCCGCATCAAACCATGCCAGTATCCGGTCATCGTACACCACATTGAAGTCAATATTTTTTTTGTTGGCCATTTCATAAAAATTCTCGCCCAACAACGAAATATAGTTGGTCAGGTCGTTATATGACACCCGGAGTTTCATTTTGCCTTGTTCTACCTTTCTAAAGCCCATCAATTGGTTGATGAGGTTGAGCAACACCTTTGAATTTCTGAAAATATTCTGATAGTACTTTTGCCGGTCGTTTTCAGATATGTTGGCCGAATGCCCCTTGAGCCTTTCGATGAACCCGATGATGAGTGTAAGTGGGGTCCTGAATTCATGTGAAATATTGGTGAAAAACCTGAGTTTGAGCTGGCTCAGTTCTTCGATTTTTTCCTTTTCGAAGTGCTCCATCAGGTACTGGTTTTTGCGGCTATTGGTGATGATAGTGTATTTCCTGAAAAACCAGAGCCCCAGTATGCCAATCAGGACATAGAATGAAATGGCCCATTTGGTGAGCCACCATGGGGACTTGATGATTATCCCCAGGCTCAATTCTTTGTTGCTCCAATGCCCATCGCTGTTGGTGGCCTTTACCCTGAGTATATAATTACCAGATGGGAGATTCGTGTATTTGGCATTTCGGCTCTGGTAGGAAGTGAAAATCCAGTCTTTATCAAACCCATCGAGCATGTAGGCATATTTGTTCTGATCGGGAGCGGCATAGTGTAGTGTGGAAAAGCCTACCGAGAAGCTGTTTTCATAGTAGTTTAAGGTCAGGTTTTGTGTATAATTGATATCCTTCTGTAGGATGACCCTGTTATTTAGGGTATCCCCAATTCCAATGTTTTGGTTTACTATCTGCAGTTCCCCAAAGGCAAGGTCCACATTGAAGCTGTCCGATTTGATTTCGCTAGGGTAGAAGGCATTGAATCCATTGACCCCTCCAAATAGCAGCTCACCATCCTGCCGTTTGCAGGCCGCCATTTCACTAAATTCAACATCCTGAAGGCCATCCTTGATCCCGAAGGTTTGAAACTCCAGTTTTTCCGGAGAAAACCGGGTAAGCCCTTTGTTGGAAGAAAGCCATAAGTAGCCGTCATCAGCTTCCAGTATTGCCTTGATAGAATTATTGGGCAGGCCATCCAGGGTGGTATAGGAGAGAAACTGGTCATTGTCTGGCCGGCTTCCCTTTAGTACTTTATTGAGCCCGCCACCGAGCGTGCCTACCCATATTTGGTTTTTGCTGGTCACCAGTATGGGCAGTATATAGTCATGGCTAATAGAATACTTGTAGCTTTCATCATGTACGTATCTAATAAATTTCGGAGAGCCTTTTTCTATTTCTTCTGCCAAAAGCTTGTTAAGGCCATTGTCCGTACCAATCCAGATGTTGCCACTATGGTCCTGAGCCATACTCCGTATAATATTCGAGGAAATGCTGTGTGGGTTTTTGTTGTCACGAAAGAAAGTATCCACTTTATGGACTGTACCATCATCATTGAGCAAGTATCTGTACAGGCCATTTTGATAAGTGCCAGCCCACAGTTGGCTTTTATTGTCCACCAACAAGGAAAAAGATACACCTTGAGGTTTAATGATATTGGGGCCTGTTCTAAACTTTCCCTGCGACATCTCGGACACAGTGCCAGATTGGAAAATGGAAGAATAGCCAGCCCCCATTAGTATTGTATTTTCTTTAGGGCTTTTGAATTCTTCTATAGCGTAAACATAGTTTTGTTGGCCCGATGAGTTGACGTCTATCCGCTGAAAGCCGCTGGAATAGTTTTTTTGCTGATCTTTGGACAAAAAATTAAACCCGCCACCCTCAGTTCCTATCCAGAGGTTCTGCTGTTCGTCTTCAAATATTGACCTGATTTTGTTGTATGAAAGGCTGCCCGGGTTTTCGTTGCGGCTGTAATGTTTAAAATTTTTCTTGTTGGGATTGTAAATGTTTACCCCACCGCCATTGGTGCCCACCCATATTATTCCTGATTTGTCAATCATTATATCGGTGGTAATGTTGGCACTAAGGCTACTCGCATCTCCCCATTGGTGTGTGAGGGTGGTCAGGAGTTTTCTTTGTTTCTGTTGATTCGTTCTGGTATATACATTTATGCCATTGTTGGTGGTGCCCCATAATGTGTTATCGTCCAATGCGACCAGCTTATAAGTGCTGTACCTTGCAATGTTGGTAAATACCGGATTTGTTTTATTTATCTCTCTAAAGGGTAGTTCAAATGGGTTATAAGAATTGATGATCAAGGAGTTGCCGGTTTCTATTATGTGGCTTATTTGGGCGTTAGGGCCGGTATCATAGTGTATGAATTGACCATCCCCATTGGTATGGTTCTCGATGTATCTGGTTAAACCACGGGAATTGCCAATCCATATATTGCCGAGTTTGTCCTGAAAGAGGGTGGTGATCCTATTGTTATTTATGGAATTATAGTTTTCGGGATCATTGACGAAAATTTGGTTTTGCACCGTGTTGGTTTCGTAATCTACCGTCATTTTATTCAAACCTATCGGTGTGCCACACCATATATGGCCCGCATCGTCTATGATCATATCAGTGATGTGGTTGTCAGACAAAAGGTTGGGGTTGCTGCTGGTATTTCTGAAATGGTAAAACTTTCCATTTTTTCGATTGAGTAGTGAAACGCCTTCATCGTCGGTACCCACCCATATATTGCCAAGGGAGTCTTCACAAATATTGCCTATCAGGCTTGAACGTAGTGAATACGGGTTGCCCAGTTCTTTTCTGTAAGTTTTCACTTCATATCCGTTGTACCTGTTTAGCCCGTCATGGGTGCCAATCCAGATGTATCCTTTGGAGTCTTGCAGCAGGGCGCGGACATCATTTTGCGAGAGTCCGTTTTGCGTTGTTAGTTTTTCGAAGGTATTGGGAAAGCGCTGGGCAAAGCAACCCAGGTAAAAAAGCAGTGAAGCAATGCCATAAACAAACAGGAAACGGATCAATGGAACTATCATGTTGCTGGTATTTGAATTGATGTCGTTTATTGGGTGTCTCTACAATTTATTGCCTTTCGGCCAAAAACAATAATGAATCCCAATATATAAGTGTGTAAAAGTGCCTCCTTTTATCAAAAAAGTACATTCTGTGCCGATACTAATAAATTTTACCCATGCATTTAATCACGAAATACCCCCTGCTTCAAAATAATACCCCCGCAATCACAATAGTTTCCTTTAATAGGAATCTGTACCCCGGTTCTACTTTTGAAGCATGATTTTAAATACATCTCAAAATTAAAACTATGTACCTTATGAAACAGACTATACCTATCATGGTAAGAAAAGTGGCCAACAAGGCAATCAGGTTTTCCCTGGTTGGATTGCTGGTACTGATGCATGGGCAGCTTATGGCCCAAATGGTTGTTACGGGAAAAGTTACCTCAGAAGAAGATGGCGGGTCTTTGCCGGGGGTATCTATCCTTGTAGAAGGTAGTACCAAAGGAACAGTAACAGATCTGGATGGCAACTACAAAATAGAAATACCTGATGTGAATACAGTACTGACCTACAGCTTTATCGGTTTTTTAAAAGAAAAAGTCACCGTAGCAGGCAGGTCAACCATTGATTTAGTCCTTAAACCTGATGTGGCGCAATTGGAAGAAGTGGTGGTAATCGGGTATGGCGAACAGAAAAAACGCGAAATCACAGGTGCTGTGGCCCGCGTTGATTCTGAAGACATCATGAAAAATGCCACGGCCGATCTGGGGGCTGCCCTTCAGGGAAGCATAGCAGGGGTAAATGTACAGGCCTCTTCCGGTGAACCGGGTGCCGGGTCAAACATTTTGATCAGGGGCTTAAGCTCTATCAATGGAGTAAATGCCCCGCTGTTTGTAGTAGATGGAATCCCATACAACGATGATCCCAAACTCAGTATCAACGAAATAGAAACCATAGATGTACTGAAAGACGCTGCTTCAGCATCTGTATATGGTACTCGGGGTTCTGGAGGAGTGATATTGATCACCACCAAGAGAGGCAAGGCCGGAGTAATGAAACTGGGAATTGACAGCTATATGGGTGTGCAGAAGATCACCTCAGGTACGCCTTTGATGGATAAGGAGCAAGGGATGTATGCAAACTTTGTAAGCTTCTATCACTTAAATCCCAATCAAAATTTCCAGAATTCATGGACATTTTTGGAGAACAACCCTACCGGGTTTACCAACAATACCAACCTTGTACCGGTTTTTGAAAATGATAATGCCCTAATCCAAAACCACAGCATTAATGTTTCCGGAGGCAAGGAAGGTTTGAACTACAACATTGTGGGTAGTTTTTTCGAGCAGGATGGTAGCATCATCAATTCGGGGTATAAAAGGTATAACGTACGTGCCAATACTTCATACAAGCAAAGAAAATGGACCGTTACTACCGGAATGGGATTCAGGGTAGAGGAGCAGCAGTATGCCCCTTACCAGTTTTTGCTGGAGGCCATCAAATATGATCCGCTACAGCAGTTGTTGGATCCTGATGCTGAGATCGTGCAGGATGCAGGCAATGGCAACCAGGCTGCCGCCCTGGGAGGCCTGATGGCAAAATTGAAACAACGAGACAACCGTCATGGAAACCATTTCAACCTTACTTTTCAGGCCGAAAACCAGCTCACCGATGACATCAAGTTGATGACCAGGCTGGGGACAAGCTTTGAAGACAATACACGGGTAAGGATCAATCCATTGTTCATTGCTTATGACGATGACGGGGAGTTGATACCCGCCACCAACGCTACAAGATCCGGAGTGTACAACTATAGCGACAAGAGTGGAAAAATAGCCTGGGAGAATACAGCCCAATACAGCAAAAAATTTGGGGACCACTCTATTAGGGCCCTCGGTCTTTTCTCCATGGAAAAATATACTTTTGATTCTTTCTTCGGTCAGAAAAAAGACTTGCTGAGCAATGATGTAGCGGTACTGAATGGGGCCACAGCCGATGCTGATGCAGGATCGGGCAACAACTGGGGGCAAGACAGGACAAACTCCTTGTTTGGTATAATGGGACGAGTCCAATATGACTATAAAGGAAGGTATTTACTAAGTGTTAGCGCACGTAGGGATGGCTCTTCCAGGTTTTCTGAAAAATTCAGGTGGGGTACCTTTCCTTCAGTATCTGTAGGCTGGAATGTTTCAGATGAAGCATTCTTTTCCCCTGTTAAAAGTGTGGCTGATATCTTTAAAATCAGGGCAAGTTATGGTACTACAGGAAACCAAAACTTTCTGGACTACAGCAATTCGGCCAGTATTACCATCGGTCGTGATTACGCATTTGGTCCCGAAACAAACAATACACTCATCTTAGGGGCTGTGCAAACAGCTTATGCCAACGAGAATGTGAAATGGGAAACATCAGAACAACTGAATGTAGGATTTGACCTGGGTTTCCTCAACAACAAACTTACCTTGTCTGGAGATTTCTACAATACCGAGAAAAAAGATATGCTGTTTCCATTGCTGCTGCCTCAATCTGCCGGAGCGGGCAAAAACGCCACAGTAGTGCTGAATGTAGGCAATATGACCAATAAAGGAATGGAGTTTACCTCCAGCTACAGACACAACGGAGAGGTAAGTTGGTCAGTAGGGGGCACGTTTGCTAAAAACGTAAACGAAATCACCAAAATGAGTGGCGCCAATGATATAGCCTACCTCGATGGTAGTACGGTTGTGGCGGGTGTGCCCAATGAAGACCTGGTGACCGCAATAGCGGAGGGCTATCCCGCTGGTGCCTTTTTCCTTATGGAGACCGATGGGATTATTGATTCTGTGGAGGAATTGGAGGAATACAATGCCGCTATTAAAAATGTGGGAACCGCCAAACTTGGCGACCTCAAATATGTGGACTATGATGGGGATAGCCTGATAGACTCCAGACTGGACCGACAGTTTATGGGCAGTGGTGCGCCAGATTTCGAAGTAGGTGTAAATTTCGATATAGATTATAAGGGTTTTGACTTTTCTATGCAGTGGTATGCCGCTGTGGGCGGTGAAGTGATGAATGGTAGCAGGGCTTATGCCTATAAGTATGGAAGGCATCTGGACCAGTTGTATCAATGGTCACCCCAAAACCCCAATTCTTTTGTACCCGCAGACCGTGGAAGGGACCACCTGAACCACAGGGGATACACCGACTACTGGTTGGAAGATGGTACTTTCCTTAGGTTGAGAAATGTTGCCCTGGGCTACACCCTTCCAAGCTCCATTATGGAGAAAGTTGGCGTGTCAAAATTCAGGATTTATATCTCTGCACAAAACCCCATCACCATCACGGACTATAAAGGATATGATCCGGAAGTCGGTAACAATGGTTTGAGCACAAGAGGGCTTGATAGAGGCAACTACCCCATTAGCTCTACCTACAGAATGGGACTTCAGTTAGACTTTTAAATGAGATTCAATTATTAATTCGTTATGAAAAATTCAATTTTAAAAAATATAGCAATAGGATTAATTATTGTTTTTCCTTTTGCCTCGTGTTCGGACTTTCTCGAAGAAACAAACCCGAATGCCCTTTCGACAGACAACTTTTGGAAGACACAGGCCGATTTGGAATTGGGCCTTACAAGTGTGTACAATTCATTTAAGAACAGCAGCGTGCTCCGTTTGGTGGACGAATACCAGCGAAGCGATATGACCTGGCCAGGTTGGGGAAGACCCAACACCAACAACGAGTATTTTCTTCAAACATTCAACGAATCATCCAACGCACCCAACGACAAGTGGACAGCTCTCTATACGGGTATATTCAGGGCCAATCAGGTGATTGAAGCTTATAACAACCTCAAGGGGACTTTCGCAAGCCAGGAGGCAGAGGAAGAAACTGCCATAATTGAAGCTCAGGCAAGGTTTTTCAGGGGGCTGTACCATTTTTATCTGTACACATCCTTCAACAATGGAAGCGTAATCATGTATGATTTTGTACCCAAAGACGAGTCTGAATTTTATCAAACCGTGAGCCCGGCTGAAGAAGTGCAGGCATTTTATCGTGCCGATCTGGAATATGCCAGGGAAAACCTTCCACCCGTTTGGAACGACAACAAGGACAAAGGTAGGGCTACTTCCGGTGCAGCTACGGCTTTGTTGGGCAAAAGCTATTTGTATGCCCAAGATTATGCAACTGCGGCTACCTACTTCAAGGATGTCATCGACAACCCTGACTATGGTTATGCCCTTACCAATAGCATTGGAGAAAACTTCACCACCTGGAATGAATTCAACGAAGAGTCAATACTCGAGATCAGCTATTCCCTCAACTTCAAATCCGAAGTAAGTATATGGGACGAAGAGCAAACTTCCACCAATTTGAACTACGCATTTAGCCCGGTCGGGGGATGGAGATCGCTATATCCGGCCTGTTGGTTGCAGATGGCCTACAAAAAGGAGAAAATGGATACCAGTGATCCCCGTAATTATGTGCTTGATGACAATGGCGACCCAAGGTTGAGGACCTACTCTTTGAGGACTTCATGGTCTATCGCTTTAGTTGATGACCTGGATCAAAGTTATTACCAGAAGACTTCTGCCCAGGGTGCCAACTTCAACAATGGTGAAACGGCCTATTGGAGGAAAAATACCAACTGGGATATCGTAGGAAGCGAAAGGGATATAGTGCCAAGTGAGCGTTCTGGAATCAACGTTAGGGTGATCCGCCTTGCCGATGTTTATCTCATGTATGCAGAAGCCCTGATCAAAGGTGGCACAGATGCATCGGGAGTGAATGAAGCCATGAGGTATATCAATAGGGTGAGGAAAAGATCTGCTCTTGAGTTGATAGGACCTGTAGGCACAGGCGAGTACCCTTCAGCCGATCACGATGGCATTACCTACAATGCCCAAAGTTTAATGAACCATTTAATGTATGTGGAACGGCCTTTGGAACTGTCTGCAGAAGGGCATGCCATCAGGACTATCGACCTTAGAAGATGGGGTATTACCAAGCAACGGTTTGACGAATTGGCAGTAGGATTGTACAATCAGGAGAACTTTCCTTTTGTAAATGAAAAAGGCAACAATGCCACCCGATGGGGATCAATATTGGTAGAAGTAGGAACGGTAGCTGAGGCCCATGCCAGGTATGTGGATCGGTCCCAGCCTGCGGCCAATTACCTGGAATCATCCCACGGATACTGGCCACTGCCAAATGGTGAAATTACCGCGAACCCACAGTTAAATACAGAAACTAATTAATCATGAAGAATAAGATATTAATAGTAGCTATTCTGGTCTCGGGTATATTTATGGCCTGCCAGGAAGATTTTATAGCACCAACGAGTTTTAGTGATGCAGGCTGGTACACGAGTGAATTTCGTGACGACCAGTCAAGCTATCAGGTGGGCATCAATAAATATATTTCCTTTTCGGATTTGTCGCAAAATGCAGTATCGCATAAATGGATGATCCCTGAAGGAAGCTATTTTCTTGAAGGCCCTATTACACGTAAAGACTCTACCTACGAACAGTTTATCATAAAGGAAGGCGAGCTGGAGACTGAAGACAAGACCATCCATGTATTGTTCAAAAAAAGCGGGGTACACAATGTAACAATCAGAAACATCTTTAAGGATTCTGTGACTTACCGCGGATTGGATACGCTACATGCTGTAAAGCAAGATGATGGCATGTGGTTGATGGAACACAATTTTGTAGTGGATGTTTTCGACACCATTCAGGCAAAAGCTGTCATCAAACAGGCCGGAGTAGAGGTGCCTCAGAGTGAAGACACCATTTATGTAGAAGCTGGTGATGAATTACAGTTCATAGACATGACCACAGTTGGACGTCCGAATGCCAGGACCTGGCGTGTAGCTGGTGAAACCAGTTCCGATTCTGTTGCGAATATTTTGTTTAAAAAGTTGGGCGTGTTTTTTGTTACGCTTTCGTCCAATAGGGAAGGGGAAAATATTCCAAACGATGGGGATTTCCTTAGAATACCCAATCCGATCAAAGTGATTCCATCCAGTAAGCCTTTTGTGCTCTCTGGAGATATAGTGGAGTTGGAGAGTGAAATTATACAGGTGCCATTCAATGGTGAGTTTTCACCTTTTGTTGGAAAAAATGACTTTTTTACCATTATGGTGAATGGTGTTGAATTTGACATAGAGTCCATCAACCTCAATTCGTCAGACGCGACCATCCTTGAAATTAAATTAGTGGAGCCTATTTATCGTCCGGATGTGATTACCGTTAGCCTGGCCGATGGTAGCGGCATACAATCTACAGATACACGGTCGCCACAGCCATTTACTGATGAGCCCGTGATGATGCACGATGTGAACTTATGGAATGATGCGGTATATGGTTTTGAGTCAGACGGATGGATTGAAACAGACGGGGGAGGTAGTATAGCACGTTCAACTGAACAGGTAGCATCAGGGAGCTTTAGCCTCAAATACACCAATGCTGCTGGTGAAAACTGGACAAGGGGTTCCGGGGAGAATTTCAAAGTGGAATTGGAAGCAGGAAAAACTTACACCATTACCTGGAAAATGTGGATAGACCCATCTACCAATGTGGGTAGTTTTGGTCCATGGTTTTATTGGAATGACGGGGCGTCCGGCCAGCAGTTTTGGCAAAACATGAACGACAAACCGAGAAGTGAGTGGATAAACTTCACCAGGGACCATGAGGTGACAGATGCCGGTCCTGCCTATTTTACCCTAAGAACCAAGGGTGATGCCCTTTTCTATCTTGACGATGTAAGGATAGTAGAAACAGAAATACGACCATAGCAACAATAAGTAAAGTAGCAAAAAGGCCAGGCGAATAGTCTGGCCTTTTTATTTTCCAGAGAGGTGTATATTATTTAGTAAAAGAGGATTTATAGCCCCCTCACCTGATTGTACTTATCAAACAAACGTTGTATTTGTTCCTGATGCGGTAAAGAAGTCACAAGGTTATCCGATTCATCTTCAGCTGGGTTAGTGGTTAGGTTGAAAAAAGAGTGGGGCGACCTGGTTTTATTCGTCTTGTCTTTTTTGTCTATTTGAATAATTAGCTTCCAACCATCTTCTATAATTATTGCTTCTTTTCCAGTGCCGCCCTGGGTGATTAGGAAAGGGTGACCATCGGTATTTGGAGTATTGAATAGATATGGCAAGAGATTGTAAGAATCAGCCGCCTGGTTTTTAGGAATATCCTGTTTGGTGATTTGGGCAAGTGTAGCCATAATGTCCAACCCCAGGATGGGTGCATTATTGGTTTGGCCTGGCTCAATTTTTTCCGGCCAGGAAGCTATGAATGGCACCCTGTGCCCTCCTTCAAATGGCGTGTTTTTACCACCACGGTAAATATCGCTCGGTTGGTGACCGGACTTTAAGGTTTCCTGCCTCAGCAACCCACCATTGTCGGAAGTGAAAATGAACAACGTATTTTCATAAATGTCCTGTGCCTTCAACGCCTTCAGCAACATGCCCATTTGCACATCAAGTTCCTTGATCATATCCATGTGCGGGGAAGGGGTGGTGCCAGCTATTTTCACGCCATCCAGCATTTCAGGAGGGCTATGTGGCAGGTGTACAGCCTGTGAGCAGTAATACATAAAAAAAGGGTTTTCTTTATTGGCATGCCTTTCTATAAAATCGACACCTTTTTTTGCGAGCAAGGGGCCTATTTTATGCGGATCCCAGTTGAGGTCTCCCAATCCTTCGAGTTTGTCCAGTTTTACCCCGATTTTGGTCATATTCTCCTGGGAAATGAACCCAATTTTTGAGCCTTTTTGCAACGGTAGCCAGCGGTCGTTTTCATAGACCGCATAAGGTGAGGCCTGTATCCCCGCCGGGAGTGTTAGATTATAGTCAAAACCATTTTGCGATGGGCCTCCGCCCACTATCCTGGTAATGTCCACATCCAGCTCAGGTTCGTTTCTTGGCCCCCTATAGATTGTACCAGGCTGGTCTTTGGCATAATAGTCACCACCCAGGTGCCATTTTCCCAGAAAGGCTGTGTGGTAGCCCGCTTGTTTCATGAGTTTGCCCAAGGTGAGTTGGTCAGCCTTTATAGGGGACTCCTGATAAGCGCCCCATACACCCCAGGGAAAAGGGCTTCTGAAGCAACTGTTGCCAGTCATGATGGCATAACGGGACGGGGCACATAAGGCGGCAGGTGCATGGGCATTGGTAAAAGCCATGCCCTGGCTGGCAAGGCGGTCGAGGTTGGGGGTTTCCAATACTATCTTATCGGAGTGCATCCTGCGATAATAGGAAATATCGCCCAGGCCAATGTCGTCGGCCAGTACTACTATTACATTTGGTAGTTTTTGGGCGTAATTGACCAATGGCACTAGTGCCAGGTAGATAAATAGAAGTTTTTTCATCATAAGAAAGTTTATATTATAGAATAGCTGGTGCCCGGCCTTCGGTCTAAAAGTGGTTGAATCGCCCTGAAAGCGCTACTGTATCACCAACGTTTTGCTGCCAGGAAATTAATTTTTGAAAAAGCTGGCTGACTTCATCATGCGTTCCTTTTTTACCTGCCAGATTAGTGGTTTCCCAGGGATCACGGATTAAATCATAATATTCTACATCCCCGGATTTAGGGTATAGGATCAGTTTTTTATCCTTGGAAATAATACCCCTTTGATCATCAAACATGGCCAGGTAAATAGATTCCCTTGGTTTTCCTTGCTGTTGAATCAGTGGCATCAGGCTTTGAAAGTCGATGCTTTGAGGAGGGGCAATCCCCGCCAATTCCAGGAGGGTGGGATATACATCCTGAAGGTACACACGATGGCTGAGCCTCCTATTTGAACCCAAACCCGGGGCTTTGATGATCAATGGGGCTGTTACGCTTGGTTCGTAGAGGCAAACTTTTCCGGCTACCCCGTTTTCCCCAAAATTTATCCCATGGTCCGACATAAAAACTATAATGGTGTCATCGTACTTGCCCGATTTTTTCAACGCATCTAAAATATCCCCAATGCGGTCGTCCATGTGTGATACCATGGCATTGTTTTGTTGTATGCGGGTCTTCATGGTACTAAATTTCATAGGTGCGTTGGTATAATTGTACTCAATGTTTGGATTGAGTGGGCCTTCCACCACACTTGGGGGCAAAGGCACTTCCTGGGTTGGGTACAGGTCATAATATTCCTTGGCAGTTTGGCGGGGTACATGTGGTGCATTGAAAGCTACATACAAGAAAAAAGGTTTTTGAGATTCATAGTTGTTGAGGAAAGTTACCGCTTCATTGCCCGTAATGTCAGTAATGTGCCCTGCTTGGCTGTTGTACGTTTTGAGTTGGCCGGGTTGGATACTTCCCAGACTGTCAAATATTTCGGAAGGATTTTTTCCCCAGGCATGCCACTTTCCAGTCATGTAGGTGGTATAGCCCTCTGACTTCAGGTGCTCAGGTAGGGATTTGGGTGCGTTGGCCTTGTTTATCTTTTGCGACTCCCATAGGTACCGGCCATAAAACAACATGGTCCTGCTCGGCACACATACAGCTGGCGACCAGCAGCCCATGTTGTAGGCAGAAGTAAACGAAACCCCTTCTTCTGTCAGACGATCTATGTTGGGTGTTTTCATAAATGGATGGCCAAATGCCCCCACTGCCTGGTTGCTTTGGTCATCGGATTCTATCAATAAAATATGCGGTTGGGCTTGGATCAAAAAACCAAGGCTTTGCAACAATAGGAATAGAACAGTTTTCATAGTTAATCTTTTACCAGTACGTATGACCTTACCCAATCGTAATAGGTGGTATTGATGGTGTCGTCCGCAAGCTCGTCTGGTGTAGGTGGGGTTTCCCAGTTGTAGGTTTCTGTCACAATGTGCATGTACATTGGGCGGTTAAATGGTTTATCGCGAAAATGTGTGCTTGGATGCACCGTGAATTTGTAATCCCCATCCAGATAAAAATGCAGTGTGTTTTCATCTACCCACCAGCAGCCATAGGTGTGGAATGCTTCGTTGGCCGGAGGGGATATTTTACATTGGCCGCCTTCGGATTTCACTATTTTATCCCCTTCGCATGGAGAATGGAAAATGTGCGTGTTGGATTTCATCACGTTCCTAAAATCCCAACCTGTTTTTTGCCGGCCCACAGCTTCCACTATATCCAGTTCCAGTTGTTCACGGGGGCAGTCCCTGCCTTCAGGTTTGTTTTTTAGCCAAAAAGTAGATGACATAGAGATCGAAGAGGCCTTCATCCTGCACTCATAGTATCCAAAATAGGCATCCTTGGCTTTGGAAGCTACAGCACCACCTGCGATATTGTAGTTGCTATCCCCCTCCAATACGCTGTTTTTAATTTGCATAAAACCATCTTTCACCGACACGGAATAAGCCCTGAAGGTTGCGGGTGGGCGTCCATTTACCCAATAGGGGGACCTGGCATGCCATTTACTGGCATCCAGCTTTTCCGAGTTAAATTCATCCGAAAATTTTTCATTGATTTTCCACTGATAGCCTTGTGGAGGGGTGGGCGGTTGGGCCAGTAAGAGTAAGTGGAAAAGCAGAAATGCTGTAGTCAAGCTTGCTTTCATATATTTGATTCGTTTCATTTTTTTTGAAAAGGGTGGGACATGCTCAGAACTGCTTTTTTGCATTCAGTTCAGTCGTTTTTGAGGTATATTTCCACTACCCCATTGCCTCCCCGGGTACCGTAGTTGGAGGCTTCCAACCCCACCAGCACTTTAACAGATTTTACCTGTCTTGGCTGTATGCTCGAAATAGACTGCTGAACTACCCCATCTACAACCAACAGGGCATTGGAGTCTGATGAAATGGATTGTGCACCCCGGGAGTTGAGGAATACACTGGTAACCCCTCTCAAATCTTCGATTTTAGCAGGTGGGTAAACCTGTTGGATAATCTGGAAGATGTTGGCCATTTTGTCATAATTGTTGTTTTCATCCAGCAGGTTTTCTATGCAGTAGTCAAGGTTTTTTTTGTCCATGTGGCCTGCCATGAGCACCTGTTCGTACGATTGGCTGTCGTTGATGTAAATGATATTATGGGCCAGTTGGCTCTGGTCTTTACATTTGATAGAACTGTTTTCAAACCCATCGGCTTTTATCTTCAATACATCATTTTCTTTGACCCTGATTTGAAAATACCCCAGTGAATCGGTGGTGGCAGCATCCTTAGACTTCTTGGCTGCAACTGATACATTGTTGACAGGAAATCCCTTAAAGGCAGTAACTTTTCCTTGGAGCAGCTTCTGGGCCTGCCCAACATAGGAAAGTAAAAAAAAGCATGTGGTGAGTGCAATAGTGATAGTTTTCATGATCTTGGTGTTTTAAGAATATACCAACAAAAGTATCTGTCAAAGTAGTTTTTGGATGGAACAAATTATCCTGAATAACGGGGGTATTTGAACATTTTGTTGCCCTTGTTATTTCAGGTCAAAGTTTTGGCCATTGCCTTTGGTGAATAAGGAGGCTATTTTTTTCTTAACCTGACCACACCGGATTGTGAGGCCATGTTGAAGGTGAAAAAATATACACCCGATGGCAGTTGGCTGCTGGTGACAATGTGCAGTGGATGGTGTAGGTCCATTTTTTCTGATCCTTTAAGTATTTCCATCCCCAATGCGTTTCTCAAAGACCATCGAAAGAGGGGCTTTAGCTGCTTGTTTTGCCCATTAAAACTTATATAAAAGTGATCAGTGAATGGATTGGGCCACACTTCGAAGGGGATGGGTGTGGGTTCATTTAATGCGGTAATGACGTTGGGTTCAACCTGTAGTCGCGTAATGACAATTTCTTTGGATCCATCAGTATTGAACAGGGTGTCGCGATAAATCCCGGGAGTTTTGCGGTGGGCACCCTGTAGGAATAATTTTTCACCTGACTTGATGTTTTTGAGTATCGATGTTTTTTTATAGATGGACTGCCCTTCAGTTACCACATAGCAACGGTTGGCTTTCAGGTTTTTATGTACGTCTTTGTTCCTACCAGGCCACTGTACCACTATGCTGTCAATACGGGAGTACAAGCCCAATCCAAAATGCAAAACCTGGCTATGATTGGACAAATAACTGCCCCCTCCGCTTTTTTCCCTGATTTGCTTTTTCCCATTGGTGAAAACACTTACCAACGCCCCATAACCATCCCGGTTACTTTTAATTCCCCGTAGGTCAAATTTGACCCAATTCTGGCTGGTTGTATGGTTTTCATAGAGCAGGGTGTGCATTTTAGAGTTGTCATCAGTTGCCACC
This sequence comes from Cyclobacteriaceae bacterium, assembly GCA_040222275.1. Lineage (GTDB taxonomy): Bacteria > Bacteroidota > Bacteroidia > Cytophagales > Cyclobacteriaceae > CAXBNB01. Next base: position 110,513 of record JAVKDJ010000092.1, read on the forward strand.
ACACCCACAAGCAAATCCTGAGAGCCATCGTTGTTGAAATCCCCGAGTGCAACGCCGCGGCTCGTAAAATCACTGTCCACGAGCAGTAGATCTGAGAGGTCTTCGAAATAGCCGTTTCTGCCTTGGTACAGTTTATTGCTCGGATCGAATGGGTCGGGCGTGAAATCTCCATTGGCCACAAAAAGGTCGGGTTCCATGTCATTATTGTAATCGAGGAAAGCCACACCCCAGCTGGTACTTTCAGCATTGGCCGCATTCCTTTCCAGGGCATTTTCATTGAATTTCTGCGCTCCTGAGTTGGTCAGTAAATAGTTGTCATTGAAATCTGAAATGTAGTAGTCCAGGTCACCATCCGAATCATAATCCCCGATGGCTATACCCATGCTATTGATTTTCAAATCCCACGAAGCGGCCACCGAGACATCTGTGAAACCAGGCTCAGGATAATTGTTGACCAATAACTTATTGGGCAGGAAATCATACCCAAAATCATTGGCGATAAGAATATCAGGGTCGCTATCCCCGTCGATATCGGAAAACGCCATGGCAAGGGCTGTTCCTTCACCATGTGGTCCCAGTATAGAGCCTACGTGGGTAAAGCTGCGGTCACCATTGTTGTGGTAGAGCAAGTCGCCAGGCGGTCCAGGATCGTAATTGCCAACCAGTATGTCAAGGTTTCCATCCAGGTTATAATCACCGGGGGCAACAGAACTACCATAAAACTTTTCCCTCAGCCCGGCTTGAATTCCGGTCAGTTGAAAAGATTCGCCATGGTTATTCCAAAGTATATAGCAGCGGTCTTCCCGTTTGGTACTGAGAAAAATGTCAATATAACCATCATTGTCAAAATCACCACAGGCAATACCCATGCTATGGACATGGTCAAACCGGTTGATCCCCGTGGAAGCGGAAACGTCCAGAAAAGTCCCATTGCCCTGGTTTTCGTAGAGTTTGTCTGGCAAGGCACCACCGGAAAGGTATATATCTTCAAAACCATCGTTGTTAAAGTCAAGAAATGCTACACCACCAGCCATTTCCTCACGATCCTTGCTGTAATGGGTTATCCCACTTGTCAGGCTTATTTCGTCGTACTGTGCGTGAAGGTCAAAACAAAAGAAACCCAGCACCGCAGCAAGCGCATAGGAAGAAAGTTGGAATAGCTTTGGTGCCAATTTCGTTTTACTTATTTGCATAACAATTTTTTGGCTTTTCTGATCAGGCGTTGAAAGAAAACCTTCTTTCTGAGTGAGTATTGAATGGGGTTCTTGCTAAGGCAGCTCCTTTCAGAGCGGAGTTCCTGATAAATTTTCCAGCAACTCTTAAAGTTAAGAGAATATTCCATTTACTGGTATTCTGGTAACTTTTTAAAAAAATACCCCCCTTTTTACTTTATATTTTATCCCCCCTTTAGAAAATATACCCCCTTTTATAGGCATAGCCGAATTGTACAATTAGCAGAGGCCAGATATAATTTTGGGCAGTGAATTATTGTAATTAATCGATGGTGTGGGAATGCCCTGCGTCTGCAATAATGTGTAATTAATAAAAAAGAAAATAGTCAGAAGAGACGTGCCGGCATACATCCCTTATCGGTGTATGTATGAGGTTGACATGTAAGGAAGTAAAATCGAATGAAGATGAAAATTGTTAAAATTTTAGCGGTAGGTGTGCTTGTCGGTGCATGCAGCCTGAAATCACAATCCGTGAAGGAAGATGTGACAAAACCTGTTTTCGAACCAAATTGGGAATCCATTAAAGCAAACTACAAAGATCCGAAGTGGTTCAATGATGCTAAATTTGGCATATTCATCCACTGGGGTGCCTATAGCGTACCGGCATTCAGTTCAGAATGGTATCCAAGGAGGATGTACATGGATACTGCCACTTTTAGTGCCCAACTCAAACACCAGAAAGACGGGCCCAATGAAGTATATACACACCATGTAGAAAAATGGGGCAACCCAAAGAAGTTTGGATACAAAGACTTTATCCCCATGTTCAAAGGTGAAAATTTCAATGCAGATGAGTGGATCGATTTGTTCAAACAAGCTGGTGCCAGGTATGTCATTCCTGTAGCTGACCACCATGATGGTTTTGCGATGTACAAATCCAATACCACACGCTGGAATGCTGCCGATATGGGGCCTAAAAAAGATATTTTGGGCGAATTGTTCAAAGCTGGGAGGAGCAAGGGTATGGTAATGGGCACTTCCTCACATTTCGCATTCAACTGGTCTTTTTACAACAAAAAGCCGCATTTCGACACGGTTGATCCGGAATATGCCGACCTCTACAGTTCGAAAGGAACAGATCTTAATGAACCGGTTTCAGATGAGTTTAAGGAAAGGTGGTGGGCCAGGACAAGGGATGTGATCGACAACTATCAACCTGATATTTTCTGGCTGGATTTTTATGTAGATATCCCTGATTTTGCTGAGTACCGCCCAAAACTGGCCGCATACTACTACAACAAGGGAATTGAGTGGGGCAAAGAAGTGGTATTGCAGGATAAAAACTTCGCCCATGAGGCATTTCCTGAAGGTACTGTAATCTATGATCTGGAAAGGGGCAAACTACCCGGTATCAGGAAATTGCCCTGGCAGACCGATACCTCCATAGGAAAGAACTCATGGAGCTATGTCACCAACTGGCAATCAAAAACAGCCAACGAAATAGTGGATGATCTGGTAGATATAGTGAGTAAAAACGGCAACCTGCTGCTGAACGTAGGCCCTAAATCGGATGGTACCATTCCAGACGACCAAAAGGAAATCCTGCTGCAGATAGGCTCATGGTTGGCAGTAAACGGCGAGGCTATATATGATACAGAATATTGGAAAACATTTGGGGAAGGCCCAACGAAGGTTTCAAAAGGCCATCATAGCGAGGGAAAAAACAAAGGAATGCAGGCTGAAGACATTCGGTTCACTTCTAAAGGGGATAAGTTATATGCCATTGCGATGGACTGGCCTGAAAACGGCAAACTAAACATCAAAAGCCTGGGCAAAGGATCAGCGTTTGGCAGCCTCAAAATAAAAGAGGTGAGCCTGCTGGGAACCGATCAGAAAATTACCTGGGAGCACAACAACGATGGTTTGGTCGTGACTTTTCCCAAGGAAAAAATTGGTGATTTCGCACATACCCTGGCAATTAGCATGTGATGGTTGCAGCAAAGAAATAGTTTAAATACAGTTTGTATAGTTTGATTAGTGGCACCCAGGAAAAATCCCGGGTGCTTACTTTTTTTTCACCTTTCATCAGTTATAAAAAAATGCCTAACCCCAAACAAACTTTACTGGTGACCCTGCTGTCATTAGTTATTTTCGGCTGTGCTGTCGAAGAAAAAACCACCGCGCCGAATATCATATTCATCATGTCCGATGACCATACCACCCAGGCTTTTGGAATCTATGGCAGCAGGTTGGCTGGTCTCAACCCAACACCTAACCTGGACAAACTGGCCAATGAAGGCATCATCTTCGACAATTGTTTTGTGACCAATTCAATTTGTACGCCGAGTAGGGCGACCATTATTACTGGACAGTATAGCCAGGCCAATGGTGTACTCGATTTAGAAGGGCATATTGCCCTTGAAAAACAATACCTCCCACAGGAGATGAAAAAGTTGGGGTATGAAACAGCCATCATCGGCAAATGGCACTTGGAGAAAGAGCCCGCCGCATTTGATTATTATTCAGTTTTGCCCGGACAAGGAAAATACCACGATCCTGTGTTTCGGGTACAGGGCGAGCAACCCTGGCCCAACAATACCATCGAAAGAAAAGGACATTCCAGCGACAACATTACGGATTTAACCCTGGATTGGCTCGATAAGAAAAGGGACAAAACCAAACCCTTCTTTTTGATGCATCACTTCAAAGCCCCCCACGATGATTTCGACTATGCCCCACGCTACCACAGCTACCTGGAAGATACTTTTATTCCCGAACCAGAAAGTTTGTACGATAATGGCAACCACGGCTCAGAAGCCACCAGGGGAAAAAATGATTCCCTGATCCACCTCATCGGTTCGTCTGTTTCCAAAAGGAATACCATACGGCATAAAGGCATGCGCACCTGGGACCACATTACGGCATCCAATCCTGGTTTTGACAAAAGCAAGTACATCAACGACAACATGGGTGAAAAGGAATACACTTCTGCCACTTACCAGGAATATTTGAAGAGGTACCTGAGATGTGTCAAAGGTGTGGATGACAACATCAAACGCCTAAGGGATTACCTGGAAGCAGAAGGGCTGCTGGACAACACCATCATCATTTACACCGGCGATCAGGGTTTTATGCTGGGCGAACATGATTATGTTGATAAAAGATGGATGTACGAAGAATCGCTCAGGATGCCGTTTTTTGTGAGGTACCCGCAAGGGATAAAGGCAGGGGGCAGAACAGATGCCATCATCAACAATGCCGACTTTGCACCCACCATGATAGAACTGGCTGGTGGTAAAGTACCGGAAAAAATGCAGGGCACCAGTTTCAAAAAAATACTGGAAACGAGTGTAGAACCTGATGGTTGGCAGCAATCCACGTACTATCGCTACTGGATGCACATGGCGCACAAGCATGCCAACCCTGCGCATTTCGGTATCCGCACCAAACAATACAAGCTGATATTTTTCTATGGGAAATACTGGGTAGATACCGATGATCCCAATGCCACCTGGAACAAAAAGAGCTGGGGCAACAATTTCACCTGGCATACACCTCCAGGGTGGGAATTTTACGACCTCAGTAAAGATCCAAAGGAAATGGACAACAGGTACAACGACCCTGCCTACGCAGACATAATAGCTGATCTCAAAGGGCAGCTAAAACAAAAACGGGAAGCGTTGAACGAGACGGATACGGACTATCCGCACATTCAAAATGTAATCAATGCCCATTGGAACAAATAGTCGTCTGACTATTTGTTTTATAAACTTTTAACAATAGAATTTCAAAGACACATGTTTAAAGTATTTACAAGTTTATTGACTTGCCTGTTGGTTTCATTGGTTACAGGTTGGTCAATTTTGGCCCAGTCACCAGCGGGCTATCAAAAAACACCAAGGATAAAACTAAGTTTAAACCAGGGGTGGAAATTTAAACTGGGAGAGCCAACAGCTGATTATTTCAAGGAGGACTTTAAGGATGCCCAATGGCCAACTGTGCATGTGCCCCATACTCTGGAGCTAACAGACCTCAACCTCAATGGTTATACTGATGACAAGACCCAGTTGACTTTTCATCGAAATGTAGGCTGGTACCGCAAGTCCATTTTAGTTGATAAGTCCGACAGAAAGGTGTTTTTAGAATTTGAAGGAGCCCATCAGGTCACCGACCTTTGGGTGAATGGCAAACATGTGGGGCAGCACAGCGTAGGGGGATACACGCCATTTCATTTTGATATCACCGATTATGTCCGGAAGGGTGCCCAAAACCAAATTACCCTGCTGGTGGACAACAGAAGACGTGAGGACGTACCGCCAGATCCCGGGCCATTTGATTACATAAAATTTAGCGGGCTTTACCGGGATGTATATCAGGTAGAGACCAATCCCACATACGTCACTTTCAATTGGGAAGCCATGGAGGCAGGGGTAGCTTTTACCACACCTTCTGTTGATCCTGTCAATATGAATGCTACAGTGGATGTGAAAACAGTGGTACGCAATGAGACAGGTCAAAACCAAAACATTACACTGGTCAACCGGCTTGTAGATAAAAACGGACTGGTAGTGTTGAGAATGGACGTCAACCAGAATGTGGAGCCGGGCCAGGATGCCCGCTTTTCCCAGATCGGTGGGATAGAAGACGACCTGCATTTATGGTCTGTGGACGATCCCTACCTATATAGGCTTGTAACCAGTGTGTACCATGAAAGCAAGCTGTTAGACCAGATAGAATGCAAAGTCGGAATCAGGAAATTTGAGCACCACCCCAGGGAAGGGTTTTTACTCAATGGTGAACCGATCAAGCTCATTGGTGCCAACAGGCATCAGCACTATGGATACATAGGTGATGCTATGCCCAACTCACTCCACCGCAAAGACATGCTCCAGTTCAAAGCATTGGGTTTCAATGTGGTGCGGACAGCCCATTATCCCCAGGACAATGCTTTGGTAGAGGCCTGTGATGAATTGGGCATATTGGTATATGAAGAAGCCCCAACCTGGATAAGTATTGGCAATGAGGCATGGTTTGAAAACCTCGAAAAAGCCGCCCGTACCATGGTGAGAAACCATAGAAACCACCCATCGGTAATTATCTGGGGAGGTGGTATCAACCACAGGGGCTATGTGCCCCAGGTGCACCTGGCTGTAAAACAGGAAGACCCCACTCGCCTCACGGCCTCACAAAGCAGCCGCTGGACAGGCTGGCAAACCTCAGGTATGACCGATATCTATGGGCAAATGATCTATGGGCCTGTGGAATGGTACAGGCATGAGCCCATGCTGGCCATGGAAGGACGTGAAGGTATTGAAAACCTGGCCCGGTATAAAAAAGATCCCTTGTTGACAGGGATCATATCGTGGAATGCACATGATTATTATACTTTTCATCCCATATCAAAGCCAACACGGGACAGGGACGGTGGCCTGATGACCATATTCAGGCACCCCTATGGGCCGGCACCCTGGTACCCGGCAGAATTGACCAGTGCGCCATATCTTCATTTTGCCTCCACATGGGAAGAAGGAGTAAGTGAAGTAGTAGTGTACAGCAATACCGATGAGGTGGAATTGTTGGTAAATGGCAAGCCCCTGGGGCGCAAAAAGGTGGACAAAAGTGGCTTGATGGGGGCACTCAATAGCCCGCCGTTTAAATTCGATATAGACAAATATCAACCCGGAAAGCTGACTGCCCGTGGCTGGACAGATGATCAGGTTTTGATAGAAAAAACAATTGCTACACCGCAAAAGGCGGTAGCCGTCAAACTTGTGGTTGACAATGCCGACAGACAGTTTGTGGCCGATGGCAGTGATATCATGCAGGCATACGCCTACATTGTGGATGAAAATGGCACGGTGTTGGAAAACGAAAACCGGTCTATAAGCTTCGATGTAAAAGGAGAGGGGAGTATTGTAGGCGATGACCAGGATATAGGTGCCAATCCGCGGACAATGGTCAGAGGGCATGCCCCCGTGTTGATCAGGGCATCTACTCTTGCTGGCGAAATGGTAGTGACGGCTTCAGCCAAAGGATTGAAATCGGATAAGGTTAGCTTGGTTACAACCATGTTTGACCCTGATGCAAACGCTGCGGTACAGGGATTTGCCGATGTGGAGGTGGCCAGGGTGGATTTGGGCTCTTCGCATCAACTGGTGCAGTTTGGCTGGGAAGCCTGGAACCAAAATGACGGTGAAGAAGCCTCCTATCAATGCAATAAAGTTGGTGGCTTCAAGGCCAGCATTCAATGCCACTCGGAAGATGGACTACTGAGGTGGTTGGGGGAAATGAACGTGATGGGCAAATATGGATATGCCCATGGAGAAGGTGTGCTGGGTGTGGATGAAAAAGGCATACAACTGAAAATTGAAGGCCTGGCCCAGGGGCAATACGAATTGGTGACCTATCACCATGCACCCCGGTCCAATACCGACTCGATGGATCCCAATAAGGAAAAATTAAAAACACTCAACGTAACCAAAATTGGTTATGCGAAAACCATCAGTGCGGAATGGGCATCAGGAAATGACAAAATAAAAAAACAATCAGTTATTAGTGAAGGCAATATGTTGCCATCCTTTGGTCCTGCGTCTTTGTCTTTTAAGTTTGAAAAGAAGAATGGTTCCCCGATTACCATTACTTTTAAAGACCGGGAAGGCAATAATGCGGTTTGGTTGAATGCTTTCGAACTTAAAAAAATCATAAAGTAGTATGAAAAAACTGGTTGCACTGTCTATAATAATTCTGTTCTATTTCGAAGTGGTGGCACAAAAAGACCGCCCAAACGTATTGATCATAATTTCGGATGACCAGGGCTGGGGCGATGCTGGCTTCAACGGATGTACTGACATTCCAACACCCCATCTGGACCAATTGGCCACAGAAGGGCGGAGTTTTGAAGCTGGGTATGCCTCGCACCCATATTGTAGCCCAAGCCGCGCAGGCCTGTTGTCTGGTCGATATCAGCACCGGTTCGGGCATGAAAACAACACGCCCTACCAAAACCCAACAGATCAGGATGGCTTGCCCCTTGATGAATTGTTGATACCTGAGCTGCTCCAAAAAAACGGGTACAATACCTGCGCTATCGGAAAGTGGCACCTGGGTGACCATGAGAAATTCTGGCCAACCAACAGGGGTTTTGATGATTGGTTTGGCTTTTTTGGTGGTGGCATGAGCTATTGGGGCGGTACAGGTAAAAAAAAACCCGAACACGGAGTGCTCCGGAATGGCAAGGTGGTGCCCACAGAGGAATTGAGCTATCTTACCGATGACTTTTCCCGGGAGGCATCATCGTACATAGAAAAGTATGCAAAATCCGAAAAACCATTTTTCATGTACCTGGCATATAATGCCCCTCATGCGCCAATACAGGCCACTTCCGAGTACCTGGACAAAGTAAGCCATATAGAATATGGCGACCGGGCGACCTATGCTGCCATGGTTGTAGGGATGGATACCGGTATTGGCAAGGTAGTGGAAACTTTGAAAAAGACCGGGGAATATGACAATACGCTTATTGTTTTCTACAGCGACAATGGAGGCCACACCCACAGTGCCAGCAGCGAGCCATTTAGGGGCCACAAAGGGATGCTTTTTGAAGGAGGGATCAGGGTACCCTTTCTTGTTTCCTGGCCAAAAGGCCTCAACAAAACAGGTCGCTATGCCAACGCCATTTCTGCACTGGATATTTACCCAACGATATTGGCAGCTACAGGTGTTCAGCATCCACAACCCGAAAAGTTGGACGGAATAGATCTACTGCCTTTTTTGAACAACAAGGAGAACGGAAGTCCTCACCAGACCCTGTTTTGGAGGTATTCTGATGGGGCCGGGTTTGCTGTCCGTCATGGAAAGTACAAATTGGTGATGTCTGGCTATAAGCAAGATTACTTTTTGTTTGACTTAGAGAACGATCCTTACGAACATCACAACCTGGCGGCTAAGATGCCCGCCAGGCTGGAAGAATTGAAAGGCCTGTATGAGGAATGGGGCAAAGGAACCATCAAAGCCAAATGGCAGGATCCCCATGCCCAAAACGTGCTTAAAGAAGAAGCCCGAAGACAGGACTATATCAACAAGGCAAAAGCAGGGGAAAGAAATACTGGCTATTGATCTATCAGGGTTTTGAAGAATCAAAATCCTGGGTCGCACAATACCTAAGTATAGGTTTGATAATTGGCCGATATTGAATGAAAAATAGCCATTGAATTTCATCAAAGTACTTTTCCCCCTTAAATACGGGCTAAAATACCCCTTGCCGCTAAATATCCCCCCGCATTGGCCAGCATCTGTTCAGTTGGCCTCTGGCCTTTGTCCATACATTTGTTGGGTATTAAAAAGATAAGATGGAACGAATGAGACTAACTATATTTATACTATTTATGCTTGGTTTTGGCTTTGTAGCAAAAGCACAAAGCAATCTGTTGGAAGACAATGGTGGGTTTGAAGAAAATGACCTGGCCTGGACAGATGTTGTCAACGACTGGTTTTATAAGCGGTGGGGCGAAAGCACGATGAATACCAGCAGAAATGCAGAAGCTGCACGCACTGGTGATTTTGGGGTGTCCATAAGCATATCCGGGACGGGGGGTACTGCCGTAGCTGGCATGGCAGGCATTCGAAGGGAAGTCACGGGACTCACCGCCAACAATGATTATAGTCTGAAGTTCCACATTAAAGCAGAGAATACCGGCGACCAGGAAGTGTTGGTTTCCATTACTGATTTCCAGGCCAACCCAACAGTCAACATTGCCAATCAAACCCTTTCCTATCAAGGGGGTAGTTGGCAGGAAGTGGAATTGTTGTTTTCAACAGATGTGCAAGGTTCTGACTATGCTCAAATCAGGTTCGATATTGATTTCCGCTCCAGGGACGACAAATATTATATAGATGATTTTAGTCTTGTAACAACAGTAATAAAAACTCCCCAAACCATTACTTTCGAGCCATTGCCCCAGAAGCAAATTGGAGATCAGGATTTTCAATTGACAGCCCAGGCCTCATCCGGACTAGAAATAAGCTATTCCAGTTCCAATACGAATGTGGCAACCGTCATAGGAAGTATGGTCAGTATTATTGGGGATGGGGTTACAGAAATTACAGCAACTCAGCCAGGTAATGAAACTTTTGCCCCTGCTGATGCAGTGGTACAGGCCCTGACGGTTATTGATCCCAACAAAAGCGAACAATCTATAGATTTTCCTGAAATACCGGGCAAAGTTTTCGGGGACGAACCTTTTGACCTTTCCGCAACCGCATCGTCCGAGCTGGAAGTAGTGTATGGAGTAGTGGATGGCCCGGTTTCATTAAATGGTAGTCAGCTGAGTATCCTTGGTGCCGGTACCGCAACCGTCAAAGCTTTTCAACATGGCAATGAGACCTACAGGGCGGCCAATCCGGTTGACCGTAGTTTTGAAATAGCCAAAGCGGCACAGGTCATCACTATCGATAACATACCGGACAAGGGTGTGTCCACGCGTCCTTTTGACATTAATGCCCAATCAACATCGGGCCTGGACCTGGAATATACAGTGACAGGCCCGGCAAGCATAAACGGAAAGACCATTAAGCTCAATGGCACTGAGGGTACAGTGGAAATTACTGCGCTTCAGGCTGGCAATGGAAATTATAAAAGTGCCAGCACCAGTACATCTTTTGAGGTGGTGGCCTGCACTACCGAAGGAGTTAGTTGCTTTGATGGTGTTTTCTACGTCTCGAAAGAAGGGGATGATTCCAATGAAGGTACAGCTACCGCCCCGTTTCTCACCATTCAACGAGCAGCGAATGAAATGCTTGAAGGGGAAACCTGCATTATTGGTGAAGGGGTTTACAGGGAAACCATCAATCCTCAGAGTGACCATGTTGTTTTTAAGGCCGCCGATGGCGAAAAGGTAACCATTTCTGCCTTTGATGAAATCGGTTCCTGGACATTGCACAATGGATCCGTTTATGTGGCCGACTTACCGGTAAGTTTGGGTGATCACAATTTGGTCATGTATGGGAACAAACCAATGAACCTGGCCAGGTGGCCCAATAAGTCAAACTTCGAACCTTTCGATTTGCAAGCCGAAAAAGGGACAGGGACCGATACGGAGATTTCCAATGCTGCCATTCCCGATCAGGATTTTGAATCAGGGGGAGTTTTGTGGTTTTTAGGCAAAAGCCGCTGGACTTCCTGGCGCAGGAAAATTTCCAGCAATCCTGCTGGCGGCATTGGCTATGCCACATTGCCAGGCGATTGGTTTTTGGGGGGTAGCCACAACCCGTCCAATGGTGGGGAATATATTTTGCTCAATTCCCTCAAAGCACTCGATGTAGAAGGAGAGTGGTATGTGAACGGTACCGATAAGAAGGTGTATTTCAGGGCACCAGGCTCAGAAGACCTCTCAGGTAAAAAAGTTGAGGTTCGCCAGAGGATCACAGCTTTTCAGATAGATGGGAAAACCGGAATTGAGATAGAGGGGGTTAAAATAATGGGGGGCAACATTGTTTTGGGGAACGCCAAAAACTGCGTGATCAAAAATTGTGAAATATTGTATGGCAACCACAGCATAGCTTCAGAAGGCAATGGCCATCAGCAATCCTTCAGGCCAGGTACAGCCTCTATAGATATGGGCAACAATGCCACAGACAATGTGATTGAGTCCAACAACATCCAATGGGGTTCAGGATCGGGCATCATTGTAAGGGGCACCAACAACATCATTAAGAACAACTATATTGGAAATTTCAACTATCTGGGGAGTTATGAAGCACCGATTCGCCTTTCAGGTAAAAATCAGGTTCTTTTTAATGAAATCTACAATGCGGGTAGGGATGCCATCAATGGAGGTGGAAATGGTGCCGAGATAGCCTACAACAATATCCACCATTCCAATCTTATCAATGATGACTGTGGGGGCATATATATGTGTTGTGGGAAGTTTGGAGACACTCGAATCCATCACAACTGGATTCATGATATTACTAGCCGAAACGAAAATTATTCAAGCTACAAAGCTACTGGTGTATATTTGGACAATACCACAGAAGATGTCGTTGTTGACCACAATGTATTGTGGGGCCTGGAATGGGCTGGCATTCAGATCAACTGGGCCGGAACCAATTTGAGGATTTATAACAATACCATTTGGAGTACAGATGCTCCAAACAGCAGCTCGATGGGGCGTTGGGTGAATGGATATGAGTTTTCCAATGTGCAGGTTTACAATACTTTAGCCAACGATGGGGAATTTCATGCTACCGATGAACAAAAGTCGGTGGTATTGCCATCCGAAGCAGATCCATTTGAAGGAATGGATGTGCTCAATTTCATGCCTAAAGATGGTTCCGCTGCTATAGATGCCGGCCTGAAAATCGAGGGTTACACAGATGGATATATAGGCCAGTCACCAGATGCTGGAGCCTACGAACGGGGGGCTACCTATTGGGTACCAGGCCCGGATTGGGTTTTGGCCGATGAAGGAGAAAACGATTGCAATGGGGTAGCAGGGGGTAGTGCCTTTATTGATAAATGCGGTAGTTGTGTAGGGGGCAATACGGGGCTTGAATCGGAAGAGGGTGATTGTGTGAAAGTAGTCGCAGGCTTGGAAGAGTTTTCAAAAATGACTATTTTTCCTAACCCCGGAAAAGGAATATTAAGAATAAATGGGAATAATCAGGGCTTAGAATATCAGCTTAATAGCCTGGAGGGGAGACATATTGATAGAGGATATGTTGGGTCTGGGGTTGATGTCATCAATTTACCTTTCCTTCCAAAAGGGCTATATATATTGAACCTGCGTGATGATAGCTATCAACGGTCGATGAAAATAATTATTGAGTAAGCAAAAATAGAACTCAATGAAGCGCATAATAGGGCATAGGGACAAGAAAGAGGAAGTAGTATTTCTTGAGATTTTTTACCAGAAATATTCCGACCGCCTGCTCAATTATGCTTTTGGCTTTCTCAAATCAAAGGAAGAAACAGAAGAGGCCGTTCAGGATATTTTTGTAAAATTCTGGAGCAAAAGGCACACCATCGAATCTTCCGATGCTTATGAGGCATACCTTTTTGTCATGGCCAAGCGCCACTTGCTCAACCTTTTGCGGAAAAAAGCACGTGAAAGTTTTGTGACTTTCGAAATTCACAAACATGCCAAAGAAGAAAGGTCTGTTGAGCACCAGTATATATATGAAGAACAACTCAAGTACGTAGAAAAGATCATAGAAGAATTTCCCCCGAAGAGAAAGCTGGTGTACGAGCTAAAGAAAAACCAGGGCCTTACCAACAAGCAAATTGCAGATAAAATGCAGATTTCCACTACCATGGTAGAGAAGCATTGGCGCATTGCCGTTTCCACCCTCAAAGACCACCTGGGAAAATAAACAACCGCATCGGTGATGGCAACCGCAGTTTTAAGCTGACCACTGGTGCCTATATGGTGCCTCAAAACCATATTTGGAATATTCTTTTAAAACAGAATTGAAAAAAAATAAAAAAAGTTGGTAGGCGGGGTTAGGTGTTTTCAAAAACATGTGTCTTTATAGGTAGAAGGCTAAAATACAGCTATACCTAACCTATATAGAATAAAAAAAATGACAGAAGAGAAAATAAATATTCTCTTATCCAAATACTACAAGGATGAATGCTCAGTCGAGGAAATGACTGAACTGCAAAGGCAGCTGGCTGACGATCACCTAAAAGAGGCCATGTTGCTGAGGGTATTCGATAGGATAGAGGAAAGCGAGCGGTATCACACTGCGCCGGTCGAGTTCGATAAATCCAGGGTCCTGGATGGCATCAAAACCAAATTGGATTTGAATGAAGTAGATCAACCGGGGACAATGGTCCCAATGTTGGGTGCACGCAGCAATTCGCTCCGGTTTTTAAGGGTTGCGGCATCTGTTTGCCTTATTGCTTTGACGGCCTGGTTTATCTACACCAACCAATACCCATCCGCAGATCAGGTAGCCGGGGCGCCAGTGGACCAATGGAAAGAAATAGAAACACTTAGAGGGCAGACCAAAACCATTTCCCTGCCCGATGGCTCAGAAATTAAGCTCAATGTAGATTCTAAAATCAGGTTTCAACGCGATTTTGCAAACCATCAGGTGAGGAAAATTTACCTCGATGGAGAGGCCTTTTTCGATGTGGCAAGAATGCCGGAAAAACCTTTTGTTGTCCTGGCACGAGGTATCGAAACAAGCGTATTGGGCACCTCTTTCAATATAGATGCATCCAAAGGAAGTGAAGAAGTGCATGTGGCCGTAGTGACGGGAAAGGTAAAAGTAGGGGAGCTGGAAGGCAAGGATTTGCTCTACCTGGAGCCAGACGAAATGGCTACCTGGGGCGACAGCAAAATTGTAAAGACCAAATACGACCCTGACCTGGTGCTGGCTTGGACCAGACGTGCGCTGGTTTTTAAAAAATCCAGCTTTAGCGATGTAATACAACGGTTGGAAAACTGGTACGATGTGGACATCCAGGTAAATGGAAAAATACTAAGCAATGATTACTCAGGGGTGCACAAAGATGAATCATTGGAAGTCCTTCTCAAAGGATTGGGGTTCGCAGGGAACTTCACCTTCAAAATTGATGGCAAAAAAGTAACGATAACTCCAAACTAAAAACTATACGCCTATGAGATACAACAGCACATAGCATAAAAAAACCTTGAGATGAGCAAATTGTTCAGACCTGTCATCTCAAGGTGTTCGATTAAGTCTAAATAGTTAAACTTAAACATACAAATATATGTACCTTAAATTTTATACTAAAGTTTTAAAGGATATAATAATTATGTCCAAGTACCTGTCCTATATGATCATAATCAACTGCACACTTCTCGGAGTGCTGGCGGCTAAGGATACAAATGGGCAAACGGTAAGCGTCAATGATGTCTTTTTGACCATTGACCTGGAAAATGCAGACCTCCACGAGGTATTTTCTTCGATCGAAGAACAAACAGGCTTTACATTCACTTATTTTAAGTCGAACATAAAGAAAAAACAAATTTCAAAAATTCAGGAAAACAACACTTCCCTGGCCCAAATACTGAGGCAAATATCCAGGGATGCAGATGTACAGTTCAAGCGCGTAAATGAAAACATTTATGTCAACAAGAAAGAATCCAGGACTTCCGAATGGATGGAAGAAGCAAGCGACTTGTTCGCAGATTTAGATATAAATGGAAAGATTACCGACGAAAACGGGGACGGGCTTCCAGGAGCTTCTATTCTGGTAAAAGGAACCACTAAAGGAACCACTACCGATATAGAAGGCAATTATTCGTTGGTAGCGCCAGAGGATGGCACGTTGGTGGTCTCGTTTGTGGGGTATGTTTCCCTTGAAATGGAAGTAGCCAACCGCAGCACCATTGATGTACAAATGCAGCCAGATGCCGAACAATTGGAGGAAATTGTGGTGATAGGCTATGGCACGCAGAAGAAAAGTGACATGACAGGTGCCGTAGGCATTGTGAAAGGAGATGAATTGGCCAAATTCACAACAGCC
The DNA here is from genome assembly GCA_040222275.1 of Cyclobacteriaceae bacterium. Classification (GTDB taxonomy): domain Bacteria; phylum Bacteroidota; class Bacteroidia; order Cytophagales; family Cyclobacteriaceae; genus CAXBNB01. The sequence goes on from JAVKDJ010000092.1 coordinate 126,182, forward strand.
AATGCCACTAATGCTATTCAAGGTAGAATGGCAGGAGTAAGGGTAGAAAGCAATGGTGGAGCTCCTGGGGCGGCTGCTATTGTTACCATCAGGGGGTCAAGCACTTTGTCAGACAGGCAACCACTCTATGTAATCGATGGGATGCTGACCGGTAGCATGAGTTCCCTTAACCCCAGCGACATAGAATCTGTTACTGTTTTGAAGGATGCCTCGGCCAGTGCTATTTACGGATCACGTGCAGCCAATGGAGTAGTGATCGTTACTACTAAAAAAGGCAAGTCAGGGGAGATTAGTATAGATTTTGATGCGAGCATAGGTACGCAGAAAACCACCAAAATGATAGAATGGGCCAACGCCCGTCAATATGCAGATATGGTCAACCAGGCTATTGACAATGACAATGCCAGGATTTTGGCTAAAGGCGGTACTTCTGCAGATTTGCTGAGTTACCCAGAAGCCACATCTACTCAGTTCGATCCTTCAATTGATAGTGATATCCAAAAAGAAAGCCTGAGGACAGCTCCAATCTCCAACATGAGTTTGAGGCTTTCGGGAGGAGGGGAAAACTCCACTTTCAGTATTTCAGCCAATCACCTGAAGCAGGAAGGTATTGTGAAAGAATCAGCCTATGAAAGGATGAACCTAAGGGCCAATTCTACTTTTACAAAAGGCAGGTTCAAATTGGAAGAAACCATAGGACTGACCAGGACTATCAACAACCCAAACAATTATTTTAATGGGGAAAGGGACATTGTGCCTATCATACCTATGTATGATGCAAATGGTAATTTTACTGCCGAGCGGTCAGATCTTACACCCTTGCAACAAGGCGTGAATGTAGGAAACTCCCTCGGGGTAGCCACATTGGAAGACAGGACAGTCACCCGCAATACCATTCTTGGAAACGTAGCTGGTTCATTCGAAATCATCGAAGGGCTTACCTACAAGTTGAACCTGGGTATGGAAGCCTATTTTGATAACAATTACACTTTTACACCGGAATTCAGGTTTAGCGATGCATCTACAAATGGTGCTTCTGACGATGATTACCTCAAAGAACGAAATGACCAGTACCTGTCCAGGTTGATGGAGCATACTCTGATGTACAAAAAATCATTCGACTCGCACAACTTTGAATTGCTTGCTGGATATAGTGCTCAAGAAACTAATCACAGGCGATTGGGAGTTGATGCCAGAGGATTTCCGGACAGTGGCATTAGGATAGCCTCACAGGCAGAAGATATTACAGATGCTCCGTCATTTGACAATACCAGTACATTGATTTCGTACTTTGGTAGGTTAAATTATTCATTCAATGATCGCTATTTGCTTACAGCCTCATTGAGACGAGATGGGTCTTCATTATTCGTAAAAGACATACGTTGGGGGGTATTTCCTTCATTTGCAGTTGGTTGGAATATCAGCAATGAAAGCTTCATGAGCGGTGTTACCTTCATCAACGATTTGAAATTAAGGGCGAGTTACGGTGAAATTGGTTCTAACAACGCACCAGCCTATGTGGCAGATGCCGTACTCAATCCCAACAGTGCCTATCCACTTGGAGTTGGATCCCAACAGAGGCAATCAGGGGTATCTATTACCAAAGCTGTAAACGAAAGCCTGCGATGGGAAACCAGTAAGATTACCGACATTGGGCTGGAGTTTGGCGTGTTGGATAATAGGATGCAGTTTACATTGGACTACTTCAAGAAAGAGTCTACAGATGTGATTGCGCCGTTCACACCTGCACCATGGTCGGGCAGGACGGGTTCTGTTCCATTGAACATGGCCAGCATTACCAATACCGGTTTTGAATTTATGACCGATTATTCTTTGTCTATTGGCGAGTTGAATTTGAATGTCAATGCCAATTTCACTGTTTTGGACAATGAAGTGACTGATATTGGCCTCTCAGGACCAATCGTTGGAGGTGGTTACACTTCAAACGGTGGATCTGCCAGCCTTACCGATGTAGGGCATTCCATCGCGGAATTTTATGGGTTCAAAGTATTGGGAATCTACCAGACTGATGAAGCAGCAGTAGCAGACGGCAGACCAAATGCCGGAGCTGGCGATTTTATATTTGAAGATATAGATGGTGTGCCTGGCATTAGCGATGACGACAAACAATACCTTGGCAGTGCCATACCCAACTTCGAATACGGATTGAGTGTAAATGCACAGTACAAAGGTTTGGATGCTAGCCTGTTTTTCAACGGGGTTTCCGGAAACTTGATCTTGGATGGCAACATCTACAGAAGCTGGTTTGAAGATGACAACAACTTCTTGGTAGCCGCATTGGATAGCTGGACACCACAGAACACCAGCTCGACTTTACCCAGGCTTACGACTCTTGACCCTGCCTTCAACCGCGAAATGTCCGATTTCTTTTTGAGCAGTGGTGCTTATTTCAGGTTAAGAAATATCCAAATTGGATACACCCTCCCAACAGAATTGACCGAAAAACTGCAAATATCCAGGATAAGGGTTTACGGATCAGCACAGAATTTATTCACCATTACCGGATACTCGGGCTACTATCCTGAAGTGGGTAGGGGCAACAGGACCAGGGGAAGTTCCAATGAGAAAATATTCAGTGCAGGTGTAGATGAAAAAGCATACCCGTCTGCGAAGACTTTCCAGATAGGAATACAAGTGTCATTTTAATTGATTGTTGAAATAAAAGCATAAAGAAATGAAAATAACAAAATTATATAAATCGATGATTTTCATGTTGCTGTTTGTATTTGTAGCAATCACAGCATGTAATGAAGATATTTTGGATCAGTCTAATCCAAACGCTTTGGCTCCTTCTAACTTCTGGAGGAATGCCGAAGATGCCAAAAAGGGGATTATGGGGGCTTATGCTCCTTTCACAGATATTTGGTATTACACCAGGTTTGAAATCTTTTTGTCAGACTATCGCGACGATGTAGTGAATGGGTTCAATACATCTGAAAGGACGGCAGCTGGCAATTTCAATGCAAGTCCGGACAGCAACGGTGCTAAATGGGTGTGGTCGGCCATGTTTAAGGGTATTTCCCGGGCCAATGAAGTACTGGGACGCGTGCCCGCAGTGGAAATGAACGAAACGGAGAAAAAGAATATCCTGGGGGAAGCTTATTTCATCCGGGCGTTCAATTATTTCAACCTGTTGAATACCTGGTTGAATGTGCCACTGCTTACTGTACCCAGTGGCCAGGTGCCAGATACCAGAAACGTACCCCAGGCAACACCCGAAGAAACCCGTACCCAGATCATTGCCGATTTGAAAGAAGCCCAGAACAATTTGCCGGACTCCTGGTCTGAGGTTGACAAAGGCAGGGTGACTAAAATGGGGGCCACAGCCCTATTGGGAAAGGTTTACCTCTATGCTGGTGATTGGACCAATGCCAAAGCAGAATTTCAGAAAGTGATGAATTCCAGTCATGGACTGGTGGACGATTACAGGGACAATTTCCGTGAAGCTACTGAAAACAACAAAGAGTCATTGTTTGAAATCCAAATGATTGCAGATGGAATCTCCGGATGGTGCGCAGATTGTGGCAACCATGGGGCTGGAGCAGCTTTTCATCAGGATTTGGCCCCACAGGGGTTCACAGGTCAGGATGGAATGAGGATCAATGATTGGGTCTTGGATTTGTTTTTGGATGAAAAGACTGTGAATGACGAAATTGACCCAAGGGCGTTTGTAACCCTGTTTTGGGATACCAATGAAACTACTACATATGAAGGGGATCAGGTTGGTTCCAGGACGTATCTCGGGGCTACCTATCAGGAAACCTACAATGGCGGGGATACAAGAATCTATGCCAGTAAACACCTGGATTTTGAAAGCGGGCGAAAAGCAGCCAATGATGGTGGTTGGCACCAGTTTGGCAACAACCTGAGAATCCTCCGATACGCTGATGTGTTGTTGATGTTTGCGGAGGCTGAATTCAACCTGAACGGGTCAACAGGTGCAGCTTTGGCCGCTATCAATGAAGTAAGGGCGAGGGTTGACATGCCAGCCTTTACCAGTATCACATTACAGGATATCAAAGACGAAAGGGTAAAAGAACTTTCCCTGGAGAGGACAAGGTTCTACGACTTGCTAAGGTGGGGCCAGGTGAAAGAAAGGATAGTGGATACACCAGGCATTAAGAGCGAAAGCGGGGGAACCGGATCGTATGTTCCAGGAAGGGAATATGTAGCCATTCCTACAGACGAAATGAACAATAGTGATGTATTCGTCCAAAATACTGGATGGGTATCTCAATAATTTTAGTTTGATCAGTTGAACTGTAAACTGTTGCTTTTGTCTTTAAACCAAGGCAAAGCAACAGTTTCTTTTTTTAAGCGCACATTGAAAAAAATTGTCTCTATATCGTTTTTTGCTTTATTCCTGTTCTTGTGGTCCTGTTCCATAGATAGGGACTATGGGGTAAGCAGTCAATTTCAAAAAATTGATAACAACGCCGCTGCATTGACCTTTGTCAACAGCATCCAGGAAAACGATACGCTCAATTATTACACCTTTCCCTACCTCTACATGGGTGGAGGTGTGGCTGTGGGGGATATCAACAACGATGGCCTTCAGGACTTGTTTTTCACGGGGAATATGTCCCCAAACCGCCTGTATCTAAACAAAGGAAATTTTCAATTCGAAGACATCAGCCAATCAGCAGGTGTCCTTGGTGATGACAGGTGGTACACCGGGGTGACCATGATGGATATCAACAGCGATGGCTGGCTGGATATATACCTTTCGGTTTCGGGGATATATCAAAAGCCGACCAACCAATTATTAGTCAACAACGGTGACAATACTTTTTCGGAACAGGCCGAAAGGTATGGGCTCGCTGATGAAACTGCTTCTATTCAGGCGACATTTTTCGATTATGACAAAGACGGTCATGTCGATGTGTTTATCGCCAACTATCCCCAGGTAAATGTGAGTATGGGCAATGAGTTTTATTATGCAAAAATGCAGGAAAACCTTCTTGAGAACTCGGGCCATTTGTACCACAATGAAGGAAATGGCACCTTCACGGATGCGACATCAAAGGCTGGCGTACAGAATTTCGGTTTAACCCTTGGTGTGGTATCAATGGATTTTAACCAGGATGGATGGACAGACCTGTATTTGTCCAATGACTTCAATGTACCTGACTATTTGTACATCAACAATGGAGATGGCACATTCAAAGAAACTTTGGAGGAAAGCACCGGACACACAGCTATGTTTGGTATGGGACTGGATGCAGGGGATATCAACAACGATGGACTGCCAGACCTGGCCCAGGTAGATATGACCCCATCGGACCACAAGCGGTCCAAGACAAACATGGCCAGCATGAGACCAGAGAGTTTTTATCAGGCTGTGCAAATGGGGTTCCACTACCAATACATGCAAAATACTCTTCAACTCAATAACGGAAGGAAATACTCCGGGCTGCCAGTGTTCAGTGATGTGGCCCGCATGACTGGAATGGCTACTACAGATTGGAGTTGGGGGATACTGCTGGCTGACCTGAACAACAGTGGAAAACAAGACATATACATTACCAATGGTGTGTTGAGGGATGTCAACAACAACGATGCAAATCAAAGTTTTCAGCAAGCCTCATTTTTTGGAACCAAAAAAGATTACACCAAACTTCCAAGTACACCACTGAGCAACTATGCCTTCGAAAACCTTGGTGACCTGAAATTCGAAGAGCGGGCAGGGCAGTGGGGCCTGAACGATAAAGGTTTTTCCAATGGGGTGGCCTATGCCGATCTGGACAATGATGGCAACCTTGATTTGGTAGTCAACAACATCAATGCCCCGGCAGGTATATACAAAAACCTCAACCCACAATTAAACAATTACCTTAGGTTGAAGTTGCATGGCCCGAAAGACAACCCATTGGCCCTGAATACTAAAATTGAAATAAAGTATGGAGGTCAACAGCAAAGCAGGGAACTTACGTTGACAAGAGGTTTTCAGTCCTCTGTGGAACCAATAATCCATTTTGGGCTGGGAGAGGCTTTGAGTGTGGAAGAGCTGAGCATTCAATGGCCGGATGGTACCAAAGATCAGGTGCGAAACGTGGACTCCAATCAGGAGTTGGAATTGAAATACATGGGTAGGATTGAAACACAGGAAAATAATCCTTCTATCAATATGCCGCCATTTGAGCAGGTAACGGATTTCGGGTTTTCCTATACACATGCAGAAGATGTTTTCAACGATTTTGAGAATGAGCCACTTTTACCGCACAAAAACTCCAACCTTGGCCCGGCCACTTCATCGGGGGATGTGAATGGGGATGGGCTGGATGATTTATTTATTGGAAATGCCGATGGTTCGGCAGGGCGCATGTTCATCCAAAAGGAACGAGGAAGGTTTGAGGTGCTGCCGGGCCCCTGGGAAGCCGATAGCCTAAATGAAGATACGGGAAGCATACTGTCAGACCTGGACAATGATGGCGACCTGGATTTGTATGTGGTGAGTGGAGGTAACGACCCATCCCAAGGGGCGACTTACTACCAAGACAGGTTGTATATCAATGATAACGGGCGTTTCTTTAAATCCGCTGGTATTCCTGATATCACCAACAGCGGGAAAGTAGTAGTGCCTTTTGATTACGACCAGGATGGGGACCTGGACCTGTTTATAGGCGGGCGCATCGTTCCTGGCAAATATCCTTTTGCCCCGGAATCTATCGTTTTGGAAAATAAAGGAGGAAAAAATGGAGAACTTAAATATTCACAATTAAGTGCGACAAAGCTCAATGAATTGGCAAATATCGGCCTGGTAACTGAAGGTAAATGGGCAGATTTGGATGAAGATGGACAGGGCGAACTTATACTGACGGGAGAATGGATGGGAATAGAAATTTTCCAATGCAGAAATGGTGAATTTATACGTGCAGCGGGTTTTATCGACAATAAAAAAATGACGGGATGGTGGCGGTCTCTTGAGGTGGTGGATCTAGATGCAGATGGGGATTTGGACCTGATTGCGGGAAACCTGGGGCTGAACTATAAATACCGTGCAGATGATGAGCATCCATTTTCCATATATGCATCGGACTTTGATGAAAACGGAAGATCCGACATAGTGCTCAGCTATGAGAAAAAGGGCAAAAAGCTCCCGTTAAGGGGAAGGGAATGTTCTTCTGAGCAGATTCCTGCCATTGCCCAGAGGTTTCAAACCTACGAAGCGTTTGCTGAAGCCTCTCTGGGCGAGATATATGGTGATTATATGTTGAAAAGTGCTTTGAAATATGATGCCACTACATTCGGGCATACCTGGTGGGAGAATAATGAAGGAAAACTGATACCTCATTTGCTGCCACGCCTGGCCCAGGTTTCATCCATTGAAGCCATCTTGCCATTTGACTACAATGGGGATGAATATCCTGATTTTATCCTGGCAGGCAACATGTATAGTGCCGAAGTGGAAACCACACGCAATGATGCTGGTGTTGGCCTGGTACTCGAAAATAGCATCAATGGCCTTCGGGCTGTTGCCCCTTCCGAATCAGGATTGATGGTAACCGGCGAAGTACGGGGGATTAAAACTATCAAAACAACCGAGGGAAAAGACCTGGTTTTCTTCATCAAAAACAATGATCAGCCTGAAGCCTGGAACATAAACAGGAAACCTCTGTAAGGTTGGTCAAATTTTAACCATACAAGAATGACTAAGCCCATATTCTATGGTGCCAATAGTATCTGACAATAAAAAAAGTGACCATTAAAATTTACCCCCTTTTTTTACATCATTTTGTTCCTTTGGTCTATGCACCAGGCAGCTAATTTTAGCCTCCAAAATTATAACTAAGGCAGTGTATTCCTTTTTTTTTAATATGACGAAAAAAACATGGTTTTCAGTGGTGGTGCTTTTAAGAGGTTCAGCCCATACCTTTCCCCAAAAACTCAATGTACAGGCTTTAGGGTTGAAGGTTCCTATAAGAATAGCGTTATCTATTGGTGTTCTGTTCCTGGCTTCCATGCTGTTGTCCTGCCATGAGCGGGAGGTGTTTGATGCCCGGGACTTTGGTGCTGTCGGGGATGGAAAAACCATCAATACCAGGGCCATTCAGGCAGCCATTGATGAATGTACCCAGACAGGTGGGGGCACTGTCTTAATAGATGGGGGCACCTATGTATCCGGCACATTGCTGCTAAAGGACAATGTTACTTTGCAAGTGGCAGAAAACACCACCCTGCAGGGAAGCATCAACCCCAATGACTATCCGGTGGTAGATCCGTTCATAGATGCCACCGGCCAATTCAGGGGGCAATGCTTTATTGGCGGTATTGATGTGCAGAATGTAGCCATAACGGGCAAAGGAACCATCAACGGGCAAGGCGAGATGTTCACCCCTGCAAATATCAAAAAAACCATAAATGAGTTAGGGATAGAAATACAAGAACCTGATTTCTCCAATTTGATAGCCAAAGACAATAAATATGTCAACAATAAAATACGCTATTCAAACCGTCCTTTTTTAGTACGGATGGTGCGCTCAAAGAATGTGAAACTAAAAGACATCCATCTGCGCCAGCCTGCCGCCTGGACCCTGCACTTTTACCAATGCGATGGGTTTGAAGTGGACGGGATCGACATCCACAGCCACGCCAACAAAAACAATGACGCCATAGACATAGATTCCAGCGTGAATGGCATCATCCAAAACTGTACCATCGATTCGGGCGATGATGCCATTTGCTTTAAATCGACAAGCCCCAGGCCGTCATCAGATGTCCTGGTGAAGGATTGTAAACTCAAAAGCGAATGGGGGGCGATAAAGTTTGGCACAGAATCCATGGGCGATTTCAAAAATATTACCATCCGGGATTGCTTCATTCACGATACCCGGGGAGGGGGTATTAAAGTACTAAGCGTAGATGGCGCCAATATAGACAACATCCTGATCGAAAATATTGAGATGGAGAATGTTGAAATGCCAATATTTATTCGCTTGGGTGAGCGGGGCTTGGTCTATAGAGATGCCCCAAAACAACCCGTAGGGAGCATTGGCAATGTAACCATCCGCAATATAAAAGCTTCTGTGCGGGAGTTGGCAGATTGCAGGATACAACCTACAGCCGGCTTCTTTTTTACCGGTACCCCAAACCACAAAATAGGAAACATCAAATTTGAAAATATTGAGGTAAGCCTGCCTGGAGGGGGTACAGAAGATGATGCACAAATAGTGGTACCTGAGAATGAAACCGAGTACCCGGAATTCACCAAACTGGGTGCTGTGCCTGCCTATGGGGTCTTCGGGCGGCATATCGAAAACTTAGAAACCAGCAACGTTTCTTTCAATTTGAGGTCTGAAGATCAGAGAAAGGAAATCATATTGATCGATGTAAACGAATAAGATTTTTGTAATTGTATAACTGATCATGTAGGCCAATGCCCTTGCAAAGATCAGGATAGAAACCGGACGAAATATTATGCGAACCACATACATTTTATTGGCATCATGCCTGTGCTATATAGTTTCCTGCAGTGAAAAAACTGATAAAGTGTTCACCGATGAGGTTGGGTTCGCCAAAAGCAAAGTTGCGGAAGCCCGTCGGAGCACTGGTTTAGAAATTAATGTAGAATATGAGATTGATAGTGTCCGTCTTTCAGCTGAGTCATTTCAAATCAATGTTGGTACTGGCCATGTGAAGGTAATTGGAGGGGACAGCTCCGGGCTGATGTACGGTGGGTTGGAGCTGGCCGAACAACTGGAATTGTATGGTGAGCCAAGGGAAATAAGTACATCACCAGCCCTGCCAAAGAGGGGGATAAAATTCAACATCCCCCTGGATGCACGCACGCCTAGCTACGACGACACGGGTGATGCTGCCCAAAACAATATAGCTGAAATGTGGGAATGGGATTTTTGGGAGGAATTTCTCGATAACATGGCCATTTACAGGTACAATACCCTCACATTGTGGAATCCGCACCTTTTTCCATCCATGATCAGAATGGAAGAATATCCCGATATCGCCCTGGATGATGTGTGCGTTACCACCCTTTCGCCAGGTGGGTTGGAAAACGAATGGGGCGACCCGGGGCTGGTGTCGGCCAATGTGATGGAGAACCTGAAGGTAGTGAAGAAAATTACCATTGATGAGAAAATAGCATTCTGGCAAAAAGTGATGCGGTACGCCAAAAACCGGGGTATTGATATCTATTTCATCAATTGGAACATCAGCCCAAACAGTGTAGCTACCCCCGTGGAACCGTATTACAAAAACTACGGGATCAATTTTGAAGAGAAGGAAAAGCCGGGGAAATATGGAATTACCCACGAACTGGACAACCCCAGGACAGTGGAATACTACCGCCGGGCAATGAAGCAATTCTTGCTTACCTATCCCGATTTAAAGGGCATAGGTGTAACCGCCGGTGAGCACATGCCCAAAAAATGGGATACCATAAATAGGGAAGAATGGCTGTGGAATACCTACGGCAAAGGGATTCTTGATGCCAAAGCTGAACAACCAGGCAGAAAAGTAGATTTTATCCACCGGGTTTGGGACTCTGATATGGATCAGATCATGAGGTTTTGGAAAGACTACCCGGATAAGTTTGAAGTGAGTTTCAAATATGCCAAGGCGAGGCTTTATTCATCACCAAAAATACCCTTTGCGGACAGCCACATCAAAAAAATGGAACAATATGGCCTGAAATCCTGGTGGAATTTGCGCAACGATGACATCTTCGTCTATCGCTGGGGAGATCCGGATTATGTCAGGGCATTTTTTGAAAACCTACCAGGCAAAGCGCACACGGCTGCTTACCACATGGGGTCAGATGGCTATGTATGGGGCAGGGAGTTTATCAGCAAAAACGAACGGTTGTCAGGTGAGCTGGAAATAACAAAGCACTGGTACAATTTCATGCTTTGGGGACGATTGGGGTACGATTTGGAGTTGGGTGAGGATTTTTTTGTAAGAAAAATAGAACAACACTTTCCCGGTACAGATGGGAGGTTGATATACGAAACCTGGCAAACAGCTTCGAAAATAATCCCGTTGGTCAATAGTTTCCACTGGAGGGATTGGGACCATCATTGGTCGGTGGAGTCCTGCTTTTCCAGACCGGTATTGGGAGGATTTAGGGAGGTGACAGACTTCATCAACAACCCAACCATGCAGGGCAGCAACATGATGAACCCACGGCAGTATGCCCGGGCCAAAACTGCCGGTGAAGAGATAGAAAAAACCACGCCCCTGGAAGTGGTCGCTCAACTAAATGAATGGGCAAACCAGTCCTTGCAGTCCGTTGCTCGGTTGCAAAATCCTAACAATACAGAAGAATTGAAAGCTTTACTGGATGATCTCATGGCCATGTCATACCTGGGCCAGTACTATGCCTCCAAAATTGAAGCCGCAGTTGGGCTGGCCCTCTACAAAGTATCGGGAAACAACGATGAAAAAGAAAAAGCGGTGGCCAGCCTGAATAAGGGAGTGATCCATTGGAAAGCTTACAAAAAAGTATCTGAAAAGAACTACCGGCCCCAGATGCTTGCGAGGGTGTGTTGGCTGGATTGGAGCCAGGTACTGAAATATGTCGTGGAAGATGTCGCGATAGCAAGGCGCTATGAACCGACATGACTTTTTTAAGGCAACAAAAACATTATTGATAACCAGCCACCATCATTTGAACCAACAAGTGGCTACTTCAAACTAAACTAAATATTATCTGATGAGAAAATCAATCTTACTTAAACTTTTAGCCATACCTGTATTGTGCATCAGCCTATTGGCATGTACTCCCACAAGGGATGTAGTTGTACTGCCCGACCAGGATTTTAACAAGGGTTGGCTCTTCAAAAAGGGGGAGGCCCCTGGTGCCGAAACGATCACTTTTACCGACAATGAGTGGAGGAAGCAGGAGCTACCTCACGACTGGGCTATAGAAGGACCTTTCGATAACAAGTACAACGCCCGCACAGGCGGACTGCCAGTTCACGGCACAGGATGGTACCGTAAGCACTTCGTTGTGGATAAGGCGATGCAGGGCAAGCAGGTAGCCGTAGAATTTGACGGAGCGATGAACAATGCCGAAGTATTCATCAATGGGGAGCTGGCAGGAGAGAGGCCTTATGGGTACATTGGTTTCGAAGTTGACTTGACGCCATTCATCAAATTTGGAGAAGACAATGTGATAGCCGTAAAGTTGAGCCCTGAAGACCTGGCAGCCAGGTGGTACACTGGGGCCGGCATTTATAGAAACGTACGCATCAAATACAACGAACCTGTGCATATCCCTAACTGGGGAACGTACATCACCACCCCTGAAGTTACTGATGGCAAAGCGCTGGTGAATATTGAAACAAAGGTGGTGAACAAAGGCAGTGAAGATGCCGAATTAAAGCTCCAAACAAGGATTTTAGACCAAAGTGGCAAAGAAGTGGCCATTACCTCATCAAAGTTTACCATTGCCCGCTCTGGTAGTATTTCTGAAGATGTAAAATTAGAACTATCATCCCCCGTTCTTTGGAGCCTAGACAACCCACATTTATATACGGCAGTCAGTACCGTGTGGCAAGGCGAAGCAATGCTCGATGAATTTATTTCCGAGTTTGGGGTTCGCACCATCGAATTCACGTCCAACGACGGGTTTTTGCTCAATGGGAAGAGGGTACAGCTGAATGGTGTATGCATGCACCACGACCTGGGGCCACTGGGTGCAGCGGTAAACTACCGCGCTACCGAACGGCAGATGGAAATCATGAAAAGCATGGGGGTGAATTCCCTGAGGACAAGCCACAACCCGCCATCTCCCGAAATGCTGCAAGTATGCGATAGGTTGGGTATTGTCGTACAGGTGGAGGCCTTCGATGAATGGAAAATAGGCAAGGTGCCAAATGGATATAGCCAGTATTTTGAAGAATGGCACGAACTAGACCTACGCGACATGATCAGACGGGACAGAAACCACCCGTCAGTGATCATGTGGAGTATCGGCAATGAAATTCTGGAGCAAAGCCGCGACCCAAAGGGCTGGGAAGTGGCCAAATTGCTCAACGACATTTGCAAGGACGAAGACCCCACACGGCCTACCACAGCCGGGTTCAACCATTATCCTGCCGCCATCAAAAACAAACTGGCTTTCCAGATAGACCTGGTTGGATTGAATTATAAACCATTGGACTATGCCAAAACGAAGGAGGAATTTCCGGACATGATCTTATACGGATCTGAGACATCCTCCCAAACCAGTAGCCGAGGGGTGTATAACTTGCCAATACAGCATGATTTTGCCAGGGAAACAGGGCATGTTTCAAGTTACGACGTGGTGGTAGGCCCGGCATGGGCATACCCTCCCGATGCTGAATTCGAAGTGCAGGAAGCTAACCCTTACTTACTTGGGGAGTACATCTGGACCGGGTTCGACTACTTCGGGGAGCCCACGCCCTACGGGGGCAGGGACAACTCCACCAATGGATACTGGAACGACGACTGGCCCTCCAAGTCCTCTTATTTTGCACCTGTTGATATGTGTGGTTTTCCAAAGGACAGGTATTATCTGTACCAAAGCCAATGGACAAAAGAACCGATGGTCCATGTGTTGCCCCATTGGAATTGGGAAGGAAAAGAAGGTGAGAAAATCCCGGTGTACGCCTACACCAATGCACAAGAGGTAGAGCTTTTCGTGAATGGCAAGTCCGTAGGTAAAAGGGTGAAGGGCAAGGACCTTACACCGATTCCAGCGGAATACAGGGGTTTTAAGAAAGGAATATTCATGTCTAAATACAGGGTGAATTGGGAAGTGCCCTACCAACCCGGAAGCCTTCGTGTAGTGGCCTATACCGATGGCAAAGCGGTGGCTGAAAAGGAAATAAAAACCGCCGGGACACCTGCCCGGATAGAACTTGCCCCAGATCGTAGTACCATCAATGCAGACAATAAAGACCTCAGTTTCGTGACGGTGAAGATTGTCGATAAAGACGGCAATCTTGTTCCCAATGCGGATCATTTGGTCAGTTTCAAAATATCCGGTGCGGGCAGGTTGGCTGCAGTAGGCAATGGGGACCAGCGTTCGCTTGAGCTGTTCCAGCAGCCCAGCCGAAAAGCCTTTAATGGCATGTGCCTGCTGGTGGTGAAATCTACTGACCAGGCAGGCAATATCAGTGTGCGGGCTTCAGCGGATGGGTTGGAAGAAGCCAATGCGGGCATTTCCACGAAATGATAAGATGTTGAGTTTAACCCTGCTTTGTCAAATTGAGTTACGAAGGTCGAAACCTGACAGGTTTCTATCTCTTAACTGACGTAAATTAGGCTTTTATGGTCATTAAACCTGTCAGGTTTTACGCTGTTCCCGAATGTGACAAAGGGTTAAGGTTTATTACTGAATGGCCATACTGATGCTTGGCAGGGGCTATTCGCAGACTAAAAGAATGTACCAATTATTAAAATAGATTCAATGTAGTTAAGTTAGAACCTTAATCGCGAGCCTGCCTGTCGTCAGACAGGGAATCGAAGCGATCTCATCAAAAGGGACAGATAACATTAAACAGAAAGACTGCCGCGCTACGCCGGCCTGTCCGGTCAGGCAGGCTACCGATGACGTAATCAATGAGAGCATTGATTATAATGAAGTTACGCTGGTGCGAGCCGTTGGCTCGTATGTGGTTTGTTTGTTAAGAGCCAAAGGCTCGCACCAGCGCATTGACACATACTACCGTCATTTCAATTTGTGTGTTTGGTCTGACTAAAAATTGGGTCTCGCAGAGACGAAAAACTTAACTCAATGACATTGAAAATAAATTTACCGTTTATGCTAAACACATTATTGAATTACATCAAAAATTGCCTTTTTTTCACTTTAGCCTTGTTGGTGGCCTGTAAAGGAAAAGTAGAAAGGCAGGAAGTAGCGGCAGTGGACAAACCCAATATTGTCCTGGTGATCACAGACGACCAGGGCTATGGCGATCTGGCCTGCCATGGCAATCCGTACATACAAACACCCAATATGGACAAGCTATATGCCCAGAGTACCAGGTTGAATGATTTTCATGTGAGTCCTACTTGCGCCCCCACCAGGGCGGCCCTTATGACCGGGCATGTGTCGAACAGGACAGGAGTATGGCATACCATTGCCGGCAGGTCATTCTTGAAGCAGGGAGAAGTGCTGCTGCCCGAAGTGTTGTCTGCCAATGGATATGCCACCGGTATGTTTGGCAAATGGCACCTGGGGGACAATTACCCGTATCGGCCTGAAGACCGTGGCTTTCAGGAAGTAGTGTCCCATTTGGGTGGGGGAGTTGGCCAGCAGCACGACTATTGGGACAATGACTATTTCGACGATACCTACTACCACAACAGCCAACCCGAAAAGTACCAGGGTTACTGTACCGATGTTTGGTTTGATGAAGCCATCAAATTTATGGATGAAAACAGGAAGTCCAACAAACCTTTTTTTACCTACATAGCCACCAATGCACCCCACGGTCCTTATTTTGTGGAAAACAAATACAAAGAGCTCTACGAGGGCAAGGAAGATGCTGTCAACCCGGCATTTTTGGGTATGATCACCAATGCCGATGAAAACCTGGGCAAGTTGATGGATTATCTGGAGGCTTCTAAGATGGAGGAAAATACGATCCTCATTTTTATGACAGACAATGGGTCTTCTTCCGGGTTTGCCATGGATAAAAATACCGACCTGGCCAATAGGGGCTTTAACGCCGCTATGCGTGGCAAAAAGGGAAGTATGTATGAAGGTGGCCATCGAGTGCCCTTTTTTGTACGCTGGCCCAAAGGTGGTATAGAAGCCGGGAAGGATATCCATGAACTAACTGCCCATGTTGACATCATGCCTACCCTTTTGGACATGCTCGGTTTGCCCGATCCTAAAGGAGTAAAATATGATGGGCAGAGCATAAAAGATTTACTGTTTGGCAAGCCGCTATCCAATGGCAACAGGGTAATCATCACCGATTCACAACGCAAAGAAACACCGGAGAAATGGAGGCAAAGTGCTACCATGCAGGGCCCATGGCGCCTGATCAATGGCAAAGCATTGTACAACATCACCGATGATCCCGGTCAGCAAAAAGATGTAGCTGATGAGCATCCTGAGAAATTTGAGGAGTTGAAAAGTGCCTATGAAGCATGGTGGATGGAGTTGGAACCTACATTTGCCGAAATGCCTGTGATTCCCTTGTGTACGCCTGCCGATCCTGAGACCCTGCTGCGTGCATACGATGTGCATTTGGATGAGGCTGCCGGGTTTACTTCTGTGCCATGGAATGCGGTACTGATGCGCAAAGGTTTTAAAGCTCGGGGATTTTATGCCGTGGAGGTGCCGGAGGATGGAGACTATACATTTTCATTGATGCGTTGGCCACCGGAGTTGGGGGTTGCCATCACGGCCGCCATTCCCGCCAAACCAGCTGTAGCAGGCACCACGGTAAACGAATTGCCTGCCGGAGTGGCCCTGCCAGTGGTGAAGGCAGGAGTTGCCATTGATGGACAGGAGGTGAGCAAGGTGATAGACCAGGAAGCCAGTGCCTCTTCCTTTACATTAAAGCTAAAAAAGGGAAAAACACAGCTCCGGGCATGGTTTGCCGAGGCTGATAACAAGCGCTTTGCCGCTCATTATGTTTTAGTTACCAAAAAACAGAACTCGATATAAAATCCACCATAACTTCATTCCAGGATTTTTCTTTCCAAACAATGAAAAGGGATATCCGGAATCAATTCACTAAGAGTATAACGATCAGCACAAATTGCATCCAGTAAAAAAGAAACTGAAAAATATGAAATTATCGATAATTAAAATGTTTGTGCTCTTGTGTGCAATATCACTGAACCTGAAAGCACAAGACCGCCCCAACTTTATCTTCATCCTCACCGATGACCAGTCCTACGGGTACCTGGGCTGTGAAGGCAATGACATAGTACAAACACCCAACATAGACCGATTGGCGGAAGAGGGTGTGCATTTCACCAATGCCCACATCACCAGTGCCATTTGCACCCCCAGCCGTATTTCTATTCTACTCAGTCAGTACGAAAGGAAACATGGGGTGAATTTCAATTCCGGTACCAGTGTATCGGAAACAGCCTGGGAAAATGCCTACCCCGTATTGATGCGCCAGGCAGGGTACTACACAGGTTGGATAGGCAAAAACCATGCGCCTATCGGGCAAGGGGGCTATGAAAGTGGTGTGATGGAAAAAAGCTTCGACTATTGGTATGCTGGACATGGCCATTTGTCATTTTATCCTAAAGACAGGCACAGCATATTCAAGAATGCCCGGGCAGATACCCAGGTGGAAGTGATCCAGGAAGGGCTTGACGATTTCCTCGATAATGAAAGCAAACTGGAAGGGGCCATGCAGTTCATTGGCCAAAGGCCATCGGATCAGCCATTCATGCTATCGATCTGCTTCAACCTGCCGCATAGCGCGGGCACAGGTTCTATGCAGTTGAGGGATAGTGACGATGAGTTGTACAAGACGATGTACCGGGACCAGGACATTCCACTGTCAGACAACTACATAGCCCGGGCCGACATAGTTGACCCAAAGCTGCCATCGGATTTGTTGATGGCTGAAAACCGCCAAACAAGCTATGACTTTGTAGATACCCCTGAGGCAGTTACAGAAAGGAAAATTCGGCAATATCAGGCCATGACCGGGATCGATCGCCTGGTGGGGAAATTGAGGGAGCAACTCAGGAAAATGAAGCTGGATAAAAATACCGTTCTCGTATTTACTTCTGACCATGGGCTGTTTATGGGCCAGTATGGGCTGGGTGGCAAGGCACTGTGCTATGAAGTGACCACTCACGTGCCCATGATCATTTACGATCCCGAGGCACCTGCCAAAGCGAGGAAAGCAAAGTCGGCCGAGTTGGTGCAATCCATAGACATAGCCCCCACTATGCTGGCCAGGGCGGGGATTCCAATCCCGGACACCTACCAGGGAAAAGACCTCAACCCCTTACTTCAGGGACAAGGGCAGGAAGTAAGAAAATACCTGTTTACAGAAAATTTGTGGTCCACCCATTTTGGAAACCCAAGGTGCGAGGCTGTACAGGACAGGGACTGGAAGTATATCCGGTATTATAAGAACAACAATTTTCCGGCTTTGAAAAAAATAGCCTATGCCAAAGAACTGGGCTTGAATGTAGGGGCGATGCTTTATGGCATGCACGACCCTGACATAGCCGTGTACAGGGAATATGTAGAAGGCCCGCTGAACGGGGAAGAGGCGGTGTATGAAGAATTGTACAACCTGAAAAACGACCCGCATGAATTGGAAAACCTGGCAGGCAATGAGCAATATGCCCAGGTGCTATCAAAAATGAAAAAGGCCTGGTGGGCCGAGCTGCTTGCCGCCCGTGGAAATGAAAAACCACAAGTATTGAGATATACCATCGAGAGCAAAACGGAATCGGGAAACAATGCCCCTGCTAAATAACAGGGATTGGCAAAACGCTCCAGGGGTTTCTTTGTCATGTGTTGTAAAGTCTGTCGTACTTTTCACCCTTTGTTCAGACAACCTCTGGAGCGTTGTTGTTACTTGCCTTTTTTGAATTTTACGAACCTATAATGGTGTTATCAGAAAGAAAAATTCATTAGATTTGATGTTGATGTAATGCATGTATATACCGCTTGTGGTATATGCTGAAATTGTTATCGGCCACTTTGCAAACAAGAAGTAATGAGCAACTGGAAAGAAGCATTTGAAAACAGAGAAGATTTAAGCCAATATGATGATAATGGCCTGGCATTGTTTGGTTTGGCCCTGAAATTTGGTGTAGAAGATTTAGAAACGGTAGCATCTGATGCCATTACTGACGGTAGTGATGACAAAAAGTGCGATATGGTTTACATCAATTCCGAAGAGGAATATGCTGTAGTTGCTCAGTGTTACATGAGCTCTAAAGATAGAAAAGAGGCTCCTGCAAATAAGGCAAGTGACTTAAACACTGCTCTCGGCTGGTTGCTACAAAGAAACATTGATGAAGTACCTGAAAGAATAAAGTCTGCAGCTGAGGAATTAAGATCCTGCCTTAAAGACAAAACAGTAAAGCATCTGCATATTTGGTATATTCATAATCTTCCTGAATCTCAAAATGTAGAAAATGAACTTATCACGGTTCAACAAACTGCCGCAAGTATATTGGAGGCTGATTTTACGGAAACCAAACTAAAGATAAGTGCGATTGAAGTTGGCAACAATACTCTTACTGAGTGGTATGAAGAATCTCAATCCCCTATTCTAGTAAATGAGGTTTTAGAAATTGATTTCAGCGGAGGATATGAAATAAAAGGTCAAAAATGGAAATCCTTTTCGACTTCAATCCCAGCTCAATTCTTGTACAGAATGTACAAAAAACATAAAACCAAAATATTTTCTGCTAACATTCGTGACTATCTAGGTGCACGTTCGACTGATTCCAATATTAACAATGGTATTAGGAAAACAATTGAAGACGACCCTGGTAATTTTTGGGTCTTCAATAACGGGTTAACTATCCTAACCCATGAAATCATCGATTCAAATTCAAAAAAGTTAAAAATCAAAGGCTTTTCAATTGTCAATGGTGCTCAAACCACTGGAGCAATTGGTTCCTTAAATAAGTTACCAGACAAAAACACTTTAGTACAAGCTCGCTTCGTGGCAACCACTGATTCCGATACTGATTTGATTCATAGTATTATTAGGTATAACAATAGTCAGAATAAAGTTGAAGCTTCTGACTTTAGAAGCACGGATAAGATTCAAAAGCGCCTGAAACAAGAATTTGATAGCATTAATTCAGCGGAATATGAAGGCGGTCGACGTGGTGGTTCTGCAGAAGTAATTAGAAGAAGAGCAAATCTTTTGCCATCTTATACAGTTGGACAGGCATTGGCTTGTATCAATTTAGAGCCAATTATCGCTTATAATCAAAAGTCAGCCATTTGGATTAACGATCGACTTTACTCGAAATATTTCAACGAGCAAACAAAGGCCGCACACATTGTTTTTGCGTATTCGTTACTCAAATCAGTCGAGTCGAAGAAACAGCAGATTGTTGATAAATCTAAAAAATCAAATTTGACTGCTGCTGAAGAGGACTATTTAGCTTATTTCCGACAAAGAGGTTCAATTTTTTTATTTAGTTCAGCGATAGCATCTTGCCTTGAAATTTTCTTAGAGCGGAAGGTACCTAACATTTTCAGGATTTCTTTTGGAAATGAGACAAGTCCTGCACAAGCCGAAGTTATATGGTCTCACATAATAGAGGTCACAGTCCCATTTTGTAACCAATTAAGCGATGGTCTGGACGGAGGGCTTAAGAACACGAATACCGTAAACAAAGTAATGAGAACCCTCAGATCATTGGTTCAAGCTACAGCCTCTTCTAACAAGACAATTTACCAGAGCTTCGCCCAGGAAATCAAAGCACCTTAAAGGATAAAGCCGATAACTAACACTAAAATGAATATGCGAACTGAGCCCTTTGATATGACAATGCGAAAAAGCAACCTCGGTGCTTCTAGCCACTGGGGTGCATACTCATTTTAGTTGGACGCTATGGGCAATTAACCAAAACTGGAATGAATAAATTATGAATATTCACGCTGATAAAACTCAAGAAAAGAAAAAGCAATCGGTGGCGAATGGGCTTTCTCAAAAGCAAAGAGGTGGAGAGTCTACTTTTCAGTTTGTAGATAACAGATATGCGGCAGTTGCACAAAGAAAACTACAAGAAATGGCTAACAATAGCCCTCAAGCCAAACAAGTCGCACAATTGCAGGCTATAGCTGATAATTATTCTGCACGGAGGCTGCACCCTATCCAAAAGAAAGAAAACAACACTGGCTTACCAGACAACTTGAAATCCAGTATTGAGAACCTCTCCGGTTACTCTATGGATGATGTGAAAGTGCACTACAACTCTGATAAACCAGCTCAATTGAACGCTCATGCTTATGCTCAGGGTACAGATATTCATTTAGCTTCTGGGCAAGAAAAGCACTTACCTCATGAAGCTTGGCACGTTGTACAGCAAAAGCAAGGAAGAGTTAAACCTACTAGGCAGATGAAAGGTAAAGTCAATGTGAATGATGATGCTGGCTTGGAGAAAGAGGCAGATGAGATGGGTGAACTGGCCAATTCAATTAACTCTGAGGAAGACTTGAGCCAAGGATCGATGACTCATGGAAGTATTGGGTCTAAAGTTGTACAGCGTGAGGTGAACATCCAGGGGAAGAAATATGAGGGGATACCCGATGGTTGGGATGAAATCGAGATTGAAGTAAAAGACGTTGTACTCAGATGGATACAATCAGGAGAGAAATATACATTTCGAGATGAAGTAGAGGCAATACTAATGGCACAAATCGTTGACGAGACGGGAAAGAATCTTCCACCAAACCTATTGCTCGATATCTACAAGCATACTGACTATGATGGTTTGAATAGTTTGGTTGCAGACCTGGAATTAGCAGAACTTACGGAGCTTGCAGCTCTTGAAAAGATACATTCTTCAGATAATTTTAAAAATTTTATTGCACTGTCGCACGATGAAATAAAGAGATTACTTCCTTTGGTTGAACTTGAAGCTAAAATTACTCATCTCACAGTATTTAGCGCACCAAGTGGTAACCCGGCCTCAAGGAAAGATGTGGCTGTAGGAGAAGTAGTGGATTTCAAAGGAAATATGCCTGGTGATTGGACTGCTGATAAAGGTGATCCGGCAAATAGGGGTGCCAATAACGATTTTAAATGGACGGCCCCCAATCGAGCAGCAACTGCTAAAATAACTTTGGAATTCAAAGCTATGACTAAGAAAGAGGCTTCAGTCAACATGAATGTTGTCGAACCAGATGCTGTCGTTGGAACAAAAATTAGTGATGTTAACGACGGTTTTAGGGACGGATATGCAGGAGTTGGAATGGAAGTGCAATTCACTTATCGACCACTTAATGTTTCTTTTGGCAACATTAAAGTCAAAGAGGTCTCCGGCCCGGCGACCAACGTTAGTGGATACTACAAGAAAGTTCAAGAATCCGGAGATGATTTGTATCATGATTCCGGCGATCACTTTACTCAAATAAAGGAGAACAACGAAGACTCGGCTGCAGATCAAGTTTCCACAATTGAAGAAACATTAAAGCCTTATGAAGATGGCACCTATGATTGGGTAATACCTAATCATTTCAAAGTCAAGGGAGAGGGGGGAGACAAATACTTTACGGATGTGACTCAAGCCCATCAGATTTGGGCGTCTGGAAAGCTAAAGATAACAAAGGCTGGTGCCGAAGTTGAGCGCACACCATAATCTGAGGAAAACATGAAAGTAATTCTTTTAGCGAACCCACTCAATTTAGAACTCGGAGACCGAGCTTCATTTGTAATTGGAATAGAGGTATTTAATGATACGGAGGATGAAATTATTCCAGAGTTAGACAAAACGGAACTTCTGATAAACGGAGAAGCATCTAATAGTTGGTCGCGGGCGATCAAAAATGGAAAAAGAGAGCCCAATTGGTGCAATCTATCAGCTGGTCAAAAAATTTCCATGAAATGGACTCACCTTGGGGAAACCTTATTCCGTAATCCCGGATTTTATCACCTCCAATTGAAACTCGGCAATCAAATCTTGGATTCATTAGACGTTAAAATAAATAGCCTATAATCGAGTAGACGGCCGATGAGCGGTTAAGCTCACCGGTGCGCCTCTGACACCACCGTACGTACGGGTCTCGTATACGGCGGTTCACTGAATTTCAGGTTGCGTTTTATGGTAATAGGAAAGCATCGATTCATGCCCTTTTCTCTTGAGTCCAAGGCAGTTTGGTGATAGATTTATGCTGCCCTGCTCTAGTTTGAATTGAAGCTTTAGTTTACACCAGCGACATAGGATGCAGACCGGCTTTGGTCTTATTATTAGTGATTGATATAAATAATAGTGAACTTACTGCTTTGGTATATTGGGAAGTTTAGAATATTTTAATCCTTAAATGATTCGTCATGTTTAACCTATTCAGGAAAAAATCAGCAGTGGAAAAATTAGAAATCCAGTACCGAAAATTGCTGGAAGAATCTTATAAGTTATCGACAATCGATAGAAAGCTCAGTGATGCCAAACAGGCTGAAGCTGAAGAAGTCTTAAAACAAATTGAAATAGCGAAAGATAACAACTAGCATGGGGGTATATCAGTTTAAAGTGTTTGCATTCAATAGGCTAAATCAAAATTTCAACTAAGAATCCGTCTCGGTCTTGCCATGTCCGTGACAGGAAGATATCCTCACATACCGAAACAATGTGATTTGTGAGGACGTGCCTCGCCGGATTGGCGGGCACAAACCACGGCGTGTGAATCTCCACAGACACTACGATGACGGAATGTGGCCAGTTCCATTTAATTCTTTTGACAAAACTCCCGATAGGCGTTATTTTTAACTTGGTAGTAAAAAACAAGACGTCAATATGCATGAAGGGATAACAAAATATAACCACGCACAGGAACTTGCAGATGGGAAAATCTGTGGTGCAAGGGGCAGGATTAATGACCAGGACTTACCGAATTGATTCGAGGACCAAATATCTTAACACGAGCAGTTACAAGAAGTATTAAAAATGGTTGTAAATTGTAAGATATCAATTGATTAAATTAACCGTCGCTAGACAGTACCATGATATTGGCCAACTACAACCAATTCCTATGAAGCCATTCGTATCCCTTTGTTTATTCATTATTCTCTGT
The DNA here is from genome assembly GCA_040222275.1 of Cyclobacteriaceae bacterium. Classification (GTDB taxonomy): domain Bacteria; phylum Bacteroidota; class Bacteroidia; order Cytophagales; family Cyclobacteriaceae; genus CAXBNB01. The sequence goes on from JAVKDJ010000092.1 coordinate 149,886, forward strand.
TTTTCATGCGATGAGAAAAAAGAAGACAAGTTTCATTACATTAAAAAGTATGGTGTGTATGAGCGCAGATACACCCAAAGTGCAAAAGAATATGAAAAGGCAGTCGATAAGATTGGGTTGATTATGAACGATACAATCAATAGGATATCTTCGAAAAATATCGCTGATATCATCTTAGAGGTTAATGGCATTAATCAGACGGAAGAATTGATCAAGGAACTTGCCACCGTGAAACAGAATGGAAAATCACTACTTTATTACCTGTTTAAAAGGGCTAATGATGAAAATATATTCTGGCGTGATAGATTACATTATATACTGGCCTTGCCCAATCTTTCTTATGAGGCTGGAAGAATTATTTTCAGTGCGAATTATGATTTCGAATCAATTGATACCTTAACCATCGATTGGGGCAGAGTCGATGTAGAATTTCACAGATGGGTAGTGAACAAAGAAGATACTTCAAATATGTCACAAGGAAGGCGCAATCTGCTGATAGAACTTGCAAAGCGATATGAAATTTATTCAGGTGCCAAGCCACATACTAAAATATCCATGACAAACGGCATATTGGAATTATTAGACCAACAAGAAGAATAAATGACAAATTGCTCCAAAATCAATAAATTGGAGCATACCCATGTCTGATGTGAGACGTTGGTTATGTTCACCGGAACCAAGTTAAATTATTGGGAACCCAAGGTGTTTTATCATTAAAATGATTCGCTATGTTTAACCTATTCAGGAAAAAGTCAGCAGTGGAGAAATTGGAAATCCAGTACCGAAAACTGCTGGAAGAATCTTATAAATTATCGACAATCGATAGAAAGCTCAGTGATGCCAAACAGGCTGAAGCTGAAGAAGTCTTAAAACAAATTGAAATAGCAAAAGATAACAACTAGTGTAAAGATTTGTTAATAACCGAATTAATATTATTTTTGTCCTATGGCAAGAAAGGGACGAAAGTTGATATTGAGTGAAGATGACCAAAAAACATTGATTGCTACCTCAAGGGCACATAGTGCTGGCCACAGGGAT
>JAVKDJ010000093.1:0-5586 GCA_040222275.1 Cyclobacteriaceae bacterium
AGACAGGCACTGGGCACTAATCTAGCCTCGGCCAGTTTGTGCAGTCTGCACTACGCTATAAACGTCATCCCATTTTGTGTGTTTGGTTTGACCAAAAATTAGGTCTCGCAGAGACGAAAAGCTTAACTTAACGACATTGGGGGCACACCAGCGTAACCTCATTATAACACCTTCATTAATGACGTAATCGGTAGCAGGCTATAAGTTGTTCTACAATGTCCGGGCTTTATAGCTGAGAAAGCCTGTTCACTATATAGGAACAATAAGTTATCTGATTCTCTTTTTGAGACCAGCATTCCAATAATGGGAATGTAGATGTACCGAAAAACCTTTTTTAGCAATGATTTAACATCTGGAATACAATTTGTACCACATGGTCACAGTTATCTGAGATTGAAATCAGGTACATGTTTATTTCTAAAAATTTATCAAAAATGAAAAAAGGCAATCAAAATATTTCACTACTCGCTGTTGCCATTTTAGCGGCAATGGCCATCACATTTTCAGGATGTAAAACCAAGAAAAAGGTAGCGGCAGTAAGTGCCCAGGAAAATTATACGGAAGAAGAACCTTCCATAGAAGAAAATGTAGAAATGGAGCCTCCAAGGCAGGAGGATGCAACAACGAATGACCGTCAAACAAAGAAAGTTGACAAAGAGGAGCTGCTCTCCAATTATTTTAGGGCCATAGCCTCTGCCCCATCAACGGCTTCTGCCAATGCGAGTATTGATGAGGCCCTTGGCATGTTTGGGACAACCGAAGCTCCCGTGCTCATAGTGATCTACAGGGCTGGAGGACAACCAGACTATGACGAGCCAACCACCATCGTGAAATACCTGAATTACCTGAAAGATACGAAAAACAACAAGGCCCAGATAGAAGAAGTGGTCTATGATACCAATGGTAAAATAAAGGAATTGGTATTGAAAAAATAATCATTCATAGTAAAACAAAAAACAATGAAACTTATAAAATATATAGCATTATCGCTGGGTCTATTGTTCACTGCAAGTGCTTTCGCCCAAAACAATGTGGACCCGAGAAGAAAACAGGCCATTGATTCCCTGGCACTGGAAAAGGTAAAAGACCTGAGTAAGTACATCAGCATAATTGGTAAAAAAGACACGCAATTTTCAGAAGCCAACCGCGTAATGGATCGGGCCGAGGAACTCTTTGCAGAAGGAAGTGAAATGGGGGTGTCCTCATTGAGTAGCAATAAGGTGAATTACTACAAAGTACGGGAGTATTTTGAGCGTTTGATGGCTCTGAATTACGACAAGGTGAACATCAAATGGTACGACATCCATTATGTAAGTGACCTGGAACAACAGCCAGATGGCACCTATGTTGGCGTCATTACGATTTATCAACGCTTTGAGGGCACTTCTACAGACAACAACCTTAACTACAAAGACACCACTAAAAAGGACATCACCATTTATGTAAAGAAAAAAGAAACACAAATTGCAGGCAGGGTCATCGAATTTTGGGATGTACTCCTGGGCGATATCCGGGTAACTGAAACCTCTGCATGAAAACCATCCTATTTTTATTAGTTGCTATTTTCACAGTTTCTGAAACGGTGGGCCAGGTTGGGCTCACCGATGAAATGAAAGAAACTGAAGCTCAACTGCGGGCATCAACGAAACAGGTCAACCAGTTTTTCCGGAGGTTTAATGGTGAAGAAGATGAAAATGGCAAGAGGTATTATGAAACTGATAAACAATACCGGAGTGCATCGTTGAGGAGAAAATTCATGCCTGTGCTATTTGATACACAAACCAGTAAGATCAACCCAGATGCAGCCATGGACTTCATCAAGCTGGTGACTGATAAAAAGTCTCCTCAATTTCTGGACTTTCATCAGGACGATTGGTTTGCCGAAGTGAGCACCACTTTCATGTTTAAAGGAAAAGAAATCAAAGGACTGCTTTTTATGAAATTGCAACAGCAGGGCCAGGGTTATGAGTGGGTGATTCAGGACGTGGCTTTTCATGAGTTTCAAAAAATATTCAACAAAGACACAACTGAAACGAAAAAATTCATTCATCCCATGAGCCATGAACTTGATTTTATGACATTGAGAAAAGCTTTTCTCAATGAACATGCAGAACAGTTTACTCCAAGGGATTACACACCAGATTTCCTGTCTATTTTTCTTTATGAAATGAACCTGGGCAACCTGAGGTTTGAAACCGTACATGACGTTAGGTTTCACTTTTTCTCTATCAACGGGTATTACTTCTCCCTTTACAATTTCAACCGCCCCGGCTACAATTCCGGCTGGCTGATTTCCGGCCTGGTACCATTGGAAAATGACGCACAAATACAAGAGTTGAAGGATTTCATCTATGACAAGAACTAAAATGAGCCGAGGTTTAATTTTATTGGTGTTGTTATTTTCTGCCCAGGCGGGCCAAGCCCAAACCGTAGCTGACTCCACCAGGTACCATGACGAAGTGAGGAGCCTGGTGGGTTTCTTTGAATACATGCTCAACTCGATTGGGTCTGCCAAAACCCCTACAAGGGACAAGGAAGTGATCATCACACAGAGTTACAAGAAAATCTTCAGTAGCGCAGAGGTTCAGATAGAAGACGATCTCATCCTGGACCGAAAGGTGATCACCAATAAAGATGTATCTGCCTACCTGAGGGATGTTGATTTCTTTTTCAAAGAGATCAGGTTTAGTTTTGAAAACATTGAAATCCGAAAAATGGAAAAGGGTGACGGCTCATTTTATTTTTTGGTGTCTTTTGAAAATTCAGTGAACGGTACCACCATCGACGATGAAAACCATTCGAGTATTAAAGAGAGGTTTTTAGAGATCAACCTCAACGAAGAAACCGGGGACCTGAAAATCGCAAGCGTCTATAGCACAAAGGTCAGTCGGAAAAAAGAATTGCAACTTTGGTGGGAAAGCCTGTCTTATGCCTGGATCAGGGAGTTTAAAAAGTATGTACCTTTTGACAGCATTACCGACCAGGCTTTGCTCAAGATTGCATCCATCGATAGTCTGGACTTGTCTGGCAATCAGTTTATCCTCGACCTGGAGCCTTTGGGAGCACTACGAAACCTGGCCGTATTGGACATCAGCCATACTAAAATCTCAGAAATCAAGCCCTTGCGTTATGCCAAAAACCTGGGAAAACTGGTGGCAACAGGTACCCCCGTTTCAGACATTACTTCTCTTCAGTATTTTGAAAAATTGACCCATCTGGATTTATCCCAAACCGAACTGCTGGATATTTCGATTCTTGAGCGGTTGAGAAAATTGGAGTATCTGGATTTATCGCATACTTCGGTCTTTATGTTCGAACCGATTCAACATTTGAACTCCCTTGTGGAAATCAATTTGTCGGGTACGGCATTTTCTGACCCCACCCTCTTATCCGGCAGTGTTTCCCTGGAAAAGGTGGATTTGTCCAGGACATCAATTAGCGAATTGGGTCCCTTCAAAGGGCTGAAGGAGGTGGTGCACCTGAATGTGTCCGAAACAGGAATTGGCGATATAAACGACCTGGAAGGTCACCCGGCACTAGAGGTACTTTTCATCAATCGCACATCAGTCAATGATTTGGAGCCTTTGATCAACAATCACAACCTGAAAAAAGTATATGCGGATTTTACGGGTATTACAGCACAAATGGCTTCCGAATTTATGGCCAAAAAAATCAATACGGTAGTGGTGACCAACAGCGAACGGATCATGGAATGGTGGAAAAACCTGCCCGCCAACTGGAGGATTATTTTCACCCAAATATTAGGGAAAGAAGACCTGGAAAAGGAAGATATAGTGAAGTTGATGAACCTGGACTCTCTGGACCTTTCCCACAAAAAACTATATCAGCAAGGTCCCCTTAAACAATTCCAACGGCTTAGGTACCTCGATGTAAGCGGAAACCTATTCACAAATTTCGATTTCACAGAAAATATGGACGATTTGCAAATCCTGAAAGGATCAGACCTTCCTGTGGAAAGTACCAAGGGACTGGAAAAGAACACGAAATTGAAGGTCTTGGTATTGGAAAGAAGCTTGCTGAAAGACATTCAGACTTTGGTGTATTTGAATAAACTGGAAATGATCAATGTCAATGACACACAGGTGGGTGAAGGACAGATAGTTTCATACCTAAAGTCTAACCCTAAAACTGTTGTAATATACCAATCTGAAGAATTGATAAACTGGTGGGGCAACCTGTCTCCCGAATGGAAGAATGCCTTTGGGCCCATGAATCCTGACGCCCATCAGCTTCACGAATTGATCCAACGAAAAGAAGTTTCTATCTCTAACCAACGCATATCATCCCTCGCCTCTTTGAATGTATTCATCAACCTGGAAAAAATAGTGCTGGATAAAACCAATGTGATCAATATGGACCAGCTTTATAAAGAGCACAAGGGACTGTCCAATGTGAGTTGCACCAATACCCCTCTACAGACGATTGCCGGCATCCAGCAACTCAAAGACCTAAAATCACTCAACATATCCAATACAGCCGTGGATGATCTTAAAGAACTGTCCGGGCTTACTTCATTGGAAAATTTGAACTGTGCCGGTACCGGCATCAAAAACCTGAAGGGCATATCCGGTCTGCATAGCCTTGAAAGCCTGGATATAAGCAACACCCGCATTTGGAAGTTGGTGAGGTTGTCCGAAATGAAAAACCTGAAAACACTGGTATGCTACAATACCCGATTGAGGCCTCACGAAATAGAAGAATTCAAGGCACAATTCCCTGAATGTGAGGTTACCTATTACTGATGTGATTGATCAATGCATTACCTGACTATAAGTTTTCGGGTCACAAGCGTTTTCCCAAATCTAATTTGAAGGCTAAGTATGCCTCGCACATCATGTGGAATTTGCAGGGTCATTTGGTTTTCACGAAAATCAATTAGTTGATAATCAATACGTTTTGCATCCAAATTAAAGAGTTCAATTGATGACAACTTGAGGGGTGTCTTAAGTTCAAGTGTAAACCTGCCAGATGTGGGATTGGGGTAAACCTGTATAGATGTTGAACCTTCCTCCAGTCCCAGTATTTCTGCAACCACCACTTGAAACTCCTCCATAGCTTGCCCTCCTTTTCCATCAGAGGCTGTTACAGTTACAATGGTTGTCCCAATGCTTTTTTCGGTGAGCATAAGCGTATTTTGGGAAAGACTTGCCCCAATCACATCACCATGGGCAAGTTGCACTTCTAAATCCAATGCATCGCCATCTGCATCTGAGAATGTGCCGGACAGGTCCAGCTCCAGGCTGGTGAATCCTTCATTCACCAGTTGGTCGTCAATAGGTTTGGCTACAATTGGGATGCCGTTGACCACCACTTCAAATGTCTCTGTTGCCAGCCCTCCTTTTCCATCAGAGGCTGTTACAGTTACGGTGGTGGTGCCAATGCCTTTTTCGGTGAGCATAAGCGTATTTTGCGAAAGGCTTGCCGCAATCACATCAACATGGCCAAGTTGCACTTCTAAATCCAATGCATCACCATCTGCATCAGAGAAAGTACCGGACAGGTCCAGCTCCAGACTGGTGAACCCTTCATTCACCAGTTGGTCGTCAATAGGTTTGGCTACAATTG
>JAVKDJ010000094.1:0-361198 GCA_040222275.1 Cyclobacteriaceae bacterium
ATGGCATAGCAAAGAACAACTGGCAAACCAGATAATCCAATATGTCGATACCTACAACAAAGAAAGGGCCAAGCCGTTCGAATGGACTTATGACGGAAAACCAAAAAATAGTTCGGCAAACAACCAATCTTTACACTAGCACGGGGTAGGCTGTAGTGAGATATAATATGATGGTTTCCAAAACGCACAAAATAGAAATAAGGTAGTATGTCAATGCGCTGGTGCGGGCCCAATGTCGTTAAGTTAAGTTTTTCGTCTCTGCGAGACCTAATTTTTGGTCAAGCCAAACACACAAAATGGGATGACGTTTATGCCATAGTGAGGGCTGCACAAACTGTCCCCGCCGTGGTTTGCCATGTCTGACGACAGACAGATGTCCTCACAAACCACATTGTTTCGGTCTGTGAGGACACAGACCAGAGCGGTTGTATCCAGCACACCAGATAAGAACCTAAGGCTCGCACCAGCACATTCCGAGACGATTCCTATATTGAAATTTCAATGGCCGGAGGAATATTATTTGAACTTTATTCAACCATATAAGAAAGACTACTATTCCCTTTAGAGTCGAATGCCTTAATCATCACTTTGCCCTGAACAGCTACAGGGCCTTCGTACTTCAGGGAAGTAATTTGTGGTTCAGTTCCGTCCACAGTATATCTGATATCGAAACCTGGCATGGACATGCTGGCCTGTAGCTTTCCATTGCTGATGATACCACCAGGCGGTGGCAAGCGGTAATTCACCCCTCCAAAGATATAGTTGAGCCGGGGGAGTTCACGGTTCCCGAGTTGTGCTGCAAATTGAGCCCAGGCCGCTTCTGTTTTGCTATTTCTCATCTCATGGTTTTCGATCTGTGCCCATTCGGGATTTGCCGCCCATGCCCTTTCTGACAGTCCAATCATTTTAGGAAAACAGTAGTACTCCAACATCCCCGGGCCTTTCACTGTTTCGCTCCACAATTGGCCTTCTATACCTAAAATATTGGCTTTGGAATCGTCCTTCAGCATTTCCATTCCCTCAAAATCCTGAGGCTCATACAAATTGCCCATGTCGTCCTTTTTGGTAGATTTGAACATGTCGTCCGGCACAAACTCCCAGGCCGATCGGGTATTGATAAACCCAGCCCAGTACAAACCCGGCTCACGGGGATCTTTGTTGTAGGCCAGGTCAAAATACAGGTTGGTCACATTGCATAGCACCAGAGGATAGCCGCCGTTGGCCAACTTATACCCCAAGTCTTCATTACCCCAGATGTTTTGCCATACATAGGGCACCACCTGTTTTCCCGCAAAATAAGGATTAGGCTGCAAATTGCCTTCGGCATCTGCCTTTAGTGCTACTTCTTCCCAGCCACCGGTTACTATGCCTTTTTCGGTAAGCATGTCATTGGCCCTTTTCAAAAAATATGGTTGCAGGTCATCCACGCTCTCCAGTTCAGGGCTGTTTTGGATAAACTCTTTGCATATAGGAGAACCTGTCCAGGCCCCTTTGGCCACTTCATCGCCCCCCGTATGAAACCACTGTAGCGGCACCCCGGCACGCTCATGCATGGCAATAAATTCGTCAATTACCGTTTCATAAAACTTGTAAACGGATTCCCGGCATACACATACCACGTTATCGGTGTAGCCTTGTGCCGACTCGTAAACCGACACATCATTAGGATCGATCAGCAAGTATTCCAATGCCCCCTTTTCATCACCGGCGGCCTTCAACCGGTTATAGCGTACATTCATAGCTTTGATAGCCGCACGCGAGTGCCCGGGAAAATTGACCTCCGGTATAATCTCGATATGCCTGGCCTGGGCGTATTTCAATATTTCAATATACTCATCCTGGGTATAATACCCCGCCCCATAAGGACCGTCAATGCCCGACCCATAAGCCGGACGCAAATGCTCCTCTTCATCGATCGTATGCCCACGTCGGCCTCCTACCTGGGCCAGCTCCGGCAGTTGTTTGATTTCTATGCGCCAACCTTCATCTTCTGTAAGGTAGAGCAGCAGTTTGTTGAGTTTGTAAAACGCCATCAGGTCGAGCATTTTAAATATGGTTTCTTTGCTTTGAAAGTTTCGACCAACATCAATGTGCATGCCCCTATATCCATAGCGGGGAGCATCTTGTATCATCCCTCTGGGCAGCACCAATTGTGTATTCTTCTTAGAAAATACGTCCACCGGAAGCAACGAACGGATGCTTTGAATGCCATAAAACACCCCGGCAGGATCGCTTCCCGTCAATAACACCTTATCGGCCATTATCTCCAAACGATATGACTCGGGAGTTGTCAGGTTTTTATCCAGTTTTAGTACTATTTGATTTTTCTTTCCTGATAAGGGTATCCCGAATTCTGTGAACATAGTTTGGAGGTAATCTGCCTCCCTATCCAATGCCTCGTCGTAGGTGATCCCCCATTGTTCATCAATAGTTGCTTTTTCTGTAGTCAACTGCTGGTTTGCTGGAGTTGGCACTATGGTTATTTTATCTTTTGGGTACTCAGACCAATTGTAATCGCGGTAAGCACTCGCTGCTGTAGGAATAGGCTCCTGATCGGCATGGTGCCTGTTCAACTGTTCTTGTTGGGTAAATGGGGCTATTTCAGGGATTAAACTCGAAAAAGCCTGTTGCCCACCATCATCATACACAAAATATACCCCCATGGGGGTATCTGCTTCTTTTATGACAAATGTTTCCCCCTTATATGTGATGGCCAGGCTTTCATCAGGTCGTAGGGAAAAACCTTCTTTGGGACTCATTTCATAAAAATCACCTCCCAAACACCGAATGTTTACCCTGGCCTGGATAGACTCCTCAATCACTTTGCGTGGCGCCATGCTAAAATACATTTTCCAATTGCCATCGGTGAGCGTATAGCCACCCCTGTTGTCCAGAGTAAAAGCTGCCTGAAAGACAGGCTTTTCCTGATCAGCAAAATTTGTGATTAGTTCCCACGAAACAGCCACATCAAAGTCTTCTGTGGATTGCGGGCTTTGGCAGGAAAACGCAGAAACTATAAAAACGGCAATAAGCGAATTCAAAACAAGTCTTTTCATTGGTTTAGTCAGTTTAGTTCACCGAAAACAAGGCCTATTCAACAGGCTTTCCATTAACTCTCCTCGCACGTCAAAAAAGGCCAAATTTTCCAGAACGGTAAAATTCATTTCTCTTGCAAGCTAATGTATATTGACTATATTTGACCGATTCAAGTACAAAAACCTGCATAAATAGCAACTAGAGATCAATATACAATAAATTAATGTCAAGTTACTAAAAAAGATCAATTGAAGGCCTGGCACTAAAATGTCCGAATCAAAAAAAATAATAAATTTTATTTCAATCGAAAACACCAAATAAGTTACTACCACCTAAACAACACAGTAAATGAAGAGAAATATTCAAATTGCCCTGTTTGCCCTAATGATTTTCGCTATAGGTTGTTCGAGACCTACCGAAGAACAGAAATCTGCGAGCAATGCCCTGCCTGTTTATCAGGACAGGCCCTACCTACAGGACTTCAGCATCAAATTTTTCAAATCCAATGAAAATACCACACTCACCAATACTTACATGGATAGGAATGGTGCAATTCAGGTATATAGTTCAGAGGGAATATTACGCACACACGATGGCCAGTTTTTATACCCTGGAGAATTGTTACCGGATGTTACCTACCGTCCGCTTACAGATAAAAACGTAGCTGCCCTGGATTTGCACCAAAATCAATTCATTTACCTGGATGACAAAGCAGTACTCAGCAATGCCTGGGCCGGCAAAGTGTATGTGAAACACACCTTGCCACAAGCGAACCTCCTGGCCTGCGGCAATAATTTTTCTTTTCTGATAAGTGATGGAAAATCCCTGCAGTGGATAGCTGAAAACGCTACTGCCTGGAAAGCCCAGGCTCCTGCCGGAAATGTTATTTCATTACGCTTTGACAGGAAGACCAACACCTATTTCATCCTTAGCCTTACAGCCGTTTCTACTTTTTCTCCTGAGAGCAAAGAGCTAAAACAGCTCGTGAGTGGTGCCAATTTCACCGCATTTGACATAGCTGACAACAGTCTGGTGATAGGTACAACCGATGGCTACATGGAAGTGAACAAAACCGACGGAAAACGCATAGGCGAAAAACAAACCAAACTGCCCTGGACGGAAATTACTGCCGTAGAAAACATCAATGAACAATGGTGGTTTGGTACTACCCGCGGAGCATTTATGAAGCGAGACGATGGCAAGTTCAACTACTACTATGGCAACAGATGGCTCGCAGACAACAACGTAATAGACATAGCAGCCGGCAAAGAAGGCTCGGTGCTGGTATTGAGCGAATCAGGCCTGGGACATATCGTTTTCGAAGAAATGACCCTACAGGAAAAAGCTTTGTATTATGAAAAACAAGTACGTGACCGACACATACGCCATGGTTTTAATGCGACCATTACCGGGTTGGACAATGGCAATATCAACACGGGCAGGTTAGCCGACTCGGACAATGATGGCCTGTGGACAACCATGTACCTGGCCGGGCAGGCTTTTCGCTTTGCCACTACCGGATCTGATGAAGCCCTTCAAAATTGCTTTGAGTCTATGGAGGCGATGGAGCGGCTTTTTAGCATCAATCCTGTACCCGGGTTTCCTTCACGATCATTCGAGCGCAGTGGTTATAAAGTGAAACTTTCTGACCCGGAAAGATGGCAGCACAGCAGCGACCCTGAATGGGACTGGAAAGCAACCACCAGTAGCGATGAAGCCATAGGGCACATGTTTGCCTATGGAGTGATAGCTGACATAGTAGACAACCAGGAATTGAAAAAACGTGCCATTACACTCATCGACACCATGATGAGCCATATCGTGCGCAACGACATGTACCTGGTGGACTTTGATGGCAAGCCTACTACCTGGGGCCGTTGGAATCCGGAGTACGTAAATGCCAGGCCTAAGGTGGTAGGCGACCGCAAAATCAACGCTTCCAACATCATTGGCATGCTCCAGACTGCTTACAAATTTACCGGTAAAGAAAAATACAAAGACAAAGCCTTTGAACTGATGAACATGCATGGTTACTTCGAAAACCTGATGCGCCCTATGAAAGAAATAGGCAAGGCACCAGAAGATGCCGACGACTGGAGCAAAATGCTATCTGAATCGTGGAACCACTCCGATGACGAAATGTATTTTGTAGGCTATTGGGGACTCTACTACCATGCGTTCAACGACACCCTGAAAGCAAAATACAAAGAAGCCATCATAGACCACTGGGAATCAGAACGCCCTGAAAAAGAAGGGGCATGGAACATATTCACGGCCATCACCGGTACCCAGGAGTTTGATCTGGAAGAAGCTGCATGGTACCTGCGCGAGCACCCTATGGACCTGGTAACATGGGACATCATGAACAGCCATCGAAAAGATGTTGAGTTTATAGAACCTAATTTTCGGGAGCAAACCCTCAAAGAAGTACTGCCTCCGGACGAGCGACCTGTGCAACGCCACAATGCCAACATGTTTAGGCTAGACAGGGTAAGTGGGAATGGAAGCCAGGAGTATTCAGCCGGGGACATTTGGTTGCTGCCCTATTGGATGGGGCGCTACCTTGGGGTGATCAGTGAGCCAGTAAAATAGACCTTGATGCTTCTCGTCTTATTTCGACATATAAAAAACCGGGGCATTGATGTGATCAATGCATGGGTCATTTTTGTGAATGCCCTGGGTTTTTCCTGTTCGGAATACGTGAAAGAACGCCAGCTCTCCTCTGACCTTACCGTCAACCACGACCTGGACAACAACGATAACTTTTCGCCAGATGATAAATGGCTGGTGTACGACACCCGCACTCCAATTGGCGGTATTGGAGCGTGTGGCACCATCGAGCAAATAAATACAGTCACAGGCGAAAAAGTAATACTATACCACCTTCCGCAAAACCAGGCTTTCGGCCCGGGTGTAGGAGCAGTTAGCTACAGCCATACATCCAACGAAGTAGCCTTTATCCACGGACTGCTTAACTGCTCAGAAGAACAACCTTACCAACAATGGCGCAGAACAGGTGTAATTGTCAATACAGACCATCCGAACACACCTATATGGATGGATGCCCGTGATGTTACTCCCCCTTACACTCAAGGTGCATTGCGAGGGGGCACACATCGCCACGAGTGGAGTGGAGACGGCAACTGGATAGGTTTCACCTACAATGATGCCCTGCTCCAACTTCAGGAAGAAGCCACAGGAGAAATACACAACCTGCGCACCATTGGTGTATCACGTCGGGGTTTTCCTATAGGGGTTGCTACTGATTCTACAGGAGAAAATTTTTCCGGGGAATGGTCCAGTGCGATAGTAGTAGATGTAGTGCCTCACCCTACCCCCGGCTCTGATCAGATCAGCAGAGCTGCCGGAGACAGCTGGGTGGGGATGCACGGCTACCTCACATCCAATGGTAGCCGACAACTGGCAAGGGCTTTCATAGGCACAGTGCGGGACAAAAACAATCAACCAGTGGATGAGGTGTTCATCGTAGATATACCCGAGGACATTACCAAAGAACAAAAAAGCAGGCCGTTAGCCGGTACGGTCACTACTATGCCAGCCCCTCCAGAAGGTGCCCAACAAAGAAGATTGACTTACACAGCCAACAGTCCACACCCCGGCTGTGAAGGCATAGTGCGCAGTTCGTCGGATGGCCAGTGGCTGGCTTTTCTGGCCTATGACCCTCAAGGAATCAAACAGTTGTTTACCATTTCCCCGCAGGGAAACAACCTAAAACAGCAAACACACCACAAAACAGATGTGCAAAGCGGCGTAAGATGGCATCCTGAGAAAAAAGAATTTTACTATGTGTGGAACAATAGCATAGTGAAGAAAAATGTAAGTGAAAACCTTCATACTGTACTCACGGCACCATCATCAGCGCCACCTACCAACCTGGTATGGTCGCATGACGGGGCGACAATAGCTTTCAATAGGGAAGTAAGCCACAAAGGACTCATGACGAAACAAATTTTCCTGATTAACTTATGATACCGTACGGCTAAACCAAACAAAAGAACCATGAACCCAACATCTCTGAAATACAAACTACAGGAAGGCCAAAATATTTATGGTACCTGCATCACGGCACAGACGCCCAATTGGCCTCAGTCTGTTGCTGCTTGCGGGCTGGATTTTGTCTTTATTGATACAGAGCACATTCCCATCAATAGGGCAGAATTATCGTATATGTGCCGAACGTATCGGGCGCTAAAGTTGACTCCTATTGTTAGAATTCCCAGTCCCGATCCCTATCGGGCCAGCCAGGTGATTGATGATGGGGCTGTGGGTGTAGTGGCCCCCTACCTCGAGCAGGTAGAAGAAATACAGCTATTGGTTGGGGCTACCAAATACAGGCCACTCAAAGGCCAAAAATTGCAACAATACCTGCAATCACCTGAACAAATACCGGCCAAGCTAAAACAGTACTTAACCAAGTACAATGAAGAAAACCTTTGTATAGCCAATATTGAAAGTATGCCGGCTGTTGAACAACTGGACATACTCCTTCAGGTGGATGGTTTGGATGCTGTGTTCATCGGGCCACACGACCTATCGTTGAGTATGGGAATACCTGAGCAATACGACCATCCTGAATTTATGGAGGTAGTAAAAACAATTATTACCAAAGCCCGACAGCACACCCTTGGTGTAGGCATCCATTTTTCACTTTCCCCCGAGCGACAAGCAGATTGGGTAAAAGAGGGCATCAATATGATCATACACAGTGCGGATTGCACACTTTTTCAACAAAAACTAAAACACGATATTGAACACATTAAAGACACAGTTGGCGACCAGCAATCATCAAAAGACACCTTTTCAACTTCCATTTAACATCTCCTAATTTATGAAACCGATCCTCTTATCCCTACTCGTTCTGCTCCAGGCCCCTTTATTGGCCCAACAGACCAAAACAACCTTCTACCAGGATGTTGCCACAATTCATCAAACTGAATCCGGGCTTCCTGAAGGAAACGTTTCTCAAGTTTTTCTGGTCAAAAATACCCCTATAGCCACTACTACCAAGGGAAACTATGAATGGAATGGAAGCACATGGGGGAAAACCAAAAAGAAAAATAACAGCAAGAAAAAAAACCTGGCAGGCATCCCTGCGTCAGCGGGTAACCTGCTATCTACCACCATACACAATGGCACTATCTATGCCGGGTGCGAAAAGGCACTGCTTCGTCAAGATGCATCGGGTCAATGGATAAACGTACTGCCTGCTGATGAGCAATACAGCTGGTCTCCCACGGCAGTAGCTGCGCTCACGGTTGATAGTGAAAACAAGTTGTGGTTTGGTGCCAGGGAAGGTGTCGGCTACCTCGATGTGCAAGGCTGGCAGTTGTTTACCGGCCAGGAGGGTCTCCCCTACAACCAATTCACCTGTGCAGCGGCTGGGCCAAATGGTGAGGTGTGGTTCGGTACAACACACGGTGCTATCCGCGCAGAAGGTGATTATTTTTACTACCGGTCAAACCGCAGGTGGCTACCCCACAATCACGTCAATGCCATTACAATATCCGAAGATGGCTCGGCCTGGATAGCTACCAAAGACGGTATCAGTCAGATCGTGGCACGCCAACTTACATACGAAGAAAAAGCTGCCCATTTTACCCGTCAGGTTGAAGAAAGGCACAACCGAATGGGTTTCGTTTGCCAAAGCCACCTGACCAATCAGTTTGATATTGCCACCTCTCAACTGGCCATATCAGACAATGACGGGCTCTATACGGCCATGTATGGAGCAGCCCATGCGTTTCGGTATGCCCTTACTGGAAGTGAAGAAGCCCGAACCCTGGCCAACCGCAGCTTCAAAGCCTGCAAGTGGCTGGTGGACATTACCCACGAAAAAGGCTTCCCTGCCCGGGTGATCATCCCCATAGACTGGCATGAACCGGTAAATGAGCAATACAGCCGGGAATACAACAAAAGGCACCAGCAAAGCGATCCTTTTTGGAAGGACATTTTCCCCCGCTTTCCAAAAAGCAAGGACGGCAACTACCGTTGGAAATGCGACACCAGCTCGGACGAACTAGCCGGACACTATTTTTACTACGCCATCTACTACGATCTGGTAGCCGAGACTGCAGAAGAAAAAGCGGCTGTAAAGCAGGTGGTTGCGGACATCACCGATCACCTGATCCGCCACGATTTTAAGCTCATAGACCATGACGGCAAACCAACCCGCTGGGCCAACTTCAGCCCCGATTTCTTCAACTCGGTATGGGGATGGGAGCAGCGTGGGCTCAACTCCATGATGATGCTTTCTTTTTTGAATGTAGCCAGCCATGTCACCGGCGACACCAAATACGATGAAGTTGCTCAAATGCTTCGCGACAAGCACCAATACCACATCAACTCCATGCATGCCAAGGAATTTTTTCCTCCTGAAAATGCTGTACCCTGGGACAACAACCTGAGCCTGATGAGCCTGTACGGCCTGATGAACTACGAAAAAGATCCTGAGCTGCTCATCATGTACCGCAATGCACTGGAAAACGCCTGGCTGCACATAAGCAAGCAAAAAAATGCTTTCTGGGATGGGCTCTATGGTGCTATAGCCGGCAATTTCTCACAAAAAATAAAAGATGGCTTTTTCAAAACCGATGAACTTTTTACAGACAATCCGCTTTTCGCCGATGCAGCAATGAAACGATACGCACAGAGCAACCTCGACAACCAATACATGACCGAAACCCTGCAGCGTATTCCACTGGACCTGATAGGCTATGCTATGGACAATACCCATCGACTGGATGTAGTAACCGATCCTACTCCGGGGCAAAAAGAAGGCATGGGATGGCGGGTGGATGAATACGCCTTGCCCATAGACGAACGTGGGCATGTGAGACTCGATCGCGATGCGTCCGTGTTGCACGATTCGGAGGGCAATGGATTTGCTGAGCACGAAGGAACTTTCTATCTTCTGCCCTATTACCTGGCGCTATATCACAAATTAATCAAACCCTAATCAACTGATTATTTAACACTCAATGTCGTTTAATTAAACTTTTAGTCACTGTGAGATATAACATTTTGATTTCAAAACGCACAAATTGAAATGACAGTAGTATGTGTCAATACGCCGGTGCGAGCCCTTGGCTCGTACCAGCAAAACCTGTTTACACTCAATATTTTCATTGTTTTAACATTAAAAAATTAAAACCCAATATTTCAACTATGCGAAACTTTTTTCCATTACTGTTGTTCATTTTGGCTTTTGCCTGTAATCCACCACAGCAAGACCAACCGGCTACCGACCTGGCCAGCCATGTTGACCCCATGATTGGTACAGACTTTTTCGGGCATACCTATCCCGGCGCAACAGTACCCTACGCCATGGTGCAATTGAGCCCGGATAACGATACAGACGGATGGACATACAGTTCCGGGTATTCTTACAAAAACACCACCATAAGAGGGTTTAGCCATACCCACTTCAGTGGTGTGGGCTACAATGCCTGCGGCGATGTGCTCATGATGCCTACAATAGCGGATCAGCTGCAGGTCGTGCCCGGCACAGCTTCCGATCCTGATTCAGGCTATCGGTCGCGCTTCGACCACAGTGAAGAGACCGCCACACCGGGATACTACTCGGTAAAGTTGAAAGACTACAACATTCGGGCAGAGCTGACAGCTACCAAGCGTGTAGGCCTGCAGCGCTACACCTTCCCCAAAGCGCAAAAAGCCAACATTGTGGTGGATCTGGCACACAGTATCGGTGGCACAGAAGAAAGTGATATTTCAACCATTACGATAGTAAACGACAGCACACTTACCGGTGAAAAAACCGGCAAGGGCATCAAAGTATTTTTCGTCGCAAAATTTAGTCGTGCGTTCGACTACTACGGCACATTCGACAGTGGATACGCCACCCCGGAATCGGGCGCCAGTGTTTTTCCTTATAAATCACAGGAACAGGGTCGTAGTGTGGGGGCTTTTGTGGTGTATAGCACCAAAGCCAATGAGCAAATACTGGTGAAAACAGGCATCTCCTACACCAGCGTGGAGGGAGCCATAAACAACCTGAAAGCCGAACTGGACCACTGGGATTTTGAAAAAGTGAAAAACGATGCGCGCAGGGCCTGGAACGATGAACTGGCCCGGCTGACTGTAAAAACACCCGACAACAAGAAAAAAACGATCTTTTACACAGCCATGTACCACAGCATACTGGCCCAGCAAATTTCCCAGGATGTGGATGGTCAGTATTTTGGAATGGATGGAAAAATCCATAAAAAGACGGATGGGGATTTTTTCCCTTCGTTTTCCTGTTGGGACACCTACCGCAGCGAACATCCATTGAAGACGCTTGTTGATCAAAAAAAGACCAGCGAAATGGTTCAATCTATTGTGGCTAAGACGAAAGCTTATGGCTGGTTGCCGGCACAGCATTTTAGGAACGAAGCTAGGCAAAGCATGGTGGGTGACCACCTCATTCCGATAGTAGTGGACGCCTATATGAAAGGGATACGGGATTTTGACGCGGAATCGATCTACGAAGCGATGAAAACAAAGGCCCTGCAACTGCCAGCACCACCAGTTCCCATGGCTGCTTCCAGGTCAGGTCTAATGGATTATATCAAACTGGGCTATGCACCATACGACAAGGTAACAGAATCAGTCCCCAATACCGTAGAATTGGCTTACAACGACTGGTGCATTGCCCAGTTGGCCAAGGCACTAGGCAAGGAGGAAGACTATGAGCTATTTACCCAACGCGCTCTGAATTACCGAAACCTGTTTGATGCCGAAACACAGTTCATGCGACCGAGAAAGGCCGACGGCAGCTGGTTGCCGATAATAGGCAACAATGAACAACGCATCGTTGAGGCAGGTGACCATTCCTACTACCAATACTTTGATCCGCTACTGGTAGGCAGGCGCCCCAGCCGTCACTACACCGAATCCAACGCCTGGCAATACCTATGGTCGGTGCAGCATGACCCGGCAGGCCTTATTGACTTGCTCGGAGGAAAGGACAAATTTGCCAAACGGCTCGACACTTTCTTCACCATGTCACCCAACATTACCCCACCCAAATATGTAGGGGTGGTAGGTACCATAGGCCAGTATGTGCATGGCAACCAACCCTCCCACCATGTAGCCTATCTCTACAACTACGCCGGAAAACCCTGGAAAACCCAGCAACGTGTGCGGCAGGTAATGGAGCAAATGTACCGCACCGGACAGGGCGGCATCTGTGGCAATGAAGACATGGGATCGCTATCGTCGTGGTATGTGCTCAGTGCCATGGGGTTTTACCCTGTTACTCCAGGGCAAAGCCAATATACAATTGGCTCTCCACTCATGGAGGAAGCTACCCTGCAACTCCCCGAAGGCAAAACCTTTCGTGTGATAGCCGAAAACAACACTACCGATGCTGTATATATTCAGTCAGCTAGGCTGAATGGCGAGCCCCTGGAGCGTTCGTGGATAGATCATTCCGAAATAATGGCCGGTGGAGTATTGCAGTTTGTGATGGGTACTACCCCCAACAAAGAATGGGCGAGTCAAGACAATGCGATTCCTTTTTCAATGAGCAAATAAAACAACATGAAGAAAATACTGGCAATCATAGGGCTAGCAGCAATATTCTCAACTGCTAATGCCCGTCAAAACAATGAAAAACACCTCCTTAAAGAACAATACATTTTTCCTTTGCAGGGTGAGCATGTGCACAGTAGCAGCTTTGTAATCCTGCCCAATGGCGACCTGCTGGCCGTATGGTTTCAGGGCAGTGGCGAGCGCAAAGCCGACGATGTACGGGTGATGGGCGCCCGCCTGAAAAAAGGAAGCAAAAACTGGACAACCCCTTTTCTCATGGCCGACACCCCCGGCATACCGGATTGTAATCCCATTCTGTTTCTCAACCACAGTGGTAAACTGTATTTGATGTGGATAGCAGTGCAGGCCAACCGATGGGAAAACTCCATCATTCGCTACAAGACATCCACCCGCTACGCAACCGATGGTGCACCTGAGTGGGACTGGCAGGAAACCCTCCTGCTCAAACCGGATGATTCCTTTGCGGAAGAGGTGGAAAAGAAGTTTAAAGACCTGCCGGAAAACCCTATGGCCTGGGCAGAATATGCACCACATTATGATACGCAAATCATAACTGCGAGTAAAGACCTGCTCAAGCGAAGCATTGGCTGGATGACCCGTACCCAACCTCTGCTACTGGACGACAGCAGGATTGTATTGCCCCTCTATTCTGACGGGCTCAACTTCTCCCTGGCGGCTATTTCCGATGACGATGGCGAAACCTGGCGTCCCAGCCTGCCCATAGTAGGTCGCGGACCAATACAGCCTGCATTAGTCGAAAAGAGAAACGGCGATCTGGTAGCCTACATGCGCGATTCGGGCAATCCCCCCAGCCGTGTGCACCGCAGCGTATCTACTGACCGGGGCGAAAGCTGGACAGCTACCACCAAAACAGACATACCCAATACAGCAAGTGTGGAAGTGCTGAAGCTGGAAAATGGCTATTGGGCGTTTCTGGGAAATGATGTGGATGACGGGCGATACCAGGTGAGCCTCTACTTGTCCGATGATGAAGGGGAATCCTGGGCATGGAAAACACAGTTGGAAAATGTACCCGACCGGTCAGAAGGGTTTTCCTATCCTTGCATAGCCCAGGACAGCAAAGGACTACTCCACATCACCTATTCTTACGCCAGCAAAACAGGACAAAAATCAATTAAGTACCTCGTGGTAGATCCTAAGAAGATAGTGAGGTAGTTTACGGCAGGAGTTTGCCCAAATGACATATCAACGGTCCTGTCGAAAAGTAACGTAGGCATTTTCCAACCTATAAGGTCTTAAAAACCTTATTGGTTTCAAAAAACATTGAACAGTTACAGCTCCATGGATCAAAATACTTATATTGCTATTGGCTCTTAATTTGAAGTTCCCATCAAAAAAGTAGTATAAAAAATAAACACAAAGCAATTCCAGGTCGGACAAAAATCTCAAACCACCCCTTATGAATCATTCGTTTATTCGATCTTTAAAAACGGTTTTAAGCCTAAACCTATGGGTGGTTTTAGGCGCATTTTGCCTGAGCGTTTCATGCAAAAAACAATCAACTAAGGAATCTGTGCCAACGCAGGGCAATTTGATTCAACCATCGGTGCTCTCTGGAGAAGAGCTGGCCCTGTCCCATTGCAGCAGATGCCATCAGTTCGTTGCTCCCTCACTGCTCCCGAAATCAAGCTGGAAAAATGACGTGCTACCCGCCATGGGCCACCGAATGGGCATTTTCAAGGGAGTAAACCAACCGGACAGCCTTTTCGAGTCTGGGATTGGTGGGCAAATCGTAAGAAAAGCTGGTATTTTCCCTTCGAAACCTACTCTGGCCAGAACCGATTGGGATAAAATTGTTGATTACTACCTCAGCCATTCACCGGATAGCATTCCACCCCCTGTTCGATCGAAACCAATCAAAATGGATCTCAAACATTTTCGATATAAAAAAGCCTCATTCGGGCACCAGCCCCCTTTGACTACCATGGTCAAAATCCTGCCGGAAAACCGTGGGATCGTTTTCAGCGATGGCAAAAGTGACGGCAGCAAACTGACTTTTCTAAACCCCGACCTTACCAAAAACTACTCGGTAGGCATGGCCACCTCCCCTGTTCACTACCACGAACGCAACGATACTTTATTCCTCACCACAGCCGGGAAAACGATTTTCCCGCACAATGCGCCGGAAGGCGCACTTCAGGTAGTGACACGCCAGGGGGCAAAACAAATGTTCACTTCCGCCAAAGTGGCCATTTCAAATATGCAGAGGCCGGTTTTCATGGCCTATGGCGACCTAAACCAGGATGGCCGGGAAGACATTGTTGCCTGCGAATATGGCAACCACACCGGCAAGCTGGTATGGTTTGAAAACAAGGGGGAAGGAAACTACACCATGTGGCCGCTGCGCAGCAAACCTGGTGCAATCACAGCTTCTATCACGGATACCAATGGCGATGGGCTCAACGATATTGTGGTATTGATGGCCCAGGGTGACGAAGGTGTTTTTTCGTATGAAAATCGTGGCAATGGGGCTTTCATGGAAAAAAGACTGCTAAGTTTTTCACCCCTGAATGGTTCTCAATACATGGAACTTACCGACTTCAATGAAGACGGCCATGACGACATCATCTACACATGCGGCGACAATGCCGACCAAACACCCATTTTAAAAGGTTATCATGGTGTATATATTTTTCTCAACGATGGTCATTACGGTTTTGATGAACCGGCATATTTCTATCCACTAAACGGCGCATACAAGGCCATTCCCCGTGATTTTGACCTGGATGGGGACCTTGACATTGCTGTCATCTCATTTTTCCCTGACTATGCCGGTAATCCTGAAGAAAGCTTCGTCTATCTGGAGCATAACGGCGGCCTCAACTTCGACGATTATTCTTTCCCGGAGGCAACCGATGGTAGATGGATAGTAATGGATGCCGGGGATATGGATGGTGATGGGGACCTGGACCTGGCATTGGGTTCGTTCGTTTATTTTCTGGCCAAGGGCGACACCACCGGACTGGGCAAGCAATGGCTTACCAATGGGCCGTCTGTGGTGGTGTTGGAAAATACTGTGAGGTAAGTATTCCGAAAAATTACCAGGATTTCGAAAGAAACTAAGATTGTTGTTCGTCTAATGTTTTTTTCCTGTTTATGAAAATTTACTTCATGTCCATACTAAAACTATTTGTACTATTGAAATAATCGATTCAGTTTCCAAAGCAATTTGCGCTTTAATTTTAGTTCCAAATAGCTAAATTTATAAAATTACTTCAAATCATGAATCAAGAATGAGTTCAACATGCCCACACTGTAATAATTTATATCATGAATACGAGGGAGTATATTCAAAATTCAGGTATTGTAAACAATGTTTAGATTTAAGAAGAGAATTAAAACCCCATCAGGAATGGTGTAAAGAACCGAATATCCAGAAAGTGATAAAAAAATACGAGTCTGGAACACTGCATGCACATTTGCAATGTATGAATTGTGGCTTTAAAGTTAAAGGACCAATTTCTAAAAAAAAACTTGACATTCAATCTTTACCCGAATACAACGAGTCATTAGCTGAGAAGGTTTATGCTAAAATTTATGAAGAATCTACTCGGTTACACAACCGAGCAAACGATATTAGAAAAAAGAAGTTTTTCAACGAATATAGTAACTATTTAGAAAGCGAAGAATGGAAAGAAAAAAGAAAATTAGTACTCAAAAGAGACAATCATTTATGTCAATCATGTCTTACAAACAAAGCAACCCAAGTCCATCACAAAAATTACAAATACCTTTATAATGAACCACTGTTTGAGCTAGTATCGGTTTGCAAACCATGTCATGATAGAATAACATTAATTGATCGTGAAACCCAAAAATAGCCATCACGAAAGTAGTAAACTACAGACCTAGGAAGTTAAATCAATTACAACCTCCTCATCAACCACACTTCCGTTACCTTGGAGTACTGTCGCCAGTTGAGGTGGGATTCATCGGGGCGGTCGAAAGTGAGCCGAAGATTGCCATCGGGAATCAGGTGAGCGGGTAGTACAAATTCTTTAAAGCCTTCGAGTTCTTTGTCGTACCATGTAGGTTCCAGGCGCTCACCATTTGCCCGAAGCAGTGCTTCTCCATACCCAGCCACTCTTATCCGGTAATCTGAGCCGGCATCCAGTTTTTTGTACTCCAATACCGGTGAAAACTGAAATAGCTGGGTAGAAAGCCGTTTTCTGCTTTTACCATCATCCCACCAGGCATAGTCGATGGCATCATCGGTTACAGACACTACATGCGGGCTGGCCGATACATTGGATACATCGTCGTAAAAGCCTCCTTTGCCAGGGTTTTCCCAATTGATCATTCGCTGCAGGGCCTCAACCTGAGCCGCCTGATCTTCCATCTTACCAATGTCCGCCAGTTGGTCTTCTATCCACCAACGGTTGTTGAGGGGGATGTCTATAAAATCCATAAAACTGCCCCTTTCATAGCCGCTTGCCTGGTACATGGGCACACTGGACTGTAAGCCCATTACTTCAAAAAGCAGTTGGGCCAATTGTTCAATTTTAACACGCAGCTGCTGCAGTGTCGGAGGCAGTTCTTCTGCTGTCTTTAGTATGGCCAACGCTTTGGCAGAGGCATCCTCTACAGAGAGGGTTGGCACCTGTGCCAGCTGCACATAAGCCTGCTGCTCCAGGTCTTGCTCCCGGATTAACCGCTGACGGGTAAACGCATCGTAAAAAGCCCGCAACACCAATAGCTGCCAGCGCCAGTTGTCATTCAACTCAGGGTGTGCGTTTTCCAGCTGTTGCCAG
This sequence comes from Cyclobacteriaceae bacterium, assembly GCA_040222275.1. GTDB lineage: Bacteria > Bacteroidota > Bacteroidia > Cytophagales > Cyclobacteriaceae > CAXBNB01. Next base: position 17,382 of record JAVKDJ010000094.1, read on the forward strand.
TAAGTAAGGGTGGCTTCCACTGCCCCATTGCGCACGAGTGGGCCGTCCCAGTTTTTTTCCAATGCCAAAATACCATCTGTTGCGGTCTCATCGCCAAAAAAGAAGCGTGCATAGTCCTGCATCACAGACCTTACGTCCTGTTGCAAATCCCATCCTATTTGATTCCATACTACTTTGTTTACATCATCGTGAGCACCGTCTGAGTAACTTAAAAATCCATCAATAAACGGAGCTTCTTCCCTGAGTACATCGGCATAGTAATACGGTTGTGGGTTTGGCGCTTCCCGGCCAAGCGTGAGTGCATAGGCCTGGTCCCAGTTGGGCGTAGGGTATTGGCACCTGACCGTGTGGGTAAGGTCTCCATACAAACGAAGTTGGTAAGCTTCGGGCAGCAATTGCCTTTCTAAATGAATCGGTGGGCTGCTTGGCCCATTGACCAATCCCGTAAGCCAATCAGGACTGTGCTTGTTCAGGTAGTCAAAAAAATACATAACTTTTTCCTCATCAAAACCCTGAAGGGAAATCCAAACTCCTGCATCGGGATGATATTTATCCACCAATGCCGCAATGTCTTTGAGGTAGGGCATTACATCCCGCGGGTGATTGTGACCGGGATCGCCACCGGGAAAAAATACACCATCTAGCCGGGGAAGCGAGCGAAACAGTTCTTCATAAGCTTGTAGCCCTTTCTCTCTGATGGCCTGATCCGAAAGGTCGCCCTGGGCAGGTACCCACACCCAATAGTCCAGGTCGTAGTTGTGGCAAATGCCACTAATGATCGGGTGCATTTCCTTGTGCGGCATCACCATGTGTACACTCTGCTCCACGCTCTGAAAGGGAATGTCTTCAATGCTATTGGTTCCAAAAAGGGCCAGCTCCCTGATGTATTGATCAAACTGATCGGGCGTCCACTTGTCCCAGGAATTAGCCGTATTGCGGTAACCCAGCTGATGTCCACGAAGTGTCATTTGCGGACTGCTTTGCTCTTGAAGTGTATCGTCAAAACGCAACTGCCCAAAAGACATCTGAGCATCGATAAGGAAGCGGCCAATTCCATAAAGTGCACCCCTCACGTCTGCCCCAATCACCCAAATGGTTTGCTCCTCTATCAGTAATTTGTACCCCTCGGATTTTAACTGACCGGAAGACGGAACTTTCCTTTTCTCCAGCTTCCCGTCTTCATCCAACACTACCGCGAGTACCCATCCATGCTGCTGTTTCCACTTGTCTAACCGCTGTGGCATAAATCCCGTACGGGATTGTATTTCCTCTACAATTACCTTTTCCAGAGTTTCCTTATGCGGGGAATCTATAGCAGATGAAACCTTATATTCCAGCCCTGAAACCGTAATCGCCTTGGCAAATATACTGCATCCTACAAAAACCCATAACAAAATAAAAATCAGTAATTTAAATTTCATAACATACAGTTTCAGTTTAAATAATCTCCATTTAAACCGGAGAATTTTCACAGGCCACCTTTTGTATCTTTTCTATCGCCTGCGCTATCGCTTCCATATCCTGTCGGGTGCCCAACATGGCATGTTGGAGTATCCATACCGCATCGGAATAGCAGGCCTTTTCTGTTTCTGGACAACTCACATTTTTATAGTCCGCCGTTTCCGGAATGGCATAACACATGAAGTTTTTTTCCTGAAACAGAGGTTGCTTGTAGAGTGGCTCGGGGTACCCCATAAAACATGGTACACCCTCTGCTGCGAGTTGGTCAGCGAAAGCATTTTTCGGCAGGCCGTTGAAGTGGGATGGGTTATATTTAAAAATGTAAATATGATAGGTATGGAGGGTCTCTCCCAGCCCACGCTGGAGCGGTTCTATTCCTTCTATTTTTTCCAGAAGGCTGTTAAGGTACAACCCGTTTTCGTTGCGTTGTTTGGTTTGTGATTCGAGGCGGGTCAGCTGAGTGGATAGTAGTGCCGCTTGCAATTGTGTGAGTCGGTAGTTACACCCCAGGTTGTGGTGTTCGTACCATGCCCCTCCTTTTACACGCCCGACATTGCGCAGGGAATTCATCTTGTCGTACAGGGCTTCATCATTGGTCACCACCATCCCCCCTTCTCCACAGGTCAGGTTCTTTGACGACTGAAAACTAAACGAACCGGCATCACCGATGCTACCCAGTTTCTTTCCTTTGTATTCACCACCATGGGCATGCGCAGCATCTTCAATCACCCGCAGGTTGTGTTTTTTGGCTATGGCCATAATGGCATCCATGTCGCAGGCCTGCCCGGCAAAATGTACGGGGATGATGGCCTTGGTTTTAGGGGTTATGGCTGCCTCTATCTGATCGGGATTTAGGTTGTAAGTATGCGGGTCAATGTCCACAAAAACGGGCACACAGTTGGCCTCCAGCACCACCGAAGCAGTGGCTATAAAAGTATAAGGCGGCACAATCACTTCATCACCGGGCTTTACTCCACAAGCTATCAGCGCCAGCCGTAGAGATACTGAACCATTGACACATGAGAGGGCGTATTTTGTGCCACAGTAGTCTGCAAAGTTGCGTTCTACCTGCGCCACAATACCCCCGCAATCAGGATTGCCCCACTCCCCACTTTGCATTACGTCCATCACGGCTTTCACATCTTCATCATTGAAAATGGGCCATTTAAATTTCTTATCTATTGTTTTCATACTTATTTCCTGATTATGTTTTCTACTGTTTATTGATATGGTTGTGGCACAAACGAATGGTTTCCAATGACGATTCCGGCAAGCAGCGTTCTGGCAACTGATTTCCAGAAATACAATCTGCGAAATACTCCACTTCAGCAACAAAACCATCCACTTCCTCCGATAAGTCGATATCTACAACCGTTTCATTATTGGCTACCCGAATGACATTCGGTTGTTCGGTTGAATAGTTGGCACTGGCCTTTTCGAAAACCGCTTTAATACCCGCCTGAAATGGAAACTGGGAGTGAAATGTGTTACCTCCTTCTATGCTGACACGAGCCTCCTTGTCATGGTATTGCCACAGTGCCTGAATATAGTCATGATCGCTCAATCGTCCTGGCAGATTGTTTACGCTGATGCTCTCCGGTATGCCGAGCAAGTATTGGGCAAAGTCAATATCATGGATCAACAAATCAAACAATGCTCCCCCGGAAGATCCCCTGGCTTGTTGCTTTTCCTTCCACTGCCCCCAGGTTGGCAGACCAGAGAACCTGTTGAGGCTTATGAACTTCAGCGAACCATATGTTTTTTCCTCTACCCATTGCCTTATTCTTTGGTATGGCGGCATAAACCGCAATACATGCCCCACCATAAATATCCGGCTCTGCTCCTTGGCCAAATCTATCAGCAGCTTCCCTTCGGCTTCCTCCAGTACCATGGGCTTTTCCAAAAACACATGCAAGCCCGCTGCTAGAGCCTCCCTGGTTAATTCAAAATGCAAATCCGTATGGGTACAAATGAAAACAGCATCTAGTTGCTCATATTGTAAACAGTCTTTGAGGCTGGCATATTTGGGCAGGTTCTGCAACTGCGACACGGACAAATCCGCCGTATCAAAATTACCAGTATCAGATTCTATTTTGTCCAAAACCTTTGCCGGGTGCTTGCTGACGATGGCCACCAGGTTCATTTTTTTGGACTTTAGGATGTTGGCCGTGTGCATCATGCCCATAAAACCAAAACCAACTACGGCAACATTTTTTTTTATCATAAAGTAGTTTTTAAAATTTTATCAATACATCAAATACCTTCCCCCTAAAACTCAAACCGACGGTGCTCATTGGGGTAAGGTTCGTGTGAGTTAATGGCTATGAACGCGAGTATGGCGATTATGGCCAATACCAGGGTAAAATACTTCAGCCACTTGCCTGCGTTTATTTCACGTGGCTCATAAGTTGGAACCAGTTTGGGAAGCACCAGTATAATAATCGCATAATTGGCAAAATAGAGGTATTGTTCTATCCTATAGGTACTCATAAATGCCCCAGTGATTAGGGCACTGAACACCATGTAGAGTCCAAAATGGCTCATCAAAAAATAGCTAGCTTCCTTTTTCGTGTACTGAATGAGTCCACCGACCCTTGAGTGCACATATTTCCAATAAACAAAACCAAATTGAAGCAATATCAGTGCAAATGCGATGGTTTGTGTGAACAACACCTTGGAGTCCACACCAGTTGTGATGATTTTTGAAAATATTTTTTGCAGCCTTTCTGTCTCAAATGACTGGTGCCAGACTACATAAGGGATAAATAAAACCAGGAGCACCACAGGGATAATGTTGGAAGAAACGGGCCTTTCTTCAGCATCCTCCCATTGTGAAGTAAATGTGCCATAGGCCATACCCACACCCCCGAAAAAACCAAGGGAATATTCCATTACATTCCAGAAATTAAAGTGAATATCGGTGGTGCTGCCCAGAACCTGAAGAAAATTGCCAAATGCAAAGCCAAAGCCTCCGCCAAGACCAGCGAATGCTGCCACACGCAGTGCAGAGTAATACTTATGAGAAACAAGGAACCATGTGAGAAAAAAAGCCATTCCTAAGCAAACTGCCCAAACTTCTGATCTCGGAGGCGTCATCAACCATTCCCATTGCATGACCATGAAAAAATAGGTAACCAAGCCACCGACTACCATTCCGATCATCAGGTACGACCACTTCACTTTATTCTTGACATTATCTGTCAACACCAGCCCAAACAATCCTCCACCGATAAAGCCATACAGACCGCCTATTACGAATAGCATCAGCATGCCGTAATAAACATTGATGAACTCTGATCCTTTGCCATACCCAACAACGATTCCGTAGCTCATCATTCCCCCCAGCCCCCAACCAATAGCTGCGGCCAGCCCGGCTTTGAACAGTTTGTTGTACCAATCCTGTCGGTTGGACATAAGCAAGATGCAAACAGCCCCTACCCCTCCTGCCCAGGCAGCACCCTGTTCATGGCCAAACTGCCCCCTGATGGCCCAGGTGGTGCCCAGGGTCATGCCTACAATTAACAGGCATATCCATTGCCTTTTTTCCTTCATAGCTCGATTTTTAGAAGTTGAATAGAAATAATGTCTGGGAAATCAATCAGGAAGGGATATCCTTAAAGCGCTGCATGATTTCCTTCCAGTTGGTAAAAATGATACCTTCGTCCTTGAAAAACTGTTTGAGGTCAGGGTCTGCGAACATCCTGGCCTCCCACATCCGTTGTTTCCAGGAGTTGGTGATGGTCTTTAAGTTTTCGGTTCCTTCCGAAGGGTGGAAGATAATCTCTGTCAACCCCGGCTTCAGCGACTTAATCAATTCCTTAAAAGCGGCGACTTTATTTTCGTAGGTGTCGGCATTGGGGGCACTGGTGAAAAAGTCAAGTTTTGGAAGCGTATAACTGCCCATAAAAGCCACCAGTTCATCAGTGATGGGATAGCCCTTTTGCCTGAACCCCTCGACAACAGCCGGATCGGACATATCGATGGCATTGGCCGGGATGCCATAATCCATGGCTATCTGCAAATAGGCTTTTGCAAAGTCGGGATGTCCATACAGGGTACCCATGTGCGTATCAATATGGTCTGGCTGGTAGCCAAGGGCAATGGTCTTATCAATTTGAGCCCTTACCTCCCGGTCTACTTCATCCACGGTGGCATGCTCCACCACGTCTTCCACCCTACGCCACATCATGCCTTCTTCGTCTATCAAACCCGGAACTTCCTCAGACGGGAGGACGGCAGGCCATCTGTAGGTTTTCCATTCGCTGGTAAGGGTAAGGTGCAGTCCCATGTCTATTTCCGGATTCTCGATGGCCCAGGCAATGATCTCCTCAAAATTTGGACAGGGAGGCATGGCCGCCGCAGATTGTATATGGCCTTCCAACAGGTTCCTTTTAGCAGAAATGTTGGCCTCCTCGCACATGCCAATGTCATCGGCATGCAACATGACAATCTTTTTGCCAGCCGGATAGCCCAGCCTTTCAGCCCAGGTTCCGGCGCTTTGAACATTAGGTTTTTCTTCTTCGGCTGGTTGTTGGTCGTTTTTCTTTTGGTTGCAGGCAAACGAAAAGACGATAGCCAAACACATGGATAAAAATGGATTGATGTTTCTCATGATTCAGGTCAATTAATTTCAAAAAACAGCCCCTGGTTTCACCCAAAGGACAACCAAAAATAGCCTTTTAGACAAGTAATTTAACCTCCAGATTAAAGGATTTTAACAGTAACCTAAAATCAGTCAAAATACCATATTAAGAGGTTAACAACCAATATGTTATATTTACAATAATTGGACATTTTGCATGATGAAATAATGTAGCCCTACAAAAATCACCTGGCAAAATAGGCAGGATTTCAGGGGTATATAGTTGGGGTTGCCGTGCAGGTTTTTTTTTTAAAACCCAAGACCCCAGAATTCAGCAAATTGACAAACATTCAGAAAAATGCCACAGTTGAAACATCATATATGCATGACAGTATTGGGCATCATGGTTTGCCTTTCCTCCACCGCACAGGAATTCAAAGCTGGGGCTGCAATGAGGGTGATTACGCCATCTCCATTGCTACCAGTCTCCGGTGGAATTGGAACCCCAAAACCGGTAAAGGAAAACAAAGGCGACCTGTTTGTGCGTGCCCTTGTGTTGGACAAAGATGGAACCAGACTGGCAATAGTAGGCATAGACAACCTGGGATGGCCTGCGGCACTTGGCGACCAGTCCCGCAAACTGATAGAAGGAATTCCTTTTGAAAACATTGTTATAGGGGCCACACATACGCACAGCGCACCAGATGCCTATGGCTTCCCGAATGAGAAAGGTGAGGTATTGGCAGACTTCAATTACCTCAAATGGTGTGTGCAACAAATAGCAGATGCTGTAAATGAGGCTGTAGAAAAACTCGAACCTGCTGCATTAAAAATTGCAGTGGGGGAAGCCAAAGGACAAATTGCCTACAACTATTATGCCCCTCAACTGTACGACCCACGGTGTGGAGTCATACAAGCTATAAGCACCACGGGATCTCGCAAGGGACAAGTCATATCCACACTGGTCAACTATGCGGTACATCCTGAGGTAGTAGGGCCAAACCGGGGCATCCTTACCCCAGACATCTGCGGCCCGTTATACGACCAACTGGAAGCCAAAGCAGGTGGAGTTGCCATTTTTATGAATGGTGCCCAGGGGGGGATGGTCACAGCAGACAACAGAAGGCCGGACAATAAACAAGCAAATGACTGGGAAGAGTGCAAGCGAATTGGGGAGCTACTTGCTGACCAGGCCCTACAGATCATTGATACTGCAACAGTGCAGGAGAATCCAAATTTATTCGTTGCAGCAAAGACTTTCGAATTTCCTGTAGAGTCGCAACTCATGCGTATGATTTTGGACAATGCAGCCATGGATCTTAAAGTCTCAAAAGATTATGTAATACAAACCCAGGTAAACCTGATCAATATCGGGACTGCAAAGGTACTTACCATCCCAGGTGAGGCCCTTCCCAATATCGGATATTACCTTAAAAGAAATATGAAAACCCGCCATCCGTTTTTGTTTGGCCTCACCAACGATGCTTTTGGGTACATCCTCACCAAAGAGGATTTCAATAGCTTCGAAAGGTACAACTATGTCACCCGTACGAGCCTTGGAGAAATGACAGGTGAAATATTTATTGAAGAAGCTTTAAGATTAATACAGGAAAACCCCGACCCAAAATGAATACAATGAAATTAAGAATTATAAATGTATCAATAGCATTGGCCACCTTGTTGGCAGGCACACAGTGTAGCACCAAAAAAACGCCAGCTGAAAGCCCTCCGGAAAACACACCCATCACCGCAGAAACAGCCCTACAACGCTACCTAAACAACGGGGATGCTTCTTTCCGGTGGGAAGTCCGAGACACTTATGCCATAGAGGGAACAGACGTCACAGCCCATGACCTCACCATCACATCACAAAAATGGAGGGAGCACTCATGGAAACATCAATTGACCATACTGGTACCCGAGCAAGTTCAGCATGATGGGGCACTGCTTTTTATCACCGGAGGGTCTGTAAAAAATGGCGAGCCAAATTTTGCCAAACAAGATGACGGTGGTGCCCAGATGTTTGCACAGTTGGCCCAAAAGAACCAGGCCATTTGTGGTATAGTGAGGCAAACCCCCAACCAACCCCTGTACGATGGGCTGGTTGAAGACCAATTGATCTCGTTTACCCTACACAATTTCAAGCAGGACGGTGATTATTCATGGCCGTTGCTGTTTCCAATGGTAAAAACTGCCGTAAGGTCTATGGATGCCATTCAGGAATTCGCTGAACAAAACCTGGAAACCAAGGTCAACAGGTTTGTGGTAACAGGCGCATCCAAACGTGGGTGGACTACCTGGCTGACCGGGGCAAATGATCCGCGTGTAGTGGCCATAGCCCCTATGGTAATCGATGTGCTCAACATGCCGGTAAGCCTCGACTACCAAATCGAGGTTTGGAAAGAATACAGCATCCAGATCGAAGACTATGTGAAGCTGGAAATCCCGCAGCAGGTGCACACAGAATCCGGCGATAATATTTCGAAAATGGTGGATCCCTATGCCTATCGCAAGAAGCTCACCATGCCCAAAATGATCATCATCGGAACCATAGACGAATATTGGCCTGTGGACGCCATCAAAAACTACATCGATAGTATTCCCGGGCAAAATTTTATTCAGTATGTACCCAATGCCGGCCATGGCCTTGGTGACAAAAAGCAGGCCCTGCAAGCAATAAGCTCATTTTTCAATACCACTTTGCTGAAACAGCCATACCCCAGGTGTGACTGGGAAATAAACGAAATGGGCAATACCATCAACCTGACAGCACTGTCTTCTGCCGACCAGTTGAAAGGAGCCCTTATTTGGAGCGCCGAGTCGGAAGACAGGGATTTCAGGGATGAAGAATGGACCAGCTCCGATCTGTCTGTGGCCTCTGTAGCCAAAGTGGAAACAAAAATCGACTACCCCAAGTCCGGGTTCAAAGCTTTTTACATTGATTTGAAATATACCGATGCGTTGGGCGATGACTATGTAGAAAGTACCAGGATGTTTGTTGCAGACAGTATTCAGGTATATGTTCATTGAGCGTGGTGGTTATGACGATCCGTCCATCGGTCTTAATTCTGCTATGCTTTTTGGTCACCGCTTGTCTGACCAAAAGGGAAATTTCCCTGGAAGAATATTACAAGTACGACCATGGTCTTCCACTAAATACCACCATCGCTAAGATGAACGATAGCTCCGAGGTGGAGATGTATGATATCGAATTTACCAGTGTTCACAACAAAAAAGTAAATGCGTTGCTCACATTGCCAGGAGGCAATTCTGGCCCAGTTCCGGTCATCATTCTGCTCCACGGCCTTGGTGACCGCAAAACTGTCGATTACATCGAATTTGGACATCAATATTTTATCAACCACGGCTATGCCGTCATGCGTATCGATATTGCCAACCATGGTGTGCGCAAAGAAAACGAGTATAAATTTAACCTTACGGGTGATTTAAGATATTGGACGAGGGATATTATCGTTCAAACAGTTTTTGACCTGCGACGATCTGTGGATTTTCTGGAAACCCATTCGGACATTGACCCCAATAGAATTGGGTACTACGGTATCAGCCTTGGTGGAATAATAGGTACGGTATTCTGTAGTGTGGACAACAGGGTAAAAGTACCCGTGATTGCCCTTGCTGGTGGCAACCTCAACCTAATGTTTGGCATGGAAGCTTTGAGTTCTGAAACTCGTGAATTTTTCGCTCCCATCGATCCCGTGAATTTTGTAGAATATATCAGTCCACGACCACTTCTGATGATCAATGCGGAGAACGATGAAGTGATTTCCCCAATAACCACTAAACTACTATTCGAAAAGGCCAATGAGCCAAAAGAAATCAAATGGTATCCTTCCAAACACCGGGACCTGCCAATTGACAGTGCTTATGGAGATGGGGTAAAATGGTTTGATCAGCACCTCTGAGCAGTGCCCAGCCGATTGACAATATGAAAATCAGAGCGAAAAAAATACTGAAGTACATCGTCGCTATACCACTGGTGATCATATCGCTTATTTTGATCAACTATATGGCAGCCCCTGTGTGGAAACATTTCGTAACATATCCAGGTTTGGAAACGGAGATTGCGGCTTTCAAATCCAAATACAAAAAACCAAAGCAGTTCATACCCATTCCATCATACAAAGGTGCAATGCATGCCCACTCCTACTGGTCGCATGACAGCCGGGGAAGCCTGGATGAAATAGTGGATGCGGCCAATCAGGCAAAACTTGATTTCATATTTTTATCCGACCACCCCCATGGCCATCTCGACCGCCACCCCAGGGGGTACCATGGTGAATATAATGGCATCATTATAGAGTCAGGCACAGAATATAGTAGTGGCCTGATGGTCAATCCTTTTGATTCCGTCCAACTTGACTGGAGCCAGGGAGAAGCGAAAATAATAAGATCAGTGGCCCAACAAGGAGGCTTGGTAACTTATGTACACTCGGAAGAGCCCCATCAATGGGACAACCCTTTTTATCATGCCATGGAAATTTACAACATTCATACGGATGTACTGGATGAAGATGGAATCCTTCCGTTTTTAATCAACAATGCAATAAATGGGGAAAAATATATGCAATGGTGCTACCGGGAATTTTATGACGACCAGCTATCGATACAATTTCTTTGGGATACACTCAACCTGAAACGCAAGATAGTAGGAATTGGTGCCGTTGATGCCCACAACAACCACAGCTTTAAGGCCAGGTACCTGGAAAATGGACTCGTAGAATGGGTGGGGCCTAATGCCGATACCATTTCCATAAGAAAGGAAAACTGGCTTGACAGGATGCTTCTAGGCAAACCTGATAAATACGGTTGGGCTTTCAGGTGGGACCTGGACTCCTACTTCTACTCCTTTAACCATGTAGCCAACCATGTTTTTTCCAACGATTTTACCAATACCTCCATTAAAAACAGCATTGTTAAAGGGCATCTGTTGGTTTCATTCGAAAGCCTGGCTGAAGCCAACGGATTTCAATTCTTTTCTACAGATTCAAGAGATAAATTGTCAGGTATCTTAGGGGATTCTGTGACGATTGACAAGGCCCATCAGCTACAAGCTGTTTCACCGTATCCAGTAAAATTTTACTTACTCAAAAACGGCCATATCATTGAGGAAAAAGAAAATGCCTATCAATATGCCTATAACGTGAGCAACCAGCCTGGTAATTACAGGCTTACGGCCCTGATATATTTCAACCATCAATGGACGACCTGGGTACTGACCAATCCGATTTATGTCCATTGAATTTTTAAACAGCAAAAGCATGGTTAAAAGCATCCTTAAATACGTCATCCTTGCCATCATATTGCTTTTGATTTTTGGCTATTTCTATTTGGTTTATCCGCTTTGGGGCATTCCATTCAACACACAAAGACATGGCAATCCACCGATAACACCCGCCTGGGCCCTGGAGTGCTGGCTGTGGGAAGACGATGTGAATACCGGACAATACGTGGATGAGTTGCTGGAAGGATATGCTAAACACGACATCCCAGTGCGCACTATTATATTGGACAGCCCCTGGAGCCTTAGGTACAATGATTTTGAAGTGGATACCACTTTATACCCCACGCCTGAAAGTTGGTTTCGCAACCTGGAAGAAAATGGCTACAGGGTTGTACTCTGGATGACTTCCATGGTGAACAGCTACAACAAAGGACTAAAAATTGAAGATTCCCAGGATTGGTATAATCAGGCACGGAAGGGTGGATACCTGGCGGACGAAGGAACGGAAAACAAATGGTGGAAAGGTAGGGGTGGTTTTATCGACTACACCAATCCGGATGCCATGATGTGGTGGCGTGGCATGCAGCAACGTGTTTTTGATTTGGGAATAGATGGCTGGAAACTAGATGGTGCAGCTACATTGTTCTGGAGAAAACTAGGTTCTCTTCCATTTTTCTACAAGAAGACCAAATCCGGGTGGATGACCACTCGCCAGTACATGGACCACTATTACAGGGATGAATATCGGCATGGGCTCACTCAAAACCCGGAATTCATCACCTTGTCACGAGCTATAGACAGGGAGTTTCACCCTGAGGGTTTTTCCCCAATTGATGCCTCACCCGTCAACTGGGTGGGAGATCAGGAGCACAAATGGGTAACCCAGGACATGATTGCCGAAGACAGCCAGGAAAAGGTTGACATTGCCTTGGAGGGTGTTCAGGGGTTTGAATCTGCCATTGACAATATCCTGAAAAGTGCCAAACTGGGGTACAATATTATTGGTTCGGATGTTGCCGGGTTTTCGGGCAGTACCATTCCACCAAGACTGTATATCCGATGGGCACAATTTTCTGCTTTTTGTGGTTTGTTTTTGAATGGTGGTCATGGGGAACGCCGGCTGTGGAAAAGAAGTACTGAAGAACTGGAAATAATCAGGACATACTCATGGCTGCATACGGAACTGGTTCCCTATATGTACCATTATGTGATTACGGCAAATAGGGGTGGCGGCAGGCTTCAAACCCCAATAGATGGCAAGTTTCACTACATGTTTGGAGACCATCTTTTGATAGCGCCTATATATAAGGATGAGTTGAAAAGCGAAGTACATCTGCCGGAAGGAAAATGGAGGTACTGGTTTGACGACACCAAAATAATAGAAGGGCCATCCAGGCTCGAAAGGGAATTTCCTTTGGATGAATATCCGGTTTTTATAAAAGATGGGGCCATTGTACCTATGGACATTAAACGATCCTACACCGGCATAGGGAGTCAGGAGGATGAAGGATTCTTAACTTTTTTGATTTATCCCTATCAAAACCCAAACTCATTTGAGGTATTTAGGGAAAAATCGAAGAGCACTACTTTGGAATATTCGATAAATGATGGCGTGTTAAAGGTTGACTTATCTGGAAAAAAATGCCCGCATATTTTGAACATTGCCATGGATAAAAAACCTGTCCGGGTGGTACTGGACAATGCGGATTTGGTAGAGAACGCTGATTATAAGTTTGACATGAAGCGCAAAAAACTGGTGATAAAAACCAGAGTTTATAAATCAGGGAAGTATCAACTGATTTTATAAAAACGTATGCATAACATTTTACACCCTTTGCAAAACTAACAGTTTATGAAAACCAAATCGATTCTGCTCAGTATTGCCCTTTTGATTGGCTTATTGGGTTGCAGCAAAAAGGCCTCCGACCCCAACAGGGCACTAAAAGCCCCTTCAGGATATATGAATGAGACATTCCTTAAAATCTCCTATGCCCTGGGAATGCTCGACCTTGTAGAAACCAAACCTGCCGTTCCTGAAGAGATTGTTGAAATCAAGGATATTGAATATAAGAGAGTAGATGACATTTCCCTACAGCTGGACCTATACAAACTAAAAAACCTGCAAAAGCCAGCACCTGTAATGATCTTCATTCATGGTGGCGCATGGAAGTCGGGCAAAAGATCGGATTACCTCACCTATCTGTTGGATTATGCCCGAAAGGGGTATGTCACCATTACGGTATCTTACAGATTGGCGAAAGTGGCGAAATTTCCCGCTGCAGTACAGGATGTCAACTGTGCAGTGCAATGGGTGCGCGACCATGCCAGCGAATACGGCATAGATGCCCATCGGATGGTGTTGATTGGGGGATCTGCTGGCGGGCATCTCGCCATGATGGCCGGATATGCCGAAGACGAACCTTTGTTTAACGAAGGCTGCCATGCGGCCAATTCAGCAAAGGTAAAGGCAGTGGTCAACCTTTATGGAGTGGCCGACCTCACTACAGCAGAATCGAAAATAAGGAAAGAACCCATGAATTTTATCGGGAGCATGTATGATGAAAAACCGGAAATGTACAGGATGGCTTCCCCGCGGTTTTTCATTTCACCCGATGACCCTCCCACCCTGACCTTTCATGGTACCATTGATGCTATCGTGCCGGTCAGCCAATCAGATTCCCTGGACAACTGGCTCAAAAAAGCGGGTGTTCCGCATGATTACCACAGGCTGAAAGGATGGCCACACACCATGGATTTGTCTGTGAAGGTAAATGAGTATTGCCAATTCTATATTGATGAATTTCTGAAGAAACATCTGTAGGGGCAATAAAAAAACCGCTCCTTCCCAGGAGCGGCTTTATTTCGGTTAATGCATATTTCTTGAAAATTACCAGGGGTTTCCGGTTCCCTGAAGTATCCATTGCTTGGACCATGCACTATTGAGGGGATCGGCCCCTCTAAACTCGGTGCTTTCCAAATTGGAAATGGCCGATTCTGCACTAGCTTCGTTGTAAAACTCCTCATCCAATGGGTAATAAAACTTCACAGGTATCCTATCCCTTTTCACCCATTGCCCCGTCTGCAAGGCTGGTAAACCTGTCCTTCTATAATCAAACCAGGACTCTGCTGCATGTGCCCATGACGATATCCACTTTTGGTTGATAATCTGGGCTTGAGTGCCATCATAGGCCACCCCAGTCTCAGTCATATAACCATCATAGGCATCTCCTATACCCCAGGCATCAAACGAAGCTTGAATACCTGCATTGTAATAGTCTTCTGCTCCACCTATCCACCCATTGAGTGCAGCTTCTGCCAAAATGAAGTTCACTTCGGCGGCAGTGATCAGCCTTGCTTTCAGGTTTGCACCAGAAGCCTCCGTGAATTGTCCATTCATCCACGATACATGGGGATTGTTTGATGCCTGGTTCAAATCAGGGCTCATATTAAATGCAGAAGGTGTTTGCAAAGCAGCAGGTGGCATGCCCACAAAATCGGTACTGGTGTTTAATGGGATACCAAAATCTGCTTCATAGTCATCCACCAGGTTTCTTGAAACATACCTTATCCCACCTGTAATCATATCGGTGCTGTTGTTGTCTTCTATTACTTCTATAGGAATTTGTACCCTGGCAGCCCATTGATCCAACCTTGGGTCGTTCAGGGATTTCATGGCATCTACTAACGTAGCGCACATTTTCACCCTGCGGAAGTTGGTGCCATTTCCAGTATCAAATACATAGTTTTTGGGCCAGGAATCCGATGAACTGGTACCTATATAGTCCATATTGGCATCATCGCTTGCAGAAGTGATAATGGGGTATGTGGCCGGGTCACCCACTATTTTGGCAATACCACTTTGGGCCATACTGGCGTCTTTCTCAGACAACCTCATGTAATACCTCAAAGCCAGGGAATTGGCAAATTTCCTCCACTTGGAAGGGCTTCCGTCATAGATAATATCCTGGGTATTGTTGATGTAATTGTATTCACTTACACTTTTCGACAGCAATGTATTGGCTGTTTCCAAATCGGCAAAAATTCCCGTGAGTATATCCTGTTGACGATCGAATTTAGGTTTGATATTACCCTCATCACCCAGCAATGCCTCCGAATAGGGCGCATCACCATACAAATCACTCACCAGGCCAAACATGTACGATTTCATCACCAGCCCCACACCCATGGCAAACTCGTATCCCAAGTCTTCAGATTTAAGGTACATCTCCTGGTTGTTGCCCAAGATTTTGTAATAACCACTCCAGCCCTGGCTGGATGAAGACCATTCGTATGAATTATGGCTTCCACCCCATCCATCTTTTTGGGTATGTTGCATCACACCAGCCAGATCACCATAACCCAAATTGACTATCGAAGTTCCAGCGCCATTCAGCACTGTGGCCATCAGCAAATATGGATCGGCAGCTTCGGGGCTGGGGCCATTGGGATTGATGTTCAGTTCATCCAGGTCCTGACATGAAAGCATCATGGTTAACATCAAGACTACTGCAATTAATATTTTATTCTTTATGAAATTCATGATCATTTAATTTTAGTAATTAGAATGTTAAATTCAGCTTGACTCCAATTGGGAATACCCATGGCTCAACATTGTATCTTTCTATACCCTGTGAAAAGCTTGACGAATTGGCCTGGAAGGCCCTTTCCGGATCTATACCGTTTTTGCCCTTTGTCCACAAAATAATATTCCTTGTGTAGAGGGAAATATTAGCAGACTGTATTTTCAACCTGTCTGTAAACGTATAAGGCAGTTTATATCCAATGGCCAACTCCCTTAATTTTATAAAGTCCGCATCGAACATAGATGGGGCTGCAAACTGCCAAGGGTAACTTACTATATACGGAAGTATCAAAGTACCAGCTTCTCCTAGGTTTTCTATATATTCATCATCTTCGAAGTTGTCTGGCGTGTCTGCTCCGGCTGTTTGTTGTACTCCTGGTATGAAATAGCCATCATGCACTACTCTTCCACTGAAGTTTTCGGGCAAGCCTCCGGTTTCTTTTGTTAGCCCCCCCACTATATGGAAGCCATTCTTGATGTACTGTTCCTCATTTGCTTTCAACCAGGCACTCAGCTCAGCTCCTTCCAGTCCGTTTGGATTGATGGCATTGTCCAACCAAATCTGAGAGCTGGCATCTTCTGTAGTATATCTGTAAGTCTGGGAAATGTATTGCCCTCCTTTTCTCCAGTCGAAGGTCATATTCAGGCTAAAATTCTTCCAGGTCAGGGACGACTGCATACCCAAAATAAAGTCAGGATTAAAGTTTCCAATCTTATTTCTGGTATCGGCTGATTGTATATCCTGCCATTCAGAATCTCCACCTCCCACGATCGGGTACTGGTAGTACGGTGAATTGGGGTCTTCCACTACCACCATTTTGGCATCATAAATATCACCGATGGTTTCGCCTACGTAGGTCCTGGCCCGTCCTTTTGCATCGCTCCAAAACTCATAAAACTCAACCCCTTCGCTCAACTCCACAATCTTGGTCCTGTTGCGGGATATATTCACGCTTACATCCCAGGACCAATCGGTGTTCTTCAGTGGTGTACCTCCTACCATCACTTCCCATCCTTTGCTTTGGATCGAACCAGCGTTTATATTGATGGTGCTGTACTTGGAAGATGCAGCCACTGGAATATTCCTCAATATTTGGTTTTGATTGTCAACTGTATAATAGGTCACCTCTGCCCTCAATCTGTTGTTTAAGAGTTTGGTATCAAAACCGAACTCCCAGGAGGTGGCCAATTCCGGCTTCAGGTTTGGAGTCAGACGTGTATTGGAATAGCTCAACATGATGGCATCTCCCCACTGGCCATTTGAACCATAAACCGCATTCAGGCTATAGGGGCTTGCGTCGTTTCCTACCTTGGCCCAGCCTCCCCGTAGTTTCAGCATATCGATATTTCCTCCCAGCTCCAGTGCCTCATCCAAAAGTAAACTCAGCGATGCTGAAGGATAAAAATACGACCTTTCATCTGCCGGCAAGGTACTCGACCAATCGTTTCTGGCGGTTAAATCCAGGTAAACAAAATCCTTATAGGAGAAGTTGGCTATACCATAAGCACTGTAAATAGCCCTCTCGGACAAGTTGCTCCTGTAGTTCAATGCACCCGCACTGATGTTGCTCACATTATAGACATTTGGTACTATCAGGCCATCTCCAGATTTGGATGAGTTGGATATTGATTTGAATTTATTGTACCGGCTGTTTCCTCCTACTGAAGCTACAAGTCCAAAATCTCCCAAGTCTTTAGTATAAGTCAATAAGAAATCTACGTTCTTCTCAAAATTGCTGATATCTGTGAGGCCATAGGCCCCATTGTTGCTCTCCCTGGTATAGCTCGGTGATATTTTGGTTTCACGCACTTCTGTATAGTAATCTACAGAGTACCTACCCATCAAGGAGAGTTCATCAGTGATTTCCAAATCCGCTTTTACATTGCCAATAATTCGGTCCCTTGAAAATCCGTTTTTCACTTCATTGGCCAGAAAGTAGGGATTGTTGTAGTCTAGAGGGGCATATTGTTGCACCCCTTCCTGACCTGGCACCCAATAGTTTTTGAAATCGTTCATATCAAGGTTTTGGGGGATTTTATAGGCTGCTTCCAGTGGGTTGGTTCCCCTGTTTCCGGTATTCGGCCTGTTGTTGGACCAGGTCCTGCCGGCGTTGATACTACTGCTCACGGTCAATTTTTTGGTGGCCTTAATGGAAGAGTTCAACGAAAAATTATCCTTTAGCAAGTCCGCATTAGGGATCAATCCACGGCTCCTCATATTGGTATAGCCTATTCTGTAATTGATCAGGTCATTGCTGCCCGATACTGCCACACTGTTGGTGGTATTGATTCCATTTTGCACGAAATCCCTCACGTTGTTCGGGTGGGATACCAGTTCGGTAGGAATCTGATTGCCATTGGCATCACGAGGTGAATCCCACTGGATGGCGAAGTATCCCCTGTCCAGTTCCATACCAGCACCTGCAGCTTCTGCAGGGGTCACAACCGGAAACTCTCCGGGACCGAAGTTGTCAGGTGTATAGGAGAAATATCCTGTCGCAAATTTCTTCTGGTTTTTCAGAAACTTAAAAGGCACGTCCACCACCGTATTGGAGGAGAAAGTTACCTTCGCTTTATCTCCTTTTGTACCGGATTTTGTGGTAATCAGTACCACACCGTTACCCGCCCTTGTTCCATACAATGCTGCTGCACTTGGGCCTTTAAGCACTGAGATACTCTCAATATTGTCGGGGTTCAAATCCGATATGGCATTACCATAATCCACATTGTTTCTGCTTCCAACCTCCGAAATGTTGTTGAGTGCATTGGCTATGGGCACACCATCCACCACAAATAGCGGCTGGTTGTCATTGCTCAGTGAAGTAGCCCCCCGGATCACCATACTCACCGAAGAACCAGGCCCGCCGGTAGAATTAATGGTAACCCCTGCCACTTTGCCCGACAGGGAGTTCAGCACGTTTTCCTGTGCCACACGGTTGGTTTCAGCTCCATCTACACGGCCTACAGAAAAACCCAACGACCGTTCTTCCCTTTTAATACCTAATGCAGTTACAACAACTTCACTCAATTGCTCTACATTTTCCGATAAGCTGATATCCACCACATTTCTGTTGCCCACCAGTTCTTCTCGGGTATCATAGCCTACAAATGAAAAAACCAAAACACTGCTCTCATCAGCTACATTTATGGTATAATTTCCTTCTATATCTGTGATGGTACCTTCCTGCAAGCCCTTGATCACCACGTTCACACCTGGTATGCCCTGCCCATCTTCCGCACTTGTGACTTTTCCGGTTACCGCTTTGTCTAACTTGCCATCCGCCAGGGCAGACGGTAAGATCGCAACCATTAATCCCAGCATCACAAAAGTGAAGATAGGATTGGCCATTTGTTGAAAATTGTATTTTTGTTTCATGTCTTGTTTAATAATTAAATGAATAAGGATTGAAATAGACGGTCAAGCTATTCTACCGCCTCCATAGTGAGGATAATTGCATGTGTGGCCGTTGGATAAAAATCAGGAGAGGCCGCTATAAAGACTATAATGTTGAAGGATTTGTCCTTCACATCACTCACAATCACCTTGGTCTCATAGTCTAAGAACCCGACGAATGAACCAGCGGAAAAATCCATGGTGCTGACGCCTTCAAAGGTCAGTTTTCCTCCAGGGCCATACACAGTGCCTACTTCAAAATCTTCTTCTTCGACATAAGTGAATGTAGCATTGGCTTCAGGTGTATAAGACGCAATAATCAAATTAAACTGTGCACCATTGGCATTCACCACATTCCCGCCTGTCATCAGTTGGTGCACATATCCGGAAAACACCGCTTCATCATCCTTGGTATCTATTTCAAGGGTTCCGTCAAAGTGAAATGTAAATTCATCATCATAAACTTTGCCCATGCCAAATTCAGTAGCGAAAATCCCATCAGGAAGTGGCCTGGGGGTGCCGTCAAATAAAGAAAACTCCGCATCGGCATTGGCAAAATAATTGTCACCGGCAGAGTGCCCTGCAGACAGCTTCCATTTTTTCCCTTGCTCATTGGTAGGCCCGCCTGTCAGCAGTACATACGGAGTGAGGTCAATGGCGAGATCCACTTCTTCAGTGTCTGTACCAGTACTTCCCGTTACGGTGAGGGAAACCTTGTAATACCCACCATCACTGTATTCATGTACAATAACTGGTTCGGTACTGGTGTTGCCATCGCCAAAATCCCACAAATAGGATTCGGCGCTATGTGCTATAGCTGTGAATGCTACCTTTTTTGCTTCGGCAGGATCTTCACTTAGGCTATAGAAAATTTGCGCTGAGGTTGGAAATTGTGCCCTTTCATCTTCACCGCAGGAAAAAATCAAGGGTGAGAAGATCAGGAGAAAACACATTTGTTTTAGTCGTTGTTTTTTCATAATTGGATTTTTATATAAAGACATTTGTTGAAATTTAGATCCTGTTATAAATGCCCAAATGAAGGGAATGAAAATGCTCAAATTCAATATGTGACTCCAAGCATTAAAAAATACAGCCTATTGTATGTAACCGCAAGGCACCAAAAACAACTCATCTGTTTGCTCTTTCTCAACTCCTGATCTTGGGCCACTTCCCCTTTCCAACGTACTACACATACAATTTCCTTTCATGAAGCATTAACTATAACGAAAATACAATAAATATTCCTCGATTTACTCTTGGATATTGGCACATTGATATGGTATATTGATCACTAGTAGGAAATGACAATTTACAGCATAGGCCGAGGGTTAGCCTAAATACCGCATCACCCAACCCAGATGCTCCAGCAGGCCATACATGGCCGATCAACTATAATTATTACAACCAATCTTTGGCAACACTCTTATTTTCCAAAAGACAGTCTGGCCGTTGCACAACCACCATTTTTGATCCAGCAGAAACCAATCAACCAAATTGAATTATTTAAAGAGTAGTAGGCTCAAAAAAAACTAAAGCTTGATGCCATTTTTTTGGTTTCCCTATTCTCATCATTAGGCAGCTCCCGTGTGGTTTTAAGCAGAATTTGCTTGATACCGGAGCACTTCAACAATCCATCGATTTATAATAATTCGGGGAGACATATTTATTTCCACTTCATTATTTTTTTGTTAGGATGTGAAGAAGAAACCACACCATATATTAATAAATGTGACCTTGGCTTTATAAATGTCAATATACCATATCAATGTGCCAATATTCAAAATATAATACTTAATTCTTTATTGTATTTTAGCTAAACGTTAAACCAATAAAAAAGAGGGATTGAAGTGTGTTTTTTCTCAAAGGCAACAATCAAACTAAAAACAGAAAAATGTAAGTGGTGCGAAAATTGAATTATTCCAATATGAAACCAAAAATAGAAATAGCCCTGGCGCAACGTTAACCGAAGACTTAAAAGTGTCCGGTTTGTAGTGGTTAAGACAGCTAAAGATTATGGACGCAACCATACCCTTCAGCCGGAAACCAAGAAATATTTGAATCAATTGTCAAACTAAAATTCGATGTATGAGGAAACAACAATGAATGCGAGGCATCACTTTCCCCAAAGTAGCTGAGAAAATAACCACTCAGCGCAATGATGTATTTCCAGAACTTTAGCAGGAGGTTAGTTCCGGCTTTGGTTCGCACTTTCAAAAAAAGAATCTCAATAAAAATTAACAAACATTATGAAAAACAATTACAAACTAAACCAAATCAGATCGGCCATTGGCACCCTGGTGACTATGGTATTGCTGCTTGCGGCATGGTCGTCTGCAACTGCACAAGGCGTGCAGATTTCTGGCAAGGTTACCAGCTCAGAAGATGGGGCAGGTATTCCTGGAGTTAATGTGGTCATCAAAGGATTGCAGGAAGGCACCATTACAGACATCAATGGCGACTACAGGTTGTCAGTAGATGGCGAAAACACTATCCTCGTGTTTTCTTCAGTAGGTTACCTCACCCAGGAATTATCTGTTGGCAACCGCCGTGTTATTGATATCAACATGGAGGAAAACATCCAGGAACTTGGAGAAGTGGTAGTAACCGCACTGGGAATAGAAAGGGAAACAAAATCCCTGGGGTATTCCGTTCAGGAAGTGGGTGGAGAAGCACTGAACCAGGTATCTCAAGACAATGTGGTCAATTCCCTTGCGGGAAGGGTGGCTGGTGTTACCATCAACCAAACAGGTGGAGCCGGCTCGACTGTGAGTGTGGTGATCAGAGGTGCAACATCCCTGACTACCGACAATCAACCATTGTTTGTGGTGGATGGTGTACCTATGAGCAATGGCCTCAATAATGTATCGGAAAATGGAAGTGGCAACCAGGTGGATTACGGTAATGCCATATCCGATATCAACCCCAACGACATAGCCAGCATGACCGTGCTGAAAGGCCCAAGCGCAGCGGCACTTTACGGTACGCGCGCAGGTAATGGGGTGGTTATCATCACTACCAAGTCTGGCTCTGGTGCCAAAAAAATGGGGGTAACTGTGTCATCCAGCACCTTGTTTGAATGGCCGACGAAACTCCTGGACCTGCACTACAAATATGCGAATGGAGGGCGTAACTCTACCTTGGACGAGGGGTCTGCCTACTGGGGTGGCCCTGCACTGAACTCTGGCATAACCAGCACTCAATTTGGATACGATCAACCAACGGAGCTCAGGGCATTTCCCAACAATATGAAAGAGTTTTTGCAAACAGGCATCACCTCCACAAATAGTGTGGCCCTCACTGGCGGAAACGATAAGGGAAATTTCAGGGTATCTTACTCGAACATGTCCATGCAAGGTATGATCCCAAACCAGGACAGGTTCAACAACAGTCTAAAAACAAGCCTGAACTATAAAGTAACGGACAAGCTCAACTTTACTTCCAACATTACTGTGAGCAGGGCGCATTCCAATGACATCCCCAGTACAGGAGACAGAAGAAACAACCCATTGCAAGAAGTTTATGCATCATCTTATATTGATATTAATTTGATGAAAGACTACTGGCTACCCGGCCAGGAAGGAGTTCAACAAAATGAACTGCCAACAGGGGACAACCCATACTTTATTGCTTATGGTATGTCGAATTCGTTCGTCAGGGACCGCATTTATGGAAATATAGCCCTTACCTATGATCTCACTGATAATATTTCCCTGAAGTTGCGCCAATCTATGGATACTTATGGGGAAAACCGTGAGACCAAAGTTCCCTTCTCTGCCGATCGTATGGCCAGGGGACACTACTCAGTTGAAAATATAAACTATCAGGAATCCAATACTGACTTTCTTGCTGCCTATCAAAAAACTTTCGGCGATTGGGACCTCAACTTTTCAGCAGGTGGAAACATCATGAGGCAAACGAGGGAAAGCTCCAAAATAGGTTCCGGAGGCAACAGAAACAATGGTTTGGTAGTACCGGGACTATACACGGTAAGAAATATACCTTTGGACAACATCAGTGTGTCCGATGGATATTCGGAAAAAGCCATCTACAGTATTTACGGCCTTGCCTCGTTTGGTTACAAGGGGATGTTGTATATGGATTTAACAGCCAGAAACGACTGGTCCAGTACCTTGCCTATTGGAAACAACTCCTATTTTTACCCTTCAGCATCCCTGAGCTGGTTGGCGAACTATACCTTCGACCTGCCTCAAAAAGTAAGCCTTTTTAAATTCAGGGCTGGATGGGCCCAGGTGGGTAACGACACGAATCCATACAACCTGGAGCAATCCTTATCCACAGGCACATGGAATTCCCTGGTTACACAGAACGTTTCTTCCACACTAAGAAATCCAACCCTGAAACCAGAAATCGCCACTTCTATTGAAGCCGGTATTGATTTCAACATGTTTGACAATAGGTTAAGGTTCAGCGGTACCTACTATACCCTGGATAATGAAAACCAGATTTTCTCTGAAGTCAACCCAATTTCATCTGGATACAGCAGCAGGATAGTCAACGGTGGATTGCTAAGAAGCAAGGGGCTTGAATTTGTAGTTGGGGGTACCCCAATAGCCAACAAAGATGGGATCACATGGGACATCAACCTTAATTTCACTAAAAACGCCACAACAGTTGAAGAACTGACCGGTGACCTGGACAGGGTAGCTATCTGGAGCGAGAATGCAGGGGCATTTTCATTCATAGGCGACAAAATTGGTGATATTTACAGCTATGGCATTGCCCAGGTAAAAGACCCCAATTCCGAATACTACCAATGGCCAATCATTGACGGCACAGAATGGATAAGATTGAGGGATGTGGAAGATTGGGAAAAAGTAGGAAACTTCAACCCCGATTTTCTTTTAGGTATGCAAACCAGTTTGACTTACGGCAAGTTTACCTTAAACGCCAGTTTTGACTGGAGGCAAGGTGGAGAGTTCGTTTCCTATACCTATCGCTATGGCGAGTCTGATTGGAAATCACAACGTCAGATTGATCAACTGATCCCTGGCGGCAACATGACCGAAGCGGAACTTATTGCCTTGTTAAAATCCAATCCAGGTGAGTATATTATTCCCCAGGTGGGCAGGTACCCCAGGGTAGGCGGCCACACGGCTGAGACGGGTGGACTTCCCCTCAACGATGGAAACGATGGTGCCTTTATCCCAGGTGTGGTGCAAACTGCTGGGGCCGACACTCCCGACGACTTTTCTGATGATGAATACACCGAGCATTTGGGAGGTCCTGGCACTGCCATTATTCCCATTACCGATACATACCCCTGGAGCTACAACAAAAACGTAACTTTCGATGCTACATTTATTAAGTTGAGGGAATTGTCCATCGGGTACAAACTGCCTCCTCTCAAGGGGATCACCAGTGCGACCGTTTCTGTATATACGAGAAATATCATGCTGCACAATGCCGCTGATATCGGAATTGATCCTGAAAGGGCTTTTCAAGCCAATGGTGGAACCCAGGGAAATACTGCAAGCCAGTTTAAGCAAGGATTTGAAAGGCAAAATGTGATGCCCTGGAGTGGCTCTCTTGGCTTTAAGTTAAACTTCAGTTTTTAATAAACCTGTAATTCAAAAAAAATGAAAAATACATCATATAAAAAAGGAATTCTGGTCGTGATTATGGCTTTTTTGACCATATCAGCCTGTGACGATAAGTTGGCTGAAATAAATACCAACCCATTTGCGATTGACCCGGCCGATGCTAATGCAAACCTATTGATGCCCACCGTTTTGGGGCCTTCTGCCGTGAACTATCTCAACATGGGCATTGGCGATATGGGTGGTGCCATGCAGCATACACAAAAATCCGGCTGGGCCGGTGGCCACAATTTTTACGACTGGGGTGGTGCAGACTGGACGGGATATTTTAATATTCTGCGAACAAATGAATTGTTGATAGAAACCGCAAACGGTAAAGGATTGCCATTTCATGAAGGTGTAGGGCTTACCATGAGGGCGTTCTTATTTGGCCAGGTTGCAGACTATTGGGGTGATGCCCCCTACACCTTTGCTTTGAAAGGGGATCAGGGAGAAGATCAGTTCACCTATCCGCAATACGATTCGCAAGAGAGCCTTTATGCCTCAGTGATCGCGGATTTGGAAGCTGCATCAGCCCTGTTTGCCACTGGGGATGATACTGCCATCGACAGCAACTTTGATTTGTATTTTGGAGGGGATATGGCCGCATGGGAAAAATTTGCCAACTCCCTCCTGATCAGGTATCATGTCAGGATTTCGGAAAAGTCAACAGCTTCTAAAGCGGCAGTTGAGGCCATTGTTTCAAGTGGCAAATACATATCTTCATCATCGGAAGACGCCACCATGGACTATACAGGTGGATCGGATGAC
This sequence comes from Cyclobacteriaceae bacterium, assembly GCA_040222275.1. Classification (GTDB taxonomy): domain Bacteria; phylum Bacteroidota; class Bacteroidia; order Cytophagales; family Cyclobacteriaceae; genus CAXBNB01. The sequence continues at coordinate 43,011 of JAVKDJ010000094.1, forward strand.
GTGTGGCCACTGTTTTATGAAAACGAAACCAGTTCTACACGATACCAGGCATGCAAAACCCTCATCGACCAGATGAATGCTACCAATGATCCCCGTATAAGTGTATGGTTCGCCCCTGCCCAGGTCAGGTGGGTACAGGATATTCTCATCAGTGGCACTGATGAAAAAATGCGAATTGATGGCGTGGTGAGCGACATATTGCCAGATTGGATAGACTACCGCGGCAGAACGGAAACATTCACGAGGCATTACAACCCCAATGATGTGACCATGGATGATAACGAATATGTGGGCATTCCGGCAGGAATTCTGGCCTCTGAAAACAACACCTTCAATGGTAACCCTGTAGGTGGGCAGGGAAGGCACAACATACATGCCTCTATGCTTACAGAAACCTTTATGGACGGAAAAGCCACAGCCGGTGACATGCTTCAATCGCGGTTGGTTTCAGCATCTGAAATGCATTTTACATTGGCAGAGATGGCCATCAATGGATGGAATGTTGGAGATGCCCAGACGCACTACGAATCAGCGATCATGAACTCTCTGGAGACATGGGGAGTGGCAGACCAATACAGCACATTTATAGCAGATGTGCCGTTTGACGGTACGGTAGAGCAGGTTATTACCCAAAAGTGGGTGGCAAGCTTTAGTTCAGCTGCAGAAGCCTGGAACGATTATAAACGTACCGGGTTCCCTGTTTTAAGTGTAGGGAATGGTGCCACTGCCAATGTACCTGCCATCCGTTTTGGATATGGCAGTGATGAACTGGTGAACAATACAGATAACGTAAACAATGCCATTTCAAACCTTGAAACGACTGATTTCTCTGGGTCATTAGGGAAAGACAGTCCGTATTCAAGACAATGGCTACTGCAAGGAACAGGAAAACCCTGGTAATATTTGTTTTAGAGTTGTTTTAAAAGTCGCCCCGCAATGGGGCGGCTTTTTTTTGCTCTATGTGAATTTGTGTGGGTGCAGAGAAAACTAACAGTGCCATAAAATTCAACAGGTTACTCGAAGTAACCTGTTGAATTTTATGACGAGTTTTGGTTTTTGAGTCTGAACATTCAGAGGCCTAACATTTTGTATTCCAACACGCACAAATTGAAATGACGGTAGCATTTGCCAATGCGCTGGTGCGAGCCCAATGTCGTTAAGTTAAGTTGAACCGTCATCGCGAGCCTGCCTGTCGTCAGACAGGGAATCGAATCTCATCAAAAAGGACGGATAACATTAAACAGAAAGACTGCCGCGCTACGCTCGCAGAGACGAAAAGCTTAACTTAACGACATTGGATACGAGCCAAAGGCTCGCACCAGCGTAATTCGTTGAAGACGTCATTGGTAGGTTTTTATCGTTTTCTTAAAAAAACCTTACACCCAACTCAGTTTAAAAAGATAATCGACAGTTCGGTCGCAAAATCATCGATCAAATTGCTGTGAAATAAACTCCTTCCAATTGGCCAACCTGGAATTTGAAAGCACCCTGGGGAACTTATGCTGCCCTCCCTCCTTGCCATGTGATTTCAGCCATCCATAAAAAGTATTTACGGGCAAAACCTCAACAAAAACATCTTTCAAAGCAGCCTTTCTTTCTACCCTGTAGTCATCGTTGAGTTCGTTCAAAAATCCATCGAGCGTGGATTTGAGAAGTGCATTGTCCACCTTGTGGTCAGTGCCAATGTACCACCTATGTGCAAACAAAGTGCCCAGGCTTTCCCCTGCCACGGTATATTCCTGAATATCAATATTCAAAGAGGCAGCTGTCATTTCGATGGCTTTGTTCATATTGTCCATCGACAGGTGCTCACCACATAGGCTCAAAAAATGTTTGGTGCGTCCTGTTATTACAATCTTTGGAGGCTCCATGGACACAAATTTGATCACATCACCAATCAGATAGCGCCAGGCACCAGCATTGGTACTGATCAACAAAGCATATTCCGTTTCCTCCTCTACCTCGTCGATCTTCAAGGTCTGGGGATTGTCTTTCAATTCACCGTCCTGTGTGAAGTTGTTTTCATCGAAAGGGACAAACTCATAGAATATCCCATTGTTCAGCACCAAATGCATCGACTCTGCATTCGGCAATGCCTTGAACGCCATAAAACCCTCAGAAGCCAGGTAAGTCTCCATATATATCAGTTCCTGTCCCAAGAGCTTTTCAAACCCCTGCTTGTATGGCCCAAAGGACACCCCTCCATGTACGAAAATCCTGAAGTTGGGCCATATTTGGTGTATGTGGGATATACCGTAATGTGCCAATATTTTTTCAATCAGGATTTGCACCCAGGCCGGCACCCCAGCTACAATGCCTATGTCCCATTTGTCGGCATTTAACACCATTTCATTTAGCTTTTCTTCCCAATCCGACTTCCTTGAAATCGCCTTGCCCGGTTTGTAAAACCGCTGAAACCAAAAGGGTATGTTACCGGTCGTGATGCCACTCAGGTCACCTTCATAGTATTTGCCGTTATATTTCAAATCGGTACTGCCCCCTATCATCAGGATACCCTTGCCATAAAAATCTTCCGGCAGGTCATATTTAGATAGGGTGAGAATCTGCCGGATGCTGGTTTTTTGAATCGACCGGCCCATATCCGCCGTTATGGGAATATACTTCGAAGAGGCACTTGAGGTACCCGAACTTAGGGCAAAATACTTGACCTTGCCCGGCCAGCACACATTCTTCTCTCCATCAAGGGTTTTCTTCCACCATTTTTCATGAATTTCTTCATAAGTGAAAATGGGAACATTGCTCCTGAAAAAGTTAAAAAACGTGTTGTTGTCCTGTTGCTTGAAGCCGTTGAGAATGGTGTCGAAGTAGTGGTGTTTGCCGAATGTTGTATGTCGTGCCGATATCAGCAGTTTTTTCAGCTCAGCCTTTTGCAGGTCTATTGGGGAAGAAAAATGCTGTTCCAGGCTTTCACGTATGCTTATCCCTTTCTTTAGAAGTTTTCCAAGTATGGCCATTTGATCAATAACACTTTTCGGCTGAAAAAAATTTCGATAAAGTTAATGTTTTAGTTTCGCCAAATTTTAATTTCTAGTTATCCAATTGTTATTTTTGGCCTTTGCACAAAACGCACTCCCAGACCGTTTCAAAACAGTACATGAACATCGAAGAAACCCTAACCACCCTTCGCAAAGAACTTGATCCGTTTAACTGCAAATTGATAGCGGTAAGCAAAACCAAACCTGCTCAAGCGATTATGCAGGCTTTCGATTCGGGACAGAGGGATTTTGGGGAAAACAAAGTACAAGAGCTAGTGACCAAGCACGAAACCCTGCCAAAGGAGATCAGCTGGCACATGATCGGTCACCTACAGACCAACAAGGTCAAACTAATAGCACCATTCGTACACCTGATCCATGCCGTAGATAGTAGGAAATTACTGGCCACCATCAATAAAGAAGCCATCAAAAACGACCGGGTGATCGATTGTCTGCTGCAAATGCACATTGCCAGGGAAGATTCAAAGTTTGGGTTGAACCAGAACGAACTCATGACCCTGCTCGACGAGGTGGCTGCTGGTAAATTTGGACATGTGAAAATAAAAGGCCTTATGGGCATGGCTACCAATACGTACAACGAAGAGCAGGTGTCCGAAGAATTTCGAGGGCTCAACAACCTACTACTTTCCCTTCAATCAAAATACCACTCAAACAACATTGACCTGACTGAGCTTTCCATCGGCATGAGTGGTGATTATAAACTAGCCCTGCAACAAGGAAGCACCATGGTGAGGATTGGCAGTACCATATTTGGCCAGAGAAGCTATCCCTGAATCGCCAATCACCATTTGATTTTGAGAAAAAATCTGGCAACTACCCCTTTCCAATTGTATGTATTTTCTGAAAGCCTGTCTTCTATCGAAACAAGCTGCTGATCCCTTTGTTTTTTTCTGCTATACCCTTGAGGATCAATCGTACTGTGGCCAGGTTGGTGGCCAATGGCACATCGTGCACATCGCATACCCTCATGAGCATTTGAATGTCGGGTTCATGCACATGTTTTCCCATTGGGTCCCTGAAAAACACTACGATATCTATTTTCTTTTCGGCTACCATGCTGGCGATCTGGGCATCCCCACCATAGGGGCCACTCAAAACCTTGGTAACTTTCAGACCTGCATTTTCGATCTGGTCGCCGGTTACCTTGGTAGCAATCAAGTCTATGTTTTTCAGATAGTCCTTGTTTTCCATCAGAAATTCCACGAATTCCTTCTTTTTACCATCATGTGCTATTACGGCGATTTTCATTCAGTTTGTCTTTGATGTAAAATTACATGGATTCCCGGCCAGATACACCAGGAACCCGTAGAACTTATAGTTTTTATTTCCAGGCTTTGTACGAATTGATGAGCCCATTGGTTGAGCTGTCGTGACTACCAATTTTGTCGTCCGATTTCAATTCCGGAAGTATCTTGCCTGCAAGTTGCTTGCCCAGTTCCACACCCCATTGATCAAAACTAAACACGTTCCAGATGATGCCCTGCACAAATATCCTGTGTTCGTACATGGCAATCAATGACCCCAGGTTGAATGGGGTAAGTTTTTTGATCAACAGCGAATTGGTGGGTTGGTTGCCTTCAAACACTTTGAATGGTAACAAATCGGCTATTTCATCTTCTGATTTACCCGACTTCAACAATTCGTTGAGCACTTCATCTTCCATTTTACCTTTCATCAGAGCTTCTGTCTGCGCGAAAAAATTGGCCAACAGCTTTTCATGATGGTCGCCCATGGGATTTTGGCTCTGCGCACAGGCAATAAAATCAGATGGGATCAGTTTCGTTCCCTGGTGGATCAATTGATAAAAGGCATGTTGTCCGTTGGTACCGGGCTCACCCCATATAATGGGCCCTGTCTGAATGGCAATGGGTTCGCCATTTCGATCAACGAATTTGCCGTTGCTTTCCATATCGCCCTGCTGGAGATAGCTGGCAAACCTGTGCAGGTACTGGTCGTAAGGCAATATGGCATGGGATTCTGCCCCAAAAAAGTTGTTGTACCATATACCCAACATAGCAGATATTACCGGCAGGTTTTTGTCAAATTCAGTATTTCTGAAATGGTCGTCCATGGCCTCTGCCCCATCCAGCAATTGCCTGAAATTGTCGAAACCAATGGCACATGCAATCGACATCCCTATAGACGACCAAAGGGAATAGCGTCCGCCAACCCAGTCCCAAAATTCAAACATATTGGCTGAATCTATGCCAAATGCCTCCACTGCTTTTTGATTGGTGGACAAGGCTATGAAATGTTTGCCAATGGCGGCTTCATCTTTGGCCTTTTCCAAAAACCAGGCTTTTGCTGATTCGGCATTGGTCATGGTTTCCTGGGTGGTAAATGTTTTGGAAGCCACGATAAAAAGTGATTCTTCAGCATCAATTTTTTTCAAAACCTGATGCAAGTGTGACCCATCCACGTTGGACACAAAAAAGGAATTGATACCTTCTTTCTGATAGGGCTTAAGCGCCTCGGTAACCATGTATGGCCCCAGATCGGATCCACCTATTCCAATATTAACCACATTCTTAATAGGTTTTCCGGTAAACCCTTTCAACTCGCCAGCGTGTAGTTTGGCCGTAAATGCGGCCATCTTATCGAGTTCCTTTTTCACCAATGGCCGGATGTCCTCTCCGTTTAGCTCCAAAGGTTCTTTGCTATTGCTTCTCAAGGCGGTATGCAACACAGCACGGCCCTCTGTCTCGTTGATGGCCTCACCCTGGAACATGGCCTCTATGGCCTCTTTTAGCTGGCATTCATCGGCCAGCTTCAACAACAACTTCAGTGTTTGTTTATCGATAATGTTCTTAGAGAAATCAAACAAAAAATCCTTCCATTGGATCGAAAATTCCTCAAACCTCTTGGGGTCGGCATCAAACATATCGGCGATGGCTTCCTGGGAAATACTGTCATGGTGTTCTTCCAGGGCATTCCAGGCCTTCGTTTCGGCCGGATTTATTTTAGGTAACATAATTGGTATTCTTATTTTTTAGTAAACTATTGACTTTATCGAGGTTGATATCACTTAGGTGATCCACAACCATATCGGCACGGGACAGGTCCTGATTTCCCGAGTTTAGGTTTTTATATCCGATGCAAAACATACCCGCAGCTTTGGCAGCCTCTACTCCGTGCTTGGCATCTTCTATCACAAGACATTTGGCAGGTTCTACTTTGATCAGGTCTGCTGCTTTTAAGAAAATATCCGGATTGGGTTTGGTCTTTTCCACATCCTGCCCGCTCACATACCCTTCGAAAAACTGTTTGATGCTCAACCTGTCGATCACCACTTCTATGTTTTGACGAATGGCAGAGGAGGCCACAACCATCGGAACTTCCTGGCTTTGAAGCCCTTTGATCAAGTCCACTACCCCATCAATCGGTGCAATTTCCCCACTCTTCAACTCTTCCATATAATCGGCATTGTCGAGCAGTGCAAGTACCTCAAAACTTTGGCTCAAGTTACGTTCTTCGCAGAGTGTTTTCCATAAATCACGTGTGGTTTGACCGACAAACCGGGCATGGTCTTGTAGTTCGAATGGTTCGTTGAAATTGCCCAGAATGGCCTTTTCCACTTTGTAGTGAATGGGCTCACTGTCCATGATTACACCATCCATGTCGAATATTACACCTTCTATCATAACGTATTTTGTTGAGGGCGCAATTTATTGAAGATAATGGTAAACTAAAGGTTCGGATAGATTAATTAATGGTTAGTTGATCAATCTTTGATCTACCCTGGTGGCCTACAGCAACCCTCATTGTTTGGGGAGAAATTTCTTGTTGAAAAAATAGGCTGCTGCCCAAAACCCGACAGCTATCAACGAATATTCAAAGGCATAGAGTTGAGACCTCAGGCTAATCCAAAGCGACCCGAGGGCACAGGCGAACAAACCCCAATATATGATTTTGTACAGTTTTTCTTTTTCCAATTCAGTCTTCTTTGCTTTTTCCAATGAGTTCGAGGTAGCTATTCACCTTGTCGTTGGGCACCAATATGGCCAGGTTGTACTGCTCTATTTTCCAACCTTCGGCGGTATTCACCACTACTCCCGACCCACGACATGGCCCCATCCAGGTATCCAGTTGCTCATCGAACCAGGCAAATTTAAGGCCTTTTTCTACTGTAAGCTTTCTTTCTGAAGGAATAAATTTCCATGTTCTCTTATGTTCAAAGGCATCATTGGCAAAAGCCATAAACTCTGCTTTGGTCCACCTTTCCGAAGCATCGGTACCCAGATAGCGGCATGTTTCTGTCATACTGCCAAAATACTTTTCTTTGTTGGCTTCAGTTGCAGCAACATGCCATTCGTCCAATAGTTTGGTAACCGCCTTGCGGGCATCCAAAATAGGTATTTGTGCCTGGGCTAAAGCAGGAACTAACATCAAAAGAATCAGGGAAAAGGTTTTCATGGTAGTAGCCGGTGGTTTCAATCAAAGTTACCATAAATGTACCGGAATACAACCTGAAAAGTTAACCATAGGATTATCCTAAAAAAGGATCGATTACACTGGGTAACACCCTTTCTACCCAGACCATACCCTTGCTAAATCACCGATTAGGCCTCCACCGGAATACGGTCCTTATACTTTACCAGCCAGTCTTCAAAACCCATGAGACCAGGGTTGAGGGCACGTGATGCGGCCACATCCCTCGCACCGCAAAATTCTGCATTGAAGTCGTGCTTCACCTGGAACATGTTGCCCAAATCTTCCGCCCCCGGGAAATCGAAACTGCGGTACATGTCGAAAGGAACGGCGAAATACCCAATCTGGTGCCCCAGCACTTTGCTCAGTGCCTTGGCCATTTCCCCACCGGTGAGGTGCTCTCCAGCTATTCCTATGGACGCACCTATGTGCTGGCTTCCCCCTTTAAAAATACCATAGGCACATTTCCCTATGTCTTCGGCAGCAATACCCGGAAGTTTTTTGTCTCCCATCGGCAGGTTAAAAGTCAGCTTGCCATCCGGGCCTTTTTGTGGCCCCATCCCGAAATATATGAGGTTGTCCCAATAAAAAGAGGTATGCAGCAAAGTAACTGGCAAACCCAGGTCTGTAAAATAAGCATTGGCTTCACCCTTGCCATCAAAGTGTGGCACTTTGTATTTCTCCATCAGCGTAGGCATGCGGCCATCGCCCACCGGCACCCACTTTCTGGTATCCTCCAGTGTTGACCAGATTACATGCTTCACTCCTGCTTTTTTAGCAGCTTCCGCCAAAGACCTGGCGTGGGATTTTTCCTTTTCAGGTGAAAAATGCTCCCAAAAGAAAGTAATACAAAACGCTCCATAAGCTCCCTGAAATGCATTTTCAAGGCTTTCGGGGTGGTCAACATCAGCTGCTACCACTTCCGCCCCTTTGGCAGCCAGGGCCTGGGCCTTTTCAGAACTCACATCGCGGGTAAGTGCCCGTACTGCAAACTTACTGTTGGTATCATCCAAAATGGCATGGGCCAGACTTCCGCCCTGCGCCCCTGTAGCTCCTGCTATGGCTATTATTTTTTTATCGGACATGGTGTTATTGGTTTGGTTTTACATCGTGGTTCAGAATACTTCGGGAATAATTTGGGGCACACAATTTAATGAATTTTACACAACGGTTTTTGTTTTACGTGGGTTTTTATGTGTTAAAAACCGGACAATAGGCGTGATTTTTTGCTGTTTTTAGAATTTAAGGAATCTTGTGCTCATTGCCTGTTGCCACTATTTCAGGCACTTGAGTGTGTTGAGGAAACTATATGAAAAGTATATTTAAACTGTAACTCCCAATAAATTCAACAGGTTACTTGAAGTAACCCGTTGAATCACACTGGTGCTTCCAGCTTATATCAAAATACTTTTAGAACCAGGTGAGTGGGCAATTCTTTTTGATTTGTATTGGTAAATACCTGTTACTTTTCTCTTCACCCACACAAACTCCACATAGAACCATTTTTTGTTTAATCCTGAAATCACCCCTCATCCTAAAGGGAACCGAAAGTCCCTTACCGTGGATTTAGGGCTAAAATTTTGGATTGAAATTAAAAAGTCAAAATATTTTCTCGGATAACACCAACAAAAAGTACGGCATTAATGACCACAAAAAACCTAACCAGCAATGAAAACATTTACAGCTCAATAAGGCAAAACTTGCCACTGACATCCGAAAAAGCAATGACAGTATTTCCGATGCGGTCTGCAAAATGCAGGTCTATGGCATCAACTGTTGTGCTCTTTGATATCTTTTGGGTTTTCAGGTCAAAAGTATGGATTTGATTGCCCGTGGAATAAAACATTACATTGCTCTCGCTATCATACACCGCATCTGTAAAGCTGAACTGTTGGGTCCGGTTCACGGTAGATTGAAGTTCCCCGTTTGGCAATGAGTAATACTTGAAAGTAGAGGGCGATACCATAAGAAACTGGTCTTTGGCACTGTTCAACAGCAAAACGCTTTTGTCAAATGCCCTCGATGGGATCAATGTACCCTCCGGGCCAATATCTATTTTTTGAACAATATCCTCAGCATACCTGAATATAATGTCCGGCGAATTGGTTTCCACAAAACCTCCCGAATACCCTGTAATGGTTTCATTCAGTTTCGAGGAGGATATTTTCTTTTCTTCCAGCGTGTAAGTAACAAAACCCTCGAAGACAGACCCAAAAAAATGCTTGCCATTCGGGTGTATATAATACCCCGGTGCATTTGACTTGAATTTTTGGACCGTTACATTGCCATCTGCTCCTAAAACGATGTATTCGTTTTTGTCGTGGTGGGATATATAAGCCAGGGAACCCCCATCCAGCAGGTTCACATTTTTTACATTTTCTTTTAGATCGAAAGACGCAATCACCTGGTTGGTTTTATAATCCCAAAGACGGGCACGCTCGGGTATTTCATCTACCAGCCAGGCAGTACTGGTCCCCTCCACCAACCAGGCACCCCAAAAATCAGTCCCATCAATATCACTTTTTATTGTTTGTGCCTCTAAACGGAATGACACAATAATCACTAAGAAACAAGTTGACAATAACCTCATGGTATGCTTTTTTGGTAATTCATGAAAATCAGATAATTGTTCCCAACAAATTAGCTGCCATTTTATTCATATAAGATAAATTTAAATAATTTAGGTTTTGAATGTGTGTTTTTTAGCAGGAACCTCGCATTCCCACAAACCAATCTTTGAAAAGAGCACTCAACCAGGGGAAACACCGAAATCAGCGGCCAGACTCTGGTACACCTTGTGAATGGGCAGGCCCATTACGTTATAAAACGAGCCTTCAATGCGGTCAACGGCTATCATTCCTATCCATTCCTGTATGCCGTACGCCCCTGCCTTATCGAAAGGCTTGTAATGTTCGATGTAATAGGATATTTCTTCTTTGTCGAGCGGTTTGAAGTGCACTACAGTAACGTCATCAAACGAAACCGTTTTGACATCTGTAGAAATACACACCCCAGATACCACCAAGTGGCTTCCCCCCGACAGTCCTTCCAGCATTTGCTGCGCTTGCTCCGCTGATTTTGGTTTGCCCAGAATTTGACCATCGGCTATCACCACCGTATCAGATGTTACCACTATTTCATCGGACAATGATGCCCTGTATTGGCTATTTTTTTTGATGGCCAGTAATTTGGCCACATCCATTGGTGAAGTTCCATTCTGAATAGATTCATCCACATCCTTGGTCAATACTTCAAACTTAAACCCTGCCTGGGCCATAAGCTCCTGTCTCCTGGGTGAGTTAGAAGCAACTATCAATTTCCTCATTTTGTTCTTTCTCGTCTATTGAACCGAAAAGATAACCACAAATAACCTTGGGATAAAAGTACGTGGATTTTTGTGGCAGGGTAAATCCGGAATAGCACACTTTTTTTACCGTCTCCAAAGACAAATCCTGTGTGATAATGGCAACCTGGGCTTCACCAGTCAATACCATTCTACAGCAAGTGGCAAAGTTCCGCTCATACGAGAAGTGGGGTGATGTGCGCTGGGCTTCTCCCCTAATGCCCAATACTTTTGCAAAAATAAAATAATGCATAACCGTCAGGTCAAGCTCTTTTACCATGTCAGGAAATTTCCAGGTCATACCCTCAAACCTATCTGGTTTCAACCTGATCCTGTACGCACTATTTCCTGCAAGGACACCAAACGCCCATTGCTTTCCCAGAATCAATTCATATACATCTTCGGGATTGTCAACTGGCTCAATGGTAAAATATTCCTCCAGCTTTCCCAAAAACGAATTTTCATCAAAACCGTCCAGCCCCGCTACCAACCGGTGTGTAGGCAAAATCCTGAGGTCTGCTGTTTCAGTATTGGTGAGGTACATCAGGTGGTAGTTCCAAGCTTGATTGCCTGTATGCTGTGGATTTTTCTCCCTTTGCTGGCGAATGTAAGACAGGGTGCCTTCGTACCTGTGATGACCATCGGCAAGAATCACCTGTTTATCACTGAGCACTGCCATGATTTTCTTAATGACGGCATAGTCGTTAATTACACTCAACACATCGCGCACACCCTGATAGTCCTCAGTTTCATAAATCGGGTTTTGCATGCTTTCATCGAGGTACTTTTCAATCGTACATTTGCTGTCTGTGTACAAACCATGCGTGGGGCTCACATCCATTTTCAGGTGCTCCAGCAGCCCCCTCCTGTCTTCAACCGATCGTGGCATTGTATTTTCATGGCGGAGTATTGTGTTTTCCTCCCATTCATAAGCCCTTATGTTGCACACGAAACCTTTCCTACAATGCTCCCGACTATCACCAGGCAATGTGAAGTATTGGTAATATACATATATGCCCGGAATCTGATCCCTCATCAAAACCCCTGTTTCCTTCCATTTTTGTAAGATTTTTTTGCCATTTAACGCAGGCCTTTCACCATTTGGAACTGATATATGGATGCTATTGAAAGGGTTGTGATAAAGGGATTCCCGCTGCTTGTCCGAAACCACATCGAACAGCGGAGAGGTCAATTGCTCTATGTTTCTTGTCAGGTCATCATTGTACCGCCACGCTCGAAAGGCTTTGATTTCTGCCATAAATCAACTTACCAAGGTGCCAAATTGTTCAAAAGTCACTATAACCATCTTCACTCAAATTTCGCCCTTTGTTTCCATTTTCCGTTGTTCTGTTTTTCAAGCCTGTTCTGATTTAAAGGCCTGGAATCGTTGGATGAAAATAGCTCAACTGCCATAGCAGCGGCTATCCCTTCAGCTCCGGTAGTTCCTTCTGGTTCCAGTTTGGTAGGATTGAAATGTAACTTTACAAAGTTCGTATCGAAACTGCCATCAATGAAAGCCTCATGATTGATGGCAAACCTACAAAACGGCAATGTAGTTTGGATTCCGGATATCACAAATTCATCAATAGCACGGGTCATCCTGTCTATGGCCTCCCGTCTGTCGCTACCTTTGGCTATCAGCTTTCCCAGCATGGGGTCGTAAAATATGGGCACCTCCATCCCTTCTTCAAATCCATCGTCCACCCTGATGCCCGGTCCCTGTGGCCTCCGATAGGTCTCAAGCGTGCCTATATCTGGTAGGAAATTGTCGGCTGGGTTTTCTGCATACACCCTGCATTCAATCGCATGCCCATGGATTTTAAGCTGGGATTGCTCTATCTCCAACTCCCGGCCTTCAGCTATTTTTATTTGTTCCTTCACCAGGTCTATACCCGTGATTTCTTCCGTGACACAATGCTCTACCTGTAACCTGGTGTTCATTTCAAGGAAAAAGAAATCCAGGTTTTCATCTACTATAAACTCAACCGTACCCGTGCCATAATACCCGCATGCCTGTGCCACTTTGATAGCAGCCTGGCCGATAGCTTCCCTTTTGGCCTCATCAAATACGGATGAGGGGGCTTCTTCTATCACCTTTTGGTGCCTCCTTTGCACGCTGCATTCCCTTTCAAAAAGGTGCAGGGTCTTACCATGCTGGTCGGCAAGCACCTGAACCTCAATATGCTTGGGAGAAGTAATAAACTTTTCCAAAAACACTGCGCCATTTCCAAAGGATGACATGGCCTCACTTATGGCCCGTTGCATTGACTCCTTCATATCCTCTTCCTTTTCTACTACCCTCATGCCTTTGCCACCACCACCAGCACTGGCTTTGATCAGCACCGGGTAACCAATTTCCCTGGCCAATTTCTTTGCTTCTTCCACATCTTCTATGGGTTCGTTGATGCCAGGAACCATCGGGATATCAAAAACAGACACGGCCCTCTTGGCGGCCAGTTTATCCCCCATTACTTCAATGGATTCGGATGAAGGGCCTATAAATATCAAACCCGCCTCAGTTACTTTTTTGGCAAAGCCGCTGTTTTCGGACAAAAAACCATAGCCCGGATGAATGGCATCCACTTTCAGTTTGTGGCATACTTCAATGATTTTATCGCCTTGCAAATAAGACTGGGATGAAGGAGGGGGTCCAAGGCAAACGGCTTCATCTGCGTAAAGTACGTGCGGGGCTGCACGGTCGATTTCGCTAAATACTGCCACGGTAGCGATACCCATCTCCCGGGCCGATCTCATTATCCTAAGTGCTATTTCGCCACGGTTTGCCACCAATATTTTCCTAATTTGACCCATCTCTGTAGTTCTAATAAAACAAGGGCTCAATATAATAAACTCTGAACAGAAAGCATGGCTCAAAAAACAAAGCAATTATTTGATGCTTCCAAAAATATACTTTTTTAAAATCCGCATTTACGGTACATACACCTAGATATTTTCAAATTTTGAAATTTGCGTAGAATCTTAGAAGTATTAACTTTGCAGCGCAAAAAATAATCGCCAACCAGGCACGCACCAAGATCTAATTAATGGATATATTCAAGAAGTTTTCAGAGGACAAGGGCCCATTAGGAAAACATTCATCGCACGATGAGGATAATTTTTACATGTTTCCGAAACTCGAAGGGCCGATCGCTCCCAGGATGAAGTTTAGAGGAAAAGAAGTACTCACATGGAGCTTAAACAATTACCTTGGACTAGCCAACCTACCTGAAATAAGAGAAGCAGACACCCAGGCCACAGCAGATTGGGGGCTTGCATACCCTATGGGCGCAAGGATGATGACTGGCAACACTGTTCAGCACGAACAATTCGAACGGGAGTTGGCAGACTTTGTAATGAAAGAATCCGTCATGCTACTCAACTACGGTTATCAGGGCATTATGTCTGTGATAGATGCCGTAGCAGGTAGAAAAGATGTAATAGTGTATGATGCCGAGTCGCACGCCTGTATTATGGATGGCTTGAGGCTCCACGTCGGAAAACGTTACGTTTATCAGCACAATGACATGGTGAGCCTTGAAAAGCAATTGGAAAGGGCCACCAAACTGGCGAATGAAAACGGCGGGGGCATCCTTGTTATTACGGAAGGTGTTTTTGGGATGTCCGGAAGCATGGGCAACCTGAAAGATGTAGTAGCATTGAAAGAAAAGTTTGAATTCAGGCTACTCGTGGATGATGCCCACGGATTTGGCACCATGGGTAAAACAGGGGCCGGTTCGGGCGAAGAGCAGGGTGTTCAGGATGGAATAGACCTATACTTTTCTACTTTCGCCAAATCAATGGCAAGTATTGGTGCTTTCATAGGTGGTGACAAAGAAATTATTGAATACCTAAAGTACAACACCAGGTCCCAGATTTTCGCCAAGTCTCTCCCTATGCCTTTGGTGATTGGAAACATGAAACGCTTGGAATTGCTTAAAACCCGTCCCGAACTCAAAGACAAACTGTGGACGATCGTCAATGCCTTACAAAATGGCCTGAAGGAGAAAGGATTCAATATCGGCAGGACACAGTCACCAGTAACTCCTGTATTGCTCAATGGAGGCTGGCGGGAAGCAGCCAACCTGATAAAAGATCTTCGCAACAATTTCAATATTTTCTGTTCGATGATCGTTTACCCTGTTGTACCTAAAGATGTAATCATGCTGAGGATAATTCCAACGGCTGCACACAGTTTAGAAGATGTTGCAGAAACAATTGAGGTTTTCGAGGCAATAAAAGAAAAGCTTGATCAGGGCATTTATAAGAACACCGTTATCGAACCTGTTGTTTCTTAGTAATTTTCAATAAAAAACTGTGTTTGCTTTAATTATTTAAACAATTTTAATATTATTGCCAACGCTTATTTAATTATCAATAACCTTAAAAAAATAAACAAACATGAAAAGATTTGAAGAAATCAGTAATCTAATAGCGTCTCTGGAAGGAGATTTTGAAAAATTCTACGATAAGAAAAACCAAGCTGCCGGTACTAGGGTTAGAAAAGGAATGCAAGAGTTGAAAAACATTGCTCAAGACATTAGAGTTGAGGTTCAGAACCTTAAAAACGGATAATTAAAGTAAGACTTTATATAAAAGAAGGAGTGCAAGTTGCACTCCTTTTTTTATGTCCTGGAATTTAATTTGATCAAATACATCGTGCTGGATTCAGCAACTCTCCTTCCCTAACCCCTCCTGGCTCAGATAATTTACATCCCAACCATTTTACAACAAGGCTTGAGTAGGGCTAATTTCTCATAAAAGAATGGGACGACAGGGTGAGCAAGTCTTTGTCAGCTGTTCATCTGGCAGCCACAAACTGCTCAATTCTTTTCTTCAACGGGTCTGAAGGCACTGTTAATGGCAACCTTACCTGATCTCCACAAACACCCAATTCCTTGAGCAGGTATTTCACCCCGCTGGGGCTACCCTCGACAAATGACAAGTCAATAGGCTCTATAAGGTCGTACCCTTGCCTGGCTGCACTTTTAAAATCCCCGTTAAGGGCAAAGTCCACCATTTGGGATGTTTCTTTTGGAAGCGCATTGGCCACCACTGACACCAAACCAGCCGCACCGATAGATATCATGGGAATGGCAAGCACGTCATCTCCTGAAATAAGCAAAAAATCATCTGGTTTTTTTGCAGCAATCTCCATGCATTGGCCCAAATCACCAGATGCCTCCTTTACCCCCACTATATTGGGGTGGGCAGACAATGCCAATGAAGTAGATGCTTCCACGTTGGATGCTGTTCTGCCTGGTACATTATAGATAAACACTGGTTTTGAAGAAGCATCTGCTATCATTTCATAATGCTTCTGAATACCAGCTTGCGATGGTTTATTGTAATAGGGTGAAGTGGACAAAAATGCATCCACATTTTCTTCAAACAATTTATATTTTTCCAGTAACTCCAGGGTATTGTTTCCTCCAATACCAAATACTATGGGCAGGTCCTTACTGTTGTTGGATTTTACAAACTTCAACACCTCCAGTTTCTCCTTTTCGGACATGGTGGAAGGCTCACCGGTGGTACCGGCCACAACCAGATAGTCCACTCCCCCTTCACTCACATGCTCCAGCAGCTTCTCCAACCCTGGATAGTCGATCGTATAATCTTCATTAAATGGTGTAACCAGCGCCACACCCGTCCCTATAAATTTACTTTCCATTTCTTAAGTTTTTAATATAGTGATACACCTGATCTATAAACTGACCATAGTCATTCTCCTTATGGTCAATCATCAGCTCGAAGTAATCACTCTTTCCTTGTTCGTACCTTCCTACACGGCATTTTGCCATCGATTTGGCCAGTATGTTTTGGGTAACATTGTTGGTACATAGGTCGAGGTTCAATAGATAATCAAACGGAAGGTCGATAAACTTTTTTACATCCGTTTTTTTCCAATTGCCCCAAAAATCTATGTCTTTAAAATTGAAAAAAGGAAATGGGTAGTTGTCGTTTTCCCCCATCTCTACGATGTAGGTCATGGAATCAACTTTTTTACCTTCCTTTTCCAGCCTGGCCTTCATGTCGTTTACGAGTTCAAAATTATGCTGATCTGAGTAGGTAAACAAAATTCCTATACTCAAAGAATTGGCAAATCCGCTGGTGCCCCTCATAGCTGTAGAAGACTTCAACGAAGAAGCCGTCTTAAATGATAAAATATACTTGCTCAACATCTATTGCAAATTTATCATTTTATCAAAATCACTTTCGGAAATAATTTTAATATTTAGTTTGTTGGCTTTCTCCAGTTTGGCAGGCCCCATTTTATCCCCAGCCACCAGATAGTCAAGTTTGCCTGAGATGGCTGAAACAACCTTTCCCCCATGCGACTTAATCAATTCCTTCAACTCGTCCCTGCCATATTTTTCAAAAACTCCGGAAATCACAAAAGACAAATCCTTTAACGAATCACCCGCCAACTGCATCCCGGATTCATCAATTTCAAAATGAAGCCCGGCAGTTTTCAGCCTTTCGATTAGTTTTGTATTCTTGGTTTCTTCAAAATACCTCAGCAGGCTATTGGCTATACGCTCGCCGATTTCCGGCACCTCTATCAGTTCATCGTAACTGGCCGCCATCAGGGCGTCAATATTCTTAAAATGTGCCGCTAGTTTCTCCGCAACAGTCTTGCCTACAAACCGGATACCCAGGCCAAACAGCACTTTCTCAAAAGGAGCTTCCTTAGACTTGGCTATGCCGTCCAGCAAGTTTCTGCTGGACAAATCCTTAAACCCTTCCAGCTCAAGAACCTGATCGTAGGTCAGGTCATACAAGTCTCCCGCATTTTTCACCAACCCTGTTGTAAAAAGCTGCTTGATCGTCCTATCCCCCAGGGAATCAATATCCATGGCCTTTCTATGGATAAAATGAGCGATCCGGCCCGTAATCTGTGGTGGGCAGTTCTCTAGGTTTGGACAATAATGTGCGGCTTCACTTTCCTCCCTGGCTAATGCGGAACCACATTCCGGACAGGCTGTAATATATTCATGTTCCTTTGACCCAGGCTTTCGTGCAGATAAATCTACGCCCGTCACCTTGGGTATGATCTCACCACCTTTTTCTACAAACACCGTATCCCCTACCCTGATATCCAACCTGGCGATTTCATTGGCATTGTGCAGGGAAGCGCGTTTTACGGTGGTGCCTGCCAGCAATACCGGCTTGAGCTCTGCCACTGGCGTAATGGCCCCAGTCCTGCCCACCTGATAAGTGATGTCCATCAGCTGGGTAGATGCGCTTTCGGCTTTATACTTGTAGGCGATCGCCCACCTTGGACTTTTAGCTGTAAAACCCAGGATTTCCTGTTGTTGCAAGCTATTCACCTTTATTACAATGCCGTCAGTTTCAACCGGCAGTGTTTTCCTTTTCTCTTCCCATTCCTTGATATAAGCCACCACCTCGGCCATGTCCTGGCATTTTTTATAAGTGGGTGACACATTAAACCCCCAGCTTTCCAATGCTTTTATCGACGCTTCATGAGTTGTAATTTCTTCATGGGTGCCCAGCAGGTTGTACAGATAGCAATCAATTTTTCTGGAGGCTACCACCGATGAGTCCTGCATTTTCAAAGTACCGGAAGCCGTATTTCTTGGATTGGCCAGCAACTCCTCCCCATTTGCAGCTCTCTGCTCATTCAACTCATTAAAAACCCTTGAGGGCATAAATGCTTCCCCCCTTACCTCAAATTCGGCTGGAATATTGTCCCTGCGTATTTTCAATGGAATTGACCGTATTGTTTTGGCATTAGCGGTAATGTTGTCCCCCTTGGTGCCATCACCCCGGGTTACCGCCTGTTTCAATACGCCATTGTCGTAGGTCAGGCTCAAGGCCACCCCATCAAACTTGAGTTCGCAAAAATATTCATAACTGTCTCCTTCCAGGCCTTTGGCCACCCGCTTGTCAAAATCAAAGAGTTCTTCTTCGGAATAGGTGTTGCCCAATGACAACATCGGGTACTTATGGACTACAGTTTCGAAGTGTTTAGTTATTGCCCCCCCCACCCGGTGACTTGGTGAGTCATCAAAATTGAATTCAGGGAACTCTTTTTCCAATGCAATCAACCTTTCCAGAAGTTTGTCAAACTCAAAGTCGGAAATCTCTGAAACACTCTCCTGATAGTACAGGTGGTTGAAATGGTTGATTTTTTCGGTAAGTTCAGAAATCTCTTTTTTGGCCTGTTCCCTGGTCATAAAATATTGAAATTGAAAAAGGAGACAAATGTAATGATAGTTTGCATTTTTAGCTGGGATTTGGCATTGCTAATCGCAGAAAATGCAATGGAATAATACAGCCAAGCTCGGGATTTAAATGCTGATGGGCCAAAAAATGATGTCCACCCGGCGGTTTTTCATTCTTCCTTCATGGGTAGAGTTGTCATAGAGGGGGTTGAACTGGCCAAAATCCTGAATTTCCACAGCCTCTTTCTTGACATATCCAGGGGTTAGGATTTGTTCGGCTGACCAACTCCGCATTTCGGATAAGCGCTTGTTGAAAAGTGCTCCACCAATATTGTCGGTGTGGCTATGAATGGTAATATTATACTGTTCTATGTTTGGGATAGAATCCAAAAAATTGATCAGCTCCTGCTCTTGATGATGATCGATATAATAGCTGCCACCGAGGAAGTATATACTTCTTATCAACTTCTTGTCCTGACATACGCCATCTCCGGGCAACAATAAGATCAGGCTGGCCAATATGTACAGAAGACGGGTCACAATTACCACTTACGAAAATGAGAAGCATCAAGTTTAGCTACAAGACGTAACCACCAATCTCCTATTCAAAAAATGGACAACAATGACCCTTTGGGCACGACCAATGATAGGTCGCAAAGGCTAAAACAACTTCATGATTTTCATGGAGCCTTTTTCAGACAAATGCACGAACTTCCCATGCTCACAGCTATAGAACTTCACAGCAGCCACTAAAAGCGTGTGCACTCCCTGTTCGATAGGTTTACATTTATTGATGCATACCTGTGCCGTGATAGGCTGGGTCTGCATACGGAGCACCGGCAACATTGTAGTCTCAAAAGTACCAAACTGGCCGTGGGCATCCATGTTTTCAGGCACATAGGAATTAAGCTCTTTGGAAAACTTGAAATTGGAGATTGAAATGAGCTTGCAACTTATTTTAAAATTGGTGGCCTCATCTGGCACGTCCAATTCGCTGACCGGCACAAAAGCTGGTACATGAAGTATGGCATATCCATTATGGGAACCTCCCTTTACAAAAAATTTAGTCTTAACTGTTTTGTCAAAAGTACAGGAAGAATTAAAGTCGAATTGCTCAACATCTGTTTTTGCGTCTTCAATGCTCAAAGCATAGTTATCGACAAAGGAGTTTCTGATCGCTGCTGTCAACCTTACGGAGTGGTAAGGTTCTATGAGGCTGAGCATTTCGGCATCAAACGATTCCTTTATCGTTTTGCACATCAGGCTGGCTACCGCCTGCTTGTTTTTCTTTTGTACTGTGTGAAATTTGATGACCCGGCTGGGCCGTGGTGTTGGTCTCCCCCCTTCCAATGCACTTACCTTGAGCGCATCCATTGATGGTGTGGAATAATTTGTTCTAGCTGGTTCTAACGTGATTGACATTTGATTTGTTAATTCATATTTCGACAACCATGGAAAACCGTATGGACTTCACTATTCTCATAAGGAGCTACAATTTTTCATGGTTATCTTAAAAGTTTTTTTCTCAATATGTGAATATTGAAAAAATAATTGAATAATACAAGTCGAAATAGTTAATTATCAGTGTTTTATAACACAAAAATCACTAAAATCCTATATCACCCCGACTTCTCTACAAAAATTTCCCAGCACCCTTTATGAAATCTTCTAAAAATTAAACAATGAAGCATTTCCGGTAAAATTGTACTTTACTAATATAATGTTACCAAGTTTAATTATAAATATTTGACGTTCATTAGTCGTGTTATAAAAAAACACTCGCACGGCCTACCATCCAACGGCAAGTTGGTTGGCGCATTTATTCGAATAGAATTGAAAATATTATAGTCACATTTCTCGGCTGAAAAGTGCCATATAATTGGAGGCATTTCCTTTGATAAACTCCTGATAAGACAAGCTGTGCAACAGGTCTTCAAATTGGGATTCTTCAAAAGCCCCCAATATCACTAAACCATCCATAAAAAAAGGGGCAGTCTTGAGCCGATCGTTCTTTTTTCTGCGACCGATCAGGTGCGATTTCATCCCGGCAAAATGGGTAAAAACATCAAATGAGGCCGCCATATCCTTTATTTTAGAAGCATCAAACCTGACATGGCCATTTCGAAAATGGTGTACCATGTAAATCAACTTCCCTTCATACCTCGATGGCCTGACGGATGGGGCTTGCCCATTATCAGCACGTTTCATAAACCCGAAGGTAAACTCCTTTACGGCCATAAGCCTCAGTATGCTTTTGGTCTGAAATGCCCTGGACTTGATCATAGTAAGGAAACTTTCCGGGCTGGGATAATTCACAATCAACAGCAATTCCCTCTCGTCACTGTCCTGGCCTTCAATCCTTTTGATGAGTTTGGCCTTGAAAAAAGGCATGGCCCCCACTTCGCGCACATGGCGCAATGCCAGGATATTGTACAAATCGTATAGCCATTTGCTCTTGAGGTCGAACCAATTGATAGCCCAGATAGGATCTGACAAATTGTACTCCGGCCCAGCACTGATCACTGATATATCTATATTTCCGGATACCGGTTCGGTCAGAGAAGCATTGTTCATTTCTTTAGAGGAATTTATCCCTTAATAATTTGGCCATGCGCGGCACACCGCTACCGCCCATCTCTTCATAAAGATACAAATTTTTCTTCGGAAGCATGTCAGGGATTTTAGGGTCAATTACAAATTTTGGAACCTCCTCCCCTACATAGTCTATAAGCCCTGCCGCTGGATATACAGCCAGTGAAGTGCCAATCACAACAAATATATCCGCTTTCAAGGCGTATTCCACTGCCACCTCCATCATCGGCACCATTTCCCCAAACCAAACGATATTAGGGCGGAGTTGAGAGCCTTTTTCACATTTATCCCCCAACTTGAGCTCCCATCCCTCTATGTCATAGATCAGGGATTCATCCACCGTGCTTCGGGATTTGAAGAGTTCTCCATGAAGGTGCACTACATTGGTAGATCCGGCTTGCTCGTGGAGGTTGTCCACATTTTGGGTAATGATGGTTACGTTGAAATCTTTTTCCAAATCAGCCAGCGCAATATGACCGGGGTTTGGCTTTGCCTCCAATGCCTGTTTTCTGCGCTCATTGTAAAAATCCAACACAGATTCCTTGTTTTTCAGCCACCCTTCAAAGGTAGCCACATCCATGACATTGTGCCCTTCCCATAAACCATCCGAATCCCGAAAGGTACGTATCCCGCTTTCAGCGCTCACTCCGGCACCTGTAAGTACCACAAGGTTTTTCATTGACAATTCTGTTTAAAAGTATAATATGATGTTTACGGATTTTCCATTCCTCTTGGTCAAAGTTGATATGATCCTCTCTGGAAATAGTAGCAGCTAACCAGACTGCCCCAACGTAAGACCGATATCATTGTCGGGTTTGTTGGTGTCAGGGTTTTCGATGTGCCGCACTGTAAACAATTCGCAATAACGCACCAGCAACTGGTCGGCTTTCTTTTCAAAGAAAGTCATGCGCAACATAATCAATCGCCCATCTTCTACCTCCAAGCAAAGTTTGTAGTTGGTAGTGCCTTTCGAGTTGTGCTTTACTTTCACCACCCCATTAATCCGCTTTCGATCAAATACCTCTGTGTGCGATTCGTAAAAACCAAAGGTAGTATAGAACAAATCATGTCCATCAAAATACAGATATGTGGCACCCTCCCCCTGAACAGACCTATAAATAATACTGAAAACCAGTCCAAATGCGCTGACAATGAATAACTCCGGCAGCACTACCCCTGCATTGGTAATGTTTAGCACGAATGCGATAATGGGAACAAAAATAAACAAACATGAAACCAGGGAAAGCAGAAAAGTACCCCAAAAACCTCCCGGGGCAAACTGAACTGGTAGGTGTATATTGTTTAACCTTATGGGCTGAAAAAGATATAAAAAACGGGCCAGTGTTATCAAATGATAAGACAGCCATTTTGTAGATAGTGCTCTTCTCCACATGGCACTAATATAATGATTGTATTTTTATAAGAAAAATTTTTCTTTTTCAAACATCCTTAACCGGGCGTTCCAAAACTGATTACAAGGGAAGAAATTGGTGTAGGAAATTTCTGCTGGCTAGTATCGCCGTTTTGATATCCTGATCACTTTTTTCATAAGCCTTGTCTTCCACTTCGATACACACAGCCCCCCTGTAGCCTACAGATGTGAGGGCTGAAAAGAAATCCCCCCAGCGCACATCGCCCAATCCGGGTATTTTGGGGGAATGAAATTCCAGCGGATAGGCCAGGATACCCACCTGATCAAGTTTGTCTTTATACACCTTCACATCCTTGAGGTGCACATGATGCAGTTTGTCTTTAAAGTCGTAGATTGGCTGAACTTCATCCATCTGCATCCATACCAGATGAGAGGGATCGTAATTGAGCCCAAAGTTGGCATCAGGTATTATTTCAAACATGCGGCCCCAAATGGCTGGAGAAATAGCCAGGTTTTTCCCTCCGGGCCATTCATCTTCTGTAAACAACATGGGACAGTTTTCTATCCCTATTTTGATACCATGCTTCCCGGCTTCTGCTACTATTTCAGGCCAAACCTCGGCAAATCTGCCCAGGTTATATCCAACCGATTTTGCCGGGTCCCTGCCTACGAAAGTATTGACCACCGGTATGCCCATTACCGATGCAGCCTTTATAATCTTTTTGATATGGGCGATATAAACATCGGACTGAGCCTTGTCTGGATCCAAAGGATTAGGGTAGTAGCCAAGGCCTGAAATATAAATACCCTTGCCCTCTGCATACTTCTTCAAAGCATCTGCCCTGTCAGCGTCCATGTCACCTACGTCTACGTGGGTCACCCCTGCATACCTGCGCTCGGCCTTTCCTTTTGGCCAGCACATCATTTCTACACATTTAAATTCGTTTTCAGAAGCAAAATCAATCACTTCTTCATAAGTATGATCAGCGAGTATGGCACTTACAAATCCAAGGTCGAGCATAATTTTTCCATTTTAGTAAAACCAATATGGGTGTTAAGATAATATTTTGAGCGAAATTATGCGCATTATGAAGTTCTTTTCCTAGTTATCATTTGCCCGGTTCAGTACTCTCTTTTAGAAAAAAACAACCCGGGGTTTTTCAAAAAAAGTACTTGATTAATGGCAAAACTTTTAACTACCAAAGCAGTATATGCTATTTGTTCAGGCTATTGAAAAAAATATTTCGATATCATTTGAATCTAAAATCTTTGATTTTTCTTTGCGCACTTTTTTGTCAAAATAAGAAATTATTGAAAACAACTATCCCCAAGGCAGAAGCATCGGGGTATTTAGAGGATTTAATTTCGATTAAAATTGGAGCAAGTAAAATTGGTGTGGTACGTTTGGCTCAAGGAGCTGAAACTACCGAAGTTCCGATACCAGACCCTGCTGGTCATCCTGTTCATTTCTATAGAAATTTATTTTCTCAGGTCTTTTATGGCCTATGTTGAAAGCCGGCCGGGGCTATTAATAGACGACTTCATACTCAATTTACTGCCTGCTGTAAATCTATCTGCCCCTATTTTTATCCTCATCTATGGTGGATGTATTTTCACCCTTGTCCAACTGATAAAAACCCCGGACAATTTAATCAAAGCCTACCTGGCCTATGGGCTTCTAATCCTGTTCAGGTTTATCGTTTTGTTTTTTGTTCCCCTTGAGGCACCTCTGGGCATTATTCCTTTAAAGGATCCTTTTCTGGAAATGACAATATACAATCATGATGTTTTGACAAAAGACCTGTTTTTTTCTGGCCATACAGCCACATTGGCACTTTGTGTTTTTTTGGTGAAAGAACAGTACAAGAAATGGATCATTTTACTCACCATGTTGGTAGCCATTATGCTTCTCGTCCAACATGTTCATTACACCATTGATATATTAGCAGCTCCATTTTTTGCCTGGCAAAGCCATTTTTTGGCCTTTAAGCACCGAAAACTGGGCACATTGATAGCACCTGCTTTGGTCAAAACCAAACGTTAACTAAACTTACAGTCCAGTCTAATGCAGCAGGTTCAACTTTCCCTACTAAGCGTGAATTAGAAATATTTAGTAACTGTAGTTTCCTGTTGCCTACATATTTTTGCCGCATGGAGGTACTGTATATACTTGACTTAATAGGAACATTTGTATTTGCCATAAGTGGTGTTCGCCTGGCAGCTAAAAAGGATCTGGACCTTTTTGGGGCGGCAGTAATAGGTTTCGTTACTGCAGTAGGAGGAGGCACTGTCAGGGACGTTCTATTGGGAAGTTTTCCTGTGGGTTGGGTCAACAATTTGTACTATCCAATACTGATCGTCCTTGCTGTACCGGTCACCTATGTGTTCAGGCAACAATTGGTAAACCTGAAAAGAACCCTCTTCATCTTCGATACTATTGGCATTGCCATATTCACCATTCTTGGGTTACAAAAAGCCCTTTCACTGGGCATTCATCCCGCTATTGCCATTGTGATGGGCATGGTATCGGCTGTAGTAGGTGGAGTAATCAGGGATATCCTGTGCAACGAAATCCCATTGATATTCAGAAAAGAAATTTATGCAACGGCCTGCCTGATTGGTGCGCTGGTTTATTTCGTTTTGGAGAAAACATCCATACCCCAGGAAATTAGCACAATAACTACAGTATTGACTATTGTCGCCATCAGGATACTGGCCATAAAATACGATTGGGGCTTACCCAAAATGAAGTAAACCCCAAAATGATATTTTATACCTGGGCAGCAAAAGGCTGGGCATACAGTCGTTTACCAACTGCCTGATACAATGCATTGGCCAATGCCCCAATAACAGGTGGCAGGGACGGTTCGCCCAATCCTGTAGGATCAATGTCATTTTCTACAAAGAAAGTTTCCACTTCGAGCGGGGCTTCTTTGTACCTTATCAGCCTGTATTTGTCAAAGTTCTGGCTTTGGGGCTTACCGTCTTCAAACGAGATGCTGCTATACATGGCATGCCCAATACCATCCACAATACCCCCCTCTACCTGGTTCAAGGCACCTTCTTTGTTCACCACTATACCACAGTCCACCGCACACCACACCTTCTTCAGTTTGGGTTTGCCATTTTCGAGTTCAAGGTCTACTACCTGTGCTACATAGGAATTGTGGCAGTAATAAGCCGAAACCCCTCTGAAAACACCTGGGGTTTTCGTATCCCAATTACTTTTCTCCCTTATCAGCTTGAGGACTCCTGCATACCTTTTCGGGTCATAGTCGTTTTTCTCCCCTACAGGGTTGTTGATTGCCCTGTCAAACAATTCCAACCTAAAATCTATCGGATCTTTGCCGGCTGCTTCTGCTACTTCATCCAAAAAAGCCTGCTCTATGCCAGCTGTAAAGTTCGACCGTGGTGCCCTCCATGCCCCTGTAGAAATGTTGGTGTCTATTTTAATGCTTTCGGCCCTGTAGTTGTCCACAGCCCCTGCCGGATATCGGTTTGGAAATAATGGACTTCCTGGCACACCAGTCCCTTTTGCCTCGAATCCAATGAGGTTGTTGTTTTCATCCAAAGCCGCCCTGTACTTCACCTTATAAGTAGGACGGTATGTTCCCTGGGTCATGTCGTCTTCCCGGCTATAAATCAGTTTGATCGGGGCTTGCATTTTCTGGGATATTGCGGCTGCCTCAGTGCCGAAATGGCCATAAAGCCTCCGCCCAAATCCACCACCCATTCTGGTCATCTGTATGGTGACCTGGTCTTCTGTCAACCCAAGTAAGCTGGCAGTTGATTTTCTCAGGCTTTCCGGTGTTTGAATAGGACCTACCAGCTCAGCTTTATCAGGCTTTACGTCAGCAAAGAAGTTCATGGGCTCCATGGTATTGTGAGGCAAAAATGGCGCACTGTATATGCTCTCAACAACCTTGGCTGCTTTTTTAAAAGCCTTGGCCGTATCTCCATCTTCACGGGCTACATTCCCCTTTCCTGTAGCAAGGGCCTCATCCATTTTTTGTTCATGGCCGGTTGTGCTCTCCAAAGGCGTATCTTCTTCCCATTCTGCCACTACAGCTTTTTTCGCTTTCATCACCTGCCAGGTAGATTCCCCCACTACGGCTATCAACTCCGGGAAAGCGTTGTTGTCCGACCATTGTTTATCTGCCGGTTCAGAATTGATCACCACCACATCCCTTATGCCTGGCATTGCCTTGGCTTTGCTGGCATCCAGGTTCTTAAGTTTGAGCCCAAATGCCGGAGGGTGAACGATCATAGCTATGAGCATACCCTCCCTTTTGTAGTCTAGGCCAAAGAGGGGTGTACCATTGGTTATTTTCTTTCCATCTACGTTTTTGACTTTCGAACCTATCAGTTTGAAATCGTTGACTTCTTTCAGTTCTACCTCCTCAGGCACAGGAATGGAAACAGCTTCTGCAGCCAGTTCCCCATAGCCCAGGGATTCCTTACCATTTATTACTTTACCTTTTTCTGTAGTCAATTGGCCTACATCTACCTGCCAACGCCTGGCGGCAGCTTCCATCAGCATTCTACGCCCAGTAGCTCCTGCCATCCTCAACCCACTCCATCCATGTCTGATGGATTGGCTTCCTCCTGCTATCTGCCTATTGTATTTAACGGTATTGAGATCTGCCTGCTCAACAGTTACTGATGTCCAATCCACATCCAGTTCTTCTGCCACAATCAATGGCATGGCTGTCTTTACGTTTTGCCCTATCTCTGGATTGGGTGAATATATCGTTACATTCCCATTGTCCCCGATTTTTATAAATGCGTTGATATCAAACCATTCTTTGGGCACACTGGCGGTTTGTGCCGGCGTACAGGATGTCAACCAATTGAATCCTAACATAATTCCCCCTCCTGCAGCGGCCGATACCTGCATAAATGACCTGCGGTTATATTGTGTTTTGATAATAGACATAGTTAAGTGATTTTATGTTGAAGGCTTAGGAGTATTTTTCGGCAGCTGATTTGATGGCTGCTTTTATTCTGACATAGGTACCACACCGGCAAATGTTCCCGTTCATGGCATTGGCTATATCGTCATCGCTTGGATTTGGGTTGCTATTGAGCAAGGAGGCCGCATTCATGATTTGTCCGGCCTGACAATACCCGCATTGTGGTACATCATGCGCCTGCCATGCCTGCTGTAGCGGATGGTCATTGTCTGCGGAGAGGCCTTCAATCGTTGTGATTTTCTTTTCGCCCACTGCCGAAACAGGAAACGAACAAGACCGGATGGCACTGCCATCCAGATGCACGGTACAGGCACCACATTGTGCCATACCGCAACCAAACTTAGTTCCTACCATATCGAGGTTGTCCCTCAACACCCACAGTAGCGGAGTGTCAGAATCGACATCTACCTGGTGGGATTTTCCATTCACTGAAATATTGTATGCAGCCATAAGATTTGTTAAAAGTGGTAATTTTTGGTTAAGTTAGTCAATAGTGAAAAGACCTAAAAACTATACGACACAAAACCTAAACTGTTCTTCTTATGGAACGAAAACGACTAGCTGGGAGCGGCTCAATATCTCCTATTCAAAATTTCACCCAGGATAATGGCCTTTCTAGGCCCATCTTCCTCCTGAAAAATCTCATGGATTTCGTCGGCGGTATCATTGTATTCCTCTTTAATGGCAAACTTACTGGACCGTTCAAACACCGGCTTTCCCCTTTCGGAGGTCTCTTCCAGTGCCTTAACGCTAGTGGTTTCCGCGGCAGGTGCCTCTGTATAGGGCATGGCGGTTGGTAATGGCCGAGGTTCGCGTGAGTATGTCTCTACAGGCTCTGGCTGCCTGTCCGGAATAGGGTCTGGCTCAGGTGGGACAGGCTTTGAGGCTTCTTTCTTTTTCTCAGATTGCTCTGACAGTTCCCTCAAAATTTCCTCTATAGAGGATGGGGTCTGCTTAGTGGGTTGTTCTTTCTTTTCCCGTTCGAAATCCCCCTCTTCATCAAGAACTTCATCGGATGGCAAGGCAGGTTTCTTTTTCTTCAGAAACTTGGATAAAAAATATATCAGTCCAAGTATCAGGTACCACCACAATTTAGAGTCTTCCATGACCCAAATTTATAAAATAATTCTAAATTTGTTGGCTTACATAAATTTACATTTGACTAAATGCAGCTTACCAGTTTAGAGATCAAAGGATTCAAGAGTTTTGGAGATAAGGTAACGATCAAATTCGATGAAGGTATTACGGGAATAGTTGGGCCAAATGGGTGTGGAAAGTCAAATGTAGTAGATTCCATCCGCTGGGTGCTGGGCGAGCAAAAGATCAAATCCCTTCGATCTGAAAAAATGGAGAATGTGATCTTCAACGGCACCAAAAACCGAAAACCCACACAACTGGCAGAAGTATCCCTATCCTTCAACAATACCAAAAACCTTCTGCCAACAGACTATACCAATGTAACCATTACACGAAGGTATTACCGCTCCGGCGAAAGCGAATATCAACTCAACGGGATTACCTGTAGGCTAAAAGACATTACCAATTTGTTTTTGGATACGGGAATCGCATCCAACAGCTATGCCATCATAGAGCTGGGAATGGTGGACAACATCCTCAACGACAAAGACAACTCCAGAAGGGGGCTGTTTGAAGAAGCGGCTGGAATCTCTAAATTTAAAATAAGAAAAAAGGAAACACTGAGAAAACTGGACGACACGGATGCCGACCTGGATCGTGTGGACGACCTCCTCTTTGAAATTGAAAAGAACCTGAAATCCCTGGAAAAGCAGGCCAGGCAAGCCCAGCGGTATTATCAGATAAAGGAGGACTATAAGGTACTAAGTGTGGAACTGGCCAAAAAAACCGTTCAGCAGCAAAAAGACAAGTTCAATGGCCTGAATAAAAAAAACCAGGATGCCAATGACAAAAAAATTAGCCTAAACAAACAACTGGCAGAAAAAGAAGCAGAGGTCGAAAAAGCAAAGGCTGAATTGGTCACCAGGGAAAAGCTATTGTCATCTAGGCAAAAAACACTGAACGAACATGTGAACCGCATCCGCCAGTACGAAAGCGACAAAAAGATCAAAAACGAGCGGTTGAGGTTTTTAAATGACAAAAGTGACAACCTGAAAGAAGTGATCGAACAGGATCGCAAAAGCAGTGAGCGGGCGTCATTTTCCATAAGTAGTCTCAGCAAGGAAAAAATGACCTCAGAGAAAATATTGGCAGAAGTGGAAGCCAAGCTCAACATACTCCAAAAGGACTATGAAGAGGAAAAAACGAAAACCGAGGAACTTAGAAGACAGGCAGAAACGCTACATACCAACCTGGCCACTAAAAAAGAAGTAGCCTATCAGACTACCAAGTCGCTGGAATTGAAGACTTTTCAGTTGAGTGCACTGAAACAGGAACTGGAAAAAGCCTCTTCGGACAGTACGGTACAAACCGAAAGCATTCAATCTTTTGAGAACAGGCTGAAAGAAATCAGCGAACAAAGGGCGGAAAAGCAGCAACAGTACGACTACCTGAAATCTAAAGATGAAGAACTCAAAAAAAGGATAACCTCCCTTGAAAAAACGGTGGAAGTAATCCGGGACGAGCACTCTCAGGTAAACAGAAAACTGGATGCTTCACAAAATGAGTACAACCTGACCAAATCGCTGGTGGACAACCTGGAGGGGTTTCCCGAAGCAATAAAATTCCTCAAAAAAGACAAAAGCTGGAGCAAGGATGCCCCACTGCTCTCCGATATACTCACTTGCCCTGAAGAATACCGCGTGACGGTAGAAAACTACCTGGAGCCTTATATGAACTACTACATAGTAGATACTGAGGCCGAGGCGTACAAGGCTATCAACCTGTTGAGTGATGCCTCTCGTGGCAAAGCACATTTTTTTATACTGGACAGGTTCGAAAAGTTCAAAACGACACCTACTGAATTTCTGGAAAATGCCGTGCCAGCCACTGAGGTAATGGAGTTTGAAGCCAAGTACAAGAAGCTGATCTCTTACATACTGGACAATGTGTATATCACAGAAGGCAATCATCCTACTGATGCGGATAGCAAAAATTGTATATTGATCACAAAAAGTGGCAAAGTAATCAACAGGCAATTCAGCATATCGGGAGGATCAGTGGGATTGTTTGAAGGCAAAAAAATAGGCCGGGCCAAAAACCTGGAAAAGCTATCAGCGACCATAAAAAAGCTTAAAACAAAGCTGAACGAGGTAAACCAGAATCAGGAAGAAAAGGTAAAAGATCTCAACCGCCTAAAAGAAAACAATTACGAGGAAGAACTGGAGGCCGTTCAAACCGAGCTTCAGCGGGTAAACGAAGATTATGTTTCGTTCAAAACCAAACAGGAGCAGTTTGCCGAAATGCTAACGGCCAATACCGACAAGAAGGAAGATATCCTTGAAAAGATTACCGTATTGGAAGAAGAACTAGATGGCCTGACACCTCAGGAGGCAGAAAACCAAAAGGAACTGGATGACCTGGAAGGACAGTATGCCACCATTAGGGAGGAAGTGTCGTCGTTTAACGAACTGCTCAGCCAAAAATCCAGTGCTTACAACCAGGAAAACATCATTTACCACCAGCAGCAAAACAAGGTGACCAGTATTGCCCAGGAAATTTCCTTTAAGGAAACCAACCTTGAGGCATCTAAAGAGCGTATTGAAAAAAACCAATCTGAGTTAAAAATCACAGATGAGGAAATCAAGCAGTTGATCTCCAAGACGGAATCCAGCGATGACGAATTGATCACCATGTACGATGAAAAGGAGTCTATTGAAAAAGGGGTGAACGAAGCAGAACGGGAGTATTATGCCAGCCGCGAGGTGATCGAAAACAGCGAAAAATCAGCAAGGGAAATCCAGAGGGAGCGCGAGTCAACCGATATGGCCATCATGGAACTTCAAAGCCAGTTGAACGAAACCAAATTGCAGCTTAGTTCGGTAAAAGAAAGGTTGTCAGTAGAATTCAATGTGAACATTGACAGCCTATTGGAAGAGAAGGAAGAAGAAACGGACAACAAAGCTGTATCAGAAGCGAAGCAGCTCTCCGAAGATGAGCTGAGGGACAAGGTGGACAAACTCAAAAACCGCATGGAAAACATGGGGCCTATCAACCCCATGGCCATGGAAGCTTATGAAGAAATAAAACAACGACATGACTTTATAACCACACAAAAGGAAGACCTGGTCAAGGCAAAGGAGTCTCTGCTGACCACCATTGCCGAAATTGACACGGTGGCCAAAGATACTTTCATGAATGCATTCGAAAAGATCAAGGTGAATTTCATCAATGTGTTTAGGTCCCTCTTTACAGATGAAGACCAATGCGACCTTAAACTCACCAACCCGGATGCTCCATTGGACTCTTCCATCGACATTATCGCCAGGCCAAAAGGCAAAAGGCCCTTGAGCATCAACCAGCTTTCCGGTGGGGAAAAAACCCTGACGGCTACAGCACTTCTCTTTGCCATCTACCTGCTGAAGCCCGCCCCATTCTGTATTTTTGACGAAGTAGATGCCCCATTAGATGATGCCAACATTGACAAATTCAACAACATCATCCGAAACTTCTCGGGCGAGTCTCAATTTATCATTGTTACCCACAACAAGCGCACCATGGCCTCTACCGATATCATTTATGGCATTACGATGGTAGAGCA
Organism: Cyclobacteriaceae bacterium; assembly: GCA_040222275.1. Lineage (GTDB taxonomy): Bacteria > Bacteroidota > Bacteroidia > Cytophagales > Cyclobacteriaceae > CAXBNB01. The sequence goes on from JAVKDJ010000094.1 coordinate 75,597, forward strand.
GGGCGTGTCGAGAGTAGTCCCGGTTGATTTGAAGGAATTGGCTTAAACCTACTTTGTCACATTTGCCCATAACGCCAATGTTTGCCGTGTCTGCCGACAGGCTGATGTCCTCACAAACATTCTCAAATATGATTCCCGTTTGTGAAGACACGAAACGGGGGCGAAGGTTTATAATCTGACAAAGTAGGGCTAATCCAATTTGTTTTGCTTGATAGAAAAACCTGTAATGTTTCAACCCTCGAACCTCAAGGAATAATCCGGATCAAGCAGAACTTCTACGGGGTATCAAGAAAAAGTCTAATTTAGTTTTCAAAAAAGATGTTTGAAGTTTTGCACCACTTTCGGGGAAGTCATTCCGTAGCAAAGCGCCCGCCTTCGGCGAGGCAGGAAGGAATCTTTACCAATTGGACAGTTCTTTTTTCGGCAAAGATGTCTTCATTGCATTGCGACATGACGCTTTGAGTGGTCGTTGGTAGAGTTCTAATGGGCATCCTACTTTCTAAAAAGTAGTTCCTAAAGGTTTGTGCCTTTACCATCCTAAACGGGATCAACATCGAAGACCACCCTCAATCCGTTCATTTTCTTGACTTTCTGGAGTTCATTAGATTTCAGGTACAGGATTTCCTTCACCTTGTTCACGTTTATGCCCTGCTTTTCCACTTTGATATATATCTCGCGAATGTACATGTTGCGGATGCGGGATATCACAGGCTCCTGAGGGCCCAGTATCCTCTTCTTGCCTATTTCCGGGGAAATCATTTTGGCATATCTGTTGGCAGCACTTTCTACTATCTCTTTTTCCTTATGGCGGAATACGATCTTTATCAACCGGAAATATGGTGGGTATGAAAACCTCTCCCTTTCCAGCACTTCCCCCTGGTAAAACCTCTGGTAATCATTCCTAATAATTTGATCCAATATTGGGCTATTGACTTCAGACGCCTGGATAATTACCTTGCCCCTTTTCTCCTTCCTGCCAGCACGACCACTCACCTGGGTCACCAGTTGGAACGCCCGCTCGAAAGAACGAAAATCAGGAAAATGGATCATCCTGTCGAAATCAAAGACACCCACCAGGGACACATTGTCGAAATCCAGTCCCTTGCTCACCATTTGGGTACCAATCAATATGTCTGTTTCCTTTTTTTCAAAACGATCAATAATTGTCTGGTAAGAATACTTGCTCCGTGTGGTATCCTGGTCCATACGCTGGATGTTGGCCTGAGGAAAGAGCAGTTTCAGATCCTCTTCCAATTTTTCCGTACCAAAGCCAACGGTACGAATGCCGGTGGAATTACATGCCGGGCAAACTTGTGGTACAGCCTCCTGATGGCCACAATAATGGCATTTCAGGGTATTGGAATACATGTGGTAGGTCAAGCTTACCGAACAGTTTTCGCATTTGGGCACGTGGGCGCAATCGTTGCAGGAAATGTACGGAGAGTAGCCGCGTCTGTTCTGAAAGAGAATGGCTTGCTCCCCCCTTTCCAATACACCTTCCATCTCCGCAATCAGGGTAGAGGTAAAATCCCCCTTTAATGTCTTGCGTTTTCTTTCCTGCTGAATATCGGCCAGTATAAATTCCGGTAATTGAGCCTTGCCATATCGCGTTTGTATTTCTACCAAACCATACTTGCCTGAGAGGGCATTTTCGTAGGTTTCAAGGGCGGGTGTTGCCGTACCCAGCAGTACTTTACCTTGGTGCAGGTTGGCCAATACTATAGACAAATCACGGGCATGATACCTTGGTGCCGGGTCGAATTGCTTGAAAGACGGCTCGTGTTCTTCATCTACCACAATCAGCGACAGGGAATTGAAGGGTAGGAATATGGCAGACCTCACTCCTACTACAAACGAAAACCTACCCGACTGCACACCCTGCCATACTTCCACCCTTTCATTGTCGGAATATTTGGAATGATAAATGCCCATAGCATCTCCAAATACCCTTCTCAGGCGACTCACAATCTGGGTAGTAAGGGCAATTTCGGGAAGTAAATACAGAACCTGTCCCCCTGCGGCCAGTGCATCTTGGATGAGGGAGATATAAATCTCTGTTTTGCCACTGCCGGTAATACCATGCAGCAGCACCGCTGTTTTGGTTTCAAAATTTTGGAGAATGGCCTTTTTCGTGGTTTCCTGTGCATCGGACAACACCACCTTTTGCCCCGAATGCTCTATTTCCGGAAAACGGGAAACAAACTCTTCATACTCTTCGAAAATCCCATTTTTAACCAATGTCTTGAGCGAAGACTCTGACACCCCCGTCTGTAAAAATTCTGACTTGAGTAGGCCTGGATTCTTTGGCTTTCCCCCTTTGTCCAAAGGAACAAGAGAAAGGTATTTCAACAGGACCTCCTGTTGCTTTATCTTTTTTTCCAGGGTTTCAAAAAGGGATTCAAGTGCTTTTTCTTGCTCAACATAAAGTTGTTTGAGCTTGACCTTTTTTACTTTCTTAGGTTGGTATTTGTCCTTTACCTGTTCAAAGAGGTAAATGCTGTCCTTTTGGATCAAAGATTTCAATACAGGATGAATCTGTTTAATACCAAGTAATTCGGACACTTCATCGTAACTAAGCTTGTCCGTATTGGTCAGTGATTCGATCAGAATAGTTTCTTTTTCGGTATAATCGTGCTCGTGGCTGAATTCAGGGTTGAGTTGCACAAAAGACTGGCTGGTCAGTTTCAGACCGCTGGGCAATGCCGCATTGAACACCTCGCCTGAAGTACACATATAATACTGGGCGATCCATCGAAAAAAATCCAGTTGAAGGTCATTAACCGAAGGTACATCATCCAACAAATCCAAAATATACTTGGCTTCATAGTTGGCCGGTGGCTGGTTGTGCACTTTGGCGATGATTCCGGTATATACCTTTCTTCGCCCAAATTGCACGATTACCCGGCAACCTTTAGACACAGCCTCCTCAAATTTCTGCGGAACACGATAGGTATAGGCTCCTGGAATTGGAATAGGCACTATGACATCAGCGAACCAGGTTTTTCTTTCCTCAAAACCATCAGACAAGTCGCTATTTAATTGTAGTTGTGACACAGTACCCTTTAGACAAAGCTATGTCTAAATTGGAATTTTTCTACTCATAACAGGGCTAGTTTTTGGGAAATTCTGAAGATTTGGAGGGCAATTGATATTTTTGAAATTGGATACCAACTAAAGCCATAAACCAAAAGCCTGGGTTTGATTAAAAAAATGCACCACCCTTGGGATTGGATTAAACCCGAAGGTGGCGCATCCCAGGTTTTTAAAACGAATTCACTTTTATCTCAATTTTGTTCAAACCAGGCCCCAGGCGTATCGAACCAAAGGCGGGGTTAACTTTTTCGCCATTCAACGTTACCACACTGCCGCCTGATTCCGACAATTCGAATTCACCGAGCATGTTCGCAGGCAATTCAACCTCATAAGTTTGCATACGACCGCTGACACGCTTGTACTTTGCGTTAATTTCCCCCAAAAGTGTAGGCACTTTGATTTCACTATGTTTGAGTGTTGACAATTGTGGTTTAATGCGGGCTACACCAAATCCAGGTGTTTTTGGCTGTATGCCCCACAAGCCCCTTGGTATCGCGTTGGCTGGTACAGCTCCCCAGGCGTGGTTCCAGTCCTGGTTGTTTTTGTAGATATTGTCCCAGGCCTCCATGGTAATGGTGGAGCCTTCCCGGATCATGTTGTACCAACTCCTTTTGGCAGTGCTTGCCAGCAATTCCAGTGCATAGTCTGCTTCGCCGGCATTGTAAAGTCCGTCCATCAAAAATTGCGAACCATAAACGCTGCAAGCCATCCCTCTGGACTTTACATGATCCACAACAGAATCAATGTACTCTACCGGAACAATGCCAAATGCCAGCGGTAGCATATTGGCATGCAGGGCGGCATGGTCTGTGCCTATACCGTCCACATAGATGCCTCGTTCTTTGTCAAACATTTGCTCGTTGATCGCTTTTTTGGCCCTGGCCGCTCTAAACTCAAAATCCAGTACCTCATCCGTTCTTCCAAGTACCTGAGCAAACTCTGCCATAATCCTCATGTTTTGGTAGAAAAAGGAATTGATCACTGTACTATATGGCTTGAAAACATAGCCATCACGTTCTCCTTTATTATTGGGATCCCCACCCCACCCTGCTGAAGGCCAATCTACTATATCGGTCAACGGTTTTTTGTATCCTTCTTTGAAGCCAAGTTTCAACATGAATTCATGCGTCACCTTTTCGGAAGTGATCAGACCATCTTCATTGGATAGCTCATAAAGCGTTTTGTGCTTCAAATCTTCGTAATATTGCTCTACCAGTTCAGTATTGCCGGTGTACATATAGTCGGCATATAGCAGCAGTGCTACATGCTGCTGCCACTCAGTAGGCCAGGTAGGGTGCTCCATGAAGTACTCGATTGTCCTGCGGGCAATGGCATATTCCCTGTCGGTAGTATAGTGGCTCAGTTGGTTCAGGTAGGCATCAGCCTCATAAGGGATCCGCTCGCGATCGCCATCTACATATAATCCAGAAAAGGTCGTTGCTTTTATGGAGTATTTGCACAAATCATATACCTGGTTCAGTACCGTATCTGAACTGGTAAAGCCGCTGGTATTGTAGTCAAAGTAGTTGAAGTAGGCTACCTGGGTAAAGTCTTCTATTGAAACCTGGCTTTGGGCATTTTCTATTTCGCAATACCTGAAAGGCACCAACACCGGAAAAGAATCGGGCAAGGCTATTGCTTTATTTGGAAGGGTGTTTCGTGTGTCTGGTGTAATGGAAAGTTTATAGTTTTTCTGCTCTGGTTTCACAGCCACTTTCAGTTCCTGATACCTTATGTTCCCAATTGGGTTTCTATTGATCCGGCCATTTTCCAGGTCTTCACCAAGCCTGACGATCAAAGTGTCATTTGCAGGAGCGACATAATCGAATTCTAAAGTGGCAAAAGCATCTTTACCAAAGTCTATGAAATAAGCTCCTTTTGAAGTTTCCAACAGCTTAGTTGGTTTGATCCTTTCAATTTGGAAAAAGTTGGGAGTAGTCAATTCACCGTTGGCATTTCCCAACTGAAACACCTGGGCTTCTGAATAATTGCCCAACCGGTTGTGCTCATCCCACAACCTTACTTTCCAGTAATATTTGCCCCCCACATTCAGCGCCTTGCCACTGTAGCCCACATTTGATGAGTTGTTTGTCCTCACCTGGCCACTGTTCCACATGTCACCTATATTGTTGTCAATATTCACCTTTGAGGTAGCCACCAATATTTGATAAGCTGACTGAAACACGGCCCCATCAGGCACCTTCCATCCAAATTCCGGTGTAGTGTCAACTACCTTTACCTTTGACGGCTCCCTGATGTACTCAACCGTGAGCTGGTCAGGAGCCACAGTGGACTCATCCCCCAATTCCAAAATAAGCTCGTTGGTCTTTTTACGAAGCTTGGCCAATACCTCTTTGTACTTTTTGTTACCCGCCAGGTTTTTTACCTCTCTTGGGTCTTTTTTGAGGTTGTAAAGTTCCTCTGATGACTTATCGTTTACATACCGGAAATACTTCCACTCTGAAGTCCTGACGCCCTCACTTGGAGGGATGTGTTCAAACTCCCAAAGGTGCTCAATCAGTACTGTATCCCTATTCAAATCTTTAGCTTGGGCAGAAACAATGGGCATGAGGCTTTTTCCCTGCCAGGTTTCCGGTTGCTTCACCCCCGCCAGGTCGAGCATGGTGGCTGGTACGTCAATATTCAGTGCCATTTCATCAATGTCCTGATGCTTGGTGTCCCTGGGATCGTAAATAATCAAAGGCACACGCACAGAATTATCATACATGAGCCATTTTCCCGCCAATTGCCTTTCCCCCAGGAAATGGCCATTGTCGCCCATCAAAATAATGACAGTGTTTTGTTCCAAACCCTTTTCTTTCAGCTGCTCCCGGATTTTCGTTATTTCCAAATCCACACCCGAGATCATCCGATAGTAGCCTTTCACACTGTGCTGGTATTTTTCCGGGGTATCGTATCTCCACCCCCACCTTAACCGGTTAAAACCATCCCTCACCGGTTTTGGCAAAGCTTCGAAGTATTTATCATCAGAAATATTTGCTTTGGGGATTTCGATATCCTGTAACAACGGATCGGTGGTTGTCTGCCAGAAATATTGCTCCGGGGCACCATCGTGTGCATGTGGAGCACTAAAGCTCAGGGACAAACAAAATGGCTGCTGACCATCTACCTTTTCAAGGTAGTCTAAAGCCTTCTGTCCGGTATATCGTGTCAAATGAACCGTGTCTTCCCCAAGTTTTTTATAATAATATCCACGCTTGTCTTTGTACTGGTTCGCCCGGTCATAATCCTCATACTCATCGAAGAGTTTGTCTTTACCTGCATAGTTTACACCGAATTTGCCATAAAATGCCGTCTTGTAGCCAGACTCTTTGAGCAGCCTGGGATAGGCCAACCTCATGTATTCATCTTTCATTGCTCCAGTCTGAAAATTGTAGGCATGGGTACGCTCATACAACCCGCTGAATATACTGGCCCTGCTTGCCGCACAAATAGGAGTGGTAACCATGGCATTCTTGAAAAACACACCGGATTTGGCAAGCTTGTCCATTTCCGGGGTAGATATCAGCTCATTTCCAGCATAGCCCAGGGCATCCCAGCGTTGATCGTCGGTAAGGATAAAGATGATGTTGGGCCTGTCATTTGGCTTGCCAGGTTGGGCAAGGCTTTTAATAGCACAAAAAACACTGACAATGATGACAAAAAGTATTCTGCAGGTCATGATTATAATAGGTGTAAGGTTTTCATTGATTTCAACTTCTCCAACCGCTTCACATCACAATAATATCATAAAACTGCAAAGCTTCAATGAGACAGGAAAACTGACCTTAATGTTAAAAGCGAATGAAATGAAAACCGTCCTGTACTATCTTGTGTGAAACTGTCGTGCAAACCGCAAAATACGATTTACTTCACCACCGGGGAAACATCAAATTTGGGCTTTCTAAAGGGTAGAAAACCGCACAAAGGTTGTGCGCACACAATATCAATCAATAAATACAAGAACAAAATCATTGAAAGTCCACCCTGCCGTTGGGCAACAGCACCTCTAAAAAACCATCGCCTGATTTCAGGACTTGTACAGGAGGATCAAATTGCAGCAATTGCACTCCAGGGTCGCTGAGGCTGACTTTCGCCCCTGATGAAATTATGACACCCTGCTTTTTACCCTTGTAGATGGATATTGGCATATCCGACGAAAACCCAGCATTTCCATGAGAAAACCCTGTTCCGTCCATCGCAAAATAAAAGTCATTGGCTGATGAATTGTCCCTGGACATTACAGTCTTGGCAGTAAACGTAATATCGCCATATTGCTGTTCGGTTTCACTACCAGATTCCAATATTACATCCTTCAGGTTTTCTCCATGGTCTATCAAAACCCCGGTCATTTCGCTTTCCTCAATCCTGGTCATTTCAGGTCGTTGTATTTCGGAATTGAATGGCGCCAGGATCGTGACCGTGTTCAACTTACCATCGGCATGGCTTTGGTAGATAGCTTCCAACCTATTGTGATAAGGGTATCCTGGATACCTGTCTTCGACTGCCGATGGTACCTTTTCAATATTCACAGAAGCAGGCGGGCTTGCATAGAAGATGGAAAGTTTGGCACCCTCCACAGTTGGATAGTGATCAATCATAGCTTCATAGTGCTTGCCACTTGCTATGCTCAGCACTTCACTTTCATTGGCGGGATGCAGGTAGTTTCTTATTTCCTGCTGATTGCTGGCTTCCAATTCATCTACCACAACAAAATAAGCAGTAGCTTCGGGGCTGCCATGTACCATCATGAGGTTGCGGTAATGGCTGGCACCTGTTATCGATGGACCCGAATCGCCTTTCGCATAATCCAAACTATTGGTAGTAAACCCTTCCACAATACCTCCACCTACCCGCGTAGCGTGGTTTTCGCCATTTATGGTTAATGTATTGTTGAGCGGTGCGGGGCGTGTAGGTGCGCCCAACCTCCCTCCATTTACCAAGATCCTGTTGCCAAATCCGGATAAGGCCAGGCCATTTACTTCGTTGTGCGTGTGCCATTCGTCCTGTGATTTTATGTTGTACAACACGCCATGCAGGCCATTGGGGTCATCCCCATTTTCCCTGAAAAAAGCCCCCCCATTTTCATAGATTTTGCTTTCAGGCACCACAGCTTCCGGTAGCCCGGATTTGGGCAATATATAGGTGAGGATATTGCCGATGGCAGGCCGGTCTTTATGAAACCAGGCCGCATAAGCAGCGGCTTCCATATCAAAATTGACCACCCTACGGTGCAGCATATCATTGTTGATGCCTTGTGTGGGGAGCATATCCCCAAATATGGCCATCTCCCGGGAGCAATTTACACTGGAACCAAACAGCCACTTCTGGAATTTTTGCAGCCTTTCGTTTTGGTAGTACCGTTGGTCTATACCTGTAAATTCCAACACGTCCATATAACCTGATTTGCTTACCCTGCTGTTGCCCCCACCTACCCGTTCCCAGGCATAGTGGTTCGTTACCGGACTTACTCCATCTTCAGTGATTTGTGCCATAATACTTTCAAAATAAGCATCATCAGGGGTAGTCCTTGTGCCTTTGTAGATGTCCCAGGTACCATGAGTACCCAGTCGGGCATCCAACCAGCTTCCCTTGCGGTTTATCTTAAAAATTTGTCTTTCGATGACCTGCTCACAAGCCTGTATATCAGAAAGACTAAGGCCATCATACACGACATCCAGGGCCAGAATAGCCATAAAAAATGTTCCCATTGGTGGCACTACCCCTCCCCAACTGCCACCTTCTTTTACTTCCAACTCGGCATATTGATCGATAATGGCATCCCTTACCTTTTTGGCATGCAATTCCTCATTTTCTTCGTCAAGTATATAGGCCAGGGCAGCAGCACCTACATAATACTGCAAGTCATAAGCACTGGTTTTGCTCCCATTTTCTGCCCGTTGCAAAGCGTCTGCTTTGATAGAAGCCCAGGGTTCGCTACCCGATTTCTCCCTAAGGGCTTGAAATTGTTCTTTCTTCACTATCAGAAAAGGGTGGTGGGTTTCCCTTTCCCCTTCCTGACCTTTTTGCCGTTCATCTTCACTGCAAGCTGAAAAAACAAGGAGGATCAAAAACCATGTTGTTACGTTTTTGAACAATTGAAACCTAACCATAACTCTATCTTTTAATGCACTGCAACTCTTTTAAACCTAAAATCATGACCCGTTTAGGGCTTGGACAAAACGATTTCGTTGCTTCCTGACACAGCGGGGTTAACAATCGTAAAGGTGACTCTGGTGACTCCTTTCGGCCAATATGCCCTAAGTTTCGAGTCTGTTACCTCAATAAACTCGATTTCAGGGCTCACTTTTTTGGCGTTATATTTCATGTCCAACTGAAAGCCATCTCCTTCCAATCCCAGTACCCCGTCAGATTTCCTGGTCACTTTACAATAGGTCACGAAGTTGATGGTAGTAGGTCCATTGCCTACTTCTTTGAGTTGATATTTGTCCGATATGGTAAACTTCCTTCCCCTGTCCAGTCGGTAGCTCCTTACCCATTTACCGACCCTGGCTTCTTCCTGATAGGCTCCCGATATGTCGGTTGAAAACACGGCCTTTCTGGCATCAGCAGCAAAACTTGTGTTTTTTGCCTCAAATTCCCTTCCCTGCATTTGCTCCACTCCATTGATGGTAGGCACATTGTGGTAGCCAGACTGCATGGTCCAAATTTCGTAGCGTCTGCTACTGAATGTTTTGGCCGTATATTTTTCCCTTCCAATATCAATCAAACAGGGCTTGCCGTCATAATACAGCACACAATTGCCCAGGTCGTTGTGGTTGTGGCTTTCGGCATTGTGCCCTCCCTTTGCTGCAAAGAAAAAGCCATTTGTAGAACCTTCCTTGTCACGGGCCCCTGCCACCTCAGTATCTGGCAACCAAAAATCCCTGATCAGCGCATTGGATGCTTCTGCATTTTTCATTTCCTCCAACAACATCAGTTGCATGAGTTGCTCGTCTATTTTTCCATTGGGTGTTTCATTGCCCCAATCCTGCTTTTGGGCCAGGAAAACTCCAAATTTTTGCATCACAGAATCTTTTATTTCCCTTCCGTAGCTGTAGATGATCTGGGGGCGGCTGCCTGTGGTCGCATCGGCATCAGCAAAGTTGATAAAATAGGGGTAATCGATGTAGGCTTTGTAAATGTAGCTGCCCATATTGTTTACCAGTTGGTTGCCAAAAACATCAAGCTTACCCTGTGTGGCACGTTTGAGCAGATCCAGGTTTTGGTAAAGGGATGCTCCTGCCCTGCCCCAATAGGATGGCCCTTCATCGCACCCACCATCGGCGGGATAACCATTGATGAACACATCCAGCGAACGGATCACTTTTTGCACTCCCTCCACTTTTTTGTCCTGATCATCTTCCAGTATCAAAATGGCAGTGAGCATGTTGTGGTTTGTCCAGGGGTTCCAGTTGTTTACCCTTCGGCCTCCATCCAGGCCCATCCACCAAAAGTCATTGCGTTCATAATACGGTTTCACAGCCTTGTACATGACCTCATCTTTCAGCCGCTTTGAAATAAGGGGGTGAACTTTATCAAAATCTTCTTTGAAAAGGTACCAGGTCCAGGACAGGATATTGGCTATTTCCCCAACACCAAGGTCGATGGATGGTTGGTTGATGTCCGGAAGCCCATCTGGATCGGGCAAATGGGCTGACCACCCCCACCAGGTTTGTTCGCTGTAGTACCATACACCATTGATGATCTGGTCCAAAAACCGCCCTTTTCCCTCAGCAAGCTCCGCCATTACCACAGCCATTAGTGCTGCCCTTGGAGCACTGTACATTTCCTGCTTTCTATCTCCAGACCTTATTATTTCCAGATAATCGGTTGCCTTTACAACAGGCCAGTCATAATCCAGGTATTCCTCTGCAGCTTCAATGTATTGGGTTTTGAGCTTCCCGGGCAGGCCTTCCCAAAAAGCCCGGTTGCTATAGGTAGGAAAATTCAGTTCTGCAAAATCTTGGATGAGTACGGTTGCTATCCCTATTTCATCTGACTTTTTTTGAAGCAGGTTCCTGTCATCTGCAAACGAAACACTGGTCAGCAGGCAGGCGATCAATAGTAAAAAGTTGATTTTTTTCATGGTATGTTGACTTATAGTTTTCATTTGATATTTTAAAGGGTATTATTTAGGTTTGAATATTAAGCTGGCCTGATCACTTTCCTGATAGGGTATGGCTAGTGTCCAACTTCCTTTGGTTTTATCGGTTACTTCCAGTTTCACCCCGCTACTGTCAGTTGACAGCAATTTCACCTTGACCTTTCTTACGCCCGAACCTGATGACAGGAGCAACCAGATATTGGTGTGCCCACCATGCACCTGATTGGAATAAATACTGACTGTATTGGGCTCGTATTGATTGTATCGCTCACTGTACCATCCTTGTATTTCCGGTGTTTCCTGTCCTTTCACAGTCCGTAGTTGCTGTTTTGTTCCTCCCACTGGTATGATTTGTAATTTCCCACCATCATGGCTACCCATTACTGCCCCGTCTTTGATCACAGTGACTTCACACTGCGGGTGCCAATGCCAAAGCGTTTCTATGTCCCTGGGTTCGGCAGTTTGTATTTTGTCCACTACCACCCAAAACCCATCCCGTACATAAAATACCGACCGGGAGTGCACGTTTTTTCCCGATAGGTTTTTGAAATTTCCGAAGGATGCATTGGCAAAATCGAAAGCATTGGTGATTTTAAACCGGCTACCCGGAATAGGTTCATCTGCCAGCGTGGGCCCGCTTTCCTGTCCATTGCCATCTATCAATACCACATTGTGCCCGTGGCTTCCCCGGGCATACCCCCGGAATTTTTCAGCCACGGCACCTCTGTAGGCAAACCGGCCTGCATCCACCAAAAAGTCTTTGCCAAAGGCAGACACAGACAGGTGCAGTTTGTCATTGTGCTGATGGCCACTGCCCCAGGGGCCAACATCAAAGAAAGACCAATGGGCCTGATCGCCAAAACCGCTGCGGGAAACCATGTGCCCGGCCCACGGAAACAGGATTGAAGGGTTGCCTTCAGGTTTTGTTCCTTCCTTGCCATTGCTGGCTATGTACAACCAGTCCTGGCGATTGTATTCCCTGGCCACATCAAGAATTCGATCACGGTTGTAGTCCAAATCTGAATCGTTGTTCAACAATGCATTGCCATCGGGCCGCATGATATAGGCCAGGTAGTGCCACATGCTTTCTATTTGCTCTGTAAAATAATCAGGCAAGGCTATCCCAGCCTGGGAGCAAATGGTGTAGTACAGGTAAAAATTAGAGAGTGCCACCCGATGGTAATGGGTGGTAAGTTCGGTTTGTGCCCCATCAGGGTACACCTGCTCTTTAAGGGTTTCGGTCATTTGAGCCAGGGTGTAGTCGAGCCATTCTTTTGATTGTTTAAACTCAGGCCATGCAGTAGCCACTGTGGCCAGGCCGGTCATTTCCATAGTGAGCCAATTGGTGGTGCCATGAAAATTACGGGCATAGTGTGCATGGTCGGGCAATGCACTGAGTATGAGCAATTGGGTGGCTGGCGAGATGTAATCACTATTCAGAAAGGTATAAAACACCTTTGACCAAACCTTTTCCCTGAAACTAACTTCCAAACCACGCCACATGGCCGTACTGCTTTTTGTGTCGGGATATGGCCAGGAATGCACAATCCAATCCTTGATGAACCCATCGATGTGCCGGGCATATTCCGGATTGCCGGTTTCATGATATGCCGATAGTAAACTTGCTACAGGATAATGCCTGTTCAATGCCCACGCCCATTCGATATCGTCTTCCGGGCCATTGTGGTCCCATTTCAACTGCCCTGCATCCAGGCGTGGCACCTGCCCTGACACCCTCTGAAAGGTATAAATATTTTTCAAAACCGAATCAGCATAGGATAGCCTGCGGTTGGAAACAGCAGGCAACTCCATTCTCAAATGGGTTGCCGTGTTTCCATTTCTATAATGCGCCAGGAGCTCATGGCAAGCGCTGGTCAAGTCAGATTTTTCATAGCTCTCCTTCACTTTTTCAAGGCCTATGTAATCCAAATCAAGGGCTGTCAGAAGGCCGTTCATCTGATTAGGGTAGGCTATGCAGACATCTTCTACTGACTGTACATCCTTCCAAACCGGTTGACTATATAGGATAGTTGATACTTCCGTCAACATAAGCAGTCCCATTATAGCCTTCAATATCCAGGGGTGTTTCATATTTTTCATTTTGTACGAATGTCTAGTTCTTTTTCAACTTGTACAAATACAAAGCACTGGGGGCCGGCCAGGGTTTTTCCCTTGGTTTGTCCCGGTTTCGGGGAATGGTCTCCCATTTCAGCACATACTGTGTGCCCTGTTCTTTGCTTTCTCCTAAGTCATGGGCTGTTCGGATAGCCATGTCAGGAAAATCCCCTTCCAACTGTAACTGATTATGGAAAGGCTCTGGTTTCAATACTTTCCCAACAGTGTTTAAATTTTGGTCAATCAAAAGGGTGCCATTGCCATATTTGATGTGCCAATAGCTCAGTTCAAAATAACCATCTTTCCTTTTGGTGAACCCATCAATAGACACTTCTTTATTGATGCTGCCGTTTCCGGAAAACTCCCAGCGATAATCCCAATTCGTCACCTGATGGCCAGCCCATTCACCGCCTTCAATTCGGGATACATAAAACTGCAGGTTGCCAGCCGAATCGTATTTGTGGTAGGCAAAAAATGGCTGATCCTTTTCATCCAAACATAATTTTGCGGCCAGGTTAATGATTCCGCCCCTGGCCGGAATGGGATCAACTATAGTCTTTTTATCATCCAAAGTGGCAGGCAATACCACACGGTCCCCAAAAGCATTGAACCAGTTTTTCAGGTCGGGGCTTTTCATATAGGACAAATCGTGGTTGGTAGAGCAGTCCGGCGTATCCCGCCACACCCAATAGACATGGTACCAGCCGTCTGACCTTACTGTTGGTTGCGACTGATAGGCATTCATCAAGCCCTGCCCATCGGTAAGGGGTGTTTCCAACAGCCGTGTCCAGTTCTTGTTGTTGGTGTTATAGACATTGTAAATTTCATTGCCATTGCCACTACCCCCATCTCTGTAATGATAAAGCAGCTCACCTGATTTGGATACCAAAAAATGGGGATAGGTAGCCCTTTTCTCATCTTTACCGACCATTTCCATTACCTGTGTCAGCGTAGAAATGTCCCCTGGCTTGGTACTTCTGAAATAGGTAACAGGATGCACGTGCATATTTCCCGAAAGGTGGATAAAACCATCTTTGTCCATACCAAGGGTGAGGTAATTATGGCTATCCCATCCCAACACGGTACTGGTTCCCCCAGCAGATTCGCGGCTGGTAGCCGGCATGGTAAACAGGGAAAAGGCTGGTTCATCAAGATGCCTTTGTCCAACTGTCATATTGCGGTTGGCATTGTAATAGGCTATATATTGGCGATTGCCATGGGTGAGCAAGCTGAAACCAACCGGATGGCCGGCCCAAACTGAGTCGATGAAGATTTTCTGGTCAACCGAGATTGCATTTCCGGTCTCATCAATCACGATGGGTTTATCCCGCTGTTGAGTACAAGAGAAAACCCCAAACCATAGCATGAAAACAAGTATCCGGCAGGTATTAGATATAATTAGGTTCACTGGCATAATTTATAATTCTATCGTCACACTTTTTCCGGCCAGATCGCCCTGTGGCAAGTCGATAGCAACATAGCTCAGTTGATCGTTTTCGCTCCATGACGCCCTAAAACCCTCTCCTTCTTTGTCTATTTTTGCGGATACTGAGAGATGTATTTTTTCTGCCTCCCTGTTGGGGTCTGAAACGGTGATGGCTGCTACCCTTTCACCTTCTTTTTTGAGCATTACTATTGCCGGGCCATCACTTTTCAGCACAAGGCCATTGGAGTACTCCACTTTACCTGCTTTGTAAAATACTGCCTGGCATATACCGAGCGACCGATGTTCAACAGCCTGCACATCGGGGGTATTGGTCAATATATTGACATTGTCCCTGGAAGCATTCTGATCCAATGTTTCTATGGAAGTAGCCGGCACTACGATGTATTCATAGCTGCCATCCATGGATTTTGCACCATGGTCCAGCCACAGTTTAAATACATCGAGGGTAATGGGCTCTTTCGAGGAAGTGCTCTGCTTGCTGATGTCGAACCAGGCTCCTGTAGTTTCGTTGTTTTTAAGGTGCAGGGTAGCTGGCTCTTTGAAAACATAACCCACGCCACCATGGAACACCCAATCCACATTTTCCAGTTTACTTTCGTCTTTTGGAAGCACCGAATTCTTGGCAGATTGCGAAACCATCACTTCGCCATTTAGCAGGCACTGGTTCAATGTAGTGGCCACTGTGTTGTCACTTTTGGAAGAAATACCTGCACCAAGGCACACATATTCATCGTCAAAAAAGAACCAGGATTTCCGGGCACATAATGGATCATGCGGGCTCTTAAAATCAAATCCTACCGCTGCATATTTGCCATCGGTAGCTGCACCCACAAATTCTGTCACCCCAAGTTTTTGTATCTCCTTTTCAGAGGGGAGCTCAGGCTTTTGCAGGATAGTCGCCCCTGGTATTTTTTGATAATCAAATACGGGGGCTATGTCAAAATATTCTTCTCCCGAAATACTGATATGATTGGTGCCATCGCCCCTGTGGTGGTTCAACAGCCCCTCGCTGTTGTAGGGCTGTTCCATGTTGTGCACCCTTGTGGAATACATCCTGACTGAAGTGAAGAAACCCGGACGCTGAAAGCTGAAGTGCTCAGAGTTCCAGAAAAAAGTGGCATGTGACAAGGTGGGCTTAGCATCCTTGTTTCTGATATCCACAATCTCCTGAATTTCATTCCTTCTATAGTCTGTTGTCAGCAGCAGTCGTTCGGCCATTGTACCACTATAAGCTTTCAAAGTGCCCTTCCTGCTGATGCTCCTATTTTTTGCCCCGGCATCCGGGTATTTGCCATATACGGCTGTCTTGCATATCCCATCCAAAAAGTAATCAACCAGATGCTCCAATTTTTCACTGGAAAAAGAATACTTGGTTTTATTGGTATATAGCGCCCACTCTACAAATGCCTCGGAATAGCTCAACCCGTAGGAAATAGTGTTGTTTACCCCATCGGTTCTATGGTGAAAGCTGTTGTCATACTGCATACCCCGGCCATTGGCATCCCTTGTACTAAATCCACTGGAAAAAGGCTTGATGCCATAACCATATTGGACACCTAATCCTGAAACATATTTGATCTCGCCTTCAATAATCTTTATTATTTCACCAAACAATTGATCATCATTATTAAACAGCAGGTTTTTGGCCTGGATCCCCGCTATCTTAATCCTGTCTCCTCCGGGCCTTGCCCCCGGCGCATCAACTACTGACCGGCCCAGTATGACTTGCACCTTGTCCACCAGGTCTTTGGGCAGTTCGTCCCCTATGATCAACAGCATGGTGACCATGGCATGAGGTGTGCCAATTTGATTGTGCCACCAGTTGTCGCAGATATAGTCATTGTCTGTCCAATGTTTCAGTGCCAGTTCAAGGGTTCTTTTTACCTTTTTGTTGCGGTAGTAGGGCGAGCCCTTCTTTTTATAGGCATGGGCCAGTTGCACCTGGTTTGACAGGTGGTTTCTGTGCTGAAACCCTGTGCGTGATACATCCTGATAGTTGATACCGGGCCAGGTTCCCTCCTGTATGCTTTGGACAAGTTCTTCTATGGCCTCAGCATCTACATCCGGTTGCATAATTTCATTGTACACCCGTTGTTTGACAATAGCCAGGCCACCCTGGTCTTTTTCAAATGCCACAGAGGAACCTGTGCATAACAAAAGACAGAAGCCAGTAATAAAAAATTTCATAGCGGAAATTGTAATTAGATAATGTGTATTAGTTGAATCCCAGGTTTACTCAGCTGAAAGCCTTACCTTGAGGTTGGTTTTTCCTTCCTTCAATATCCATGCAGGAATACGGATTTCCAGCCTTTTCAGCCCTTCAATCTGGCGGTCGAGTTCCAGTGGTGCCGGGTACAACGAAACCACAGAAATGCTCAATTCAGAGTGGGACAGGTTTTTCAACCGAAGCTTTTTGCCATCCTGGGAAAGAACTGCCCCGTCCTTAACAATTTCTACATCAGCGGTAGTCATCAATTGCCATGTGACCATAGCGGTTTCTTCTGCAATTTCAATTTCATCTTCAATAACCAGGCTGGTGTTGCTGTCTTTGGTAAACTTCCTTTTGGCACTCTTCAACTGGCCCTCGAAAGTTGGCGTGAGGTCTATAGTGGCTTCAGGCATTGCACCATCTTTGAAGTCCACAATGTTCGCTTTGCCATCTACTTTGTGCAACTGCCCATTTACGGTGAGTGTGCTATGGCCATAATTGTTTTTTGTAAGCAAAGTCCATCTTTCACATTCCTGGCACCTGCCCCAAAGGTTGAAACCAGTTTTCTCCAAATCATGGTACCCCTGGTTTCCCGGATCTACTACCCAACGTACGCCATTGAGTTCGAATATGAAAGAACCGCCATCCATGTTGCCATGGTTGACTGTTCCCCTACCCCCTTTGCCTCCAAAATAATATTGGCCTGGGTCATTTGCCCCACCTGTGAAGATGACCACCGGGTTTGCCCCATCTCCTTTCCAGGCTTTTGGCAACTCGGCGGCTTCACCACTTTTGAACTGCGAAATCCAAACAAGACCGGCCCCATCGAGGCGTCTGAGTTCACCTATTTCTTCTGCTGGCCTGAGAAACCGTTCTTTTTCAAAAAACCTGGCATTACCGCTTTTAGCAGCAAACCAGGCCAAAGTCACGTCCCCATTTTCACTCCTCCTGTCCCCACAATCCGCAAAATTGTAGTACCAGCCTGAAGGGGCATTCATGAGCGCCCTGAATACGGCACTTTCCTTAAATGCGGGGTAGTCCCCCAACCCAAAATCAGTACCAAAAGCACTTTCGAACATGGCAGCTGTGACCACCGAAAAACTGGTGCCATAGCCCCAATAGGTGGAACCCTCGGGATAAACGCCATCGGGACCATACTCAACCAAGGCATGTGGCATGCCATCCAGCGCCCGGCTGATGGTTTTAGCAGCCAATTCAGGATCTACTTCTGCGATGGCAATGGAGGCAGCAATCATGCCCCCGTGACAAACCTGGTTCCAATTGTTGGTGCCAGTTACCCAGCCGGTATTTCCTTCTTCATTGTAGCTCGGTTTAATTCCCTTTTCTATCAGGGCTGTTTTGGCTTTTTCAATAGTAACAGCAGGCAAAGCACCTGCCGTCCAGTCAAGGGCAAACGCCACAGCCATGGACATTTCTGCCACATCCAGGTAATGGGAAGGGTTCCAGTCGGAAAAATCGCAGACTGCCAGTACTTCCCCGTTGATCCTTTCCAATATTTTCGGGTCTTTTTCAATGCGGTAAACCATACCCAACATGTTGATCCGGTACAGCATTTCCCTGGATACCGAAAGCAGGCGCCTGCCGGTTTTGATCCTTTCCAGGAATGGTTGGTTTTGGATTTCTGCCGCATTCAGTTGTATGGCCTTGTACAGGTTTTGTACAACCGGGTCTGATTTCAGTTTGTTTCTTAAATTTCTCTCAATTGATGAATTGAGTACCAGACGGGGCTGGCTTTTTCTGAGCTTCTTTTTGAGGTATTGAAGCGTCATTGGGTTTTGTAATTTGGGAATGGATTCCTTGTCGTCATCCATGGACGTATTTCCATGAGCCAATACACCCAAAGGAAGCATTACAATCAGGCAGAAAAAAGAAAGCAGGTAATTAGGATTGGTTTTCATAGTCTTTACTCTAAACGTTAATTTTTGATTGGTAAAATCAGGTTGGTTGGTTGTGTTTTGAGTTTCAGACGTGTTTTATTTTACTTCCATGTTGGAAGAAGAAGTTATGTTGGTGTCATTAACAAATACATAATATTTAACGGCTACTATTTAGCTACTACAACTAGGTTAGAGATGCTTCACTACGTTCAGCATGACAAGGATGGAACTTATGTCCACACTAAGCTTGCATTGTCATCCTGACCAAAGGGAAGGATCTCAATTACGAATGTACAATATTAGCATTACTATAGCTGAATAATAACATTCAACGAAAGTTAGGAGCTTTGTATATTTATGCTCAATGAATAAAGATCGTACCCATATCAAGCGTTGGACGTTTATTATGCTCATCAAACTCGCATTATTAAGTACATCTGGAAAATTTTTCAGGTCGATAGTAAAAAAAGGGCCATCCGTTAAGATGGCCCAAATCTACCATTTACACATTATTCGTTCCACCCGGGGTTTTGGGCCAGGTTTGGATTTTGTGATATGGCGCTAATAGGAATAGGCCATAGGTAATGCTTATTTTCATCAAATACAGGAGTTTCATAGTCGGTACCTTTATAAATTTCCAGGTATTCTACCCCATCGACAGTTCCGGTTTGAACAGTAACATCACCAGAAGGGTCGATTGCTGCCTTGTTGGCTGCATCCCACCTCATACCATAGTCTTTATTCTCCAACTTTTTGCCTTGTTTCCATCTTCTCAGGTCGTCGTACCGGAAACCTTCCATGAACAGTTCCACCCTTCTTTCACGACGAATCTCGGCCAAAACAGCAGTGATTCCATCACCAGCATATTTAGGATCCATAGGTGGGTTGGCATCCAGGTGTGGCATGCCTACACGGTCGCGAAGCAGGTTGATACTAATATCCAGGTCAGCCTGGGAAATGATACCTCCTCCCAGTTCAGCTTTGGCTTCTGCATAGTTGAGCAATGCCTCTGCAAACCTCATGGTGATGGCAGGGGTTTGTGAAGAGTTGTAGGAAGCATAAGCTGCACCTGATTCAAATACTTTAATGATATGATATCCTGTATAACTCGACTGCCCACCGGCCATCCCTTGAATACGGGGATATGCATACGTATCAAAATTATGATTACCATAATTATAAATGGGCTGGTCATCCGGGTGAAGAACAGTTTGCCTTAACCTCGGATCTCGATTTTCAAAGATGTTTTTATACACTTCATCACCCAAATACAAGGGAGAGAGTGTAATGGGTTGACCATCTGTACATAGGTAGTCTTCCACCATACTCTTGGTAGCACCTCCATTGTACCCTCTGTGATAACTCTGCACGTGGTTGGTGAAAATACCCCTTTCGTACCTTCTCCAATAGATCACTTCCGGATTACCCGATACATCAGTCATTCGATGAATGGCATTGTATGAGTTTGTTGGGTCGCCACTTTCGTACAAGGAATACGGCCCGTCATCCATCAATTCTTTGGCTGCATTGGCCGCTTCGGTCAACCAGGCATCTGCACCCGACAATCCGTGGTACTTCCTCCAGGTGCCTTCAAAAAGGGCTACCCTGGATTTCACAAGAAGTGCCCCCCAGCGGTTCAACCTTCCAGGTGCATTGCCATCCCCCCAATCATCCGGAATCCACGTGGTGGCAAAATTCAAATCTTCCAACACTTTGTTCATCACAAAGTCCCTCTCATCTCGAGTACCATACAATATATCTTCGTCATCTACATTGAGCTCGCGATCCACCCATTGAGCCGTTCCAAATTTGGATATTTTGTCGGCATAAAACCAACCCCTCATCAGGCGTGCTTCCCCTATGTACTTGTTGCGTACTATATCTGTCACCTGGGCTTTTCCATAATTGTCCATGCCCACATTGATCGCCCTTACAAAATTCCAGCCTTTATAACCATACCAAAATGGGTTGTCGGGTATATTATGTGCCCCGGCCCTTACTTTTTGATAGTTAAGGTGCCTGGAATGCCTGGGCGCGGTATTGTCAGAAAATCCGTCCATGTACCATATACCATAGCGGTGGCTGTCGAACCCATCGTCATGTGCCATGAAAATCGGCACATTGTCGTCATTTCGGGCCAAATTGTACAAACTGTTGTTGTAAACCAACAGGTCATTCTCTGTATTCCAAAAAGACTCGTTACTGATCTGGTCTAGTGGTGCTTTGTCCAAAAATTCATCGTTGCAACTAAAGGACAGTAGTGCTGCAACGACTACCATAAATGCTTTTATTATATAATTTTTCATTTCGTTTTCCTTTAATAGTTACTTAAAATGACACTTTCAAGCCCAACGAATAAATTCGTTGTTTGTAGTACTCCTGGGTCAGTGTTGGCCTTACTTCAGGGTCTAGTGGCTTGCGCATGTTGGTGAATTCAAACAAGTTCATACCAGAAACATAAATCGAAGCATTGCTCATGCCTACTCTGCTCAAAACATCGGCTGGGATGCTGTAATTGAGTGTCAGGTTTTTCAGGCGAATGTAAGAGCCATCTTGTACATACCTGCTTTGTGGTTGTACGTTTTGCTTGGTATTGGTGGAAACGTGCGGTGCAGGGAAATAGGCATCCCTGTTGGTTTCGCTCCAGGTATCGGTCAGGTAATAGTTCTCCACATGACCTGCGTTGAAAGGATAGAATGCTACCCAGTTGCCATTTGGAGGCCAGTACTGGTACTGCATCACCCCCTGGAAAAACATAGACAATGAAAATCCTTTGTAGCCCACATTACCGGTAATACCGAAGTTGCCCCTGGGCCTTTCATTGGCAATGATTACCTGGTCCCCCGGATCATCCAGGGTATTGCTGCCTTTGGAAATCTCTCCATCGTTATTTAAATCGGCATAGCGTATATCACCAGGCCTCCAGTTGTTTCCATCGGGTATTTTATCTTGAGTTGGTGCGTTATCTATCTCATCCTGGGTTTGGAAAATACCTTCGGTAACAAAGCCCCATCGATCACCAATAGTCTGGCCTACGTATCTCTCACTCAGGGATCCGGTAGGGTTGTCGTACTTCGTTATTTTCGCTTTTGAATCAGCCAAAGCCAGTGTGATGCCGTAATCCCAGTTGGAATTCACTTTGGTCCTCCAGGTGGCAGAGATTTCCCAACCTGTGGTTTTCAAATCAGCCGCATTGGCTTTTGGTGCATCCGTACCCAATATATCAGGTAATTCCACATCGGTCAGCATGTCCTTGGTTTCCCTTGAGTAGATATCAAAAGTAAAATCCAATCGATTGTTTAACATCGTGAAGTCTAATCCAATATTCTTACTCGTAACAGATTCCCAGGTCAGGGTGGGGCTAACTAATCCGGCGGCAGAAACATAAGGAGACCTTGATCCGGCACTCATCATGTATGGAGAAGTAGCAGATCCCATTGTAGGAATGGCCGGGTAGTAAATAGGTGAGTTGCCATTGAACAACAATTGATTGCCCAATGTCCCCACTGACACACGTACTTTAAGGTTATCCAACCAGCTGGATGTCTGGCTCATGAATGCCTCGTTGGAAACCCTCCAAGCCGCTGAAAAAGATGGGAAGAAACCAAACCTGTCATCTTTAGGAAACCTCGAAGTGCCATCATATCGGCCATTCAATTCTATGAGATATCGGTCTTTGTAACTATAGTTCAAACGATAAAATACCCCACGCAGGGAAACTTCTTCTTTGCCTCCATAAGTCTCCTGGTTACCAGTAGTTGCATTCAGGTCAGTAATGGCCGGGGTAATCAAACTGAATGCCCTTGACCTGATGAATTGAAATCTTCCCCATTCCTGGTTGAACCCAACCATGGCTTTGAAATAATGTCCGTCAAATTGATCTATGGTATAGTCAGCATAAGTATTGATCACATAATATTGGTCATTGTCGGAACGGTTGTCAATATAGTCAGTGGCACTGAACCCGTTTCCAATTTGAAGTGCAGCCAGGTCCATGTTTTCTATCACATCTACCTTACTCCTCACATCCTGATCGTCGCGGTATGTAAGGTTGGCAGAAAACTCACCCCTGATGTTTAACCCCTTGATAGGCGTGAAATTAGCCCCCTGGGTCAGGATGACATCATTTCTCCTCCAGGTATCACGTCCGCCCTGCTCCAGGTATGGCAGGAAGTTTACGCTTTGGAAATACATGCCCTGGTATTGTGCATAGTCTTCTTTGTCCCCTGGAGTTAAATAGAAATCCAAATCCGGGAACGCAATAGGGTTTAAGGGATTTACCCTGGCAAAAGTATTGATGTTCACATCCCAGTTGTAGAAATGTGGCTTATCACTCTTTTCTGTGGTTATCAAGGCTCTAGAATCCAGCTTCAACCAATCGTTGATTTCCACATCGCCCTTGATCAATGCATTGTAACGCTTGAATTTTTCGTTTTTCTCACTATTTTTTAAGTATCCATCCTTATTCAAGTATCCGAAAGACACATAATAAGATGACTTATCTGTAGCACCGGAAATGGTCATGTCATAACGCTGCTGAGGGGAATAGTCCGCCAATATCCTTTCCTGATAGTTGTTGTATCCATAAAAACGCAAATTACCATTATAAACACCCCACTCATTCTCTTTTGTAGGATTTTCGCTGTACCTTTTGGTGCCATCTATCATATCCTGGTCAAAACCATCATTGCCGTTGGTACGCTGATTGGCCAGCATTCTTGCCTGTACATAGGCATAAGGATCTGTTACAGGATCAACAAACATGATGGGCTTGGCTGCAGCGAAATCCGCTCCAAAGCTGATTTTCATTTTGCCTGATTTTCCTTCTTTGGTTTCAACAAGCACCACACCAAAAGCTGCCCTGGCACCATATACAGCTGCGGCAGAAGCATCTTTCAAAACACTGATACTCTTGATGTCATTTGGGTTGATTTTGTTGAGGTCCATGGGCACTCCATCTACCAATACCAGGGGATTACCTCCGTTTATTGATTCATACCCCCTAATGTTGAAGTTAATGGCTGCAGCCGGGTCACCATTCCTTATGTCCACGTTCAGGTTGGGAATTACCCCTTGCAATCCTTGTCCTACACTTACAATAGGCCTATTGTCCAGTACATCGCCACTAACCGCTGCTACTGACCCTGTTAGGTTTACTTTCTTTTGCGTACCATACCCCACCACAACTATTTCTTCCAGTTGCTGTGCGTCCAATTCCATGTTCACATCAATTACCGTCTGGTTGCCTACGGTAACTTCCTGGGTCACATACCCTACAAAAGAAATAGTGAGCACTGCCCCTTCTGGTACATTCATTTTGTAGTTGCCTTCTATATTGGTGGTAGTACCAGTCGTAGTTTCTTTCACAACAATACTCACACCGGGCAGCCCTTCTCCATTCTCATCGGTCACTTTTCCAGAGATGGTCACATCTGCCAGGATTTCCACCCTTTCGAGGTTGCCATCTTTTTCATGTTTATTGATTTTCGAGGCAGAAATACTCTTGTTTACTTGTTTGAATTTTAATCCAAACTCTTTTGATATCTCTAGCAAGACCAAATCAACTGGTCGTTTGCCTGAAGTTAGTTTTATGTTTTTGTTTTTTGATAGGTTTTTCTTCGAATATGCAAATTCAAATTCTGTTTGGTTTTCAATTGACTTGAAAACCTCCTCCACTGTGTTGTAGGAGTCCGATACATTGATATAAACTTCTTTAACACTCTTGTTTTGTGCGGCTCCATTGCCAGCTAGTAGGAATGTTAAAAAGCACGTCTGTATTAAAATGCCATATAATGTGTATTTTGATAGCAATTTTATTAGCTGTAAATAGTTTAATTCCATAATTTTGTACAATTACGTTTAACAAAAATTTTTGCCCGCTACCGTTTTCCTAACTGTTTGCCGACACCTGGGGAAATGGTTTTGGGATCAAGATTTTATTCGGCAGTTCACTTCCTAGAGTGCTGCCGATTTTTTTTAGCTCGTATCTGTCATATATTTTGGTTTAAATTCCATTGATATAAACTGTGTTCTTATTGATTTTATAGGTAAAATTTAATGAGTGCGCAATACTGTTCAGTACATTGGGCAGGGTTTCGTTTTTGTACACCCCGTTGAATGAACTGGATATTTTTTCAGCATGCTTTAGTTGTATGCTAACGCCATACCACTGCTCCAGGCGGGAAGCCACTTCCCTTACGCTGCTATTTTCGAAGGCAATGATGCCATCCTTCCACCCCAGGTCCATGAGTTTGTCAATCTTGGATCGCTGAAGGCAGTTGTCGGAGTAGATGGCTTTCATTCCTGGCTCCAGCAACATGGTATTACAGGAGGAGCCATTGTCTTCATGGTTTTTGTTTTCCACTTTCACCTTGCCCGATACCAGTGCCACCTGTACTTTATCCTCGTTCATGGCATTTACGGCAAACCTGGTTCCCAATACCGTAGTATTGATCTTACCTGCTTTCACTATAAAAGGGCGGTCTTTTTCATGGGCTACATCAAAAAAGCCCTCTCCCACCAACTCAACTTCGCGGCTCTGGCTCCCGAATACCTCTGGGTAAATCAATTTGCTGCCCCCGTTTAGTTTGATTTTGGTACCGTCCGATAACTGTACTGTGAGCTTGGTGCCCTTTTCGGCATGTTTTACAATCGACTTTTCATCAGCAAGATGGTGCCCGTCTGTTTTGATCTTAATATTTCCTTGCCATATAAAAATGGAAGCCAGAAGCAATGCGATTGCAGCGGCTATTTTCACTGCACCTTTGATGCTAAATAGATGGTAGGTTTGGTTGATGCTGTCCCTGACCTCATGCCAGGAATCGTTGATGTGGTCGTCTCCAACGGTGTGTTCTTCAAACGACATGGACCTTACCAACTCCCTGTTTTCGATTAGGTCTTTTTTCAAAGCCGGGTTTTCCTCCATCCAGCTTTTCCAATAATTGTTGGCTTCTTCATCATCATCCTTTGCTACCCAGCGCTGAAACCATTCATTTTTCAAATAATCTTTATGATCTTCCATCAAATTCTCTTGGTTTGTGGGGACATATTTTCGCCTCCCTACATTAAAGAGTTCGGCCCATCAGGAATTGCCCATGGATTTTTTGTTTTTTTTCAAAAAAAAATTTCTGGGAGCGGCAATTGGGTATTTTGTGCGACTGTTACAGGCAAAACTATTCATGAATGGCAGGCTGCAACACACCTGCTTTTCTGGAGACAGCCTACAACAGTAGCAGCAACAGCAGTGTTACCAGGAATTCCCTGAGGTCATTAATAGACTTGTGCACCTGATTGTAAGCGGTTTTCACCTTGATGCCCAGGATTTTGGCCGCATCGGCGTAGCTCATGTTGTTGTAAAAAATAAGAAAAAGCACTTCCCTTTGCCTTGGGCTGAGCTTTTCCACTCCAGACTGAAGTTTTTTCTCCAGTTCTTTCTTGTTTTCGGCATCCGAGCGGATTTTGGCCGGGTTGTATTTTACCTCAAACTCTTCCTGCTGATATTTTTCGGCCCTTAACTGCTCCTGTAGCGATCTGGATCTGTATTTGGTTATCTTGTTTCTGACACTAATAAACAAATACGGCCTGATGGAGGTGATTTTCAAGCGTTTGCGCGAATTCCATATCTCCAGGAAAACGTCCTGGATGCAGTCGTTTGAGGCATCATGGTCTATTTGAAACTGGCGCGCATAGTTGTACAATTCGGGGTAGTAGCGCTTGTATATCCTCTCAAAGGCGCGCTTGTTCCCGGATAGAAATTTTGCAACATCTATGTCAACTCTCCCCCCAAGTTAGAAATGTTTTAAGGTTAATGGTTGTACAATCTACACAAATGAAACCAATCCCAACCAATATTCAAGGATATTAGGCAGGATTGATTTGGGGCGGCAATGATAGGGAAAATCTCGAGTAAAAGGCAGTGAGTTGGTAAATTTGCTAAAAAATGTGGGTGGAACCATAAAGTCAGCCACTTGATTTTTACAGGAATTTATCGGTTTAACATTTTGGTTTTTAAATGGTAACGCTTGGATTTTTTACAAAAAAATATTACCCCGCTCAGTGTTTAATTAAAAACCAACCAGGGTAATATTTTACGAACTCAAACAACTATCTATCCCTCCATCCCGGATTTTGTGTCCACACAACATCTTTATTCCTGTCTATGGCCTGTTGGGGAATTGGAAATAAATTGAAATCGAACGTTAGGGAAGTGGTAGTCCAATCGTGCTTTGCATATGCCCTAATACGGTCAACAGCCACTGTACCACCCATTCTTAACAATGTATTCCACCTACTTTCCTCGCCAAACAGTTCCCTTGCCCGCTCATCCAATATATAATCTATATCCACGTCACCGGGAGTAGCCAGGATGGAGCATTGTGCCCTATTCCTTATCATGTTTATGTCATCGGCAGCAGAGGCATTGTCACCTTTTCTGTGATAAGCTTCTGCCCTAAGAAGAATGGTTTCCGGTAACCTAATGGCATATCTATCCCTAAAAATATTGCTTCGATTTTGTCCATCATCCAGCCCTTCAAATTGATCGGTCGTGAATTTTTCATATACCGGATAAACCGAGCCAGCCAATGAAGCGTTTGCAGCGTCGATGGCTTCTTGTGGGATGACCTCTCCAAATCGATCGGGGTAGTTAGGGTCATTATAATAGAATGTCCTCCTGATATTAGTCTCGGAACCCCGTATATCATCTGCTGAAATTGAAGCGTCCCAGATGATGGTTTCTGTCAATGGAGTAGGTGCATAATATGCCACGCCACGACCTCCGGCATCTTCCAAAACCCCGTCAAAACCCTCAATCACCCTGAGGACGGGGGCCCAGTGCCGGGGATGTTCGATCCTAGACTGGCCATCACCCGCAAGAAACGCTCCTAAATCGAACTGATATGTCCAGATGCTCTCTGTGTTGCCATCGGCATAGTTGATATTTCCCTGCCTGAACAAATCCCAATATACATCTTTTCCAGGTTCGTTTAACCTGGTTCCAAATCTGGAGGTCATAAGGGAGTAAGTGCCTCCATCTATGATATCAGAAGCATATTTTATAGCCTGATCAAAATCAGCATTATTTCCAGTTTCTGTGCCTAAGCTTAAATAAAACTCACTCAGGTAATGTTGGGCAGCCCCTTTAACTACCCGTCCTGGCTGATTGGTTGTTTCAGGCAGGTCATCCAGTACGGCTTCCAGTTCATCGATTGCAAACTGATATATCTCTGTTCTTGAATTTTGCGGATAGTCAAACCTCAAATCAGAAGTTACTTCATCGACGATAGATACATTGCCCCAAAGCTGGGCCAACGAACCATGTATTTTTGCCCTAAAAAAGCGGGCCTGTGCGGTAATATATGCTTTTGACTCCTCCGACTCGAAAGAAACATGTGGCAATTCGGCAGCAGCCAATACTGTATTGGCATAGGAAATCATTTTGTAATGATCATCAAAAAGCGCACGTAAGTCACCAAAGTCGGCATTAATGATTGAATAATCACTAAAATTCAGGTTTCTCCTAAATGCCGGGCTAACCATTACATCAGTTCCTTTTCCCTGCATAATGCCCCTTCTATATAAATTATCTGCGGTCCTCAACTCACGATCCTGCTCATATATGGTGATCAAGGCTTGTTCTACTTGCGCCCCCGAACTAAAAATATTGTCAGTTGTATAAAATGTTTTTGGAGGAGTGTCCAAAAATTCGTCATCATTACACCCAATCCCGCATATTGCGATTATTGAGAACAATAAGAAGTTTTTGATATTTATGTTTTTCATGACTTTCTTTTTACAATTCTAAAAACTAACATTTAGCCCCAAAGAGTACACTGTGGGCACTGGTAGTGTACCACTCAAGGCAGAAACACCTTCTTCAGGATCTCCACCACCAAACCAGTTGGAAAATGTGTAAAGGTTTTTCACTGTGGTATAAACCTGCGCGGAGCTCATACCCACTTTACTTAAGGCATTCTGAGGTAGCTTGTACGACAGTGTAATGTCCTGAATCCTGACAAATCCCCTGGACTGTAACCCTAAGTAGCGGCCACCTATATAATCGGGGCGAAGGTATTCTTCACTTTTATTCTCCGGTGTCCACCAGTCATGGTCTATCTCGTTTGTATCAAACCGGTTGCGAAATGAGTTGTGCAAGGGATTGGCTTTTTGGTAAAAACCGCCACCACCGAAAATCCCAGACAGCATAACATATAAACTGAAATTTTTGTAAGTGACAGTATTGGAAAGGCCCATTCTAAAATTCTCCTTGCTTACACCCAAAATCATGCGGTCTTCAGCTGTGATAATACCATCACCGTCCAAATCTTCGAACATAGGGT
Source organism: Cyclobacteriaceae bacterium (assembly GCA_040222275.1). Lineage (GTDB taxonomy): Bacteria > Bacteroidota > Bacteroidia > Cytophagales > Cyclobacteriaceae > CAXBNB01. The sequence continues at coordinate 104,803 of JAVKDJ010000094.1, forward strand.
CCCCACCCTGGGCACCATTTGCAGAAGTGTATTCAGTATCATCCTCCTGCACTACGCCTATATATTTGTATCCATATATTGCTCCTAAGGACTCACCGATAAACAAGCTGTTGGCAATATCATCATCTTCAACTCCGTCTCCATCAACATCATCCCCATATAGTTCAACTACTTTATTGCGGTTTCTCCAAAAAGTGAGGTTGGATGACCAGTTGAAATTGGTTTTGGCAACAAGATTACCCCTTAAGCTTATTTCAAGCCCATTGTTGTCCACCTGTCCGAGGCTTGCCAAAATACTTGTAAATCCAGATTGAATCGGTATTTGCCGTGTAAATACCTGATCCGTTGTTTTGGAAAAATAGAAATCCACATCCAGAAATATTTTGTTATCTAACCAGGCAGACTGAAAGCCTCCGTTGAATGAAGTGGTCCTCTCCCATCCAAGATTTGGATTGGCCAATGATGTCTGTCTGATCCCATATAAAATCTCCGATGGATTGTCCCCAAATTCGTATTCTACGTCTCCTGAGATTCCATTTACAACCCTGGCAAGGGTTTGATATGGGGATAAACCCTGGTTACCATTCACCCCATAAGAAGCTTTGATTTTTAGGTAGTCAAGCGGTTCTATTGCTGCTGCAAAATCCTCCTCGGAAACCGTCCATGCAGCACCTATCGATGAAAAATTCCCCCATCGCTGATCTGCTCCAAATACTGATGCACCATCTCTTCTGTATGAAGCATTCAAATGATATTTTTGTTTGAAGGCATATCCCACTCGAGCCAAATACCCAATATTGGTCCTTTCAACAATATCAAAATTGTTTTGTTGAATCGTAGCAAAAGCAAGGCCGTTAACTCCTAATAGTGTATTTCCAGTGGCTTCAAAATTCCTACCTGTCCATTCCCTTTGGGAAATAGAAGTATAATCCCTGGTGGCAACCAATGTAGCATCTAGATAATGATTTCCAAATTCCTTGTTGTAGTTAATGATATTGTCAACTACATAATTAAGGTTTTTATTTCTCCTACTGTATCCATTTGTATTAGCCTGCGACAAATAAGACTGGATAGCCGCATCTGAATATCGGTCAAAAAATGGTTCTGCCAGTGCTTCAGGGATGTAGTAATCTTCATAGAAGAACCTGTCTTGGGTGGTAAAGCTTGCATTGACAGAATAATTCAGTTTATAAGTCAATCCATCAATTTTGGGCACTTTAAAGAGCAAGTTGGTGGCCAACCTAAAAAAATCTGTATTGTTAATATCATCTACAGTATCGTCAGTTCCCCACAAAGGACTGGGTATCGAACTCCCTGTAGGATATCTTTCCAGGTTTGAAGAAGAGTTTGAACTCACGTTGTTTGGCATGCCATCATATCGGTATGGATAGCCAATCGGAGCGCTGATCATTGCTGTACCCAAATTGGCCACAATACCCGACCTGTCATTGTTGTTATAAGCGCCATCCAGGCTCACTTCCAACCAGGATGTCACATCAGCATTGAGTCTTGCCCGTGCTGAAATCCTTTTAAATTCATCTCCAACTATTACACCCTTTTGTTCGCCATAGCCTCCAGAAAAAAAGTAGTCAATCTTGTCAGTTTTTCCTGATACTGATAATTGATGATCCTGAATACTTCCATTTCTGGACACCAGGTCTAGCCAATTGGTATTGACCCTTTGATCAAATAAGGTTGTCCTAAAGCCATCATCCCACACTATATCATCTACTGTATCAAAATTATTTTGCACGGCATATTTCTCAAGGTACCTTGGCGTTTCCATTAAGTCCATCTTGTTACTCCAAGTGTTTACCCCGGTAGATGTGCTTAGCCTAATAGTGGGCTTGTCCGTCTTGCCTTTTTTGGTATTGATCATAATCACTCCGTTGGCTGACCTGGAACCATAAGCTGCAGCAGCAGAGGCATCTTTCAGTACATCTATAGAAGCTATATCCGCAGGGTTTATATCCGACACACTTCCCAAAAAAATTGTACCATCCAAGACAATCAAAGGATCATTGGAACCATTGATTGAATTTTGCCCTCTTACTACAATCGACGGGGTTTCCCCTACAGAATTTTGAGTCCCTATATTCACACCAGCTACCCCACCTCTGAGGGATTGCAAAATACTTGTTGTTGGCAATAGCCCTACTGGAGAGTCCTCTAAATCAACCTGAACTACTGAACCCGTGATGTTCTTTAATTTTGCAGTACCATAACCAATCACCACGATTTCTTCCAACTGCTCGGCATCCAGCTCCATTTGGATATCGATAACACTCTGGTTACCTACCTCTATTTCCCTGGACTTGTAGCCCACAAACGAAACTACCAAAATAGATTGGTCAGGTACACTTAGTTTGTAGTTTCCTTCCAGGTCTGTTGTAGTCCCCACTGTGGTTGCCTTTACCACCACAGATGCCCCAGGCAACCCCTCACCATTTTCGTCTGTGATCTTGCCGGAAATGTCCACATCGGCCAGTACTTCTACCAAATTGACATCTGAGCGATCTTTTATCCGGATTTTGCTGATGTCGATGTTTTTGTTGATTTGCTGAAAACGGACATTGGCCTGACGGGAAATACTCAAGAGCACGTCTTCAACCGTACCTCCCAGGTGGTTTAAATCAACCCTTTGCTTCAAGTTGATTTTTTCTTTACTTACTACAAAGTTATAGCCCGTACTTTTCTCAATTGAGGCCAAGGCTTCTGACAGACTCACCTGATTTAGGTTGATGTCTATTCTTACTTCTTTCACACTTTTGACCTGGGCATTGCTTTCGTTAGCTAGCAACGAACCCAGACTCATACATGTGATGCATAAAATATAAAACGAGAGCTTGCTCAATTTTATTAAGATTTGTAAAAAATTGAATTTCATTTGAAAATGTTTATAGTTAAAAATCATTGATCGGCCTGTAAATTGCTTCCTGTTAATTTTGGCGATAAGGAAGCCAAAGGTGGCCCATAACAACACCTAGTGCTGTTTTAGTTTTTTCATACGCATTAGTTGTTAAAATCTAGTGTTACATTTTTTCCATTGATTTCATAATCAAACCCAAGGGTAAAGCCGAGGTTTTTCAGCACCACTTCAAGGGAACTGTTGTCAAACTTGCCAGCGCATGATAATGGCTGGGTCGGGACATTCCTAGCTTCAATTTCCACGGCATACCATCTGGACAATACTTTGATGGCTTCATCGAAAGGGGTATCCTCAAAATAGATTACTCTATTGCGCCACAGCACCAGGTTATCGGCATTGCCTTCCATTCTATTCAATAGATGGGATTGGCTGTTAAAGCCTGCTATCTCCATAGGTTTTAGTTCCAACTGCTGATTGGACTCCACATGGCTGACCAAAACACTACCCTCCAACAAGGCTACCTGCACATCATCTGCATAAGCATCTACATTAAATTCTGTGCCCAGGGCTGTTATCTCCAGTCCGCCGGACACTACTGTAAATGGCCGGGTCTTGTCTTTGGCCACTTCAAAATAGGCTTCTCCTTCCAGATATATCCTTCTTTCATGTCCATTGAAACCTTCTTCATATCTCAACTCGCTTTCAGCATTGAGGTGCACGACACTGCCATCCACCAATTGAATCCTGGACTTTTGCCCCGATGGGTTTGATTTGCTTACCATCTGAACAGGAACTGGATAGTTTTCTACTGCTGCCTTGTCCATGATAAGCCAGGTGGCCACCATCAGCATTCCTGCCAATACTGCGGCATACCTAAAGACCTTGCGCCAGCGCCTTCTGTTGGTGCTTACTTCCATAACGTGCCTTTTTTCTAACCTGTCAAATTCATCCGCCGCAATTTCCACTGCCTTCCAGATTTTTTTCTTGTTGGCATCAATCTTTGGGATTTCGTCTTTCTCCTGCGACCTGATGATGTGGGCAGCTGCCACCAGGTCTTCTTTTTTGTATTGATCGAATGCCTGAATTTGTTCCAGCAGCAAGGGTTCATCATTTTTCTGGGTAAAAACCAGCTTCCGGAATTGTTCATTGTCAATTAATTCCTGAATTATATCTATTTCCCGATGTTCCAATTTTCTGATTTTTATTGAGTAGAGTCCGAAGTTTGAAAAACCTCATACCCTTTTTAGAATTTTTTTTTATTTTTTTTCATAGGGCATTTTATGATGTGGGTTTCGTGTCTAATAGGCATCTTTTTTTTGTCTCAAAAAACTCCTAAAAACGCCTCGTTTTATTTCCAGTCTGAATTTGAAATCGATTTTTTGTACAAGTTCTGTGAAAGAAGCTGAATCAACAAGGGGACTTCTCCCTTCGGTCGAAGTGACGGATGGCCTCAAATGGTGTGCTTAATTATGTGCTGAGCCATAAGTTTCATCATATTTAAAAACAATCAGGAGTAAAGCAGACCAAAATTGATAACCGTCACTGCGAGACCTAATTTTTGGTCAAGCCAAACACACAAATTGAAATGACGGTAGTATGTGTCAATGCGCTGGTGCGAGCCTTTGGCTCGTATCAATCAGACCAGAAACGAGCCAAAGGCTCGCACCAGCGTAACCTCATTATAATCGATGAAAGCATTGATTACGTCATCGGTAATGGAGCGGAGCGGAATGAAGCAGTCTCCAAGGGCTAAATACATCCCAAAAATAATATGTTGGTAATTGGAATTATACCCAAACGGATTGCTTCGTCGTGCCTCCTCGCAAAGACGGTGGATAATAGGCTTCTGAGAAATACCCTATTCATAAAACGGGCATTAAAAGTAAAATGTCAGAAATATTAACCCAGGCAAACGGGTGCGTAAATTGGCAATAGCCCTGGACAGCAGGTTGTATGTCGTACCTAGTGTAATTTCCATGATTTGTGCTATCTCCTGGCCATCCAGATTTTGATAGTACTTAAGGTAAATGACCTCACGCTGCTTTCCGGGCAGTGAATCTACTGCGCTTTTGAGTTCCTCTGAGGAGAGTCTTTCCTGGGGATATTCAGGAACCTCTAAGGTTTCCAGGCTTTCATCAGAACCCAACACTTTCTGCTTTTCCTGGAATTTCAAAAGCCTGTTTCGCAGCGACCATATAAGATAGACGGTGATAGATTTTCTTATCTCAAGGTTTGCCTTTTGTTTCCACAGGTAAATGAACAGTTCCTGGATGTGATCTTCAACAGTACCTTGATCGGGAATGATTTTTAAGCCATAGCGCAGCAGAATCCCATAATTTTGGTCGTAGATGTATTGGAATGTTTTGCGGTTGCCTTCCCTGAATGTCCTCCACATCAACTGGTCGGAAGTGTTTTCACCCTTTCTGCCCTCAGGCATTGCATCTGTGTTATGGGGATCCCGTTCCGTCATAAAGGATTTTTTTTCAAAGGTATGGATTTTTTCAATTCAAGCGCACTACTTCTAAACTACCACTGATGGGCTGTACAAACGAAGATGTAAGTTTTCGCCGGCAAAACAATATTGACTATCTTTGAAATTGATTTATAGTTAATCATTGATTGGCCTGGCTTTCGCATAATTGTTTGGCGATAGTTGTGTGAGACGCTTTGGCTCAAAAAAGCCGGAATTGATTTTTCAACTCCGGCTTTGATTTTTATAGAACTTAAATGGTTTTAGCCAGCTTCCATAGCCAGCCTTCTGTATTTTCTTCTTTTAAACACACAAAACACCATCAACACAAAAGACACCAGCATGCCCACTGCCACCGAAATGTTGGTGTCGAGGCTGAATCCTTCGGGTGCTACTAGTATATAAGAGACCACTACAGCAGTCATAAACCCGGCGGGAACAAGGGCCATCCAATAATTTTTGTTGGATTTCATCAAATACACGGTCACCGTCCACAGTACTATAGTGGCCAGGGTCTGATTGGTCCAGGCGAAATAGCGCCAGATTACCCCAAAATTGACCTGGGTAAGTAGAAAGCCCGCAACAAACAAGGGAATACTGATCAACAGCCTGTTGCGGATGGAGCTTTGGTCGCTTTTCATGAAATCGGCTATGATGATCCTGGCACTTCTGAACGAGGTATCTCCGGATGTAATAGGTGCGGCGACTACCCCCAGTATGGCCAGGATGCCACCGATTTTACCTAATGTAGTACTGGAAATGGTGTTGACTACAAGGGCGGCATTGTCGTTGTTGCTGAGCATTTCCATATTGAGCTCTTTTACTCCTCCGAAAAAGCTCATACTGATGGCTGCCCATATCAATGCGACTACCCCTTCTGTGACCATGGCCCCATAAAAAATACTTTTGCCTTGCTTTTCATTGCCCATACAGCGCGCCATAATGGGTGACTGGGTGGCATGAAAGCCGGATACAGCCCCACATGCGATGGTCACAAACAGCATGGGAAACAGAGGAAAGTCGCCACTTTTGTAATGCATATTGCTAAGTGTGGCAAGCGTTAGTTCGGGCACAGCCATCCCCTGGGTAAACATGGCCACCAGTAAACCAACGGCCATGAAAATCAAGGCAAAGCCAAAAACCGGGTAGAGTTTTCCTATTACCTTGTCAATGGGCAGGATGGTGGACAATACATAATACACCAGTATGATGGCTATCCAGTCACCCAGCCCCATTACCCCATCGGTCATTCCGGTGAGTATTTTAGCGGGCCCCAACAGGAATACCGCACCCACTATCACCATCAACAAGACCGTAAAGCCACGCATGAATTGCCTGACGCCATTGCCCAGGTAAAAACCGGACACTTCGGAGATACTTTGCCCGCCATGACGGATACTCAGCATACCTGAAAAATAGTCGTGGACACCTCCGGCAAAGAGGCAGCCAAACACTATCCACAGAAATGCTGCAGGCCCCCACAGGGCACCAGCCACCGCGCCAAAAATTGGACCAAGCCCGGCGATATTCAGAAATTGGATCAGGAAGATTTTCCAGGAAGGCAGGGTGATAAAATCTACCCCATCGGCCTTTGCTACAGCCGGTGTGGGGCGGTCAGGCTCTACCCCAAAGGTTTTTTCTATTATTTTACCATAAATAAAATAGCCCGCGACAAGGGCCAGGATTGCAATACAAAGCGTAATCATATAGTAGTTTAGTTTTTGTGATTGGTTTGGGCTTGTGTTGCAATTTCTATACCGAAACAGATCGGCAAAAGTATGTGATTCCAGACACTAATACAGGCTTTGGGTTAGTAATTTTTCGGTTATCCTCCTGACACAAATGTTTTTTCTGAATACCTTTCTTTCAGGTTTCCACGAAAAAAGTGTTCACAGTACTTTAAGCGAATTTATAGATATTTTACTAGTCGCTGCACGGGTTTCAAATAAATGACACATCTCCACTCTTCCACCAGTCAAGCCCTTGATTCCATCGATTTTGGGGTAATTTACGGCTTTAGACTTTCATCACTTCAATTGCATCTAGCGCTTTCAAACAAGTTAGCCATTACCTACTCAAATTATATTGACCTATCAAAAAAAAGAACTACCATAGGACTTGCCATTGCCATTATGATTCTCCAATTCCCTCAAAGCAAAAAATAAGAGACCTATCCCATCGACTGCATCATACCTCATTTCTTTAGTGTGTCCTCTGAACATGTTGTGTTGGTCAATATACAAATTGGAAATAGCCTCAGCAGCCAGTTCCTTTGATTTGTTATTGGCCCATGAGTCGTTAAACTCTCTACCATAATTGATTAAGAAATGTATAATCCTGGCATAATTTTCGGCATATAAGGCTCCTGAATAACCCTCCTCTAATTGTCTCTTTACGGAACTCACCCATCGTTCAGCACCCGTTTTATAGATTTTTTTACCTGTCTTTTTTGATAAGAGTATGCAACATTCTGCAAAATGCATCGGGTAATTGTGTGTAGGAAAAAGTGGTATCCATATATCTGCATAAGTTTCGGGCTTATAAGGATAGTTGTCCTTTTTTTCTATTGGTTTGGCACTATTTACATTTAAAGCACCATAATATTTACTGCTCTCAGTATCAAAACCATATTCTAACCAAGGTTTGAGTACTAGCTCCACAATATTAATCCAATTTATTCGTATTTCTTGAGGCACATATTCAGTTGCTTTCAAAATATTGAGTGACCAGAGACCTATTTCGGTTGTAGAAGTAAATTGATCCCACCTTTTCATTGATGGGCTGTTAATCATAAGTCCCGTCTCATAGTTTCGATTAGTAAAGCTATATTCAACTATTGACTCAGCCATTTTGAGAACATTCGAATCTTTAGTTTTGGAATATAAAAAAGCCAATGAATTAACAAGTATTGACCCTGCTTCAATGAAGGCATATTCACTTTCATTGTTGGCATGTCGATTAAACTCGCCTGTTTCGATGTTTACAAGATGCCTTTTTGAGGATTCAAGGATATGTTTTTCAATTCTTTCTGGAAACCAACTGTAGAGTAACTCCCAAGGTGGGAGTAACGGCCGTATTTCATGTAAATCTCCCGTCTCTGTACCAAAATCAACAATTTTGGGTGTTTCAGAACTTTTAAACTTGACTGTCTTATCTTTCATCACATCATAGAAGTAATGATTACCCCATAGAATTATGCCATTCTTTGATGTACAGCGGTCCAGGTAATCCTTCACAAATTCTTGTGCCGCTCTTTCGAAGGCAGTATTATTAGATAATTTTGAAATTTCAACAGAAGCCGCAATGTCGGGTAGATTCCAATATAATGAAGAACCACCTGGTGCATCTACAGAACGATCCAAATAAACCCTGTTCGGAATTGAATCAGAGTGTGAAAAGTCAAAAGGATACTCATTTGTATTGAGGTTCCAGTTGGCTAACCACATTGATGTCGATTCAGCGCCATAGTTATCCCTTAAAGACCCAATGATTGTAGAATAATGATTCAGAAAAAGGTCATTAAACCTAGTCTCATTTTTCCTTTCTGGAGTGACAAAGGCAGCAAACAGCATGAAAAAGACGATACAACATGATAGGTTTTTGATCATCATAAAATTAATATTCTAGGCAAGTAATATTTGAGAAATAAATGATTCAAAAAATACCCCAGGAACTTGGCCCCTGGGGACATTTTTTTTTTAGTAATCGGAATTTTGAGTCAAGTTAGTGTTAAGAAGGCGTTCCTCTGCGGGAATGGGCCAGAGGTATTGGCGCTCAGGAAAACTCTGAACATTTAACGACCTGCAAAGCCCGGCTTCCAGCAAAGCCGAAAAATCGGGCAGACCATCATCATCAATTACGGGGGTTAATCCCCAAAACCATAGGCCAGGTGTTACTACTTGATCCATTAATGGGCCAGATGGTGCAACACTTGCATCAACATTTATAGCCACGTTTAACATTCCAAGCGTAGGCCCACTCATTGCCTTTACAGCTAAGCGCCAACGAATGAGATCCATATACCTTCTGCCCTCAAAGGCAAATTCAGACCTTCGTTCGTTTCTTAACTTTAGTCGTAATTCAGCTTGATCAGTTGTGGCAATAGCAGGATTTGTGAACCCCGAATTCGCGTACGCCCTATCCCGAACGGCATTCATTGCATCCAATACACCTTGGTCAATCTGATCCAATTCTATTTTTGCCTCTGCATACATTAGTAGAACATCTGCATACCTCATAACAATCAAATCAGGGTCCGTTCGAAAGTCAAGCCAATCTTCGTCAACACCTTTTTTCCATGCCAACCCATTAAAAGACGCAAAATTAGCTACCGATCGCGTATCGTTATTTCTCAATAAGCTACTTGTCGCAAAGTTTTGGACTTCCTTTTTCTCCGGATGAGGTGTGTATTCTATATTCATAAAGTTTGAACCATCACTTGAATTCTTTCCATCTCCGTCCTCAACTGAACCAAAAGGTACAATTGTCATGGCACATCTCGGATCCCTGTTTTTAAAAGGGTTCCTTGGATCAAAGAGCGGGGATTCATCAATAGGAAGTCCATCAACACATTCAAAAGAAGCCAATAATTGCCACGTTGGCTGTCTCGAATTAAAACCACCATGATTCCGGGGAACAAAAATATTTAAGTCAGACCCTACAAGGCTATAATTATGTGCATCACTTCTGGGAAGATGAAAAATAGTTTCTATTGAATTCTTAGTACTGGAAATGAATAACTTTGAAAAATCAGGATGAAGTTCGTATTCTTCCAAGTCCATGCAACTCTTTGCTGCTTCTGCTGCTACTAAATAATCGCCCATATATAGGGCTATTCTAGCTTTCATTGCATAAGCTGCACCTTTTGTGGCATATTTGATACCATCATAGGATATTGGTAGATTAAGTGCTGCATCATCATAATATTCGTAAATTTTTTGAAGTATCTCACCTTTATCTTTACGATTGAGGTTGAAAGACTCTTCAACTGTGATTTCATTTTCGTAAAACGGCACATCTCCATAATGCGAAATAAGGTATGACCAAAATGAAGCCCTTAGGAAATTTGCTTCTCCTTTAAACCTTTTCACATCATTGTCAGAAAGCTGTCCGGGGGGATTCTCCAACTGCTCAATTACTACCAACATCCTGGTAATTATCTTGTACATAAGAGTCCAATTATCAGCAGCAATGGCATACTCAGAAGAAATCGTTCCAGCTTTTACACTGTTAAGTATATCCCTCCTTTGCCAATCATCCGTGATTCCGCTGGTTTCCTGATCTACTGGCCAAAAAACTTCCCTATACCCTTCATTCAAAGACTGCCTGAATTGATCATACGTTTGATACCAATTTCCAGAGCTTGCAGCATCTTGTTGTACCAAATCCAATTCCGTACATGCCGCCCCTAAAACAAGGATTGCTATAGTAGATAAAATTTTGTTTATAATATTTTTCATGATTCCTAATTTAAAAACTTGCTTTGATCCCAACAATGAAAGATTTCGTGATTAAATATCCTGCTCCTTGTTCAGGATCGATCCCTTCAGGAAGACTGTCAAAAGTCAATAAATCATTCCCTACTGCGTAAATTCTCATATTAGAAAGCCCTGTATTTTTGATAAAGTCAGATGGCAAAGTATATCCAAGGGTAATATTTTTAATCCTTAAATACCCACCATTGATCAGCCAGAAATCTGAAAAAATGTAGTTGTTATCTCGTGATACCTCAGAATACCTGGGATATTCTGCACCTAGATTTTGTTCGGGAGTATTATACATACTCCAATATTTACCTTCTAAGAGCTCGGGGGGTGATAACCAGCTTTCCTGAAATGGCCTGGTGAAGGTGGATGATAAATAATAATTACGCTTACCAACCCCTTGAAAAGTTAGGCCTAAATCAAAGCCCTTATACTGGAGATTAATATTGCCTCCATATTGCATTCTTGCCTGTGAACCTCCTAATACAACTTTATCCAATTCATTAATTACTCCATCGGGCACACCCTCGGGACCACTCAAGTCTTTATATTTTATATCACCAGGAGAGACAGAACTATTGGTAACTGCTGAATCATCAACTTCTTCTTGGGTTTGAAAAATACCATCCGATTGATAACCATACCAGGACTGGAATTCGATTCCCTCTTCAGACAAAGTATTGCCATCAAAAAGACGTTTCTTATTCACATTGCCAATGACAGATTTTGAATCGAACAAATTGAGTGAAGCTGAATACTTTAACTCTCCTATGTGGTCTCTCCATGTAGTTGAGAGTTCCCACCCTTTGGTATTCATGCTGCCAACGTTAACAGTAGGGTCATTATAACCACTAAGAGAAGGAATGCTCAAATCAAGTAGCATATCGGTGGTTTCTTTATTAAAATAATCAATGGTAAAAGATAGCATATCTTCAAGAAGCCCTAAATCAACACCAAAATCCAATGTAGAGGTGGTTTCCCAGGTGATATCTTTGACAGACAAATAAAGCTGTGCTGCAGACCTTACTGCATCAACGTTACCACCGTTGGCTAGGTATACATTGCTAAATTGAAGTACCGACAAATACAAATAGTTTCCCAATCTGTCATTTCCCAATTGGCCATAGGAGGCCCTTAATTTCAAGAAAGAAATAGGTTCTAACGATTTCATGAATTCCTCCGCGGTAAGCACCCACCCAGCTGATAAAGAAGGGAAAGTCCCCCATCTATAATCTGGGGCAAATCTCGAAGAACCATCCCTTCTTACGGTTGCCTGGAAGTAATATTTTCCCTCATAGTTATATCCAAACCTTGCAAAAGATGAAGCATAGGCATTTTCAGATATGCTCGTGCCTGCATCAAAAATTTTGTCAACAGGTGCTTGGCTTAAGAATGGGTAGTCATTTGCAGTAAATTCTGTGCCTATAACTCTCAGTGCCTCGCTATCGGATGAAAATTCCTCATAGCCTAATACAGCATTTATGTTATGACCCTCAAAAGATTTGTGGTAATTGACAAGTGCTTGAGAAGTCAAAGTATTGTTATTTATTCTTCTCTCGTCAAGTGCTATTTGAGTATTGTTATGGCCGATTATATAAGAGGGGTTTGCCAAACCATTAGGATCATCAAATGCCCAATAAGGTATGCTCTTATTAAACGATTTATACTTACTGAAACCAACGTTTGGTGCCAAATTCAGAGATATTTTCAAATCCTCAAAGGGTTTATAATAAAGTTCTGCCTTTCCGTAAAGTAGGTACGAGTCATTTCTCGAATACCCACCTTGATGCAATTGTGCATAAATATTGTCTCCTGTTTTGCCCTCAGCTATTTTTCCATTTAGCCATAATGCAGGGTAAATTGCAGCAGACTCAATAGCACGTCTGGTAGGATCTACAATTGGTTGGTTGTCATTGGTAAGTTTAAAAGCCACATTAAGAGTAGCTCCTAGCTTAGGGTTGATTTTTAAGTCATTGTTGATCCTTGCAGTGTACCTTTTCCAATCGCGATGATCATAAAGTGCATCCTGATATTCATAGCCAAAAGCAGCTATGGTTTTCAATTTTTCAGAGCCCCCACTTAGAACCAAATTATGCCGGTAACCTGTCGAATTATTTTTAAGGATCAGGTTTCTCCAATTTGTATTAGGGTATTGATCTGGATTTGAAATATGGTTATTATTATAATTTGTAATTAAATCTTCTGACCAAACCGGAAACTCATCAGCATTGTTGCCATTGTCATTCCATTGCTTTTCGTTGCTCAGTTCCATATACCTTATAGCCCCCACAGTTCTTCTTGTTTGTGTAGGTATATTCGAAATGACTTCACCATTATAGCTTAAACTGAAAACATCAGATTCAGCTCGTTTTGTAGTAATGATAATAACTCCAGCTGCTGCCCGGGAACCATAAATGGCAGCTGATGCCCCGTCCTTAAGTACTGAAATAGATTCAACATTATCAGGGTTCACGTCATTCATACTTTCTACCGGAACGTTATCCACAAGGATCAATGGGCTACTGTTTCCCTGAAGTGTTGTTATACCTCTGATGAGCACCGTGTTACCAGCTCCAGGAGCAGAACTACTTCTTGTTACTGTAACTCCAGCTACAGCTCCTTGTAGAGCATTCGATACGTTAGTAACTCTTCTGGCGGCAATTTCATTTCCATCAACTACTCCAACCGCTCCTGTTAGATCCTTTTTTCTCTGTGTCCCATATCCTATTACCACCACCTCTTCCAACTGTTCAGCATCCAGTTCCATCTGAATATCAATAGTTGACCTGCCGGCAATAGCTACTTCTGTAGTCTTGTATCCCACAAATGAGATAACAATTGAAGCGTCTTCCGGAAGGTTCAATTTATAATTCCCATCCAAACCGGTAGTGGTACCATTGGCTGTGCCTTTTTCTATCACTGAAGCACCTGGCAGCCCTTCCCCGTTCTCATCTGTAATTTTGCCGGTGATGTCCACATCGGCCACTATCTCCTCTATGGGCGGGGCAGCATCCTTCTCCCCTTTCCAGACATAGATATTCTGATTTACCCTCTTGAAATTGTATTCGAATTCGCCGGCCAGCCTGTCCAGGACTGTTTTGAGGTTGGATTTTTTCAGTTTCAAGTCAATCCTGGAATCCGTACCAACCATCTGCCCTTCGGCAGTGAAAACGAACTCAGTTTGGTTTTCAATCAGGCTTATGATCTCCTCCAAAGAGGCGTTTTCTACCGATATGGATACCTGCGTCTCCTTCAGGGACTGTCCATTCGTTTCATTGGCTGATACAAATTGCAGGGTCACAATTTGTATCAGCATGATGTAAACCGAATATTTAGAAATATCCATTATTAGTTTAAGTAATTTGTATTGCATAATTTTACAATTAGAGTAATTAATAATTTGATTACTTCCCGAAGCTTCAATTCGGGAACCCGGGCCTTAGGCTATATCCAGTAGTCTGAGGCCTTTCCTCTTTCACCTGGTGAAAGCTGGTGTTGTCTGAGGTTATGTCATACTTGCTCCTTTCATTTTATTGGCATCCTTTTCCATAAATGGTCCATTTGTTGTATCCGTTAAATTCGTATCTGAAATCAAGAAATGATTGCAGGCCTTGTAATATCGTCTCCAGGCTCTCTTTTTCGTATTTCGCCTTTCGGATAATGCAATTGCCCATGGCATCATTGTCCAGTATTATCCTTTGATCAAACCTGATTTCCAGCATCGAAAGCACTTCCTCCATGTCCATATTTTCAAAAATCAGCTCTTTTGAGTGCCAGGCCAGGCTTTTTCTGGCATCCACTTTTGCAAAAGACAACTGATCACTATCCAGGCTATACACAGCTTGCTCATTGGGGTTGAGCAGCAGCTTGCTCTCTCCGCTTTGGGTGGTGCTAAGTGGTTCCACCTGCACTTTTCCCGTTACCACCGTCACTGCTATGTCTTTTTCAGGATAGGCCCTGATGTTGAATGAAGTACCCAATACCTGTGTCCTCAGGTTGGCTGACTCTACCACAAATGGTTTGTCAGGATTTCTTTGCACGTCAAAAAAAGCTTCCCCTTTCAATACCACTTTGCGCACCTGGCCTTCTTGTCTTTCAGGAAAACTGATGGAACTTCCGGCATTCAAATAAACCGTAGAGCCATCTGGCAGCTTATAAGTGGCCCTCTGGCCTACCTGGGTTGACTTGGTGATGTATTTTATCTCTTTGACCGGCTCGTCTGGTTGATGACCTAAGAAAAATGCCAGCACAAGGATGGCGGCAATGGATGCCGCTACCTTCAAGGGTGTCAGCCACCTTTGCTGTGATTTTTGAGGTATGTCTTTTTCTTTTATTTTTTCCAACAGCTGTTGCCCGTGTTTAGACTTCAATGAGGGGTATTCATCCAATTTGCCCCAGACATCATCCAGAAGAGGATCCAGTTGATCGGAAACAGGCTGTTCCTTTATTTGTTCGAAGAAAACTTTGAGTTCTTCATCCGAACATTCATTCCTTAAAAATTTGGCAAAAAGACCTGGCAGGTCAACTGTATCTTTCATGATATTGCTTTTATACCTCTAATACAGTTGCCAATACCCAAAAGGGTGAGTGGTGTAAAAAAAAATTATATATCCGGGCCACCGGACATCAGGCAGAGCAGTAAAAATGCCTTGTCGGGATACATATTGAGGACTTTTCTCAGGTCAGCCGTTGCGACCTTTAAGTGGCTTTTTACAGTATTTTTTGATATACCCAGTTCAGCCGCTATTTCTTCATAAGACATTCCCTGCTCATTTCTAAGCCTGAAAACTTTCCTCCTCTGCCTTGGCATTTTCTTGAGGAATTGCTCTGCCAGACTGAGGTAATCGTTATAAATCACCTCTTCCTCTGTGGTGTTTCTATAGTACTGGCTGGACACGATCAGTTGATCCTGCAACCTGGAATCAAGTGAAGCTTTGTTGATGAAATTTATTACCTGGTTTTTGGCGATTCGGAAAATGTAGCCCTGAAATGGAAGGTTGGGCTGTATCGACGCACGCTTTTCCCAAATTTTGGAAAACACGTTTATCGTGATCTCATCTGCCAGATCACGGGACTTTAGAATCTTGTAGTTGAAGGCGTAAATTTTATCCTTGTAGGTTTCAAAAATAGCTTCAAAGGCCTTCACATCCCCTTCACGTAGTTTTTGAAGTAGCTGAGGTTCATTTACGTTGTTTGGCCCCTGTTCCATTCAGATATAAAATCTAACCCAATAATGAATTCTGAAAACGATGGTAAAGTTGAATAAAGTTTCCAATTTACAATATTCCATGTAAAACCAATTCATTTCAAACCCAAAACTGAACTCAAAAAAAGTGGCAGACAATAACCCGGCACGGCTTGTTTAGCTCAAAATGCCTTTGACTACATGTCCGTGCACATCGGTCAACCTGTACCTTCTGCCCTGGTGTTTGAAGGTAAAATGCTCATGGTTTATACCCATCAGGTGCATGACTGTAGCCTGAAAATCATGGACATGCACAGGATTTTCAACAGGATTGAACCCAAAATCATCCGAAGCACCATAGGTAACCCCGGGCTTCACCCCTGCCCCCGCCATCCACAGGCTAAAAACATAAGGATGGTGGTCGCGCCCCCAGTTTTTATAGTCTTTGATATTGCCTTGCAGGAAAGGCGTGCGCCCAAACTCACCGCCCCATATCACCAGGGTATCCTCCAGTAGTCCCCTCTGTTTTAAGTCCTTGATGAGTGCCGCGCTTGGGGCATCTGTATCCTTACATTGTATTTTGAGCTGGTGGTTCAGGTTGCGGTGCTGGTCCCATCCGGCATGCATACACTGGACAAATTTCACTCCTTTTTCAGCCAGCTTCCGTGCCATCAGGCAGTTGTAGGC
This sequence comes from Cyclobacteriaceae bacterium, assembly GCA_040222275.1. GTDB lineage: Bacteria > Bacteroidota > Bacteroidia > Cytophagales > Cyclobacteriaceae > CAXBNB01. The sequence goes on from JAVKDJ010000094.1 coordinate 121,497, forward strand.
AAAGCTACCCTTGCGGTGCACATCCGGCCCATACATATCCAGGATGTGCTGTGGCTCATCGGACATATCGGTCAATTCGGGCACACTCATTTGCATTTTATAGGCCATTTCATATTGGGCTATTCTGGTATTGATCTCCGGGTCGCCATACTCCTGAAAATTAATTTCATTCAGGGATTCAAGGTCGTTCAATATGTTTCGGCGCATTTCCCGGTTCGTGCCTTGGGGGTTTTTGAGGTAAAGGACAGGGTCTCCTCCGCCCCGGAATTTCACCCCCTGGAATTTGGTAGGCAGAAAACCACTGCCCCAATAGTAGTCGTAAAATATCTGGCCACAACTGGCTTCTTTATCACGGGAAGTCATGGTAACGAAGGCAGGCAGGTCTTCACTGCTACTGCCCAGCCCGTATGTCAACCAGGCACCCATACTGGGGCGGCCAGGCTGCTCAGAACCTGTAAGGAAGAAGGTAATGGCCGGAGCGTGATTAACAGACTCAGTGTACATGGATTTGATAAAGCAAAGGTCATCTGCCACTTTTGCTGTTTCCGGCATAAAATCAGAAACCCAGGCGCCACTTTGCCCATGCTGTGCAAAGTTGGATATCTCGGCGATCACCGGGCGCTCTTCCTGCCCTCCTGTCATGGTTGAAAACCTCTTGCCTTTGGCCAGCTCATCAGGGATTTGCCTGCCATGCCATTTGCGCAACATCGGTTTGTAATCAAATAGATCTACATGGGAAGGAGCACCATTTTGAAACAGGTAGATGATCCGTTTTGCTTTGGGCGCAAAGTGGGGAAGGCCTAATCCAGCCGTACCCAGACTACCGGTGGACGCCAAACTATTGGCAGAAAGCAAACCAGGGTTCAGCAATGATCCCAACGCCAGAGTACCCACTCCCTGGACCATTTTTCCAAAGAAGTTTCTTCTGGTTATTTGAGCGGCATATTCTTCTGCCGGGTGCAATAGTTTATTCTTGGTCATTGTCTAGTAATTGTTTCGTCGAGGTTTAAAACCAATGAACCCAAAACCGTGAAAGCTGCGTGATCTGTTAAGTCCAGGGTTGTAGCAGGTGTATATTCTCCTACAGCAGTGATTTTTTTAGCTTCTTCTTCCGCCTCTGAATATTGCTTCTTCAACTGCTCCAGTCTGTCGGTGAGGATACTTATTTCTTTTTCCTTTGGCTTTCTGCTGGTGGCCAATTCGAACATGTATTTCAGCCGGTCGCTATCCATTTTTTGGGCCCTCAGGGTTCGTTCGGCCAGGACCTTCGCAGCTTCCACATAAGTGACATCATTCAATGTTGTGAGGGCATGTAGCGGTGTGTTGGTCCTAAGTGCTTTTACTTCACAAACCTGACGGCTGGAATTGTCAAAAAGCATCGTTGGGCCTACTATCCGTCTCCAAAAGGTATATAAAGTGCGCCTGTACAATTCATCACCCTGCCCCTGTTGGTATTTGATTTTTCCAAAAGTAGCTTCTTCCCAGATTCCCTCCGGTTGATAAGGTTTAACTGGTTCGCCCCCGAGCGAATCCACCATCAAGCCACTGATAAACAGGGCCTGGTCGCGGAGCATCCATGAGGGCAGCCGCATGCGGGTGGCCCTGGCCAGAAACTTGTTCTCAGGGTCGGCTTCCAGCAGCTTCTTGGTAACTTTTGAAGACTGCCTGTATGTAGCACTCATCACGATCTTTTTAAACAACGCCTTGATATCCCAGCCACTTTCCTGAAAATCTACTGCCAGCCAGTCCAGCACTTCGGGATGGGACGGAAGGTCACCTTGTACCCCAAAATCTTCAATGGTTTTTACTATTCCCCTTCCAAAAAAAGCCTGCCAGTACCTGTTCACAGTCACACGGGCAGTTAATGGATGGTCTCTGGAGACAAGCCACTTGGCCAGGGCCAGCCGGTCATTTTCCATTCCGTCAGGAAGTTCAGGTAGAACAGCAGGTACCCCGGAAAACACTTCTTCCTGGGTAGCTGAATAGTTCCCCTTAGACAAAATATGGGTTGAGCGCCGTTCAGGTAGCTGATCCATTACCATCACCTGCAAATTTTCACTTAACTGCCTGTCATATTCAAGCCTGGCCTCCCGCAGCTTTTGGACTAGGTTGGCGTACGATGGGTCTTTATTGGTAAAATGCTCATAAATTTTGCGGAGGACAAATTGTCCCCTGTCAAAGGCCTGGTTGTCAAATGCATTGAAAAATGAACCTGCGGCTTCTTGAATTTTTTTGGATTTAGATGCCGGCTGGTCTGCTTCCCTGGGAAATTTGTCAATTTCCACTTCATCTACCTCATTGGCTATTTCAATCAGGTACTTTTTGAGGGCCGCTATCTTTTGAAGATCTTCTTCAGGGCTCACATCCACTACCGGGGGGATGGTGCCACTTGAGCCTTTACCAGTCTCGGAAGTTTGGTTGAAATAGTCAAACAACTGATAATACTCCTTTTGGGAAATGGCATCAAACTTATGGTCGTGGCACCTGCTGCAATTGAGGGTGATTGCCATCCATGCCGTGCCTACCGTCTCCACCCTGTCAAATACATTTTGTACCCTTACCTCTTCGGGGATTTTTCCACCTTCGCCATTGAAAGGGTGGTTTCGGTTGAATGCAGTAGCCAAAATGTCTGTTCTGCTGGCATTTGGCAGCAAGTCCCCGGCTATTTGTTTGATGGTAAATTCATCGAAGGGCATGTTGTCGTTGAATGCCTTTACCACCCAATCCCGCCAGGGCCACATGATGCGTGTTGGGTCTCCCTGATAGCCATTGGTATCTGCATAGCGGGCTACATCCAGCCATTCCCAGGCCCATCTTTCCCCAAAATGCCGTGAGGACAACAGTCTGTCCACCAGCTTTTCATAGGCATTGGTAGATTGGTCTTGTTTGTACTGCTCGACTGCTTCCGGCGTAGGTGGCAAGCCCGTAAGGTCGAAGCTCAACCTGCGGATGAGGGTCTCCCTGGCAGCTTCTTCTGATGGTTGCAGCCCGAGGCTTTCAAGCTTTTTGAGGACAAAGAAATCGATTTCGTTTTTTGGCCAGGTTTGGTTTTTGACCTGCGGCAATTCGGCCTTTGCAGGAACTATGTAGGCCCAATGCTCTTTCCAGTTGGCCCCTTGTTCTATCCATTTTATCAAAATCGCTTTTTCCTCTGCGCTCAATTCCAGTTTAGATTCCTTAGGAGGCATGACCAATTCCGGATCCTGGTTTAAAATTCGTTCTACTACAGCACTCTTATGAGGGTTGCCAGGAACAATGGGGGTATTGCCACTTTCTGCAATCACGGCTGTGGCTGCCTCCCTCACATCCAGTCTGAGGTTGGCCTTTCTTCCATTTTCATCAAAACCGTGGCAATGAAAGCACCTATCTGATAAAATAGGTCGGACATGAAAATTGAAATCGATTACTTCTGGCAAATTGTCGGTCGCTTCAGCCACCTCATCCGGGAGCCTGCTATCACAGCCTAAAGCCACAATGGCCAAAAACACCAGGGTTAAATAACGATTCATAGTATGAAAAATACTGATTTGTCTTACATAGTTATGCACAATAGCGCTTTTTTCTTTGATCAAAAGTTCCAAAAAAGATATGCTAACGTTCCTAAAACGAGCTTATTAGGGTTTTTAGGCCGTTTTTATACAGAATTCCGCTGGACCTATCCAAACTGCTTATAAAAGCTTTGGCGCAACCGGTGGAATTATGGGTGCTGTCAAAAGTATGCCCAGAAATCCACTTCTGAACGTTTGACATCAGCCACATCTCCCACTTCCTTAGCCTTATTTTTCATTTCTTTGCGCAGCTTTTCCACAGTATTTTCATACTCCGGGAAGTCGGCCAGGTTGAAAGTCTCCCAGGGATCCAGGGCTAAATTGAATAGTTGGGTGACACGCGACCCTGCCACAAACCCACCCCTTGTCTTATCTGAATCGGGAGCCCTCACGTATTCGATCAATTTGAAATCCCCTTTGCGGTATGCCCGCTGGTGTTGCCGGTATGCATGGTAAGTATGGTTCCGTACCCCTCCTTTTTCTCCCTTAATGACTGGCACGAGGCTCTTACCAGTCACACTCCCCGGAGTGGCGATACCAGCCAGGTCGCAGAGAGTGGGCATAATGTCGTAGTTGTAAACCAATGCACCTTCGCGCCTCCCTTTGTTTTTTTCCTCAACCAAGCCCCCGGAAAGAATAAATGGAATATGAATGCCATCCTCATGGTAAATACTCTGCTTGCCCATCAGCCCATGGTTTCCAACGGCCAGACCACTATCACCAGCCATCACAATGATCGTGTTTTCATATTGCCCGCTTGCCTTTAGCTCCTGAACAACTTTGCCGATTTGGTCATCCAGATGACTTATTATTGAATAATAATCGGCCAGTTGCTGTCTCGCAATTTCAGGTGTTCTAGGCCATGGGGCCAATTCCTCGTCTCGGAGAACAATATGCCCATTATCGAAAGGGTGCTGGAGCATGTACGAGGGTGTCAATTGAATTTCCCCTGGTGGGTACATGTCTGTATATTTCTGAGGTGCTTGCCTTGGGTCATGTGGTGCATGAAAGGCGAGATACATCATAAAAGGTTTTTTACTTTTATATTCCCGGATATACTTTATGGCTTCTCTCGAATAAATTTCTGAGGTATGGGGACCATTAACTTCGGTACCTGTTGGCCCTCTTTTGTCCTCTTTGGTCACCGGTCTTCTAACTTCTTTTCCACTTTCATCATAAACAATCAGATAACCATCTTCTTTTTTATAGTCACCATCTTTCTTCCAGTCCCAACACGGCATTCTAAAATGATCGACCAGGTAGATACCTCTGCTCATCACTGTCGCTCCATCATCAAAGGATCGCGCAAGTGATTGGTTATCCTGATGCCACTTACCTACCATATAAGTATTATAGCCAGCTGATTTGAAGGCTTCACCAATAGTAGTATGACCAACTGGAATGCTCCGTCCTTGTCCATCGAGATCAAAAAGGTTTCGCCCTGTCAACAGCATGGCACGACTGGGCACGCAAGTTGCCCCGCTAAACGACCCCTGTAGGTAAGCATTTGTAAAGGCAATCCCCTCATAGGCCAGCTTGTCGAGGTTGGGGGTTTTTACGCCCTGCCCCCCCAGCGCATGGACACCCGTGTACCTGTGATCATCGGTGTAAATCACAACCACATTGGGCTTCTTTTTTTGTGCCCAGGCCATGTTCATTCCAAAAACAATAAACATGCAGGCTACAATTGATCTTTTCATGTGTGACAAATTTTGTTGATTCTTTTGGTTGCTCTCGTTTTGGTTATTCTCCAATGATCAAAATTAGAGCCAGGACAGGGTCTTATAGGGTTGGAAATTGTATATAAAAAAGGGGGATAATTGATGTATGGCCTAGTTTGACACCATAGATCGAGAAATGATCAGATAATCATAAAAATTTTGGCTATCCGATGAAAGATGTTGACTTTATAATTTAAATAGAAAACCCTACCCCTGTGAGCCTTACTCGCAACCTTCATATTTCGATTTAAACTTACGGGTTTATCCTGCTGTGCGGTCAAATGTGGGAGGTTCAGAACATAAGTATTTATGCCAAAATATCATTCACAACATGGCCATGCACGTCAGTCAACCTGAAATCCCTGCCCTGGAAGTTGTAGGTGAATTTCTCATGGTCTATGCCAAGCAGGTGTAGCACAGTGGCCTGTAAATCATGAACATGAACCCGGTCTTTAGTGCCGTAGTAGCCTATTTCGTCAGTTTCTCCCAGGCTAAACCCTTGTTTGACGCCAGCTCCTGCCATCCATATCGTGAAAGCTTCGGTATGGTGGTCCCTGCCATAGTAGGGCATGACCACTCCTCCCCTGTTTTCCCGCATAGGTGTACGACCAAACTCACCACCCCAAATCACCAATGTATCATCCAAAAGCCCACGCTGCTTTAGGTCAAGTACCAGGGCAGTCATCGGCTTATCAATCTGGGTGCACTTTTCCTTCAAACCTTCATTGAGCGAAGTGGATTTGTCTGTTCCGTGCATATCCCAACCCCAATCATACAACTGAACATACCTCACCCCTTTTTCTACCAACCGGCGCGCCAACAGGCAATTATTCGCGAAGGATGCCTTTCCTGGTTCGGCTCCATACATTTCCTTGATATACTCTGGTTCTTTGGTGATATCCATTGCATCTGGTACCGACATTTGCATCTTAAAAGCCATCTCATATTGGGCTATTCTTGATGAAATCTCATTGTCACCAAATTCTTCGTACTGGCGTCTGTTGATAGCATTGATGGTTTCCAAAGATATTTTACGCATATTTCTGCTCATACTATCCGGATTGGAAATGTACAGTATAGGATCGCCGGAATTGCGACACTGCACCCCCTGGTATTCAGAAGGCAAAAAACCGTTCCCCCAGGCGTTTTTCCCGGCGCTGGGGTTTTTACCCCCGGAGACCAATACCATGTATCCAGGCAGGTTTTCGTTTTCCGACCCCAACCCATAGGTAACCCAGGCCCCCATGCTGGGACGCCCAACCCGGGGATTGCCTGTTTGAAGAAAAAGTTGCGCCGGGGCATGGTTAAACTCATCTGTGTGCATGGATTTGATGAAAGTGACCTCATCCACCGCCTGGGTGAAATTGGGCAACAAATCCGATACATGCTGCCCGGATTGTCCATACTGGCCGAACTGATGCTGAGGGCCCAGCATTTTGGGAGTTCCCTGAATGAATGCGAATTTTTTTCCCTCCAACAAGGAAGGAGGACAGTCCAAATCATGGAGCTTTTGCAATTCGGGCTTATAGTCAAACATCTCCAATTGCGAAGGGGCACCAGCCATGTGCATGTATATAACCCTCTTGGCTTTAGGCAAAAAATGAGGCAAAGGTGGTTGCCCTCCCTGATCCAACCCATCCATTCCCAATAGTTTTTGAGGTCCCATAAGGCTACTTAGGGCAATGCTACCCAAACCTACACTGCATTTTTTTAAGAAATGCCTGCGGGTAGTCAATTGCAATTGCCTTACCCTAGCTTCGTTAAACAAATCCATATTTTTAATTTTTTACTAAAAATTCATCCATATTCATCAGGGCATTGGCCATCACCGTAAAAACGGCCAAATCCATATTTTCAGTCTTGGCCAAATGGTAGGCTTCTTCCGTGTATTCGCTGTAGTGCTTTCTGGCCCTTTCCAACATATTGAGCAATATTTTCACTTTTTCTGCATCCGGCTGCTTGCCCATTACCTTTTGATACGCCCAGGTCACTTTTGACTGATCATCATCCGCTGCATGAAGCACCTCACCCGCCAGGTGCCTTGCCGCTTGCATATAAACAGGGTCATTTAAAGTCACCAGGGCTTGCAATGGTGTGTTGGTTTTAATCCTGCGTGACAGGCAGGCATCCCTCTCCGAGGCATCAAAAGTGATGAAAGAGGGATAGGGACTAGACCTACGGAAATAGGTATAGACCCCCCGCCTGAAAGCATCTTCCCCGGGACTGGTCTTCCATGAATCTACACTGTATTCCAGATTCCAAACCCCGTCCGGCTGATAGGGCATCACGCTCTTCCCATACATTTTCCTACTCAGCAATCCGGATACTGCCAGGGCCTGGTCCCTAATTTGCTCTGCTGAAAGCCTTACACGGGGGCTTCTGGACAGCCATTGATTGTATGGGTCGAGTTGTTTGTTTTCTTCACTCACTACCGAGCTTTGGCGGTAAGTGGCTGACATGACTATTGTTTTGAGCAGTTTTCTCACGCTCCATTGCCAAGCGGTAGAAAACCTGATAGCCAGCCAATCCAGCAGTTGTGGGTGCGTAGGCAAATCTCCCAGTGTACCAAAATCCTCAACTGTCACTACCAATCCTTTTCCAAAAATTTTTGCCCAAAAGCGGTTTACAATAACCCTGGCTGTAAGTGGGTTGCGCTGGCTCACCAGCCATCTGGCCATATCCAATCGGTTGTCCAAGTCCATCTCCTGATCAGGGTCAAAAAGCCCGGGAATGGCCGGTGCTACCTGTTCTCCATGCACCATCCAATTGCCCCTGACAAATACATGGGTTTCACGGCTATGTGCTTCATTTTTTTCTACCATCACGGGGGTGGCATTCTTGCCAGGCGCGTTGAGCACCTGGTCGATAGAGGCATAGACTTGTTGATATTCTTCATCCGGAGGGCTCGGTAATTTCTCCCCTATTGAAATGCTTTCTATATCACATCTAAAGTGTTCATTGGAACTTTGTACAGCAAACCATATTTGGTTGGCTTCATGGTCAACGTTGACTGGTATGGGCAGCACCTGAAAACCATTGGTTGGCAAAAGGTTAGCCTGTCCGATAATATCCTGCTGCATACTATCCAGTGACAATATTATCCGTCCTTTGGCTTTTCCCCTCAATTTATAATGGAGGTAAACCCGGTCTATTTCCTTGGTTTGAATGTTTGGAAGTGCGAAAGATGAGCCATCAAATACCCTCAAAAAATCCTGAGTGGATCTGTTGTAATTTTCTACTTTCTTCATGTCGGAAAAATCCTCTGCCCTCAGGCTGGGTTCGTTCAGCAACATGAATTTTTTCCACTTATTGGCTTCTGTAGCATTGGATTGTGCGGTAATCCATTGTACAATTTCCTCCACTTTTGACGAATCTTCCCCGTGCAACTCCTTGAGCAGAGGATATTCTACCGGCCCGTCCCAGTCGGTGGTATTGTTGAAAAAAGCAAAGGAAGTATAAAACTCATGGTGGCGAATAGGGTCGTACGGATGGCTGTGACATTGCACACAACTCATGGTAGTGCCCTGCCACACTTCCCAGGTGGTATTGACCCTATCCACCACAGCCGATATACGGTATTCTTCGTTGTTCGTGCCCCCTTCGTTGGTGCTCATCGTATTTCTGTGAAAGGCTGTAGCGATCAACTGGTCAATCGATGGATCAGGAAGTAAATCCCCTGCCAGTTGCTCTATGGTAAATTGATCAAATGGCATATCCTGATTAAAGGCCCTAATCACCCAATCCCTGTACTTCCAAACGGAACGGTAGTTGTCTGGCACATATCCCTGGCTATCTGCATACCGCGCCAGGTCGAGCCACATACTGGCCCAGTGTTCCCCAAACCCCGGATCGTTTAGTAAATTGTCAACAAGGTCTTCGTAGGCGTTCCCGGAGTTGTCTCCCACAAACTGCTGCAAACGATCCTGAGCCAACGGCAAGCCCGTCAGGTCCAGTGCCACACGGCGTGCCAAATCAAATTTATCTGCAATAGGAGAAGGAGTGAGTTTGTGTTCTTTTAATTTTTGTTCTACGAAATGGTCTATCTTATTGGCAGGCCATTCGGATCCTGTATTGGGAACCTCAGGATCGGCAGGCTTCAAATATGACCAGTGTTCTTCCCATTCCGCACCTTGTTCAATCCATTTTGTCAATATAGCTACTTCGTTTTCACTAAGGGGCTCTTTTTCGAGCGGCATGCGCATTTCCGGGTCTTTGTGGTTTATCCTTCGCATCATCTCGCTTGCTTCCGGCGATCCGGGTACAATCCCAAATTTTCCGCTTTTGGTCTCCTTTAGTGCATTTTCACGAAAAACAAGTCCAAACCCTCCCGACTGTTTCACGCCTCCATGGCAACTGATACAGTTTTTGTTCAATATGGGCCTGACCTGGGCATTGAAATCTATTTTTTCGTGGTTGCAGGAAAGCAGCCCTGATAACACCAGTGTGAGTAGGACCGTTGCGATTCTACTATTCTTGTTGAAAGACTTTCTTTTCTTCATTTTCTCAATTGAGTATCCCCACTAAAGCACTTATGTTTAGTTGTTTATTTTACTTTCTATTTTCACTACCTTCAAGCTGTCATCGTTCACTGCAGCTACCATCAATTGCCCGGCCTGTGTACGGAGCAGACTGATTTTTTTCACATCGCCTGATAGCTCCAACCCTGATACATGCATGTCAACAGGTGTAAATTTTCCCCTGCCATCGCCCTTTAGAAAAAGCCCATAGGACGCATCGTTGCGAATGGTTTCTACTTCTACTGCATGATTGTTACCGGCAATAATCAGGTCTGGTATGCTATCGCCATCAAAATCCTGTATGAGCATGCTGTTGATTGCAGATAGCTGGGCCAGGTTTGGCAAGGGCCGCCAATTAAAGGTGCCATTTCCCAAGTTTTCGATATAGCTGTGGGCAAAATTTGTTGCCGTATAGTGCAGAGCGGTTTCCAGTTTGGATTCGTCATAGATATCCGTAAGGGTAGCCTTTCCAAATTCATGATAAGACTTGAATTTGCTTTTGATAAATGGCATTTGTTGCGACGAGCATTGCAACCCCCGCAAAGGGTACAATTCACCATTTCCATCGTATCCCAACACAATATCCAAAGAGCCATTTTCATCAAAATCGTTGGCATAGACATGAAAGGGGGCATCCATATCGGCTTTGTATTTATAATTGAGTCCGAGATTGCCCGCTACATAGTCCAAATCACCATCCTGATCAAAATCATATTGCGCCAGGCTATTCCACCATCCTATGTTGGATTCTAAAGAAGGGATATGCATCCTGGTTAGGCAGCCCTTTTCATTTTTAAATAAAGTGAGGGGCATCCACTCTCCGGCCACCAGCAAATCCTCCCAACCATCCTGGTTATAATCGGTCCACAGCGCAGATGTAACCATTCCCAGTTTTTCAAATCCCGCTGTGCATTGCTTATCGGCCACTGTAAAAACCCCTTTGTGGTTGACCAACAGATGACTACTGGCCGGGGTGGGATACATCTGAGGCGTCAGTCGGCCACCTACAAACAAATCTTCGTCCCCGTCATGGTCAAAATCGTGCGATACTACCACTCCCCCACTACTTCTCAGACGAGGTAGTTTTCCCTGGCTTTTTTGAAAATGCCCGTACCCATCATTGAGGTACAACCTGTCTTGTAGGTGTGAATCTTCCTGTGCGAATTCATTGCCGCCGCTGACCACATACAGGTCATTGTCACCGTCATTGTCGGCATCAAAGAATAATGCATCTACATCTTCTGAGGTGCTGTCTGCCTGCCACGGCTGATTATCAACCGTCTTGAATTTTTCATTGTCCACTTGTAAAAACAACCTGCCGGACTGACCCTTAGCCCCTCCGATATACACATCGTCAAGTCCATTGGCATCCACATCTGCCACTGCCAAGGCCGGGCCAAACTGAGACATTTTGTGAGGCAACAGTACCTCCCTTTCAAAGTCGTTGTAGTCGTTTTCTTCGTGTTTAAAATTCAGTCCATTGGCATTGGTCTTATGAAAAATAAGTTTGCGATTCTTTTCCTTAGAATGATTTTCCAGCGCATCGTCATATTTTAATACAAGCCTTTGGTTTCCTGGCACATTTTTAAGGGTTTGTCTTTTTCGGTCCGGCCATAAGACTGTAAGCTCTGGTACTGAGGGTGCATCGCCCAAGCCAAAGTGACCATAGGGTGGCACAGATGACTGGTAGCCCCTGGTTGGAAAGTTCTCCCGAACCTGGACGGATTCTTCAGTTTTCAACATCACCTTACACCCCAAACCACCGGGATTGCCCTTCGGTCCCTCAAACCCAACTTGCAGGTAATTGTGTCCTACTCTTTCCGAGCTATTGTTTTTGTACACAAAAGCAGGTTGGTCTATGTTGTTCACGATTAAGTCCAGGTCCCCATCGTTATCCAGGTCGGCCAAAGATGCTCCATTTGAAAAGGATGGCTGGTCGAGCCCCCAGTCAGAATTTCGGTTCTCAAACCCCAGGTCTTTTAAATTCCTATACACATAATTGCTTAGCTTGCCTTCCTGTAGCGTATCAAGCAAACCGCTGATGACCTCAAACCTGGCCTGATTGCCCATGGTGGATACCTGTTTAATTTTTGCCGATTTGTAGCGTATAAAATCCTTGTTGGCAAACTCGCGCCTAAAGCCATTGGTGACATAGATATCCTGCCAGCAGTCATTGTCTAAATCCCCAAATAGCCCGGCCCAACTCCAGTCGGTATTGGATACCCCGGCAAATTGTGCCACCTCACTGAACTTACCCTTTCCCCTGTTGAGTTGAAGGGCATTGGACATGTACTGGTAGTGAAATCCCAGCTTTACAGCTTTATAGAAGCTTTCCACATCCATGGATTTCATATTAGTTTTCTGCCTGTAGTTGTCCTCTGGGGCCATGTCGGCAGTGAAAATATCAGCCCAGCCATCGTTGTTGATGTCTCCAATATCTACCCCCATCCCGAAGTTTGAAATGTGCCGGGTACGTTGTTTTATGCTTTCCCGAAAGGTCTTGTCCCCGTTGTTGATATACAGATGATCAGACTCGGTGTAATCGTTGGTTACATACAAGTCTGGGTAACCATCGTTGTTGATGTCAGCTGCTGCTACTCCCAACCCATAGCCCAATGCTGTCTGTTTGATACCTGCCTGGTTTGAGATATCCCTAAAGTAGCCCTTGTCATTTTCATACAGTTTGTCCCCGACATGTGGATGGGCATTCTTTTTCCATTTTTTTATATAATCCGGGGTAAGCAATTCGACAGAATGGTTGACCAGAAACATATCCAGGTCATTGTCCCTGTCAAAATCAAAAAAGAGTGCCTGAGTGGAATATGAGGGGTCATTCAGCCCATATTGGCTGGCCTTTTCTGTAAATGTGCCATCCCCATTGTTTATAAAAAGTTCATTCTCGCGGTATTTCGTTCCAAAGCGTCCCGACCGGCATACATAAATATCCAGAAAACCATCCGCATTGACATCTGCCATGGTTGCCCCTGTATGCCATCCTTGTCTTCCCTCCACACCCGCAATAGCTGTAATATCCTCAAAAATGAAATCACCCTGATTTAAGTACAGCTTATTCCGTCCCAGGTTAGCAGTAAAATAAATGTCGTCAAGTCCGTCATTGTTGATATCTCCAACGGCCACCCCTCCTCCATTGTAGTAGTATTCGTAGTTCAGAATATTGAACCTGGCGTCAACTGGAAGGGCATTTGTAAAATCAATTTGTGTACGGGCTGGTGGCAGCAACTCAAACAAAGGCTGAGTGCCTTTGTTTACTTCCTGCTCCTGGTGCCTTTCATGGCAACCCACTGCAACCAAAAGCACTACAAAAACCAACCATACTTTTTTCATAAATAAGGAAACCAGTTGACACAATACATTTTAAAATGTGATATCCAGCCTTACTAATTCGTTTGCTGGTAGTTCGACAATTTTTTCATCGAGTTTAGCGCCATCTGTTACCCTGGCTCCACCCTTTTTTACTTTACACGTTTTTATCCCGTTTTCACGGCGTATGCGAAGTTTCACTTGCTGAACTTTGCCCGAAACCACGTCTAACCTCAAGTTTCTCCCTTCTAAATCCCATTGCAACAAATCAATCTTTAGCTGCTGGCGTGCCAGAATACCACGAACCTCACCCTGTGTCCATGCCTCCACCACGGCTGGCAATAAATCAAGTTTTTGAGGGGAGGATTTCACGAGTGTGTTATTTACCAACTCAGGAAACATACCTCCAGCATCTACATTGAATACATGGTGTTGGCTGTTGTGTGAAGTCATCATGCTCGGGTAAACCATTCGGTTTTTTACCAGCATACAAAACATATCCCATACTATATCACTTCTTTCAAGGAAAGCCGCTGTTGCAGTGCGCTGGGATATCCCAAAACCAGAGGTTGCAGTAATATTGTTACACCTTACTTCGAGGGCTTTCATGCCTGCCGCCCATAGTTCGGGGGTTTCTTCCTGACTAAACTCACCAGTAACGAACATGGGATAAAGGGGGGAACAATGCGAGTGTTTCTCTTCTACTAATGGGTTAGTAGGGTCGGCATATTCCTTAAGTACACCATCAGGATTAATTCCATAGTCGGGTAGTTTACTGAGCATCGTCTGCCACAAGGGGATTTTATCGTGATCGGTGTTTAACATCCTGCAAAAGCGGATAAGATTATTCAGTATCTCCCGTATTGCTGCTATATCCTGGGTTGGGTTGCTACCCAGTGCATGCTGACCGGAAGTTCGCATTTCCGCAGAATAAGCTGGTGAAATACACAGTTTTCCATTTTCGTCTTCCCATAAAAAATCTTCATAAAAGGCTGCTACCTCTTTGAGGTAAGGAACTGTTCTTTTTTCCAAAAACTCCCTATCTCCAAAATAATTCCAATGCTCTATGAAATAATGCCCAAACCATGCTGCTCCACTGTGCCATAGATGCCCTGGGTAGTTCTCGTTCCAATGGATCATTACCCCTGTGTTTGATATTCGGGATGGCAGCATGATTCCATCACAGCCGTAGTACTTTTGGGCGTTGAGCTTAAAGTCGTCCATATGGCGGTCCAACAGGCTAAAAACCCCTTCCATTTGCTCGGGTAGGTTTGCACTGAAAGCACTGCCTATGGCGCATTGCACGTTGGCATCCATGGTATAATCCCCACTAAAAAAAGGGGTTTCCCATAAACCTGACCATATCCCCTGAAGGTTTGGTGGGTTATATTCTGATCCAGCACAGATCAACATGTACCTACTGGCATCATACAAGCGTTCAACAAATTCCAGATCAGGATACCCCTGCTTTACAGCATTTTCCACCAACTCATTTCCCGAAGAAACCAATGGTGTTTTTGGTCGATATAGTTTCAACCTGGCTCGTTCGAACATTTCATTATGTAATGGATAATGCCTGGAAAACAGTTCGCTATATTTTTCGGGAAGCTCTTTCAATGCGCTTCTTAGCATAGAAACATTGTTTTCATTATCTGTGGTCCAGGGTTGTATTCGAACCAGGATTAATACTTCATCAGAATTTTCAACAATCAGTTTATCATCCTCCTTACCCAATTTGCCACCATCGGTGATTACCTGCATAGCAATATTATAACCTCCCTTTCCCTGGGCATAAGTATTCTCCCATATAACCCCGGCACTGTTTGTACCGGAAAAAGCTACATCGATATTGGATTCAATGCTTTTGGCTGGTGTATCAAAGTCCGCAAACTCAGTGGTTTTCCTTCCCTTAATGCTGGAAAAATCGAGTTTATTGTCTGGTATTTTTGCAATTGGTATTTTACAAGACAAAGCACCTTTTTTAGGACCTTTAAGTGAAATAACAACCACATCATCCTTTCTGGAAACAAATAGTTTCCTGACCCAGCTACCCAGATCGTCTGACCAGCCCACTTTCAGTTCGCCGCTACTAAAGTCCTCGGTTCTGATATAATCATATTTTTGACCTTTGCCACTTGTCCATAACTCCAGGTTTAATGCAGGACGAAATGGATCAGTCCATTTCAATTCCCAATTGTTTTCTTTGGCCCATTTGAGAATTACTTCATTGGCTGCTTTACTCCCTTGTTCTTTAGCTGTCTCCCTTATGGAGCTGTGATAGCGGGATAAGTCCGGAACGGTTTCATCACTTCCAAGTGGCCTGAAGCACTGGGCATGGTTTAGCCAAATAGACTCATGCTCAGGGTTGCCAAGTATTAATGCACCCATTTTGCCATTTCCCGTTACAAACCCGTCTTCCCATGTATCCCCTTTTATGTATTTTCTGGCCGGATTGGTGCTGTAAGTTCCCCGTTTGGGTGCAATCTTTGATGCCTTCTCCTTTGTCATTCCCAATACAAGTGAATCTGCATCAATAAAAGACTCAGCAGAACTTGTAATCATAATCAAGGAAATGAAAACTAATAATTTTCCCATTTTAATATATTAAGTGTGTTGATTGTATAACTGTTTATCAGGCAAAACGGGTGGAACTTGTGTTGCACAAAATCCCTCAATTGCCGGAAATGATTTTATTAAATGTTTGCACCCCATTGAAGGAAGTCCAGGCTCCATCATAAACATGAGTAAAGGCACTTCATTGACCAGTACTTGCTCGGATAAACTGGTGGCTCACCTTAATATTCCAACTGCTGTATAATTGGGTCAGAATTAAGCTTTGGTTCTAACAAGCCACTTCAAGTCATGAACTATAAGTACATCTACACAATCGAATCTTGTTGTGATCAGATTGCTATTGCGGTATCAGGTATTTAAGAGTGCCACCTGGAAAATTCCAACCAGAAGCTACATTTTGCAGCTTCCGGTTGGAAATATCAAGTCTATCAATAACCTTCGTTCTGCACCATATTTGGATTGGCGTCTATCTCAGATTGTGGGATAGGGAGTAAATACTTGCGTTGTGGAAAGAAAGCCCGCTCTTCCATGACCACACGATCACCATCGGTGAAAGTCACCTCTCCTGTTGTCATATCTACATGTCCCGGGCGGGTGCCATACAACGGTCCTGGTATCACCTCTGCGCCGATATCCCATCGCTTGATATCATAATGGCGCAATCCTTCGAAGGCCAGTTCCACTCTGCGTTCACGGCGAACCAGCTCGCGCATTTTGTCCTGTGAATTGTAAACTCCCCTGTCAACCACCGGCATACCTGCCCGCGTCCTAATCCTGTCTAGGGCATCATATACTTCACCAGTGATTTGATTGTTTTCAATAGCAGCTTCTGCAAAAGTCAGCAGCATTTCGGCAAGACGGAACACGATAATGTTTCCCTCTCCGTTGCGCAGATCGGCCACCGGCACCACTTTGCTGTACTTATATACATTGTACCCACTTCTGGAAGCCGATCCCTGCGTAAAGTAGTCGGGGTTTGCCACCGTTTCGGCTTCATCCAAAAACTGGCTGATGGGATTGAAATATCGTCCGTTCCACATCGATCCTGCGTGTATGATGGTCATATCCAGCCTGGGATCCCTGTTTTCAAATGGTTTGTCAGCATCATAACCAGAGGTGGGATCATCGATCGTTTTTCCATCCAGGGTTTCGTATGCATCGACGATACTCTGTGAGGCGTTGATGGAAGACCACCCCCCTTCCTGAGCAGGCAGCAAATGTTGCCACATTACACTTGGAAATTCATTTTGGATATGTTCGATCGCCATAATGTTTTCCTTATTGAGACTTTCATTTTCCGGCAGAAACATGTCATAGTAGGCAGTTTCGCCCACCTCGTAGAGTTCATATACATCCATGTCCATGACAGATTTGGCATCTGCCATAGCATCAGACCACATACCCTCATACAGTTCCAACCTGGCTTTCAAAGCCAGGGCAGCCCCCCTTGTGGCATGGCCTCCCGATTGGACCGCATTTTGCACTGGCAAATCCCCGGCTATCTCCCCCAGCTCCTTCAGGATAAAATCCACTACCTCCTGTTTGGGATCACGTCCCAGGTTTGCATCCCGTGGGTCTTCTATGCTGTTGGTTACCAAGGGCACATCACCATACCACATTACTTTTTTGAAATAATCATAGGCCCTTAAAAACCTGACTTCCGCTTTGTACCGGGCTTTTTTGGATTCCTCCATATCTACCCTGTCTATGTTTTCCAAAAAAGTGTTGTACTTCACTATCCTGTTGTACTTGAAGAAGTTGTGCATATTTCTATCCGATGGGTTCACCTGGCCATTGCCTGCGGTTTTCACGCCATCCCATATATACTGGGAGTACCCATTGTCTGTCATCAAATCCATGAAGTTGATGTTCCAGCCGGATTCCCAGGCATTGCTCCTTTCGTTCCACCTGTAAAAATTAGGAAATGCGCTCAGTTTTGCTGTGCCATAGGCTCCTGCCAGGGCCAAATCCGCATCCTCTTGGGTCTGCCAGAAAGTGGCATCAGAAAGCTGGTCTTTTGGGTTTACATCCAAAAAATCATCTGAACATGACCAGCCTAAAACTGTGATTGCAGCGATCAATATATATATTTTAGTCTTCATTGTTTTCAGGTTTAAAAGTTAACACGAATACCACCTGTAATACTCTTTACCGGAGTATAGTTGCCCCAGGCCCAATCCGGGCTTTCAGGGTCAAAGTCGTCTGACCATCCGGTAAAAGTGAGCAGGTTTTCACCACTTAGATATACCCTGATTTTGGATATGTTCCATGATTCCAACAGCGGCAAAGGCAGGTTATAGCCCAGTTGCAAATTTTTGATCCTGAAGTAGCTGGCATTTCTCACATTAAATGTGGATGCTTCGTAGTTGTGCCATTGGTCGATATGGGTAATCGGATACCTGGCGTTTGGTGTTTCTGGTGTCCACCTATCCAGATGCCTGGTCTGCGCCTTGGCCCCATTTACAAATGGGAACTCTACCTGGTCGTTTAGCAGGCCGTAAACATCGCCCATGCCCACACCAAAGATCGACAAATCAAAATTCTTATAGCCCAGGTTGATATTGAGGCCATAGGAGGTGCCTGGTATGCTACTGCCTATCACAACCCTGTCGTCCCCATTGATCACGCCATCGTCGTTCTGGTCTTTGAACTTGAGGTCTCCTTTCTGAATGGGTGCCCCGGCTACTTTCGGGTCGTTCAAGACCTCTTCATCAGTTTGGAAAAAACCAATAGATTCATAGCCATAGTAAGCATTCCAGGGCGAACCTTCTTCTTTGAGTCGCTCGCCACTTTTGTCGGGCTTGTCATACTTCACTACATTGTTTTTGTTGAAACCGATATTGAAGGACAGGTCGTAACGGAAATCCCCGTTTACAGCAGACGTACCCAACACAAACTCAATCCCTTTGTTGCGCATGGACCCGGCATTTACCAATGGGGCCGGCAACCCGAATATACCCGACACTGGCACAGGCGTAAGGATATCTTCGGTTAGCCTGTTGTAATAATCGGCAGAAAACTGAAACCTTCCTTCAAATAGTTCAAAATCAACCCCGATATCGTAGCTTGTATTGGTTTCCCATGTAAGGTCTTCATTGGTGGCTTCTACCTGAGCCACCCCGTCTGCCACAGCCCCAAAGAATGAATAGTTGTTGCCGATGGCTATTTTAGGAATAAATTCATAGTCTCCTATCCTATGGTTGCCGAGTTTTCCCCATGATGCCCTTACTTTCAGGTTGCTCAACCAGGATAAATCCTGCATGAAGGCTTCCTCAGACATTCTCCATCCTGCGGAAACCGACGGAAACACCCCCCACCTGTTGTTAGATGCCAATTTGGAAGAGCCGTCCATACGCAGGTTGGTCTCGAAGAGGTATTTGTCTTTAAAGGAGTAATTGGCCCGTCCAAAAAATGACCTCAACCTTGACTCAACCCCAAACCCTTCAGTGGCTACACCTTCGTTGGATCCGGCGTTTATTTCAGTAAGCTCGTTATTGGGCAAATTGATGCGTCTCAGCTGATCATAATCTTCTGTATATGCCTCCTGTGAAGTACCGGCCAATAGATTGATCTGGTGTTCACCAAAACTCTTGTCGTAGTTGAGCCAGGCCTGCAGGGTAATGTTTCTGGTCCTTCGTATGCTATTTTCCAGGGATGTGTTGCCACTTAACGTACCATCTCCCCACAGGAAACTTTTGGTGTGCTTCGATTGGTCATCAAAATTCAGGTCAGTGGCCACCACACCTTTCAGTGTAAGCCCTTCTGCAAGCGTTACTATCCCGAAAAGCTGGGATATCAAATGAGTAGCGTTGGTCTGGTGCCTGCCTCCTTCTTCGATGAGGGCAATGGGGTTGTTGTTCAAATAGTGGTTGTATGAACCATCCGGAAATTTATTTGAAATAGTAGGAGGCGTTCGGTGTGGGTAAACAAAATAGTCTCCATTGGGACGGCTGATGTCCCTGTATGACATGGCTGTATTCAACCCAATACTGAATGCATCGCTTATCTTGGTGTCCAAATTGAACCGAAGATTGTACCTGTCGAAATTGGTGTTTTTGTTCAGTCCTTTTTGGTTGAAATACCCCAATGAAAGCAGGTATTTGGATTTTTCTGTACCGCCCGACACGTTTAAGTCGTGGCTATGGATGGCACCTGATCCCTGGTAGAGCAAGTCCAACCAATCAGTATCCGGAAAATTGACCGGGTCGGATCCTGTCCTGATTTTTTCCAGGTCGGCATCACTAAACTGTGGGGTTCCTCCTTCATTTACCAGGCCTTCATTTCTAAGAAGGGCATATTCATACGCTCCCAAAAATTCAGGCTTGAAGGTTGGCCTTTGCACACCCACATAGCCATTGTACGAAACTTTGGGTGCACCTGCTTCTCCTCTTTTTGTTGTGATGAGGATTACGCCATTGGCTGCCCTTGTACCATATATGGCTGCCGAAGCTGCGTCTTTCAATACACTAATGCTGGCAATATCGCCGGGATTGATATCGTCCATAGATGATTCTATGCCATCTACCAATACCATGGGGTTGGAATTGTTCATAGTACCCACGCCCCTTATCCTGATAGAAGCCCCATCCCTGCCTGGCTCCCCGGATGACTGAACAACTGTGACGCCAGGCATCTGACCTTGTAGTGCCGAAGAGACGTTGGTTACGGGCCTGCTTTCTATTTTGTCTGAGTCCATGGTAGCTACTGCCCCTGTAAGGTTTACCTTCTTCTGGGTACCGTATCCAATCACTACCACTTCTTCCAACTGCTCTGCATCCAATTCCATCTGAAGGTCGATAGTTGACCTGCCTGCAATCGGTATTTCAGCCGTTTTGTATCCCACAAAAGAAATAACAAGGGTGGCGTTTTCGGGGAGGTTGATTTTGTATTGCCCGTTCAGGTCTGTGGTAATACCATTGGTTGTCCCTTTCTCTATTACTGAAGCCCCGGGCAGCCCTTCCCCGTTTTCATCGGTGATTTTCCCGGAGATGTCCACATCGGCAAGTACAGACACTAACTCTTCCACCAGTGGCTCGAAGGACTCTCCTTTGTTTACCTGAATGGTTTCATCTACCCTCTTGAAGCTCAATCCTGTGTTTTGGGATATAAAACGCAGCATATTGGCCAGTGACTCTTCTTTGAATGAAGCATCAAGCAGGGTCTTTTTGTGCAAAATGCCTTTTTTGTAAGCGAATGAAAATGCAGTTTGCCCTTCAATTTTGCTGAATACATCTTCAATAGACGCACCTTCAACTTCCAGTGAAAGGTAAATATGCTCAATGCTCTGTTTTTGCTGAGCTCCTACCTCTCCGGCCATCAGGAATGTAAAAGTGAGGCATTGTGCCAAAAAACCAACTATCGCGAATTGTGACATAAGGACAAGTTGCCGTATAAGTTTAAATTTCATATTTTTACATGTTTGGTGAATAGTTTATTTCATCAAAGACTTTTGTGATTATTTGTGTGCATCTGTCCGCCAAGACCATTTCACACCTATTGATCACATCACAAATTAAAGGGCCAGTTGTCTTCGTATAACTGGCTTTTTTGTTTGTACCTATTGCTCTTTTTTTACCTCCTTTCTGATTTTAATTACATAATCCGAACTGTCTTGTTTTTGATTTCATAGTTAAACCCATAGGAAAAGCCAACCGCCTTCAATACCGTATCGAGGCTCTTGTTGATGTATTTTCCTTTGTAGTCTTTTCTTTCCAAGAATTCTTTATCACTCATGGCCGATGGCTCTACCATGAATTTCACGCCGTACCAGCGCTCCAGCACAGTGGTCAGTTCATCGAAATTGACATCTTCGAAGTAGAGTGTTTTTTCTGTCCAGGCCAATACTTTGTCTGGGTTAAAATTCTGTTTTGAGGTTGAATTTTCAGCTTTATGGTAGGACACCATGTCATTGGGGTTGAGCAAAATGTTGGCTTCCGTCGGTTTGTTACTGTTGGCAAGGGCGACTTTGCCCGTCACCAATGCTACGTCTATTTGGGCCTCTTCTTTGTAGGCCCTTATGTTGAAGGAAGTACCCAAAACGGTGGTCTTGATGTTTTCTGTGGTCACGGTGAAAGGCCTCAGGGAATCCTTTTTGATATCGAAAAAAGCTTCTCCTTCCAATACAAGTTTTCTGGTCCCGTTTTCCAAATCTTCATGATATTTGATGGCCGACCCGGCATTCATCATTACCTGCGAGCCATCTGGCAGGTAAACGGTGGATTTTTGTCCCATAGGAGTGGTCCTGACAAAATGGTTTGCTGTGGCCAATTTGATTTCTTCTACAGGTTTGTCCTGCATTTCGTTCAGCACAAAGAAGGCTCCAATAAATAAGGCCACCACCGCTGCTGCCTTCCACAGTACAGCACTATTCGACTTTGCTACGGTTGAGTGATGTGGCATGTCGTGGGGGCTTTCCACGCTGGTTTGGAGTTTTTGCCAAACGGCAGACACACGCTCTTCCGCCCCAATTTCAGCCTTTTCATGTCCCAATAGTAAAACGATCTTCTTGGCCTCTTCCATAGCCGCAACCTTGTCGGGATTGTCCCTTCGGAAATCACTCCACTTTTTCAAGGTATGTTCATCTGGTTCGGTCACCAGTTTGCAAAAACTGTCGTCGCAAACCAACTCTTCTACTATATTATTTGATGTTGCCATTGATGTCTTTAGCCTATCAGGGTTGTTTACATAAGTAATGGGATGGTTTTGAAAATAGTACTCACTTTTCTTCAGTTTTTTTGAAAAAAGTGCCTTAACCAACTGTCCCAGAGTGAGAGCGGGGTAAACGCATTTCCGAATTTCAATGATGAAAAATACAATCAGTCCCCTCCATTGGAGGGGTAAGGGGTGGGTTCCTCTTTAATACCATTTTTCACCATTGAAATTTTACAGGTATTTGTCTTTCCGGGTAGGACCTTCAAATAATTCTTTCAATCAAATAATCGTTCAGGTGCAACAGGATAAATCACCAGGGCATGCCAATATCATGGGCACTGAGGTATTTTCGGATTTTGGTGATGGTGCGGAAGAGTATGTTTTTGACCGACTGGTGCTCCATTTCCAGTAGTTCAGCGATTTCACTGTTTTTCAGTCCGGCATAAAACTTCAGGTGTATGATCTCCCGCTGGTTGTCGTTGAGTTGTTTGAGCAGATTTTCTACCAGGGAGTTTCGATCCTTATCCACCTGCTCCTCGATGATTTTATGCTCTACAGGCTGGTCGAATGCTATGGGCTCGGCATCACGATCTATGGCCATTCTGTTTTGCCTGCCCAAGGCTTCAGACAGTTTTCTTTTGAGTATTTTGAAAAGGTAAAATTTGATAGAGTCTGTGGCGCCAAGCCTTTCCCGAGTATTCCAAAGGTCGTAAAAAAGGTCGTGGATGCAGTCTTCTACCAATGGGCCTTCCCGCGATATCTTGCTACCATAGAGCATCAGCAGTTTGGCATACCGGAAATATATATAGGCCAAAGCAGGCCTGCTGCCAGCCTTAAATTCCTCCCAAATAGAAGCATCGTCCTTGTCTGTAAAATCGGAAGTAAACATGTAAACCTTTATCCCTAGCCCTTGTTGAGTACGCCTGAACCGCACAAATATATGCAAACTTGTGATTGGGATGGGTTAACGGGATGCTTGTATTGACTTGTTTCCTTTGCAAGGTTTACCACTTCTCTATTCGACCAATAGGTTTAAGTGTCGGCTAATCAAAAAACCGGACGGTTTAAAATATGTACCCAGATGTTTCCCGCATATATTAGAGAACCCAAAACTACTTGGAAGACACTCCCTTAGTACATCATCCCAAACATCCAGATTGGAATGATGTTTCCACTGCCAAAGGCTATGTCATCTTTAACCACAAAAGCATTGTCCAACCCTTGAATCTGTGCCCTTTTCTTATCACGGCCTCCTATTTCGAAAGAATATTTATTGTTTACCAAAAAATCCGCTTGCTTATTGGTGTTTACAGTAAACCCTGCATTCAACATTTGATTGTAGAAAAATGTCTCCCTTATATTTCCCAGATCAGGCCGGATTTTAAGGGCGTGCATCAGGTTCGTGTTTTCCAAATAGATTTTATCCGGTTTTTGTAAAATACTTACTCCCGAGTTAGAAGGACGAAGCAAATTGAGTATTCTTCCCCGTTCCAACTGAAACAAAATGGTCAATATAATATCCCTATTGATTTGAAGCTTGTTGGACAATGAACTTATATTAGGTTTGAATGGAGCAGATTCTGCTATTACCCCCAAAACCCTTTTGACCTGTTCAATTTTATTCTGGGATAGGTTTTCAATTTTGCCCAAATCCGACTCAATTACATTATTGATCGCATTCATTAATTTTTGCAAAAAATCAGGTTCTTTACCAAATGGAAAATACCCATCTTTCAAGTAGGCGTTAAAATATGACAGTGGGAAAAAGTCTTTGGGAAGGTTGAGGGCCAGTTGTTCTTGCCTAAAAAGAATGTCTTGTAATGAAAATTCGTTTAGTCCAATCTGATACCTGTATAAAAGATACTCCCTAAAGGACAAACCATGCATGGCATATTTAATAGCCCTCCTGCTCAAATCCGAGTCGCCCTTATAGATATCAAGTATGGACGAACTGGTGAATACAACCTTTATTTCAGGATAGTTGTCGTAAATATTTTTCAGTGAGGATGACCAATGGGTATATTTATGTACTTCGTCCAAATACAAATATCTACCTCCGTAATCATAAAATTCATCCACCAATTCAATCAATGGGTTTTCATAAAAGTACAAATTGTCCAGACTGACATACAGGACTTGTGATAAATCCTTATGGGAGTTTTTGATGTGCTGCAACAAAAATGTAGTCTTACCAACTCCTCTTGCCCCCGTAATGGCAATCATTTTATTGTCCCAATTGATTGGTAGTTTTCTTTCAAACTTCGATTCAGTGTTTTTAAGAAGCGTAATGAACGTTTTGCGCAATAACTCCATTTTGTATTGTATTTAATACAAAATTAAAGTATTTTGCACTTATATCAACACAAAAGCAAATGAATTTCCTTGGTAACCTAAGGCTATGTGAAAAACCTATCGTTGTAGAAGCGAAAATGCCTACGTTGGATTGAACTTGCTTGAATAAGTATAAATCAGGTTACTCGGAGTAACCTGATTTATGCGTTCCTCCAAAAGCAAGCACTTTGAAACGAGGGGCATCCATTTGAAGAGAGGCCTTTTCTTCTAAAAAACATTAGGACACCTGAGAAAAAGTGAAAGATTTTCCTCACCTTTTTGTTTTTTTTGAACGCCACGCTACCAGCAGCCTACACTGATGGCATTGTTGGCTTTATTGGTCACTTCGTTTAACTCATAACTTCTTTTACATATTCTGTACGATTTCTGTAAATTTCTTTCACCTTGGCCATTGAGCTTTTTACTTTTCCCTCGTGGCATTAAATTCAGACCATAGTTTCATTAGAGTATCTGTTATCTGCTTACCGTTTGTCTTTTCTATTTCGAAAATCCAGTCTGCAAATCCCAGGTTGCCCCTCTTTGTTACAGTCCAAAAAAATGAGTCTAATTATTCACGTCTATTTTATCAACTATATCTTTTAAGTCAGCGATGAAAACACATCTCGTATTATCCTCAAAAGCATTGAATATGATATATCTACCAGACCTGTCCCATGTCGGGTGCAGGTCTACCCTAAACAAGCTGTCATCAGTGATAGGTACATACACACTTGCTAAAAGCTGTTCTGTTCCCGTTTCCGTATTTATAAGCCTTAATGGTACAAACCCATCTTTATTCGTAATTGGTTCATGCCAATAGGAATCTGTTATAACCAAAGGTAACCCGCCCGGATGGTACGATGGATGCCCAGAACCAATAGGGTAAACTGTTTTCAATTCTGTGCCATCATACTTCACGGTTATTATTTCCACACCAGGTTTACCGTCTACGTTTAAATTCATAGAAATATGTTCTCCATCTGCTGTCCATGCCATGTGGTGCCCACCTTTTGCGTATTGTTCAGGGGTAATGGCTGTCCTAATATCAGACCCATCAGGTAACATAGTGATTACAGCTATTCTTCTTTTAGCTCCAGTCAATGGTTTCATCATTACCAATGTCATAATCCTTGTTTTCTGAGGGTTCCACATTGCTTTGAAAAGATAATACGAATACTCGTTTGGGTTCGGCACAGCTATACTGGGAATAGATTTTTCATATATATCCCGAATTGTTGCCAGTTTTCTAACTTTTCCAGTACGTGTATTGGTAGTAAACAAGCTATCGGAATCCACAGGGCCAATATTATAATTCGTGAGGCTATCAGGTATGACCACCCCATATCCGGGTTGTGCATGAATAGAATTGATCAGGTTGTAACTCAACAACTCTTCCCCATCAAGAGATGCCATAAAAACAGTTCCATTCAATATTCTTTTTTTTCCTGAAAAAGGATTTAGCTCTACGGTGAAGGCATTCCAGGTTTTGGTATCTACATCATTGTAAAATAGCTGGTCGTCAGTTGCCCCCCATTGCACATTGGCTCCCAATTGCATTTCCCAACCATAGGATTTTGCCAATACTTTTTCATGGTTTGTTTTTAGATCAACAAGTATCACTTCTCCTGCATCACCAGGTTTTGTATACTGTTCTTCGAAAGGAACTCTAAACAAAGCCAAATAGCGACCTGAAGGGCTCAACGGTGAGGTGTCGTGAAAGCGGTGTATTACACCACCTGAGCTTACCTTACGAATGGGTACCAGGGGCTTTCCTGGCTTTAAAGTAGATTTGGCGAGCTTGTTGCGAGGCGCAATTATCATTTGGCTGCTCGCTTTTTGATAGAAAAAAAGCAAAATAAGAACAATTGATACTGATGAAAGTACTTTGCAAGTACCAATTGAGTTTTGATTCGTTCTTGTATAGTTTTCGGGTGTTTTCATTTTCATTCAATTAAATAAACTTGTTGCATTGATTTTATTCTTTGACTTAGATAAGGTTTTAAAAATTCATTTGCCCAACACATGTTGCAACTTATTGAATAGCCATTCATTATTCGTATTCAAGTCGCCAAGAAAAACCTGCTGCAATTCTGGCTCCACCACGATTGTGCTATCAAAGGCTGACAAAATCTTTATTTTGTTAACCATAGAACTATTAGAATAAATCGGAATTAAATCCAACTGTGCATTTCTGTCTAAATTGATTTTAAACAAGCATTGGTAAGATAGTTTTTTCACTAGAGTGTTTTCTTTAGTTCTCAATCCTTCCAATACCAATGAATCTAATTGAGGGGTATGAGCAATTTTCCCTTGAGAAAGTAGGCTAAGTATAAAATATCGATACTTATCATTTTCATTCTCGATAAGAGTTTCATATGCCAGTTTTTCATTTTTCAGTTGCCGTAAAGTCAAATCTATAAGTTGTTCTTTTTCACCGAGGTGGACTAAATGCCAAATGGTGTAGGTACTAAAAACAGCATTTTCTACGGTCTCTGAAGCAATCTCTGTTTTTGTGGCTCCTGACAGGCCATCTATTTCATCGCTTTGTGGGTTATCTACCAACCCGTCCAGTTCATACTCCCGGAGCAAAGACCAGTCATTTTTCAAAATTTGAACCAAGCGCTTATAGTCTTCAGAGGTAAAAACGCTATGGTCCGTTTTGGTAAGGTGTTCCCCATAAATTTCAATCCCAAAAAAGTCACCTGTACAATCCCAATAAATACCAACATCAACGAGCTTGCATTCACCCGTCAGGCAGACTGGTGTCTGCACCCTTCGATACCAATAAATCAACCCCGAAGTGTCCTTGTAAACCAACAATCCACACTCCTGCCCTTGATCGTCATAGATCGAATACCTTTCCGTTTGCAGTGTTAATGTCTGGTTGGATAAATCAGAAGACTGAAAAAAAGGGCTTTCTCCTATAATTAAATGGGTACTTAGCAACAGCTGGATTAAAAGATTCATAGCCCATTAAACTTCCACTTCTTTTTCTAACTTCACCACTGGCCTGGGATAGTTCATTTTGGCAAGATATTTCTTCCATGCGCTGGTATCGAAGCTGTAATCTTTATTTGTTAAGGCGCTTAGCTCCTGTCGTGCAAAGTTTTTGAAGTTATAATGAATGTCATCCAGATAACTTAGCAATAATCCATATCCTTCTTTCGCTCCACACCTGGACAATGCCGCACCTATATTGAGTTCCAACCCTCCTCCATAAACACGCCATCTAGTATCGTGGTATTTGTCGGTAACAAACCCTCCGATGTTTTTGTCCTTGAGAAGATTCCTAAAGCCACTAACAAAAATAGGATCAGGCACTCTCTCGACATAAAAACATAAACCCATAATCCTATTAAAGTAAGGAATGATTTTCAGGTCAATCCTTCCATTGAAATATTGGTTTTCCCTTTCCACCAAGCCACCTCCTGATTCAGTATTTTCCAAAATCCGTTTGATCAGAAATTTACATTGGGTGTTCTTAGCCATCGCCAGCAAGCCAATATTCTGATTTATCCTCCAAAACAATCCAATCAACATATTTTTCTCCCTACCTCGAATGTCATCGTAAGTATCAACGTATCCGTTAGGATAACCTTCCTCTAATTCCTGTACATACATCTTTTCCAGTTCTCCAATAATTAAATCATTGCCTTCCTGTTCACCAAACCACGCCAGGGCCTTAGCTAGTAAAAGCTTATTAGCATCAGGTTTCCGGAAGTAGGCTTTTAATATTGGTACAGCCTTACTTCTGGGCAGCTTCACACATTCATAGAGGTATTCCGGCTGCCCCTGTGACAAGAGGTTTACCCTTCTGTTAACTTCGCTATCCTCATTATTCAGGTTACCGGGTTGTTTGGACATAAACTCTTCTGTCAAATAACCCAAAGTCTGCCATTCCTTTTGAATGCGGGATATATCATAATCTTTTGGTTCAATCTTGTTCCACACCTGATCTGCAGCCACCTGTCCTGTCAAATAACCCAAAACAGCTAAATCGGCACTCATGCGTGTAAACTGCAAAGCATTGTGTGTCTGACTAATCCCACGTCCTGAAATTAGCATACCATCCAATCCCTTTGGCACTATAGACCTGTAAGGTATTTCCACCACCACTACATTAGAGTGAGGCAGCAAAAATCCACATTTTGAATACTCTGAACTCCCGATGGCGTGTGGGTCAAAATCACTACTTGCAAGGCTCATCATATCCTTAAAATGTGTACCCTCAGACGAATCAATCAGATCCGGTGTATATAATCCTTCTATTCGCCTCGACTCACGAACCGTTAGCATTGGATAGAAATCATAAAAATGTGCATAATAATGACTTAAAAACAAG
Source organism: Cyclobacteriaceae bacterium (assembly GCA_040222275.1). GTDB lineage: Bacteria > Bacteroidota > Bacteroidia > Cytophagales > Cyclobacteriaceae > CAXBNB01. Next base: position 150,502 of record JAVKDJ010000094.1, read on the forward strand.
CCTCTTTGAAGTTCTGATATCTTAGTATTGTCTATTATATCATAGTCCCTACCGGTTGCTGAAGGAAATTCTTTGGCTCCTCCTTTCTGATCCCATTGGCTATAATCCTGAGTCATGCCTGTACGGGAGTCCCCGTGGTTAAAAGAAGCCCCGGCAAATGCAGCCAAATCGCCATCGCCCGTAGCATCTATGGTAATGTTTGCTTCAATTAATTCCAGTTTCCCGTTGCGACAAATGAGAATCCCTTCCACTTTTTTCTGGTTTACAAGAGTACCACACATAATGGCTCCCGGAAGAAATCGACCGCCATCCTTTAAGACTTCCTGTAGGTGAAAGAACCTACGTCCTACATTGCTATTCATCGAGTGATCATAAGCTACCTGAGTTGCCATTTGATCTTGTTTTTTAAAAAAAACATTTTCTTTATAGCCATGATAATAGCCCATCACTCCTCCCATTGTCTTGGTGCCTCCCAGGTCATTGAAGTAGTCCACCACAATTGTATTGGCGCTTTTTTCTACCGAACCCATAGCAGCCATGGCACCAGATGTCCCTCCTCCAGCAACAACCACCTGGCACTTTTGCCTGTTGTTTGTCCATTTTTTCCAACGGAAATCGCATTTCTTTAAAGGGATACTTAACCCCGGCTCATTGGGATCTGAAAACTTCAACTGATCAATAGGGATTTTATTTCCAGCGACCAATAGTTCCTTTGGGGTGCTGTTCACTTTAGGAATACCCATATCAGATACAAATTTCCTTGCATCTTTTTCAATTTTGACCAATTTCCCGCAGGTTAAATTCGAGGGATCATTGGTGAGTAGAAAATACCCTTTTAACAAGTTATCAGGTAGCGATTTATCTTTTAATACAATTGTGCTTTCAAGGGCAAAATTTTCAACTTTAGCTTTTATCAATGAATGGTCAACTCCAGCGAAATTTTTACTGATTTTAGCTGCAATTATCCTTGACTGATGTTCAATTTCTTCGATATTCTGAGAATCAACCGGAAAATCATATTCTACAAATACTTGATCAGCTAGGTGTTTGCCCCTATGGATTTGTATTTTTTGGTCACATAAGCCAAACCCTTCCGGGACATTTACTTCTTTTTTTTGTGGACTATTGGAACCTAACACCTCCATCACAAATCCAGCCTTTTCAATATAATACGGGGTTCCGGTTAGGTTGCGGCTAAATACTACATTGTCTGAGCAATCTACAAAACTATTACAGTTAACGGTATATAGTCCATGTTTACATGCCAGTAACACCCCATTAACACTTTCGCCATCAGATAGAATTCCGCACACATCAGTCATCAGCAAAACATGTACTTGCTCTTGTAGTAGATTTCGGAGCATTCCTTTCTTGATACTTCCAGCAAAGAGCGATAGTTCATCGCCAAATTGACTACCATTTATGCCACTTCCCCCAGTATTAATTATTTCATCCTTCTCTCCTTCCGGGAACAACAGGCGTTTCAAATGGCTATCCATCAGGTCAAAACCTTCAGTTCCGATCCACAATTTTTGTTTTGCAGTAATCTCATACCCGGGAGTTGTTCTTTTTTCGACTAAGAGAACACTCCTTCCTTGCCTGGCTGCTTCAAGGGCAGCAAAATAGCCAGACAGCCCCGCACCGTTTATTATCACGTCATATTTATCAATAGATGGTGTATCGGAAAATTGTTCGTTTATTTCCTTCTGCATTTGGTAATTGATAAATCCCGGTGATACCAATACTGCGCCTGTGGCCGGGACAGTCAGGTTTAAAAATTCTCTTCTTTTCATTTTATACTTTGTTCAATGATTAAATGGAAGCTTTTATGGATCGTTTTCTATCTCTCATAAGCCCGTTGTTGCCGAAATACTGATGAATCCAAAGTGGTAGAAACAAAACCATGACATTTTTATAACAAATGATGGGGTTAATATCAGTAAAATCACTTCTAGCACCTGGCTGAAGAACTCCCAACAGCCAGGTGTAAATATTCAATAAACCGGGTTTTGCCCGAGGTTGGAATTTATATCTCTTTCCTTTTGTGGTATTGGCCAGAGATAATCCTTTACAGGATTAAAAAACCTGGTATCAAACTGTCTCAGCTTATCTCCATAGGCATCATAGTGCGGCACATCATTTTCATCAAAAGTTGGAATAAATGACGATTCATAATCTCTCAAAGGTCTACCGTATAATACACCAGGCATTACATCTTCTGCTAGTTTCCACCGTCTTAGGTCAAAAAACCTTAAACCCTCAAAAGCAAATTCTACTTTTCTTTCCTGGCGAATTATTCTCCTCAATTCTTCCGGAGATTTTCCATTCGCAATTTCTGGCATTCCCGCTCGCTTCCGAACATCATTTACTGCCGAATATACCGTTTCATCGATTTCTCCTTTTTCAACTTTAGCCTCGGCATACATCAACAATACTTCGGCATACCGTACCAACATAATATTCAACTCTGACTGTCTTCTAAATTCCCTGTCTTCGTCCGAAACATATTTACGGTACTGGTACCCAGAGAAAGTAGCGTATGCATGCGTAACCTCGAGATTCGTTACTCTTCTTGGAGGATCGGTATTATAATCCCAACAGGTAAGGCTATCAGGGTGGGTCTCAAATTGGTAACCTAAAAATATAGATCCGGGCACCACGCATGTGGCATGAAGACGCGGATCCCTGTTTTCAAACGGCTTGGTAGGATCATATAGAGGAGATTGGTCTATCCTTAACCCATCAATACTTTGATATGAGTCGATTAATGCCTGAGTTGGGATTTTTGTAGCAAAACCGCTTCCCAGCCTTCCCCTTACATGTACAGGTGTTTCATGAGTTTTTTGATTGGCACGACTAAAGTGGATCGTCAACACCTCCTCGTTGTTGTTCTGAGCTGCGTAAGTAAAAAGTTCTTCATAATCTGGATACAAGCTATAGATATCCATGTCTATCACATTTTTGGCAGCCGCCATTGCCTTATCCCAATCTTCATTAAAGAGTGCCTCCCTGGCCTTTATCGCCAGGGCAGCTCCTTTCGTTATCTTTCCTCTTTCCGTTTCGGGGTATGCTTCAGGTAAAACTGCAGCCGCAGCATCTAACTCTTCAATGATAAAATTGTGGATTTCAGATTTTGAAGTTCGTGGCAACTCTGCATTGAATATATCCAGTGGTTCTATAGTAAATGGAACATCACCATACAAAGCTGTCAAATAGTGATACCAGTATGCTCGAAAAAACCTGGCTTCCGCTTCAATATTGGCATAAACACCAGGATCAGTTACATCTTTTGCCTTTTCCATATTGGCCAACAAACGATTTGCCTGTCCAATAGTCTGATAGGCACTTTTCCATGTCCCTTCAATAAGTGTTTGCTCATTAGGAGTAATAAGTCCCTGACTTAGCAGTTTCCAGGCACTCAAGTTTCTATCCCAGGTAATATCAGAAACCAAATCCAACAAAAACTGAAAAGGTAAATGGGTCGCAGATCTGTCTGTGAAATACAAACTTGTATAAAGTGCATTCACAGAAAGCTGCAATTCCGTTTGTGTGCTCCAAAAAGTAGCATCCGATGGTTGATCCAGAGGAAATTTATCCAAATAATCGTCAGAACAATTGGATAGTAAAAAAATGGAGATCAGAGCCAGAAATGTTAAATATATCTTAGTTTTCATGATTCGTCAGTTTAAAAAGTAGTTTCAATCCCAAATACAAATACCTTGACCATTGGATAAAACTCCCCTCCACCAACTGGGGATTCCGGATCAAAACTGTTATAAAAATCATCGATGGTAAACAGATTCTGTGCGCTGACAAAGAACCTACATTTATTGATTGATACTTTATCTATGACCTTTCTTGGCAAGGAATACCCTATTTGCAGGTTTTTCATTCGAAAATATGCAGCACTCCTGACCCAGTAGGAAGAAACCTGCTCATTGTTTGGAAAATTGAAGGTCAATCGAGGGTATGGTGCATTGGGATTGTTTTCAGACCAATGGTCTTTGTGCCATTCTTGTGCAGTACCACCTAAATAAAATGCCTGGGTAGCAAAATTGTCAAGGTAACCGTCCACCTTGCCTACACCTTGAAAAAACATTCCCAAATCCAGACCTTTGTACTGGAAATTTAGATTCAAACCATAAGTATACCTTGGAATGGTACTTCCCATCACAACCCTATCCGATGCATTGACAATACCATCCGGCTCATCGACTAATCCATCACCGTCAACATCTACACTTTGGTCTACATAACGAATGTCACCTGGGCTAACAGGGCCAAATTGGCTTGCATGCGAATCCACTTCCGATTGATTTTGAAATAATCCGGAAGATTGGAGACCGTAAAGAGCATCGATTGGTTGTCCTTCAAAATGAGCAGTGCGCTCGAAAATATAGGGCCCGGTACCAACCAAATCCACAACTTCGTTTTTGACATCAGATAAATTAGCCCCAATACTATAATTCAATTCCCCAACATTGTCATCAAACTGCACCCTAAAGTCCCATCCTTTGTTCCTGACTTTTCCTGCATTCTGGTATGGGGCACTCAATCCAGCGATTTGTGGAACGGGAAGCCGCAGTAAAATATCGTAAGTGTTTTTTATATAATAATCAGCGGTGATACTGAATTTTCCCATGCCCGCATCAAGGCCAACATTTACCATTTCGGTGGTTTCCCAGGAAATTTGGGGATTGGCTGCATTGAGCAAACCAGCACCCAAAGCAGGCGAATCATTACCGAAAACATAATCCAGACCAGTTGAAACACCGGACGCAAAGGGGTAATTTCCAATTGACTGATTGCCCAGACGTCCCCAAGAAGCCCTTAATTTTAGATTATATAACCATGTGCTGGAAACATCCGACATAAAAGCTTCTTCTGATATCCTCCATCCTGCCGAAAAAGAAGGAAACAACCCGTATTTGTATCCTTCGGCAAATCTGGAAGAACCATCGATACGAACATTGGCTTCAAAAAGGTATTTTTCCTTAAAATTATAGTTTACCCTACTGAAATAAGACATCAAAGCCCATTCAGCTGCCGATCCATTTGCAGTTTGGTTTGCAGTGGATCCTACATTTAGTACTTCATAATTTTCCAACGGATATTGGTCCCTGAACCCCCTGATCCATTCGCTTTTATAGTCTATAGCTTCCCAACCCAACAAAAAGGCCAATGAATGATCTCGAATACTTTTGTCATACGACACAAGGGCCTTGTAATTGTTCGAATTCGTTTTTGTGTATTGCTCCGTTAATTGCGCCTTATAAGGTGATGGATTGATGACAAACCCATCGGGATAAAATAAGTTGACATGTTTTCTAAATGACTTATAATGTCTGTATGATTTGTTTGGAGCATATTGAATGCCCACGTTTAATCCTTCGAAGGGCTGCCAATCCATTTTCATATTTACAACAAGGTCATCTGTATTGTCATAACTCTTGCCTCCATCAACCATTGTTGCCCAACCATTATTACCATCCCAGCCAATCCCCCATGAACCATCTTCATTTAGTCCAGCCAAATTATGAGGGTAACGCGCCAGCCAGTGCCAGCTTTGGGGAGGTTCCTCGTTACCTTCCGTTTTACCTAGCATGTCCAACTTGAATTGTATGTTTTCTTTCAGTTTGATATCTGTATTTATCCGATAATTGACCCTCTGATAGTCTGAGTGCATAATACCGTCCTGATCCAAAAAAGATATCGATCCCAATAGGCTAATTTTGTCTCCACCACTATTGATGCTCACGTATTGATTTTGCTGAAAAGCTCTATCCTTGAGCATAACATCATGCCAATTGGTCTCCGGATAATCATCAGAAGGTGAACTGGCTTTGTACTCATCTATATACTGCTGGGTAAAAGGTTCTGACTGGCCTACATTTCTGCTCGCCTCATTGATCATGACCATATGATCATACCCACTTACTTTTTGCATTAGTTCTGTTGGTTGCTGCCAGCCAACTGAGGCCCTATAGTTTATAGAAAACTGGTTGGTCTTGGCCCTCTTGGTGGTCACCAACACAACCCCATTGGCAGCACGTGAACCATAAATGGCAGCAGACGCCGCATCTTTCAAAACAGATATACTCTCGATTTCATTCACATCCACATCGTTGAGATTGAATGGAATTCCATCGACCAGCACCAGTGGATTAGAGTCCCCAATAGTTCCAATTCCTCTAATCCTAATTACCCCTCCGTCAGAACCTGGTTTTCCAGAATTCTGTGTAACAGTAACTCCAGGGGCCAGTCCCTGAAGGGCCATGGAAGCCTGCCCTACAGGCCTTGATACTATATCTTCCTCGCTCACCGATTCAACCGACCCTGTCAGATTAACCTTTTTTTGAACTCCATACCCTACAACCACTACCTCTTCCAACTGCTCTGCATCCAATTCCATCTGTAGGTCGATAGTTGACCTGCCGGCAATAGCCACTTCCATGGTTTTGTAACCGACAAATGACACCACCAGGGTAGCAGCCTCATCCAGACCCAGTTTGAAATTCCCATCCAAATCTGTAGTGGTGCCGTTGCTAGTACCTTTTTCTATCACCGAGGCGCCTGGTAACCCTTCGCCGTTTTCATCGGTGATTTTGCCGGTAATATCTACATCGGCCAATTCCACGACCCGATTTTGGTCATTGAGGTTTTCGAAGAGCTGCACAGCAATTGTTTTGTTCACCCTCCTAAACTGTAGTTTTTTTTCAACCGACAGGTCTTTGAGGATGCCTTCCAGGGATTGGTTGTTGGCCGTAAGTGAAACACCTTTGATCTTCCCGATTTTTCGTTCCTCGTACAGGAACCTGAAGCCCGTTTTTTCATTCAGTGAAGTAAATACTTCATCCAAACTAGCATCCTGCCAGGACACAGTCAAGTAGATGTCGCTCATGTGTTGCGCCCGGCTACCGGTATTCGCCAAAAGCATAGCACCTAGCAAACATTGTAACTGAACCACTATGAAAGCAACCCGACTCACTAATAGAATTTTTTTTTGTAAATTTGTATTCATCGTAATAAGTTTTTGATAGTATTTATTGAAAGCTTATTTGTCTAATGCTTCGAGGATATTGGAATGGTCGCCAAACTGGTCCAATGATTCGAAGCATTACTTTTTTAGCCTGAATCAAAAAAAGTCCATCTCTTTCTGGTCTTCATATTAACAGAGTTTAAGTTTATTATTTGGTAACTGTTACTTTCTTCCCTGATCGCTCAAAGTGAAATTTCCCACTATAACTGAGGGCTTCCAAGACTGCCTTTAGCGTTTCATTTTCAAAGCTCCCGGAATAGGATTTGGTCAGGTCCACACCATTGGCAATAGATATATCCACATCATACCATTTTTCCAGTTCGTTGAGAATATACCCGAGCGACTGGTCCTTGAATTCCAACACCCATTCTTTCCAGGCAACAAACTCCCTTGGATCAAACCCCTCTTTAATGACAAGTTTCTCTTCGAGGTTAATTACCGACATTTGATTGGGCGTTAAGGTATGGTTAAAGGTAACTTTAGCCTGTAGATCGTTGTACACCTGGACTTTGCCTTCTATTACCCCCACTTTTATATTGTTCTCATCCGGATATGCCCTTACATTGAATGTAGTGCCCAATACTTTTGTCCTGATAGAGTTGGATATTACAGTAAAGGGCCTGGATTCATCCCTTATCACATCGAAATATGCCTCTCCTACCAGTCTGATTGTTCGATTATCTGCTGAAAACTTTTCCGGATATTCTATCTGGCTATTTGAGTTAAGGATGACCAGGGTCTGGTCTGGTAACCTTAGTTGGATTTTTTGCCCTCGCTGAGCATTCTTTGTGATTGTTCTGGCAACAGCCGGAAGCTCCTGAACTTCAGTACTTCCTGATTTTAGCAGCAAATATGAAATCAATAATATGCCCAGGCATGCTGCGGCCAAATACATAAAATTCTTCCATACAGCATGATTTTTTTTAAACGGTTGGTCAGGCCCTTTTTGGACCCTTTCCCAAATACTCTGTTCGAGCTCCTCAGAGTTGATAATTTTGCCAGTACCCGATTGTTCTTTCCAAAACCTGGATAGATATTCGAATTCCTTCTTGTTTTCTTCGGATTGATTGCACCACTCATCAAGCAAGTTTGAATCTTCCTGATTCATCCTTTCACTCAATCTGGATGCAATTAGCTCATCTATGTCTTTTTTTGTTTGCATTTTTATACTCCTTCATAAGTAAAGACAATTGGTCTGGAAAAACTGCGTAAAAAAAATCACTATATAAGAGCAACTCATTGTTCTGAACCACTACAAAATCAACTGGAGGACTTTCTGGGCAACATATACCTCTGTTTACCCGACTTGTGGTTGAGGTATGCCCTAAGTGCCTGTCGTATTTCCCTTATGGAAAGGGTAATGTGCGTTCCTACAGTCCTTTCCGAAATGTCCATCAGGTCAGCAATTTGCTTATATTTCAGCCTTTCGTCTTTGAATAACTTATAGATGATTTTTCGTTTTCGTGGCAGTTTTTCAACGGCTATCCTCAATACATCCCGTAATTCTTTTTCTACGAGCTTTTCATGAGGATCTATAAAATCACTGCTAAAAAACTCTTCATCATTATCGACCACAACGATTTTATGGTGCTTCTCATGTTTGAGGTAGTTTAGGGCTTCATGTTTCACAGACATGAAAAGAAAATTCTCGACGCTTTCGACACCATGTAGTTTTTTGGCATTGCGTATCAATTTGACCATAACATTCGATACCATGTCTTCGGCCTGGTCGTAATGCGGGGTGTAGAGAAGAGCAAATTGCAGGAGCTTCACATGGTACTGCTGAAAGAAAATAGAAAAGGCTTTTCTATCCCCATTTTCAGAAATCCTGCGAAACAACTCCTTTAAATCTTTTTTCATCTCGAACCAAATTCGGTTTCTAACGGCCATGCGTGCCCACGGCACCTAGATTCATCTACTTATCTATAAAGACAATCGCCCTGAAAAATTTACGTAAATTTTTTATTCTTTTTGTATAATGTGCTTTGAATCGTGTTGATTGTTTCAAAACAAAAGGTGTGTAACTAGAATTGGTGAAATTGGATGTAAACATCTAAACCGATATTCGATGTGCTTATTGGGTTTGCCTGAACTTGGGAAAGATATGTAAACCGTCCAATTGGTATGATTAAGTTAGACAAAGCGGTGTGCATTCCGCTGCTCCAAGCCTGAATTTAAGATAACAACAAAACCGTGGGTGGTTTTGGGCAGGTTAACCTACCGCTTGGTTTCTTCAACTAAATCCCTATTTTGGGTTGAACTTGCTTAATTATCATAAATCAGGTTACTTGGAGTAACCTGATTTATGCGTTCCTCCTAAAGCAAGCGCTTTGAAACGACAGGCATCCATTTGAAGAAAGGCCTTTTCTTCTAAAAGACATTAGTACATCTGAGGAAAATTGACCGATTTTCATGAACATTTTGGTTTTTTGAACGCCACGTTACCAGCCTACATTGGTTGACTCCTTTCTTACACTTCTATTCAATGCATATCAGTTTTAAAAAACCTTTCATTACTAAGCTTCTTTCTCCAAATCCATATCGCTCCAACAACAACTAACCTCCTTAATGTGTTCCAATAATTCCACCACTCATATCTTATATCAAAAAGGTGATGTGGTTGGTATTCTAAATTTCACCATTGATAACCCGTTGAAGTTCATTTTCCATCTCTTTTACTTTTTCAGGGTATTGGTCGTACAAATTATTTCTTTCTGATGGATCTTTTCTCAAATTGTAAAGCTCTCCTGGAATCTCCTTTTTCTTGATTTTCCCTGCATACGGGGCATACCTCAATTCTATTCCCCCCTGCCCCGAACCATGAATGTATTTCCAATTACCCTTTCTATAAACCTTTTTTTCAATGACTAAATCAGTACGCACTGGTTCTTTATAACCCGGGTTCATCAAAACTGGTAAAAAACTATGGCTATCAAATTTTTTTTCAGCAAAACTATGGTCATCAACTATATCTGCGAGAGTAGCAAGCACATCTGTAAAAGCGATCATATGGTCACTCCTTTTTCCTTTTTTGAATTGGGCAGGGTAACTTACGATAAATGGCATACGAGAGCCTCCTTCCCACATATCAGATTTCATTCCTCTCAAAGGCCCAACACTTTTATGATCGTATTGTGTTACATCTTCGGGAAACCATACCGGTCCGTTATCACTACTAAAAATGATGATTGTGTTTTCTAAAACCCCTGCACGTTCCAACTGTGCTATCAGTTTTCCGACTACATCATCCACTTGCATCATAAAATCACCATATTCACCAGCATCACTTTTCCCAATAAACTGTTTTTTTGGCAACCATGGTGTATGAGGTGCTGTCATTGGGAAATAGAGCAAAAAGGGCTCATCATTATAATTTTCCGTATGATCTGTGATAAAACCATCGGCTTTTTCCAGAAATTTATCTAGTACTTCATCGTGTTTAAAATCAGGTGAAACAGCACCAGCACGAAAAAAGGCGCCAGAAACAGCAGATGTTGCGCTTGAGCTCGAATGGTCAGGAATAAAGCCAGTTGGAGGCTGCACAGCGAGATTATTTTCAATATAAAAGTAAGGCGGTATATCAAGGGAAGCATGCATTCCAAAAAAATAGTCAAAGCCCCTTTCCACAGGTCCCCCTGGCATTTCCGAAATACTTCCGGGGTTGTCGAAATCTGCTCCATCAAACCCCAAGTGCCATTTCCCTACTACCGCTGTTCTATATCCATTTCGTTTCATTAAAGACCCGATGGTTTCTTGTTGTGGTTCTATGAGGCTCTTTCTTGTATTTAATGACATTGCACGAGGATACTTGCCTGTAACAAGGCCATAACGTGAAGGGACACACCAAGCTCCAGAAGCATGCGCATCGGTAAACAAAATACCTTCGTCTGCCAGGCGGTTTATATTTGGAGTGGCTATTTTCGTTTCAGGGTTATAGCAGCCTGCATCACCGTATCCCATATCATCGGCAAGGATAATGACAACATTAGGTTTGTTGTTTTCATTTTTAGGCGATGCAGAACATGACAAGAACAAGGGCAACAAAAATACCACCAGCATATACGAGCCTATATTTCTAAAATAAAAATTCATATGTTAAGTTAAATTGGTTTTCAATTAATATTTCCTGCGTTACAATTTGACCTATACCGAATTGAAATGGGCAATTAATGTCATTTTTGTAAATGAGTTGCGTTTGAATTAATGTAAATTATTAGTTCGACTTTATAAAAGGATGAAGCAGGCACCCTTGATTATAAGAGTGCCTGTTGGGTTAATAACCGAAGTTTTGTGACAAGTTGAAATTTGTTTGCATCTCCCTTAAAGGGATTGGGAACAACAAATGCTTTTGGGAATATGCCTTTCCGTAAATATTTACGTAACCTTCAAAATTCATATAAGTTCCTGATTTATCGTCCCTGATAAGCCTCGTCCTGATAATATCAAACCAGGTCTTGTTTTCGTAGCATAGTTCGAAATATCTTTCATCCCATACGGCCTTGCGAAATGCATCAAGATCCATTGTGGATACCGGGTCAAGGTTTGCCCTTGACCTAACCTCATTCACGGCATCAAAGGCCTGCTGATTAGGCGTACCATCAGCCATGACTTGTGCTTCTGCATACATCAGCAATACATCTGCATATCTGTAAATTGTCCAATTCAAACCAGACTGACCGGCAACATCAATTGCCTGTTGGTCAAAGAATTTGTGAATATAAAAGGCATTAAAGTCTATAAATTCCAATTCTGGCGCACCTTCTGAAAATTTGCTAGGATGGCCTTTGTACGTCCTGAAAAAAAACTGTTTCTCCTCGGCCCTTAAATCACCCGAGGCATAACTTTTTACAAAGTCATCACTAGGTATAAGGCTTCCATATTCTAATCCAAAAGCAGACATACCGCTTCTCGAAGGTAAAACCGTTGATACCATTTGGTTTGACCTTAAATTCACCGTGTACTGTGTTTGAAAAATAAACTCGGTTGAATTGTTATTCGAGGGATTTCTAAATTCATCATATGACTGAAACAGGGAATACACACCAGAATTGATTACGTCCAAGCTTCTCTGGGCAGACTCCTCGTAATATTCAGCTCCTCCCTGAACAGGATACCCAGCATAGGTAAGATAAACATCTGCCAGCAAAGTTTTGATTGCCCCCATTGACACCCGGCCAGTTTCGTCCTTAAACGGCAGTGAAGATTTTTCAGCCTCAAGCAAGTCTGGAATAATTATTTCGTCATAAATCTCCTTCAACGGTGACCTGGTCAACTGTAGGTCGCCAAGTTCAGTTTGGACGTTTTTTACTTTTGGAACATCGCCAAACAATCTTACCAGATAAAAATAATACTGGGCTCTCAAATAAAGAACTTCACTTTTGTAGTTTGAAATCAACTCCTGATCAAGGTGATCAAATTCATCAAGTTTCGACAAGGCCAGGTTGCATTTGGCAATGCCTGCATAGCACCCTTGCCACCACTGCTCAATATAGGGTGACCGTGCACTCAAATTCAAATCCTGGAATTCTTTGAAAAGACTTTGAGAGTTTTCAGAAGTTGATTTACCTGTCATATACTCCAGCAATAAAGGTGTAAACCCTCCCCATAAGCCAGCAGCAGAGTTGGACACTGTGATATTGTCGTAAGCACTATTTGTGAAAGCAAGAGCACTCTCAGGACTGGATAATTTTGACTCACTGGTCAATACACCAGTCGGGTTTTGTTCCAAAAAATCATCGCAAGAAAACAATACACTTAGTATAATAATTAACGCTATATATCTCATAACTCTAAATTTAAAAATTGATATTTAAGCCAATAGTGTACGTTTTGGCCCTGGGTTCACCAAAGTCATCAACTCCTTGTCCAAAGGGACCCTCAAAAGTGCTAACCTCAGGATCATACCCCTTGTAACCGGTTAGGAGCAACAAATTTTGACCACTTACATAAATCCTTGATTGGCTGATCCCTAATTTGCTCAAAATAGGTTCAGGTAAGGAATAGCCAAGCATCACATTCTGTAGCCTGACAAATGAACCATCCTGAAGCCAGTGAGTGTCTGGCTGTGAATCATAATAGGTCCTCATATACCTGATCTGAGCAATCATGGTATTTTGATTTTCAGGTGTCCATGCATTTAAGATGGTTTTAGAACTATTGGCAACCCCAGACCTGTCTTCCCTATTGTGAGTACCAGCATTCATTACATCTATGCCCTGCACAAAGCGTAAGTCGAATGACATATCAAAGTTTTTATACTTGAAAGAGTTAAAAACAGTCAAAGTCCAATCTGGCATGCTATTCCCAATAATCCCAAAATCGTCCTGATTGATGATATTGTCCCCGTTGAGGTCTTCATATTTCAGGTCTCCAGGAAGCCTTCCAAATTCGGCCGCCTCAGCTGCTTCATCCGTATTCCATGTACCCAGACGGGTTAGCCCCCAAAAAGCACCTATAGGCTGATCGACCCTTAGAATTTGCATTTGACCTGTTGCATGTTTGGTTGGAAATATGTCTTCGTTGTTGTCACCCAATTTCAATATTTTATTTTTGTTGGTTGCGAAATTGAAAGTTGACTGCCAGCTAAAAGTGCTTGTATTGATGTTATAAGTACTAATCATGGCCTCAAGCCCCTTGTTTTCAACAGAACCAATGTTTTTAGTCAGCGAATTCAACCCCGAGCTATAAGGAATGGGGGCATTCAAAAGAAGGTCATCCGTTACCTTGTAGTATAAATCCAGCGTCATATCTACCCTTCCATTGATTAAGCTCAAATCCAACCCCATATCAACCTGGGTAGTTGTTTCCCATTTCAAATCCGGGTTCCCAAAAGAATTGCGGTAAAGGGTAGAGCTAAATTCATTATCAAAAATGACGTTGCTAGACCCTAGGTATTGAGCGTACAAATAATCCCCAATTTCCTGGTTTCCAGTTTGTCCCAAGCTCAACCTGAACTTAACATTGTCAAATACATCATTGCCCATTAAAAAATTCTCGTTGGAAGCATTCCAGGCAAACGCCAATGAGGGGAAAAAAGCATACTTGTTGTTCTTGCCAAACTTAGAGGAACCATCATACCGTCCGGTCAAAGTGAATAGGTATTTATTTGAATGATTGTAATTAAACCTCGCAAAATAAGAGTTCAAGGATGATTTAGTATCACTTGACGAAGAGGGCATATTCACCGTGCCATTTTGCAAGTTATGCCATTGATAAAAATCGTCCACAAAATTGCGCGATTCTGTTCCCAGGAGTTCGGCAGTTCTTTCCTGCCAACTAAACCCCAACATAAAATTCAGCGAACTATTTTGGTCTAAATCGGCATTAAAGTTAAAATAGTTTTCATTTTGCCAGTAGAAGTCATTTCTGGTAGAAATCCTTGCTATCCCACCTGCATTACGGCCTCCAAATTGTATCAAGTCCCGGCTAACGTAATTGTTTGTCTTTCTATTTCTGCTATCCGTAGCAAAAGTTGACTTAAAACTCAATTGATCAGTTATCTCAAAATCTAAATAAAAATTGGAGATAGCCTGACGAGTTGTGCTGTGGTTTACCAAATCCTCAAAATACCTGGCAGGAGTGTCTTGTACAGCACCCGGAAAATCCCGGTTACTACCCCACGAACCATCGGGGTATTTTACAGGGATCAAAGGAATAGCTTCTTGTGCAAGCCGTTTTATTCCATAAAGATTGTATAGATCATTCCCTGTATTATAGTTTAACACCACATTCATTCCAACTTTCAGCCATGGATTGAGTTTTGAATCAACATTCACTTGCCCAGAATACCTTTCCAAATAGTTTTTGTCCATTAAGGCCTCTTGTTTCATATAATCCAGAAAGAGGCTGTACGATGTATTCTTATCTCCATTTCTAAAACTCAACTGATGGTTGTGTGAAACGGTATTTCTATAGGCTTCTTTTTCCCAATCCGTATCATACAATGGCTTCCCATCAGCTCCGAAAAGAAGGGAGAGGGCATCAGGCGATGCACGGTTGTATTTCCCTTGTGAAAAGCCAACCGGGTCATATTTAGGAATATTATCAAAACCAGTATTATAGACGCTCCACCATTCTTCAGCATTCAGAAATTCAAGATTTTGATTTTCCGCTACAATGCCCATTGAAACAAACCCATTATAGGAAATCGACCCTTTGCCCGTTTCGGTCCCCCTTTTTGTTGTAATTAAAATTACTCCATTTGCACCCCGGGCACCATATATTGCAGTCGCTGAAGCATCCTTTAAAACCTCTAAAGATTCGATATTGTTGGGTGAGATCAAATTAATGTCAGAAACACCAATGATACCATCAACAACATATAAAGGATCATTCGATGCGGTAATAGAATTATTTCCCCTTATTCGTATCTTTATTTTCCCGTCAGGCCGTCCTGAATTATTAAAAACCTCCACTCCAGCTATTTTACCGGTCAAGGCTTGTCCAACATTGACCGATGGCCTGTCTAGCAGGCGTTCTTTTTTTACTGAACCAACAGAACCAGTCATATCTGATTTCTTGACCGTACCATACCCCACAACAACAATCTCCTCCAACTGCTCAGCGTCCAATTCCATTTGAACGTCGATCGTTGACCTGCCTGCCAGTTCTATTTCGGCTGTTTTGTAGCCAACAAATGATACCACCAGGGTAGCAGCCTCGTCCAGAGCTAGTTTGAAATTCCCATCCAAATCTGTAGTGGTACCGTTGCTGGTGCCTTTTTCTATCACAGAGGCCCCTGGCAGCCCTTGCCCATTTTCATCAGTGATTTTGCCTGATATATCCACATCATCTTCCTTCATTTCCACTGGTTTGACTACCGGATGTGGGTTTTTACGAATGATGATATTCCTGTCAAAAATCTCGTATTCCAAATCATCAGGGATGATCTGGTCCAGGATTTCGGTTACCTGCACCTCCCTGGCCTCCACAGTTACCTTGGGCAGGGATTTGATCAAATCCGACTTGTACAAAAAGTCGAATTCACTTTGCCTCTTGATTTCTTCCAGGACATCCTTCACTTCTGCATTCTTCATGTTGATCTGTAAGCGGGCCTTCTGGGAGTAACCGCTGGCCGCCACCTGCATGATCACACAAAACAGTAGAAATGAGGTCAATTTCATGATCCTGAATAGTTTTTCGCGCCATAGGGGCGCAGTTGTACAGTTTTTCATAAATTTGTGTAGTTAAATTGAACATTTGGTTAATTAGATTAGCCGATGGACAGAAGGGAATGTAGCAGCATTCCCTTTTTTTATGCCTTTCAGCTATTTGATCACAACGGCCTTGCCGCTGATCTTAAATTTCACTTCATTGGTTTTCTCTATTAATTGTTGAACTTTTTCGAAACTGTCGTAGCGTTTGAAACCACCAGTAAACTTTACATTCCTTACCGCTTCATTGTCGTAAAAAACATCGATAGCATACCACCTGGCCAAAACCTTCATGATCTGATCCAGGGAATTGTCCTGAAAATAGAAGTTGCCCGATCGCCAGGATACGTAGTGCTGTGGGTTGATTGCCTTTTGCGACAAATCGCCGGTAGTTTTCTCCATTATACTTTGATGGTTGGGTAGCAGCACCTGTTCCGATCCCATATTGTCGCCAGACACTCGTACCTTACCTTCTACCAGTGTGGTCACCACATGGTCATCGTCAGGATAGGCCGACACATTGAATTCCGTTCCCAATACCTGTATGGTTTGTCCTGCCGATTTCACCAAAAAAGGGCGGGACTCATCTCGGGCAACTTGTAGGTATGCCTCACCACTCAGCTCCACCACCCTGTTCTGACCTATGAAATTTGTAGGGTATTTGAAAGTAGATCCGGCATTGAGCCATACTTTGGTGCCATCCGAGAGCTCCACATAAAACTCCCCTCCCTTGGGGATTACCAGGGTATTGTAAGTTTCTTCCGTTGCTTCCTGATTTGATCGTGTATAGGCCAATGAAGTACCTTCGCTCTCGATATTGGTATTGCCTTCCTGGATAGTAACCTTTTCCCCTTTGGACAAATCATACTTTTTGCCATCGTTCAATATCAAAGTGGCTTTTGCACTTCCGGGTTCAATTGTTTGTTCTACAATACCGACCTGCTCCGTTTCCTTTTTGATTTGCTGATAAGTAAAAATGATTCCCAAAAGCAATACCAATGAAGCAGCTACACTGGCTGCCAACCTTATCCATTTTAGAGGTTTGGACGATGGCCTATCTGTTTGTTTTTTGATTTCGTTCCAGGCAGCCTGCGAATCAAGGCCATTTTCAAATGCCGACCCATTCTGATAAAAGTCATTGGCACGATGGAAATATTTTTTATGTTCCTCACTTTCCTCCAGCCACTGCTGGAGAAACTCCTCTTCCTCAGCAGTTGCCCTGCCTTCTATCTTTTTGAGGATTAATTCAAAATCTATTATGCTTTTTGTAGTCGCCATTCGTCTTTTTTGAGCTTGTAATCACGGCTATGACAACAGCATCTCAAAAAAGGGTGACAGATAGGTGAAAAAATTTTTAAAGAAAAGTCAAGGAACCAAAATGTACCATAAGATTACGGTGAGCATTTTTCGCAATTTTTCCTTAGCCCGGAGCAGTTGTGTTTTTACAGTGTTTTCCGAAATGCCCATGTGATCGGCAATATCTTTCAACTTTTTTTCTTCCAGATATTTCATTCGAAAGATTTTGGCCATGCGTTCAGGAAGCTGGGACAGTGCCTGCCCCAACCTGTTTTCTTTTTCTGGATAAAGGGCTACATCGGGCTGGCCGGAGTTGATCAGGGCCTGTTGGTAGAGTAAAAGGTTCTTATCCAGAACCCGGATGGATTTTATCTGATTGAGACACCTATTGTGCACGGCCCTGTACAAATAGGCTTTTGCCGATGTGGTAATATTGGCCTTTTCGGGGTTTTCCCAAAGGTAAACAAAAAGTGCCTGCACTGTGTCTTCTGCTTGCTGCGGATCGAAGAGTATGCCTTCTGCAAAACGTACCAATTGGGCGTAGTAGGTATGAAAAAGCACTTCAAATGCTTCTGTATCCTGCCCTTTGAGGGCTGCCACAAATTGCTCCACTTCCTTTTGCACTGAATTGAATAGTTGATGCTTTGGAAGCTAAGGTAAATAAAAAATTAAATGAAATCGCTTTACCACATATAGGGGAGCAGTTATTTCGATCGAACATATAACGCAAAACCTGAAGCCCCATTATCCATATATCTCAGCAGAAACTAAAAAACCGGTAGCTCAAAATATAGTGGCTACCGGTTTAGCTTATGTTAACGTGAACTCGATGAACGGCGTACACGTCATGCCAGAAAAATATGCCTTAATTTTCTTAAAAGGCATATTTTATCAGGCCTGCCTGCCGCAGGCAAGCATCTGAAAATGAGATTACGGATATTTTTATCCTTTTTTAAATTTAAGGATAAAAATTCCGAAATGACGATTTTAATTTGTTGATTGTAAGCCAGTTAAACCCCCAAACTCGCGTTATGTTAGTTTTTTAGTCTGACCACCCCTATCATTTATAATCCAACCAGGCCGTTGCTTTACAATCCCTGTCGGCTTTGAAGCGTATCCACCTGGCCTGAAAACCTTCCGGAAAATCGTATTCAAAAGACTCTCCCGCTTTGACTACCACCTCCCTGAAATTCATCCATGGACCATGGCCAATGGGCTCCACTTCTATGGTAAACGTCACGTCTTGTCTGGAATCATGGCTCAAGGTCAATGCTTTTTTATCATAAAACCCGATCAGGTAGGGATCAGATGCCACCCCCGGTTCAACCTCACTGTCCATCCAGGGCCCACCCTGTCCTGTAGGTTTGCCCATTTGCCAAAGGTCATCTATCGCGCCAGCCCAAATTGCGGCTTTGTTGTCTTCGGATACTATCACATGGTCATTGCCTTTGGCCTTCCTGGGGTCAATGCCCGTCATCACCAACAATCCACGATAAGAGGCATAGTCGTTGATCCTGAAGTTGTTTGAAGCTACAGGCCTCACCTTGGCAAAACCATCGGCATTTTCAGCCGGAAGCTCATAAAATGTGCCGTGGCAATTTAAAAGGTCCCTTTCGGTGGCCACCTCGCGGCAAATACGAACAGCAGCACTGTTGGTCAATCCGTCGAATACACCATCACCTTTGGGCAACCTCCACCGACGGCCATTGTCATCCACTACCAATACTGAAGACTTGTCCACGGTTACCACGTTTTCAGGAATGGCAAATTTTTGTTCGATAAATTGCTGGGTCGAGGCATCATTTTTGGGAGTAAGTTTCATGTCGGCCCCCAACTCATAATAGCCTGAATATTTTCCATTCTTTCCGGCCACAACCCCAAGGCTTCTCCGGTTGTCACCCAGGCCGTATAGCAGTCCTCCTGTTATTTCGTCATCCCCAGCTTTGGTTATGCCATCAAACATATTGTTGGCCACATCAGACCTGCTGTCCTTGTCAGAGTAAGCAAAATGCACAGTCAATTGGGTGTCTTTTCCCGAAACAGCCCTTACCCATTCACCGGATTCATCTTCAAAAAACTGAACCCAGCGGGATGCACCTGCCTCGACTGTCTCCGTACGCATAGTAGCCCAATTTCCGTTTCCTTTTTTATCTACTTCGAATGTCAGCTCCATGGTTTCCGTCCCCTGATTATGCACCCAGGCCGAGCGCTCTGGCCAGCCAGCAAAAAGGAATGGTTCAGACGGTTGGTTTGCCTTTACCTCTTCACCGATCCAGACGGCTCCCGATGCTGTATTCGGGCCTAGTTCATCAGGTTGGTCCAAATCCGTAAACCACAAGTTGGAATTGGATTGCCCCGGCCCTTCTATATTACCTTTTACTTTCCTTTTGTTTAAAAATTCCTTTTGGGCCGAATCGTCACAGCCAAACACCAATTGATCGTTCCATCGGGTATAGTCACCGATCACTTTCAAATAAGCCGACCTTGGGCGAATGCCGGCTGATTTCTTGGCGGTGAACCCCTGTGGGAATCGCCAAAACAGGCCATGCATGGTCATGAGGTAATCCGGTTCAGTTTTAGTGCCAATATCCCTGATCCTGGGCCATTCGGTATTCCAACCGTGTGCCCCATCATAGCTATGGCTGGCTTTGGGCAGGCGGTAGAAGTCCCATCCTGTTTGCGCGTTTCTTACCCCAACCAGCACTGATTTGTGGTCCCAGCCAGTGGCCCATATTGGATCGGTTTCCGGGTTTGGATTTCCGTAAATCCCCCCCGGGCCAGTCACTTCCACAAACTGGTTGCGCCTGACCACTTTCCAATCTTTGCCATCCCATTCCGACAAAGACCCGGCCTCAATGTCAAATTGTTTCAAGGCCGCTTTGTTGGCCTCTCCGTTGTTGGAATAAACCATTACACCCTGGCCTGAATACAGCCCTTTGCCATGCGCCCCGGGCAGCAAAGGCCCAAACTGGTGCATGTCGCTCTCTTTTCTCAGCACATTGCCATCAGTATAAAGTGTGGTGGGTTCCAAAGTGTTGACATCTACTTCATAAAAGCCTTCCTCCATGGTGCCATAATAAATTTTCTCAGCAGGATTGGTCAGGTGCCTAGCCAACCCCGTATGCCTGCCAGGTGCCTCTTCATAAGAAAGGGCACGGACATTTGCCTGCGCATCTATGGCATAGGGCCCTATGAACAACTGGTCGCTCTCCTTGTGGACCATCCTGTTGGCTGGAGTGCCCCCAATACTCTCTGGCCTCACTATTTGCCTGAGGTCAGATGTAATTTCATACAGTTTATCGGAAGACCCGTTTGGCTTGTGGGGACCGTAAGTAATGACCCAAAGCCGGTTGGCCCAGGGTACTACAGCCCCGGTACCACATTCGCCTTCATCGTTGTAGTAGGCCAGGTGGGGGTAAATACCGCTAAATTGCAGACGTTCCTGGCCCTTTTGTGCCTTGCTCTTTTTCTGCGCACAAGCCGTCATGGCACAGGCCATTACCAAAGTCAATATTCTTAGTTTCATAATCTTGTGTTTAATATCATTTCACTTAATAGTTCTTTTAATAGGTCAACGCTGATAATCATTTAGGACCAATCTTCTCCCTTATTATCATAGACTTGTGTTCAGTCAATGTTTTTTTATAAAATATTTTATTGTTCGCAAGTCCTGTTTCACCTATCAGATTATTCATCTCCTGAGGATCATTTCGTATATTATAAAGTTCCTCAAATATCAGTTTATCCAGATTAGCGTCGGCATATGTCCCAATGTACCTAAAACCATCTCGAAATACACCTAAATTTGGTTTTGCACCGCCATAACTCCCAAGGCCTTCATACACAAGACTTTCCCTTATTTGTGCCTCACTATCTTTTAGTACCGGCACCAAACTCCTGCCGTGGACATTAGCCGGAAGAGTAACCCCTGCCAGTTCCAGCACAGTGGGTAGTATATCGATATTGCTCACCAGGGCATGGCTGACACCTTTTTCAATCGAGGGGCCCACCACCACCATAGGTACATGAGTACTGGCTTCATAGGGAAGCACCTTGCTGGTAAACCCATGCTCACCCAACATCCAGCCATTGTCGCTCATGTAGATGACGTAGGTGTTTTGCCACAATTCCAGATCGTCCAAAGCGTTGAATACCTTTCCCAGTGCATCGTCCATTTCTGAGATCACTGAGTAGTATTCCAGGCTGTGCTTTTGAATGGCCTGTTTTTCAGGGTAGCCATATTTAGCCGCCTGGGTTAGGTTCCTTACTTCCTTCAGATACCCGGGTTTGGTGCTCAAATCGTCCAGCCGGTTTTCAGCAACCGGCATATCCTCTGTCAGGTATTTGGCTTTCGTTTTCGCCTTTGCATCCCATTCGTGCTTGCCATTCATGTGTGGCAATTGTGTGTTGTGAAACAGGAAAAAGGGTGCTTCCGCTTCTGCTGCTTCCTTTAAAAAGTCCACCGAGCGATCGGCACAATAAAAATCACAATGCGCTTCCGGCTTTATGTTTTTCCCCTGATCGTTGATCAATCTCTGGTAATAAGTACCGTTCCCGTGGAAATAAACACCAAAGTCAAAACCCAACTGCTTTGCGGATTGCTTCAGGTGCCATTTGCCAGACATGGCCGTTTGGTAGCCTGCTTGTTTCAAAAATTGGGCAATGGTTTTTTCCTCATTGTTTAACCCACTGCCCAATTCAAGTACCCCATTGGCACTTCCGTAGCGTCCGGTGAGCAAGGCAGCCCTACTGGGACTACACAATGAAAAAACCACATGAGCATTGGTGAAAACAAGGCCATTTTGTCCAAGCCTATCCAGATGAGGTGTCAGGATTACATCGTTTCCATTGGTACCCAAAGCATCGAAACGCTGGTCATCGGTATAGATGATCACAAAATTGGGGAGCCTTGCAGGTTCTGAAGCCCTGGTTTTCAGGCATACAGAGATCAGGACAACCCCTAACAGGGCTACTATTTTTTGCTGTAACATTGTGTTGGAAAAAAATAGGTTTGCAGTAACAAAACCTGCCTGCAAACCTATTGGTTATTTAATTCTATACTTGATCAATAGTTCGTATTCTGGTCCAGGAGGCTGTTGAGGTTCCTTTCAGCCGCAGGTACCGGCCAGAGGTATTGTCTGGAAGCATCAAAAGTATAAACCTCCAATTCCCTGGCATAACCGGCAGCAATAATGGCTGAATGGTCCACCAGCCCATCGGCATCAATGGTGGGCAGTATCTGGTCATTGAAAGGCCACTGGTTCCTATCCAAAATGTCCGGATTGTTCATACCGGGCAGCTGGGTATTCAGTGCTTTTTCAGCTATCCTCCAACGAATCAGGTCCATATACCTGAGGCCTTCGTTGAACAATTCCACCCTGCGTTCCCTCCTCAGGGCTGTTCTTAGCTCGGCCTGGTCCGTGGTGGTTATTTCCGGGTAGTTGGCCACATCGGCCACATCTACTTTGTAGGCCCTGGCCCTGATCTGGTTGATTGCATCCAATACAGAATTATCAATATCATCCAATTCAATTTTTGCCTCTGCATACATCAACAGTATGTCTGCATACCTCAAAATGATCTTGTCATTTTCAGATTGGTTGGTGTTTTCAATCCAATGTTCCTCAATCCCTTTTTTCATCGCCATACCTGTCCAGCTCGCCCAGGGTGTATTGCCACGGGAGTCGTTGTTTTTGATCCTGCCATTTGTCGCAAAACTAAAAGTCTGTAAAGAATCTACATGCGGCTGATAGATAGTGGACAAAAACTGTGATCCATGTGGCACCACATTTTCAGAAAGGCGTGGGTCACGGTTGGCGAAAGGATCGTGTGGGTCGTAAAGCGGTGACTGGTCTATGGTAAGCCCATCGGTACATTCATGGATATCCACGATGGACCAGGATGGGGCTGTGGAGGTCCACCCCCCCCTGTTGCGCAATATGCGTTGACGCACATAGGTTGATCCATCCACTACCTCGAACTGAACGGATCGGGGAATAGACAAAATGATTTCATTGTCTGTACCATTGGCCTTGTAAAACAGGGAACCATAGTCTTCATGCAAATCATACTCTCCTAAGTCCATTACGGCTTTGGCAGCATCCCTTGCCAGTGCATAATCCCCCATGTACAGAGCTATCCGGGCTTTGATCCCATAAACCGCACCTTTTGTTGCAGTTTTGATTCCGTTGCTGATTGTAACAGGTAAAACCCCCGAAGCAAAATCAAGTTCGTCATAAATAAACTGCTTTACTACCCCAACGGCCTCACGTTCTACTTCGAATGCCGAATTTAGATCGAGGGTGGTAGTAATGAGCGGAACATTTCCAAAATGGCTCACCAACACAGAATAGTAATAAGCCCTGAGAAACCTCACTTCTGCTTCAAACTGGGTGGCCACATCGGCGGCTACATCTGCACCTTCCAGGTTCTCCAGGATAACATTGGCCCTGGCTATACCTTTGTACAGATCAGTCCAGTATCCACTGCTCAACCCGGTTTCGGAATTGATGCTGGCATCTGTAATGGGTGTAACGCCACCGCTTTGTCTGTGCCATGCATCATCAGTCCATGTAATGTCGCTTGTTTTCCACAAAAATTGCTGGTACAGGTCATTGGCTGCAATCCTCAACTCCTGTTCATTGGAATAGAAAGCTGCACTTCCTACAGACTGGGTAGGATTGGTATCCAATTCGGCACAGGCAAAAATTGACAAAGAGCATATAGTTATTAGTATCTTCTTCATGATTGCTAAGTTTAAAATGTAACATTAACACCCAACATAGTTGTCTTGGTAATGGGGTAGGAAGTTGCGTCCACTTCCGGATCCCATCCTGTAGGGTATTTATTGAGCGTGAAGAAATCCTTCAGGGAGACATAAAACCTCATCTTACTCACTTTGAGTTTTTCTGCCAATACCGCAGGTATGCTGTAACCAAAGTTGATGTTCTTGATCCTCATATAAGCCCCACTGATCATCCAGTAGTCAGATACCTGATAGTTGTCCCCATCCAACAATTGTATTCTTGGATATTGGGCTGCCAGGTTTTGTGCTTCAGTATTGTTAGGGCTCCAGTAATTGTTGTCTATCATCGAAGGCACATTTTTGAAGCCCTCTCTGAATGGTGTCACCTGGATATTTTCAAGCCTTCTGTTTTGCTTGGCTACCCCCTGGAAGACCAGGCCAAAGTCAAAGCCTTTGTACTGAGCGCCAATATTTCCACCATAGATGTAGCGTGGCAGGGTTCCACCTAAAGGCACTTTGTCTTCCTCGTTGATCACCCCATCTGCCTGATCGGGGATGCCGTCATTGTCGGTATCTACAGTCAACTGATCGATGTATTGCACATCGCCAGGTCCCTGGTTTCCAAAAATAGCACCATTGTCCACTTCGTCTTGTGTCTGGAAAAGGCCTTTGCTCTGAAAACCGAACCATTCCTGCATTTCCCTACCTTCGATGCTAATTTTGGAGCCGCCATCGTGGGTCAGGTCTTCCCTGTCCTTGATGTCGATCACCTTGCTCTTAGTGTCAGAAAGATTGAATCCTATGGAATAAGAAACCTCCCCGATCCTGTCTCTCCAGTTGGCCTCAAAATCCCAGCCTTTCACCCTTACCTCTCCCACATTGGTCACAGGATCCACATATCCCATATAGTTGGGTATGTCCAGTACCATCAGGATATCATCCGTGTTTTTAATAAAGTAATCAAAAGAGGACGTCAGTTTGTCATTAAAAAACATAAAATCAGCCCCTACATCCAGGGTAGTGGTGGATTCCCATACAATATCCCGTACGGCGTAGGTTTGCTGGGCACCAGCAGTTTGGGAAACTACCGCATTGCCGTTGTAAAACAAACTTGGCCTAAAATCAATCAATGCCTGATATGGCCACCACTTGAAAGAATCGCTGTTTGATCCGGATACCCTTTCATTACCAACAGAACCATAAGAGGCCCTAAGTTTCAGGAATGACAATGTAGGGTTTTCCCCGAAGAAGCTTTCCTCCGACAGCACCCATCCGGCAGATACCGATGGAAAGTATCCCCATCTGTTGTTGGAGGCAAACCTCGATGAACCATCGGCCCTGAAATTGAATTGAAGGAGGTACTTGTTGTTGAAATCATACTTCAACCTACCCAGATACGACCTCAGACCGTATTCATAGGCCCAGCCGTTGTTGTCCCTCAACTCTTCTGAGCCCATAGAGAGGTATGGAAGGGTATTCAGGTCGAAACCTTCACGTGAAGCCATGAGGTATTCGTAATCTTCAAAACGGTCTTCATACCCCATCAATACAGATAAATTGTGGTTTCCAAAGCTCTTGCCATAGTCGAGCAAAAACTGTTTGGTCAATATCAACTGCTCCGTCCTTACTTCCGACAGTTTGTCCCTCGACCCATTGGATGTGGGCACATCTGCCCCTACATCAAACTGCTGGTAGGAGTTTTGGAAGTTTTTGGTTTTGTTAAAATCGAATGCCGGTGACAAAATAGCCGATATCTTCATACCTTCAATTGGTTTCAGGTCAAAACCTATTCTGGCGGTGATACTATTAAAAGCATCTTTGTCTTTACCCTGGCCGTAAAGACTGGCGTAAGGGTTGGCCCCATCAGACTTGCCGAGGGCAAACAACCCATCATCCCTCACATTGTCATATATACCAGGAAACGCCCGGGCATTGGATACCGTCCCACCATAGTTTGGTGTATTCACGTTGGTCCTTTTGTAGGCCACATCGAAAAGCCCGGATAAAACTTTGTTGATTTTGATATTGTTGTTTACCCTGGCGGTGATCCTTTCATAATCCCTGAAAGGATGGATGGCATCTTCGGTCATGTAGCTGAAAGAAGCACGGGTCTGAATGTTTTCATTGCCGTTGGAGAAAGACAAATTGTGCCTCTGGCGCGTGGACGATTCCGTCATGATCACGTCCCACCAATCCGTGACAGGGTATTGGTCTGGGTTCTGGAGGTTGTTGCTGTTGTAGCTGGAGATAAAATCATCCGAATAGAATCCCGGGGTATGTTCATTCCAAAGCTCCATGTACCGGATATGGTCCACGTATTCCGGCAACTCGGTGGGTGAATTGAACCCATAATCAAAGCTATAGTTGATCTGGCCACTTCTGGACTGTGGCCCCCTTTTGGTAGTGACCACTATCACACCTGCTGCGGCCCTTGATCCATATATAGAAGCTGATGCCGCGTCTTTTAACACCGTAATGCTTTCTATGTCCTCCGGGTTGATGTCGTTAATGCCATCGCTGGCTATACCATCTATCACCACCAGCGGATCGTTGGTATTGAACGTGGTAATGCCCCGTACCCTTATTTGCGAAGTGGCTCCTGGCGCACTGCTATTTCTGGTAACCGTGACACCCGCTACAGCCCCCTGAAGGGCTTCCGACACCTGAAAAGTTTGTCTGTTTGTAATTTCTTCCCCTTTCACAGAAGACATGGCTCCTGTCAGGTCTTTTTTCTGCTGGGTACCATAACCCACCACAACGATTTCCTCAAGTTGTTCAGCGTCCAGCTGCATGGCCACATCCAATACGGAGCGGTTGCCCACAGTGACCTCCTGGGTTTTGTAGCCTACGAATGAAATAACCAATACAGCATCGGTCTCCGTGTTCAATTGATAGTTGCCATCCAGATCGGAAGTGGTACCATTCGTGGTGCCCTTTACGATGATGCTAGCCCCGGGTAGCCCTTCGCCGTTTTCATCAGTGATTTGGCCGGAAATATCCACTTCAACAACTTCCTCAATCTTCTTTTCGGTAGTGTTTCTGGGGTCTTTGGACACCAGCAGCTTGTTGTTGATCCTTTTGAACTTCACTTCTGCCTTTTGGGCGATTTCCAAGAGCAGTTGCTCGAAGTTGTCTCCTTTGGAAACGAAAGTGTACTTTTTGTCTTTGTTTACCAATCTGGTTTCATAACCGATGGTAAAGTCTGTTTTCTGGCTGATCTGGTCCAGCACTTGTTGCAGGCTTACGTTTTCCACCAAAAGCTGGACTGAAATTTCTTCCAGTTTTTGACTTTTGGAAGTGGTGGCCAGGAGCAATTGCATGGCAAAAACCTGGACCAGAAAGACGTAAAAAAGTTGCTTTGATGCGAACATCAGTACTTTAAGTAATTTTAAATACATATTTTTACAGTTGAGATAGTAAAACTTACATTTAGTTTTCGGCTTGGGATTGTTACAGCAATCCCGGGCTTTTTCACTTCCTGCCTTGCAGGCTCATCAAAAAGGGTCAGTCTCCTTTATTTCTCCATATTCTAAATTTTATTATTAACACCCGTTTCCGGTAAGTGTGATTATATTTCCTTCGGACATATCATATTCCACGTTCAGGATAAATTTCAATTCCTTCAAGATGTTTTCCAATGCCTCGTTGGAATACTCATTACTGAATTTACACTCCTTGATTTTATCATTATCGAAATTAATTTCAACCCCGAACCATTTTTCGAGTTCCTGAGAGGCCTCCAGCAAACTAACATTCCTAAACACAAGCCTGTTCTCCTTCCAGGCAAGAATATCTTCCAACTCCACTGTGTTCACTGTCAGCTCATCGCCGCTTGAAGCCAGGGCAGCCTGCTGATTGGGTGTGATATATACCTTAGGGGTTTTAGTGGTAGCCTTGCTGTTGAGTGCCACCTCTACTTTGCCTGTTGCTACTGTCACTTTTTCTGCCCGATCGTATGCATCCACATTGAATGAAGTACCCAAGACGGTGGTGGTCATGCCTTCTGTGATTACCCTGAAAGGCTTCTTTGGATTTTTGACCACTTCAAAAAAAGCCTCCCCCTTCAGGTGGACTTCACGGGAAGACTTGCTGAAATTTTCACAGTAACTGATTTCACTTTCGGCATTCAGCCTTACTTTAGAGCCATCAGGTAGCGTAACTGACAATTTTTGCCCGGCATTTGTTTGCTTCTCCACCAACTGAATTGATGGCTGCTCCATATCTGCAGCCTGGTTTTGTTGATAAAAGAACCATGCCATACCCAATATCAAAACAACAGAAGCCGCTATACTTAGGACAGGCTTCCATGACTGTTTTTGAGGAACTTCGGTTATGGACATGCGGGCGTCCAAATTGGACAACAAACGAATCCTTGTTGCTTCCATCTCGTCCACGTCCCAGGATTTCAGGACATCCTGATCAGACATTTGATTGCAAAACTCTTCGTATAGCTTCTTTTCTTCTTCGGTGCACTGGTACATGCTGTACCTATCTGCCAATTCGAAAAATTCTTGTTTGGTCATAATTACATGATTTGAATATAAGTATCGGCACGCCAGGTTTACACACATACTTTTTTGAAGTTTTTTTCAAAAAGCAGGCATATGCGTCAAAAACGAGTGTTTGACCAGGTAGAAATTATAGATCAAGGAATATTTATCGGAGACAACATAAAATAACACAGTGTCAACCAATTGATCACCTATATTCATAGGAGGGTGGATGTGCACGAAAAGCGTGACACCAGCCAGGTCATGCCAGCGTTGACTACAATCTCAACCAAGGGTGTTTTTTTCGTGACACCTTTTTATTTCCTGTCTGATGCAGGCATGATGTTTCTTTTCTTTTGGGCGAGCAAAAGAAAACGAAAGGATCACAGTACAAAAGCATCTTTAAACAGAATAGCTGGGTAATTCAAAAAGAATCTTTAGGAATTTATAGTTGTGATTTTTTGCAGATATCAAAAAACATCAACGGTATCAGTATTATTGACATTGCCCTCGAGCCGGGCGGCTTTTACTTTTTGTCTTAACACAAAAAGTAAACAAAAAAGTCAAGGCTGTATAAATATCATTAAAAATTGCCTTTAAATGCTGAAATGATTTGAACTCGTGCTCCACAAAAGCCCTCCCAAACTCAAACAGCAAATCATTTTTAACCGCATTTAAAAACGATTTTCATAAGGCCATAGCAAAATAGAATTGGAACTGCTATATTCTAAAATGTACCTTAAAGGTGCCTGTAAATTTCTCGACAGTAAATGAACTTTTCTACGAAAGATATGCTTGCCCAGGGAAGGGTTTTGAAAGGCTAAAGGCGTAGGAATCTTCTCCTTAGGGACCTGGACGCCCGGCAGGCGGGCTCTTACGCATATCTCACTGACGAAACAGGAAGAAATGACGGGCCTACAATAACCGACTCAGGTTAACCCTACTTTGTCAGATTATAAACCCTCGCCCCCGTTTCGTGTCTTCACAAACGGGAATCATATTTGAGAATGTTTGTGAGGACATCAGCCTGTCGGCAGACACGGCAAACATTGGCGCTATGGGCAAATGTTACAAAGTAGGATTAATTGGATTCAGGCGTTTCCAAAAAGTAGTGTAAAAAGCAAAATAAGGGAGTCCTTATGTAGCCTGACCCTTATCTTCTGAAGGGCTGTTGTGATTTGGTTTTCGACCGACCGGATTGAAATACTTAGCTGGGCTGCTATTTCTTTATTGGACAAATGATCGAACCGGCTCATGCGGAATATCTCTGCGCAACGTCTGGGCAGTCCTTCCACCACTCCATCAATCTGATGTTGCAATTCTTTGAGGTCGATCTGGTGCTGGATTTTGTCAGCATAGTTTAAGCTGTTGATGATGGCGTCAGTGGATTCGTCCAGTTTGATTTTCCGGATTTGGCTGGCCACCTGAAACCGCACCGCCTGGAACAGGTATGCCTTTGGGTTTTTTATGTCCTGCGAACCACGCCTTTCCCATATAGCGGCAAACACCTCCTGCAGGCAGTCGTCCACCAGGTCTTTTTGTTTGTACAAACTGAAAGCAAAGGCATACAAATCCTGCCAATACCGGTCGAACAATGTATTGAATGCCATTTTATTGCCTGCTTTGATCTGTCGGATCAACGCTAGGTCATCGGCACTGCTTACATCATTTGACATCATATATCTGGGTTTTCAGGCCTCAAAGAAAATAATCCTCCCTGATACTGACACCAAATGTATGCAGATTCCTTTAATTGTTTCGAACGACAGGCACTAGGACTTTTAAAAAACCACTCATCAAAATGTGCCTTTTTACCCATCACTCCACAGGGAAAAGGAACATCCATGCGGCAATTGAAACGGACAATTAATCAACCCATTACTAACAATTACTTATTCAGCTTCAACTTATAATCATGCGCACCCGGGGCGAAATTGCTTCTATAAACAGTGGTCCCATCAGCCTTTTGCCCCCAGTCCACTTCCACCCTGTTGTCCCCCAGCACTATATTAACTAGCTTTTCTTTCATGGCCATGGCTATTTTTCTATGACTTTTATCAAAAGCCAAGTTCTTCACTTCGTGTGGATCGGATGGCATGTGGTACAAAGCAGGATCCAGTTCTGAGTACCTGGCTTGGCGTGCCCAGTCCAAGTCTTTTCCCCTTTTCTTATCCGGACGGGTTTGCATGGAAAACACATACTCTCTGGTACGGATATAAGCCCTTGGCCCTGTCACGGCGTGGCTTTCACCAACGATGTAGTCCCTCACCGGGGCTGTGCCAGCAGCAATATCCGCCATGTCCATGCCATCCAGGTGGTTGTATTTTTCAGCTTTGAGGTTGGCACCTGCTGCCGACAAAACCGTTGGGGATATGTCCACAAACTCAGTGTACTCCCTGACCACTTTTCCCGGGGGAAAGGCCTTCTTGTCGGATGAAACTACTATGATTGGGTTGTGGCTGTCGATATCCCATGGTGTAAACTTGGACACGGTACCATGATCGTTGAGTTTCCAGCCGTGATCGCCACAAACAAACAGGATCATCCAGGGCTGGTTTTTCTGTTCGCTGTATTGGATGAAGGCATCTGTCGCTTGCCCTAGCAGATCATCGCCATAGGCACAAAAGGCAAAGTAATCCCGAACCATGGCCTGTTTCTCTTCATCGGTGAAATGGTCGGTATAGCTGTTCTTTACCTGCTTTTTCAGCTGGGTCGGCATGTTTTTTAATTCCCTCTGGTCAAATTCAGGAACTTTGTAGTGGTACTGCTGAAACCTGGCACGGTAGTCTGCCGGGGGCAGCACTGGTGTGTGCGGAAAGTCGAAACCTATGTGGCAAAAAAGTGGTTTTGAGGTATCCACGCCATCGAAGGTCCTGGAACCCACATCAAACTTCCTGTTTTCGTTGACCAAAAGGTCGCTAAAGATCGAAGCATAATACCCGTCCCTGGTTTTGCCTGCTGGCTGGGAACTGACACCCGCAAGAATCCCGGGCATAAAGTCTGTTTTTTCGCCTTTCTTTTCATTATAATGCCTCAGTAGGTCGTACTTTTCCATCGTATTTCTGGCGGTTCCCGCATGCCCTGGTTTCATTTTTTCCAACTCTTCCGAGATGTATTCAAACTTTCCTTCCGGGGTAACAAAAAACTCGGTACTCCTTAATGGCTCTTCCAACTTTTCGCCATCTATTTCATAGATCCAGTCCTTTCCCCAACCGGTAAGTCCATCTTTCCTGAGTTGTTTGAAGGAAATATCAGTTTGGTAAATGTCAGGGGTCTTGACTTTTCCATCATCAATGGTCCTGATGCGCAACCCCAGTTTGCCAATGTGTACGGTTTGGTATCCCAAAGCAGCCATCTGTTCTGGCAAAGTTGGGCGGCAGTGTTCCGCATTGTTGTTGTGGTATTCAAATTCGTACACCCCGGAGCGAAAAGGGTAACGCCCGTAGTGCATAGAGGCGCAGGATGGTGCACACCCGGTGGCCTGGCAATAGGTATTGATGAAAGTAGTACCCATGGCGGCCAATCGGTCTATCTGTGGTGACTCCACATAACCTAACGGGCTCATTTCATTGCCGCTTAGTATTTGGTTGAATGCCCGGACAGCATCATAGCGCTGGTCGTCGGTCAATACCCACAATATGTTTGGTTGCTGCTGTGCATTCAGGGTTTTGCTGCCTAAACCTATTGCCCATACCATAAAGGCTATCTTCATTAATGTTTTCATTGTTGTAAACTTCTTATTGGTCCAATTGTGTTTTTTTCCTGAGTGGTTCTACTTTTCCAATACCTCCTTTGGGCGGGTCATGGGCCTGAGAATGCAGGTCGAACCTGGGAAGCACTGCTTTTAACTTGTCATATTCCTTGCGATGGTCTGCCGAGACATTGTCCCAATCCCTGATCACAGGAAAGCTGATCAGGTCGTCGGGGTACTCCGATACATTGTAGGTAGTACCACGTCCATCAATCAGTACATTTTTTCCACGAATGAGCTGCATTTCTTTGTGGTAGGCATATATCCATTCCCGATGATGCTTCTTGCCAGTGGTAAGGTAGGGCAGCATGCTTTCGCCATTCACTTCATAGCTTTCCGGAATTTCCACCCCGGCAATGTCTGCAATAGTGGGTAGCATATCGGCCATATTCACCAATACATTCTGCTCCCCTTGTTTTGTCATATTGAGCACGGGTGCATATATGATCAGTGGAACGTGCGTGCCCAGCTGTGAAGTTGGGTTGGACTTGCCATAGCCGCTGGTACCATTGTCGGCACAAAAGACAAGGATGGTGTTGTCTTCTATGCCCAGTTCTTTCAGTTTTTCCAAATATTGCCAAACCTGAAAATCGAGGTAGTTGACATGCGAATGGATGCCGGGATCTGAGATAGTTCCATGGGTATCATATTTCCCATTATCGCCTGTGATGTACGGGTCGGTACGGGTGTATTTTCCGTTTTCCCATTTTATTTTTGGTGTGGCCGGCCATTTGTCCCTTGTTTTGGGGTTGATGTTGGGGTCGAAAAAGTTCCATCCGTCGTGCCCCAGATGGGTGGTATGGTAGATGAAGAAAGGCTTGTCCTCCCCATTTTTACGCTCCATGAAATCGAAAATAAAATCCAACTCTACATCGGGTCCATAGGTGTGCAAGCCATAAGATTTTTTGGATTCGGGTGTATTTGGCCACCACTCAAATTTCTTTTTAGCATCGGGATGGTTCATCAACTCCACGTGGGGTTGCCAGTACCAGCCAAATTGCTGGTAATAGTCCACCTCCACACCTGTGTCCTCATTGATCAGGGCCTTTTTTCCATTGACTTTGTTCTGTACAATTTTGAAGTCAGTAAAAGTGTTGAGTGTTTCATTCTCGCCATAGCCTCCAGGGGTAAAAACGCCTTCATCGAAACCAAAGCTGTCGGCCCCTTCCATTTGGGTTTTGCCTGCCCAGTAGGTGGCATATCCACCTGCCCTGGCCACATGCCCGATGGTATGGGGCGAACCTTCAAAGAGGGGGTAGGACGTTTGTATGCCTTTTTCATTTGTCCATTTTCCTTTGTCTTTGTTGTGCCACCACTTGTGCAGGTGTGCGTAGCGGCCTGTCATCATCATGGCACGACTTGGCGAACAAACAGTGGCCGCCCAGGCTGTTTTGACCCAAATGCCTTCTTTGGCCAGCCTATCCAGCACTGGTGTGCTGGCCCTAAACCTGGGATCGGAGCTGTCGCCACCCTGTGGCGCAGGGCTCCATTTTGCAGAACCGTAAACGGGTAATTCCCTGGCGCTGATGTCGTCGGCAAAAATGAGGATGATGTTGGGTTTGGAGGTTTTGCTTTTCGTTTGGGCAAAGGCTGAAATCCCCAGTAAAAGGGTCAGTGATAATAATAGCGAAAAAAGTCTTGTCATTTGTGTATTGGTTTTGATACCATATTTTTAGCCAAAATTAGGACCATCCATTACCAACAATGGGTTTCGATTTGTATCTAAAAAAGGGGGTAGTTCGTTCAGGTTAAGCGAGGGTGATGGGACACCCAACCCTCCAAGGGTTCGGAACCCTTGGAGGGTTTGTTGGTTTCAAGCTGAACCAACATAAGGCGCAGAAATGGTTTTCCGGGCTTTTTTAGTATAAATCCCGACAACAAGGTTGTTTGTCTCCTATTACATGGGTAACTATTCTAAATATCCATCCAAATCATTAAAAAAAAACTAAAATTCTATTTTGAAACCACTCTAAGGTCTTCAACCGATATAGTTCTGGAAGTACTGTTGGCACTATATTCAAAATTTATTGACAAGTTTCCGGAAGCATCGGCTATTCCCGTTCGTATCCTTTTAGTGTAAATTCCGGTATCACCTCCAAGGCCACCGCTACCCCAATCTTCAAAGGCAGTTTCAACATCCCCTGTAACAGTCACATCCATTGACCTGTCACTCGATCCACCTGGTCTTACCCAATATGAAACTTCATAGTTTCTGTCTGACTCCAAGCCTGATAGGGTTACATTTACTGTACTGCCCTGCCCTGTAAATCGCATAGAGTTTCCACAATCACCAGCGCTATTATCCTCACATTTTGAGCTTGTTGCATTAACCCTTATTCGGTTTGAGTTGTTTCCTGAAGGGGATACATCATACTGAACAGTCGCTGTTTCATGTACTACCTGAGTTCCTTCAAATGCACTTGCAACAAGGTCACTTCCATGGTCCAAACCAAACTCCATATCGTTAAAATATATTTCTGTGTCAACTGGCAGTGGGGCTGGCTTCACAACATTGGCCGTGAGGGCAATCGTTTTTAAGATACCCTGCGACGATACCTCAATAGTACCTGTTACAGCTCCCTGGGTTGTGGTTCTCTCAGTTGAAATTGTCACCGTACCGGTATTTTCAATATTAGCGGCCGGAAAAAGTTCTTTATCCAATGTAAATGGTCCATTGGCCACACTAATGTAAATTACTTGCCTCAGGCCTCCTCCCTGAACAGTGAAGGTTTCAGAAACGCTTGAACCTGCTGGAACATCACCCAAATTAAGCGTCTCGCCTGTTACCAATGTAATATCTGGTGTTATCCCAACTTCATCTTTACAGG
Organism: Cyclobacteriaceae bacterium; assembly: GCA_040222275.1. Classification (GTDB taxonomy): domain Bacteria; phylum Bacteroidota; class Bacteroidia; order Cytophagales; family Cyclobacteriaceae; genus CAXBNB01. The sequence continues at coordinate 185,803 of JAVKDJ010000094.1, forward strand.
AAGTAAAGAAAATAAAAGCAAAGGCCACCAGGGCCTTTGCTACAAAAATGTTATTGCTCTTCATCATTTTTATTTTTTGATTACCTACTACCTATCTTTTAATTATATTTCTAACATTTGTACCAGCATCGCTCGTAACCTTAATAAGGTAGATTCCACTAACAAGATGACCAACATCAAGGTCAAGTTCTTTGGATTGGATGTTTTCAGTTGAACCCATTATGCGTCCATCCATCGCTACTATTTTAACACTTCTGATGATCTTTGACGCCCGTATTTTTAATAAATTGTTGGTTATAGGGTTTGGGTAAACATTGACGCCAACTTCATGGTCAGATGTTTCGGTTAAAGTAAGCTTACTTGACAAAACCCTTGCCCCTGAAACCGTGCCTTCCACCACTAGTTCTGGCTGGTTGCTTGAGGCCTCTTTGCTATTGAATATTATCTGTTGATTGTTTGAGGCAGCATCATAAAACACCAGGGTAACCACGCCATCACCACTAGCTTCTCCCTGCACGTGTGAGGTCACATCCCATTCGTAGTACTGTCCCGAACTGGTGACTGAAGTAGATGCGAGGACACTTCCTTCTGCGGGGGCATTGTTCCAGGTTATGCTGCCTTCGCTCCAGCTATCCGCCGCGTCATAGACACTCACTGTATATGATGAAACAGAATTGGCATACAAGCGAACGGTGGCACTTTGAACATTGCTAATGCCTGACAGGTCAAACTTGAGATATGATTTTCTGAAATAGCTAGAGTTGCTGCCTTTTTTGATCACCAGGTCGGCGACATTACCAAAATTGCTGTTGCCATTGCTCCCTCCCCGTACATACGCATCATCTGTAGGGTTTAAGGTAACAGTAGTCGGTGAACCTCCTCCTGAAGTAATTGTTACAGCGCAGGTAGCTGTAAAGCCCCCATCGTTTGTGGTCACAGTAATGGTAGCGTTTCCTACCGATACTGCTGATACCAGGCCATTCGAATCTACCGTGGCTACTGACGTGTTGTTTGACGACCAGCTCACCGATTGGTCCGTGGCATTCGACGGGCTTACAGTCTCTGTAAGGTCTGAAGTCTGGCCTGTTTCTAATGAAAGTGTAGTTGGTGATACACTGACACCTGTCACGGGTATTGTGGATGCGCTTACTGTAACTGCGGTGGTAGCCGTAAAGCCTCCATCATTTGTTGTCACGGTAATGGTAGCATTTCCTGCCGATACTGCTGATACCAGGCCATTCGAATCTACCGTGGCTACTGCCGTATTGTTTGACGACCAGCTCACCGATTGATCCGTGGCATTCGACGGGCTTACAGTCTCTGTCAGGTCTGAAGTCTGGCCTTCGGTTATTGACAGGGAAGTGGGCGATACGCTGACACCTGTCACGGGTGTTCCCCCACCACCTCCGGTGCTACCAGTGACTTCCACATAAGCCCTGAATTGACTCTGTGTATTTTCTTTACTAAAAAGTGTTACTGTTTGCACCAATGCTGCATCGTCTTTCAATCCAACCGAAAGGGTCTTGTTTCCAGCCATTTCGGCCTGTGCAGCCCCTGTCACATCTATTTGGTACCACTGGTCGGATGTGCCTATGGTGGCAGATCCTATCAGGGTATTGAATGCTGGTGCATTGTCCCAGGTAACCGTGCCCTCGCTCCATGTATCGTCAGCCAAAGTATAAGCAGCAAGACCCATGGACTGTTGGGCACTTCCATAAACATACAATGTGGCAGAGGAAATAGAAGTATATGCCGTCAAATCAAACTTGAGCATCGTTCTCCGGGTAAATGAAAGATTGGAACTTTCCTTAATAATCAAGGTTGTCTCAGACCCAAAATTGGCGCTTGAACTAGATCCACCCCGTATGTAGGTATCTTCCGAAACAGCTACATCATCAGTCGTTGTGCCTCCTCCCCCGCCGGATTGTGTTGTTGCAGAGGCTTCATTGGAATAACCCGAATTACCCGCCGAATTGTATGCCCGCACCCGATAGGTGTATGTTGTAGATGCGCTCAGGCCGGTATCGTTAAAGGATGTGGCGTTGGCAGCCACCGTTGCTATTTCAGCAAATGTCCCGGTGGTTTTGCGTTCTATTTTAAAGCCACTTTCGTTATTGGAATTATCTGTCCATGCAAGGTTTATTTGGCTGGATGAAGCCGGGGTAGCTCCCATACCGCCAGGTGCAGCAGGAGGAGTTGGTCCACCACCCCCGGTAAATTCATGCGCTCCAATATCTGGTGCCCCGTTGTAAAGTGTATTGCCCCAAAAATCCTGACCGCCGTTGCTTGTAACTGTACGCCCAGCATCTATACAAGGAGAAGTTGACTGGAGGTGGTAGCCTGTCAGAATATTAGGATAGTTTGCCCAGTCTATGTCCTGGCCACCACTTCCACCATTGACAAGTTGTGGATCTGATGTAATAAAATTAGTACCCCGGGTACTTATGTTGAAAAAAGCATTGTTCTCGAAAGTACAATTGGTGGGTGTTCCAGATCCCCAAGATCCGCTTCCCTCGAAGTAAAAAATGTTATTGTAGAAATCTGTATTGGCGGCAGTACGATCTTTGAATACTTCTACATTAAGGTTTGAAGCTATATAGTGTGTGTTGTTGTAGGCTTTCGCGCTCTGCGGGCCCGGGTCATTGTTAAAACCATAAAAATAAATGGCCAGTTTATCATTTTGACTGATGTTATATCTGAATACCGGGTTTTCGTTGATTCCCCGCTTCATATAGGCAAAGCCCCAGTTGTTGTCATGGCTGTAGTTGTACTGAAAGTAAGTATCCCTGGCATTATAGTCTGCGTCAAATCCACCCCGGTCGGCATCACTGGCAGGTCCGGTGTTGCCATAGGCCTCATTGTACTGAACTGTTAAATTTTCAGTATTAAAGTTGAACACGCTATGGCCCTTAGAGAACCTTCCGGCTTCCCTAAGGAGGTTGTGTTCTACAATGGCACCATCGCTCACCCGGATAATGATGGCATTACGCCCCGTAGGCCCTACCACATTATCACTCACCACTACGTTTAGAAACGGCTTGCGGTTAGCACCTTGATTCAAACGACCATGTGTAGAATTAGTAGCAATGCCAAGCCCCCCTACCAAATCGCCTCCAGGATTTCCACCTACCACATTGTTTTGAATTTTCACATCGTTGTACCAGGCCGGACTGCCAGACGGACTCTCTACCGTAACATAGATACCACCTGCGAGCTTACCACCGCTGGCCGCTTCAGGAACATCGCTTCCTACCGCATGTATATAGCAATTTTGTATATAGATGTGATTAAATTCTCCAGCTACGGTCGCATTCACCCTAATACCCCAAAGGTCGCTTTGATAAGAGGAAATGGAACCATTTGTATTGGTTATTTCCAGGTTATTGATCTCCCAATATTCAACATCTTCTAAGAGTACTGTGGGCAAACTGCCACTTCCCCCTCCTCCGTTGAATATTGGCTTGTTTCCGGTATCATACATATCCACGATTATGGGATTTCCTGATGAACCAGACCCATTCAATGAAAGTCTTTCGTTCCAAACACTCCCGGCTTTGAACAGGATCTGGTCCCCGGGTTGAAATGTGACAGAACTAACTTTACTTAAAGTTTTCCAGGCACTGGCCGGATTGGTGCCATTAGCACTGTCATTTCCACCTACGGCATCTACATAATATGTAGCGCCATTCACATTGGCCAAAGTCAATACTAAGACCAAAAAGGCTAAGCTGATTGTTTTAAGTTTTGTTTTCATGATTTGCTAAGTTTAAATGTTTCAATTTGTAGATTGGTTTATGTTTTATCCGTTAATCTTTTAGATCACTTTTATACTTTTATACAAAGGCTCATTTATTTCGATGTTTGCGTTTCTTTTTAGACTATCAATCAGGATGGTATACTTCTCCTGCTGATAATGCCATACCACATCGTTTTTCACCTCATCGAATGAATAAGTAGTATCTGTAGCCCTGCTTATGCAATGCATCAGGTAAACAGAATAATTTTCACGCCCGTCCACTACCTCAACATCACCCACATTTAACCTAAAGGCCAACTTCTTGAGTTGCTGATCAGGGTTGTCTTCGCCTATTATTTTATCCTCATCGGAATACACCTGATGTCCAAAAAACACCTCCCGAGAATCAGACCTTAATTCTTTTATGGAGGTTCCGTTCTGAATTTTTTCCCTGGCTGTAAGTGCCTCTTCGAAAGCTATTTTTTTTTCAGAAATGCTTTTATAAGGGAACTCAAGGTATTCAACCTCTACTTCCGGGGTGTACTGAAATAGCTCTTTCTTATTTCGGTTAAAATATGACCTGAGATCATCATCGCTTGGTGTGAAGCTTACCTCGTTTAATTCACTTTGAAGCTTTATGAAAAGGTTCGAAAAAAAATACTGATGATACATCTCCAGCGTATTCTCCACAGGTCCGTAAACAGCCTTTCCCTCGGCTTGTTTGGTTTTTCTGTCTATATTGTCTTGCTTCCACCATGTCGAGAGGTCCTCAAAGGTAAATTCTGGCGAAAGACCTATTTCAACGGCCAGTTTCTGCTTGACTTTGACATCAACCAGCTCTTCGAGTGTCTTATCCTTGATGTACTCAAGGGGAGTTTGATACCCATAGGTGGTCTCCCAAAAATTATGGTGGTTGTTTACTCCCCATTGAAGAAAAAAGTGATTATGGGTGGCTGCAATATTCTTGTTCATTTGCAGCCTGAATTCATCTTCCGGAATAGGGATGTTATTGATAGTAACAACAGGATGCTCCTGATGAGTCGAGGGGCTGAATAGAAGAAAAATACATAGGATAGCTAATACCAGGCTAGCAACAATAAATATATATTTCTTTTTCATTGGCTTGATCATTAATCTCTTGGGCTTGTTAAACAAGGGGGATTTTGAGTAGGCATAATACTCCTCACAACCTAAAACATGCTCAACAGATCATTTGGTTTTTTGGGAATTAGAGGTATTCGACAATTGAGTGCTATGACCTGGCACAGCACCCAATTGCTTCATATACATCAGTACATTGTTAAGGTGGACGGTTGGATATTGGAAAGAATCAGCAGATGCTAATACCCTGCATTGTTTTCAATCTGCCTATCCAGATTAGCATCAATAAACGATTGTGGAACAGGATATAATTTGTCTCTATCGACCACTTTACCAGAGGCATTGGCATTATATAGATTGACCCTTTCTATCCATTTTTCATTCCGAAGAAGTGTGTACCTTCTTTGCTCTTCAGAAAACAATTCCCTGGCGCGTTCATCAAGAATAAAATCCAAGGTTACATCGCCTGGAGAAATCTGAGGCGCATTTGCGCGAGTTCTTATCTCGTTTATGTACAAGGCAGCACTGTTGACATCTCCATTTTTGAAATATGCTTCGGCGAGAAGCAGGTAAGTATCTGCCAACCTTAAATACACCTGGTCATTGAACGACCTGCTTTCTCTAAGATTGATATCATGGGTCCAGTCCCATTTTCTGGTATAGGGCCTAAACCGGTCTCCCATGGGGTCTTCAGGTGAAAAATCAAGCAATATCTTATCACCAACATTGCCCGATGAAGATGGGTCTTCATCTTTTACGATGAAATAAGTTCTCCAGGCATATTCACCTCCCCGGTCATCATTTACAAGAAGGTCATTAGAAGTGTCTCTACTGCCATACAAATCAAGCATAAACTTGGTTGCCGAAAGCCTTGTTTGGCCCCTGCCACCCCTGTCCAGCGTAACGGCGATTCCAGGAGCTCCACCACTGGTACTGCTGTACTCACTCATGAGCCATCTTCTCATTATGTTATGCCCTTGCCCTCCTTCAACTTCAAATTCGTTTTGAAAGACCCACAACGCTTCAGTATTGCCCTCGCTGGGATTGGAATTTCCGCTTATAAACATATCTGTATAAGGAGTTCCCGGATTTCCTGAAGCCACCCCATACCGTGCAGTTACCAATTGTTTTGGACCATTGATGGCCAGCAAAGCAACCTCTATTGCTTTCTGAAAGTCACCTTCCATGATCAGCAATTCGGTGAGATAATGCTGGGCAACTGCCCTGACTATTTTGCCATCATTGATGTGGTCTTCGGGTAGATATTGGGCTCCAAATTCCAGATCTTTTTTCATTTGCTCCCTTACGGTTGGCAGGGCAGTCCTTTCCCAATCCAACCTGATATTCTCACCAGTGGATTCTTCAATTACCAGCGGCACATCACCAAACAAGAAAGTAAGATGTCTGTATGCCCATGCCCGAATGGTTCTCGCTTCACCAATCACTCGATTTAGCTTCTCGCTGGTTATATTTAAATTCTCCCCGTTTTCAGCCCTGTTGATGATGGTGTTAGAGGCATTTACTATTTCGTAGAGCCAGTTCCAGACGCGTGTGAAGTAGGTAGAGGCATCATCGCCAATCACCTGTGCTCCCCAATCGTTTAAAAAACGTTCTGAACCCCAGGGACGATTTCCATAGATTACATCTGTACCACCGATCATCATGGAACTCACTAAATTGTTAGACGTTCCGGTTGGATTGCCATTTGTAGGTACCCCGGCCCTTTCTATTCTTGCAAGTGAATACAATCCATTCAGCCCAGCATCAAACCCAGCCTCATCCACATACAAGTTATCGGGCCCGATAAAATGCGGGGTTTCCTGATCCAGAAACTCATCGTTGCATGCTAATGGGGTCAGTAAAACAGCAAATACCCCAACTATCTCTATCGATTTTATTATTATCTTTTTCATTACAGGCTAAAGTTTAATCCAAAAATAAATTCTTTCTGAAGCGGCACGGCGCTTTGAGCACTCAGCTCTGGGTCAAGCCCTTCCCAATTTGTAATGGTAAACAGATTTCTAGCTGTAAAATAAATCCTGGCATTGTTCAGGCCAGTTTTGCCAAATAAAGCATTGTCGAAATTGTAAGAGAGTGTAATGTCCTTTATCCTTATAAAATTAGCGCTGTTATACCATCCAACGTTGTGTATATTGGCATCTATATTGTTGCGATTAAAGCTGCCAATTGGATTATCCGGCGTCCAATAGTCCAGCACATACCAATTTCTTCTTACGCCTCCGAAAACATTTTCGTCCCTTATTGTACTTCTTCTAGTTATACCATTGACCGCATGGGCAAACACATACAAAGAGAAATTCTTGTACTGAAATGTATTTTCCAAACCCCAAATTAATTTAGGATCCCGCTGACCCTGTATTGCCCTATCGTACTCGCTGGAAATTCCCAAAACAGGCAGGTTATTTTCATCCAGGGGATTGTCCAGGTCTTTTACCCTTACGTCTCCGGGTACTGCACCCGGCTGTGCTGAATTGGCAATGTCATCCCCCTCTTGCCATATACCGTCAAAAACGAAACCATAATTAACCCTGATTGGCTGACCTATAAACAACCTGTTTCCCACATCATCCTGGTTTTTACCAAACAGTGAAACAATCTCGTTTTTATTGTAGGACAAATTTCCACTGGCTTGCCACTTAAAGCCGCCCAGATTGAGGATGTGCCCCCGGGCTGTTAACTCAATTCCTGAATTTTTGGTCTCCCCAATATTTTGGGTCACCTCAGTAATGCCATGAACGGAAGGTATCAACCTGTCAAGCAACAAATCTGAAGTATTCGCCTGATATAGATCAAGGGAAAGTTGGAACCTATCATCAACAAAACCAAAATCTAGCCCCATATTAAAAGTAGAAGTAGTTTCCCAACTCAATTCATTATTGGCCAATTGATCAGGAACAAAGCCAGGCGCAGTTTGATTTCCATTTACATAGGATCGATCGTTGAGTCGGGCAAGGTTATCGTATGCGCCAACTGCCTGATTGCCGTTTTCACCGTATGAAATCCTCAGTTTCGTCCGGTTAATAAAACCTTTGGGAAAGAAATCCTCTTCACTGATGTTCCACCCAAGTGCTACTGAGGGAAATGTTCCATATTTATTATTATCCCCGAAACCAGAAAACCCATCTCTTCTAATGGTGAAGGTAAGCAGGAAACGATCGTCATATCCATAATTTAACCTTCCCATCTGCGATACAATGGTCTCCTGAACGAAGGATTGCCTCGGCGTGATCCCTAAAGCCAGGTTCATTTGTCTGTAAGTGAGGAGGTCGCTGGGAAAACCAGACCCCTCAAATTCGTTTTGGTTTACTCTATTTTTTTGGGCACTATATAGCCCTGTAAAAGCCAGGCTATGTTTCCCTATTACAGCATTGTAATTCAGAATATTTTCCATCAAATAGTTTTCTTCGGTCCTGTTTCTTACTTCAGCGTCTCCACCACTATTAAAGCCACGAGCTGTATTTCTGCCCCAGTATGTACCTTCATTTCTTGCATCATATTCTACCCCTGTATTGATTCTGTAGCTCAGCCCTTTCACAAAAGGAAACGAATATTCCAGGTAATTTGAAGTGAAAATTTTATTATTTAGATTATCATTTGTCGCTAATGTGGGTGCCAACGGGTTTTCAAAAAACTCATCTTCAGGCCAGGGAAAAATGGTCAATTTACCATCCTGATCAAATGCAGAAGCTAATGGGTTCATGAAAAATGCACCTGCAGCCTCCCCTCCAAAATCAGGATCAAGCCCAGAGCGATCTATTCTGGTCAACTGAGTGGAAGTTCCAAAGGTTAAATTGTCCGTGATGTTATATGTCAAATTCAGCCTGATTGCTGCCCTCTGAAATTTATCGTTGATGGATACACCCTCAGCATCCAAATAACCTATAGAAACATAATATTTTGCCCTTTCGGTTGATCCTGATACTGCCACAGAGTGTTCTTGTTTGGTGCCATTTTGAGTGGAAAGATCAAGCCAATCGGTATATTCACCAGCTATCAACTTGTCAACTTCCGACTGGGTTAATTCTCCCGGTTCCCTTGTTTCTTTAAAGCCGGCAAATCCCTGTCCATCATACACCTCTGGAATATTAGCTAGCTTGGTAATACCATAGTATCCATTATAAGAGATAGTAGGTTTCTTGCCTTTGCCTTTTTTCGTTTCGATCAGTATCACCCCATTTGCACCCCTTGAGCCATAAATGGCTGTGGATGAAGCGTCTTTTAGTACTGTGATGGATGCAATGTCCGCGGTGTTGATATCGGAAATATTCCCAGAATAGGGCACCCCATCAAATATGATAAGAGGAGAGTTTGAAGCATTTATCGAGTTTCTTCCCCGGATCAAAATACTCACATCCCCTTGCTCTGCCCCAGATGAATTTGTTGTTATATTCACTCCCGGAAGAGCACCTTGCAATGCTTGTGTGAAATTTGTGTTCGGCTTGGCATCCAATCTTTCAGTTGAAACCAAAGTTACAGAGCCTGTGAGATCACTTTTCTTTTGAGTACCATAACCAACAACAACTACCTCCTCCAGTTGTTCGGCATCCAACTGCATCTGAACATCAATGACACTTTGGTTACCTACTACCAATTCCTGCGTGCTATACCCAACAAAAGAAATGGTAATTGTGGCACCCTCTGGAACATTCAATTTATAATTTCCCTGTATATCAGAGGTGGTTCCCTGGGTGGTTCCTTTAACCACTACAGAGGCACCCGGCAATCCGTCTCCATTTTCGTCAGTAATTTTGCCTTCTATCCCTATATCCTTAATAAAAACCTCAACTACGCTTTCGTTAGTTCCTACCTTATCTCCTTTTTGGACGATGATGTTCCTATTGACCTGGCGAAACCTTAGTCCGGATTTCTTGGAAACTTCCATAAGCACATCGCGCACGGCATGTGTTTGGCCTTTTTCAAAAGTGATGTTCAGGTTAGGGTCAATGTCTTCCTTGCTGTATGAAAAATGGAAATCGGTGCGTTGTTCCAGTGTCCTGAACACCTTTTGCAGCTTGGCCCTGCTAAAACCCAGTTCCACTTCAACATCACCCACCCTCTGTATTTTTTGGGCACTGATGTCTTCTGCCCAGATAGAGCTCAACATAAAACATTGGATGACAAGACCGTATAGCGATAGCTTAGAAAGCATAATTAACTTGTCTAGTAAGTTTAACTTCATAATTTTGTATTTGAGATGAACAATTTGTTTGTGTCTCGGTTTCATGTGATTGTTGGCGCTTGATCATGAAACCCATGGGACCGGCCTCTCAGGTCGGTCTTTTTTTTGGTATAGCAGTTATGTTCCCATAGACGTGTTTTTTATTTTAGTACAACTGTATCTCCCTGAAACTCATAAGAAAAACCCATAGACAATCCAATATTGTGCAGTACATTGTCAAGGCTCTCTTTTTCGAAAGTCCCATAGAAGTGTTTTGATTTGATTTTAGTTTGGTTCAATATTTTCACCCCGTACCATAGCTCGAGTGTGGGGATAATTTCTTCCAAAGTCAATTCACGAAATGTCATTTTGCCATTTTTCCATGCCAGCACATCGCTTTCCACAAATGCCGCTGCTTCGGTCATCGTGTTGTCCTTTCTTACTATGGAGAATTGCCCGGGTAGCAGCAACATATTTTCAGTAGTCCCTGCTGCCGACAATTTTACCTTGCCTGTGACCAGGCTCACGCGCACCTGCCCTTCCGAAAAGGCGTCCACGTCAAAAGACGTACCCAGGGCCTCCACCTGTGTATTGCGGCAGGTGACCACAAATGGGCTTTCCGGATTTTCGAATACATCGAAAAAAGCCTGGCCCTCCAGGTAAATATCCCTGTTGCCTTGTGCAAAATCTGAAGCATACCTGATTTTACTGCCCGAATTCAGCGATACGATGGACCCATCTGGCAAGGTAACCGTCGATTTTTGCCCTGGCAAAGTCTGTTTTTCTATTATCCTAGTTATGGGTTGGTTGCTGGTTTTCTCTTGTGGGGAAAACACACCGCTGAATATAGCCGCTGAAGTGATGACGACCAGAACTGCGGCTACTTTCAAAAAATTATTGAAGTTCATTTTGATCCAGCTGGCACGGCTGGCAACAGGGGGCTCAAATACAGCATTCCAAACCTTGTTGCCTATTTCCTCCTGGTTGATCAACTGGCTATTTTCATGTTCAAAATATTGTTGTTCCCATATTTCTGTGAAGGAAGCATAGGTCTCCTTAGCTTCAGGTGAAGTGTCCAGCCATTCTTTAATCAGGGCTTTGTCACTTTCGCTTGCACTCCCTGAAAGCTCCCTCGCTAAAACATCGTATGGTGTATTGTCTGTTTTCATCGTTAACACTGTTCTTTGTAAAAAGCCACGTCAAGGCTTTTACCCTTAATTCTTTTTGTTTTTAATATGGATCACCCTGGTTGGTAGTTTGTTTTCCGCCCTGTATTCGTTGATAGACCTGGATATGGCTTTCATGGCCAAGCCCATGTGTGCCTCTACTGTCTTGATGGACAAATCCAGCAAGGTGGCCACATCTTTATATTTCAATTGATCTTCTTTGATGAGCTTAAACACCATCTTCCTCTTAGTCGGAAGCGCATCAATCGTGTCTTTCACCACTCTGTGAAATTCGTTTCCGATGTACTCATCTTCTGGTGACTTACCCTGCCCCATCAGCAAATCACCCTCACTCTCAAGTTTTTCAGAATATATCAGCTGTGTTTTTTTTCTCAGGTATTTCAGTGCCTGGTTTTTGGTGACTATAAACAAGTACCCTTCGATACTGTCCATCGCTGATATTTTTTCCCTTTTTTTCAGTATGGTGAGCAGCACGTCCGACACTATTTCCTCAGCGGCGTTGTGGTCGTTTACATAAAGTAGGGTAAACCAGATGAGTTTGGGGTAGTATTTATTGAAAAAGAAATTGTATGCCCCTCTGTCATTGTTTTGAGAGAGTACCTCGAATACTTCTTTAAGGCTTAAATGATCGTATTTTCCTGCTTTTTCCAAATATGGTTTCAGTTGAATAGGTGTATTAAGTTACGTCCAATTTCAATGAAAAGCCACAAGATGGGAAATACCCTTAATGGTGAACGAAAATTTCTTGGAGCCTGAGCTTAACTTACTGTCCGGTCAAATGTAGCAGGTTCACAGATAACATTAAACAGAAAGACTGCCGCGCTACGCTCGCAGAGACGAAAAGCTTAACTAACGACATTGGGCTCGCACCAGCGTAACCATCTATAATCAATTATGTCATCGATAGACCTAATTCTTGGTCAAGCCAAACACACAAAATGGAATGCCTGTGGACATGACAGGATAGAGGCGGTTTCTTACTTTAGGTTTTAAAATGGATTTACTTTTTTACGCTTAGCAACTGTATGTAGTCGTCATTTTTGGCGATAAGGATTCCGGTGCGGTTGCCTGCCAGTTTTAATTTTTCTATGGCTTTTATTTCCCCATTTACCATGAGGCCACTTTCATAGGGCATTAGATAATTAAAGTTTCCTTTTCCATCACCCAATCCTACAAGCCCATAGCTGGCATCCCCCCTGGGGGTTTCTACTTCGGCACCATACAGGTTACCACCTATTAAAATATCCGTGTGGCCATCGTGGTTGAAATCACCGGCAAGGATGGCATTCACCGATGAAAGCTGGGCCAACTTGCCCAGGGGAAAAGCTGAAAAATTTCCATCACCCAAATTTTGCATAAAACATGAAGCGAAGCTGCTTACTTTGTAATGAAGGGATTTTTGAAGGTGCTCCGTAGAGTAAATATCTTCGAGGCTGGCCTTGGCAAAAGAGCTGTAGTCTTTGAATTTCACTTTAATAGCCGGAACCTGCTGCGATGAGCACTCCCTTCCCCTGACGGGGTATTGCACCCCATCCTGATAATAACCCAGCACAAGGTCGCTTTTGCGGTTGTTGTCATAGTCGTAGCTATAAACATTGAATGGTGCTTCTTCACTGGCCTGGTACTTATAATTCTGCCCCAGATTCCCCATCACAAAATCCTGGTCACCATCCCCATCAAAGTCTTCAGATAGCATACTGAACCACCAGCCTTCAGAATTCTTCAAACCACTTTTTTCATTGTTTTTTATAAACTTGCCGTCGGTATTCTCAAACAAGGTAACGGGCATCCATTCACCTGCCACCACCAGGTCGATATCAAGGTCGGCATCTACATCCACCCACTCTGCCGTAGTGACCATCCCGAGCTGGTTCATTTCAGGTGCCAGGTCGTTCGTTACATCTACAAACTTAATCGACTGATTGTCAGAATCATTTCTCAGTAAATAACTGCCTACAGGCATAGGGTAGTTTCTGGGCTTTAACCTCCCTCCGATGAAGAGGTCCAAATCACCGTCCTGATCGAAATCATAAGGTTTTGCACAAGCACCGCTGGTGCGTATTTCGGGCAATGCCAGGTTGTGTTTTCTAAAAACACCAGCCCCTTTGTTGATGTACAGTCTATCCTCATAATACGGATTGCCTTCCGGAGCTTCGTTTCCACCACTCACCACATACAGGTCTGGCAACAGGTCGCCATTTGCATCGAAAAAAGCGGCACTTACATCTTCATGCCCACTATCTACTGCCCATACCTCAGGTGAAATTTCATAAAAAGTACCATCAATATTTTGGAGGTACATTTTTCCAGCGTTACCACGGGCGCCTCCAACATAAAAATCATCCAGGCCGTCCCTGTCGATATCGCCTACCGCCAGGGCAGGCCCATACTGCGACGTTTTATGGGGCAGCAAAAGCTGGTATTGATAATCATCGAAGTAATTTTCCTCGTGCTTGTGGACCAAATTTACCTTGCTGGTAATGTCCTCAAACATTACATTTTCAACATCATCGGTATCGGGCCTGCTAGCAGCCTCGTAATAATCCACAACCCACTCTTTGTTGGTTTCGACATTCTTCAGGGTTTGTTCTTTGCCATCAGGCCATTTTATTTTTACTTTATCTATAGTTGCTAATTTCCCCACACCAAAATGAACGACCGGCTCTACCGAAGACTGAAATCCCCTGGATAGCGACAGCTCCTGGTACTGCATTTCCCCCTGATGCTTCAACCATATTTTGGTTCCAATCCCAAGAGGGTTCAAAGCAGGGCCTGACATTTTGAACCTTAAAAAATTGTTTGGGCCTATGTCGCTGCTTTTGTTTTCGTAGATCACACCCTGGTCATCGAGGTTGTTTATAATCACATCCAAATCACCATCATTGTCCAGGTCGCCATAGGCCATACCATTGGAAAACCCTTTGTAGTTGAGCCCCCATTCGTCGGATACATTGGAGAAAGACAGGTTTCCGTTATTTCTGAAAGCATTGTTTTCTATTTTTTCAGAGGGCATTTTCATGGTCAGGTTTAGGGTCATAGAGTCTGAGTAGTTTTTTACTTCTTCACTTCTAAAAAAGTCCCTGTTGTTGATGTCCCTGCGTACTCCGTTTGTCACGTAGCTGTCTTTGTGCCCGTCATTGTCAAAGTCAGCCAACAGCACAGCCCAACTCCAATCGGTAGATGATACACCAGCCATGCGGGCTATATCCCCAAAATGTGGCAATCCCAGGCTATCTATCCCCATGTTCAACTGTAGGGAATTGGCTGAATATTGGTAGTGCATGTTGTTTTCCAAAATAGTTTTGAATCTTTCCGGGTTCATGCTGTCCATATTCTCCTTTGCACGGCGGTTGTCCCTGGGAAGCATGTCCACCTGAAAAACATCCAATCGTCCGTCGTTGTTGATGTCTGCAGCATCACATCCCATCCCAAAGTAGGACGTATGATTGGTAGTGCTGCGTATTTGATCTGAAAAGGTGCCGTCTTTGTTGTTGATCAAAAAGTAATCGGGCGTACTGAAATCGTTGGAAACATAAACATCAGGCCAATTGTCCTGGTTGAAGTCTCCTACCGAAACCCCGAGTGACAACCCGTATTTTGCCAGGCCCGCTTGAAGGGTGACATCCACAAATTTGTTCCCTCCATCATTCCTGTACAACCGGTCGCTCATGTCATAAGGTGTATTTTCCTTGTAATTGATATAGTTGTAGAGGGTCTGTCCGGATGACGTCAAGGGGTAATTCACCACATACAAGTCCTGATCACCATCCAGGTCATAATCAAAAAACACGGACTGCGTGCTATTTCCTTCATCGGCTACACCATAGCTCTCTGCCGATTCCGTAAAAGTTGGTATTTTTCCCGGCCTTGCATCGTTGATGAAAAGTAAGTTCTTTTTGGTTTTCCATTTGCCGGATACACTCACATAGATATCCAGCCAGCCATCCGAATTGGCATCTCCCATGGTTACGCCGGTTACCCAACGGTCGTCTCCCCCAACCTTAGCCGTTTCGGTGACATCTTCCAACTTCATATCCCCTTTGTTGAGGTACAATCGGTTGGCCACCATATTGCCTGTAAAATACACATCTTGTAGGCCATCATTGTTGACATCCCCAATGGCCACACCCCCGCCCATATAGATGTACAAATAGTCGAAATAGTTGATGGAATCATTTTCTGACAGGAGGTTGGAAAAATGAACACCTGACCGTTCGGCAGAAACTCTTTGAAACAATTTTTCTGAGTGGTGGTCGCCCATATAAGCACAACTCCACATCATGGCAACCGATGTGCAGATGAGTAGTAGATGGAAGGGTCTCTTAAACACAAATTTGAAACTTGAATTCATAGTAATAAACCTGTTTTGCATTTCGCAAGTAAAGTTCTTATCCCTTATTTGTAAACGTTGTTTGACAATATGGTGCTATAAAAACTTCTTTCACAGCATGTAACGTAAAAAGAACCCCGGGGCATAACCCCGAGGTATCCTTTCAATTAAACTATATGAAAATGTATTACTGACTGTATCCTGGGTTCTGGGCGATGTTGTTATTGCTTCGCTGGATTTCCTCACGTGGAATCGGAAACAAGTAATAATGCTCCCCTGGCCAGGAAGACCTTGGATCAGCTTCAACAATTTCACCATATTCATAGCTGAGCTCACCCAACGCATCGCCAGCGCTTGCCCCGGACCAGTCCATGGTAACACTGGTAAGCCCTCTCACCGGAGCATCAATCGTTCCCGGTGCTGCCTTCCACCTCATCAGGTCGAAGAAACGGGTATCTTCCAGATGCAGTTCAATAGCGCGCTCATTTCTATAATCCCTCACCAAATCAGCACCAGTACTCGAAATATCAGGCATGTTCACCGATGGCCTGCGCCTCACTTTGTTGATGTATTCACGGGCTATGTCCTCATTGCCCAGCGCAATTTGTATTTCGGCATAATTCAAGTAAAATTCTGCCAATCTCATGTGTACCACCAATTGGTTGTAGTCAAAGTCGAAACTTGCCCTGGGGCCTGTGAAATCCAACAACTTTTTGAAAGTATAACCTGTCTGTACCCTCCAATGAAATGGTGTCAAACCCTTCACCCAATAAGTTTTGGAGTCCCTGCCATAATCAAACAATTCCTGGCCATTGATTGGATCTACTTTATTGGGGTTTTCAAACGGAGGTAGGTTGTCCGGATTAGGGTTCGCATCCTCCCAGTATTCATACAACCTCTCGGTACTTTTCGAGCCATCTATAATATTTAATGGACCGGCACCAGGGTAAATGATAAAACTGTAATACCGTGGATCCCTGTTAACGTTTGGGTTTTGTGGATCGTATCCAGATGCAGGGTTCACGGTGGTGCCATCTGCAAGGTACGGGTACTCCCCATTGGTCAATTGAAACATATTCACAAATGCCTGTGTGGGTGACAACCTCTGACGAGCATCGAAACCACTTGGCCAGAAATCATAGTTATATCCCCAATCGGGTATTCTCGTGCCAGCGGTAAATGACTGGGCCAGAATAGTCTCATCCGTTTTTATCGGCTGGGTGAATAAATCATCATGGGTAGGGTGCAGTGAAAACCCTGCATCTATCACAGCCTTGGTGGCTGTGGCGGCAGCCTGCCATTTGGACTGGTCGTTGGAGGGATTGTTCAAAGGGCTCGCCATGTACAAGAGCATCCTCGCTTTTAAAGCCATGGCCGCTTCTTTGCTGATTTTCCCTGCCACTGGAGATGTGCCATCCAAAAAACCTATGGCTTTGTCACATTCACCAAGCACAAACTGCGCAACTTCGTCATAGGAACTTCTGGTTACATCAAATGTTTCAGCGCCCAATTCGAAAGTAGATGTAATCAGTGGCACCCCACCAAAGTGGCGCAACAAGTCAAAATACATCCACCCCCTGATAAAGTGCATTTCTCCTTTCATAGGATCAAGAACAGATTGTTCTATGTCAGAACCTTCTATGTTTTCGAAGAATGAATTGGCCCTTCGGATATAGTCATATTGATAACCCCAAATGTTGGTTATACTGCCTATATTGTCAGGGTCCATATTTCCAGCCAGGTATTCGCGAATACCTCCACTATTATTGTGAGTCTGCGTCTGTGATACCGCAATATCCGTCATGCCGATGTACCCACCGGTACCAGGGCTCCAATGTGGCCTCATGCCATTATATACATTGTAAACGTAATTTTGCAGGAATGTCGGGTCATTAAAAACAGCTATTTCTGAAATGGCATCCAATGGCTGCTTGTCCAACAAATCATCGCTACAGGAGGTTGACAGCATGCCTATAGCCAGGGTCATAAAGACTATTTTAGATATTCGTGTTTTATCTATTATATTTTTCATGATTTCTAATTTAAAAGGTGAGGCTAAGGCCAAAGCTCAATGTCTTCATATTGGGGTATTGTGCCCCTTTTCCGTTACGCGTAAATTCCGGGTCGCCAATGCCAAACTTGCTCACGCTGTTGGCGAGCATCAGCAGGTTTTGGCCTGAGAAATATACCCTGAATCCGGTGATACCAACTTTGGATACCAAGTCACCTGGAAGCGAATAGCCTAGTTCCAAAGATTTTATCCTCATCCAAAATAGATCGTGGTAGTAGAAATCCGAATTGCTTGCACCAGTGCCTGTAGGGCGTACCCTGGGCAATTCGGCGTTCGTGTTTTCCAATGAAAAACTATTTTCAGCTACATAACTCAGCCCGTTTCCGTTTGCGCTGGTGCTGAAGCCATTGTCCAGCCTCCATTTGGCACCCGCCTGTCCCTGAAAAAGTACAGTAAAGTCAAAGCCCTTATAGTCAGCGCCCAGGTTCAATCCGAATTGTGCCTTGGGATAAGATTTTCCATCGAGCCAATTCATTTCATACCTGTACCTGTCATTGCTGTTGATTTCCCCGTCATTGTTCAGGTCTGCGAAAATCAAATTGCCCAAACCAGCCCCATTGTAGTTCACGTTATTGTCCAAATCATCCTGGGATCTGTAAATGCCAATGGCCTTGTACACCAAGTCTGAGCCCAGAGGCCTGCCTTCCAGTTTTTGGTAGGGTTCTGCCTGTGGTACTTCGTCAAAATAGACTATTTTGTTTTTGGCATAAGAAAAGTTACCGGACGTCCTGAAGGTAACATCTCCAAAATCGGTACGGTAAGAAGCCTGGAATTCAATCCCTTTGTTCTCCATTTCTCCTATGTTTTCATCGGGCAGAGACAATCCTGTATAGGCCGGGATGGATGCTTGCCTACGTCCCAAAATATCTGAAGTCGTGATTTTGAAAACATCGACTTCTAAATCCAGTTTACCATCTAAAAAGCCCATTTCAAGGCCAATGTTGGAGTTGGTGGATACCTCCCATGTAATGTTGGGGTTGGGTGTGGATGAAGCGGCTATTCCTCGCACATCAGAACCATTGACCACATAGCCCCTGGCATACCCGAATGAGCCCACATATTGAAAAGGATCAACACGGTCATTTCCTGTTTTTCCCCATGAAGCCCTTAGTTTCAGGTGGCTGAAGAGGTCGTCAGGAACAAAACTTTCCTCGGAAATCAACCAGCCCATAGATACCCCTGGAAAAAAACCAAACCGGCTTTCCTTAGGGAAAATTGGCGACCCGTCGTACCTGAAATTCAGCCCTATCAAGTATTTGGACTTGAAATCGTAGGTAGCACGGCCAAAGTAATTTTTCCTTGAGGATTGCTCTGCAGACCCACTATTGTTCCAATTGCTGCGGTCTGTGCTACCGGCAAACAACTGGTCTATCTGTGGGGAATCAAACCCAAGGCGCTGGGCCCAAAAATTATTGAACTCATATTCCATTTGCTCATAGGCAACAAAAGCGCTGATGTTGTGGTTTTCGTTGATGGTTGTGGAATAGGCCAGTTTTGTATTTAGAGTGACTCGTTGGCTTTGGTCAAAACTTTCCCTCAACCCAATGTCTTCAACACTTCTTGAGGTCTTTTTTACGATTTCCCCTGCGGAATTTTTTTCATAGTAATCCCACACATAGTTGAATTCTTTGTTGTACCACATGGATTTGACTACCGAGGCGAAACCTTCCAAAGACAATCCTTTCACCGCAGGAATTTGGTATTTATACCTGAAAGTACCACTGGTAACTTCACTCAGGTAATTTCTATAGCCCGGGCTTCCTACCCCTGCCCTTGCAGCCGGGTTGAGGTGCGACCATCCCTCTCCCGGATACCTGATATCCTGGTCTATGAATGCCTCCCTCAATGGGCTGAAAGTGACTGCAGCACCCAAGTCTCCTCCGGGGGATGATTGAGGCGTTTTGGTGTCTTTTCTCCTGAATGACAGGTCCAGGCCCACTTCAAAATTTTCTGTTACCGCAACATCCAGGTTGGTGCGTACATTGTATTGCTTCAATTTGGTCTTTTCGTCCACTACCAGTATTCCTCCCTGGGACACTGTACCCACTGAAGCGAAATACCTGACTTTTTCAGTTCCTCCACGCATGGTAAGCGAGTGCCTGAACTGTGATACCGGGCCACCCACCAGGGCATCCCACCAGTCTTCGGAGCGCAAAGTCCCATTCTGATAACCTGATATCAGTTCATCGGGAAAATCAGGAGTTGCAGCATCCAAGGCACGACTACTGTTCAGTACCTCCATATATTGTAGCGCATCAGCTGTTTTCACTTTTGATGTGGGCGATTCAAAACCCTGTCTGGCAGTGTAGTTGAAAACTGGTTTTCCAACATTGCCACGCTTAGTGGTTACCAATATCACTCCTCCTGCTGATTGGGCACCATAGATGGCCGCTGAGGCATCTTTCAGGACAGAGATAGATTCGATATCGTTGGGGTCGAGCCTGTTGAGGCCGTCGGGATCTGCATTGGCCACTCCATCTATCACGATCAGGGCGGCATTGTTGCGGTAGGTATTGTAACCCCTTACCACAATTTCCGCATCATCAAACCCTGGAGCAGATTGTGTTTGGTTGACATACAGTCCCGCCAATCGCCCAGCCAATGAGTTTGATAAGGATACTGCCGATGTTCTTTTGATGTCTTCCCCGCTGGCCTGTACTACTGCATTGGTCACTTCCGATCTTTTCTGGGTTCCGTACCCAACAACCACTATTTCTTCTAATTGTTTGGTGTCAAGGTCTAGTTGGATATCTATCTTGGTGTTGTTGGAAACAGCAATTTCCTGCTGGATATAGCCCACAAACGAAAACACCAGGGTACCCGCACTATTTGCCTTCATGTTGAAATTACCATTGAGGTCAGTAACTGTACCATTGGAAGTTCCCTTTTCCAAAATACTCACACCTGGCAATTCCAAACCGTCTTTATCGGTAACCTTGCCTGTTATTTCAATATCTTCGATTTCAATCTCCAGGACATTTCGATGTGGGTTTCCGTCAAATAACCTACTGATATGGATGCTGTTATTTACCTGTCGGAATTTCAGGCTTGCTTGTTTTGAAATTTCAAACAAGACATCTGATACTTTAGCGTTTTTAAAATTGCCCGAAATGCGGATATTACTGTCCAAATCTTCCAGTTTATAAGAAAATTCATAATCAGTCTGGTATTCTATTTCATCCAATACCTTAAACAAGTCCACATTTTTTAGTCGCAACTCGATGGATGCTTCCTTTACACTCAACACACTTTGAGCGGTACTTCCACTTGCGTAAATAGTGCTTATTAGCACAATATTTACCATCATCGCATGTAGTGTTCTTTTTGACATTTTAAATAAAATTTGTCGTAAAGTTTTAAAATTCATAATTTTGAATAGTTTAAATTAGTAGAAAATTATTACGATTTTCGGCCTACCTGATGCTCCAACATCGGTAGGCTTTTTCGTTTATACGTTGGCTATTTTTTCATAGGCAGTGCTAATTTTTATGGTTTTGAAATTCTATTTCGACTATCGTCCCATTTATGCTATAACTAAAGTGATGGACAAAGGAGATACCCTTCAATACCTTTTCCAAAGACTCTTCCCGGAACACCCCGGTGTAATGAAACTCGTCCTTAAAGTTGTTTTTAACCTTGATCTCCACACCATACCATTGCTCCAGTTTAGAAACGATCTCCGAAAGGGAAGATTTGTTAAAGTACAACGTGCCATCCTTCCATGAAACTGCATCCAGGTACTCAAACTCACCCACATCAAACTGGCCTCCACCGTTGAGGCTTGCTATCTTTCCAGGCGTCAGTATCAATGAATTGGTCTTGTCTTTGGCTACCCTCACTTTTCCCGTGACCAGGGCTACTTTGACATTGTCCACACTCCTGTAGTCGATGTTGAAGCTTGTGCCCAAAGCCGTAGTGGTCACGTTTCCTGAAGACACCTTAAAAGGCAGGTCCGGGTTTTTGGTTACTTCAAAAAATGCCTCCCCCACGAGCTCAACAAACCTTTCTTCCTTTTCGAATGGTATTTGGTAGCTTATCTTACTTTCCGAGTTTAACACCACCTTCGACCCATCAGGCAAGTAGGTAGTCAGCTTTTGTCCCTTTTCGGTTGACTTGGTCACTTTTCGGATGGCCACTGCATGTTGTTTCTGGGTTTCGGCGTTATTGGACAGGTAATAGATGCCCAGGGTGGATACAAATATGATGGCCACAGCAGCTGCAATCTTTTTCCATACCACAAGAGATTTCGTTTTTGGTAGTCTGGTCGCATTTTCGGCCTGGGAGAGTACCCTTTCAAAATGTGCTTCTTTGGCAAAGGCAGGGTGAGGTTGGTTACTTTCCAGCTCAGAATTGAGCGTTTCATCAAATGATTGTTCCACTTCCTTGTCAAAACACCAATCAACGATTTTTTTGATTTCCTTGGTTGTGGCTTTTTTATTGAAAAATTTATCTAATAATGATTGATCCATTGTCCTTGAGTATATCCTTGTACTTATAGTAGCCAGGATTTTAAATGCCTACTCAAAAAAAATTTGAAATATTCAATAAAATATCTGAATAGATAAGTTGAGACATATTGGATTATCTCACAAATTGTTGTCCAAAATTCTGACAATCAGATCACTACAGGAAAAATTGCCATTCAGAAGCAATCAGTGGAAACACCCAGCAATTCAGGTTTAATTTTTCCTTGATAAGCAAGTTGGTTTGGTATATATGGTTCTCCACAGTACGCCTGGACAAATCCATCTCTCTGGCTATTTCATCATGGGACAAGCCCTGAATCCTACTCATGATGTAAACCTTCTGTTTTTTAGCTGGCAATTCTGCTATGAGCGACTCTATAATTCTTTCTGTTTCTGATCCGATAAGCTCATCTTCGACATTGGCACCTGCATTCAGGTGTTCATCGCTCAGGTAATTGTCTATGGTAAAATATATGATATTCTTTCTTGCTTTCTTGAATGTGGCATTTCGTGCGATCATGCCGACGTAAGCCGAAAATGAAAGGTCATTCCTTAAGCTTTCCCTTTTGTTCCAAACCGTGAGGGTAACGTCCTGAACAACCTCTTCGGCATCTTCATGACTAAGGAAATACCTCCTGCAGGTACGGTAAAGAGGTGTTGAATAACGGTCATGAAAAGATTTAAGTGCCCAATTTTCGCCTCTTTTCAGGCCTTCTACCAATTGCTCTATTTCACTATCTCTTCCCAAAATGCTCGGTTTATATTCTTTCGAAGATTGAGAAAAAATATTTATTCACCAAATTTAGAATTTGCAGATTACCGCAGAACATTGTTTTGCCCCGGCCAATGGATCAAATAATGTGAGGCTCCAATGAAACTAAAAGGTGGTTATCACTTCCCGTGAATTCTCGTTTCGGGTAGAAGCAGTAAATTACTCATATACTTCGTACACCTTTCGCTTGCCGTTCTTATTGAACTGATACCAGGTGCCTGTTTCCTTGCCCTGATCGTAGTGGCCTTCATAGAGCAACCTTCCTTTGTCATCGAAAAACTGGAACAGCCCATGCTGCACCCCTTCCCGATAGGTCCCTTTCTCTATTAAATAGCCATCTGCATTGTAGTTTAACCACTCGCCTACCGGCAATCCCTGGTCGTAGCTACCTTTTCGTTCGAGTATGCCATTGTCGAAAAACACCAACCATTCACCCTGGTACATGCCATCTACATAAATACCCTTTCTCCTCAATTCACCATTTTCATGGTAGTAAAAAGCAGAATCGGTTGGCAGTCCTTCTTCCCAGTTCTCTTTTGAAATCAACTTCCCGTTCGGGTGAAAATTATCCACCTGTCCGTGCAATATGTCGTTTCGGTACTGTTCCAGGGAATTTTTTGACCCATCGGGATAATAAAACACCCATTTGCCCTGTTTACCTTTCACATCGGTTGCCCCGACTGACCTTAGCTGGCCATTTGGGTAGAATGTAGAGTCTGCGCGCTGGCACCAGGCGGTGCTGAAACGCCCAAGCACTATCACTGTACATATAAAAAACAACCGAATCATATTTTCATGTGGGTGTAAAACTGGCACTCATTAAGGGGCTTGCACAAATCAAGTGTTTAAACATGGATAACGCAAGCAGGCAACAGGGATTATGAATAAATTGTTAAATGTAAATATAATGTTATGGAGAAAATGATGAGTAAAGGTTTGGCTCCCAGCAGGGAGTTGAAACACGAGAGTCTAGGGGTTTTTATCGTGAAACTAGTAAATAGGTTTTTCAAAACCAGAAAATAAAAAATCACAAACTTATTAACCCAAACAAAGCAGTCATGAAAATGACCAGGGATTCCGCTTTTAACAATTGAGTACTTTTTCCCTGAAACCTTGGTTGTAGGCACACTTTTTCATTTTGCCAATCCGTGATGTTTTTTGCTCAGGGCCGCTTTCGATCATGCTCAGGGCCATTTTTGCCATCATGTTGAAGTTTTTCGCCGAGTTCCCCTTCTTTTTCAACGAGGCATCTTCTTGGAATAGTACATCCAATGACCAGTGCAGGTTGTTTTCGATGGCCCAGTGCCCACGTATCGCCTGGTTGAATTTTTTAGCGGGAAACTTGGCAGAACTGATATAGTAGGATACTTGGCTAGACTCCTTCATGTTTTGTTTATGGATTGTCTTTCTCTCCAGGCGGACAATACTCTTTACATCCTTCCAATTGCCCTTTTCATCAAGGAATGTCAGGTCAGTTATTACACTGCAGGTGCGGGACTCTATCCGGCCATGCCCAAAGTCCCGGTGGTGGTCAACCGAAGCTGTCCCAGTAATGTTGAACACATTTTCCACCTCTTCGAGCAAGGTTTTTTGGTTCCCCTTCACTTGCAATATATAGTCGGCTTTCTTCTCACGTATTTTACTGGCAATCTCCTTTTGACAGCCCATCGCATCTGCGGTGACTATACAGCCTTTGACGGTCAACAGATCCAATAGCTTGGGTATGGCGGTGATCTCGTTGCTCTTTTCATCTACGGCCACCTGTCCCAGTGTTACCCGGTTATTGGCCGCAAAGGCCGAGACCATGTGCAGGGCAGGGCTGCCGGCGAACTTGGACCCCCTTGCTGTTTTTCCATCAAAAGCAATTACCTCCTCCTTGAGCAACCCCGTCTTTTCATGGACCCATGCGATGAAACATTCGTTGAATGCATCAGTATCCAAACGGGCAAACAGCCGCTCCAGCACATCGGCTGACGGAATACCATTTTCATAAGGGTAGAATTTCTGTAACCACTCCAATTGGTCTTCAGCAAAGACACGTATTTGTTCCCAACTCTTTGCATCACTTACTATCGCAGAGATCGTCAGGAAAAGTATTTCCTCAAAAGGGTATAGAAAATTTCCTTTATGTGTCCTTCGTGGGTCGTCCAGGGCTGAGAAAAATTTTGAAAAAACCGGGAATTTTTTTGGGGGTATTTTTGAAGTGCGCACTTTTTTTGACGCTACCCTTATTCAACAACATAAAAATAGTGCAATTATCATTAACTCAAAAATTTAAAAGCGGAATCCCTGTGAAAATGACTGCTTTTTTTATTCATTCCTTTCCGTCCTAAAAACGGATCAAGTGGAAAACCTATAGGGTAATTGTATCTTTCTAAGAAAGCCAAAAGGTAAGTTTAGCAGAACTTAAAATTTTGTTTGTAGTTCGGATTGTTCCTGCCCCATCGACAGGTGCTTTGCTACGCAATGACACGTCCAGAACAGGCACAAAACTTTTTAGAAAGTAGGATGTCCATTAGGACTCTACCAACGACCATTCAAAGCGTCATGTCGCAATGTAATGCCCGCCAGCCGGCGAGGCTGGGAGACATCTTTACCGAAACAAAGTACTGTCCAATTGGTAAAGATTCCTCCGCTTTGCTGCGGAATGACTTTCCCGAAACTGCTGCAAACCTTCAAACATCTTTTTTGAAAGCTAAATTAGACTTTTTCTGGATACCCCAAAGAAATTCCGCTTGATCCGGTATTTCCCGGAAAACTTCAACCCAGCTCGTTGCGTCAAGGTTTTCGTGTATTTACCGTCAAAGGCCCATGGACCCCCTGTGAGGACACTTAGGGTACAAAGCGCCTCATTTCGGCGTGCGCGGATACCAGATCGGGGCTATTTCTTATTTAAAACCCTAACTGAACAACATTGGATACAGGAGAGTAGTTTTGTATTGATCTAAATTTTAAAATTGAACTGATGCTAAAATAAATTCACGAACTCTTCAATAGAAGTTAAAAAAGCATTAAAATTGAATTTAAGAATTCTCTAAATCAACATACTACGATGATCAACTTAAAACACACCAAAACTTATTTATCATTGGCTTTGGCCGCTTTTTTACTGTATTCGTGCGGTGATTCGGGAAAGAAAGGCAGTGATGTGAAAGAATCAGCAGCTTTTACTGAAGCCGAATCCAAAATAATAGATGAAATAGACAAAGTAGTACATGAACTTCCCCCGCCATCCGAAGTACCTTATATGCTACAGGCAACCGGGGCTGATTTCAACCCCTCATTTCCCAACAAACTGGAGAATGCCAGCAAATACCAGAACTCCATGGACAAGGCGGCCCTCAACCTTGGTGGGTATGCTACCGATATTGGCTACCTCACCAGTAATGACAAGACACAGGAAGCCTTGAAATATATGGAGGTGTGCCAACAACTCTCGGATAAAGTAGGCATATCATCAGCTTTCGATTTGGATATGATGGAGCGTTTTGAAAAAAACCTTGGCAACAAAGATTCACTCTCCAACCTGATCAATATCGCCATCACAATGGCTGAAGACAAACTTGAAGACAGTGACAAGCTCAACATGGTGGCCATGATCCTGTCCGGCAGCTATATTGAGGGGCTGTACCTTTCTGTAATGGTAATAGATACCTACCCGGACGACCTGTTGTCTGAGGAAAACCGCAACCTGATCCTGGAGCCTTTGATGAAAGTCATCATCGATCAGGAAAAATCATTGATTGACATCATTGCCCTCCTGAAAGACATTGAGCAAGATGAGATCATTGCCAATATTATCGCTGAGTTTAGCATTTTGAGAATTCTATATGATGATGATGTAGCGGCGATCAGCGACAAAATATCCGGAAACGATCCGAAATTTGTACTGAAAAAAGAAATGTTGGTGGATGTGATTTCTGAAGTAAAGAGGATCAGGGAAGACATGATCAATTGATACAAAAAAGACTTTTTATTCAAAGAGCATTGGGCGATCGTTCAATGCTCTTTTTTATTGGTACCTATGGCTGGAAACGAATGACCAGGTAGCCCCGCAAGCTTTCAACGAGGACTGACAAAACAATCCCGGTATGTATTAATTTCAATTTTTGTTAAACCTAACAGAATTGAATTATATTTATACCCTTTAGAACGAACCTATATCTATTCATCCTGAATAATCTGAAATGAGTGAACAATTACTAAGAGCCATCATAGAACTACTGGCCATAGTGGCCATCGAAGACGATGTAACTGAAGACGAGCGGCAATCGGTTCAAAACTTCCTGTTGCAAAATTTGAACAAGGAAGAAACAAGGAAGTACATGGCCGAGTTCGATAAATTTGCTGCCAAGATCATGAAAAAGGCCGCTGCGGGCAACTTCGACAGCAAAGAAGAGATCGCCCAGCTTACCTCCAGGATCAATATGGAACTGACCGTTCAGCAAAAGATTGTCGTGATCCTCAATCTGGTGGAGCTGGTAATTGCCGATGGGCAGGTATCGGACAGAGAGCAGGAGTTGGTTTACTTTATTGGGGATTCGTTTAAATTTAGCAGCAAGGTAATAGACCACATCAAGGCCTTCGTTGTGCATCAGGAAAAGGACAAGTTGAATACGAAAAACATCCTGATCATAGATGAACAACAAGCAGATGACAACACATCCTCGCGCCATTTGCACAAAGAAAACCTGGACGGTTTTATGGCCTTTTTCCGGTTGCCAAAATTAGAGATTTACTTTTTGAAGTATCTGGGCAATTCCAGCCTGTTCAACAACGGAATCCCTCTGAAAAAGGATCAGATCATGGTCTTTTCCGCTGGCAGTACCATTCGAGGCAACAACGTGGACCCAATCTACTACAGTGATGTAGTGAGCACCTACAGGGAAGAACAAAACGATACCAAAATTTCTTTCGTCGCAGAAAATATCTCTTTCGAATTCCCCAATGGAAAGCTGGGACTAAGAAAAATCAACATTGCTGAAGACTCGGGAAAACTGATAGGGCTGATGGGTGGAAGTGGTGCAGGCAAATCCACGCTACTAAATGTCCTCAATGGAAACGAACGACCATCCGAAGGTTCGGTGCGGATCAACGGGATAGACATCCACAAAGATGCTGGCAAAATAGAAGGCGTGATCGGGTATGTGCCCCAGGATGACCTGATGATAGATGAACTCACCGTTTTCGAAAACCTCTACTATGCGGCCAAACTGTGCTTCAGCGAGTCCAGCGAAAACGAACTGAACGAGCTGGTGAAAAAGACGCTGGCAGCCCTGGGGCTTACTGAAACCAGCGACCTGAAAGTAGGCTCCCCCTTAGAAAAAACCATAAGCGGAGGGCAAAGGAAGCGGCTTAATATAGGCTTGGAATTGCTTAGGGAGCCTTCTGTACTATTTGTTGATGAACCCACTTCGGGCCTGTCTTCAAGGGACTCAGAAAACATCATGGACCTGCTCAAAGAACTGTCTTTGAAGGGCAAAATGGTTTTTGTGGTCATCCACCAGCCTTCGTCTGACATTTTCAAAATGTTCGACAAACTCGTGATACTGGATGTGGGCGGGTACCAAATCTACTATGGCAATCCTGTGGAAGCAGTGACCTACTTCAAGCAGATCGTTGACATGATCGATAAGGAGCAGGGCTCATGTATAGAATGTGGCAATGTTAACCCTGAGCAAATATTCAACATCATAGAGACCAAGGTGGTAGATGAGTATGGCCACCTGACCGATACCAGAAAAATATCACCAGTTGATTGGAACGAATACTTCAATGCCCGCACCCAGATTCCGAGTGTGAATGAAGAAAGCGTGGCACCAAAGAAGACACTCAACATCCCCAATAAACTCAAACAACTGCTGATTTTTATAAAAAGGGATATTGCTTCCAAAATCAGCAACAAACAGTATCTGGTCATCAACTTTCTGGAAGCACCCGTTCTTGCCCTGCTCCTGGCTTTTATCATCAGGTACACTGCCAGTGGGAACGACGAATATATATTCAGGGAAAACCCAAACATCCCGGCCTTCTTCTTCATGGCCATCATTGTGGCCTTGTTTATGGGGCTTACGGTGAGTGCCGAAGAAATCATTAAAGACCGCAGGATACTCAAAAGGGAATCATTTCTTAACCTTAGCCGGTTGAGTTATCTGGTATCGAAAATGGTCATCCTATTCTCGTTATCCGCAGTTCAGACCTTGTTGTTTGTATTGATCGGAGATGCCATTTTAGGTATTAAAGGTATGACCATATCATTTTGGCTGGTTATGTTTTCCATTTCCTGCTTTGCCAATATCCTGGGATTGAACATCTCATCGGCCTTCAATTCTGCGGTCACCATTTACATTCTTATTCCATTGCTCATCATCCCCCAACTGATACTGAGCGGTGTAGTGGTAAGTTTCGACAAACTCCACCCCTGGCTCAACAACAACTCTAAAGTGCCCGTAATTGGTGAGTTGATGGCTTCCAGGTGGGGTTATGAAGCACTGCTGGTAAGTCAGTTCAAGGACAATGCGTACGAAAAAAACTTCTTTGAATACGATCAGGCGCTGGCCAATACGGAATACAAGGTGGCATACTATTTTTCTACTTTGGAATCCGAACTAGACTATGTAAATGCCAACTACCGCAAATCCGGGGAAGAAGAAAAGGCACGTGTTGAAAGTAAACTCGGACTGATCAGGAATGAAATCAAAAAGGAGATGGCACTTTTCAATGTACCTGACGACAAATTCACGGCCATGGATAGCTTGTATGCCGACAAATTCAGCCCACAGGTGGTAGAGAGTACCCGAAGGTTTATGAATATATTCAAGAAAATTTACAACGACCGGTCCAAAGAAGCCGGAAAAGCAAAAGACCAGTTGATTGCTTCCATGATCAAAACGCCTGAAGGGGAAGAGGCCTACAATCGACTGAGAAACGAGAATGAAAACGAAAATGTGGTTTTTTACCTTAAAAACTCCACCGCCGAAAACAGGATATTGAATACGGGTGACGAACTGATCAGGAAAATCAATCCTATATATATGGATCCTGTACCCGCAGGGGCATTGGATTTTCGCACACAATTCTATGCACCCAGCAAGCATATTGCGGGAAGATATTTTGACACTAGCTGTTTCAATGTGATCATCATCTGGATTATGTCAATAGTCCTTGTATTTACACTCTATTTTGATGTAATGAGAAAACTGGTCACAGGGTTCGGAAAATAAATCTTTAAATGTTTTTTGTTATATCAAAGTTGGTGTCAACGCTGATCATGCCGATCAGCCTGATCTCCACCTTGTTCATTATTTCATTCTTTTTCAAAAAAAGACGGAAGCTGTTCCTGGGTCTTGGGGTTTTCCTGTTGTTGTTTTTTTCTAATCCCTTTTTGGCCAATATGGTCATGAGGTGGTGGGAAGTGCCAGCCATCCGTATAGACAGCATTTCAGAACCCTATGCCGCAGGGGTAGTCCTTTGCGGTGTAACCGACACAAGACAGCAACCCAACGACAGGGTGCATTTTTTGAAAGGGGCAGATCGTATCGTGCATGCCGTGCAGCTGTACAAGGAGGGCAAAATTCGTAAAATATTGGTTTCGGGAGGTTCAGGCGACCTGCTCCACCCGGAGGAAGACGAAAGCCAGGACATGTACCAGTTCGCCAGGATGTGCGGAGTAAGAAAGAGGGATATCTTGCTTGAAAACAAATCAAGGAACACACATCAAAATGCCCAACTTTCGAAAAAAATACTGGAGGAAGAAAAAATACAGGATAAGATACTGCTGATCACCTCTGCGTTTCACATGAGGCGTGCCAGGGGCTGCTTTGAAAAAGAAGGTGTTGCTGTGGACATATTCAGCACCGACCTCAATTCCGGGGAAATTGAGTTTTCACCTATTGATTCGATAGTCCCCAATGTCGGGGCAATCAGCACCTGGACAATTTTGTTTAAAGAGTGGATTGGAATTGCCGCCTATAAGGTAGTTGGGTATATTTAACACTTTTTGGACTTCCTAAGAATTAGTGGCACGTTTATATTACCTGAATACCCAATACTTAATTTATGTTTCGTATTTTTATTTAGTGGGAATCAACAGGTTTTTCTCTCTAATCTATGAAACAGGTCACTTTAAATATACCCGAAAGTAAATATAAATTCTTTCTTGAACTGATTAGGCACCTTGGTTTCGATGAACCAAAGGATTCTGGTATCCCTGAAGAACACAAAGCAATCGTAGTTGATAGGATTAAAAAATCAAAACAAGACGAACTCATCCCGTGGCAAGAAGCAAGGAAAAAGCTTCGATTCAAAAAATAGGACAAAGTGCCTTTTACTATTTTCATCGAACCTCTTGCCCTTCTAGATATTCAACAAGCCATAGATTACTATGACGAAAAACAGGCTGGTCTGGGGAAAAAGTTTGAGTCTGCTTTAAACGATCGCCTCATTTCTCTGGAAAATAATCGTTCTTTCAAATTCGTTATGACAGGATTAGGTGTGTTCCTGTAAACAAATACCCATACATGATTCACTTTACTATTGAAGAAGTTGCCAAAAGCGTAACTATAAGAGCCGTGTTCCATACTTCGCTTGATCCGGATAACTGGACATATAGGTAAGGCTAGGGCACATTAGAGAATAAAAAAGCAACAGGGACTCAAGTAGATTTTATCTTCCTTACCATAATGGAAAACAGGCCCGGAAGGAACCTCTTGACATAAATACCCAGGAGTTCTAAAAAACCGCCGATATAAACCTCCTCCTTTTGTTTTAAAATTGCTTTTACGGCCTTTTCAGCAAAGTATTCTGGTGAAAGGCCATTGGCTTGGGCATCATCCAGTTTGTCCTGTTTGCTGCCATCCCCCATCAGGGCATTGTAGGAGATTTGTGTGTTGACATATCCGGGGCATATCAGGGTCACTTTGATGTTGTCATCGTGATGCTCGGACCGCAGTGCATCGTACCAGCCATGCAGGGCATGCTTGGAGGCCGAATAGCCAGCCCTCAGCGGCGTACTTACTATACCTACCGCACTGCTCACTACCACATGATGGCCGCTTTTTCGGTTCAGCATTTCCGGCAATACGAATTTAGACAAGGCGATCGCCCCAAAATAGTTGATTTCCATTATCCTTCTGTCCACTTCCATAGCAGTATGAATGACCTTGTCGCGCTGGCTGATACCGCCATTGTTTATTAGAATGTCAACCTTTCCAAATATATTTTCGGCTTCCCGGGCTTTAGCTTCCAGTGAGTTAGCATCTGCCAAATCCAAAACCAAAATCCTGACATCACACTGTGTTGAGCACCTTTCTTTTACACGCTCTAGTTCGGACAATCTCCTTGCCGACAGGATAAGCCTGGCCTTCATAGAAGAAATATGTACAGCAAGTGCCTCCCCTATGCCACTGGAGGCCCCAGTAATCCAAACCACCTGATTGTTGAAGTCCCTGGCCATTGCCTACACTTTTTCGTAAACTACAAAATCAAACGCATACTTGTGACGATCATCGGTCGGATGATGTTTTCGGCTGACTGCCTTCCAGGAAGCATCCATGGCTGGAAAGAAGACATCACCGTCAATCTCGGTCTGTATCTCCGTAAGGTAAATCCTGTCACCTTTCGTGATGGCTTCTTTATAGACCTGTCCCCCACCAATCACAAACACCTCTTGTTCGTCTTTTCCTTTGGCAAACTTCAGGGCATCCTCCAGGTTGTCGTAAACAACACATTCGTTTGCCTTATATCCCTTTTGCCTGGTGAGGATTACATTAGTTCGGTTAGGCAGTGGCTTGAAACTTGGAGGGAGCGAATCATAATTTTTCCTACCCATGATGACTACATGGCCTTTGGTTGTTTGCTGAAAATACTTCATGTCATCGGGCAACTTCCAGGGCAAGTCATTGTCTTTGCCGATTACCCGGTTTTTGGTCATGGCGGCTATCAGGGATATCTTCATATTCTTCGGTTAAAGTGAATTTCCCCTCAGGAAATCCTCAGTTTTCATTCTTTTCTTTCCTTCGGGCTGCAATTCATCAATAGTTACACATCCATTGCCCGTGCCCACCACAATATTTTTCGAACCCTTCACCTCTGCTACGCCCGGTTTCAATCCAATTCCATCGGTCGCTGTTGCCTTGAAAATTTTGTACTTTTTGCCCTTGATGGTGGTCCAGGCGGCAGGATATGGTGACAACCCCCGCACAAAATTAACAATTTGCCCGGATGCAGCCGACCAGTCAATCTCACAGGTGTCCTTATGTATTTTGGGGGCCGACTTCAAATTCCCGTCATCTACCTGTTCACTAAGCTCAACTTTCCCACCCTCTATCGCTTTCACTGTTTTCAATACCAAAGCAGCACCCTTGTACATCAGCCTTTCGTACAGACTGCCTACATTATCCTCGGGGGCAATGGTTTCCTTTTCCTGAAAAATAATATTGCCGGTATCTATTTCATGCTTGAGGAAAAAAGTGGTGACGCCAGTCTCCTTTTCCCCATTGATGATGGCCCAATTGATGGGGGCAGCCCCTCTGTATTGCGGCAACAGCGATCCATGCAGGTTGAATGTACCCAACGGCGGCATGTTCCAGGCTACTTCCGGCAGCATCCTAAACGCAACCACTACCTGTAGCTCTGCCTGTAGTGACCGGAGTTCTTCTACAAATTCTTCCGACTTCAAATTTGTGGGCTGAAGAATACGTAGGCCTTTTTCCAATGCATACTCCTTCACAGCCGATCCCTTCAGTTTCTTGCCCCTGCCCTGTGGCTTGTCTGGAGCTGTAACCACTCCTACCACTTCGACATTATTTTCCACCAAAACTTCCAAACTGGGCACTGCAAACTCCGGTGTACCCATAAACACTACTTTCATAAATGCCTGAATTATTGAAGCCTCAAACTTAACCAAACTCACAGGATTGTGAACGGGGTTGTCGTATAAATACTCGATCTACTGAACATCCTCCAAGGCACGCATTTCTTTTGGGCTCTCTGGTTTGAATTTAGGATGGAAAGGCCTAAATATGCCTTTCGGTTTTTTTAAAGGATGAGAAAGGTTTTAAACGTTTTATTGCTCACACTGCTTGGGTCGCACCTAGGTTCGGATTTGTTGGCCCAAAAGAAAACACTCCAGCCAGACACCACTTTCAACACCTTTGCCAACCAGTACTCATCCCGCTTTTTTACCTCCAGGTACCACAACTATACCTTGGAGCATTTTCTGGACAACTACTACCCCAATGCCCATTATCAGATCGAAACCACCGGCAATTTTTCACAACCCGACCAATATGTCTTTTCCCTCACGGGGTATTCCTACAAATGGAACAAATACTATCTCGATGGCATCAGAATGAACGACCTGTCGTTTCCGGGAGCATCATTGCACAAGCCCATGTTGCTTGACAAAAATCTGGAAATAGACCTGGTGAATTCGAGAATAGACCTGACTACAGAAACCGCCGACAAAACTTATCTATACACCCAATGGAACAATGGCTCGATGGGTGGAATGGTGCCCTGGACAGACGCTTACACCCATCTGATGCATGGCCATTCGTCCGGGCCTGAAAAAGCCTGGCAGCCCATCCCGGAGAGAAAAAAGACCAGAAATGCAGGATTGGTATATTTCAGTATGCCTTCGGAAAAACACAACAATTATGGGTATGTCACTGTTGGCCGACGGATGATTACCAACTTCAATTTCATCCGGCTCGACGATTATTTTGCCGAGGATTATCTACAAATGCATTACCACGGGGACATCAACCTCCAAAACAGAAAACTGGAATACTTCATCACTTACAACCAGCGCGACAACCTTTTTTCTGAATACTATTACGGCAGAAATGAAACTGCCTCCCTGAACCAACTCAACCTGTCCGTTTACAGCCAGCGCATAAATTTTGGAAAGGGAAATTATCCTATGACAGTGAACGCAGGGGTGAATTTCGCTCATAAGAATATAGAAAAGAATTTCCCCGGCTTCTCAAGAAATGTAGCAGACCAGGATGGGGAAAGCCTGGAACCTTTTTATTCAGATGGAAAATACAATGATCTCATTTTGAGCATTAATGGAGAAAAACGAATCGCAAGAAACCTCAGGTTGACATTTGATGCCTATGATGGCCTGGTCCATTTTTCCCCCAGACACAACAGGTACCAAAACACATTGTACTATGAAAACAACCTGACCCCTTTTACACCACTTTACATGATCGATTGGCGTTCGGAAGCGTTCTCTGCGGGAGTGCTGGAAAATACCGTGGGATTGAAATATTCAGCAGTCTCAGCCTCCAACCGCACTACCATCGACATCCATGGTAATGTAACCTACGATGCTATTCGCTTCAGTCCTAAAGGCATTTCGAAGTTGAATTATGAGCTAGGTTTGAATTTAAAGAAAAAACTAGGCCAACGGCTCACCTCTACCCTGGACATTGGCAAAAGAAGGGTGCCTTTCGAAATGGATCAGGTGAGGTTCTTGTCCAACAAATACCAATCTGGTGAAAGCTACTACTGGAACGACACCAACAACGACAGGCGTTTCACCCCCAACGAAAAAGGTACCATGTTTTCAACGACAGGTGGGGCGTACCATCAGGCATCCGACAACCTCCAGCAGCCAGAAATCTACTACATAGACTATGGCAATGAATGGAAAATGGGAAGAAACTGGGAACTGACATTTCTGGCCCAATACCGCAAATTTGCCAACCAATGGTCTGTGCAATACAGTGGTATGCCCCAGCAAGTTGGGGTATTTGAAACCAACTCCAACAAACCCGATGTATTCTACCTGAATGGCAACCAACAGGTCAATTACCTGGTGGTAAACGACAACAAAGAGCGCATGGAACAATTAGCTGGGCAAAAGCTGGGCTGGCTGACCAACTCGCCGTTTTATGGGGGACTCACCCTTAACCTTGAGAAGAAAACCCGGAACACCTATGTCTATGTATCGGCCACAGCTTATCAGGTAGTAGGCATTTCGCCAATGGGCAATGGCGTATTGACCAACAACCTGGGCGTGCTGTCAGAATCGCTGGCCAACCCCAATACCTACCTCCAAAACCTGGGCAGGCTGGATTCGGACAGGGCATACATAGTTCGTATCTATTACCATCAGATTTTGAGTAAAAAATGGAAGCTTGGTTTCCAGGTAAAATACAAGGATGGCCAGCCTGTAAACCGCAATGAATTTGACATAAAAACCAACAGCAGTGGCAATCAGTTTGCCTTTTGGAATGCCGACATCAAGGGGATCAACCCGTTCACAGGACAGTTTGGGGTGAGGGAAGGTGGCTTCTGGAATTACGAGTTGAGGTTTCAATACGACTTTATGCTAAAAGGCAAGCCTATAACTGCCGACCTCAACATTTACAACATAATGGATGTGGCCACTCCGCTGAACAACTACAATTTCCCCGAACCAGACAACCAATGGGCACTGGAGCTGCAAATCCCAAGGGGAATGCTGCTCTCGATTAGGTATCAGTTTTGAGTGGGGAGTGGGAAGTGGGGAGTTAGAAGGTGGAAGGTAGAAGTTGGAAGTTGGGAGGTAGAAGATGGAAGTTTGAAGGTAGAAGATGGGAGTATAAAGTTGGAGGTTTGCGAAAAGCGAAAAGCCAACTGCGAACAGCGAATAGCCAACAACCAACTACAAAAACTATGGAACCGGATCATACCCACTTCCTCCCCAGGGGTGGCACTTTGCGATCCTTTTTATGGCCAGGTAAAAGCCCTTGAAAACACCGTGTTTGATGATGGCATCCTTGGCATAATGTGAGCATGTAGGGCTGAAACGGCAGGTGGAAGGAAACAATGGGGATATACTGTACTGGTAAAACAGAATGGGCAATATGAATATTTTTCTCAGTATTTTCACAAGTCTTTAACAACTACAATACTAACTAAGTTCGAAAGAAAGTGAATAACCAGGGATAAAAAAACCCCAGGCATTTGAATTGAGTCTGTGAAGTGATAAGATTGCATTTCGTTTCAAAGCGACCTGCTGACAACCTATGAAAATCCTTAATTTCATCATCATTACATTTTTGAAAGCACTGTCTTTTATTCCACTAGGGGTGCTGTATGGATTTTCCAATTGTTTTTATTATCTGCTATACTATGTGGTAGGTTATAGAAAAAAGGTTGTTTTCGACAACCTCAAAAATTCTTTTCCGGAGAAATCTGAGGTAGAGTTGAAGGCCATTGCCAAGGGGTTTTATCGCCACTTTGCCGACATGATCTTTGAGATTGTAAAATCCCACAATATGGGGGTGGAAAATTTCAAAAAGCATGTGACCTTCAAAAACATAGAAGTGATCAACAAGTTGCACGATGAAGGCAAGAGTATTGTGCTGCTTACCACCCACTATGGCAACTGGGAATGGTGGGTGTATGCGCCACATTTCCTTAAACACAAATTGCTGATCGTGTATTTGCCACTGTCCAACAAGCTCTTTGACAACTACATGAACAGCCTCCGAACAAAGTTTGGAGGTGTCATGCTGCCCATCACTGAGACTTTCAGGACGGTGCTCGCCCACCACCAGCGCAAGGAACCTACACTTACCTGGATATGTGCTGACCAGACAGCCCAGTGGAACAACAAATTCTGGGTGAAGTTTCTACATCAGGAAACCTCATTTTTCACCGGGGGTGAAAGGATCGCAAAAAAAACCAATCAAGCCGTTTTCTTCCTGGATGTACAAAAAGTAAGCCGGGGAAAATACACCCTGGAATTCAAAGAGTACAGCCTCGACCCGAAAACCTTGCCAGACAACCGTATTTCGATAGACTATGCCAAAGACCTGGAGCAACTGATCCACCACAAGCCCGACTACTGGCTATGGTCGCATAAGCGCTGGAAACACAAGAGACCTGAGGGGCTGGAGGTGTTTGAATAATAGGCCATCTGGTCTCCCTGAATGGATTGGCAGCATCCTTGATTATCAAACCCTTTCCAGCTTAATCGGATAGGTCTTTTCAGAATTCCATTGACAAACGTAAATATTGGCATCACCATCGATACAAACATCATGGGGGTGTATAAAGACCTTTTCCTGCTGCTTCATCCGTTGGAGTACTCCGTCAGTATATTGTGGTGCGGTTCCTCCGGGATTGGACATCACCTGGTTTTCTTTGTCCAAAATGCTCACAAACCCGGAGTTGGATGCACCCCAGGGCATCTCCGAATTTAAAACGGCAGTGTACAACTCGCCTCCCTTTATCACCGGTCGGCTGAGGTATGCCCCTGGCAAATTAACCTGATACAGGAAATTCCCCTCCAGATCAAACCATTTGAATAAATTTTCATGCCGAGCTGATACTATGAGCTTTGGTTCGTCCTGGCTATTTCTTGTATCTATGCATACACCATGGGCTGTCCACCTACTGGCAAATAAGTCATCACCACTGCCCAATCCTCCAAAAACCTTCAGTAGGTTTCCCTGAGCATCGTACTTGATGATGTACTGCAGGCCATATCCATCGGCTACAAAAAAATCACCATTGGGGGCTACTGCCACTTCAGTGGGCATAAATTGCTTTTCCAACCTGTACAATCCACTTTCCTGGGGATACGGTATGGTCATGACCACCTCTCCATCCAGGGTAGTTTTATACACTTTGTGGAGGGACAGGTCTGTAATGAACAGATACTCCCTGTCCCCTTCTTTGCAAAGGGTGAGGCCATGCGCCCCGGGAAAACTGTGCCCCCAGGCCGAAAGAACTTTTCCCGACCTGTCATAAACCAATACATTGTTCTTAGTTTCGTTGGTCAACAAAAACAACCTGCCATCAGAGGACTGGACCATTTCATGACAGTCCTTAACGGGATATTTGGCTGGGTCTTGCCTCCCCCAATCCTTGTGCACCTTGTACCTGAAGTTGCCCTGACCAATGACGAGAGGCGCCTTTTCCGTGTTGGAAATAATATTGAAAGAAAAGCCACTGGCACCCAAAGCCATGGCAGCACCGGTTTTTTTCACGAACGACCTTCTGGAGTTTTTCATAATCAAAGGGGATTTTTTGGTTTGTAGTTTGCGGTTTGAATGAAACTTTAAAAAGGAAAGGTTTTCACTTTTACAAAAAAATATTGGTATCAATACTTTGGTAAAAATCCAATGGATGTTATGTGATAATATCCTTTACAACATGGCCATGTACATCGGTAAGGCGGTACCTTCTGCCCTGATGCTTGAAAGTGAGCTTCTCGTGATCTACCCCCAGCAGGTGCAATAAGGTGGCCTGAAAGTCGTGGACGTGCATCCCGTCTTTCACCACATTATAGCTAAAGTCATCTGTTTGTCCATACACCGTCCCTGGCCTAATGCCACCTCCTGCCATCCACATACTGAAGCATCTGGGATGGTGGTCCCTGCCGTAATTGTGTCGGGTGAGTGTTCCCTGCGAAAAACTGGTGCGCCCGAACTCTCCGCCCCAAACTACCAGGGTATCTTCAAGCAGTCCACGTTGCTTGAGGTCCTTTACCAGTGCCGCTGATGCCTGGTCGCTGGATCTGGCCAGGCGCTGGATATCACCTGGCAGGTTGCCATGCTGGTCCCAGCCCATGTGGTACAGTTGCACAAATGGGACATCACGCTCCGCCAGGCGCCTTGCCATCAGGCAGTTGGCCGCATAGGTACCGGGCACTCGTGCTTCTTCGCCATACATATCGAATATGTAATCAGGCTCATCCGAAAAATCCGAAACCTCCGGCACACTGGTCTGCATCCTGTATGCCATCTCATATTGGTTCAGTTTGGAATCAATTTCAGGGTCGCCCCAAACCGCCTTCTGTTCCGCTTCCAATTGTTCCAAATAGTCAAGCTCCCTCCTTCGGCTGGCCCTGTCTATTCCATCTGGGTTGGACAGGTACAACACCGGGTCCACACCAGACCTAAAACGGACTCCCTGATGATGAGAAGGTAAAAAACCGTTGTTCCAAGCCTGCATATTCAGGTTTTGTGTATCTGGCTTGCCACGGGACAACAGCACTATAAATGAAGGCAGGTTTTTGTTAGAGCTTCCCAACCCATAACTCATCCAGGAACCTATGGCCGGGCGGCCCACCTGCTGCGAACCTGTTTGCATAAAAACAATGGCTGGTTCATGGTTGATGGCTTCAGTGTACATCGAATTGACCATACAAATATCACTGGCGATGGACGATATATGGGGCACCAGACTACTAAAATAGCCGCCGGTCTCCGGGTGTTGGCTAAAATCGAATTTTGAACCTACCAACGGAAAGCTGGACTGTGCAGCCAGCATACCAGACAAGCGTTGATTTCCACGTACACTGTCTGGTATTTCCTCCCCCCATCTCTTCATCAGTTCTGGTTTGTAATCAAAAAGCTCTATCTGGCTTGGGCCACCACTTTGAAACAAGTAGATCACCCGTTTTGCTTTTGGCACATGGTGCAGGCCATTTAAGGCACCACCGTTACCACCAAATGGCAAGGAAATGTTTGTAGAGGTTGTATTGCCCATAGCCATATCCGGCAACAACAGTGATCCCATGGCCATGGCGCCTATCCCCTTGGTGGTAGTCTTCAGAAACTCCCTTCGGGTTTTCTGATAGTTTGCGTTTTGTATTTCTTTGGAATATTTCATAGTAGTTCAAATACCTGTTGACACATCAATTTTTGTAATAAGCTTCCGTGGTGTTGAGTATGGTGTTGGCCACCCTGGCCAAAGCGGCCAGCTCTGTAGCAGGCAGCCCTTTTGGCAATGTTTTCTTTCCAATGCCCAAAAAAGAGGAAGCCTGTTCTTTGTTGGCAGAGAAATAGGCAAGTTCCTCCTGGTATTGCGCTTTCAAAAGATGGATTTCCCGTGTGGTAGGTTTTCGGCTGGTCAGCCTTCTGAAAGCATCTTCCAGCGCTATGTTCAAATCCCCCTGTGCCGTTTTCAAGGAATTTTCTGCCAGTGCCCTGCATCCTTCTATGGCCTGTGGGTCGTTGAGTAGCACCAGTGCCTGCAACGGGGTATTGCTCCTTTGCCTCCTCACCTGGCACTCTGCCCGGCTGGACGCATCAAATATCAGCATAGATGGG
This sequence comes from Cyclobacteriaceae bacterium, assembly GCA_040222275.1. Lineage (GTDB taxonomy): Bacteria > Bacteroidota > Bacteroidia > Cytophagales > Cyclobacteriaceae > CAXBNB01. The sequence goes on from JAVKDJ010000094.1 coordinate 226,704, forward strand.
GGTGGCATATTCCTTTTCCAAAACGTATAAATGCTCCTTCTATACAGGCCTTTTTCGTAATCCTCTTCATACTCCGGAAAAAAACCATGGGCCATAACCTCCCTCCACAAGCCTTGCGGCTGGTATGGAAACACAGAAAGTCCACCTACCTGATTGTTGAGAAGGCCACTGGAGGCCAAAATATTGTCGCGTATCATTTCTGCCGACCGGCGATATCTGGTACCCCTTGCCAACAGGATATTGTTGGGGTCTTTGCTTTCAAGTTCGGGCCGGATTACCGATGATTGGCGGTAAGTAGCCGACATTACCATTTGGCGCACCAGCCTTTTCAAATCCCAACCATTTCTCTGAAAATCGATGGACAGCCAATCGAGCAACTCCGGATGGGAGGGCAATGCGCCCTGGTTGCCAAAGTCCTCCACGGTTTCCACTATACCCCTTCCGAAAACAAGGTACCAAATTTGATTGACTGCCACCCGGGCAGTGAGGGGATGGTCCGGGTGGGTGAGCCATTGCCCCAATCCGTACCGATTGCGCGGCAGATCATCTGGCATACCAAAAATTGCCTCCGGCACATCGCTGCTTACAGGTTTGCCCTGGGCATTGTACACGCCCCTCTCCAGGATATAGGTAGGCCGTTTGTCAGGAAAATCTTCCATAACCATAATCTCCTGAACGGTATCTACCATCGTCACTTCTTTGGCCTGTAATTCCCGTAGTACTTCGCGTTTCTGTAGCAATTCCCCATCCCCAAACAAGTCATAAAACCTTTTCAAATCCTGTGACCGGTTTTTTAGTGCTTCATTGAAAGAATCAATGGCCTGCTGCTTGTCAAAAAGGTAGTTGGCTACAAAAGGATCTGCCTCTTTGTTGAGTATTTGGACATTGTCCAGCATACCTCCTGTAAAATCCTGGTCATAATGCCTTTTACCAATAATCAATCCCCGGTATGGCATATATACTGTTGCCTCCGGTACCAGATATGGCCTGGTCGATCTATACAAAAAGTTTCTTTCGATTTTCGTTGGAACCTGTTTTCCATTGAGGTAGAGGCTCATCCCTTCAGCTTTACCCGAGCCATCGTATGTCCATACGAAATGCTGCCATTCGTCCACCGGGAGTGGGCTAAGTGTCCGAATATCCAGGGACTGGTATGGATGTGCATGATTCAACCTAAAATGCAGGTTGCCCTTATGCAAGACAATATCCCAACCCCGATATCCTTGTATCCTGTTGTTGCCATTGTACATGACGTGGGCATTTTCAAAGTCTTTTGGCGCATTGATCCAAAAACTGATGGTGAAAGAATCTACCCGTTCGAAGATGGCCTTTTTCCCTTCGGCTATTAATTGTCCGTCGGCATCACTCCTAACGGCCAACCCAAATTTGCCGGGGGCCGGCGCAATTTTCCCGTTGTACTTTGCGGGTTGGGCACCTTTGGTCAAGTCAGTCGTTTTTCCATTGGCCATGTCGTCAAAAGTAAGGTGGCTCACTGTGGCTGACTGCACAATCCGATCCAAGCTCACTTGATGGCTAGCTGTTTGAAGCCATTGATTAAAATCAGCCTGATTGGATGACTTCAAAAGCTCCAAACTATCTTTTTTCCCTTCTATTTGCGCAAGCAAAAACTCTCTTATTTCCTCCGTTTTTTCGTCGAACAGTGGCAATACGGGCCCTGCATTCATGGAATACTTGTTGGGCACCATTTGGCCGTTTTCAATGGAATTGAGGCTAAAAATGCCATCTCCCCGTTCTATATTGGAATTGAAAAAGCTAAAAAGCTCGAAATAATTTTCCTGGCTGATGGGATCATATTTGTGGTCGTGGCACCTGGCGCATCCCATTGTCAATCCCATAAAGGCAGATCCGACTGTGTTGGTCCTATCGGCCACATATTCTACCCTAAATTCTTCCGGAATTATGCCTCCTTCAGAATTCTGCTTGTGGTTTCTGTTGAAAGCGGTGGCCAGTTTTTGTTCGGTAGTGGCATTGGGAATTTGATCCCCACCAATTTGCCAAACAATAAATTCATCGTAGGGCAGGTTTTGGTTGAAAGCCCTGATCACCCAATCCCTGTAGGGCCAAAAAGTATGGTGGAAATCATCCAGATAGCCTTCGGAATCCGCAAACCTGGCCACATCCAACCAGTGGGCTGCCATTCTTTCTCCATACGCCGGCAAGCTCAACAGGCTATCGACCAGTTGCCCGTAGTAGCTATCATTGTCCTTGCCCATCCATCTGTTCATATCGGCAATGGTGGGAGGCAAACCGGTGATATCGAAAAACAACCTTCTGATAAGCTGCTCTTTTGCTGCCGTGGGGGCTGGCTCTATTCCATTTTGATTGAGTTTCTCACCAATAAACCTGTCTATCTCATTGTGTGCCCAATCGGGTATTACATCCGGCAACTTTGGCAATTCTGGTTTGGTAAAAGCCCAATGCGGCTTATACTCCGCACCCTGATTTATCCATTTCACCAGAGTGGCCTTTTCCTCAGGGGATAAAACAAGGTTGGATTCGGCCGGGGGCATTATCAGCTCCTTGTCTGTTGCAAGTATGCGATTGATCAATTGACTATTGCCAGCATTGCCGGGTGCAACGGCGTGACCTGCTCCACTGCTGAGAGCGGCATAGGCCCCATCGGGTTCGTCCAATCTAAGGTCGGCTTTCTGGTTTTGGGCATCCGGACCATGACATGCAAAACACTTGTCGGATAAGATAGGCTTGACGTGAAAATTGAAGTCTATAACATCAGGTAAGTTGTGTGATGCTTTTGCTACTTCATCAGGAAGCCCGCTATCACAGCCCACAATGACAATTGGCAAAAGTACCAGGATCAAATAACGATTCATTGTATATAAAGTGACTAGTTTGTACTTGCATAGTTATGTACAAAGCCACTTTTATCGTTATTCAAAAATCCCAAAAAAGGGATGCTAATGTCCCAAAAAAGGGGAACTGCTCTATTCAGGCCGTTTTCATGCCAAATTTCTTAGGACTGGTCCCAAACTGCTCCTGAAAACATTTTCGGAAATACGGCAAATTGTTAAAACCCACGGCAAGGGCTACTTCCTTGACCTGCATATTAGTATTGCTGAGCAAGTCGGCTGCTTTTTTCAATCGGATGGTCCTTATAAACTCTTTCACCGATTGGCCGGTGGTAGCTTCAATTTTTCTATAAAGCTGTGTTCGGCTCATCCCTATTTCCCTGCAAAAAATGTCCACATTAAAATCACTGTTGGCCAATTGGGTTTCTACCACCTCCATAGCTCTGCGTAAAAATTTATCCTGTTCATCAGGAAAGCTTTCTGGAGCTGGGTTGGTCAAAAACTCCTTCTTAATTTTTTGTCTCAAGAGCTTTTGGGCAAATAGCAGGTTTTCAACCTTTGCCTTCAATTCAAATATATTGAAAGGCTTGTTGATATAATCGTTGGCCCCTTTCTGAAGCCCCTCGATTTTATGCTGCCCCGAGGTATGGGCAGTCAGCAATATAATGGGAATATGGTTGCATTGTTCTTTATTTCTCACCTCTTCGGTGAACCTGATGCCATCCATCACAGGCATGGAAACATCGCTCACGATCAGGTCAGGCACCAACTCGGTAGCCAGCTCCAAACCCACTTCACCATTTTCAGCCTCAAGTACTTCATAATTGGAACCAAATTCCTCCTTTAGCATGGCCCGCAGCTGCTCCTCATCTTCTACAATAAGAATAGTGGTTTTCCCTTTATCCGACAGGGCGCCCTCTGCATTTACGTTTTCAGGTACCAGTTGAACAACCGTTTTGAGAAGGGGGATGCGCACTACAAAAGAAGTGCCCTTTCCTGGCTCACTTTCCACTTCTATAGTCCCGTCCAGGCATTTCACCAACTCGTTGACATAAGCCAACCCGATACCTGTGCTGGTAGAAATTTTTGTTGGGCTCCCTGTTTGATAAAATCTGTCGAAAATATATGGGAGCTGGTCTTTGGCCATACCTACTCCGGTATCGCTGACTGACATCTGGATTTTATCATCATCCAGCACTTTAAATTTCAGACGTACCGTGCCACTATCTGTATATTTAAATGAGTTGGACAACAAATTGTATATGATTTTTTCCAACTTGTCTGAATCAAATTGGGCAGTAAAAGTATTGGGCTCACATTCCACCACAAAGGTTATTTGCTTTTCCTCAGCCAAAGCATTGAAGTGGCGACATTTCTGCTGCACAAAAGCCACAATATCAGCCTTGCTCCATTGAGGCTTGTCCATTTTGTTCTCAAGCCGCCTGAAATCCAAAAGCTGGTTGATCATTTCCTGCAATCTGTTTGCGCTATCCTGGATCGAACCCAACTTTTGTTTGACCTTTTCCCCCAGAGCTTCCATACTCAAAAGTTGCTGCAGGGGAACCATAATCAACGTCAAAGGTGTTTTGAACTCATGCGAAATATTCGTAAAAAGCTGAAATTTAAGTTCAGTAAGCGCCTTATCTACAGCCAGTTTGTTTTTCAGTTGTTGCTGCCGGATAAACCCTTTCACCATAATGGTACAAACAACTAAAAATACAGCTGCATACAGGCAATATGCCCACCAACTGAGCCAGGGCGGTGGCAAAACGACTACCTTCAAAGTCTTTGAGGTATCACTCCAGTAGCCATCGTTGTTGGCCGTTTTCAAACTAAACTTGTAGCTGCCTGTTGGCAGGTTGGTAAATGTAGCACTGTGTTGCCCCGTTGGGTTGCTCCATTCATCCTGATGGCCGGCCAACTGATAAGAAAACCTGTTTTTTTCGGGGGACAAAAAATTGGTAGAGGTAAATTCAAACCTTATGGAGGATTGAAAATATTGAAGTTCTATGGAGTTTACAAAATTTATATGGTCGGCCAGGTTGACTTTGGACAATCTGTCGAATACCGAGGTGTTCCCTACTATCAGATCAGTAATAATCGGTTTTGGGATCAGCTGGTTGTCCTGAATAGTTTTAGGGTCGAAAATATTGAACCCATTAAACCCACCAAACACCAATAAACCACTAGAGGTTTTCAAACAGGACTTCTGCCGAAAGTCATTGCCCTGTAGGCCATCCGTTTTTTCATAATTGATGGCTTGCGAACTTCGAGGGTCAAATCTGGTAAGGCCCCTGTTGCTACTCAACCATAAAAAGCCTTCTTCATCTTCGAGTATCCCTTCTATGATGTTGTTGGCCAGCCCGTCATTGGTGGTAAAACCTGTCATCTGGCGGGTAGGAATGTGAAACTTCACCAAACCTTGGCCCCTGGTGCCCAACCACAAATTATCCTGGCCATCCTTATGAATTGACAATATGGTAGCAAATTTTTCATCGTGATGCTGGTTGGTGTCAAAATAGGTACTGGACCTGTCCTTCGTATCAAAGAGCATCAATTGGTTTCCTGTTGAGGCCCATATGTCAGTGCCCATTTTCAACATCTCCATGATAGAGCCGTTGTACATCCTGTCGAATTTGCCCTGGGCTTTATCGAAAAGAAACAATCCGTTCAGGCTGCCCACCCATACTTTACCAAACTCGTCTTCCAATATTTTATAGATATGCTCATTTCCCTGGGGGGCATTTGAATTGTCAGCACCTAATTTGTACTTCACCACCTGTTTGCTATCCAAACCTACCCTCAACAGACCACCTTCATACCTCCCAATCCAAAGGTTGCGGGATTTATCCTCCAAAATGCTCAACACAGGCCTTTTTTGAAGGCTGAACCGCTCTGAGAATGAATTGATATCAAAATAGGAGGCTGTTCCTGTTTTAGTATTGTATCGATTAATGCCCTCTGTTCTGGTACCCACCCAAATGTTGCCGTTGCTACCCTGCGCCAAGGATGTGATGTTGTAGTCACTAAAGGTTGCTGGTTTCTTCCACCCGAAATCCTTCTTGTCCTGATGATAGTAGTTGATTCCCGCTTCATAATTGCCCAGCCAAACTCCTCCATCATTGTCTTCGGAAATAGCCATGATCGTAGAACTGTTGATCGTATTGGCATCTTTTGGAGCATGATTGTATGACTGTATTATCTGGTGTTTGTTTTCGAATACCAGCAATCCTCCATTGTTGGTTCCCACCCATACCTGACCGTTTTTGAGACTCTTGACTGAGCGAACGTCATTATGTTCGAACCAATCGTTGGTTTTGTCATAATGAACCAGTGGTTCCTTTCGATCCATATCTAAAATGTAAAGCCCATCGTTAAGCGTTGCGATCCATATATTGCCCCGATCATCTTCTGTCAAAGCACTCACCACAAGATGTTTTCCAACGAATTCCCCGGGCCTTGTAAATTCACCATCACGATAAACGAAAACAGATGTATTCGTACCAACCCAAAGTTCACCACTGGCACTTTCCAACATACTGGTAACAAAGGGCAAGTTGTCCTGTCCCAGAGATATTTTTTCAATATGGTTTTCCTGCGCATTGTTCATGCGGCACAGTCCCTTGTCCGTGCCAATCCACAACCGCCCAACAATATCTACAAGCAAAGACCTGATATGATCCGATGGCAAACCGCTGTTGGAAGTAAAATACCTTTGAAAGGTATTGGTCCGTAGATCATAAAAATTGAGGCCGCTTAAGGTGCCTATCCAAATGCCACCATCACCTTTGGCCAGTGTATTTACAATATTGTGGCTCATTCCGGAGGGTGAATTGATGTTGTTCCTGAAATTTTGAAATTGATACCCATCATATCGGCTCAAGCCGTCGTAGGTACCAAACCACATCATCCCCAACTCATCCTGAAGGATTGCCAAAACCGAGTTGTGGTTGAGGCCATCATCCACGGAAAGGGAGGCAAACTTGTCAGAGCAAAAAACCATCCCGATACCTGAGCATTGCAAAATACACAGAAGTCCCAGGGTTCTGGAAATAAATTTTATGAGCCGGTTATTTACCAAATTAAACTTGTACATCAAATAGAAACTGCCTCCGTCCTTTTTCTCTTTTGTTGGACAATGAGATCGGGAGTATGATCGAATACAAGCAATATTAGCGAAAAAATCCTTCGTTTCATGTCAGCGTCTTGACCTGCCGTATTAAACCGAAAGACTGCCGCGCTACACCTGGCTGCCGTGTGAGGTAGGCTACCAATTACGTGCTTTAGTAGAGTATTGATTATAAGCGGTTTAACATCTTCATATTCACATTAGATTAAGCTAAAGTCCGAAGCAACAAGCCGCCTTGGTCTGCCATGTCTGACGACAAGCAGATGTCCTCACAGACCGACACAATGTGGTTTGTGAGAACATAAACCACGGCGGGGAAGCAAGAGATTCCCGATAAATATTGATCTTTTTGAAAGTTAGATCAATATTTTCGGGAATGACGGGGTATACTAACCGAATTCCGGTTATTAACGAAAAAATCCTTCGTCTCATGCCAGTATATTTCTCACATCATTGCAATTTGTGCGTTTTAGAGAACCAAAATGTTGTGGCTCTTGATGGACTGTCCCAACCGAGTGCGGGAAGGGTTTTAATGGTTTTCATCGCGCTAAAGTTTACCTACTTTTCAACCGACACATAGGGCAACAATTTGTCAAAGATTTGAGAGTTTTCATAAACGCCTGTAAACTGTGCACTGCCCGGCCCATGTGCAAATACCGGGATCAAGGTGGCTGAATGCCCGCCTGTAGAAAATGACGGAGTAATTTTATTGTAGTTGCTGCGGGTTTTGCCGTTTTCATCGGTTTCTTTGGTAGAGGCCAGGGTCAAACCGCCTGTCTCATGATCGGCTGTCACCACTACCAGCGTGTTTCCATGTTTTTCAGCATAGTCCAGGGCTACACCAAGCGTTTTGTCAAAATCCAACAATTCCCCTATCAGGTATTCTCCATTGTTTTGGTGTCCACCCCAATCGATCTGTGAGCCTTCTACCATCAGGAAAAAACCTTCTTCGGTTCCTGAAAGGTAATCCAACGCCTGGGTGGTGGATTTCGGCAGGAAGTCGCCCCTTCCCTTGATCAAGGGTGGCATTCCATCCCTGGCCAATAGGTAACCGTATTTCTTTGTTTTGTCCAAGGAGGGTTTGTCCAGGCCACTGCCAACAGTGTCCATCACAAAACCTTTGGCCTCCAGCTTTTCCAGATAGTTGACTCCATCCTTTCTATCGGCAAAAAATTTCAAACCTCCTCCTGCAAAGTAATCCACTCCGGATTCGGGCATCCAGGCGGCTATTTCGTCCTGCATCCCCCTTGATTTCTCATGTGCGAAAAATGATGCCGGTGTGGCATGGGTAATGGAAGAGGTAGCGATCAGGCCTGTTTTCATTCCTTTTTTTGTAGCTATTTCCACCAGCGTTTCCACGTGCACCGTATCGCTATCTACCCCAATGGCACCATTGTAGGTTTTCACCCCTGCGGAAAAAGCTGTTGCCCCGGCAGCAGAATCAGTGATTTTGTGTGACGAAGAGGAAGTATTGATCAATCCAACAGTCTCAAACCGCTGAAAATTTGGGGTTTTGTCTTGAAAATAAAATGCCGTGGATACCTGTGAAAGACCCATACCATCCCCGATAAGCAGGATGATGTTGGTGGGTTTTGGTTTTTCTAAAGGTACATCCGATACTTGATTGGAACAGCCTGATGATAAGATGACAGACAACAGAGTGAAAACAGAAGTAAAAAGCCTATTCATGCTAGTAGTTTGTGTGTTTTAGTTTGAAACGTAGGGGCCAAATTTACTTTTTAATTTCAGGAATGAAACATTATCATCCAAAACATAAACGTAATAATCCCCACCAGGAGTCACCCGGATAACAATATGCCCTTCCATACTTTTATAGGCCCTATTGAACCACGACCCAAAGGTGACTTTTGTCTCTTCGTGAATATTGGTGGCAAAAATATCCCGCTCTCCAGAGTACAAAGACTTTGAAGCCAACCGCTCATACACTTCCTGTCCCGGATGGTCCGAGCACCATGATTGCTGCACCACTACCCTGGGGGATAGCTCCTTTACAAAATTCTCGTTGGTGGCATCCCGGTTGCCATGATGGTTTAAGGTGGTAACTTCAACCTGACCTACTGCTTTGGCAACTGGTGTTTCCACATCAAACCAGTCCGGTTTGCCATACCCTTTCAACCCTGTCATATCACCTCCCGTGAAGTAGTCGAACTTGCCATAAGACACTTTTATGGCAAGGCTCAATGGATTTTCATTGAATTTGCCGTTTTCTCCGATTAGCGATTCTTTGTTCATGTATTCGAAAGTTTGCTGACCCTCCCCACTCCATATCGTGCCATTACATTTTACATTTTGTACCCGAAACGAGGGGTACAACTTCGGCTCATTCGTAAGGACAATCTGATCGTTTCTTCCTGACTTGAGTGATTCGCACGTGAGGCTGCCATTCTTTGAATGGTGCCCGATGAAGTCCAGGTAGTTGAGAAAGGTCTGGTCTCTTTCGTAGTATTCTTTCAAGTTAACAGGGTAATTGTAGTTTGGGCCACTTCGATCAATCAGGGTTTTGATTGGAATGATATCCCCTACCTCCGTCAGGCCGGTGAGCCTGTAATTTCCTTTGCCGGATATGGGGCTTTCCTTATGTACATTCCCATAATGGTCCGAATGAAAATGGGATACAAGTGCATAATCAATTTTGGGTTCAGCCCCTTTTGGCAGCACTTGTTTGATATAGTGAACAATCCATTGGCCAGCCGTCAGGCTATCAGATGGATGAAGGTCTGTTGCCTTCATTGGCGCATACTTTTCGTTGAAACCGGCAACATCCATATCTCCTGCATCAAACAACATGGTGGTGCCATCAGGAAATATAAAGAAGGCAGCATCACCTCCTCCGGTATTGATGTGATGAATGTCAAGGTAGCCTTCTTGCCAAGGATCAAATTTCAGTAAGGTATCATTATCTTGTTGAAGGTCCTGCGATCTGCAAGCACAATAGACCATCATCAGCGATAGCAGTACTACCACCTTATTTTTTGTTATCATGGTTTAAATATTATTTGTAGAAATGGTTGAGCCAACCTCGGTCAATCATGCAACCCCTGTTTTCTGAGGTATTCAAGCAGCTTATGAGGTCGGTCCGTTTGGATCATAGTGGCTCCCCTGTTGATGATCCAGTCATAGCTGCCTGGCAGGTCGTAAACGGCCCTGTCGTCATCATGTCCTCCGTTTAGGCTCGGCCACAAAGAATTTATCCATGCCCTTGAACCCTTTTCTTTCATTTTATCCAAATCGTTCAAAACCCTTGAGGTATCGGAGGGAAAAACCAGCTCCATAGCAACAGGCTTCATGTTGGAATGATAATCATCTATTATCTGCTGGATTTTAGGATTGTTCAACCTAAGGATTGGCATAAAAAGTACCATGTCAAGGTATTGACCTAAATCATTTTGCACTTGCGCTACGGGCTTGTCCCCTTTTATGATGATATGGTCAATGGTTTCGGTTTTTTCGAGGATTTCAAATGCCTCTTCAAACAGGTCGTAGCATTTGTCCAGGTTGACCATCACCTTTCCTTTTGCAGCCAACATGGCTTCTTCCAGGGTAGGTATCCTGTGTTCAGTTGGCCTGCCAATTCCATTTACCAGATAGAGTGTCCTGAGCGAATCCAGTGTCCAATCGGAAACCAATCCGCTACCATTAGTGGTTCGGTCAATAGTCTCGTCATGAATGACCACAAGTTGTCCATCTTTGGTTCTGCGAACATCTATTTCAACCATATCCACCCCCATTTCTATGCAATTCTTAATGGCTTGCACGGAATTCTCAGGCGCATGCCGCCAATCTCCCCTGTGTGCTACTACCAGCACTCGTTTTCCCTGGCCGTCAAACAGCTCTTTTCTTATGGTTTCAACTCTTGTCTCATTTGATATTTCTGCAACAGATGCGCTTTCAGGCGATTGGCTTTGACTTCTATTCTGCTCACAATTCATTAGAATTGTGAAGCATATCATTGAAATTATGAGGAAGAAAATTTTTACAGATGTAGTCTTTTGATCCATTGTATTTAAATGTGATGGTGTAAAAGGAAGGTTTTTAGGCATTGTAGGCAAGCATCACCAAATCCATTGACCCACGGACAAATTTTATGCGTAAAAGAAAAGGCAGAAGACCCTGCCCCTTCTTTTCACGGTTTAAAATTCTATATCCTAATTTTCAATAACCTGCGTTTTGTACGATGGCAGGGTCAGTATCCAGCTGACTTTGCGGAATAGGCAGAATGAGGTTATCAGCATTGATGGTCACATCCTTATTGTTGGCGGCAAACCAGGCGTTCATAATTTCAATTGCCTTACCTGTTCTTTTCAAGTCAAACCAACGGTGGCCTTCTCCAATGAGCTCAAGCCTTCTTTCCATTTCGATGGCGTCCCTTAGCTCACTTTGCGATGAAGCCGTTGTATTGTCCAATCCTGCCCTGTTTCTCACCATATTGAGATATTGAGCAACATTTGAACCTCCTGATTCATTCAGGGCCTCAGCATATTTCAGCAATACATCGGCATACCGGATCACGATATGATCAGTAGGGCCGTCATCAGCTCCAGTACCGGATGTTTCGTATTTGGTTGAGAAATAGAAAGGGTTAGCCGCGAGATTCTGACCCACATAGTCATTTGCACGGGTATCAGAAGCATCGTACATACTCACAAAATCCGTTGAAGGTAAATTATGCCCTTTGGCATTGGCCGTGGTTCCTGAAGGCCTAAACTGTGAATTGGCACTTTCGCCTTCACTGTTGCCATTTAACCCACTTGAATATTGCACCTCAAACAGAATTTCATCATTGCCTTCATTGCCTGCCCCAAATATATCTGAGGTGGTTGGCATCAAACTGTATTCTCCGGAATTGACCACTGTGGCGAGTAGCGATGCTGCACTATTGTAATCGCCCTGGTTCATCTTTACATCCGCCAATAGTGCTTGTGCAGCACCTTTGGCAGGCCGTCCAGATTCCTTGGTTGTGGGCAGGTTGCCAATCGCTGCACTTAGATCTGCCTCAATCTGAGCAAAAATCTCAGCTACAGGTGCCCGGCCTTGACCAAAATAATCTGACGGGTTAGTGGTTTCCCCAATTACCAAAGGAACATCACCATACAGCCTTACCATGTTGAAATACAGCAATCCACGTATAAACTGCATTTCACCAATCCTGGCATTTTTCACCGTAGTATTGTCAAATTTAATATCTTCAATCCTGCTTAATACCACGTTTGCCCTTTGGATACCTACATAAGATTCCCTCCAGATATCCCCCACCAGATCATTGCCAGCGTTTGTTGAAAAATCGTCGAGTTGCCCAAAACGGCCACCATCATTGGCTGCAATTTCCTCGAAGGTATCTTCCCCGGGAACTTCGCCAACCCCGATGAGGTCGAGCCCATACAGGCCATTGCTTTGCAACTGGCCATACACTGCATAAATAGCTGTCTCAATTTCTGCCTGGTTCCGGTAAAAGTTATCCGCAGACTTCTGTGTAATAGGAGCTAAGTCCAACTTGTCGGAACAAGATGTTATAACCAAAACAAACATGGCTATGAACGAAAAGTTTATTATGATTTTCATGGCTATTTTGTTTTATGGTTAAAATTTAACATTGACCCCTAAAGCTATAAAGCGCGTCACAGGGCTAGCCGAATTAATAGCTCCCCGGGAAAGGACTTGTTGTTGAGTGGAGCGTATATCTATACCATCGGGGTTATATCCTCGGAACTTTGTGAGTTGGAAGATATTGTTTCCGGTGAAATAAACCCTGGCCCCTGTAATACCCAGGTAATCAGCAACTTTTCCCGGCAAGGTGTATCCAATCTGTAGGTTTCTCAACCTAAAGTAGTCGCCATCATGGATGGAGAGGTTAGAAGCCCGGGTTAGGCGGCCTGCAGATGAGAAGCTGGAAAAGTCAGGTCTTCGGAAAAAACCCTCTGGATTTCTATCGTTGAAATAATTGTCAAAATAGTGTTTGGAAGGTATTTGGAAACCCTCGCCACTCTCTGCACTATACACCATATAATCAACAACTTTTCTACCCTCAACTCCTATGAATTGAGCATTAAGGTCAAAACCTTTCCAATTCAGGGTGACCCCAAATCCATAGGTGAAATCAGGGTTATAATCACCCATAGTAACCCGGTCGTCTGCATTAATCATTCCATTTCCATCAGAATCCCGGACAATGTAGTCCCCTACCTCTGAACCTGGCAGGGGTGTTATAGGATCGCCATCTATTTCCGACTGTGACTTATAAACTCCAACCACATCATAATTGTAGAACTGGGCAATGGGTTGTCCTACTTTGGTGAGGAAATATGCCCTGTTACTGTAAATAAGCTGATCCTGGTCTTTTCCCAGTGCCAGCACCTTGTTTCGGTTGGCAGAATAGGTCGCATTAAAACCGATCTCAAGTTCACCTACATTGTACCCTACCCCACTTAGCTCAAGCTCAAATCCTTTGTTTTCCAGCTCACCAATGTTTTGAAGGGATGTTGAGAAGCCGGATTGTTGAGGAACAGGAACTTCCAACAGCATATCGGTGGTGTTGGTTACGTAATACTCAGCTGTCAATTGAAGTTTGTCTTCCATGAAGCCCAGGTCCAGTCCGTAATTCAGGGCTGTATTGGTTTCCCATGACAAATCAGCATTTGGGGCAGAATTGATGTAAAGACCCGACTGCAAACTGCCATCAACAGTATAATTATCATCATTGAGTGTGGCTATGGCACTATAGTTCCCTATCTGGTTGTTACCGGTCTGGCCCCAGCTGACCCTCAGTTTGGCAAAATTGACGAGCGAATTTTCTGGAAAGAAAGATTCATTGCTGATGGTCCACCCCCCGGATACTGATGCAAAATTTCCATACTTGCTATTGGCTCCAAATCGGGATGAGCCATCCCTTCTCCATGATGCTGAGAATGAATACTTACTATCAAAATCATATTGCAAGCGCGAAAAGTATGATTCCAAGGCCCATTTGCTGGCCGTCAATGTTGAAGTAATCGTGGTTGCCCCACCTATATTTCTGATGTTGTCGTCAGCAAAATCCTGGCTTTCCATGTACGTCATATTGTACAATTCCTGTTGGTAACTATAGCCCACCAGCACGTCGATAGTATGGACTTCAAGTTCTTTCTTGTAGCTCAGGGTGTTTTCCGTAATATAGTTTTTCCTGCTTAGTTCAGACCGTGATCCCCTTGTTGGCTTATTGGCTACTGGGGTGCGATAATCGCCAATTGTTGAAGGCTCAAAATACTCCTCGATACTGGTATCATAGTCTCCACCGAAAAGTGTTTTAAAGGTCAGGTTTTCAATAGGTTCAACCTCCAAATATGTGTTTCCAAAAGTCCTGAACCCGCTTCTTGTATAATCTGTCAGGTAGGTCTGGGCTATTACATTTTCACCAATCGGTCCATCCCAGTTGGCATTGTTGTCATCCAATTGGTTTGCTACGGCAAAGGAACCATCTGAATTGTAGATTGGGTAATAAGGCTGCATCAAAAAAACAGCACCTGATGGATCAGCTTGTTGTTTATAACCCAACCGGGAACTCGCCCATGCCCTTTCACCTGTAAGGTTCGCATCCGTGAGCGAAATGTTGGTATTGATCCCAAACCTTACCTTATCGCTCAATTGAGAATTGAAGCGGATATTATTACTGTAGCGTTTGTAGTCGGAATCTATGACGATGTTTTCCTGATCTATCAACCCAAGAGATATTGAATAATCAGAATTGTCTGTTCCACCACCCAGGTTGATGTAGTGGCTTTGTTGTTTGGCATTTCTAAACACGGCATCTGTCCAGTTGGTATTGGTCAATCCAGGCTTGCCATCCAGGTAATCCTGCAAATACGTCGGGATTCTGCTTCGCTTTCCTCCTCCGTTGGCATCTCTCGTAGCATTGTCATCAGTAGCGTTCCTTCCTGCCCCTCCTGACAAATAACCGAATTGACGGGCGTCATAATCAAACAGGGCTGTCTCATACGCATCCGTCAGTTCAAATTTGTCGATGCGCTGTTGCATACCCAAATAACCATCGTAGGTTACCTGAAGCCCTCCTTTTTTGCCTTTTTTAGTAGTAATGAAAATGACACCACTTGAAGCCCTCGATCCATAAATGGCTGCTGAAGCGGCTCCTTTCAATACACTGATGGATTCGATATCGTTAGTATTAATCGAACTCATGGAAGAACCTTCTGACAAAGGATTACCATCCACCACAATCAATGGGCTTGTACCTGCCGTAAGGGAGTTGAGGCCCCTGATTTGGATTACGGAATTGTCCCCTGGATTTTTACCATTGGAAAAAACCTGCACACCGGCGATTCTACCCACAACGGCCTGCTCGAAATTTGCTGAAGAATACTGGTTCACCACTTCACTATCTACTTTGGAAACAGCTCCATTAAATTTGTCCTTCGTTTGGCTACCATATCCAATTACTACTACTTCCTGTAGCTGCGCAGCATCAATTTGCATTTGAACGTCTATCGTTGACCTGCCGGAGATAGTTACTTCCTGTGTTTTGTACCCCACAAAGGATACTACCAAACTGGCCCCTTCGGAAACACTCAACTTGTAGTTACCATCCAGGTTTGTTGTGGTACCATTGCTGGTGCCTTTTTCTATTACCGATGCTCCTGGTAGGCCCTCTCCATTTTCGTCAATGATTTTGCCGGAGATTTCCACTCCATCAATCACAATCTCTATTTTTTGATCAAATTTATCCTGTAGTGGGTTGACGTTGATGTTATAGTCAACCTGCTTGAACCTGAGTTTGGCTTCTTTTGATACCTTCAATAGTACTTCTTCTACTGTCTGCTCCTGTGCCGAAAGGCTAATCCTTGTTTTGTTTTCAGAAATAGCTTTGTGGTCGTAGGTAAATTGAAAGTCCGTTTGCTCTTCCAGTTTCTCGAAAAGCTGCATGATGGAGGCATCCCTTACATCCAAATTGATGGTTACATCTTTCACACTGGACTTCTTTTGTGCTTCAATATTGCCTGCCAGCAGTAAGTTGAGCAATAAGCACTGAGAAAATATACCGACAAAAGACAACTTCATGGCATATATTATTAGTCTTTGTAAACTGATTTTCATAGTTTTGAAATGATTAATTGAACATTAATTGATTGCATTGCCCGTGTTTCGAGACTTAGTGGCAATGTGATGAGCTGGCCGATAACGATTGAGGAATTGTTATCGGTCTTTTTTTTGTCCTTTATTTACTCATAGGCGTCATTTTTAAAGTTTAACACTACGTTTTTATTATTGATTTCAAATTCAAAATTGTTTACAAAAGCCATACTCGTAAGGACGTTTTCAAGGTTTTGCCTTTTGAACTGACCTGTATAGTTCAGTGCCCTTTCTGGTAGTGTGACCAGCTCAATATCTACCCCATACCATCGTTCAAGTTTTCGTATTATATCTTCTAAACTGGCTTTGTTAAAATGTAAGACCCCTTCGGTCCAGCCCTGTACCTGGTTTGCATCAAACTCCTGTACGGTTGAAAACACTTTTTCCTCACTTTGGTAATAAACTTCCTGACCGGGCTCTAAAGTTATTTGCGGTGCTGTTTTATCCAGCCAACTACCACTTTTTTCACCTACCTTCACTTTTCCTGTGGCCAGGCTTACCCTGAATGTACCTTGTTCCGGGTATCCGGATACGTTAAAGGATGTACCCAAGGCCTGCACTATTATATCCCGGGATATTACATAAAAGGGCCTGCTGGCATCTTTGGCAACATCGAAGAAGGCCTCTCCTTCCAACCATACCATTCTGGCTGTATCGGAAAATACTTCGTGGTATGACAATTCACTTTCGGCATTCAGGTTGATCACTGTTCCGTCTTTCAAGTGGATTTCTGACTTTCTACCAGCGGTATTGGACTTGGTAATCAATTGATTTTCTACAGTTGCAGGGGTCTCCTCATCGGATTGAAAGTAGAAGACTAGTCCGGAACACAGAATCAATAGAATAGCTACCGCATATTTCAAATACCTACCTGCCTGTCGTGTCTTTTTCAATTGCTGCACCATGGGATTGTCGGCATTGACTTTTTCCCATATTTCGTTTTTTACTTCCTCGTGTTTGAAAATGGTGGTTTTTCCTGGGTGACCAGAGCGCCAATGACCTTCCATTTTCTCATAAAGGGATTTATTTTCATCGTTTTCGCCTATCCAAATCTGGAGGTCTGATTCATCCTGCCTACTCTGTGCCTTCACAAAGTGCCGGGCAATCACCTGATATATGTCGTTGTTGCTCATAGCAAAAATCCTGTATCGTATGTTTAAGACCCGCCAACAAAAGATTTACGTAACGGGACTTGGTTTTTATTTATAGAAAGGAGAAAATAAAACTCCTTGGAAACAATTTTCTTATCTTGGGGTGATGCCGCTGGTCCTTTAGGTAGGCCTGCAATTGCATGCAAAGCTCCTTTACAGCCAGTTCGAGGTGCTTTTCCACTGTCCTTTTCGAAAGGTTTAATATTTCGGCTACTTCACCAGGAAACAACCCGTCTTCCCTCAGCAGCCTGTAAACCATCTGGCGCTGAGCGGGCAATTGACTTATACAGTCGTCTAGCAATTGGAAAACCTCCCTGTCCCTGGGTTCAATATCCAGGTGGTGGGATTCTTCAATAATGTAGTCTTCTATCTGTTCGATTTTGTCAAAATGCTCGTTCCTTTTGCGATCTCTCAGCCAGTTGAGGCTCTTGTTCTTTACCGACTGAAACAAATATGCATTGATCCTACCTATATCCTTTTTTCGGTTTTTGTCCTTCAGCAGGTTGTATATGACATCCGACACAACTTCCTCCGCCCCAGATGGGACTTTGACGTATTGGAGGCTGAAATTGAACAACCTGGGGTAGAAGTGATCGAAAAAATCACTGTAAGCCTGATGGTCATTCTCATCACATACTTTTTTCCAAATATGGTCAACGTCAATCATAGTGTGTGGTCGTATTTGCAATACCCCTATCAAATTTACTTAACTTGTTTCAGAGTTGCCATCTCCTTTAACATCCTCAAATCCCATTTTCGGATGGCCTCACTTTACCTATGACACACTTGAAAATTGAATACGTAATGTTTTGTATTTTTTTTTGAAGAAAATGAAGATACGATCATACCCCTGCAATTCCACACAAAAAAACCACAGGCCCATCTACATCTGGTTGTAGCTAAACCTGTGGTCAAAGTACAAGGGCAGCCCCTCTGCTATTTTTTAAAAAAAACTTTGGTATTCCTACTCGTGAGTTTTAATACCCATTGGAACTGAGGGATGGATTTCTATCCCTCACACGGGTGGCTATTGGCAATAGCATGTGCTTCTCCTCGTAGGTAGCTCCAAAAGGATTGGTATGCCCGATAACATTTACAAAAGTCACTTCTCCCGGGTTGGAAGCATCTGTTACTGGAAACAACCTCGTTCTCTGGATGTCAGACCAGGTTTTGAAAATAAGGGGCAACTCGCGTAACCTTTCTTTCCATACTTCCTGTATAAACTCATCTTTGGACAAACCGGACAATTCAGTTTCTATTTCGCTCCTGTCTGTTTGCCAGTACCCCCTGCTCCTCACATCTGTGAGGTATTGCACGGCTTCACTGGTAACCCCAGAGGTTTGCGCAATTGACTCTGCAGCAATCAACAGTATTTCGGAATAAACATTTATTTCTACATCCTTGGCTCCTCTTGCTGTCACGAACAATGCATCTTCATCGTACCATTTATAGGCCGACCAAAGGCCGTTAAAATCGTAGGTAACGCCATTTCTTTCAATCGAATTATACCATATCTGCCGGTTCTGCCCCCTGATATCCACACTCGGGTCATAAACCCTCAAAAATTCATCAAGCGGTCTATACACGATCCACACATCTCCCAGTATTCCTGGCACACCTGCAGATTTGGGTATTGAAAGCTGCGGGTAAATTATTGGTTTTAGCAGTTCATCAGCCTCCACCGAAAAAATATACTCACTCTCTACTTCTGAAGTGCGCATCTTGTTATATGCACTTTCTTCTAAAGTGCTACCATTCTCAATCAGGCCGTATTGACCGCTGTTGATAATGAGCCGTGCCGCATCCGCAGCTTTGGCATAGCTTTCAGTACCACCCTCAATTGGAAACCCTGCTTTTTGCAGCTGTACGTTGGCAAGCGTAGCAGCCACTGCACCCTTGGTTATCCTGTATCCGTTCATTGAAAATAAGACATCTGGCAATCCTCCATTTTCCAATGCCCAGTCAAGGTCATCGATAATCTGGGCATAAACAGATTCAGCATCAGCACGATCGACATAAATGTTCTCTAGGCTTTCAAAAGGTTCGAGCACCAATGGTACATCGCCAAAGTCCCTGACCAGAGCGAAATAGTTGAATGCCCTGAAAAATTTAGCTTCTGCCGTCAGTCTGTTTGCTTCGGATTGCGAAAGGGCTTCTATTTCAGGAATATACTTCAAGGCAACATTGGCCTTGGCAATGGCGTCATACGCATCCCTCCAATATACAAATAGATATTCATCCAGATTATCCGGTCCAAGTGTCAGGTTGTTGGCCTCAAACGGCCCTGGTCTCTCAGTTCTTTCGTTCTCAAATAGACCAGACATATATCCGCCTATCATGGCGTTGATCTGGAAATCACCACTTATGTACCTTGCTATTACACCTCTTCCATAAAGAGAATTCACTACACCCCGAACATCATCGGGTTCGTTGAAAAACTGATTGACAGCCACTTGGTTTCTGGGAGCTTCTTCCAGAAACTCATTACAAGCAAAAACAGTCAGCATTAAAACAACTGACGTCACTGTTCTTAATATTCTTTTCATGATTGTATAATTTTTTGTCTAAAACTGAACACTTAGCCCAAGACTAAATGTCCTTGCTTTTGGATATGAATAAAAGAATATATTCTGGCCAAAATTTGAATCGTCCCACTGTCCGTTGGACTCAGGGTCATACCCTTTGAAATCATCTGAATAGATCACAAAAGCGTTCTCAATACTTGCATACACCCTCATATTGCTCACTTTAAGTTTCTCATTATTCAGACTATAACCAATGGAAATCAAATTGCCTCTGAGATAAGAGCCATTGGCCACCCAATGACTATCTACGGCGAGATCCTGCCCCGAGAAACCAGAATGCCGTATGCGTGTAATAGGAGTGTTTTGATTGTCTGGAGTCCATGAGTTGTAAAGCACCGTTTTAAAAGCACTAATCTGGCCCTGACGATCTTCGGCTGTTGTGACAAACTGCTGTAAAACCTCTGCACCTAAAGAAAATTGCATATCAACGATTGCATCGAAACGACCAAAGCTGAACCTATTGATGAAGCTCCCCCTATAATCGGGAAGGCCGCTCCCGATGATCTGTTTCTCATCCGTGCGTTTTACCATACCAGGCAATTTGCCCGCTTCAGTAGCAGCAGCTACTTCATCAGTACCGTAGGTACCCAGCCTCACCTGCCCCCAAAATGAGCTGACAGGCTCTCCTACCCTTAGGATCGTTTGACTCCCTCCTACCCAAAAAGGACCGGGAAAAATGTCTTCGTCATTTTCTCCTAAGGCTTCCACCTTGTTTTTATTATAGTTCAAAGAAAGTGAGGTGTTCCATGAAAATTTTTCAGATTCTACATTAGTTGTTGAAATCAACAAATCAATTCCTCTGTTGGAAAGCGATCCGATGTTGTCTGTAATGGAAGTAAAACCACTGGTGGAAGGTACCGGCCGGTCTAGAAGCAAGTCGGTAGTCAATTTATAGTAATAATCCGCTTCAATTGCCAATACATTGTTGAAAGCACGAAGGTTAAAACCCAGATTAAGCTGCCTACTTTTTTCCCATTGAAGGTCGGGGTTTGCCAGTCTTGTGATGCTACTGGTAGATCGTAACGCTCCACCAATCATATTGGTACCTGAGCTGACGGTGGCCAGGGATGAATAGGAGCCGATTTCACTATTTCCGGTAAATCCATAAGATGCCCTTAACCTCAGCATGTTGATAAAATCAACATCTGTCATAAAATCTTCTTCGGAAACAGACCAGGAAACTCCTCCCGAAGGAAAGAAAGCATACTTGTTGTTGTTGCCAAATCGGGATGAGCCATCTACACGACCAGTAAGTGTTGCAGTGTATTTGTTTTTAAAGGTATAGTTGCCACGAAAAAAATAGGAATTCATCGCCCAATCTGTATAGTTTGAGGAAGGAGGGCTGGGGATTTCCGCAACCCCCACATTGTTGTATTTAAAAAAATCGTTGGTAAAACCTCTGACACTAATTGTGCTTTCGTCAAAAGTGGCTCCCTGCCAACTGGCACCTAACACAGCCTTAAAATGGTTTTCACCAATTGTCTTGTCATAAGTAAGGAAATTCTCGTTTTGCCAAAAGCGTGAGTCGCTATTTCCTATTCTGGAATATCCATTAGGATGGCCTGGCCCCAGAATGCCAACAGGTGCATAATAGCGGTTTTTTACAAGCCTGTTGACAACACCCACCTGCGACCTAAAAGTAAGGTCAGGAGTGATGCTAACATCAACAAAAACGTTTCCCTGGATATTCGTTCTGTCAAATAAATTTTCTACTTCTTCCAGCATAGCAACAGGATTAGGATAAGCAAAGAAATCCAGGGTGGTTCCTTCGGTAGATCTGGAATCTGCGTAGGTTCCATCAGGCCACCTTACCGGATAAATAGACGGCATTTCTATCAAACCTCTGGCTATCGCATCCACCCCACTACCTTCTACCTGGGGCTTGCTTTCCCAAATATGGTTCACTCGAAAAATGGATCCCACAGACAGCCATTTAGACAATGTAGCATCATTGGATAATTTAACATCCATTCTTTTCAATTCTGAAGTCCGTATTACCCCTTGCTGTTCGGTATAATTTAAAAATATACCTGTTGAGGAATTTTCCCCTGCCGAGCGAATGCTCAGATGGTGATCTTGTGAAACTGCTGTTCTTGTCACTTCCTTCTCCCAATTGGTATCATATAGAGGATTGCCGGCAGCATCAAAAAGGAGGTCGTTATCCAATACCAGTGTTGGCTCATCTCCTGGTGTATAATCCCTGTAATAGGTAGCATTTTCAAAGGAGATTCTTTGAACCTCCATAAATTCTTCGGCGTTCAGGGCATTATATAGCGGGTTCTTCTTTTTGGCCAGGGTACCAAAACTAAGGTTGAATTTGTATTCCACCGCTATCCCCTTCTTATCCAGTCCGCCCTGAGTAGTAATCAACACTACCCCATTAGCACCCCTTGCCCCATAAATAGCGGCAGAAGAAGCATCCTTTAATACCTCCATACTCACAATGTCGCTGGGGTTCAAATAATCGATATTATCCACTTGCATCCCATCCACAACGTACAGCGGTGCACTGGATGCATTAATTGTTCCCATTCCTCGTATGAGAACCCGATTGTTTCCTCCCGGTTCTCCTGAATTTGAAAATACGGTAACACCAGCTATCTTACCTCTTAGGTTCTGCAATGGGTTGACACTCGGCTGTGAGGATAAATCCTCTCTGGTTACGATTCCGACAGATCCAGTGATTTCACTCTTTTTGGAAGTTCCATATCCAATCACTACCACTTCATCCAACTGTTCAGCATCCAGTTGCATGCGCACGTCGATCACGCTCTGAGTACCCACCAAAATTTCGTTTGTCTTATAACCTACGAAGGAGACCACTATGGTAGATTCTTCCGGCACACTCAGTTTGTACATCCCATCCAGGTCTGTAGTAGTCCCTGTGGATGACCCTTTCACCACTACAGATGCCCCTGGTAGGCCTTCACCATTTTCATCAGTGATTTTGCCGGAGATTTCCACATCTCTCAACACCTGTACCGAAACATTGTCGTTGTTGGGCTCGTGGGTGGTTAGTTTTTTTACAGTAATATTTTGATTGTATTGGCGAAATGCCAGATTGGTTTTTTTAGAAATATCCAAAAGTACTTCGTATAGCGGAGCATTATTGTACTGGCCATCCAATTTGACCCGCTGATCTATCTCTTTGGCTGTATATACAAAAGTGAAATTGGTCTTTTCCTCTATCTCCCTAAAAACTGTCTCCAGGTTTTTAGCACTGAAATTGAAGCTTATATGGGTTTCTTTTACGCTTGTATTCTTTTGGGCAACAGACACCTCAGCTGCCAATATCGCAGTACCTATCAATATTTGTGTGATGAAGCCGTAAAATGAATACATTATGATTTTCCTGAATAGGAGTAATAGTTTATTTTTCATAATTTTGAACAGTTTTGATGTGAAAACATTGAAACTTTCCTACCAATAGAAATTGAGAGCGGCAAACTTTACGTTTCCATTGGAAGGCACTTTCAGCAATGCTCCTTGAGCATTGCTGTTTTTATTTACTGTCATAGGTATGTCTTTAGGTCATATACTTTCATATTTAAGTGTGACATTTTTATGGTCTATTTTAAATTCGAATCCAATTTGATGCCCTATCACTTTGAGGACATGTTCGAGGGTAGCATTTTCAAACCGCGCATTCAAATCCCAGCTTTTTGATACTTGGTTTTCTACTGATATTTTTACCCCGTACCATTCTTCCAACTGTGCTATCACACCTGCTTCACCTTCATGCCTGAACAGGATTACCCCATCTTTCCAGGCCAGTTCTTCTTCCATAATGAAATCTGTGGCACTAAGCATTTGGCTGTTGATATCATAAACCGCTTTTTTGTTGGGTTCCAGATAAACTACCTCTTTGCCCGTTTCTCCTTCTTTGCTCTCTACCTTTACTTTGCCTGTAGCCACGGCCACCACTATTTTATCAGCCCAGGGAAAAGCCCTGATATTAAAAGAAGTACCTAATACCGTGGTGGTGATGCCCCCAGACCTGATTACAAATGGCTTTTTCTTGTTTTCGGTCACTTCGAAAAAAGCCTCACCCACCAGAGTGACTTCCCGCCTATCCTTGTCAAAATACTCGGGAAAGGTGAGTTTCGAACTGGAATTTAGCTTTACGATTGTACCATCAGGAAGATTGAAGGTTTGCTTCCTTCCCTGGGAGTTGCTTTTTTCCACCATTGATGCCTGGGCGTGAGTAGTTGGTGCTTCACTGCCCAAATGATAAAAACCCCATGAAATACCAATGGCAAGAATGAATATGGCAGCATAACGCATCCAGTATTTCACCTTGCTGTGGCCCTCGGCTGTCGCAGAAAGAATCCTGGTGAGCATATCATATTTGGTAATATCATCCAGCGCAGGTGCCGCTTCCTCAATCGGGGCACTTCCTATTACTTCCTCCCAAATATGGCTATGGCTGCCTTGTTTAATGATACTTTCCACTTCCAGAAAATCTTCCGAAGAGAGGCTTCCATTTAAATAGTTTTGGAACAGTATTTTTACATCGTTTTCTTTCATCTATTTGCCCTTTTCAGCTGAGGTTCATATCTAGTACAATCCAAAGCCCCACTATATATACCGGGCAAACGAAAAAATTAAGAAAATATAAGAGTGGACAGGATAAGGATTGGGGAATAGTGGCCGTTCTGGATTAAATACTCTTTGATTGACTGAAGGGCCTTTACCATCTGCACATTCACTGTACCCTTGGATATTCCAAGCTGTTGGGCTATTTCATGGTGGGAAAGCCCGGCTTCCCTGGACAACTCAAAAATCTTCTTGCGCTGGGGGGAAAGTTGCCCTACTGCCTCGTTTAGAAGCATTTTCGCTTCTTTGTGCATCAGGTCATCTTCCAGTTTACTTGAAGAATCCATAGACATATTGGCAACAATCTCCTCATAAATGGTGCTTTCGTTGGCTGCCCTTTTTATGATGTTCAACACGTGGTTGCGACAGGAGGTATATAGAAAAGACTTAAACGAAAGTTTGGCGTTCAGTTCCCTCCTGTTTTCCCATATTTTGGTGAAAATATCATGGCACACATCACGCGACAATTCCGGGGACTTGCATATACTCAGTGTAAAGCTGTAGATGCGATCGATGTATTTTAGGTATAATTTCTGAAAAGCCTGCTTGTCCCCCTTATGTAGTTGTTCGACGAGAAGATCCTCATTGTCTATATTGCCTGATGCCATAGTTGCTTCCATCTATGGTTGCAATATGGCCAATTATTTTAGGAAGAACCAGATTTTCCGCTTGATCCGAGAAAAATCTGAGGGCAGACATTGCTCCCTAGCAGTCAGGATAGCTTGCCATTCTGAGGTTTAACATTTTGGTTTCCAAAACGCACAAATTGAAACGACGATGGGATGACTAATGCGCTGGTCCGAGCCCAATGTCGTTAAGTTAAGTTGAACCGTCCCCGCATCTGGTGCGGGGCAGGCTATCGCGAGCCTGCCTGCCGGACAGGGAATCGAAGCGATCTCATCAAAATGGACAGATAACATTAAACAGAAAGACTGCCGCGCTACGCCCGCATGTCCGGCAGGCAGGAAGAACCTGGACCATCAAATGCTTGCTATCCTGATGTTCCTGAAATCTATGGACATATCCCTTTTCGGGTGCAATTGCAGGCCGATCGGCCCCTTTTCAATGGCATCTTCGGATTCATATACCAATACTTGCTGTCCATTTAGCCAAACGGTATATACATTTTTTTCGGCTTTTACTTTGATGGTATTCCAGGCATCAGGTTTGAGCAGTTCTTTGATATTGCTGGCTTCTACCGGGTATCCCTTCCCAGGAATGTAAGGCGAGCAGGTCATATCTCGCTTGAGCGATCCGGATATCCCCATTTGTATTTGTTGCTTGTCCGTCCTCAAAAATATACCAGAATCTACTGTACCTTCTCCGTATTTAAACTCTGTCTCCACCACAAAATCAGTGTAATCTTTATCGGTCCATAATATGCTACCCTTTTGAGATGGGTCACTTTTGGCAGATAGTATGCCATCCTCAGCTGTCCACCAAATATTACCCTCTGGTTCCACCCAGCCCTTCAGGTTTTTTCCATTAAACGATTTCTTCAATTTTGCTTCCTGAGCGTAAGAAAAAGTACTCAGTAATATCATAGACATGCAAAAGGTGACCAATTTGAGGTTCATATAGTAGTGTGTTTAGTTGATAACATTGAAATAGTAAACGGCAAAACCTGGCAAGCAGGATTTACTCACAAACAAAACTGTGGACTATTTACAATAAAAGCAAGCGCTTGCACGACTGTTTTTTTTTCAAATGTAAAACAGACAACCAACCGGGCACGGCAGTTGCAACGGCTTCACCTATCCCGTATTTTGGGCCAACTGGAAAATTGTCCGGTACTACTGATAGGAAATGGTGG
Source organism: Cyclobacteriaceae bacterium (assembly GCA_040222275.1). GTDB lineage: Bacteria > Bacteroidota > Bacteroidia > Cytophagales > Cyclobacteriaceae > CAXBNB01. The sequence goes on from JAVKDJ010000094.1 coordinate 252,944, forward strand.
AAAAACCCAACTTACACATAGAAGCTAAAACGCCCTGTTGCCTTTTGGCCATGTCCATGCAATTGCCATTTGATCACATTTAATACCATCACCATCTGGTTGATTTTATCACCTGCTGGCACGAACACCTGAAATAAAAATGAATAAAACCGTTGCAAACCATCGTTTTTTTGTTGGTTATTTTTAACTTGGCTCCCCTAATAAATAAACCCTGTCATTTATTGGCAAAACCTGTGCTTTTTTTCAATAAATTAATTACGTAAAATACAGAATACGAATAAGTTATGAATTACCATGTTTTGCCTTTTTTCATCTTAATAAGTTGGTCTTTCCTCTTCATAAAAGTAGGACACGCGAAAGCGTTCCAATTGTCAAGATAGCTAACCATTTTTTTTGCGATCGGGCTATTATGACCATGTCATAAATGCACTCTGAAATGGCTTCAAATAGCTATTTATACCTATATTGGATTGTTTGTTTCAACAATTTTATGTGAATATACCCAGACGCAAGGCCTTGAAAAGATTCTAAAAATGAGACTTTCCACCATGGCCTGGCGATCGTTTAGGTGGTCCGCATTTTTGTAAAAAGACAACAACAGCACGGTCTATTGAGCATATTTTTTGGCATGTAAAATTTACCTGTCACCAGTTTTTTCTTATGACGAAAGGGATTTATTGTTGGTTATGCGCTGCATTAGTTGGCATTTGCCTGTCAGGGTGTCAACAGGCCATCAATCATGCCCCTAAAGCCGAGAAAGGGGTTCTTGATTTGGGGCAATGGGATTTCGACCGGGACGGTGTAATCAAGTTAAAAGGTGATTGGGAATTCTACTGGCAACAGTTTTTATACCAGCAGGATTTTTCAGGTAAAACACCCCCAGGCATGACCGGCCACTTGATGAGCCCTGGAATTTGGCGCTTTCAGGAGTTCGACGATCTGGAGTTGCCCCGCCATGGTTTTGCCACTTTGAGACTGAAGGTACGCCTACCCAGGGACGATCAAAAGCTCGTGATGGAAATAAAAGACATCCGCACGGCCTACGAAGTGGAAATAAACGGAGAGTTGGTGGCCAGTTGTGGAGCAATAGGCAAAACAGAAGACACCAGCAAACCTCAGTTTGTAGTAAAACGCCCAATTATCCCATCGGACACCTCCGAACTGAATATAGTAGTACGCCTGTCGGAATTTCACCGGGACTCAGGTGGCATTCCCGTCCCTATCACATTAGGCACCAACAGTCAAATCCTATCAAGGGCCCGAAACTCCATCATAGAAGAATGGCTCTTGATTGGCTTCTTGCTTTTTAGCGCCATCTATCATTTTGGTTTGGTCTTCCTCCGGTCGAGGGACCTGGCCAACCTCTATTTTGGTGTTTTTTGTGTCAATTTCATCCTAAGGCTATTGACACGTGGGGAGAAGATATTGTTTGAACTGACACCACTATCCTGGTGGTGGGTGATGAACAAGCTGGAACTGATTATTTTATACCTCATTCCCATTCTGTACCTCATTTATTACAATGAACTGTTTAAAAACAGGTTGAAAAAGAAAGTATATTGGTTTATGATTTGCCTTTTCGGCATTCTGCTTTCCATTGTCATATTTGGCCCAGGCAATTTCATCACCAACACCCTTCTGATATTTCAAATAAGTGGCCTTTTAAGCACCATTTATATCATGTGGGTTACTTTCAGGGCTTACACTGAAAAAGTGGAACACTCCGGGATTTTCCTTGTTGGTTTTGTTGTATTGATCATAGGCATCACCAACGACATCATGTACTTCAGCTTCATATACCGGACCATAGAGGTATTCAATTACAGCTGTATCATTTTTATTTTCACACAAGCCTACGAGCTGGCTGACAGGTCTGTAAAAGCATTCAACCGTGAGGAGGAATTGTCGAAATCGCTGGATGACAAAGTTTCCCAGCGCACTAAGCAGCTTTCCAAAGCCAATGTGATCAAGGGTAAATTACTTTCCATTGTTTCACATGATTTGAGGGGCCCGCTAACATCCCTGCATGGCCTATTGCAACTGATCCACAAAGAGCAAATTGACAAAAAAGAAGGAAAACGGCTACTGAATGGGATACGGCAGAGTCTCGATTCATCGCTCACATTACTGGACAACATTCTACTTTGGGCTTCTTCCCAGCTCAAGTCCAACACCGTGCAGGTGGCCATTGAAAAATTGGAACTGAGCGCACTGATACAGGAAAGCATTTTGCCTTTTGCCCACCAGGCTAGCCAAAAAAACATCACTATTACCAGCGAAATACCTGAGGGTGTTTATGTAATGGGGGATAAAAACATGCTAAAGTCAGTACTCAGAAACCTGATCAGCAACGGCATAAAGTTTACCCTCATTGATGGCTTTATCAGGCTATCTTTCTCCAGGGAAAATGGGCAAATTGTTATCTTTATTACAGACAGTGGCATTGGTTTGCCGGAGGACTTAAAAGGGAAATTGTTTGATATTGGCATGGTCAAAAGCAGGCTGGGCACTTCCGATGAAAGAGGGGCTGGTGTAGGGCTTATTTTATGTGAGGACCTCATCAGGCAAATGGATGGCAAAATATGGGAGAACTCTGATCCAGGCCAAAAGGGAAGTACTTTTAGCTTCTCCCTGCCGGCGGGTTAGTGCCTTGCATTGTGAATTGTCGATTGATAGAGTATCTTTATCGCCTATTGTAAGGGTTAATCATCCAGCTAAGAAAACCAACAATACCAACCTATTGATTTATGTCTCGATTAAATATCGGCCAGTACTTGTGTTTCTTTGGATTAAGCGCCCACTGCCTGTTACTTTTCTTATTTTCCACACCATCTTTCTCACAAAGCCCAACCTTTCCCATCGCCTATCTCAAGAGCGAAGAAGGAGAAGCTATTCAGTTTGCCTATGCTTACTACGGCAAGGACTCCACCAATGGGGTATTTTCCGACATTGATGGTAAAATAGAAATTTCTGCAAACACGGAAAACGTCACCATAAGCCACCCAGACTACCATACCCATGTTTTTCAGCTAGACCTGCCCTTTGCCGATTCTGTAGTTTTCCAACTGGACCATTTGGATAGCCGCGGCGTGAAGTTTCCTGGGCTGGACCTGGTAGGTACAGGGAGGCATATTGTAGAAAAAGTAGTAGCCAACGAAAGGTTGCACGACCCGGAGAGTCTTGGTGGCTCATTCAGGTACAAAACCTACAACAAAACCGTTGTGGATTTATTCCAGATGGCTGACCACAAACTCAAGGACAAATACAAGGAAATGGTGAAGCAGGACTCCTTGTTTCACAAACACCACAAGGTCTATGGCCAGCAGCATGTTGAGGTGATCGAGTCTATGACCGAACGCACGTTCGAATACCCAAAAAAAGACCATGAAAAAGTATTGGGACTTAAAGTAACAGGCCTTCATGAAGATGAAATGACACCATTGAGCACCAACCTCCACCCCATTTCTTTTTACGGCAACTATTTCGAGTTTCTGGGCATCAGGTATGCAAGCCCGGTTGGGCTGGCCAATTACAAAAAATATGAGTTCCACCTTGAACAAAAGCTGATGGTAGGAACCGACACAGTGTTCATACTCACTTTCAAGCCGGCCCACCTGCGTTTTCCAGGCCTGATAGGGCGCATGCACATCAACAGCAACCAATATGCCATTCAGAGTATTGTTGTGGAACCATCCCAGAGCCATTTGGCAGACTTTCAGTTGGCGTGCTCCTACGAGTTTATAGAAAACAAGGAATGGTTTCCCAGGCAAATGAACTACACCTATTCTGTCACCAAATTCCCCAAACCCTACCTTGGCACGGTTTACGACAAAAAAACCTACATCAAGGACATTGAGCTGAATCCCGATTTGAGCCGGGAAGACAAAAAGGTGGAACTGGTGGTGTGCGATAATTTTGCCACGCAGCAGGAAGAAGAATTCTGGAAATCGCACCGGGTAGTGCCCCTGAGTAAAAAAGAGCGGCTAACCTACCTGCGTGTGGACACCCTACGGCACCAAAGTGCAGCAGCCAATACCGTACAGAGGATAGCGGCCTTTTACAAAGAGGACCTCAACTACAGGGTACCTCCCATTATCGTTTTCAACGACATATTTAACCTGGGCCGCTTTGAAGGGGCTCGCCTGGGGCTGGGTGCCAAAATGGGCAGGGATTTGCTGAAAATATTCGAGTTTACCGGATATGGAGCCTACGGGTTCCGCGACAAAGAGTGGAAATATGGGTATGGTGGCAGTTTTTTTCTCAATAAAAAACATGATGCCGAGCTGAAGTTTGAACACCAAAAAGACATCCGGGAACCTGGTAACGTGGTTTACCTCAATAAGGAAAAGGATTTTTTCAGGTCTATTTTCATTGGCACTATGGACAGCTATGAGTCCAATCATGCCAAGCTGTTTTTCAGGTCACCGGGCTACCATCTATTTGAAATAGGCCTGCACGACTACCTGGAAAGGCCACTGTATGATTACCAGTTTTTGGATGAAAACAACAATGCCTTCAATTCTTTCAAAGTAACCGAATTTACTTTTAGGACCCGGATAGCTGTAAAAGAACGCATCACCCACACCCTGGGCACTGTGAACAGGCTTAAGTCTTCGTATCCGGTGATCTACATCAACTACAACAAGGGCCTTACCAATATGTTTGGCGGAGATTACGAATTCAATAAGCTTTCGGCAGTGGTTGATTTCAAATTTCACCTTGGGCGTATTGGTCAATCGGATTTTGCCATAGAAGCCGGGGATGTGGAAAATGACCTGCCCTACCCTCTGCTCTTCAATGGCCGGGGCGGCAACCTGGCCACCAGCAGCGTAATCATTGAAGACCATTTCCAAACCATGAATTTGTATGAGTTCGCCTCCAACCGCTTTTTGAACATATTTTATTCCCACGATTTTGGCTCAAGGATTTTCGCCGGGGCAAAACTGAAACCGGATGTAGTGATCTATCACCACATGGGCTGGGGCAAGCTGGACAATCCTCAAAACCATGTGGGCACAGAAGTGCTTGTGCAGAGCTACAACAAAGGTTTTTTGGAGAGCGGGCTTGGCTTCAACAATATCATCAAGTATAAATTTTTCGGAAAATTGTATGGAGGCCTTGGTGTGAGCTTTTTCTACCGTTACGGGCCACATCAAAATCCAGGTGGGTTTGGGGAAAATTTTGCCACACGGTTGACCTATGTGATCAGGGGGGTGTAAAACAAAAAGGGTGCCTGCTCCAAAGAAACAGCACCCTTTTCCAAGCGGCCCACATCGTAATGTGGACAGATGGCCAAGCTACAGTTAAGAGTCCTGACCAAGCGACAACCAACTTACGCCGACTTTACCTGATCAAAGCACCTTCGAAATTCTACCCGTCGAGACGTGTCCCAACCAGTTTTCCTTTCTCAAGTGCCAACCCCGAAAGGTTAACCCTATATCTCTTACTTGATGGAACTAAGGTAGATTCTTATACCAATTTTGCCAAATAATCAGCTTTGAAGTTATCGACAACTTTGCGACACGTTATTCACAGATTATACACAATCATGGTTTGGCCCGGCAAATTCTGCATTGTGTAAAATTCCACCAAATTCATTTTGATATTCATCCATAAAGAATAACTTAGCCATTGCATTGATGCAAACGAAGAGTCAAATTGAATCTTCTCGTCTTGTCAAGCAACCATATTTCGGGGATTTCCACATCGAACATCCCGGAATAACCCAAAAAAAGGCGATAATTCAATTGGGCTTTAATTTGTTATTGATTGAGAAACTAAATTTTATCCTTCAGCTATGGATTCATTTCAATCAGTGGTGAATAATCAAACTAATCAAAACACAGAAGGGGGACACGTGATCGAAGAGAAAAAAGTAGATAAACTCATCATGCGACCAACGCGGATTACCCCATTGGTCTATTTCGATCCGGATCGGGCTTTATTGGAACTACGAGGCAAATCCAGTCCGGAAAATTCTATCCAGTTTTACAAAAGGCTGCTAATAGCCCTGGAAAGGTATGCCCACTTTGGCAACAAAGACATTACAGCCAACTTCAAGTTTGAGTATTTCAACACCAGTTCATCAAAATGCCTTTTTGATGCGTTCAAAAGGCTCATAAAAGTGCGACAAAGAGGGTTGGCCCTTACCATCAACTGGTATTATGAAGAATTTGATGACGACATGTTGGAAGCCGGGGAAGACTATAGCGACCTGCTGGGCTACAAATTCAACTTCATAGAAACGGTTTTCAACTAGCCGAAAGGTTCTTCAGGCAAGTTTTGCTTCAAATTTCTTTTGAAACTTGGCTACTTTGGGCCTGATCACCAAGGCGCAATATGGCTGGCTTCCATTTTGGTTGAAATAGTTTTGATGATAGTCCTCAGCAGGATAAAATGTATCTGCCGCAACAATTTCCGTAACAATGGGCTTTTTCCAGGTTCCCGCCCCTTCCAGTTGGGCTTTGTAAGATTCGGCCAACTGACGCTGGTTTTCATTGTAGTAAAACACCGCAGACCTGTACTGGGTGCCCACATCATTTCCTTGCCGGTTTAATGTGGTGGGGTCATGGGTATTCCAAAATACTTCCAACAGCTCTTCAAAAGAAATCAACGAAGGATTGAATGTGACTTGCACCACCTCTGCATGGCCTGTAAGGCCGCTACATACTTCCTTGTATGTGGGGTTCTTTACCTTGCCGCCAGTATATCCGGACTCTACCTTTTCTACTCCTTTAAGGTTTTGAAAAATAGCTTCCGTACACCAGAAGCAGCCATTTCCGAAAGTCGCCTGTTCCATAGTCTTTGTAATTTCTTTTGATTGCTAAGTTAACCTTGAAAAATAAACCTAACGACTTTCATGAGAGGGAAGTTCCTGATCCGGGAAAATCTTACATCGAAAATGGCATACCCCTGACAATGTACAAACAGGCATATCAATCCATCAAGTCATCAAACAACGGAACCGACTCCAAAAAAGCAATCTCGCCAGACTCCTTTTGGTGCCAGCAAAAATGGTCCAACCCATTGGTCACTACTACATAGGGGCTCTGTAGGGTTTTGTTATAGACAGATACTTGTTGGAAAACGGATTTTGTAATCTTCACATCGTACGATTTGCATTCTACCAGCAGAAGCGCCTTTCCCTTTCTGTCATAAGAAAGAATGTCAGGGCGTTTGGGTAATTTATTGTAGCGTATTCCAAACTCAACCTTGATCAATGAAGAAGGATAGCCAAGGAAGTTGACCATATAATGAACGAAGTGTTGCCTTACCCATTCTTCCGGCAGCATCACCACATACTTCTTTCTTATGGGGTCAAAAAAAGAGGTTTTGTCCTGGTTGAATTTCAGCTGTACGGGTGGCAAATTGAGTGGCTTCATTGGTCGGCAAATTAGTGGATTTCGGATTGTGATAAAATTATTTTAGCTACATTAGCCCTAAGTCTAAAATGATAATCCCCAACAAATGAAAACCAAGCAGGAAATAGTAGAAAACTGGCTACCCCGCTACACAGGGGTACCCCTTGAGGAATTTGCAGAATACATCTTGCTGACCAATTTCAGCAACTACGTAGAAATGTTTGCTGCAAAATTCAACACCGAAATCCGCGGAAAAGACAAGACGATGATCTCCGCGACAGCCAACAACATCACCATCATCAACTTTGGTATGGGCAGTGCTGTAGCTGCTACCATCATGGACCTGCTCTCGGCCATTCACCCCAAGGCAGTACTCTTTCTGGGAAAGTGTGGTGGCATCAAAAAGAAGACCCAACTAGGTGATCTCATACTGCCCATAGCGGCTATCAGGGGTGAGGGTACCAGCAACGATTACCTGCCAAAGGAAATACCCGCCCTGCCTTCCTTCCGGCTGCAGCGCGCTGTTTCTTCCATGATCAAAAAACACGCCATGGACTATTGGACAGGCACCATCATGACCACCAACCGCCGGGTATGGGAGCACGACAAGGCTTTTAAAAAATACCTAAGAAAAGCCCGTGCCATCGGTGTAGATATGGAAACAGCCACTTTGTTTACCGTTGGTTTTGTGAATGAAATACCGCGTGGTGCCCTGCTGCTCGTATCAGACAACCCCATGATCCCCCAGGGCGTAAAAACCGACTCCAGTGACAAAAAAGTTACGTCCAGCTACGTACAAAAGCACCTGGAAATAGGTATCGATTCCTTGCTGGAACTGTACAATTCCGGGGATTCGGTGAAGCACATGCGGTTTGATTGATGGGCTGTGTTTGTCCTGTTAATTGTGGATTTTAGCTTTACTAAACTTTAGAAGTTTAGTAAAGCCTGCTTGAACTTGCAACACGACTTTTCCGGAGGTATAGGCAATCTTAAAATTGTCGGAATACACATTGGCATTCAGCGAACTTTCATTACCCACTTACCCAAATAGACAGCCTTCCTGCGATGTGGCCAGTTCCGGTTTAAAGGCGGTCTAATGAAGGATATGCATTATGGTATGTGCTACGAAACACTTAGAGCAACGGGGGAAATAAAATCGTTCCTGATCCCAGATGGCATACTTGCGTCCCATTCTACAATAATAATCAATGTTCTATTTGTTCTATTATTCGCTTTTGGTCTCAGCGAGACGCTAAGACCAGGGGGAGTATTCCTGCACGCATTGTACCCAATTGGCTAAAAGCACATCATGGATGTTTCTGTTATTATTTTTTGTAAACGTCTTTTCTATGGCTGATTCGAACAACCTCTACTATCCTGACAACATCTTCTATAAAATAAACAACGCGGTAATCCCCTACCCTGACCCTCCAAAGGTCTTCTCCCCTTAACTTCCTGCCACCGGAAGGACGGGGTTTTCTGATAAAGTATCTATTTTGGAACTGATACGCTCAACTGATGACTTAGGTAGGGCTTTAAGCTTTTTGTAAGCGCTCCTGGCTAGTTCAATCTTGTACACTAGAGTTTTCCTGCTTTCGTAAGTTCTTCTTTTACTTGTTCCCACGGAACGGTTTGTTCATCTTTCCGGGATTCCGCTATCAAAATATCCTGAATATCCTCCCAAAGCTCCCCATACTCCTTTAAATCAATTTGAACAGCTACTTTCCTGTTCTTGTCGTCAGTAACGTAGTTTATCCCTTTCATTTCATTCGTATTTATTGTGGTTTAAAGTTAACGATTTGATTTCATTATTGATTTATCCCAATAGGGGAAACTTTTCCACTCCCGGTTTCAATCCTTTTATATCGCATAGTATTGAGCTTTCTACAATGTTGATTTGAACGAAAAAGCCGGTCATTGTTTTTCATTCCTCCATTTACGCTGGACTTGCAGCAAATTTTACTACTACCTTAGTCAGTGCAGTAGATTGGGCACGAAAACAACATTACTTTTTGTTCGGATTCAAGAATTTAAGCCGACTACTGATTTGAATGACTCATCCTATCAATATCATGAGGGTAGTTGTGGTACCAATCCAACAGATGTTCTATCAACTTTTGGGCTCTTTCGGGTTCAGAGGAAAACAAATTCTTTGATTCACTTTCATCCGTCTTCAGGTTGTATAGCTGTACGTTCGTAGTATCGACATCCATCAGAAGTTTAAAGTTGCCAAGCCTGATGGCCAGGTCAGGATCATTGTCCCCATCATACCCCGGACGGTCCGGTGGCCTCAACCAAAACAGAGGTTTGCTTCGAATGGGTTCAGTACCTCCGGTTAATGCTGCTTTCATATTTTCCCCATCATATTCCACTCCATCATCAGGATCTGCCCCTGCAATGTCCATCAATGTCAACGGAAGGTCTATTCCAGCCATTACTGTACTTTCGTTGATGGTACCTTGCTTATTTTTGGGAATCTGCCCAGGCCACCAGGCAATAAATGGCTCCCTGAAGCCTCCTTCGTAAAGGTTCGTTTTATACCCTCGCAGATGACCTGCCTTGTTCACCGCTTTATCCGGGCCATTATCGCTGGTAAAAATAATAAGTGTATTTTGTGAGAGCCGGGGGTCTTTCCTGATATATTTAAAAAGCCTTCCCATCTGCGCATCCATCTCTTGTATTACACCCAAAAACCTTGCTTTGGTGCTAAGGTCTCCCCTTAAATCCAAGGGAGGCTCCAACGGTGTGTGGATATCATCAGGCCATAGGTTGATATAAAATGGTTTGTCCAGGGATTTTGCCTTTTCGATAGCCAGCAATGTCCTATCTACAAAAATTTCTGTAAACCGCTCTCTCTTTTCCCAGTGCACTTCACCCTTGCCCAATGCAGCTGACTGCTTCTCCAGTCCCCTTGTACTGTCCTTTAAGTTGAGCGTTTCGTAGGTGGCCAGGTACCTTTCGCCCAACCCTTCAAATTGCGTCACAGATTCGTCAAAGCCGTAATCGGTGATGGGTGGTACATCTACAATGTCCCGGCCACCCCCCATGTGCCACTTGCCAATATGAGCGGTGTAGTATCCGGCCTTTTGCAAATTGCGGGCTACCGACGGGGCGTCTATGGCCAGGTGGTGTTTCATACCACGTTCCATGTTTTGCTTTCTGCCACTTATATAAGAGGTGATGCCCCACCTGGAAGGGTATTGACCCGTGGTAACAGCGACCCTCGATGGTGAACAAATAGGTGAATTCACATAAAACTGTTCTACCCTGATTCCTTCTGCTGCCAATTGATCTATGTGGGGTGTCTTCACCTCCGTATTGCCATAGCACCCCAAATCGCCATACCCCATATCATCGATAAAGACGAAGATAATATTGGGCTGATCAGCTTTCTGTGTGGTTTTTGATTGGCAACTGGTCAAGATCAATAAAAGCACTAGAACCAAGTCTTTAGGCAGTTTCATCTTGTCTGTTTCATTTTCATCAACTCATTAAGGAGTTTGTTTTTTGGGAAAAGGGTAGCTAAAATCCGGTATATAGCTTTACTAAACTTTCGAAGTTTAGTAAAGCTCGTCCATCTATTTTTCCTTAACCCACTTCATGCTATTGGCCAGGATGGTTTGATAAGCGCCCAGATTGTGCGCCCGTTCGTCATGGCCAAGCGTGTTGCCTACAATTTTGGCCTTGGCATGTTTCACCGTCCATACCACTGGAAACTCTTCCCCTGATTCCAATCCCCTGCCCATGGCCAGCACTTCCATATCCACACCTTCAGGGTCTTTTTCGAAACGGTATAACTCATCGACAATTCTAAATCTGGCAGGTACACCCTTCATAATAGGATGGTTTGGTTTCACTACCTTTACTTCAAATTCCTGGAGTTTCTCGTGGGAACGGGACCCGCCACCCACTATTTCCCGGTTGTATTCCGGCCAGTCCTTCCAGTTGTACCAAACGCTTGGATGGTAGATCAGCATGCCCATGCCTTCATTGACACGGGAGAAGATGGTTTCCTTCGTTTTGGCATCAAATGGTTTGTTGTTGCAGATGAAAAGTACATCAGTTTCTTTGAGGTTTTCGCCTAGCTGCACGGGGTTTTCTGTGTAGGTAACTGAGTTTTTGCCACCCTGGCTCATGATTTTTCCATCCTGTACCCCAAAGTATTTTTCAAACTCATGCGATCCTCCGCCTCCCATCACTGACACTTTTGTTGCATTGGGGTCTTCCGAGATGTAGGTTCCAGGGGCATTCACTATGATTACCCCCTGCATCATTCGCCAGTGGCCTGGAAATGTACACAGATAAGGATAGCGGCCAGGTTCATCGGGTATTTTGAAAATAATGGATCCCTTTGTTCCGGGCTCTAGCATATCGGTTGCCCCGAGCAAGTACCTTGACTTAGGCACATATCCCGACTTGGCAGCATCCGGGTTTTTCAGAAAACTGTCCACCATTTTACCAAAGGCATCCAGGCTGCCGGGGCGGATCACCACCAGGTTGTGGGGCATTTGGTCACGGTTGTCCAATACTATTTCTACCGTCTGTCCGGCGGTGGCATACAACACTTTTTTATCGAAGGCCATCTCCTGATTGACTGTATTCAGTTGTAACCTGATATCGGCCTTCAGCTTACCTATTTTCCCAATCCCTGCATCGATATATCGTTGGCCACCATTGTCATGGCAGTGTACAGCTATTACATTTTTTCCTTTCTTGAATAATTTACCCAATTCCTGATCCAACTTCACGTGCTTATACAAGGCACTCACCCCTCCTTCTGAAATCAGCAATTGGCCATTCACATATACATCATAATTGTCATCGTGCATTACTTTCAGAACCGGTTCAGGAATTTCTTCACTCAGATCTACCACCCTCCTCAACCAGATATCGGACTTATTCCAGCGGGTTTTGGCCTTGGAAGTTTCACTGCCTCCAAATGGTGCCCTTCCTTCTGCCCATGAAGCATCGTCAAAGTCAACGGCATACCAATTGTCTGTGGGTTTGTCCTCAGTGTACTTCCAGTTAGTCCTTTTTTCATCAGCCGATGGGATGAGCATGTCCACAGATGCGGCATCTATGGTCTGGTAGTTGAGCTCCCTTTGATACACTTTTATGGCTGCATTTAGCCATTTGTCCGATTTGTTGATTGGGTCTTCCAGGGCTTTCTCTATTTCCTTAAACAGGCCGTCTGTTTCCGGCAATTCCCCGGCGCGTAATATAGCCACCAACCTGATGTGCAAATCCGTACTCTGCATCAAAGAAGATTCTGCCAGAGCACTACTGCCTACTTCCGAATCAGGCAACAATGACAATCCTGCTCTAATTACAGCATTGGATTTTGCAGACAGGGCATTGACTACTGCCTGATTTGCTGCTTCATCGCCACCATCCAGGGCACCAAGGCCTTTTAGAGACCACAGGGCATGAACTGCCGCAAAAGGCTCGTCCCTGTTGCTTCCTGCCAGCTCTATAAGGTCAGGGATCAACTCACTTTTCTTATTTTCAACAATCAGGCGCTGGGCGGTAGTCCTCCAAAACATATTGTCACTTTTCAACCCTTCCAAAAGTGCATCCTTATCATTGGGGTCTATTTCTACAATATCAGGGTCATCGCCATCTTCATGCCTGAGTATATAGATACGGCCATGGGCCAAATCCCTTTTTGGATTGATGTGTGCATTTCCTTCTCCCTTGTCCGCATTCCAGATTTGGTTATCCATCCCCCTTTTGTCCGGATTGTGTTGTATCACAGGGTTGTACCAATCGGCTATCCACAGGTTGCCATCAGGGCCGGTCTCCGCAAATACAGGAGCTGTCCAGGCATCCGTACTGGCGAAAATATTGCCCCCATCCACTTCTTTGTAGCCGGCACCATCTTCCACTATTTTGGCAATGTGTACCAAATGCCCGGTAGGTTCGTTCACGTACATCTGGTTTTGATATTCTTTGGGGTAATTTCTGGCCGTATAGAAATTCGCCCCTGAAGCAGCTGTATAGCCCCCCCTCACATCTACCTGCTGCAGGGGGATGGTGGTGGCAGGGGTAATCTCGTAGTGTCCTTGTATAAAATCAGCATTGACGGCCCACGTTGGGAGTTTATTGAGATAGTCATAGTGCCTCAATGGAATGCCAACATAACAGCAATGATTGTTGTTGGCTGTAGATCCGAATATTTCGAATTCTTCTGTGATGCCCAGCCCCCATGTATTGTTGTTGAAGCGGCCTACGGGCTCAAAATACTGTCCATCTTTTGTAAAACGATAGACACCCATTTTGAACTCAACAGACTTATCCCCAAACTGGCCTTCAAATCCTGAATATCCTACCGAACCCCAGATCAAATTGTCTGGCCCGTAGCGTAAGCCCGATGGGCCGGCATGGGTGTCCCAGGTTCCAAACCCTCCAAAGAGCACTGTGCGCTTGTCCATTTTATCGTCTCCATCAGTATCTTCCAAAAAGGCTATTTCAGGAGCCTGGGCAACAATTGCCCCTCCTTTCACTATCACAATGCCTGTTGACAAACTTTGAGATGTAGCAAAGTCAGTGAATTTATCTGCTTTACCGTCTTTGTCCGTGTCTTCACAAATAGTGATCCTGTCTCCACCCACATCGTTGTTGAGGTTGTGCGGATAGTCCATCGATTGGACCACCCACAACCTGCCTTTTTCATCCCATGAAAAAGCGATGGGGTTGATGATATCGGGCTCTGAAGCAAAAAGGACAGTTTCAAAACCTTCAGGAACCTGAATGTGCTTTTGGGAGGCTTCAGGGCTCAATGGGTCTTGCACCCTGGGCTCTTCGCCTGAATAGGTCAATTCAGGTAGTTTTTCTTTTTCCGTAGAACATGCGAAAACGAATGTCGTGAGAAAAAAAAGGATCGATAATTTGTTGAACAAAGACTTCATCTGATAGTGAGTTTTATAGTGTCAATTTTATAGTTTGTATAGTTCTGATGATGGGCGATTGCCTGCCAGGTATGAAATGCCCCGGGGATTACCCGGAGCGATATCCTGAATAGGGCAAGTTTTCGTATTCATCTATGGTACCGGCCTCCCAGCCTTCTGATGGCCCCAGTATGGCCAAAAACTCCAGCTCGTCATCCCCGGCATTGAAGGTGGCATGTACTATATTGGGATCGATGTAAACCGAATCACCTGGCCCCAATATTTGCTTTTCGTCCTCTACCCACTGTTCGGCAGTACCCTTTGTGATGTACAAAATTTCATTCATCTCCGGGTGCCGGTGAAAATCATGCTTGCCCCCTACCGGCATCACAACTTTCACCAGATAAGTACCGGCCTGTTCGGTGATCTCAGCGTTGTAATGCCAGTAGTGCTCACGTCCGGTTACCTTCTCATGGACACACTGATCTTCCTTGGTGAATTTCCAAAATTTACCCATTCCCAACTACTTAGCTAACTTCAGTGATTTGAACTCACGCGTGAGGTCTGTGAGTGATTGTTCCACACCCATTCTTTCGAGTGAAGAAGCACCAACAAAACCATGTGCGTCGGTATTTTCCAACACTATCCGTACATCCTCAGGTGTATTCACCGGTCCTCCATGAGCAAGGAAAAATGTATCGGGGTTGGACTTCTTTACTGCATCAATAATGGTTTGAGTCCTTTCGATGGCGTCATCCATAGTACAAGTAGCCCCTGTCACTCCAATAGAACCTCCTACGGTTGTACCTACGTGCGCAATGATTGCATCGGCCCCTGCATCTGCCATTTGTACAGCTTCTTCTGGTTTGGCGACATAGACTACTGAAAACAGGTCCATTTTGGTAGCCAGTCGTACCATTTCGACTTCTTTTTGAAAGCTCATTCCAGTTTCTTCCAGTACATTCCTGAAGTGTCCGTCAACAATAGAGTGTGTAGGAAAGTTGTTGACCCCAGAGAACCCCATGTCCTTTACTTTGAGTAGCCAATGCCACATTCTCCTGCGTGGGTCCGTGCCATGCACACCGCAAATCACCGGGATTTCCTCTACTACCGGGAGCACTTCAAATTCACCGATTTCCATTGCTACAGCGTTGGCATCTCCATAGGCCATCATTCCGGCAGTAGATCCATGACCTGACATCCTGAAACGACCGGAGTTGTAAATAATAATGAGGTCTGCACCTCCCTTTTCTATGAATTTAGCACTAATACCAGTACCTGCCCCGGCCGCAATGATGGCCTCCTTCTTATCTACCGTAAGTTGCAAGCGGTCTCTTACTTCTTGTTTTGTGTAGGGATTTCCTTTCCCTGTCCATGGATTTGGCATTTTATTTCGTATTTAAATGGTTTTAATATTTGTCTTAATCTTTTTTTCGTTCTTTTCGAGTTCACTTTTCCCAAAAACTCATTTCTTACTGCTACCCATCAATCGCAGCAATACTTCCACCGACCTTTCTGCAAATACAGGGTCATTGATGGCAGCATCCAGTTCTTCCACTACGATCGAATCTTTCAGATTGGATTTTATAGAATCAAACAATACCTGATCGGCTTTTGGGTCGTAGAAGGTGTTTCCTTTTATACTCACCTGAGAAATACCACCCAAGGGCAGTAGCACTGCTACTTCGCCTGTGGATTTGTTCAGTTTTTCAGCCAATTCTGTTCCTAGGGCCTTATTTTCCTCTTCATCTGTCCGCAACAGGGTCACGTTCGGGTCCCAGCAGTAAAGGTTCCTTTTTTTATATTTTTCGGGGACGGTATCCATTGCCCCAAAATTGACCATATCGAGGCACCCCGGCACCACCACCTGGGGGATGCCCATTTCGGATGCCGCTGTTAGTCGGTTTGGCCCTGCACTACATATTCCCCCGCATAAATTATCGGCCAGCTCGGTAGTGGTGATGTCCAGTACGGCATCAAAGCATCCCTCTAGAATAAGGGCTTCCATCGTTTTGCCACCTACTCCGACCGCATGGAAGGTCAATACATCATAGCCCATATCTTTTAACAGTGCGGAGCATTTGTCAACACAAGGTGTGGTATTGCCAAATATGCTGATGGCGATACTGCCCATGGTTTGGGCTTGTTCTGCTTTACCGGCATTCACCATACCGCAGATAGCCCCGGCAGCTTGGTTGATCAGTTGCCTGCTGATGCTGTTGAGCCCTGCCACATCTACCACTGATGGCATCAGGGTGATGTCTTTGGTGCCAATCTGATCGGACAGGTCTTTTGTGGCTAAAGTTGTCAGGCAAAGCTTAGGCACTCCTAGCGGAATGGCCTGCATGGCACTCAAGGCCAGGTATGTTCCTCCTCCACCTCCCATGCCTATAGCTCCGTCGATCTTATTGCCTGCCAACAACTTGCTGATAATGATGGCGGCTCCTTCCCCCAACTTTTGCAATGCCTTGCCCCTGTCCCCTTCTTCGCGAAGTTGGATGAGGTCGGCACCAGCCACAGAGGCTACTTCTTCGGCTTCATAGTCCACTAAAAATTCAGTGGTGGTACCACGCACCCCGGTATTGATGGAAATAACAGACAACCCTTGTCGCTCTATACAGGTGTGGAGGTATTTAAAATCTTCGCCCTTGGTGTCGAAGCATCCTATCATAAGTACCGTTTTGCGAACCTTAAGTGTGCCCATAATCTATTGGTCTATGCCGTTTATTATCAAAAGAGAATACAAATTAGCAAGAGTTATATTTAAATAACCATCTGTATCTTGGCCAAAAATGACTGGATTATTACACAAACCCTTTAAAATACCTTTATTTATAGATATAATAGGGTGTAACTGTCTTTTTACAGGACAAGTACAGGCTTAGGGGTGCTGTTTTTTGTATGGGTAAAATGATAGAATCAGGTGGATTTACAAGGCGTCATCTTGCAAGCCTGCGTTTACTTCTCCGCTTTGAGAGGTGTCAGGCAAAAATCCGGATTGGTTCGGGGTGAGGCTTTTCCCAAATATTGTCTTAATTATGATTAGACTGGTTGTTGGATGGGCTATGGTTGATTTTCTTCCCCGGCTTCATGACCCTTTTGAATTACAGGCTTCTGCTGCCAAAATTGATAAGTAAACCAATGTCCATACCATAGGCTTCCAGATAATTGATGGCTTGTGCCAAATGCACATCCTCTAATTGAATCACTGCTTTTGCTCTACCATGACCTGATTTTCCACAAAGAAGTCAACCCTCCTGGTGCCAATATCCATCCCTTTGTAGTTGATGGTCATCTCATGCTCGCGTGAAAACCCCAAACCCTGAGTTTCCATTTCTATAGCCAGGGCCCTTTGGTAGATGACTTCCTGAAATCCATTACCCAAGGTCTTGTGCACTTCCATGGCACAACCTATGATCTTGTGGGTGAGGTCGGATAGGGGGTATTTGTTGTCTATACCATGATTCTTCATTTTTCTATCTTTGACTAGGATTAGACTGATTTTGGGATGGGCTATGATTCTTTTTTGATTGTAAAAGGATTGCGCTGAGTGTTTGTGAGATGACAGTTTCTCGTGTTTCAGCTCTTGGTTATGGTTGATAATTAATCATAGTATTCATTCAATCATAAAAAATCATAGTTGAGACTTCACCCACTCCAAAGGCCATTTGCCTTTTCATAGAGCTAAGGGCCGTGATAATTCTTTCGGTTTCTTTAACTTTTCAAATTTTGACTAAAATAAGAATAATGGGTTAATGGTTTGGTTGTATAGGATAATTTTAGTCCTTACTGCTTTTGTGTTTTGGATGAAGGCAAAATTTATATGCGTCCAATTGTTGCCTGTTTGTTTCAGATGTTATGACCTAAAATCAAACGGTAAGACACTACCATTGGAGTACCAATACAAACTGACGCAATATTGATAAGAATTATTACCCAACCTGATGTGGTTGAAAATTGAAAGGCAAGAAAGAGTTGAAAAAAGCCGGCCTACTTTTTGACCAGCTTCAGATCTTTGAAAAAAACTTTCATATCAGGTCCTTTGTGCACCTGAAGGGCAAAAATACCGGAATCGGCTCGCTTGCCAGTTTCTTTGTCTGTCACGTCAATGGTTTTGTTGCCGTTGATAAAATGCTGCAACCGTTCGCCCACTGCCACTATGCGGTAGTCGTTCCATTGCTCCATATTGATTTTGGCCTGGATGTCTTTGCTTTCGGCAAATTGATTGATGTCCTTTTTGCCATCTGCACCGATAGCCACTTCTTCACCACGTTTGGCGAGGATTCCCCGGCCTTTTTCTTCATACAAAATACCTGAGTGGTTGATACCCGCTTCCATATCGGCCTGGTACCCACCTACTACAAATTGCTGTTCGTCCAATACCTTGGCGCGGTACTGAACACCACTATTGCCTCCAATTATTTTGTATTTGAAAGTAAGCTCGAAATCAGAAAACGGCACCTGATAGATCAAAAAAGTGTTTTGTTCAATTTGGTTTTCCGGGGTTGTCTGCCCTACTATGCAGCCATCCTCTACAGACCATATCCGCAAATCCCCGCGCCATTTGTTCAGGTCTTTTCCATTAAACAATGAAACCACCTCCGCTTCAGTGGAAGTTGCCTTGTCGGAGGAAGGTTGGCAACCTATGATGCCGGCTAAGAGTATCAGGAAAAGGTATATTTTTTTCATAAGTAAAGTATTTAGGTAACAAAACTGTCTTTGGTCTCCCAACCAAAGACAGTTTATACATTAGGCATTGTTAGTTGTAAATTTTGTCGTTCTTGTTTCCACCAGAAACCAGGAAGGCTATCAGGTCGCTCAATTCCTGTTCGTTGAGCCTGTTGATCAACGCAGGAGGCATTACCGAATGCATGGATTCTTCCTGTTTCACAATTTTATCTTTTCTGATCTTGGTTGTTAAATCAGGGGAAAACGCATTGGTGCTAATTTCAAGGTCCCGGTCGCTTTCATCGACCAACCTGCCTGTCACCTGGCTGTCGTCATCCATGTAATAGATGGTATTGCGGTAGCGGTCTGAGACAGTGGCAGATGGGTCGATAATTGCTTCGCCCAAATCGGCCAGTGAAAACCTTGTACCCACTTTGGTCAATTCCGGGCCTGCATTGCCTCCCTGCCCGTTGACACTATGGCACGAGCCACACAGTGAAGCTTTGAACATATTTTCACCATTTTCGAAATTGACTTTAACCTGATTTTTCTCATAAGCCTTTACAAATGACTCTACCGTCCAGTTTTTGCCAGGGCCTTCGGGCTGTTTAACATTCGCCATATACGCTCCCTGGTTTTCCATTGCCTCTCCTGCGAGGGCCTCAAAGTATTGCCGATCCATATCGGGCAAATTGGCCAGGGCTATCGATTGAATGGCCCGGATAAATTGTGAATACATCTTCCCGCCAGATTTCTTTAGGGCCCTGTTGTACCACCGGAAGTACCGCTCCCGGTTTTCCTTTGTCCATCCCTCATCAATGATGCTCAGACTCTTGGCATAACTGATATTTTGCTGGTTGGGCATGTTCCTAAGCATATTTTCCACGTCCTTACCATACTGGTCGCTTCTTTGGGATATGTCGCCTGACAGGTAAATGGATTTCAGGTCTTCGGTAACAGTGTCCGTTTCCATTTTTTGGATGGTTGGGGCAATGATTTCCGCAACCTGAAGGTAACTCAACACCTTGCACAATTCGCGATTGATCAAATCGGAACTGGCCAGATATGATGGTCTGAAAGCAGCAATGATCTTATCCTCCAACTCCCGGGGCAGTTCACCCTGCATCCGTGTCATCAGAAGGCTAATCGCCCGTATGTAGTCCACCTTTCTGGGCTCTTCCAATCCATTCCAGTCGATATCAAGTAAGGTTTTCAGGGCATTGAGGCGATCAGTATCTTCGCCATGTCGTGCAATAGAGAGCGACAGGCTGATGGCCTTGAGGGGGGATGGTTTCTTGTTGACTTCCTCTTTCCAAAGGTCAAAACCCTGATGTTCCATGGCTACCCTGGCCGCATATCTTATAAACCTATCCTCATTGTCGAGGTGGTTGGCAATGAAGGATATCTTGTCCGGAGCACTTTTTCTGTGCAGGGATTCCAATTCCTTTCTAAGTGCCCTTTCTTTAGCCCCTGCGGTATTTTCTACCTTTGTCACAATTTCGTTTGGCCGCTTGCCGGTGTAGGTCAGCTTGTACAATGAGGATTCCAGTCTGCGCCCCCCGGTGAGAAAATACATGGCACCATCGTCACCAGCTATTCCGTTGGTGAGGGGCAAGGGTACGCCAGATAAAAATTCGGTCATTTCTACAGAATAGCTACTCCCGTTTGGTGTAAGGCTGGCGTAGTACATGGTGCCATAGCTCCAATCGAAGAGGTAAAGGCCATCCTGGTAGTATTTGGGAAATTTGAGGCCGTCTGCTTCCATCAGACCAGTAGGCGAACCTTGTCCAAGGTTGGCTATGCCCGGCAAATTATCTGGATATTCGGGGGCAAATTTGCCTGTACCGGTCCGCCAGCCAAAATCACCTCCACTGGTGAAGTGACATAGCCTGATTGGCCTGTACCAAGGCATGCCCATGTCATATTCCATATCAGAATCGAACCCAAACAATTCACCATCAGGATTGAAAGCTATGTCGTACGTATTTCTTAACCCAACATCTATGATAGTCCAGTCCTTGCCTTCAAAATCCGTTTTCACAACCCACCCGCCTGGAGCTTTGCGGCTATTGGCATGGCCACTGGGATCCTTTATCACTGGCAACAGGTTGTCCTCGTCCCAAACTTTTGGAACGGTACTGCCCAGGTCCTCTGGAATATCTGTATGGTTTCCCAGTACTATATACAAGGATTTTTTGTCGGGGGATAAAATGACATTGTGTGGTCCATGCTCTCCATGGCCATCAAACGAACGCAAGAGCTTGACTTGATCAAATTCCCCATCTCCATTGGAATCGGTGATTTTGTAAAACCCACTATGGATCTTCATATCCCGATCTTCCCGGGCATTGACTACAGCATATAGGATGCCTTCATGCCAGAGCAGCCCTTGTGCCAGGCCAATTGTCAAATCGAGCTTCTCTACTTCAATGCTTTCTTGTTGATTGGTGCTGGAAGGTAGGGTTACCCTATAGATATTGCCATATTGGTCAGATGCGTACAACCTTCCTTTGTCATCTTTGGTGATACTCACCCAAGATCCCTGGTCGTGTTCACCGGGCTTGTACAGTTCTTCAATTTCAAAACCAGCGGGAATGGTGATGTTGCCCACAGTTATCTTTTCGGTGATGGGCCCGGACTCCTCTTTTCCACAGGAAAATAACAAAATGGACAATAAGAAAGCCGGAAGTAGTAAACAGTTTTTCATGCTATGAATAGTTTGTGTAGTTGATACGATCTTATGGGTTAATTTTTCTAAAAAAAAAGCAGGTTGATTTCTGCCACTTCTACAAGATATCGGGACACGTCCACACTTATCAGTCGTCACAAATCTATTGCTCATTGTAGCAGTCGGGTTCAACTTTTTTGACAATTCCCGATACTCATTTGACCTAAATGGCCCTAAAAGCCAAAATCAATAAAATATTTTACGCATTGATTGCCACCAACTGAGGCTATAATTTTTTTCACAAAAACCATCCTGCACCATCCTGCTACACCCTCAGTCAGCCCAACTCCAATCTATGTCTGAACGGTGTGTTTCCCGTAATATAAACGCTCAACCCATCCTGTTTTGGTAGCAGGCCCCTCATCTGAGCCCACTTGTGTGTATTCATCCCATTGCCAAATCGAATGATGTCTTCACCTACTTCAAATTGCCCTGTGCCCTGCTCAAGAAAATATACATCCGGGTTTGCTTCATCCTGCACCACGCCTTTGAGGACACCATTTGCCCGAAAGCTCATCTCCCAGGTCACCGGCACATGGTCCGTGCCGGTAATTTCCGCATCAATAATTACCTTGCCCGATGCTTCCCTGATGGTTACCGTCATATAGATGGTTTGGGCTTCACTCAGTTCCCTTTCATCTCTTGGAAATATTGCCCAATCATTTTCCCCTTTACGCTTATCTTCGGGCACTGGCTGGTAGTATCCTTTTGTGAGCGACCGTTTCATTATAATGGTATTGCCACTGACTTCTGTTTGTTCAGCTACAAACTGCCCTTTTCCAAAAAAAGCGGCCCCCAGCCTCATCGACTGCATCACGGCATTTCCTTTTCGGTAGGAAAGAAAAGTAGGGTTTTGCTCTATCACAGAGATATCTGTATTTCCACGCCTGATCCGAAAAACACCTGAATGTACAAACCTTTTAAAATAGTTGTCTGGTATATTTCCCGTGGCGGGCATTTTCTGTCCAAAATGGGGATCTTCCAACAGCAGCAAAATAGTATCGCTGATCCTCTCAGGCATCTGCTCTTCCATCAGTTTACATACCGCTGCAAATTCCGGGTTTTGGTCTTTTATGGCGAAGTACCTGTAGCTATAATAGTACCGATTGACATAACCTATGTGGGCACTATCCTGGCGATGGGACGCATCGGTCAACACTTCGCCACCTGGCTGTATGTAATACAAACTCATGGCCAGGTTGGCCCTTACTACATCCATCAAATCTGTCCGGTCCAGCAGCCTGCCGATGGTAAGGAACATGTCGTTGCAGGTGGGGCTGTAAATACTTACGCTACGCTCGGTATATTGGCCATCCGGATCCACGTCGATTCCCTCTGCCAGCCATTCCTCCATCCTTTTGAGGTATTTTTCGTTTCCAAAAAAATCATACAAACGCGCAAGGGCCGAACTCACCACCCAACGGTGGTTGGCTGTATGGATACCTCCTACAAGCAGACATTTGCCGCTGTTGAAAAGAAAGGATTTGAGCTGGGACAAAAAATCTTCCAAACCAGGTGGATTCAACCTTTGCAGGCAGACATAGGCGGGACTCAGGTAATTGACCAGAAATGCTGTATCGGGAGTAGAATGAAAATTGGTGCTATGAAGGTCAATGGTACCATCTTCATGTTGCACATTCAGCATACAGGCCATAGCCTTGGTCAGCGGCCCTTCCAACTCGGATGCCTTATAGTATTTGGAAAATTCTGATGCGTAAGACGCAACGGTTCGCACTATAAACCAACAGGTGCTGTGAACATTGGGCAAATCATAGATATTGACCACACCTCCATCCCAGCGATCGCCTGGCTTATTTATCTGGTCTTCTAAAAGACCTGTTACCCTTTCATCATTGAAAACGGAAAGTTTTTTAAGGATTTCATCCGATCCATTGACTTTGTTTCTGGAAACTTCTGCCCAAGATAAATTTGGGAGCATCGAAACTCCAGCAGCAGCCGCTCCTGTTTGTTTTAAGAATTTTCTTCTGTTGTTAATGCCCACAAATGTCTGGTTTAAGTTTTTAAAGTAATGTCTTTCTACCGGGAATTGAAGTTTTGGATAAAGAAACCTTTACCAAAGATTTTCACCATAGGCCCATCCTTTCCTGGCAGGTTCTTTAATATATGCGTCCAGGTCGGGACGGTCCTTTACTTTCATGTTTTCGGCATCATATTCCAGTTTGGTATTGAAACGTTGTGCCATTACGCCAATAAGCCCCATTTCAGTCAGGTCGGCCCCATAATCGAAGTTTGAACCCGGCAAAGTATTGTTTTTAATGGCGTCCACCCATTCTTGTACAGGCTGTTCTTCCCCAACACGTGGAATGGTTTGCTCCGGTGGGTTTTTTATAAATTCTTCCCATTCTTCATCAGGCATCAAAAGCCTGGGCTTATTGGGCCTTACTCCCGTCATCAAAGTATTTTTGCTACCTACCATAATCATACCTCCTTTATCCCACTCGTCTATTCCCCATTCGGGGCGGATTTCCGGCAGTGAACCGCCCTGATGCCATTTCACAGTAACGGGAGGTTTTTTATCGCGTTTGCCAAACTTATAGGTAACGACTGAAGCGTCTGGCATGAAGCTAAAATCGTCAGTATTGCCATTTGGTGCTTCAGCTTCAACGGTATGCGGCATTCCCAGGTCCAATGCCCAAAATGGGCCGTCCATGGTATGGCAAATCCAGTCACCTAATTGTCCATTCCCAAAGTCATAAAACCCTCTCCAGGATTTTGGGGCATAGGCACTATTAAATGGCCTTTCGGCAGCTGGGCCCAACCACAAATCCCAATCGAGGTAGTCGGGAACTGGGTCAGCCGGAGGGGGAAAGCTGGCTGGTTTCGTGAAATATCCTCCTGGTTTAAAACCTACGGTTCCATGCCATGCATGGACTTCCTTTACTTTGCCAAGCACTCCGGAATCATACCATTCTTTTATGAGCCTGATGCCATTGGTAGTATGCCCCTGGTTGCCCATTTGGGAAACAATCTTGTAGTACTTGGCGGCTTTTTTTAATGTGCGCAGTTCCCAGATGTTATGGGCCAGGGGTTTCTCCACATACACATGCTTGCCCAACTGCATGGCAGCCATGGTAGCCGCAAAATGGGTATGGTCAGGGGTGGATATTATAACAGCATCAATCTCATTCGCCATTTCATCAAACATCACCCTGAAGTCCTTGTATTTTTTTGCCCCCGGCACCATCTCATAGCCTTTTGCTGCCCGATTGTCATCCACATCGCACATGGCCACTATATTCTCTTGTGGTACTTTGCTCCAATTGGCCTGCCCCCTGCCACCCACGCCAATCACGGCAATGTTCAATCTATTGTTAGGGGAATAGCTATACAAATTGGGGATAAACATCATTCCTGCAGAAAGTGCAGAAGTGGTTTTCAAAAAGGATCTTCTGGATAAATTTTTCATGTTCTTTGAAAGTAAGTTCTTTATACTGCTTGTTGGTTTGAGTTGATAAAATGGGCAACTCGAACCCTAATATAATACCAAGGTCATTCCTTTTGGGACAATTCCAAATTTCCTCCTTTGACCAACTCAGAATGTGGGATTTGCATAGATGTTACCGATTGGCCGTTGAAGCTCGCATTGAATTTGTTTTCGGTAGCCGGCACTTTATTGGAAATAACGATTTCATTCCCACTAAAATAGTCGCTATTCAACTTTATCCTTACCTGATCAAAATCCGGTACTGTAATGTCATAGATAGGGTCGTCCTCTGCCCCGGTCATTTGGAACAATCCAATTTTCATTAAAACAGACAAGCTGCCCATCAGGCCCTGGTCTTCGTCCCCGTTGAAGCCCACCTCCGGCGTGAGTCCCGTATAAACACTGTCGATCACTTGCCGTACCCAATAGCGGGTCAAATCCGGCCGACCCAATCGGTTGAACACGAAAGCCGTCTGGATAGAGGGCTGGTTCCCATAGTTGATCGGTATGCGGCGGTTCTTTTCATCGGTCTCTTTGTCATGGGATTTCCCTGAAGTAAACCCTTGCTTTTGGGCAGTTTCGAACGAACCATTGAGTTTGTCCACAGCAGCACCTTTTCCTCCCATGAGTTCTGCCAATCCATCCAGGTCATGTGGAACGAACCAGGTCATTTGTGCCCCGCTTGACTCCACAAATCCATTGCGGTACTCATAGGGGTCGTAGGGTGTTTTCCACTCTCCGTTCACGTCTTTTGGCCTTATCCATCCGATGGAGCTGTCAAATACGTTTTGATAATTTTTTGACCTTGCGAGAAAATACTCATAGTCTTCTTGTTTGCCTAAATGTTTGGCGAGCTGGGCCAGTGTCCAATCCTGATAAGCATATTCCATGGTCATACCGCCACCATCCTGATGGAAACCAAAATTGCCTCCCTCGGGAAGTGGATAAGGCACATACCCTTTTTCTATATAATAGTTGAGCCCTCCTCCTATTTCCGTATCATGCTCATATCCCGCTTTTGACATGATACCCGCCGCACTATGCCCTTTCTTCAAACCTTCATAAGCTTCATTGATATCAAAACCTTTGATCCCCTTGAGCCAGGCCCCAACCAGAAACGGTGTGGCCGAAGCTCCTGTCATTACATAAGTATAGTTGCCTCCTGAAGGCCCTCGTGGCACCCTTCCCCCATCTTTGTAATACTGCAACAGCGAATTGCAAAACTCCTCGGCTATCTCTGGATAAACCAGTTGCCATAGGGTGTTTATAGTCCATTGCGCACCCCAAAAAGAATCAGAGTTGTAGTGGTTGAATTTGGGTTGGCCATTTCCATCCAGCGGGATTTGCCCCACCCTGAATGTATCTCCGGTATTGTCCGGGTAGGCACCATTAGCATCGCTAATTGTTCTCCTTCCTTGCAGTCCGTGCCACAGATCGGTATAAAACCTTCTCTGCTCCTGATCGGTTCCCCCTTCTATTTCTACCCTGCTCAAAAGTCCGTTCCACTCCTTTCTGGATTCATCCACTACCTGGTTAAAATTCCAATGCTGCAATTCCGCTTCTAAGTTCTGCCTTGCATTTTCAATAGATGTGTAGGAAATGGCCAGCTTCATTTGTACATCGTCCACAGATTCATCCAGCTTGACCAAAAACCGGCCACCCTCGCC
Organism: Cyclobacteriaceae bacterium; assembly: GCA_040222275.1. Taxonomy (GTDB): domain Bacteria; phylum Bacteroidota; class Bacteroidia; order Cytophagales; family Cyclobacteriaceae; genus CAXBNB01. The sequence continues at coordinate 279,700 of JAVKDJ010000094.1, forward strand.
AGATACTTCACTCACTTTCTGATCAAACTTCACATAGAAGAATACATCGGTTGGCCTGGGCCTTCGTCGGGTAGGCTCGTTCCGCACTTTCCCTTCAAGGGTATTTTCGTCAATGAGCGTCAATTCACCTTCGGTCAAAAGTGTGGGGCCATGGTTTCCTTTTAGGTTAAAAACTATCGCAGGCTTACCCTTTTCGGGGAACTTATAGTGATGAAAGCCTACCCGCTTGGTAGAGGTAAGTTCCACAGAAATTCCTCCCCGGTCGAGCACGAAGCTGTGATAGCCCGGTGATGCTTTTTCAGTGTCATGACTGAAGTCGGAGTAGAAATCTGCTAATGGATCCACTCCGTCATTTTCAACAACCGGCATTACCGATGGGCCCGATAGCTGCCAGGCATGCACATGCGAGATACCCTTGATGTTGGTCACATTATACCTATAGCCACTGCCCCAGGCACCTTCAACCTCGGTATCGGGGTTTAAGTTTACCATACCAAATGGCCGACATGCTGACGAAAAGAAAAACCATCTTGAATTGGCCGCATCCAGAAATGGGTACACCTTGTCAACTGGTTCTTTCACGCTTACTGTTTGTTCTTTTTCCTGTACTGGTGCCTGACATCCGCAAATGAAAGCCGCCAGCAAATAGCAGAAAATAATACTTCTCGATACTCTAGGTTTCATATATAGGTACAATTTTTATAAATGTGGTCGGGTGTTGAACCATACGGCACACACTCGTTCTATCTAATGTTTGTTTAAAATAAAAGCCAGCTCCGGATTTCGGTCTATCGCAAAAGGGAGGCGATGCAGCCTTTTACATAACCTACTGACTCTGACAGGCCAGGCATGGGATCGTCCGCATCTTTTTCAAATTCTATACTGGCCACCCCTTCATACCCTTTGTCCAGCAGCATGTCTATAAATCTGGGGATGTCTATTACGCCCCGCCCAATTTCAATGGTTTTACCATCTTTGGTGGCACTGTCCACATCTTTGAGGTGCAGATCGAACAAGCGTTTGAAGTACTCTTTGCCAGCCTCTGTAGGATCAACGCCAATACGCTGGGTATGCCCTATGTCCATACAGATGCCAAACCTCGGATCAAGGTCTTTTATCTTTTCAAAGATACTCTCCGGGCTGGGGTACAGGTCGTCACCCGGCCCGTGGTTGTGAATGGCTACCTTGATGTTGTACTCTTTTATCTTATCGTTGGTGTAGTTCAGCAGATCGTGCGCAGGCACTCCCACTATCACCGACATTCCTGCGTTTTTGGCATATTCAAACGCCTGATCAACTTCTGCCCTGGTCTTCATGTACACCACCCCTGCCCCATACAGGTTTACACCTGCTTTTTTTGCATTTTCTGCACTACTTTTCAGCTCGGCCACCGGAGCATCCATAGCCAGGTGCATACTTTTGAAGCATACATAATCCAAGCCAACCCTTTTTGTCATTTCGATGGATTGGGCCTGGGTAAATTTTCGGAGGCTATAGGAAGCCAGGCCTAGTTTGAGTTTACTTTTTGCTTTCAAAGGTTTTGCAGCTACTTGTCCGATTGGTGCAAGCGCAGCTGCCAAAGACAGGCCAGATATCTTTACAAAGTCCCTTCTTGTTTTTTGTTTCATCAGTGATTCGTTTTTGTTGGCCTTCAAGTTAATATTTCCACAACATTTTACCATGTGGCACATCAAATAAATGGACCAAAATGTATCTGCTCAATTATTTGGCAATAAATCCTTGTGTTTTTTGTCTTGTAAAAAAAATGGAGGACGGTGTCCTCCATTTTTTTAGTCAAAACAATTATTACTTAGCAAGAGATAAAATCGTGTTAATTCTGTTTACTAGAAGTAACAACTGCTCTTTGAAATTTAATTGTAATCTGGATTTTGACTTAGTTCATTTGAAGCCAAATCAATCTCCTGCTGTGGTATAGGCCTTACATAATGTTTGGCACTAATACCAGCATCAGTTGACCATGGGTTCATAGTTTTCACTCTATCAATTAACTTTTCAGTTCTCTTCAAGTCATACCATCTCACGTATTCGCCCATTAGCTCTCTTGCTCTTTCATCTAATATCATATCGATATCAATAGTTCCGGCAGTAGCTCTATAAGAAACTGCTGCTGTAGAAGACACATCTTCTGGAACAGCTGCCTGCATTGGAGTAGCTCCTGCATTGGCTCCCAAAGCTCTGTCAACCACTCTGTTGTAATAAACTTCAGCACCACCTAAGTCTCCACCTGTAGCACCTTTTACTATTGCTTCCGCAGCTATCAAATAAGCTTCTGCAGACCTAAATAAGGCATAATCGAATGTACCTAAACCATCATCATAAGGAATATTTGGTTCGAAAAATTTCCACATCAATGGTTGTACATTGTTTGCATGAAAAGTAGAGCTCGTGATATCCTGAAACTGATCAGTATTAACAACAGCATAAGGTAAATCACCACCAACATCCATACCTCTCTCAGCTGACGTTGTGGCTGGGTTGTCCCAAGGCCTGAATTGTACTACAACATCTCCTGGGTCAATATCTATTACACCATTTCCTGTATCGAATTGAGGAACAGGAATCAATGCTTTAATATCCCTTAAAAAGTTGTGGTAGTAGCGGGTGTCCATATCAGAATCATACATTCTGTACATAGATGGAGTAGCAATTACTTTACCCAAGTACCTGTTGTAAAACGATGACCGTGCTACCTCACCAGGTACAGCCACACTGCCACCAAATGCATGGTGATAATCATTTCCAGCACCATTTGCTACTAAATCATCGCTGAACTGAACTGCAAATACGATTTCAGCATTTTCAGCATTTTGCGTTGATGGATTATTCGTTTCTTCCAGTGGGTTCTCATTTCTGGCTGGAAACAAATCAGAATAATTGGTTGCCAATGGATAGGCTGCAATTACTTTATCAGCATAAGAAAGAGCCTGGTTAAAATCAGCGTTGCTGCCACCCAGTGAATTGTTATAATTCCATCCTCTTGTCAAGTAAACTCTGGCCAACAAAAACTGTGCAGTACCCTTTGTAACTCTTCCATAATCAGTGGCTGTTACAGGTAGGGTCGCTTCCGCTGCTGTCAAATCACTAATGATCTGAGTATAAACATCAGCTGCAGAAACTCTGATCACTTCTTTATTGCCTGTGGTTGTTTCTTCCAGAGGCATTGGGACATCTCCCCATTGTTGCACTGCGTAAAACAATGCAAGCGCCCTTAGTACTTTAGCTTCAGCTACACGATCTTCCTTCAATGCTTCATCCATACCCACTACACCATCTGCCCTACTGATTACAGTATTGGTTCTATTTATTTCTCTATATAATAAATTCCACAATGAAGCTACTGAGCCTATCGAAGGGCCTAAGTTTACATTGTATTCATTTAATGGACTTCCAACAGAAGTAGCAGCATTGGCCCAGTTTCCCTGGCTAAAAATATCCGTACCCTGCATTACTAAATCCCTCTGCTTAATGAGGTCCCTAAGCAATGGGTATATAGATTTTGAAAGGTCTTCAAAACCTTCTGCGGTTACATAATAACTTTCCGCTGTTTGTAAAGAAACAGCCTCCTCGTCCAAAAAATCACTACACCCAACTGATGATAGCATCAATACAGCAGTGGCAAATACCTGCCATTTTTTATATATCTTCATTTTATTATTTTTTTCGTGAAAGAAATAGGTATTAGAAAGAAACATTTAATCCCAACATGTAAGTAGCGAATGACACATCATCATTGTATGTGTTACCGTTGTACTCAGGATTAAAGCCTTTGTAACTTGTAAATAGGAACGGGTTGTTAGCCTGAGCATAAATTCTAGCTGAACCTAATCCTAGTTTACTCATTACACTTTCTGGAAATGAATAACCAACAGTAATATCAGAGATTCTCACGAAATTAGCTGACACCACTGAGAAGGAATTTTTACTATTCCCTGGACCAGCACCATTAAATCCCCAGTAGGTATTAGATGGGTTAGAAGTAGTCCAGTAGTCTAGCGTAGCATCATGATTATAGCGAGTATTACCAGTATCACCAAATGTTCCAGTCAAGTAATTGTTTTTCCACATCACGCCTTGACGGGTGTACATGAAAAATGAGAAATCAAAGTTTTTATAATTCAACTTATTGCGAATACCCATCAAGAAACTAGGCGTTTCGTCCCCCACAATCACTCTATCTTCTGCATCGATTGCCCCGTCGTTATTTTGGTCAACAAACTTAGCCTGACCTGGCAAGTAGCCATATCCATCCGCTATATCTGACTCATTTGTTTGCCAAATACCATTTTTCTCCCAGTAGTATAAGGCCTTTACAGACTCTCCTACAAACCTATTGTTTCCAATATCCTCAGTAAGCCCACCTGTCAGTTTCGTTACTTCGTTGTTGTTCTTAGTAAAGGTGATAGTAGTATTCCATCTAAAATCCTGCTTGGCAACATTCACTGTGTTCAACAAAATTTCTACTCCTGAGTTTTTAATTTCCCCAACATTTGCAATCACATCAGTGTACCCTGTTGCATTTGGCAACTTGTCACCCAAGATCAAATCAACAGTTTTTCTGTTGTAGATTTCTATAGATGCAGTAATTCTATTTTGAGCAAAGCCAACATTCAAACCTAAGTTCAACTCTTTACTTCTCTCCCATACCAAATTTCTGTTAGATAGGTTGTTGATCGCAAACCCATTGGCACTTGATCCACCAAAATCATAAAATGTTTGTGCGATGGTAGATTGTGTTTGGTAAGGATCTACAGAAGAGGCATTACCTACCTCACCATAACTTACTCTCAATTTCAAATCAGAAAATAAGTTGGCATTTTTTATAAAATCTTCATCACCCAACCTCCAGGCCAAGGCCACTGAAGGGAAAAACTGCCATTTGTTACCTTCTGATAGCTGTGAAGCACCATCAGTTCTACCTGTAACAGTAAGCAAATATTTATCTTTAAAAGCATAGTTTATACGTCCCATGTATGACATGATTGAACGTTCTACTAAACCAGTACTCCAACTGGTTACATTACCTGTTCCCAGGGCATACCAAAGTGAGTTATAAGGCAAATCCTGAGCTGCCGTATTGGAAGACTGGTCTCTTTGTTGGAATAAACTCTGAAGTCCTGTTACGGTCACATTGTGATCGCCAGCATCCAATTTATACGTCAAAATATTGTCCAAAGTATAAGATGAAGTTGCGTTAGTTCTCAAACTAGCCCTTGCCCCCCTTGTGGTTTTTTGAGATTTGGTGTAATTGCCTCTATACTCCCCATCTTGGCCATTTAAAATAGATGTCGAAATCGATGTACGAAAGGACAATCCCTTTATCGGCTCATAGTCAATGTAAGCATTAGCCAGTAATGACGAAGTTCTTTGTTCCCTTTGATAATTTTCCGGTTGTGCTTCAACTACTGGGTTAATTACCTGATTGTCATTGATACCCATAAATACAGCATATCCATTCCAATCTTTATCGCCAGCTGCATCAGCACCTTGCAAATCTTTGGTAAATACAGTACCTGTAGGCCTTGCCCTTAAAGCAGAACGTAAAACTTCCAGGGAAGATAGAGCTTGCTTGCTAAAGGTGTAATAAGAAGTCAAACCAACTTTCACTTTATCATTGATCTTACTTTCCATTCCTCCTTTTATCGTGTATCTCTTAAATCCAGAATGAATAGTATTTCCTCCTTCATTTAGGTATCCAACAGAAAAATCATAAGTAGTATTGTCTGTTCCTCCTGTCAATCCTAAAGTATGGCTAGTTTGTATTGCTGATTCCGTAACCAAATCAACCCAATTTGTACTCTGTCCTGAGTTTATTATTGCATCCTGGCTATCCGTTGAAGCCCTGTTGCTTGCAAGTGTTTTGCCTGTTTCCTGAGGCCACAATTCAAATACATGGCGAGCAAATTCCTGAGCAGTTTGAAAAGTAGGCATGTGAGCCATCACTTTTGTACCTACATAAGAATTGTAAGTGATTTTCGGCTTGCCCGATTTTCCTCTTTTTGTAGTAATAAGTATAACGCCATTGGCACCCCTAGAACCATAAATAGCCGTAGAAGAAGCATCTTTCAATACATCAATCGACTCAATATCATTTGGGTTCAACACATTCATGTTTGCCCCCATTACTCCGTCCACAACTACCAAAGGTTCACTAGACCCGTCGAAAGTACTCAACCCTCTGATGTCAATATTAAACCCTTCACCCGGTCGGTTACTTACCTTGTTAATGTTCACCCCAGCTACTTGTCCTTGAAGGGCTGCAGCAGCCTGAACAGGGTTTGAACGTACAATATCCACTGACTGAACAGAACCAATAGCTCCTGTTAAGTCCCTCCTGTTTACCTCACCATATCCTACAACAACGATTTCTTCCAATGCTGTGGCATCCACATCCATTACGATATCAATAGTAGTCCTTGACCCTACTGTTACCTCTTTCGTTTTGTAGCCTACAAAGCTGATCACCAATACAGACTCGGAAGAAGGCACATCAATTCTGTAGTTGCCCTCCAAATCGGTGACTGTACCTCCGGCAGACCCTTTCACTACGATCGCTGCACCTGGCAGCCCATCACCATTTTCATCGGCGATTTTACCAGAAACAGGGATGTCTGCAAATACCTCCTGTACTGCATTCTCCCTGGACTCCCTTTTGTTTACGTGAATGGTTTCGTCCACCCTTCTAAATTGCACATTGGATACCCGTGCTACTTTTCTCAGCACATCGCCAAGCGATTTGTCGGTTTCGGCTATGTTGATTTTTTTGCTCTTTGAAAGCATACTCTGCTTATAGGCAAAATTGAAGGGTGTTTTCTCCGCAATGCTTTCGAACACCTTCTCTATTGTAGCGTTCTTCAGGTCAATGGTAATATAGATATCTTCTATACTCTTCTTCTGTGCGTTTATTTCCTTGGCTGTAATGAAGGAAAACAAAACACATTGAAGCATTATACCCGATATTCCATATTTTGTCATAATCAAAATATTTTTAAGTATTTTTGTCTTCATGTCACTTAAAGTTTTTAGTTGAAACAGTCTATTAAAAATTTGTGGCGTGTCCCGTGAGGGCTGAATAGGCATTCCCCAATGATTTATTCAGCTTCATGGGATTTCTTTTTTAGGGCTAACTGGTATTGTTTTTTTTCATAGTGCTCTTGCTTTAGTTTATAGTTATCGTTTTGTCGTCTATCTGATATTCAAATTCATACACAAACTTCAAACCGTCCAGTACTGTGCTCAATGGCTTATTGGCATAGCTTCCGGTGAAATCCTTCCTGGAATCGATTTTCCCATTGATGACAAATGAAACCCCATACCATTGCTCCAGGGTTTTTTGGATTTTTTTAAAGTCGGCCTGGCGGAAGTGGATGATCCCATTTCTCCAGTCAAAGACCTCATTTCCCACTACCTTTTCTTTTGAGAGTTCCTGGCTTTCTTTTTCAAATATGCCCATGTCGTGGTGGTACAGCACGATGGACTCCCCGTCATCTGCATTGGTTTTGTTTTGCAACCTCACTTTGCCTTCCTCCACGGCTACAGTGATTTGCTCCTCATCCTGAAAAGCCCTTACATTGAAAGATGTGCCCAATACCTGCACCTGCAAATCGCCAGACTCTATGATGAAAGGCCTCAACGAATCCTTTTTCACCATAAAAAAAGCCTCGCCTTTTAACTTCACTTTTCTAATTATCTCATCGTTGAACAGGCTGGAATAAACCAGTTTGCTGTTGGCGTTTAAAAACACCCTGGTGCCATCGGGCAATGTGAATTGTGATTTCTTGCCGTTCGGGTTGTCCTTTTTGATATTCATTGCTTGTGCCACCTTTTCTTCGTTGGCAAAGTACCCTTCCTGAAGGTACACATATCCTATGATGCACAATGGAATGAGTGCTGCGGCTATTTTCAAAAGGAAGCTGGATGATTTTTTGCTTACCAAAAAATTCCGGCCATTTGTTTCGTGTTTTATGTCCTTTGAAATGCTATTCCAAAGTGCCTCCACTTTCCCCTCATCAAGGTCTGCTTCTACAAATCGCAGGGACCTAACCATTTCTACGGCTTCATTGACTTCAAATATCCTGGCGGAATTTTTGTTTAACCAATCTGACCAAAATTCTTCACACTCCTCATCGGGGTTTTTTACCCATTTTTGAAAAAAGGTATCCTGCGCAAAGTCTTCTACGGTATGTTTATGATAATTTTCTTTCATGATTAAAAGCAATAAACCAACTGGGCCAATGAATGTTTAAAGTTCGCCCTTGATCAAACAGTAATTACACGAGGTGGTGTTTTGTACTCAAAAAAATTTGGTTTTTTTTGATTTTTTTCGTGAGAGAAGATCAAGCCCTTTTAAAAAGCCGCTCAACTACCACACAAAATACTTATACATAGAAGGTTAATCCGACAGGCAGGCTTCACTCCGTTACCGATGACGTTCTTAACAAAAGAATTGATTATAAACAGGTTACGCTGGTGCGAGCCTTTGGCTCGTATCCATAAAACCAGATACGAGCCAAAGGCTCGCACCAGCGAAATAGCACATCCTACCGTCATTTCAATTTGTGCGTTTTGGAAACCAAAAATTAGGTCTCGTAATGACGAAATACTTTTGAGACTGTCTCATTAACAGGTCATGAAACGGAATGGCGCCTGAGTTGCAACTTTAGGGATTTTAAGCTGCTATACACGAGGTTTCTGGCAGACTGATAGCTCAATTCCATCACCAGGCTTATCTCATCATAGTCCATCTCCTGATAAAATTTGAGATATATGGCTTCTTTTTGCCTTTTTGACAGGTGCTCTATGAACTGTCTCACCAATTTGGCGTTGGACAACCTGGTTTGAATACCAAACTCCAATTCCTGGGGATCATACTGGAGGTCGAATGAATAGCGGTCGTCTATGTCGCCCTCCACACGAAGTTTTTCATCAGTTGCCAATTGACGGATCAACTTCTTCCTCAATGCGCCTAAAAGATAAAGTTTGATGGAGTTGGTGGCGCTAAGGTTTTGCCTGTTTTTCCAGATGGTCAAAAACAAATCCTGGATACAATCTTCAACCACCTGCCCATTGGCGCAAAACTTGTTGCCGTACTTGTACAGTACTTTAATATAAGTCCTGAAAATGTATCCAAGTGCGTCTTGGTTGCCTGATTTGAAAACCTGCCATATTTCCTCATCTTTTAAAATATGTAATTCCCTTCCTCTCATTTAATTATCAAATCAGGTATTCGAACTTCAGTTTAACCACATTGTAAAGGTGCCTGTTGCGCCAAAGATTTAAAAAAGTGCAACAAAACTAAACTTTTTTTTACAAAGGCACCATGCACATCATCCTGTAGTGGAATGCGCACCAGTGTCATTGGCTTTCTTCGTTATACCCCCTTTTAAAATAATATAAAAAATAAAACACTACGTGTAAGATATTTACATGAAATATCAAAATACTAGCTTTAGTTCAATCATCTCAAACATCTGTATATTAGCATTTTATGAAAAATATTGGTAAATTTGAGAGTTAACCAAAAGTATGAGTTATGAAAAATGTTGTCAAAACACTCGGCACTGGCATATTGGCCGCTATCTTTTTTTCGGCTTTATGTGCATTCGGGATAACCGATAAAAGTGCAAAAGAAGGAGATATGAACCTTCAGGATGCATCCCAAAAACTTGAAAAAGCTATTGCCGATCGTAAGTTTGCAGATGCCAAGGAAGTCGTGAACCAGATCATTCCATGGATGAAACAAGACATAAAGGAGGACAAGAAAACCCTGGGACAAATAGGCAAGTCGATTGACGAATCGGAATTGGATAAAAAGACCTTTTCCAACAACTTGAGCAAGAAAAACAAGTTGTACCAATCGACCAAACACCTGGTAGAATCATCACCAGCTGCTATCCGGGTAAAAGGCAAGGATCTGGTGAAAATGGTAAACGAATACGCTTCTTTGTTGGAATAATTCAAAATGTCTTTCAAAAACACCAACCGCTTCTTAAAAACTAGCGGTTTTTTTATGTTCATTCCACAAAAACACCCTTTTGGCAAAGTATTTGCGCAGGCCGCCTTTGCCCGGCGATTGATCGTTTGGGCCATACACAGTGTATGCGGCTTAGAGAATTGATGAAACAACAAAAAGCCTGATCCACTTGATGGTAGATGATGATACGGTCGAAGAAAAAAATTGAGGACAATGTTTTGATGAAAGTTTCGAAGATGAAGCCTATCATCAAACCTACCAAGCCCCACAAACATAGCGGATACCACGAGTTGATTTTCCTGTCTGCTGGCTCAGGGTCTCATATAATCGACAATGATTCGTTTGAAATCCATCCTCAAATGGGCTTCAACCTCAAAGAAGGCCAGGTGCATTGCTGGGATTTTTCCCAAATCCCGGAAGGTTATGTGATACTGTTCAAAGAACAATTAGTGGCTGATAATCCGGTCTTAAACAATAACCTCTACAACATCCCTGATAAATTTGAGTTGCCTGAAGATTCAGGCCTGTTCCTGATCCTCGAGGAATTTTACAGAGAATATAAGGCCGGAAAATCCATTGATATCATGTGCGCCTATCTGAACCTCATCGTATTGAAGGCCCTAAGCACGGCAAGTTCGCCAGGTCAGGCATCCAGCTCTACAGCATCGGAATTTTATCAATTTAAAACTTTACTTAATGAAAATTTCATTAAGCTAAGGAGCCCGGCAGACTATGCAGCTTTGATGAACCTGAGTGTCCACCGTCTTAATTCTATTTGTAAATCCACCTGCAACATGACGGTTGCCGATCTCATCAAACAAAGGTTGCTTGTGGAAGCCAAAAACCTCATTACCCATACAGGGTTGAATATTTCGGAGATTGCTTATTCTTTAAATTTTAGTGATTCTTCTAATTTTACAAAGTTTTTCAGGTCGCTTACCCGGCTCACCCCAGTGGAATACCGGTCGAGACTTGTTTAAAAATTTACCATTATTTGCAAAAATCTACCGTAATTATTGATTTCAGGTCTCGTTCTTTGCATAAAGATCGAATAAAATATTAAATGAAAAAATTATTATTGAGTACTTTCTGCCTTATAGGAATATGGCAGGCTTTTTCCCAATCAACCATACAAGGAACACTATTCGACCAATCACAAAATGCACCTATAGAATACGGAAATGTGGCGCTGTACCTTGAAAAAGATAGCTCGCTCGTGACAGGTACGGTAAGTTCTCTCGACGGCACTTTCAAGATTACCAGCATCAAAACTGGGGAATACTACCTAATTGCTCAATTTATGGGATATGATACCCAAAACATGAGCAACATAACCCTCACGAAAAAGCAGGAACTGAACCTAGGAAGAATAACCCTTTCGCCAAACCAAAAAATGCTACAGGAAATCGAAGTGCAAGGGGATAAACTCACCGCCATCAATAAGATCGACAGGCAGGTCTATGCAGCGGATCAATTTGAATCCGCCAAGGGAGGTACAGCCACCGACGTGATCAAAAACATGCCTTCGGTAAATGTGAATGGACTTGGGGAAATTACCGTAAGGGGCAGTTCTGGTTTTGTAGTGCTTATCAATGGGAAACCGGTACAAACCGACCCTTCCATTATCCTAAACCAGATGCCAGCCAACTCCATTGAGAATGTGGAAATAGTAACTGCACCGTCGGCCAAGTATGACCCGGAGGGAAAGGCAGGCATCATCAATATTGTAACCAAAAAAGGGGCTACCGATGGGTTGTTTATGCAGTTCAATACAAAAATAGGACTTCCAAGCATAGAAGATTACGACAACAAGGAGGCAGCCTCAAGGTACGGCGGAGACTTTGCGCTCAACTACCACAAAGATAAATGGGATATCTCCGCAGGGGCCAGCTATTTGAAAAACGACATCTCAGGCCACAGGGAAGGTGACGTGTACACCATTATCGATGATACCAAACACCAGTTTCCATCGGACGGGGAGCGTAGTTTCGACGAAACCAACTACTCTGGTCGGTTTTCTGTAGGGTACAACCCCAATCCCAATAACAGTTTCAACGCTGGTTTCTTTGCAGGAAAAAGGTCTAAAGACCGTACGGCAGATATCGTGTATTACGACAACCATGCGGTTTCGCCAGCCAACTCCAACAACCGCATCTATGAAATCCAATATTACAACGAAAACCTGCGTATCCGTAGAGGGGATTTCGTTTTGGGAAGCCTGGACTACAAGCATATTTTCGAAAACAAATCGGAACTAAGCGCATCTGCGCTCTACGAGTACACCTTATTGGGTGGGCCCACCACCAACATCAACTTCGGCTGGCCCGACACCAATATCGTTTATCAAGACGAATTCAACACGAATGACAACCCCCTAAACGGAACCAGGCTGTTGCTTGACTACAAGTCCAAACCATTGGCGATAGGTTTCATAGAAGCTGGCTACCAATTTCGTAACCTGGACCATACGGGCGACTTTGTGTATGACCGCCTAAACAACGAAACTAAAGAACGGGAACTGGTGCCTGATTTTTCCAGCAGCGTGAATTTGAAAAGGCAAATACACTCGGGATATGCGCAACTTTCGGGCAAAAAGGGCAGGGTGAGTTATGGAGCCGGATTGAGGATTGAAATGATGGATAGGGAGCTGGAACTTCAGGACAAAACAGGGTCGCCCGCAGAAAACCTGAAATACGATTTTGTAAAACCTTTCCCGTCGGCTAATGTACAATATGAGGTAAACGAAACATTCAGGGTGAAGGCTGCCTACAGTAAAAGGATCCAGCGAACCACCACTTTCAAGATGAACCCTTTTCCGGAAAGGGAGCACTCAGAAACCCTGGAACAGGGCGACAAAAACCTCCTTCCTGAATTTGTAGATATTGTTGAGCTGGGTGTGGTGAAAGATATAGATGCCCATTCGGTATTTGCCACGGCGTATTTCCGAAATACAGCCAACCTGATCAACAGGGTGAACACTATATACAATGACAGCATCCTCAATAGGATTTATTCCAATGTTGGGAAAGGCCGCTCACTTGGCTTGGAAATAGGAACTGAACTGAAGCCTACTAGCTGGTGGCAAATATTTGCTGGGGGAAACATCTACAGGTACAATGTTGAAGGCCAGTTCAAATTTGACCCAGTGTTTGATGGAGGGGAATTGATTCCGGTGAACAGCTCCAGCACCATTTACAGCATCAATGCCAATACTACCTTTGACCTTTCCCCTACCCTGAGCCTACAGTGGTCAATCAACTATTTATCCAACAGGAATACGGCACAAGGGGAAGATTCAAGGTACCTCTCCCCCAACCTCACATTGAAGAAGAGCTGGATGGACAACAGGCTGACAGCCACGGTGCAATGGCTCAATATGGACATGGGACTGTTGGACGCCAATGAGCAGCGCATTACCACATGGCGCGAGAATGAATTCTACACCACTACCAATTACGTGTATGAAGTGGATGTAGTGATGCTCAACCTGAGCTACACCATCAACCGCTCTGGCAAAAAAGCCAAATTTATTAAGAGTGAATTTGGTGCACAGGAGTTTTAAGCAAAGTAATAGCGGAAGCTTAAAGAGGCTGTCTCAAAAGTTTAAATCTTTTGAGACAGCCTCTTTTTTGCCTTATCAACTGGTTCGTCCCTATTCCGAATCTTTGTTAAGGCCGATTTGGGGGTTTTTAATAAGAGTGGCCAATACCGTAAGTGTTAAAAACAAAGCCAATGTAACCCATGCCGACAACTGGTAGTTACCGGTCTGGCTTTTGGACAAACTAAAGAGCATAGGTCCCAGGGCACTACCAAAAACTATGATGGTCATACAAAACCCACTGATGGCGCCCAGGTGCTTCTTGCCAAACAGCCTTGGCCAGGATACCGTAGTAATGACACCAAACAGTCCGGTCATAATACCGGAACCTATAACGAGCATAAAGTAGGCCACTTCATATTTTCCCAAAAAGACCAACCCCAACAAGGCAATGGTGGCTGCTGCTCCTTTGCTGTAGAGCAGGTAGTTGAGCCTGATGTGATCACTGATCCACCCAAACAACAGGCTGGTGGCCACTGAAGTAATGGCCATAAGCTGAAATATACCAATTGCCACACTTCGCGACATGCCCACTGAATCGAATATGGAAACCACATGAAAGGTAAACCCTGTGATATACAGTGCCTGCATGGCCATAAACAACGCAAACACCCAGAAAACCAGGGTAACACGCGCCTCTGAAAGCTCAAACTCCTTGAGGATGGGAAAAAGTGGCTTTCGCTCCTTCTTGGTCATTTTGCCCCCATCGGGCATAAGGCCCACGTCATTGGGACTGTTTCTAAAAAAAATAAAAACTACAACTGGAAAAACTAGAGCCGCAGATACACCCATTACAAGCCAGGCCCCATTCCAGTCAAATTCCTGTATCAACATTTCTATATAAACCGGGGCAACAGAAAATCCAAGTGCTGTGAAAACATTGCTGAAACTTGTGGCAAAACCCCTCCTGGCATCAAACCATTTCATCATCATAGTCCTGGAAGCCAATGTAAGCACCCCTTGCCCAAAAAACCTGATAAATGAAAACCCAAAAACCATTACCATCACTATGGGCACTACCTGACCAGATATACCAAGCCAACCTATTACTTTATCAACCTGACTGAGCAAGATCAGCGAAAGTCCAAGTGAAATAGAGCCAAGGCCTGCTACTGCCCTCACACCATGCGTATCGTACAATTTCCCAGCCTTTGTGAGCAAAAAAGAGCTCAATACCGTACCAATCATATAGGCCAAACTGATCTGGTCCCTATTGATCGACAAGACCTCTATAAGGCTGTCGGTAAAAGTTGACACCCCGATGGTTTGGCCTGGGATACTCACCAGTATGCCCAGCGTACCCAGTAAAATAATTACCCATCCATAAAAAAAAGGCCATTTTGAAGGATCGAAGGGAACCCTTGCGTATTTAGAAATTGACATGGCGCAAGGTTCATACAAATTTGCAATTTATCCTAGCGTTGCTTCTGCTTAGTCCTGAAAAACGTGGTTTTGTACTGTTCAAATCCAAAGATTCAAACTGACAGTCCCATTTGCTGCAAGGCATCCTGCACTGTATGAACAGGTAGCTGACATGTCCTGTTGCGGCATACGTAGATGGTGGTTTGGCCATCCAGGGCTTTTCTATCCCGAATCAAAGGCAACTCGGAAACAGTGATGGTGCCTGCAAAAATATGGTTGGGCAATGCATGCTTCGATAGTTCATTCCTGAGTTCCTGAGCCCTGTCGCCCACTACTACCACCTCAAAAGGCGGGTGTACCACCTGATGCAGGGCAGTCGCCCAGTTGGCCATATAGCGAGGTTCTTTTTCAATCAAAGGCACCAAGGAACTAACCATAGAAGAACCAATGTCGTGGTAATCCTGATTGTCCAAAACCACCGCCAGCCTCAGCAGGTTGGAAGCCATTACCGAATTGGAAGCCGGTATCACATTGTCATGAATTTCCTTTTTGTCAGCGATCAACCGTTCGGACTTTCTTGATGTATAGAAAAAAAACATTTTTTCTTCATCGTAAAAATTCTTAATACTATAATCTGTCAAGCTCTCAGCTGTTTGCAAATATGACTCCTCAAAAGTAACCTGATAGGCTTCCACTAGCACTTCAATGACCAACGCATAGTCGTCCATAAAGCCAGGTATCTGCTTCCCTGATGAATGATATAGGACATCCCCATCGATGAGTTCGTGCAATATGAATTCCAGGTTGTTTACTGCAAGTTCCAAAAATGATTTTTCTCCAAAAACATTGTAAGCATCCAACAAGCCTTTGGCCATCAGTGCATTCCACCCGGACAGCACCTTATTGTCCAATCCGGGTCTGATCCTTTCTGAGCGTTGTTCCAGTAGGCGGCTATTGACAGAAGCGACCAACCTTCCCAACGAAGCTTCGTCGATTTGGTTTTGGGCACAAAAAGCCTGGTCGTCAACTTTCCTATGCAGGATATTCCAATCATGTTCCCAGTTGCCAGCTGCAGTGGTATTGTAATATGCCTTAACAAAGCTAAAGTCATCCCCCAGGTTATTTTTCAACTCCTGCTCAGTCCATACATAAAACTTCCCTTCCTGTCCCTCACTATCAGCATCCAGGGCTGAATAAAACCCTCCTTTGTCATTCATCATTTCCCTTGACAACCATTCAACAGTTTGATAAACTGCCTCTTTATAAAGCCGACATTGTTTCAACCTATACCCGCTGCTATAGACACTCATCAACTGACCATTGTCGTACAACATTTTCTCAAAATGTGGTGCAAACCAGTCAGCATCTGTGGAATAGCGTGCAAACCCACCCCCCACCTGGTCATAGATGCCACCAAGGGCAATCCTTTCCAAAGTCAGGTGCAACTGATCGGACAACTCCTGATTTTGATCCTGCGATAGATATTGAATCAAGTATTTCCATATTGCGGGCATAGGGAATTTCGGAGCGGCTCCCATTCCTCCTTTTTCTGTATCGAAACCATTGACAAGGTTGGTATTGATCTTATCCAGGGAGCTTTTGTCAATGGGTGCTTTTCCCGTTCCAAAATTCCCCAACGGATCCCTATTGAGTGCCTGTTCAAATTTCCGGGCAGACTCTTCCAGGGCATCCCTTTTAGATCGGTAAACTTCTGCGATATTCAACAACAGGCCCTTCCATCCCTGTGGCGGAAAATAGGTGCCACCGTAGAAAGGCTTTTGGTCGGGGGTTAAAAAAACGTTGAGTGGCCAACCACCTTGTAACCCCATCGCATGCAAGGCATCCATATATACCTGGTCCACATCGGGGCGCTCTTCCCGATCTACCTTGATGCAAATGAAATGTTCGTTCATTACGGCAGCTATATCCTCGTTTTCGAATGATTCACGCTCCATCACATGACACCAATGACAGGTGGAATAACCGATACTGACTATGACGGGCTTGTCTTCCTCCCGGACTTTTTTTAAGGATTCCTCATTCCAGGCATACCAGTTCACAGGATTATGGGCGTGCTGCAACAAATACGGGCTTGATTCTTTGATCAAGTGGTTTGAACTCATATCATTTGTTCCTTTAGGATTTTTTCTTCTTCACTTATGTCAACAATTCCTCTGAATTTTTCCAGCGCAGCGAGGGTACTTGTCAGGAATCTCTGGTGGGCAGGTGACTCCCTGCTGAACGGTTTGTGGTTGATGGCCAACTTGATTTTCTCCCACTGCCTTACAAAGTTTTGGGTGTCCTGGTCAAAATATACCTGTTGAAACTTATCCCAGATATATTCCTCAGCCACATCATTGGGATGGATCATGTCGGCTTTGTAAAACCGGTAATCGCGCAAGTCATCCAACATGATTTCATAGGAAGGGAAATAATACACCCCATCATAGGCATCACTACACATATCACACAATACCCTGAGTTTTGACTTGCTAGAGGAGTTGTCAACCAAGCCATCTTTGATGTGCCGAACAGGACTCACCGTAAGCAGCAGTTTGAGAGAAGGATTGGAGCGTTTAATGGCCTGGTAAAATGAATCAAAACCTTCTGTCAGTTCTTTCATCGACAGGGCATGCTTGGAAAAGTGCTTTTGGGGCACTTTATGGCAATTGGCTACAACGTCACCCGTAGATTTCATCTTATAAACCAATGAAGTACCAAAAGTAATGACCAACCAATTGGCCTTTTGTAACTTTTCATCAACCTCGTCCTTCACTCGTTGCAACTTGCCGGCCAGCTCGTCTTTGGAGGTGGCAAGAAAGGAAGAATGGGCATCATAATGGTAAAACAACCCATTCGATTCCACAAATTTATCTTCTTCCCAAACCTTTGATGACAAGAGGTTAAATATAGAAATGGGATTATAAACCGTACCGAAAGGGTTGGCTGTCGCATCGAATTTATGTGATTGGAGGTACCCACCTATTACGTCAGAAAAACATGAACCCATGGTGACAACCACGTCTTTCAATCCAATCTTTACTGGTGAACCTGGTATTTGCAGTTCCGTTCTGAATGTTGGTCTGTCCATATCAAAATCCTGGCTTTATCAGCTAAGTTAGTGCTTATTACTTCTGGAAGAAAGTCAATTTCCTTTTCCCCCCGAATCAATTCCACGTGAATTTTAAGGTGCATCCGCCCGAGGGGACTTCTCCCTCCGGTCGAAGTGACGGATATAGTGAATTTTGTTGCAACGTAAACTGAACTTATGCCAAAAAGTCCACAACATGCGATGGAAGTTGCCCAAACAACCTTCACCATTTTTTCCATAGAAGAATCCAGCACAAGTCAAAAAGACTTGCCACAGTGGTTGCTTGTCATTTCGAATTTCCAGGTCTTGTCATGCAATACAATCGTGCGCCCCTGGCACGGGTGCTTGGGTAAAATCATTTCGCATCACCGTGTCCTCCTCCGGCGAGGCAGGAAGAAATCTTTTACAACAGGACCAGGCACGCGATACAATCTCGCGCCATCGTATGCCATTGTCACTTCAAAGTGAGGTACGAGCGAGAAATCCCCGGTTTATATCTGGTAGTATTTCAACGGCAGGGTTCTAACTGAAAGCACACCACAGCTAGAAGACTAAGGGCAAAAAAAAAGCGTATCCGTTTAAAGATACGCTTTTCAAAATATTTACCGAATTGGCTTAGTCTTCCACCACATTCAAAGTGATCTCGTGATGCACTTCTTTGTGAAGGTCCAACTCTGCCTTGTATTCTCCGAGATTTTTGATCGAGCCGAAAGAGATTTTCTTGCGGTCAATTTCAAATCCTTTAGCAGCCAATGCATCTGCTACCTGCAGGGCAGTCACAGCACCGAATATTTTACCAGACTCACCAGCTTTGGCCTTTATTTCAAGAACCATTTCACCGATAGAGTCGGCAACAGCCTGAGCATCTTGTCTCAGCTTTTCAGCCTTGTGTGAATGCTGCTTGATGATTTCATCTATTTTCTTTCTATTGGAATTGTTGGCCAAAATAGCCATCCCTTGAGGGATCAAATAATTCCTTCCGTAACCTGGCTTTACACTTACAGTATCGTTTTTGTAACCCAGGCCCTTGATATCTTCTTTTAATATTACGTCCATGTCTAATACTTATTTAAGTGAATCAGTAACATAAGGTAATATCGCAATAAGCCTTGCGCGTTTGATGGCTTGCGTCACTTTCCTTTGATATTTAGCGCTTGTACCTGTTAGCCTTCTAGGAAGAATCTTTCCTTGCTCATTCACAAATTTCAACAGGAAGTTGGCATCTTTATAATCGATGTACTTGATACCATTCTTTTTGAACCGACAATATTTCTTTTTGTTCTCGGTCCTGTTCATTGGTTCGTTTACTAGTGTCATGCTGCAGCTTCCTCCTTTCCTTCTTTTTTCTTGTTGAATGCACCACCTTTACGCTTCTCATTGTAAGCGATGGCATGCTTATCCAGAACTGTGGTCAAAAACCTCATGATCTTTTCATCCCTTCTGAATTCTGTCTCCAGAGCATCGATGAGGGTAGGTTCTGCCTTATATTCAAATAAGTGATAGAAACCTGTTTTTTTGTGCATGATCGGATAAGCCAATTTTTTAAGACCCCAGTTCTCATCGTTGATGATTTCTGCACCATTGGAGGTGAGGATCTCTTTGAACTTACCGACAGCATCCTTCATCTGTTCATCAGACAAAACGGGAGTTAAAATGAATACCGTCTCGTAATTTCTCATTGTTTAAAATATTAGTTTAAAAATTTGAGGTGCAAAAGTAGTATTAAAATTCCAAACAAACACCTTTGGCAAGAATATTTGTAACACGAGACGCTTCTAAGGTATTTCCTCACCCAAAAGAGAAAAGGGTTTTGCTCGCAAACATTGATTACACCATTGCGGGGGTTAAGATGTGCTTAGTTTTCTTTCAACCAATTTCAATACTCTGGAAGCAACATCAAAAGAATTTTGAACGTCGTGCTTGTCATAAAAATCATCTACCCTGGTAAGACCAGCTAAATGAATTTTATTGCGCTTATCCCTTAGTTCTTCTACTTCTTGAAACAAACCATCCTCTAGCAGTCTAGCCCTTTTGCATGCCCTATTGATTTCCATAAAATTGGTGTTTGACCTCAGCTTCACTGGTTTTTCCCTTAAATGAATACCGCAAATTTCCAATGAGTCCTGCGTTTTATAAAGAACTTTCTTATTGGAATAGACTTGCTCTACTCCCATGATTTTACCTTCTTTTAAAATTCCTTTTTTTATAAGCGCATCCAGCATATAATGAAGGGCTCCCTCAACGATAGACGCAGTATTTAAGATGACATTTTTGAATATGGAATAGGAAACAGGGCCTTGAAGCGTCACCTTTTCCTGAAGGGTGATCAAAAAGATCACGTATTGGAATGAAATGGATAAGTTGGTTCTTAAAATATTATTTTGGATGAAACTAAATCTTTCTTCCAAATATTCTATTTCCGGAATGTTTTGTTCAAGCTGATCTTTCAGGTTTTTCATCCTCGGTGGTAAGTAGCGCACTCAAAGAGCTATATCCCATATTCTTCAAAGAATTACCTAACTTCTTGTTCGAACTAACACCAAAATCCCGCCCATACTTCCGTTCTATTGCTTTCATTTTGGAGTTGCTACTTTTCTTCTGAAATAATTGTTCCTTGCCCATAGTTCAAATATATCCAATTCGTAATTAAAATTAATGACCATTTAGGGGTTTACGTTAAATATAACCCCTTAGGACAGGCACTCTATTGCGCCGGCACATATACCAGCTTCTTGGTCTCAAAAAATTCCTCGCTAAAGTATTGTGGCAGGTCGTACAACTTGTACCTTAATTTTGATTCCTTCAATTCATCCTGAAGGTCTCCCCCTTTCAAATAGAGGATACCATTCTTCAGTTCGTGGTTGGATTCTTTGTTGAATTTGCCTTTCACCCAACCGTAAAATGGTTTTAATCGGGTGACGGCCCTGCTCACCACAAAATCGTACTTGGCGTCCACTTCTTCTGCCCTTGCTTTTGTGGCCTCCACGTTGCGCAGGCCCAGGGATTCGGCCACATTGTTCACTACCCTGATCTTCTTGCCGATAGAGTCCACCAGATGAAAGCTAACATCAGGAAACATGACCGCAAGCGGAATGCCCGGAAAACCTCCGCCCGTACCCACATCCAAAATACGGCTACCAGGCCGGAACTGTACAACCCTGGCTATTGCCAGCGAATGCAACACATGACGGATGTATAACTCATCTATGTCCTTCCTGCTCACTACATTGATCCTGGCATTCCATTCTTTATACAGTGGCCCCATCCGCTCAAACTGATCAATTTGGTTTGGTGTAAGCTCAGGGAAATATTTTTTTATCTGATCTGTCAAAAGTGCGGATTTTTAAAACTGCTATCTGTAAGGCATGTACAATGTGAGGTTTATCACCAAAGGGAACCATCAACCTCCACTGCCTTTGAACCCATCTTCCCTGTATTTGAACAGGATATTGAAGCTGGTGAGGCTACCATATATCCGTGTAATGTATTGCTGAAGGTTTACTTTTTCCTCGTCTGATAGCTTTGAGCTGTTTACCCGCTGTTCCATTACCCTGAGCCTGTCTCGTACCATGACAATCTTATGAAAAAAACTATCCACTGGAAGCTCGTACGGCTTGAGGTCGGGGTTTCCCGGATGAAACACCAACTTGCCACCAATCCATTTATCTCCTAAGTCAACCAATTCCTGTGTATCAGTCAACGAAGAGAGCATTCTGCCCAATGTTTCTTCCACCAGTTGCAGGCTGATCAGGTCTTGTGACGGCTCCACCAATTCTATGATTTCAAGATCATCCGTTTGCTTGGACATTTCTTTGTTGCCATGATTGACAAAGGTGATCATGTAGTCATCGCTCGTCACCTGTACCACTATCCCAACGCCCCACTCGCTGTGCCTTACCCTCGATCCTATTCCTAAATAAATATCTTCCATAGTGTTTTAAAAAATTGCTTGTCTTTATACGGTTTCAGCAACCCTGTAGGGTGTATAATACCCCTGCCAAACTACATGATGAGGCAGATGCCCCTAAATGGCGGTGCAAATACCCAAACATCAGCGTTAACACCGAAACAGGATTGCCAAAAAACCTTTGTTAAAAATTAGATTTTCAAAGTGTTGATGTGGTCGTAAGCCTTCTTCAAATTACCAAAAGGATCGTCCGTGCGCTCATCTTCCACAAAGTAATATTCCAGTCCGGCCTTGTCTTTTACATTAAAAATAGATTGGAAATCAATGATCCCCTCACCTACTGTGGTTTGGTCTAGATTGGATGCAGCGTCTTTCACATGAAAGAGGCTGAACCGTCCCGGGTACTTATCGATAAGGGCGAGCGGCTCATGTCCTCCCTTTTTCACCCAATACAAGTCGGCTTCAAAAGAAACAAGATCAGGCTGGGTATTGTCCAGCATCACATGCAGGGGAACTTCCCCGTTGGTGGCTTCAAATTCGAAGGCGTGGTTGTGGTAGCAAAACTTCACACCCGATCCCTTGAACAGTTCACCGACAGCATTCAGGTTGTCTGCTACTTTTCGATAATCGCTCCTCAGTTCATCTGCCAGATAGGGGATCACCAAATACTTGATACCTGCTTGCTGGGATGCCTCTATCACCGCGGGCGCCTCTTCAGGGGTGAAATAGGTGCTGTGTGAAGAAATGAGCTGCATCCCCAGGTCGTTCACTATTTTCTTATACTCCCCAGGGGCCATACCATAGAGTTTGCCATCGAGGGTGAGGCCATAGGCCTCAATGTATTTATACCCTATATCGGCTATTTTTTTCATAGAACCGGCAAAATCTTCTTTGAGCGCATCCCTTACGGAATAAGCCTGCATGCCCATGTCTTTGGGAACGATTTTAGCAACTGATGGAGTATCCTGTCCGGAGGCCTCCTGGGGCTTTTGTTTGGTGGTGCATGCCATAGGGGCAATCATTGCCCCTGCAGCAGCCAAAGACCCTGTTTTGATAAATTTCCTTCTGCTTGTCATAAGTTCTTTACTGGTTTAGTTCTGGTTTTGATTTTGGGGGCACAATTTAAGAAAACAATTGCTAGATCATGTTCAAATTTGATCAAAAAACACAAAACCATCTGTCTATTTCACCTGCACAAGACCCTTTACTCGGCATGATCCAGTTGATACTTTCGATACTGCTTAACGGCATCAGGCAAAACCTTGATCAGGTCGTATGTATTGCTTCGGCATATATAGCCTGTAGAAATTCCGGACACATGAAAAAAGTCCCGATAATAGTATTCATCCAGGTAGATATTGAGCAGTTTCAGCACTTGGGTTAGTTTATCACTGGCCTGCTCAAATTCTATATTCTCTTTTTTATTTTTCTTTTGCAGCTGGTAGTATTTCTTTTCTTCCTTGTAAGATTTACTAAACAAGCGATATATGGCAGTCATAGGACTTGCCAATGCACCCAACCCCATGTGGTAGTCTTCTTCCGCTTTATGTTCCGGGTAACGAATTCCAGGCACCTTCATAGGTTTTCTTTCTGGTTTTTTCAAAATAGTATTGGCCTGATACAGTCCCTTCACCTCCACCGCATCGAGTCGAACTATGCTTCTTTTCATTGATACCAGCAACTCATCGTCACCATCCACTATCAGGGAAAGTGAGTCGTATCCCACGCTGGTGAAGTGCAGAGTATCCAACTGATGGACACTCAGGCTAAACCGTCCATTGATATCGGACACTGTACCCGTGTGGGGCTGTAAGTACACATGTACTCCGGGCAGATCTTCCAGACTCTCTGCATCTATTAAGATACCGGATACAATTATTTCCTGGGCGCATACCACCGACCTGACACAAAGCATGACCAGGCACAATAGGGCAATACGAAGTGGAAATGATTTCATTCAATCTGGTATATACACAATAGCAATGCACCCTGCGCCCACTAAGTTGCAGGTAAGTTCAATGCACCTCGATTTTTCCTGACAGAATTTTATCCTGCCATTTCTTTTCTAGGTTTGCGATATGAAAAAGATTTCGCTCGTTACCGGAGGAGCTGGTTTTATTGGCTCCCATGTTGTCAATCACCTGGTGGCATTGGGGCATCAGGTTGTGGTATTGGACGACCTATCTGGTGGCCGGAAAGAAAATGTCCACCCATCGGCTACCCTGCATATTGGCTCGGTCACGGATACCAAATTTGTAAATAGCCTGTTCGAAACTTACAGGTTCACTTATGTCTATCACCTGGCTGCCTATGCAGCAGAAGGACTGAGTCATTTTATTCGGAGATTCAACTATGAGAATAACGTACTGGGAAGTATAAACCTGATCAATGCGGCGGTAAATTACGAGATAGAATGCTTTGTTTTCAGTTCATCTGTAGCCGTGTATGGCGTGCACGATTCTATCCTTAACGAGAACACTACTCCAAAACCGGCTGATCCTTACGGCATAGCCAAGTATGCTGTAGAGCTGGATCTGCAAAATGCCAACGAAATGTTTGGCCTCAACTATGTAATCTTTCGTCCCCACAACGTATATGGCCCTCAGCAGCACATAGGCGACAAGTATCGCAACGTGGTGGGCATTTTCATGAACCAACTACTTAGTGGAAAACAGCTTACGATTTTTGGAGACGGAAACCAAACCCGGGCATTCACTTACATAGATGACGTAGCTCCTTACATTGCCCAAGCCACAGGCATAGAAGGTGCATGGAACCGCACCTTTAACATAGGCTGTGACGAGTCGTACACAGTAAATGAACTGGCTGAAGCCGTCTGCAAAGCAATGTATGCCCAACAGCCCATACAACATCTGGCAGCCAGGCAGGAAGCCGATCATGCCCGTGCCTCACACGACCTTTTCAGACAGATATTTAACCCCTCGCCCACAACCTCTCTTACCGATGGCCTGGCACAAATGGCCGTATGGGCCAAGAGCATGGGGTCGTTGACCCCCACTAAATTTGGTGCTATCGAAATTAAAAAGAACCTGCCCCCCAGTTGGCGGTAAACCACAGATTCAACAGGTTACTTAGAGCCAGTTGAACCCATTGATGAGCACGATTTACCCTAAATCAAAAAAACAGGAAGTTTTTAATGGCGTTTGAACCTGTCTCTACCGTATGAGGCTGCCGATCTTTAGACGAAATCATTAGCTTTGCCAGCCAAAAAAACTTATGGGTGACCAACCACTCGTTTCTATTATAATGGCAGTGAAAGATACTGCCCCCTACCTGCCAGCATGCCTCGATTCCATCATTGCCCAAACTTATCAAAACTGGGAGCTCATTGCGGTGAACGACCACTCGACGGATGCCACACCTGAAATATTGAGGAACTATGCCATCGGAGACCCAAGGATAAGGGTATATGAAAGTGATAAACCAAGGCTGATCCCTACCCTTCAGGTCGGTTATGCCCAGGCTAAAGGAACTCTAATTAACAGGATGGATTCGGACGACAAAATGCCATCATACAAACTGGAAGTGCTCGTAAGGGAATGGAAAAAATATGGAAAGGGAACCGTGATCGCAGGGGGCACTCAACATTTTGTAGATGAAGGAGCTGTTGGGGATGGATTTCTCCGGTATGAGGAATGGCTGAACGAAGTGGCCAAAAGCAGCAGACACTATCAGGAAATCTATCAGGAATGCGTTATCCCTTCGCATTGCTGGATCATCCACAAAGATGATTTCGATGCTGCCGGGGCTTTTGACCCTGTGGTCTATCCGGAGGATTATGACCTGTGCTTCCGGTTTTACAGGCTGGGGCTGAAAGTGGTGGGCATAGACAAAATACTGCACTACTGGCGCGACAGGTCAAATCGTATCTCGCGCACTTGGGAAGAATACAAAGACAACCGCTATTTCGACCTGAAGCTACGGTTTTTTTATGAGCTGGACCGTGACAAAAACCGGCCACTCGTGCTTTGGGGGGCGGGAAGAAATGGTAAAGACATGGCCCGCCTGCTCCAATCCTACAACGACGAATTCCATTGGGTATGCGACAATGAAAACAAGATTGGCAAAGACATCTATGGGGTTCGGTTGCAGCACTTCGATGATGTCCCGAATATCAGTAGCCCCCAAATCATGATTGTGGTGACCTCACCCGATGGCAAAAAAGAAATCAGGCAAATGCTGGCGTCATGGGGCAAAAAGCCAGTGGAGGACTTTTGGTTTTTTGCTTGAATGATTTAGTAATGCTTCGTGCAGAAAGGAGCTGATTTGAAAACAAGACTTTCCAGGCATTCAAACCTGGAAAGTCTTATCAAAAATTACGGTTTGAAATAAGGTATTAAAACCTATACCTGATATTGAACCCAAAGCGGTCGAAAAGCATATCGGTTTCTTCTACGATCACCAGCGTGGGCCGCCAGTCAATACTGAGAGAAATCGGAGCATCTTCAAAGGAATATTCTACGCCAATCTCACCTGCCCCGGCCAGTACAAAAGGGTCGCCCAAAAATACAGTTGGCCCTACCCCGGCGTACCAGTTCAAACCATCGTCACCCAGCGGTCGGAATACAAAATCCCACAGGGCATCTACCCCTACCCCATTGTTTCCAAAAGAAACATCGGCATGTATCCTACTAAATTCCGAGGTGGAGAATATCCCGTCAATGGCCACATTGCCACCGGTAACATCACCAAACCTTACCCCTAGCTCCTGGGCCTGTGCGGCCCAACTCAGCCCCACGAGAGAGGCGATCAAAAAAATTGTCTTTTTCATCAATACTGGTTTTTAACTTTTAAATAAAATTGAAGTGCGAAGATATATGGGCCTGGGTGCAACTACCCGGCCAAAGAACATTTTTTTGACAAAATTTTTGCCCAAATATTTATCAAAACCTGATTGGTTTTATCAAGTGTTCGAGTTGCTTTTAATTTCTTCAAGTCGAACAAAAATCCTTGCCTCTAAACTACCAAAATGTTAGTTGAATTCTTCTTTCTTAAGGCATTAACGTCATTCCCCAACAACGTAAAAAGCACCCCAATAATAAGGATGAGGATAATCAGCCATCAGCTTCGTCTGGGCCAGTTTGAGGGCTCCCCTGGCATCATTGGTTTGCAGGTACGATTCGTAAAAATATGTCATCAATTGTTGGGTAGCTGAGTCGTCCACTTTCCACAGACTGATGACCACATTGTCTGCACCAGCCACCTGAAAGGCCCGTTGTAAGCCATACACCCCCTCTCCATCCACTACCTTTCCTTTTCCTGTCTCACAGGCAGACAACACCACCAATTGGTTGTCCTGCAGGTTGAGCTCCGCCACTTCTTTAGCCGTAATGATACCATTTTCCTCCTCAACATCAGCAGATTCTTTGATATTGGCCAGCAACAAACCAGAATGTAACAGAGGATCATCGTTGATTAAATCTTGTGACGATTCCTCAAAAAACCCATGGGTGGCAATGTGCAAAATATCAGAAGACCGGATGTTTTTGAGCTGGCCCTCGTGGGCATCATCACCTAAAAACGAATTGGATTTAACTCCTTTGGAGGCCATCAACGAATTGATATTGGACACCTCCACTTTTGTGCCTTGCAAAGCGCTCACTCCATTGGTGAAAATATCACGATAAACCGCACTTCGCAATGAGTCGTGGGAAGAAGCATCTGCCAACACATTGAAGTTCGGAAATCCAAAAAGCGTGGCATTCTCGGGCTTTTTCCGAGTTGTTTTCTTTGTTGTCAATTCGGCAGTGTTTCCTACTATTTCCACCTCAATATTGGCCAGCACATATTGCGACTTTTCAGGGTCAAACAAAGTATTGGGGTTGATCAGGTGATACACCCCATCTGAAGAAAGAAATACCTTGTTGGCGTCACCCAATTGTCCTTCGATGGCTTTCCAGTAATTGCCAAAGGAGGCTTCATCCTTCAATTTGAATTTGATGTTGTTTTTATAAACATTAAAATATTTCGTATCCATCAACTGGCCATCACCAATTTTAAAGAATCTGGGATGGTCAACTGTCTTGTTGTCAATCAGCATAGCCAAATATGTAGCTTTACCCTCCACCCTTCTGTTTTTCTCAAAATCAAACGCATCGATCCTGATGATTTCGATGGCCACTTCCCCCTCCTTCAATGAGGAAGCAATATCCTTCCAGGTAACTGACTTGGTTTGCGTATTCACTCCTGCAAAGGAATTGAGGGCCCTTTCAAATTCTTCGCCGACTACCTTTAGGCTGTCCAGGTATGCTGTTTGATCATTGGATTTTCTAAGTTGTTCCAGTTTGGCTATCTCTTCGTTGATAGCCACCCATCGGCTATAGGTTTGCTTCACTTTTGCATCCTTGTGCCGGTTTAAAAAATTTCGCAGCTTCACACTTTCATTCAAGAGCATGGCCTTAGTTTTCAGCCTCATGTTATACAAAATGGAAGCATATTCCGGGTGCTCATCCAACTCTTCGTTAAGAAATGAAAAATAAGCTCCAAGCTGGCCTTTGATGGTGTGAAAATATTCCAGTCGTTCTTTTTCACTGAGGTAGGGAAAATATTCATCCAACACATATAGATAGTCGTCCATCGATTGTTGAAAAAGCTCAAAGGCTTTGTCTTTCTGGCCTGTCAATAAATGCGTACAAGCCAAGTTGAAGAGCGATGTAATGGTAAATTGGTTGTGCCTACCCAAGACCTCTTGTTTCAACTTATAGGACTTTTCAAAGAGCTTTCCAGCCTTTTGATAATCCTTGTGTGCCAGGTACACCAGTGCCAGGTCGTTCTGTGTCAGGGCAATATCAAAATTGTTGTCCCCTGTGGTTTCCTGCTGTGTCTTTAAAATTTCGGAGAGCAATTTTTCTGCCTGTGAGTACTGGCCGGCTTTGTAGTAGGCAGTACCCAAACTTTGCCTGAGACGCAACACTTCCCTATTCTTATCGCCTACCAATGTTTTCCGAATATCATAGGCTTTTTGCAGTGCATCAATGGCCAGGTTATGATCGCCGGAGGTGGTAAACAGCACACCAGCCACCTGAAGTGAAAATGAATATTCGAAACTTTGAGGGCCATGTATGTTCAGGTCGTTGGCCAGCACAAACTCCAAAAACTGCACGGCCCTGGAACCACGACCCGTCTGAATATAAAGGCTGGTAAGGTTGGAGGCTATCTTGGTGCCCATTTCATTTTCAATGCCATAGCGATCCATCTGCATTTTCAAAGTTTGCTTTAGGAGTGCCTCTGCTTTTTCATATTTCCCGACGGAAAGCAGTAAAATACCCAGCTGGTTCATAGAAAAAATTCTGTCATCAAAGTACTTTTCCCCTCCAGCCTCATAAAAGGCAAGTGCCCTTAGGCAATACTCCCTGGCTTCTGTATATCTCCCCTGTTTTATCAGGTAATCGGAAAAATTCGTTTCGAACAATGCGCCCATTTCCCCTTTGCTGCCTCCTGTAGATTTTTCAATTAGCCTAAACGCTTGTCTGTAGTATCGATTGGCAGTTTTGCTGTCCCCCAATTCACTGGCGGCCAAAGACAGGTAGTTGAGGGCATAAAGGTGGTCTTCACTGCCTGCCCCATAGTGATCCCTGGTTTTTGCTTCATTTTGAACAAAATACGGAAAACCCTCCCGATATTGACTGGAATTGACATAGCAGGCGGACAAATCCTGCAAGGCATATATGGCAGACAATTCGGCTATACTGTCTGTTGGGAGCAGGTATTCCAGCGTATGTTTCAGGTAGGGGATTGCATCGGCATAGCTTCCGGCATTCATTGCCACATGGCCTAAATCCCTGAAATAGTAGGCCTTAAAATTTGAGTATTCTTTTTCCTTCTCCGGAAATTTCGCCAATAACTTTTTCAAATATGGATATGCCTCACCGTACTTTGCCCAATCCTTCTCCAGCAAAATAAGGTTTTCCAATATCACCCAGTAATCGGCCTTTTCTTCACCCACCATGCCCAGCGCCTGCTGATAATATGCTTTGGCCGTTTCGTAATTATCCGTTTGATAGGCGCAAATAGCTGCTGTGTTATAGGTTTGAAACAATTCGGTTCCGGCAAGTGACCTATACTTTTCGTTTTGGAGCAGGACATTGTAGGTTTCCAATGCATTGCCAGGTTTTCCATGGGAATTGTAACACAAAGCGAGGTTTTCCAAGGTTACCAGATAGTCATTGCCACTGTCTCCCTGTAAGTTTTTGTAAATAGGTATAGCTGCCAGGTAGTAGCTCTCCGCCACCTCATAGTTTTCAGCAGCAAACAAACGCACACCCATTTGGTTGAGGATATAGGCATAGTTGAAGGGTGCATTTTCCGTACCTGCTTCGTACTCCTTTTTCGCCAACTCTACAGCCTGCGACAAATCATTAAAAGCTTCTTCGTATTTTTCAGATTCCCAATTTTTATTGCTCCTATCCAGCAACTCCTGTAGGCCTTGGGCACTGGAATGGGTATAGAAACAAAGTAGTGCGAAGAGTAAAGTCAATTTTTTCATCTTTGAACTACTTTTTATTTCAACAGGTCATCTGTGAAGGTGATGGACTTTTACTTCAAGTTTTCGGCCACACTATTTTTTAAATCTTCAAAGCCATGCTGTTCGGCCAGATTGAATGCGGTTTGGTAATACTCCCTGGCACTACCAGCATCTGCCTCTGCCTGTGCCAAATAGATCCAGCCATTAGTTTGGTACCATTCGTCATAGCCTGTCCACTCGATTTTTGTGAGCAACTCTGCCGCTCCCTGGGCCTCCACTGTGTTGCCAATAGCATTGGCCGACAGGGAATATTGGGTCAGAAACATGGCCTTGTAATAGGTGAGGTAAGTGAAATTATTGAGGTGGGGCAAATATTCAAGTCCCACAGATATTACTTCAAAGGACTTGTCATACTGGCCGTTAATATAATAATGTTCGGCCAACATGGTAGCCATGTGAATAATTGGCAGGTAATTGGTTTTGAGGTTTTTGGTCATGTAGTCGAATGAGCCATTCAACACGGGCATGTAGTTGGTGGAGTCCCCTGCGCTGTAGTAGTGGCTACCTATCACGTAGGCGGTAACAAAACCAAGGGATTGATGGGCTTCCGGTGCTTTATCAAAACCTTTAAGTGCTTCCTTCAATATGATTTTGGCATCATCAAAATTACCCTCACCAATCAATGCTATACCATCGGTGAGCTTGGCATAAATGGAAGCCCATTCCTTATTTATCGAGCCAAAGTTTGTTTTTACGTTTTCAAATTCTTCACGAAGGGCTGCTACATTGAGCCCCCCGTCCTCCATTTCAGCTATATCTTCATCATAATAGTCCAGTGTCGCCACATCATCTATTAGCCATATCGACTTGTCCAAAAATACCTTACCCGACTCTGACTGGCCACCAGCCATTGTGACATAAGCACAAATGGTACTTGATGCGAAATACAGTTGGTCCAATTGATAGGAAGTAAAAGCATGCTCCATGGCTTTTTCCATATCCCCCAGCATAAGATGGCACCAACCCACCTGAATATGTGTACCTACATTGCAGGGTTGCTCGGCCAGCAATGGAGCAAATGCTTCCAACGCTTCAGCGTATTTCATTTCTTCCACCAGGTTGTTGGCGGCATTCCAATTGTTGGTAAATTCATCCTGCGCCCTTGCTTCAAAGGCCATAAAGAATAAGAAAACTGGGGTGATTAGGTATTTCATAGGTTTGCAAATTAGGAGTCAGGTGGACATTATTCTATACCCCTTTCAGGGTATTTTAATATTTTCCAACCTTATCAAATTTAATTAAATCTATGGTTCTATGAAATTCATTCATTGTGTCATTGCTCTTTCTATTGTTCTTTTGGCCAACAAAGGAATTATCCAGGTTGCCCCAAAAAACCGGTAAACTTTGTTTGGGAAATGAGAAGTCAAATCCCAGCCCCAGGCTAATTGCAAAAAATCTATCATGAATGGATATAAACAAAGTAGGTAGCAATTGGGTTTGCATATAGCTTTACTTATCTGAAATCAACATTAAATCCAATCATAAAAACATCTTTCATCAAATGCTTTTTAAGTTTTTTGCTCATTGATAGCCAAAAAAACAGACTCAAAGACATTTGATGCTACTAACAAGTGAAAAACATGAATAGAATAAAACTAATTTTCCCTACACTCTTATTTACACTGTTAAGCCTTAACGGGTGCAAGCCAAAACCAACAGAAACAAATGACAACCCTGTAGCTATTTCAAACTTTTCGGAAGAATCCCAAATAGAATTTGACCAGCGAATGAAATGGTGGCGTGAAGCCCGGGTTGGTATGTTCATTCACTGGGGAATATACTCTGCCATAGCAGGAATACACAATGGGCAGGAGGTTTCTGGTCTCTCCAGTTGGATTATGGAACTGGGGCACATCCCAACTTCTGAATACAAAAAATATGGGGAGAAATTCAACCCAATAAATTTTGATGCGGATGAATGGGTACGTACTGCAAAAAATGCAGGGATGAAATACATTGTCATCACTTCAAAGCATCACGAAGGCTTTGGTTTGTGGGATTCTAATGTCTCAGATTATGATGTAATGGATTTTACGCCGTATAAAAAAGACATTTTAAAATCCCTTTCCAATGCCTGCAAAAAACAAGGTATAAAATTCGGGTTGTATTACTCTATTCTAGACTGGCACCATCAGGATGCCCAGGCCAATTCCTATATGATAAAGAAAAGTGAGAGGCCGGATAACAAGATGAGATTCGCTCGATATTTTGAGGATTATATGAAGCCTCAACTCAAGGAGATCATCACACAATACGACCCGGAAATTTTATGGTTTGATGGTGATTGGACGCCTGATTTTACTCACGAACAAGGTTTGGCCCTTTATCAATATGTCCGTTCGCTCAAACCGCATATCATCATAAACAATAGGGTTGACAAAGGCCGCAATGAATTGCACGGCATGTACAAAGAGGATCAGAACAAATATGCCGGAGATTTTGGCACTCCCGAAAACGTGATTTTAGAAAACACCAGTTCATTGGACTGGGAGTCATGCATGACCATGAATGATACATGGGGCTATAAAACAAACGACAACAATTGGAAATCTGCCAGAATGCTCATTCACGATTTAATAGACGTAAATTCCAAAGGTGGCAATTACCTGTTAAACGTTGGTCCAACTGCAGAAGGTATCATTCCCAGGGCCAGTACCGATAGATTGGCCGAAATAGGAAAATGGATGAAAATAAACAATGAAGCTATTTATGCCACCGAAGCTTTGCAGGAGCATTTTAAGGAAAATGACAACATTAGGTACACAAAGAAAAAAGGGAAAGATATCATTTATGCGATTTCACTGGAAAAACCAGGCCCTGAACTGGTGCTGAAATATGTAAAACCTGAAAATGACTCCAAGATATTTCTTTTGGGCAACAACAATCCACTTAAATGGACATACCAGCCAGGAACAGGTTTAAAAATCTCTATTTCGGAAACGGACGTTTCAGGGTTAGAAGCGAAATATGCCTGGACGTTCAAAATTACCGGAAAAGAACAAACCGCCTTGTAACTATCCGCCTCTAAAAAGATCTTATAGGCTGAATTGGATTTGAAAATGCTAAATTAAGCTTCCGACAAAAGTTAGCCTGGAGCATGGCAACTGCTTGTAGTATCGTCATCAGGGAAATATTTAGATATCAAAGTATATAGGCCCGGGTCAGCCTCTTTCAATTCTGCCCTGGTGTTCACATGATTGTGGATTCCATTGGCTGGAACTGATTCGAGGTTGACATTGAACCAACTCTGTACACCTTCTGCCCAGTATTCCTCTTTGTTGGTATTGGCATAGGTATTTTCCCAGGTGCTATTGTTTTGCGCTTGCGCATAGAGGTTTGCAAGCTCGTTGTTGAAGTCTGGTTCCAGAAAGTTAATGCCCAGCAGGTGGATGGAGTGGGCAAACTCGTGCACCATAATGTCTTCTCCTGCGAATACATCTGAGCTGTAGCAGAGTAAGTTTTCTTCGGCACAGGTAGATACCGGGCGTTGGATGGTGGCTCCAAGGCCCCTGGCCCTGGTATCCCAATCAGTGCCCGGAAAAGCCGTATTGAGGTCACTGTGTTCTGGTATATCAGTGGTTACTTCGTTGCGGCCCATCACCCCTATCCTCAGCTTGTTCGCGACCAACTGGTCCCTGATATCGGTTCGTTTGGACAGCATATGAAGGGCTATTTCCCTGGCCCTTTCCAATGCTTCATTGGGTACATTTTCAGAGCCCACCACCGGAATACCCTCAGCATCCCGGTATTTTTTATAAAACGGATCCAACCCCAGTACTGCCGGCACCTCTGATGGGATCGGCACCTCCTGATCAGTACCTGAGCCACATGCATGTAGGGCCATAACACCGAGGAAAAAAAACACAGTTCGTTTCATGTTTTTATTTTTTGCCCTTGCATAAACGAAAAACAGGCAGTGGATGGTTCCTCTATTGCCTTACTAAATTAGACCACACAAACGATACGACAATTAGCCATGGACGTGTCGGAGAACAGAGGTGGTTCTTACGGGACTTGCCGGATATTCTATACCCGAAAAGCCTTACCCACGGCCTGGAGATGAACAGACCAAACTTTTCGGCAATTGTACTAACCTCAGGTGATGTGCATCCAGATGATTCGGGACATTCGAAAGTTGAATGGCCACAATAAAACGACTATCAGGATGAGGAAATAGGCCAGGTAGTCCAAACTAAAGGGGGTCAGTTTGAACAATAGGAATATGGCCACCATCTCAGCGATGCACAAAGCATAGCTGACGTACATGGCCCCTGTAAAATAGCCCGGTTCTTTTTCGAAGACCTTGCCACATTGCGGGCAGTTTTTCCTCATTTTTGGCGATTTAAACAAAAAGACATTTCCCTTTGAGAAAAAAACTTCCCCTTCACCACACGAAGGGCATTTCTCATTGTATATTTTTGTTGTTAAATCACTCATAATCAATTTAATTAGCTGGCACAAAATTAAATAATATCACCAAAGTACTATTGAATTAAAGTAGCCAATTCTTGTACAATAAAGACATACATCCCACATGGCCAGCAAAATAGATATATTGGATATTCGTGAGTTTGAGCGTGACCAGGAGCTGTCGGACTTTTATTGCAACAAATTCGAAGACCACCTCCAAACCCACAAAAAGGCCATTACAGTACCCCATAAGCACAACTTTTTCCTAACGGTTATTTTCACCAGGGGATCGGGCATACATGAAATTGATTTTGAAAAATATGAAGTCCTGCCAGGGAGTGTCTTTATGCTAAACCCCGGGCAGACACACTACTGGGAGCTATCGGATGACATAGAGGGCATGATATTGTTCCATTCCAAAGAGTTTTTTGACGTATGCTTTACCAATCAATCGGTATTCGATTTTCCATTTTTCTATTCTGTCCACAATCCATCCGCACTTTTTTTGGAGCCGGCACAAACCGCACACCTGGCTGACAATTTCCAAAATATCCTACAGGAATACATGCACAGGCACACTCTATCCAGACAAAAGATCGTATCGCTGCTGAACTGTATTTACATCGACCTGAGCAGGATTTATCTGCACTCCGGACACAATAAACTGCTGAAGCCGGGAAAGTATGCCGGGTACCTGCGCAAACTGGAGGAGCTAATCGAGGAGCAATTCAAAAAGGAAAAGTCGGCGGCTACCTATGCCGAGAGGCTCAACATCACCAAACGCCACCTCAACAGGCTGACACAGCAAATGCTGGGAAAATCCACCACTCAATTAATTACGGAGAGGGTGATACTGGAGGCAAAACGCCTGATCGTGTATGACGCTTCCTCCCTGGCCACTATCTCCCATGAGTTGGGCTATGAGGACTATACTTACTTCTCTCGATTGTTTAAAAAATGGACAGGGCTCACCCCTTCGGAGTTTGGAAAGTCATACGGTTAGAATTGATGCATTTTAATATTGGGGTGGGCAAAAACACTCCTCATTGCTTCTGAAACACTGAGCACCCCGACACGCATTCCCTTCACCCCTACAACTTTCTGATTACCTTACACGGATTGCCGGCAGCAAATACATCTGCCGGTATATCTTTGGTAACAACACTCCCTGCGCCAATCACCGTCCTGTCCCCTATGCTGATCCCCGGGCAGATGACGGCACTTCCTCCTATCCAAACATCTTCTCCTATCGTTATCGGTTTTGCAAATTCGAGTCCTGAAGACCTTTCTTTAAAATGAACAGGATGTGTAGCCGTATAAATTTGCACATTGGGGCCAAAAAGTGTTCTGGAGCCAATTCGAACAGGCATCACGTCTAGCACCACACAATTAAAGTTGAAATATATATCATCTCCGAGGATGATATTGTATCCATAATCGCAGTAGAAGGGGGTTTGAATCCAGAGGTTCTTTCCTTTCTGGGGGATCAGGCTACCCAGGATATCCATTCGTTTTTCCGCTTCATCTTCACGCGAATCGTTCAATTCCTTGAGTTGTAACCTGGCTTGCAAGCGTTCCTGGGAAAGTTCGGGATCAAGGGCATTATAAAGCTCACCCGCCAGCATTTTTTGTTTTTCGGTCCTCATATTTTATTCGGTTACTTCCATCTAATTCCTTCCAATATCCTACTGGGCATTGGGGGTTCAAAAACCAAGCAGGGACAAATGTTTCACCCTATGGTAGGTCAGCCCGGCAGTGATGCATTTTTTCAACTCAGCCTCGGGCAACTCTTCGTCCATCTGAAACACGATGGCCCGGGTACCTTCAAACCGGAACATATCTCCAAATACCATTTTGAAAGTGGGCACCAGCCTGCTAGTGCACTTGAAGTACATAGCATACTGGTCTGGTGTTTTTTCTTTCCAGTCTATCCTTATCGTGCTTCCTTTTTTTACTATGTAGCTGGGTTCGCCCCACCTCAGTGTTTCTTCCAATCCCTGGATTTCGGCCACCTCGCTTGCTGTCTCTACGATCAACCTCCTCAGGTTCTGGATTTTCACCCTGGCTTTGGCCGGATATTTATCAAATACTCCTGCTACTTCGGGATTGGTTTTTATAGCGAGTTTTTTCATTTGGGGTATGGGTGGTAACGTCTAACTAAAATGAGTATGCGCTTCAGTCGCTAGAAGCACCGAAGCATCTTGTTCGCATTGTCCTTTTAAAGTATTCAGTTCGCATATTCATTTTAGTGCCTGTTGGGGTGAGTTATTCAGTTTTTTTTACAATCAATTGTGTTTTATCAACATGACCATTTTTATAGTGTTGAATCACTTCTAGATTGCCAAATTCATCATAAATGTAAAGTGAACCATCACCATTTTTTAAAGTGCCCATTTCTTGTGATTCTCCTCTTCGGTTTAAATTTGAAATTACAGTCCAAGGCTTTCCGTTTTTATATTCTCGTATACTCCATAATTTACCGTCATTATATTTATAAGTATAAACTCCATCAAATCCTGGAGCAAGTTCTATTGTCTCAGCAATATATATGGAAGGTGTAATTGCTCCGTATCCTCCGGTTTTATCGGATATCGTGCCGTGAACAATTCCCATCAACCAAAATGTATTCACATATATTTCCTCCTTTTTCCCTACAGTAGTATATCCTTTGCTTATTGTATGTGGTAATGCTATTACTGGGCTTCCGCTTAATCCGCTTACGCTTGGGTCATCTACCAAGTAGAAAGTTGATATTTTGCCATTGTCAAACCTAGTCATATCGATAAGGCCACTAGCTGCCTTATATGTTTTGGTCACTGGTGAAAACTTGCTTTTAGGACCAAGTTTCAAAGGGTAGCTCAATGGAAATCCATATGCTGTTATTTCTACCTGCCGTTGTGGCGCATCAAGGTTATAGTACACCCATTCATAAGGAATAGGTGAAATATTTATGCTGTCAGGTAATATTTCAAGGTTAACCCGAATAGCTGATATATCAGCTTCTGGATGATCTGTCCAACCTAAATCATTCGCCGAATTTGCCCTGTCAACCAATATATCACGAAGTTGAACTACGATTGGGTTATCACTTTTGCTGCTGAATACTAGTGAAGTATTTAACGATGTGTTTTTCGCAACATGTTCTGCAGTAACCAGATAAAGATCTAGATCCATTGCAATAAAAAAGGCAGTACCTGTTTTATATTCGATCCATGGTTCAAGGTTTTGGGTTGATTTCTTCCTTAAATAAATCTCATAATCTTGACCATTAATTTTTTCTGTACGAATTACAGGTTCATTGACAAAAACAACTGACTTTAGAAATACATCAACATCAGATGTTCTTGGCTGACACTGTATCTCAAATTGAAGCATTATCAACAATAGAGTTAACCCAAGAATTTTTTGTTTCATGTTCTTACAATTCACCCCAACTTAGTATAAACAACACT
This sequence comes from Cyclobacteriaceae bacterium, assembly GCA_040222275.1. Taxonomy (GTDB): domain Bacteria; phylum Bacteroidota; class Bacteroidia; order Cytophagales; family Cyclobacteriaceae; genus CAXBNB01. The sequence goes on from JAVKDJ010000094.1 coordinate 318,056, forward strand.
ATGTCGCTTTATTTCCATATAGTAAGTCAGAGCAACATATGGAGGTTATTTCCTTTCAAATATACCTTAATAAATTACTTGTGTATGCAATACGAATATTTTTTATCCGTAATGTGGTGGTCTGCTCATTGGGGATGTCTCCCTCCGCTCGACATGACAAGGCCCGCATTTTAACAAGACCTTGCAGGTTTTGAAAACCTGTAAGGTCTGAGCTGCATAAAGCCTGCCTTGTCACCCTGACGAAGGAAGGGTCTCAGCCCAGTGTTGCTATTCGACATGTTCCGAAGGACATGTCGAATTGTGCTGATAAAAAGAATTTGAAATCCTCAAATCTCTCTAGGTTTCCACAAGACTTTCAAGGTTTTCGAAACCTGGAAAGTCTGAGCTGAGAAAATCTGGTAATCAAAGCCCCTATTTCAAAAACTATCTGGCTCACAATAAAGGGGCACGAGTGGGGACACTCGCGCCAGCATGCTAAGAGAAAATAAGATGCTTCCCTACGCTCAGCATGACAAGGCAGTCTTTGTGCCTACATCTCAGTCTACCTCGTCACCCTGACGAAGGAAGGGTCTCAGCCCAGCATTGCTATTCGACATGTTCCGAAGGGCATGTCGAATTGTGCTGATAAAAAGGATTTGAAATCCTCACCTCCCTTAGGATTACCCTACACTTTCTAGGTTTCTGAAACCTGGAAAGTCTGAGCTACAAAAAAACTGGTGATCAAAGCCCTGCTTTCAGAAAAGTAAATCAGTTTACGATGAAGAGGCACGAGCGAGGACGCTCGCGCCAGCATTCCAGCCGGTGGTGCTTCCATCTGTTGAGCATCACAAAGTCTGCATTTAACGAGACTTTCCAGGTTTCGAAAACCGGTAAGGTTTGAGATGCACAAAGCCTACCTTGTCACCCTGACGAAGGAAGGGTCTCTTTCCAGAGCGGCCACAAAAAAACCCGGCTGGTTGGAAGCCGGGCTAAAGTTTCGTTTATATATGTTGTTTTTTGTCTTTCACCAGGTCATACATGAGCTCCCGAGCCCGGTGCAGCTGTGCCTTTACTGTTCCCAGGGGGGCATCCAGGGTTTTGGCTATTTCGTCGTAAGACAATTCATCGAAGTACCTGAGTCGTACCAGACGCTGGTACTTGGGAGGCAGCTTGGTCACAAACATCTGCACCAACTCGATTTTCTGGTCTTTGATGGTTTCTTCCTGCGGATTGAGGTTGTTGTCTTCCACATCGATATTTACCGGCTCCCCCCCATCGTCTTTGAAGGAGGTATTCAGACTGAAAGTATCCAGTTTTTTCTTCCTGATAAAATCAATGGCATTATTGGTGGCAATGCGAAAAAGCCATGTACTGAAAGTGTAGTCTTTCTTAAACTTATGGAGGTTTTTGAATGCCTTGGCAAAGGCCTCCATGGTAAGGTCTTCAGCATCGTCAATATTCCTGACCATCTTGAGGATCATGTGATACACGGGCCGCTTGTACCGCTCCATCAGCTCGGCAAATGACTGCTCATCACCATCATTTACAGCATGATCGATCAACTTAAAGTCCTTGAGTGCTTTATCCGAGAATTGTTTTTTTAATTCCATCTAACCTTTTTTGTACTGAGGGCGGCAAAACCCATAATCAATAAATAAACGCTATAAAGAAAATCCATCATTGGGACTGTCCAAATAACAATACGTTCACCAAATTTTTTGGATATGCTGTTTATTATTAAACTATTCAGAATCAACCTTATTATCAACACACCAAATACTATTTCAGGAAAATACATTGATGCTGCTAAAATAACAAATGCAATCCAAAACAAAAGGTGACTTGTCGAATACATTCCAAGCAATAGCTTGTCTTTTCGTTTATAGTACTTGCTCACTGAAATATGTCGAAGTTTTTGCCGGAAATAATCAGGAACAGTATCCTTACTATACGACCAAACCAGGGCATCCTGCCCCAGGCAAACTTCCGTGTTGGATTTGTTGGCGTATTGGTTCACAAGCAGGTCGTCATCACCACCCACCACTCGTTGAAACTGGTTGAATCCATTGTTTTGCAAAAACATGGATTTCCTGTAGCCGAGGTTTCGTCCTACGCCCATATATGGATTACCGGCCAACGCAAACGAATGACAAAGCATGCCCGTCATTTGTGTTTCAAACCGGCTGAAGCTATTCACAAATCCTGGCTCTGCCGTGAACTGGGAGTAGCCCAGCACAAATTGGCTTTGGGCGTTAAACCCACTGGCCAGATTGCTCGCCCACTCTCCGCTGGCAGGTTGGCAATCCGCATCGGTAAACACCAACTGCTCGTGTTTTGCCACTTTAATGCCCAGGGTAAGGGCGTATTTCTTGGCATTGACATGGGCCGGTGTTCGGTCAATATGCACCAGTTTCAGCTTTTCATTTTGTTCGCTTTGCTCCAGCAGGTACTCGTATGTGCCATCTGTTGACCGGTCGTTCACCACTACGATCTCATAGTCGGGATGGTTTTGGGAGTAGAGGGCAGGCAGCAGTTTTTTGAGGTTTTCCAACTCATTGTAGGCGCAAACAATGATAGACACACCCGGCAATTGGGCACTTTCCGAACAGGGATTTTTGTGCCTGAGGATCAACCCTGCAAACAGCAACCAATAAATAGTTTGGATACATGCTGCTCCTAAGAAAACGATAAAAATTACCTCTGACATCTGACAAACCCGGGTTAATTCCAAAAGCGTGCAAAGATATCATTCTGTGACAATTGATGTATATATCGACCGGTGAATGTGAACATATTTTCGCATATAATTTTCGGGCTAATCCTACTTTGCCATATTTGGGAACAGTGTAAAACCTGACAGGTTTGATGACCATAAAAGCCCAACTTACGCCAGTTAAGCGATAGAAACCTGTCAGGTTCCAACCCATGTACTTCAACTTGACAAAACAGGGCTAAAATCAATGGCTAGATACCCACTGTGCTGGCCAACCCCTCCATTACCGGGGATAACTTGAATTCTTAATGATGGAATTTTTCCTTTGGAAAGAAGTTTGGTCTTTAAATGCATTGGTCATGTGTGCAATTGGTTCTATTTCACCATACTTTTGCGGCAGATATGAAATTTGAATTCACGAATAAAGATAGTGGCTCCAATGCCCGGGCTGGTAAGATCACCACTGCCCATGGAGAAATAGAAACACCCATTTTTATGCCTGTGGGCACAGCTGGCACTGTTAAGGCCGTTCACCAGCGGGAGCTAAAAGAGGATATAAAAGCCGAAATCATTCTAGGCAACACCTACCACCTCTACCTTCGCCCTGGTCTGGATATCATTGAGAGTGCCGGAGGTATTCACAAATTCAATGGCTGGGACAGGCCAATATTGACAGACAGTGGCGGCTATCAGGTGTATTCCCTGGCTGCCAAAAGAAAAATCAAAGAAGAGGGAGTGACTTTTCAATCCCATGTGGATGGCTCCAGGCATGTATTTACCCCCGAGGGAGTCATGGATATTCAACGCCAAATCGGTGCTGACATCATGATGGCTTTTGATGAATGTACGCCATTTCCATGCGAAAAGAAATACGCTGAAGAATCTATGGGAATGACCCACCGTTGGCTTGAGCGCTGTTGCAACAGGTTCGATTCTACTGATCCGCTATACGGATATGACCAGACACTTTTTCCTATTGTCCAGGGGAGCACTTACAAAGACCTTAGGAAGCAATCTGCAGAGGCCATAGCCTCATTTGGTAGGGAAGGTAATGCCATCGGCGGGCTGTCGGTTGGCGAACCTGCAGAGATGATGTATGAAATGACAGACCTGGTTTGTGGGATTTTGCCGGCAGACAAGCCCCGCTACCTCATGGGTGTGGGCACACCTGCCAACATCATTGAGTGCATTGCATTGGGGGTAGATATGTTTGATTGTGTCATGCCTACAAGGAACGCCCGAAACGGCATGTTGTTTACCTCTGAGGGTATCATCAATATCAAAAACGAAAAATGGAAAGATGATTTTTCACCAATAGACAGCAATCTGGGGGGATATGTAGATATGAATTATTCCAAAGCCTATCTGAGGCATCTGATCACCAGCAAGGAAATTTTGGGTGCCCAAATCGCCAGTTTGCACAACCTTAGTTTTTATCTTTGGCTGGTGAAGGAAGCAAGGGAGAATATTGTGAAAGGGAGTTTTACGACCTGGAAAAATGCCATATTGCCAAAACTGGAGGCCAGGTTATAGTGGTTTGAATGACAAAAGTTTTTTTGGGAAAAGTTTATAAAAAAGACTAACAACACCATTTTGAAGATAATAGACCGGTACATACTGAAGAAATTCCTGACCACTTTCGTATTCGTGGTGTTGGTGCTCGTGACTATTATAGTTGTCATAGATTTTACCGAAAAAAATTACAAATTCATCGATTATGAAGTTCCAGGTAAGGAAATCTTCAAATACTACATGACTTTCATCCCGTTTATTGCGGGACTGATCACTCCTATTACCGTGTTCATTGCGGCGGTATTGGTGACAGCCAACCTGGCCGTGCGTACCGAGATCATCGCCATATTATCAAACGGCATCAGTTTCAGGCGCATGATGTTCCCGTACTTCCTGGGGGCTTCAATGATCGCCATTGCCAGTTTTTACCTGAATGGCTGGTGGCTGCCAGACCTGAACAAATACCGGATAGGTTTCGAGATCGAATACCTTGAAAAGCCCTTTTACTACAACAAACGGGATGTACACCTGCAACTCACCCCTAACGACTTTCTTTACTTCCAGCGGTACAACAACCGCTCAGACATGGCCTACAAAGTCACCTTGGAAAAAATGAACGGCCAACGGCTGGAACAAAAAATGACCGCTGAGAAAATGAAATGGGATTCTGTAGGCAGGAGCTGGCAGCTACAAAACTGGAACCGCAGGACCATCAAAGATTTTGGGGAAGAGTATGAAATCGGGACTAAGCTCGACACCACGCTCAACATAGCCCCTGAAGACTTTGACTACAAATACAGGCTCAACGAAACCCTAACCTTAGATGAACTCGAAGAGTATATTTCCATTCTGAAAGGACGTGGATCAGATGAGGTGGAAGTGTATGAAATAGAAAAGTATATTCGGTACATGCTGCCCTATACGGCACTTATCCTTACCCTGATCGGCATAAGTGTTTCGGCTGAGAAATCCAGGGGTGGTACCGGCTTCAAGGTGGCACTGGGGTTTTTGATCGCCTTTATTTACCTCATTCTTTTTGTATTGGCCAAAGCTATCGCCGAAGCTGGGTCTATTTCAAATACCCTGCTAGCTATATGGACACCCAACATCATAGGCATAGTCGCCGGGCTGGTGTTGTACCGTTTTGTACCAAGATAAGGTTCAGTCGCCATGTCAAACCCAACACCATCCACCACCCAGGCCTACCTCCACCTGCACTTTTTGGTAGTGCTGTGGAGCTTTACGGCCATTTTGGGAAAGCTGATCGCCATTCCTCCGGTGGAAATCGTTTTTTACCGAACTTTGTTTGCATTCGTAGTGCTGTACGGAATATTGAAATGGCGTGGGCAATCTTTGTACCCCGGGAGGGTCAATATGTTATCGATACTGGCCACAGGATGCGTCATTGCCCTGCATTGGGTGCTGTTCTTTCTCGGTGCACGTGTATCCAACATATCTATTTGTCTGGCAGGAATGGCCACCACATCACTCTGGACCAGTTTGATCGAGCCTCTCTATTTCCGGCGAAAAATAAAGGTATATGAACCGATTCTTGGTATTGTAGCCATCATTGGTATATCTGTTGTTTTTGATGCAGTCATAGACCAGTACCTCGGGTTCTTAATTGGGGTAGCCTCTGCCCTGCTGGCTTCCGTCTTTACAATTATCAATGGGCAACTGGTAAAGAAAACCAACCACCTGGTCATCAGTTTCTATCAAATGCTTGGTGCATGCCTATGTGTGCTGGTTTTCATGCCCATCTACGGCCACATGTCTAGCAGCAATGGCGTGCAGCTGGCATTAGCAACCAGTGATATCATTTACCTGCTGATACTTGCGATAGTATGCACAGTCTATGCGCATTCAAACTCCATCAAACTCATGCACAAACTATCGGCATTTTCACTCAACCTTACGGTAAACCTCGAACCGGTCTATGGTATATTACTTGCGGTGGCCATCTTTGGAAATTCCGAACACATGGGCCCGTCCTTTTACTGGGGCACATTCATCATACTGTGCTCGGTATTGTTGCATCCGGTATTGGCCTATTACGAGAAAAGAAAAATACCTAAAGAGGTATGTTGACTATCGATTAGCTCCAGGGTGTTTGAAAAAAATTTAATTTTAGCTATCTTGTCTCCAGAATGTAAAGTTCAAACTGACCTAATTTCTTGAGGCCATTCCAGCACATGGAATGGTCTTAATTTTTTACTTTATTTCGAGCCGTCCCACACCTTTTCAAACTCAACTCCTTCCGTCCCAACGTATATATTTTCCATGTCCTGAGCCATTAGCTCTTCCTTCTCGTAGTTGTTTTTGAACACCCCTTTGCTCTTGAGTTGTGGCAACCTCACCTCAAATTTTTCATCACTCTTTAACACTTGTATTTTTTTCTCTGTGAGGAAATTGTACCTGGAATGGATGTTGTTCAAACCAACACCTGAAGAATCCTCTTCGGATGGCTTGGGATTGAGGTTGTTGGAAAACACTATTTGGTTATTGCCTATAACAATATTGATGGTAAGGTTCTCTTCATTGGATACTACATTATGTTTCAGGGCATTTTCAAGCAACATCTGTAGGGTCAAGGGAGGGATTACATAATCATAGCTGACATTTTCCATACCCACTATGTGGACATGAAGGTTGTTTCCGAACCGGGTTTTGTTCAGGTAAATAAATGATTTTACAAATTTCAACTCGGTAGATAACTGAACAACCTGATCAAACTGATGATCCAGAACATAGCGGAATACATCGGCGAATTTCCTGATAAAATCTACCGCTTTCTTTTGATCCGAATGCACCAAAGACATTAAGGCGTTCAGGGTATTGAATAGAAAATGCGGGTTCACCTGGTTCTTAAGGGATTCGTATTGGGATATCAGGTTTTTATTTTTGAACCTTTCCAAATCTATAGCCGCTTGCCTCCAAGAAATGAGGAAATTCCTGCCGTGAATAATCAGCGCAACAAAAAGTGTGATCAAGACTGGAAGTGAAAGCATGTTCAGCCAACCCTGCTCCTGTAGTTCGTCATAAAAATTTAAGCCCAGAACTATCTCGATATGTACAACAAGAATGGCACAAGAGGCAAGTACCGTATAAATCATCAACACCACCATCCCGATGGCAAACCTTTTTTCAGGCTCCTGTAGCCATGCCCACTTGAGGTCAATCAACTCTGCCAGAAATTTATTTCCATTTGAAAGGACTGTCCAAAATATGGCCGACAAGATAGTGGTAGAAATTAAGAGGTCGTAATTGCCCTGTAAGAGGCTGTCAAAACTTAGGAATAGCGCTATTACCAATCCACCGATAAATGGAATGATCAACCAGTCAAAAATGTTTTTTTTGACCACACGCATAACCAAAGACAAACCATAGCTGGTGGATTGTGCCATAAGGAAGTATCATTTTTGTGTATTTCCAAAGAAAAAACATTTAATGCTTTTGACAGCATTAAATCACAAAGAATTCCTGTTCCGCCCCATAATAGGGAAAGATGCAATAGTTTTAGCAAAAAAGCAGGCATTTATTAGATTTTCTTCAATGGATTGATCCAAATAATTAGGAAAATGAAGGATTTGCAAGTCTCATCCTACTTTATCACCAGTTTATTGAACATAACGGCACTTAGTTGTACAGACCGCCGCAGTGAAAAGGTTCCATCTGTTATTTCGAAAATTGTGCCTGGTAAATCTTCATCACCCTACCCAATGTAAATCCCTGATAAAGTACCGAGCAAACCACCACCACATAGGTGAGCGTAACGATAATTTCCTGCCCCTTGAAATCAGCCAGGGACAGGGATACTGCTACCGGCAAACCACCACGAAGGGCACCCCAGGACAACACAGAAATGGTACCATTGTCAAATGAGCGCTTCAGGGACATCAATCGTATGGGAATAAAAACGCTGAGCCAACGCGCAAAGAGCACTATATTGATGGTAAAGAAGCCCAGTGCGAAATAGTCCAGCCTAAATGGGATGACCAGCATTTCAAAACCGATCAATACGAAGAGCATGGCGGCCAAGGATTCCTCCATTAGCTGCCAAAACCTATAAACATAAGCCCCTACCGGACTTTCCCCATCTGTCCCACGACCAAAATTACCAATAATCAACCCAGACAATACGGCCACCATCATGGATGAAACCGCCAGGAAATCAGCCATGAATGCCCCGGACATAACCAATGCCATGGTTACAAGTACTTCCACCTGAACATCTTCATTGTCGATGTATGCCAAAACTTTATAGCCCAGAAATCCAAAAAACAGCCCCAAAAGCAAACCGCCTCCAAGGTCACGAAGGAGTATCAACGCTGTACCGGTGAAAGTGACACTTCCACCGGCGGCCTCCCCTTTGTAGATTGCTACCAGCGCTATAGCCAACACTATGGCGATACCGCCATTGAGCAAAGCTTCTCCAGATATTTTATTCTCCAATTCAGTTGACAGGCTATGTGCCCGTATGGTCTTGGTGACTGCCACCGGATCGGTGGAGGATATCAACGCACCAAAAACCAGGCAACCTATATAGTGCAGGTCGATACCCATAAAGCCTACCAGGTAATACAACAGCGAACCGATGACAAAGGTAGAAATGAGCACCCCCAAAAAGGACAGTACCAACACGGGCACCAGTTCTTTTCCAAGTCGCTTGAAGTCAATATTCAATGCCCCGGCGAATAGCATCACACTGAGCACAAACTGGTAGAGCACTTCAGAAAAATCATATTGTTTGACCTGTTCCGCCAAATGGAATTCTGGAAATACCAGCCCAAACACCAGAACAACAGCAGAAAGGATGAGGGCCAATAGAATAAGGCCTATTGAAGATGGCAGCTTTAAATAAAAGGTATTGATAAAAATAAAAAGCCCTGAGAAAAAAATCAGTACAGCGATGATATCGAAGATTTGCATAATTTGGATGTTTGTAAGGCAGGTTCAATGGGTAAATGTCAGCCTTTTCGTTTTACAGATTGTTTCTTTGGATGAGGTTATCTTATGTTCTAAAAAAAATGACCATAGTATCACAGATGCTAAATTAATCCCAAAAAACGTTGGTTGTCCTCTGAATATTTATGCACCACTGGCTCGGTATAAATACGGATATCCTATTAACCCCGGAGGTTTATTGAACCAAAAAATGGCAGCATGCGTTTCCATTGAATCAAAGCCATTACTTTTGAACCATGACAAGACCAATAGCAAAATATCAGGAACCATATTCCCCAATCGATCCGGATTTTATGGAATCTATCGAAAAATGGATTGCAGAAAAAAAACAAGGGAAAACCCACTTCTTCGATCAAAATGGTCTGTTGAATACTTCTGAGGGCACCTTACTATCCATAGACAAGGGCAATGATGGTGTTTTTCTTTCCATCGAGGGCGACCAACCAGTACGTCTTGATAAGATCATTACCCTGATAGGCAAACCCGGGCCGGCGTATGAAGCCTATGACAGGTACGCCAATGCCTGCCTGACCTGCGAAGATTTGGGGCAGTTTGGCCAATAGCTACCACCAGCTTAAAACTGGTAACTTCCACTCCCCCGGAATAGAGTTAGCTGAAGTATTTTTTTGCCATTGGCTAGTAACAAACATAGAATCATTGCTGGCGGCAAATAAAAATGACCGTAAGATGTGCAATTGCGCTGGTGCGGGCCTTTGAGCCTGATAGCCCGTCCCGGTGAAGGCCGGGAACGGTTTTATTGTTTTTTTTTAAAATCGGACTCAGGTATCATTAAGGTTTCAGCCCTTTAGGAAAATGATAAAAGTCAAGCTTACAGTTTCCTCCACTCACCTTGAGCCATGAGTCTGTGCGAAAACTCAGTCCGGCCACTCCACAGGTGGGTATATTGTAGATATCCATGTTGGCGATTTGGTTTACAAAATTTGTAAGGCCGGGATTGTGCCCAAAAAGCATCGCACTACCGACACCATCGCTCAGTGAAGACACAACCTGTTCCCATGCGGGAGCAGAAGCATGATACAATATTTCGTCCTTCAATATGTCATTTTCCGTCATACCAAAAGCTTCAGCAAAAGCTATGGCCGTACGGTGTGCCCTCACTGCATCGCTCGACAGAAGCAACTCCGGACAAGGAATTATTTCGCTGATAAAGGCCGCCATTTTGGGAGCATCCCGCTTGCCCCGCTTATTCAGCGGCCTTTCCCTGTCCGAAAGCTGGGGATAATCCCAGCTGGACTTGGCATGCCTCACCAAATAGAGTTTTTTCATACACCCAAAATACCTATTCTCTTATGGAATATAAAAATCTATGACCTGTTTTTTCATACATTTGAAATGCCCCAGAGGGCACTGGCTATGGCCAATTTTGGAACAGGGACGACAGTTGAGGGAATTGTTTTCAAATACAGTGAATTTGGTGCGATAGGGGTACATGCCAAATTCCGGTACGGTATTTCCCCAAATACTGAAAACGTCTTTGCCAAATGCAGCCGCGATGTGCATTAGTCCTGTATCGTGGGTAAATACAGCTATTGATTTTTTGATAATAGATGCGGATTGGTTTAGGTTAAACTTCCCGCAACCATTAAATATCACTGTTTTTTTGTTCAAATCTTTTAACCCTTTTTCGAAGGGCAGGTTCTCATTTCTTTTCTCAAAAAAACCAGCTATATAGTTACCAGTGGATTCGTCTTCTTTTCCACCTAGTAGGATCACAGGTTTGTTGATTTTATCACATACTTCTATGATCCTTTCCCTTGGCAACTTTTTGGTGCCAAACTTGCCACCGATAGCAAATACCACCAAGTCGCTCCGATGTGTCTCGGGCAACCAATCTTCCTCCACTTCATCTTTGTGGGGAATGTAGTACTCAAGCCCAAGGTCGTCCATTTCCACCCCAAGCCCCTTCACAGTATCGGTGTACCTGTCCACAATGTGCCTGTTGGGCATCATGTTCACTTTCAGGTTTACCAACAACCATTTTCGTATGTTGAGCTTTTCGAAACTGCCTGCCTTCACCCTCAGGGCTTTTTTGATGATAAAAGTTCGGAAATTGTTGTGCAAGTCCACTATAAAATCAAAACGCTCTTTCTTTAGGGTTCGGATCAAGTGTGCCATTCCCGATTGCAACAGGTGGATTTTGTTAATATTGGGGTTGGCAGTCAGTATTTGCTCGTATTTGGGTAGGGTGGCATAGTGGATTTCAGCATTGCTAAGCCCTGACTTTAAAATCCGTAAAACCGGGGTGGTCAATACTATATCACCAATGGAGGAAAACCTGATCACCAGTATTTTCATTCCAGGCATCAGCTTGTAATTTTCGCTTTCCTGTCCTCAAAATATAATGCAATGTCTGTCAGGGTTTTGGCGTTCAGGGTCATTTCTTTCGTCAGGCCTCCTTTTCTACCGGCAAGCACCCCATAATACATATTTTTGTAACCATCCATAGAATGCGCATCGGGGTTTATACTCAGCATTACCCCTTGCTCCAATGCATAGTTCACCCACTTCCAGTCAATATCCAACCGATAGGGGCTGGCGTTGATTTCTATCACTACGTTGTTTTCTGCACAGGCATGGATGATTTCTTTGTGGTCAACAGGATAGCCTTCCCGTTCAAGCAGCAACCGCCCCGTCATGTGGCCCAGGATAGTTGTGGATGGATTGCGGATGGCGGCCAGCAAACGATTGGTGGCTTTGTTGATGTCCATATTGAGCCCTGAGTGCACAGAAGCCACGATAAAATCGAAACTGGCCAGTATTTCGTCCGGATAGTCAAGCGAACCATCCGGCAATATATCCGATTCTATCCCCGAAAATATTCTGAAAGGAGCCAACTCTGCGTTGAGCTTTTTGATTTCTTCCTGCTGTTCCTTCACGTTGTACTCGTACAACCCGCTGGCGTAAACTGCCGTCTGGCTGTGTTCGGATATGCCCAGGTACTCATAGCCAAGTGATTTGCAGTGTTCGGCCATCTGCCGAAGTGTGTGCTTTCCATCGCTGTAGGTGGAGTGGTTGTGCAATATGCCCTTCAGGTCGGCCATCTCTACCAGTACCGGCAATTCCTTTTTGGCGGCCTTTTCAATCTCGAATTGCCCTTCGCGAAGTTCTGGCTCAATATAGGCCAACCCCTGCGATTCGTATATTCCCGCTTCACCCTGTCCGTTCATAGTATTGACAACATCTTTGAGCTTATTGCCATTGTCCAATACAGCATTGAGGTGCAGTACAGATCCGGTGGTGAGCATGAGTGTTTTGTCATATTCCTTTGTGTGGCACAACCTTACTTTCACCCTGGCTTTGGTAGGAACATGGGTGCCTGCCCATGTAAAAGGCCCGGATTTTGACTTTTCTACTTCCAAATCTTCCATCTTTTCCAGGGCCTGTCTTACTGCTTCAAAATCGTCATGGCCTGCCAATATGTCCACCACCGAAACCACATCCATTCTTCTCCTCAAGGCACCTGTTTCCGATACTTTGGCCAATGGTATTTCCTTTCGTATGAATTCCACAATTGACGTAAAGACAGGCTCCAGTACGGCGTATTTGAACCATCCTCTGCAGTCCATTTTGAACTCCACCGCCCTCAACAATGTCTCTTGCGATTTGTCCCCAAAACCTTTCAGCGCTGCTATTTTGCCCTGATGGCAAAGTTCCAGTAGCTCTTCCAACGTTTCTGCCCCGGCTTCATTCCACAATTGGCGGATTTTCTTTGGGCCGAAACCAGGCAACCCCAACATCTCTATGACGCCTTCCGGGGTTTTCTCCAGGAGTTCGTCCAATTGATCAAAACTGCCCTTCTCAGCGATTTCAGCTATCTTAGAGGCTGTGCTTTTCCCTATACCTTCCAGTTTCTCCAGCTGGCTTGTCTCCAGTTCTGAAAGTTGCTCATCCAACGCATCGATGGTATCCACAGTTTTTTGAAGCCCCCTGACCTTGAAATCATTTTCGCCATGCAGTTCCATTAGTTTGGTTGCCAGCTTTATCTTTTTGGTAATGTAGGAATTGTCGATCATGTGTATTTATATTCAGTAGTATTAGGCTATTTCAAACCTGATTGTTTCAATATGGAATTGAAGGTTCCTTTTGGCAAATCTTTCTTAGGATGAGGGACTACAGCCCTCTTGCCATTGGAATGTTTGTAAATATGGTGGCTTCCTTTAATTCTTTGCAAAACAAATCCTGCTGCCAAAAGCCTTTTAATAATTTCCTGCGAGCTATGGTCAGACATGGTCCACCTGAAGGTTTAGTTCCAACAAGTTCTCATCAGACGGCACAGGCAATCCATCTTCATTCAAAGATTCAATATAGAGTTCGATCGCCTCTTTTGCGTTTTTTTTTGCTTCGGCCAAATTCTCTCCATAAGTAATGCACCCCTCAAGGCTGGGAACCATAACTGTAAAGCCGCCCTCCGGCTCTTCCCTTAATAAGATTTTATAATTCAGCATATTTTGTAAAGTTTAACCAAACCCTAAGCTAACTTAGTTCCAAACAAGAAGCTAAAACATCAAGGAAACTTTATGTTCCTTAAAGTTAAAATAAAAAAACACGACAATCATTTTTTCATACTTATCAATTGCCCAGCTACATATTCTATCTGGGTCTTTTGAAGTTCCGGAAACAAGGGCAATGACAACCCATTATTCGCCAGGCCACATGCTACGGGGTAGTCATCAGCTTTTTCCCCATACGGTGCGAGTACAGGCAAGGCATTAGGGTAATGGATTTGGGTACCCACACCAACCTCTGCCAATTGGGATTTTACATGATCCCTGTCCTCCACATTCACCACGTACAAGTGGAAGACATGCCGCGAATCGTCCAGTACAGGCAGTGTGATATCCAGCTCTTTCAAACACTCGTGGTAGTAAGCTGCATGGCCTATCCTGGCGTGTGTCCATTGTTCCAAATATGGCAGTTTTACGTTGAGTACAGCCGCCTGTATGGTGTCCATCCTACTATTTCTTCCTTCCATCAGGTGGTTGTGCTTGCCTTGTTGACCATGATTGGCTATCATTCGGAATTTCTCGACGACTTCACTATTGTTGGAAACCATACATCCGGCATCACCATACGCTCCCAGGTTTTTTCCAGGATAAAAACTAAAAGTAGCCGCATCACCAAAAGTACCTACATTCCTGCCTCGATGGCTGGCCCCATGTGCCTGCGCGCAATCTTCAATAACCTTTAGGTTGTTTTCCCACGCCAATTCCATTATTTCAGCCATTTCCGCTGGTTTTCCATACAGATGGACAGGTATAATGGCTTGGGTGGCTGGCGTAATTTTCTTTTTGATCTGCTCTGGGTCGATTGTGAATTTATCCGGTAGCACATCCGCAAATACTGGTTTGGCCCCTACGGTGGTCACTGCCTCGGATGTCGCAATCCACGACATAGCGGGCACTATTACTTCATCACCTTTTGAAATACCCAATGCCTGCAAGGCTATTTCTATGGCATCAGTGCCATTGGCGCAGGTCACGCACTGCTGTACCCCAAGGTAGTTGGCAAAGTCGTTCTCAAATTTCGACACAATGGCCCCACCGATGAAGGATGTATTATCCAGTACAGACTGGATGGCGGCATCCATTTCTTCCTTAATGGAGAGGTATTGCAACTTGAGGTCAACGAAAGGTACTATCATACGCTGTTTATTTTCAAAAGGAAATCATTATCATATACTGCACCGGCTCAGGGCTTCAGTTTTCTGGCCGGGTTGCCAGCGTAGGTTCCCGGTTCGGTAATATCCCTGGTCACTACAGCACCTGCCCCAATCACTACATCACTACACACCGATACGGGCAGTAAAGTTGCATTGGAACCAATAGACACCCGATCGCTAATTTTGGTAGCCTTCCAAAGGTCTTTGTTGCCACTTGCAGGTTTGCCTTCTGAGAATGTGTCGTTCACAAACATCACACCATGACCAATAAAACAATCGTCACCTATTTCTACCAGTTCACAAACGAAGGAGTGGGATTGGATTTTGCAACGCTGACCAATGGTTACATCTTTTTGTATTTCAACAAATGGGCCTATAAATGTACCAGCGCCTATTTTGCACCCATAAAGGTTTACCGGCTCCACCACGGTGACATCCGCACCAAATTCTACATTCACAATTCCTGACTTTAACATTGTAGGCTTCATGCATTTTTTGTTTTGGCACTGTCATAGATCATTTCAATGGCCTCAATGGACTTGATACCCTGCTCTCCCTCGACAATATCTGATTTTATCCCTTTAAGGTCTTTCACAATTTCGTTCACCACTTTGTGGTGGTTGGAGCTGGTGCCCTGGTATTTGCCATAATTGTTGGGCAGGTCGGCAAAATTTATATTGTTGGGAAGCGGGTAAGATTGCACATCCCAATAATCTATTTTATTGAGGTACGCCCCTCCTATTTTCACTGTGCCCTTTTCACCAATTATGGTAATGCTGCCCTCGTAATTTTTGTTATAAACACAGGTAGTCCAGGTGATCGAGCCTTGTACCCCGGAAGCAAAATCCATAATGGCATTGCCACAATCCTCTACTTCTATCTGCTGCATTTTGGTATCCACCATGCCTTTTGCGCTGGTCACATCACCAAACCACCAGATGAGCAGGTCGATAAAATGGCTGGCTTGTGTAAACAACGCGCCCCCTTCTTTTTCCCTGATACCACGCCAATCAGATTGGGAATAATATTCGGAATTCCGGTTCCAATAGACATTGCACTGTACCATATATATCTTGCCCAATTTGCCCGAATCAAGGGCCTCCTTTACCAAAGCAATAGGTACGTTGAAGCGGTTTTGCTTCATCACGTACAGCCTTTTGTTGGCTTCCCTGGTCACATTGATCATTTCCCTGGAGTCTGCCACATTCAATGCCATTGGTTTTTCTACCAAAACATGCTTTCCACTTTTCAGTGCCTCAATGGTCATATCCTTGTGAAGGAAATGTGGGGTACAAATACTCACCAGATCGATTTCTGCATTGTTCAATACATCCTGAAAATCCACGCACACTTCATAGCTATTGCCATAGTCATTATCCAGCGCCTGTGCCTTTTGCAGGTCTGTGTCGCATAGTGCAACTATTTCCGTTTCGGGATTGGCATCAAACACCGCTACATGACGCTTGCCAATATTACCACAACCAACTATTGATGTTCTTATCATTTTTGATTTGTAAAAAGAATAGCCACAAGATTATGGAATTGTAGGAGAAAATGGAAATATTAAAGGGATCAACCTCACTCCAATCCATTCATAATATCTACCAAACGACTGGTCAGGTTTTTTCTGGAGTACTGGTGTACTTTATCAGATGCCCTGGCCACTTTTCCGTCCAGGTAGTCCTGATATTGTAGCTTAATAAAATCCTTGATCCTGGTTTTATCGCCAAAGTCAAAAACCTCTCCGGCATTACATTCAGACAAAATATCCTGTACATCGCTATTGGTAGGGCCAAGGGTCAAAATAGGCCTGCCTGCAAACATGTATTCGTACATTTTGCCCGGTAGAATCCATTTGGCATTTTCAGACTGGTTCAATAAGAGCAATAGCACCGAAGCTGACTGATAATACGGGAACACTTCCTGGTGTGGCAGATAATCCAGGTATTTGAGTGATTGGTTCAATTTGGGGTTTCCCTTCAGGAAATCAAGAATGGAACCACTCACCATACCGGCCAGCACCAACTCCAGCTGTTCACCAAACCCTTCCTCTTCTTCGCAAAGTTCTTCCAACGCCTGCCAGAGCGATTCAGGGTTCCTGATTTCGTTGAGCAAACCCATGTGTACTATTCTAAACCTGGCCTGCTCCGATGTTGGTGGCGACAACTCGAAATCGTCTTCGTCCACCCCGTTGTTGACTATTCGCACATTACGGGCAAATCCTTTATCCTGAAAAGAAGCGGCCAATCTATTGGAAACAGTGAGCAAGGCGTCACAATTTTTCATTACATTTTTTTCTAAACGCCTGTGTAGCCAATGTGCCACCTTGGAAATATTGAGCTTGTCCAATACGTCCCAATCCGACCAGGGATCCCTGAAATCGGCCATCCACTTAACACCCGTAGTTTTCTTTAGCCTTTGTCCTATCAGGTGCATGCTATGGGGCGGACCGGTAGTGATCACCAGGTCAATATTGTTGTCGGTAATGATGGATTCAAGAAATTTGGCAGAAGGCCTTACCCAAAAACGACGTGGGTCGGGAATGAATAAATTGGCTCGGACCCAAATGGACAACTTGTCGGCAAAGGATAATTTAGATTTCTCTATAACAATCCCCTGCTTGACTGTTTTCCCCGAGGACTTGAAAATTTTCTTGTATAAACCAAAAGGCTCCCAGATAGGAAACCTGATTACCTCGAGGGCCGGATTTATGTCTTTCAACAAAGAATCATCCTTGAGGTCAAAATCGGGGTTTTCGGGAGTGAAAACTACAGGTTCCCACCCGAATTCCGGCAGGTATTTGACAAATTTTAACCACCGCTGGACACCTCCACCGCCGCTTGGCGGCCAATAATATGTAATAATGAGTACTTTTTTCAATATTTGTATTTTTGCATGGCAATGTTAACCATTGAGCAACAAAATGCCTGAAACCTATACTTCAACAAAAGTGAATATTTATTGGATTAATCAGGCACGAAGAGGTCATTTCCTTTTTATTTGTTGAAAATTGTTACGGAATCAATAAGAATTTTATAATTTCGGCCTTTCTTAGGCAGGGCTACCTGCCTGGAACCTGAACTTAGCAAACGAAAGAAGAACAAACTAAACTGATGTGAGCCGTTTTAATGGATTAACTT
Source organism: Cyclobacteriaceae bacterium (assembly GCA_040222275.1). GTDB lineage: Bacteria > Bacteroidota > Bacteroidia > Cytophagales > Cyclobacteriaceae > CAXBNB01. Next base: position 336,045 of record JAVKDJ010000094.1, read on the forward strand.
ACCTGCTATGGTTGGTTGATTTCATAACTTCTTCCGGTTTTCCCGGAACCAAACAACGGCACATTTAACGAAAATTTAAGAGCAAATGAAAAAGATAGCGGTTTTAACTTCCGGTGGAGATGCCCCCGGAATGAATGCTTGTGTCCGGTCTGTAGTGAGGAGCGCATTATACCTGGACCTGGAAGTCTATGGTGTGCGGTATGGATATGATGGCATGATCAAAGGAGACATCCACAAGATGAAATCTTATTCTGTTAGCAATATTATACAACGTGGTGGCACTATTCTAAAATCTGCACGTAGCAAAGACTTTATGACCAAAGAAGGTCGTAAAAAAGCTTTTGAGCAATTGAAATATTATGGCATTGAAGGCCTGGTAACCATTGGAGGTGATGGTACTTTCACTGGTGCCAATATTTTTTATCAGGAACATGGCGTACCCGTGATAGGTATCCCGGGCACCATAGATAACGACCTTTACGGATCGGATTTCACCATTGGTTTCGACACTGCCATCAACACAGCCCTGGATGCAATCGATAAAATCCGGGATACGGCAAATTCCCACGACAGGGTGTTTTTTGTAGAAGTAATGGGCCGTCATAGCGGGTATATAGCCATTCAATCAGGAATCGGTGGTGGTGCAGAGATGATCATGGTTCCCGAAACTTCTACAACCATAGAAGATGTAATTACCAAGTTGAAAAAGGACAGGGACAGCCAAAAAACTTCCTCGATAGTAGTGGTGGCCGAAGGTGACGAACAAGGAAATGCCCATGAAATAGCAGAGAAGGTAAAGAAGCACCTGCCCGATATGGACATGAGGGTATCTACCCTGGGACACATTCAGCGTGGTGGCGAGCCAACTGCCCGTGACAGGATTTTGTCTTCAAGGTTAGGTCTGGCAGCAGTAGAAGGACTTCTCAACGGACAGAAAAATGTAATGGTGGGTATTGTGGACAACAACATTGAATTTACCAACCTGAAAATTGCCATCTCTAAATCAAAACCAATCCAGGCGGAGTTGCTAAGGTTAACAGAAATACTAAGTACCTGATTGAGGACAATATACAACACAAAATAGAGGCTGTCGCAAAAGTTAAGAAAACCGTCTTCACGAGCGTAGCGAAGTGATCTCAATCTTCAATTGCACTTTGTATGTTAAGATTGCCATGTCTGTCCGACAGGCAGGCTTCACTCCGTTCGCAATGACGAAATACTTTTGCGACAGCCTCTTTGTTACTAAGCCTTTTCTATTCTACTTGCCAATTTTCACCAGATCGTATCCTACTGATACCTGAAACATGTTGCCCTTGTTGGAGCCACTGCCAAATTCATTGATCTTGCTCAGGCCTTTAACATATCTCACCGTGAAATTGAGGCCGAAAGGCAAGTCCAATCCAGCGCCTACAACAGCAGCTATATCACTGCTTTTCAATTGATCTTTAATGTCGCCATCTTCATCAGATGCGCTGGTCAACAACCCAAACTGGGGGCCGATATGGAGGTTGATAATCGGCACAGGATTGAACCTCAACAATACGGGAATATTGACATATTTCATGTCAATCGTTTCCTTTACTGTACCCGCATCAATTTTACTTCCCTGCCCTGAATAGTATATTTCAGGCTGGAGGCCTATGCCGCCGAGTTTCAACCTCAAATAACCTCCAAAGTGAAAGCCTGTTTTGGTAGAACTATCATCAAGTTCACTCAAAGTGGACATGTTCAACCCACCTTTAATACCCACACCTACGCTTTGGGCTTTGGACGTAAACACTACAAGCAGACACACGGCTGCCAATACACCTAACTTTTTCATACTTATAAATTTTAGTTTTAATTACAATATTCAAATATATAATTTAATTATTAGAAGAAAAATCTGATGGTATGGACTGAATGAAAAATTTAATTTCTGGTATCTAATTGATGTTCGCATCGACCCGAAAAGTCAAAACCTTTGAACGAGCGTAATGGCTACATATTTATGCCTACCAGCATCTTTTACCTCTTTGCTCCGAAAAATAACGGCTATGCGATAGTCAAAATGTGTGCCACTCCTCCCTAACCCCCATGTATGGTGAAAAACCCATGGTTGGGCTTCTTTTGTAAATTCGCTGGGCGTGCCAATAAAATTACCTTCAATTGTGGTGTTGTAGAATACGTGTTCCACAGTGGTGTTTATGTAGAAGTAAAGCTCCTGCATACGTTCGTTCTGGGGTATATCACTTACCCTTTTTCTTTGCTGGCCCAGTTTGCTGTAAGTATAGACCGAATTGTCCAGTCCATTGATTCGGCCAAGACGAAAGGTCATACCGCTGCGCAGGTTGTTGCGAATGGTACCCACCTGGGCAAATTGCTCCCCAATCAGGTCGAAGGTATTGCCTGCTGCCAACAACCGCTTTTGGTACAAAATGGAAAGATTGGTGGCAATAGTGTTGTTGATCTGATAACCCCAGCCATTGGGTTGTTTCATGCCCAAAAAATCGTGCCACCAGACCTGTATTTCGCCTGTTTTGGTACCTGGCCCCAGCCACCCCAGGTCATAATCAAAAATCAGAGTGGAATTGTTTTTGAAATGGTAATTCATTCCGATGTTGACATTGACCCATCCGGCATACGGTCGGTCAATCTTTTCTTCGCTGGTTTCATCAATGTCGCTGGAGGTGTACATCCTATGTGCCAAATCATAAGATACGATTGCCTTTGATAGCCGGTCATTTTTATTGAAGGCGCGAAACCAAAACTTATCTTCTTTCACCAGCCTCCTGTACTTGATAAAAATGCCACTGCTGTAGTATTTATCATTTTTTCCAAAAAACAGGGCGTCATTGTCCACAGTTACATGCAACTCCCGCGTCAAAAGATCGGAGTTATCCTGCCCGGTGAGTTCCTGACAGAAAATGAACAATATGACGAGTACCTTATATTTAGTCAATTCTTTTGGCAAGGATGTGAATAGCGAATTTAACCTTTATAACCGATCAAATTGCCCCTAAATTGTATCATGTTGGCTTTTGACAGTATTTATGCCCAAAAAAGTGCACCAATTATCTTCTACTTCAAAAGAGCCACTTCCAAATTTGGTCAAAATTGTCTTGTATTGGTTACTTATTTAATCAAAATTTGCCCTGATGACTGACCAACTTCTGACCAAGCTACAAGAAAGAAAAACATCGGGCAATGCAAGACGGCTGACATCTGGGGCCGGCCTGGTTGATTTTGTTTCCAACGATTATCTGGGATTGGCACGGTCAGAAGAATTGTTTCGGAAAATTTCATCGTACGATTATTCCGGAATCATAAATAAAAACGGATCAGCTGGCTCCAGGCTACTGGCAGGCAACAGCCCGGAGCACGAACAACTGGAATCAAAATTGGCCAACATTTTTGAAGCCGAATCTGCCCTTTTATTCAACTCTGGCTACAGCGCCAACCTTGCGCTTGTCTCTTCCATACCACAAAAGGGAGATACCATTTTGTACGACAGCCTTTCACATGTTTGCCTCAAAGAAGGTGCATGGCTGAGCAAGGCCGACAGCATATCCTTCCGGCACAATGACTTGGAGGATTTGGAGTCTAAACTCAAACGTGCCAGGGGAACTATCTTCGTCATTATAGAATCTGTCTATTCCATGGATGGGGATTTAGTTCCTATCAAAGATATCATCAACCTGGCAAAAGGGTACGGCGGCCATTTGATTGTAGATGAAGCGCACAGTACAGGGGTAAATGGAAAAGATGGCGCAGGCCTGGTATGTGAGATGGGATTGGCCCATGAGTTTCTGGCCAGGGTTTATACCTTCGGAAAAGGGATGGGCGTACATGGTGCATGTATTTGTGGCGGTGCTGCTTTAATAGAATACCTGGTGAACTTCGGCAGGCCATTCATATATACAACAGCCCTGCCTATTCATGGTGTTTTTTCCATAGATGCCGCATTCGATTACCTGAAAGACCATATTCAACTTCAATCGTTATTGCGGGACAACATCCGGTTTTTCAACTCCCGGTATGATGAAGTCCTTGGCAAAGATTCATCATGGATCAAACCCTATAGCGAAACTGCCATTCAGCCCATTATTATTCCGGGGAATGATAGGATCAAAGAAGTAGCCAATGAACTTCAAAAAGTAGGCCTGGACGTAAGGCCGGTACTCTCCCCTACTGTAAAGGCCGGCACGGAACGCTTGAGGATTTCCCTGCATACACACAACACACAAAAACAAATAGAAAAATTGATACAAGCCCTGGCCTCCTGCGCTGGGAGCTCCAAAAAAGATTGACAAGAGCCAATGGCAAACCGATATTTTATTACAGGAATAGATACAGACAGTGGCAAGACACTCGTGTCGGCTATACTCGCACAAGCCATTGGGGCAGACTACTGGAAACCCGTCCAAGCAGGCAGACCAACCGATAGTGACTTTATTCGAAAAATGACGGATGAGGAGGTACTGGTTCACCCCGAAGGCATTATGCTGGAACACCCCATGTCGCCACACGCAGCAGCGAAGCTGGAAAACCGGGACATTTCCGTTGGTGGCCTCTCCCTGCCCAAAACGGAAAACACACTGATCGTAGAAGGGGCTGGTGGCATCATGGTACCCATCAATGACAATGAATTGGTGATTGATGTAGCAAGCAAATTTGACCTGGAGGTGATACTCGTATCAAGAAACTATCTGGGCAGCATCAACCATACCCTGCTTTCTATCGACTACCTCAAAAGAAACCATTTCAACATCAAAGGAATCGTGTTTAATGGCCCACCCACTCCTTCAACAGAAGAATATATACTGGGCTATTCTGGACTCAAATGCCTGTTCAGGGTAAGTGAGCTCGAAACCATAACACAGGAAACCATCAAAGAAATCTCAAAATCCATTCAAATTTAGTACTATGTCCACTGACAATTCATTGATCTGGCACCCATTCACACCACTCATTACAGAAAACGAACCATTACGCATCACCAAAGGAAAAGGAGCTTCGCTTTTTACAGCCGACGGGCAGGAAATAATAGATGCGGTTTCGTCGTGGTGGGTAAGCATACACGGCCATGGCAATGAGGCCATTGCAGAAGCCATTCATCAACAAGCCCTTACGCTGGAACACGTGATCTTCGCTGGTTTCACCCACGATCCGGCTCTTACTTTGGTTGGAAACCTTAAAAAAATATTGCCTTCTGAGATCAAAAAATTCTTCTTTTCAGATGATGGCAGCACCTCCATAGAAGTTGCGCTCAAAATGGGCTTTCAGTATTGGTACAATCAGGGCAAACAAAACAAAACCAAAGTCATAGCCTTGAGAGGGGCCTACCATGGCGACACATTCGGCTCTATGTCGGTAGGCGACCGTAGTGTCTTCACCAAACCTTTTTTTCCCTTCTTGTTTGATATTGAGTTATTGGATTTTCCTTTTGAGGAAAACGAAGATGAGGTAGTATCCCAATTTGAAAAAATAATCGAACATGACGACATAGCCTCCTTCATTTTTGAGCCACTCGTGCAGGGTGCCGGAGGGATGCGCATGTACAGCCCCAAAGTACTGGACAGGCTCATCGACCTGGCCAAGGCCAGGGGCATCATCTGTATTGCCGATGAAGTGATGACTGGGTTTGGGCGGACCGGCAAGCTCTTTGCCACCGACCATTTGCGCAACAACGCTGACATCATGTGCCTGTCGAAAGGACTAACGGGCGGTACCATGGCCATGGGCATAACAGCGTGCTCGCAAAAAATAGTTGATGCTTTCGAAAGTGATGAATTGAGCAAGGCACTATTGCATGGGCATTCCTACACCGGCAATCCTATAGCCTGTGCGGCGGCCAATGCGAGTTTTGATATCCTGATGGACCAATCCTATACAGATTTCCGAAACAGGATCAACACCCAGCATAATGCCTTCGCAGAAAAATTAAGGGAATCTGCTTCGGTAGAAAATATTCGCATTTTGGGGACAATCCTGGCTTTTGATATCAAAAACGATGGTGAAACATCCTACGACAATGAAATCCGAAAAAAGATATTCCCCTATTTCATACGAAAAAACATCCTACTCAGACCCCTGGGAAATGTCATCTACATTATGCCTCCTTATGTTATTTCAGAAGCTCAGTTGGAGGAAGTGTATGAAGCCATTCTCACTTTCTTGTCAGAGTTGTAGGTGAAAGGTCCAAAGAGCCCCCCACCTCCACTCCTAAATTTACGGTATGGCCCTAAACGCTGCAATGGCATTGTGCCCACCGAAACCAAATGTATTGCTCATGGCAAGGGAAACTTTGCAATCCCTGGCCTCACCGGTAACAATCGAAATATCACCTGGCAGTTTGTCATCAATAGTGGTCGTATTGATCGTAGGTGGAATGATATTGTCTTGAATGGCTTTGATGCAGAGTATGGCTTCAGCAGCTCCGGCTGCTCCCAGCAAATGACCTGTCATCGACTTGGTGGCACTCACTTTGAGGTTTTCCGGCTTATCGCCAAACACATTTCGGATGGCATTGACTTCACTTATATCCCCCACTGGCGTTGAGGTAGCGTGCGCATTCAGGTAGTCCACCTCATCAGCATTGCATCCTGCTTCTTCCAGGGTTTGTTCTATCGCCTTTGAAGCCCCTATTCCCTCGGGGTGTGTGGCCGAAATATGATAAGCATCAGCAGTCATGGAGGCTCCTGCCACTTCCGCATATATCTTTGCCCCCCTCTTTTTGGCATGTTCGTATTCTTCCAGTATGAGTGCTCCAGCACCTTCGCCCATTACGAAACCATCACGGTCCACATCAAAAGGGCGAGAAGCTTCGGTGGGGTGTTCGTTGTTGGTAGATAGGGCTTTCATGGCACCAAAGCCACCCATAGACGCCTCTGAAATCGGAGATTCCGAACCTCCGGCTACAATCACTTTGGCTTTGCCCAGCCTGATGTAGTTGAAGGCATCCATTATGGCAGAATTGGAAGTGGCACAAGCTGAAACGGTGGTGTAGTTGATACCCATCAGCCCAAATTTGAGCGAGATCATCCCTGAAGCCATATTGGAAATCAGTCTGGTAATGAAAAACGGGCTAAAACGGGGCACTTCACCATTCTTGACATATTCCTTCACTTCCTCTTCGAATGTGCCCATTCCTCCCTGTCCGGATCCCCAGACCACTCCCACATCAAATGGTGACATGGTTTCCAGGTCAATACCACTGTCGTGCATGGCCTCAGTAGCTACATGCAACGCGTATTGCGTAAAAAGGTCACTCCTCTTGATTTCATTGCGCTCAAGGTATTTTTTAGGGTCAAAATCCTTTACCTCACATGCAAATTTCGTTTTGAAGTTTTCCGTATTAAATTTTGTGATAAGCCCGGCACCACTCTTGCCTTCTACTGCGTTTTTCCAAAATTCATCTACAGAATTCCCTATGGGGGTCAGTGCCCCCAGTCCTGTTACTACTACCCTTTTCATATTTAGTGTTATATTATACTTATTAGTAAGTAAGTTTTTGTTACAAATTTTTTATGTTGTTTTTAGGATGGCTTCAATTACATTTTTCAAAACATCCCTTCCTGTCACCTTGTTCAGTATCAGGGAAGCCATCAGCGATGATATGATACAGTCTGCCTTTTCTTCTATGGATTCTGAAAAAGAAAACTCGTTTTGCCTCAGGCCTTTTTCCAGAACCCCACACAACCAATTTCTGATTTCATGACTGGCGCTGGTCAGTTCATTTCTCATTTCCTCGGGCAGGCTTTCAAAAGAAGACCCCATGGCACCCATAAAACAAACCAGGCTGTCTTCTCTACTCAGGGTATAAACTTCAATAAACTTGAGCAACTGGTCTTTGGCCGGATTGTTTCTGGTAGCTTCGGCAAAAGCCTGTAGGTTTGCCCTGTTTCTGTCTATGACAGCATTACCAATATCTTTTTTGGCAGGAAAGTAATAATGAACTGCAGCGTTCTTAATATTAAGCGGAGTAGAAATGTCCTTATAACTAAAGGCATTATACCCTTTCGTTCGTATCAGCTTTTCAGCCAGATCCAGAATTTCCTTTCTCATTTCGGACATGTTGCAAACATACTTACTTACTAGTAAGTATGCAAACTTTCCGTCGCATTACATATACCCTACCCGGAGATACACCGGCCAGGTTACTTCTTTCTTTTTCTCTATTGTACCCCAGGCAGCTTCCATCTTTTGTTGGATGATACCAACCGGGTCTGTACGATGATCCTTTATATAGTTTTTCACAGCCGACCAGGTGCGCAGATAGGCAAGGTAGTCGTTCATATCATAGTTCAAGGTGATTCTAAATTGCGGCACTACTATTTCTTCAACAAACGGAATCGGAACGTTCTGATATTTTGCCTCCACATACCTCCTCTCCGGTGGCCAATATTTTCCTACTATCTCCGTATAAAACTCTTCGGTAACTGCATCTACTTCGGGACTTATGTTGGCCAGGGTGTAGGTCCAAATAGCAAGAATGCCTTTCGGTTTTAGAACGCGTTTTACTTCTGAGAAAAATAGAGGAAAATCAAACCAATGCAATGCCTGGGCCACCGCCACAAGGTCGAATGACTGATCGGTGGCCGGGCAGCTTTCTGCCCTGGACACATGGTAGGTGACCCTATCATGTGGTACGGCTGCTTTGATTTGGTTGGCACTGGGGTCGGTGGCCAGCACCTGATTGAAGTGCCTGGCCAGTTTTATGGCGCATTGCCCATTGCCGGTACCAGCATCCCAGGCTTTTACATGCTCCTGGCTTAAGTCCGACAAGAATTCATATAGCTGGTCAGGGTAATCAGGCCGGTATTTACGGTATTCTGGGGAATGTCCGGAGAAATGGTCTTTGAATGTGGTCATTGGAGTGCAGTGGTTATTAACACTATGGGGATTGTTTGTAATTTTAAAAACCTCTGATTCCTTCAAAAACCCAGCCCTGTATGATCCGGCAGGCATTAAAGTTATCACATTTAAAAGTAGTTGGGTTAATGGGATCATCAAAAGCTTTACCAAACTTTGAAAGTTCGGTACAGCTATAAGTACCCACCCTTTCGTCAATCGAATTTGATGGCAGCTATTGGCTTTATTCTTGAAATGACCAAAGTAGGGATACCCAGTGCCATGCTGACTACCACAAAAGTGAGTATATTGAGCCCGATCAGTGCCACAAAATCCCAATGTATCGGCACAAAGTACATGTAGTAATTTTCAGGATCTAACGGGATCAGTTTAAACTCATCTTGCAGGTAGGCTACCACTATCGCAACGATATTGCCCCACAAAAGCCCTTTTCCTATCAATAGCATTCCATTGTACACAAATATCCTTTTGATCTGCCTTCTGGGTGACCCAAGGGCTTGCAACACTCCCACCATATTGGTGCGCTCCATAATCAGAATGAGCAGGATAGAAATCATATTGATCACACTGACTATGAGCAACAGTGCAAGAAAAACACCTACATTTTGATTGAGCAAGTTAAGCCAATCAAAGAGCTGGATGTATTTGTCGCTTATTTTATCTACGAACAGGTTCATGTCGATCATATTAAACAGGTCTTCCTCTGCCTCTTCCATCTTGTTGGGATCTTTGATAAAAACCTCATATCCCCCAACCAGGGTATCCGCCCAGTTGTTCATACGCCGCACAAGCCCGATATCACCCATGATCAATTGTTTATCAAATTCCTCCAGGCCGGTTTCATATATACCCGTAATCAAAAGCCTCCTCGTTCTTGGTGGGTTTTGGACAAAGGAAATAAAGACCTTGTCATTGACATTCAGCCTCAGCGATCTGGATATTTTTCTGCTTATGATCACCTCCTGGCTGTATGTAGAATCATCGAAATGAAACAACCGTCCTTCGACCATGTTGGGACTGAAACGAGTAGTATCGAAATTTCTCCCCACCCCTTTGAATATAACACCCTGTACTTCCTCATCTGTTTTTAACAAACCTGCTTTGTGGGCAAAGTCCTGCACATGGTCTATGTAGTCCAGGTCTTTATAAAATTTATTGAAATCGGAATTGGTACTGACAGCTGGCTCTTCCATCGAATTGCCAAAATTGTACTTGGTAACTTCCAGATGCCCTTTGAAATTATATACCTTGTTTTTGATGGTCTCTTTAAAGCCTCCCAGAATAAAAAATGCCAAAATCATGGCGGCCAGGCTCACTGCAATGCTTACCACGGCTATTCTGGAAATAATGGAAGAAAAAGACGACTGATTGTCGCTGGTAATCCGGCGCGATATGAAATAGGGAAGGTTCAAGCAGGAATATCAATTATGGTTGGCTCATCCCATATTATGGGCACATTGCCAGTTGTTTTGATTTTTAGTGGATAAATTTGTTTACTTTATCAGACTATTCAACGGACAAAAATATATGTATATATCTAACATCCAACATTTAATCTCCTACTTCTGTTTTGCTGCTATCATGTCGTGTCATGGCACCACCCAAAAAAAAGCAGATCCCATTTCCCCGGAACCGGTGCAGGTCGTTACAGGTACTGAACAGGTAGATGCCTACCTGCCGCTGATTGAAAACAAAAAGGTAGGACTGCTGGTCAACCACACCTCTATGGTGGGAGAAGTACACTTGCTGGATACCCTCATAGCAATGGGTGTGGAAGTGGTAAAAATATATGCTCCGGAACATGGGTTTCGGGGTGATGCAGATGCCGGTGAACATATCGGCAACTCTGTGGATGCCAAAACGGGTGTGCCTGTCATTTCAGTTTATGGCGACCATAGAAAACCCACCCCCGAAGACCTTGAAAATGTAGATGTCGTCATATTCGATAGTCAGGATGTAGGTGCCAGGTTTTTTACCTATTTCAGTGCCATGCAGTACATGATGGAGGCTTGTGCTGAAAATGGTGTGGATTTGATCATTTTCGACAGGCCAAACCCCAATGGGCATTATGTAGATGGGCCTGTACTAGAAATGGAAAACAAATCGTATGTGGGTATGAACCCTATGCCTATTGTGCCGGGGCTTACTGCCGGGGAATATGCCCAAATGATTGTTGGGGAAAAGTGGATCAACCAGGCCGAATCCCTTCAACTGACAGTGATCAAAATGGAAGGCTGGGACCATAACACGGCCTACTCACTCACAGTCAAGCCCTCCCCCAACCTACCTAATGACCAATCTATTGCTTTGTATCCATCTATCTGTTTGTTTGAAGGCACCAAAGTAAGTGTGGGCCGTGGTACCATGATGCCGTTTCAAATCATTGGGCTACCAGATAGTACCATGGGAAGTTTTTCTTTCAAACCAAGGAGTATAGAAGGCATGTCAAAATACCCTCCTTATCTCGATCAGGTCTGTTATGGATATGACCTCAGAAAGGTAAAGGTGGACAACAGGATTGACCTGGGCTATCTGATCGAATTTTACAACAAATCAAAAGACAAGGAAAGCTTCTTCAACAAGTACTTCGTAAAACTAGCTGGCACAAACCAGCTTCAGAAGCAAATAGAAGAAGGTAAAACCGAAAACGAAATCAGGCAAAGCTGGCAGGACGGGTTGGCATCATTCAAAGAAAAACGGAAGAAATACCTTTTGTACAAGGATTTCGAATGATGGGGTGGCGCAGGTATAGCTGCCAAAAAGTGATCTATTCCTTTTTGGCTTCAACGCCTTTTCCGGCTGAGGCCCAAGCCCCCATTCCCCCTTTTAAATCATACACTTCAGCGAACCCTGCGTCCAGCATCAGTTTGGCCGCTTTGCCACTTCTACCTCCTCCTGCACAATAAACCATATACTTTTTGGATTTGTCCAACTTAGGAAGGTTCCTGGAAAATTCACCAGAATTAAAATCCATTTGCTTTGCTCCGGCAATTATACCATTCGCTACTTCATTATCTGTTCGCAAGTCCAATAGAATGGCATCTTTGGTCGATTTCATCTTCTTCTCGAACTCATCAGCTGTCAACAACTCCGAAACAGGTTGGGAATTTGTGGAGTTACATCCGTAAATAGTCAATATAAACAGCACAGCTCCTATCGTTCTAATATTTTTCATTCCTCTCGTATTTGATTTCATTGTAAATTAAAGCATTAAATGACAAAAAACTGAATCCCTGATTGGTTGGTGATCACCGGCAAACAATAAGCATTGATCAGTAACTGGTTTTCTATTAAATTCACATACCTACTATCAGGGGCTATGAATGAGCACCTGCTTCATCATGACCGAATTAAACAGTGAAAGGCTGGTATTGAAACCCATTAGGTTTCTCAGATTTGATGACCTACGGCAAATGGATACCGATCCGGAGGTGATGAAATACATTGCTACCGGCAGAACAAAAACCCGTGAGGAAAGCCTGGCATGGATGGAAAAGGTAAACCTTCATTGGTCGCAACATGGCTATGGTATGATGGCAGCCTATATGAGGGAAACAGGGGAATTTGTCGGTTTGGCTGGTGTAAAAAACCTGGACGGTACCGACCTACCCGAAATTGGCTACAGGTTTTGCAAGAAATTTTGGGGTATGGGACTGGCTACTGAAGTTTGTAAACGACTCATTGTTTACGCCTTTGAATCACTGAAATTTGACAAACTGGTGGCAGTGGCTATACCTGAAAACCTAGCCTCCAACCATGTTTTGAAAAAATGCGGATTCATTTTTAAAAAGACTGCCTACTTTTACGATACTGAGGTGAACTACTATGAATTAAACCCCAAAAACAACACTTAAAAAAACACCCAAAATGAGAAAAAGATTTACTTACCTGCTTTGTACCGTATTGCTTCTGGCATGTACCAATCAGAAAGAGCAACAACAAGAAACCACGGAATCAGAACAACCCACGGAAATTCAGAAAAAATTGGAAACTTATATCAAAGTCAGGCTAACGGCTGATTTGTCCGGTTTATCGGAAAACGAAAGAAAAATGCTCCCTATCCTGATAGAGGCAGCAAAGATTATGGATGACATCTTCTGGTATGAAGCTTATGGCGACAAAGAAGCATTTTTGTCCAGCCTCGCTGATGACGATTACCGGGAATATGCCAAAATCAACTATGGGCCCTGGGACAGACTGGACAACAACAAGCCGTTTATTGTTGGGATTGGCCCCAAACCTGCTGGCGCCAACTTTTATCCCCGGGATATTACCAAACAGGAGTTTGAAGCTTCGGATATTGCCGAAAACGACCAGCAATACAACCTGGTGCGAAGGGACGAAAATGGCAAGCTGATCAATATCCCATATCATGTTGCTTTTAAAGAACAGGTAACAAAAGCCTCAAAACTCCTGAGAGAAGCAGCCATCCTCGCCGATGATCCTGGTCTTAAAAATTACCTTAGGCTAAGGGCTACTGCCCTGCTCAACGATGAGTACCAGGAAAGTGACATGGCCTGGATGGATATGAAAACCAATGGCCTGGATGTAGTAATCGGCCCGATCGAAAACTACGAGGACAACCTCTACAACTACAAATCTGCCCATGAGGCCTATGTGTTGGTAAAAGACAAGTCGTGGAGCAACCGACTCGCCAAATTTGCCGCCTTCTTACCTGAACTACAGGCTGGAATCCCCGTACCAGAAGCCTACAAGAAAGAAATGCCGGGAACAGATGCCGACCTGAATGCCTATGATGTACTCTATTACGCCGGTGATTGCAATTCGGGGAGCAAGACCATTGCCATCAACCTACCCAACGACGAACAGGTACAACTGGCCAAGGGATCGCGTAGACTCCAACTGAAAAATGCCATGAGGGCCAAATTCGACAAGATTTTGATACCAATAGCCAATACGCTAATTCGTGAGGACCAAATTGCCAACATCAAATTTGATGCATTTTTTGCCAACACCATGTTTCATGAAGTGGCGCATGGGCTTGGGATCAAAAACACCATCAATGGCAAGGGTACGGTCCGTGAAGCCCTCAAAGAACATGGCTCAGCCCTGGAAGAAGGAAAAGCTGATATCCTCGGATTGTATATGATCACACAGCTACATGCCAAAGGTGAAATAGAAGGAAGCCTGGTAGATTATTACACCACATTTCTGGCTGGCATTTTCAGGTCGGTAAGGTTTGGGGCTGCCAGTGCACACGGAAGGGCCAACATGATCCGTTTTAATTTTTTCAAGGAAAACGGCGCATTCGAGCGCGACGCGCAAAGTGGCAGATACAGCATCAACTTCGACAAAATGCAAACTGCCATGGCAGATTTATCTGCTATCATACTAAAACTGCAAGGGGATGGAGACTATGACGGTGTGGCCAAACTTGTGGAGGAAAAAGGTATCATTGACGCACAGCTTCAGGCAGATTTGGATAGGTTGTCAAAAGCCGGAATACCTGTTGATGTAGTATTTGAGCAGGGAACCAGCATTTTGGGCCTGTAAAATCAAAGCCATTTGACATAAGTTCACATTTAACAGAACAACTCTTTTATTAAATACGTAGTTAACTACGTATTTAATAAAAGAGTTTATGGATACTATCAAACAACTCGGCGAACTGGCACTTGGAAGTCGCTTGAAACGGCTTAGCGACCACATCATGAAGGAAGGTGCAATTGTTTACAAACACAACAATATTGATTTTGAACCCAAATGGTTTCCGGTCTATCACATTTTGAGCACAATCAAGGAGACTAGTATCATGGAAATTTCCAGGGAAATCGGGATTACCCATCCATCGGTCAGCCAAATTGTGAAAGAAATGAATAAAAACGGACTGATCACTATAAAATCCAACCAAAAAGACAAAAGGCGGAAATTGATTAGCCTGTCAAAGAAGGGAAGCTCCCTGCTACCCAAAATGGAGCCGATTTGGAAGGACATTTCACAGGCCATACATGAACTGAACACCCAGCACCAGCACAACATCCTGTGTGCCACTGAGGAATTCGAGTCGGATCTTAACCAAACGAACCTGTCTGAACGGGTGGCTGAAATCACCAAAAACCGACTGCTGGACGAAGTAGAAATCATAGATTTTGAACCAAAGCATGCTGGCATTTTTAAGCAACTCAATGAGGAGTGGATTACCAGATACTTCACACTGGAGGAGGAAGACATTCATATTCTTGACAACCCCCTAGATTCCATCATCAAACCAGGTGGACATATCCTTCTGGCCAGCTACCATCAGGAGATCGTGGGCACATGCTCCCTACTCAAAATAGACAAAGACCACTACGAAATGGTGAAAATGGCCGTGACAGCAAAGTGCCAGGGCAAGCAAATTGGCAAAAAACTTGGACTGGCCACCATAGACCGGGCCAAGGCATGTGGCGCAAAAAGAATAACCCTGGAAACCAACAAAATACTGACACCAGCCATCAATCTATATCATAAACTAGGGTTTATGATGAGTAGTGACGATCATTGTGCGTCTGTGTACGAAAGATGTGATGTGCAGATGGAACTCAACCTGTAAAGCACCAACTACCCTTTCTACCACGTATTTTAAATCTATTATTTTATGGCATCATCCATTACAAAGGATAATTTATCAAAAGGCCTGCTGTACGCCGGAAGTACCGCTTTGTTGTGGGGTTTTCTCGCCATACTGCTCAAAATAGCGCTGAACTATGTAAATGCCATTACGCTGGCCTGGTTTAGGTTTGCCATTGCCTTCGTGATCCTCACCACCATATTGGCCATCAGGGATAGAAAAAAGCTCAACCTGCTCAAAAAACCTCCCAAACGAGCCTTTTTGGCCGGAATAGCCCTCGGTTTTAATTATGTGGGGTTCATTACAGGCATAGATCACACCACCGCCAGCAACGCTCAAATTTTTATACAAACCGGACCACTGCTCCTTGCGCTTTCAGGCATAGTTATTTTCAAAGAAAAGTTATCCGCCATTCAGCTCACAGGTTTTCTCATCGCTTTAGGTGGCTTTGCCGTATTTTTCAACGAGCAATTGGGAAGCCTCATTTCTGAAGACCAGAGTGCCTACATCACGGGCAGCTTGATGGTGATAGGTGCAGCCATTTCGTGGGCCTGCTATGCTGCCTTGCAAAAGTCCCTGGTGACTACCCACAACCCACAAAGCCTCAACATCATTTTATTTGCTGTTCCGGGTTTCATGTTGTTGCCTTTCATCGATTATACTGTCTTTACACAGCTCTCATTTGGGATGTGGCTGGTCGTTATATTCCTGGGATTGAATACTGTATTGGCCTATGGAGCCCTCGCAGAAGCCTTTCAATACATTGAAGCCAACAAAGTGGCCATTGTGATCACATTGAACCCAATAATCACCATCATTACCATGTCGGTATTCGCCTATATGGAGGTGGAATTCATTGAACCGGACGTCATCAGTTTGATCGGTGTTCTTGGGGCATTGCTGGTGATAACAGGTGCGATATTGGCTGTCAAACGTTGACAAGCTCCGTTTTTTCCACATACAAAGGCAGCCATACATTCACTTTGGTGCCCTGCCCTTCTTTGCTCGTCACTTCAATCCTGCCCTTGTTCATTTCTACAAATTCATGAACCAATATCAAGCCCAGTCCCATTCCCTTTTCGCCCCGGGTCCCCCAACTACTCTTATTGCCTTCGAAATTGAATATCCCAGTGAGTTTTTCCTTTGATATGCCCACACCGGAATCCTTCACTGTCAACAGGGCCATGTCACCTTTTTTTCTTGCGGTAAATTCTATATCCCCACCTTCCGGGGTAAACTTGAGGGCATTGCCAATCAGGTTTCTGAAAATAGCCAATGTACTGTCCCTATCTGCCCATACCTTGAGTTTGCCTTTGGCGCTATAGGTCAGGTTCTGCTTCTTGGAGGCGGCCATGTTTTCCAATATGCCCAGCGTTGAATCAAACACATCCGACAAGGCCAGTTTTTCCGGTCGATAGGGAAATTGGCCTTGCTGGCCTAGTGCCCACCCGAGCAAGTTATCCAGTAGCAGGGATAGTTGCCGCGCTGACTTTTCCAACTTCACTGTGGTACTTTCCAGTTCTTCGAACTCCTTTTCCCGAACCATTTCTTTTAGCAACTCCGACACACCCTGAAAGCTGCTGACCGGCCCCCTCAAATCATGCGAAACTATGGAGAAAAAGCGGTCTTTGGTCCTATTCAGGGCATCCAATTGATTTCTTTGCGACTCAATGACCTCCTTCCTCTTGGCCAATATTTTATGTGCTTTGATCCTTAATTTGTAGATTTTGAACAGTACGTAAGTAAGGCCGAGCAGCAATACCAATATTATTCCCAAACTAATGAGGAGTATCCTTTGGTTCTGGGTTTCCTTGTTGAGTAGATCTACTTCGTTTTGTTTTTTGGATACTTCAAATTCTGTCCGGAGGTCTGCCATTTTCATGATGGTCTCCTCATTTTTCAGGCTATCCCGATAGGTTATGTACTGACTTTGGTAGAAATAGGCATTTTTATAATCGTTGGTGGCCTCATACAGCTCAGAAAGTTTCTTACCTGCATCCCTGATTTGTTCTTTCAAACCCTGGGCAATCGCTATGTTATAACTCTCTGTGGCCAGCTTCAAGGCCCTCGAAAACTGCCCCTTGTTCTGATAAATATCTGCCATATAGGTTTGATATACCACTATCGGATAATAGTCCCCCATTTCCTTTAGTATCACTATGGCATCATCGATGTGCTGTTCTGCTTGCTGATAGTCTTCGCGCTCAGCAAATACCAACCCCAAATTGCCAAGCGCATAGGCTTTGGTCAACTTCAAGTCAAGCAGCAGGGCTATCTCATTGGACTTGTTAAAATAAACAACTGCCGAGTCGGAATCTCCTTTCATCCTGAACACTTCGCCCAGATTGAGCAGGATATTGGCCAATCGGGAAGAATCCCTTTCAGAGCTATAAACTTCAATACACCTTCGAAAGTATTTTATCGCGTTGGGGAAGTTTTCTTGAATCGAATAAAGATTGCCGATGTTGTTGTAAGCAGCGGCAAGGTTGATATTGTCACCTGCCGAAGAGGCATAAGCAGCAGTTTCGAGATAAGATTCAATAGATCGTGTTAAATCCCCCTTGAGGCGATACCCATCCCCCCTGTACAGGTTGGCCCTGGCTTCCCAATCCGGCCTATTCAGTGATATTGCCATGGATTTGGCCTTTTCTGCAGTCTCCAAAATGGCCTGTGGCTCAGAATGCGCCCATGCCAATTCAATATACAAAGAAAACAACGCCGAGTCAGAATGTCCCCCTCGGGAAAGTATGTTCTCCAGGCTATCTACTACGTGCTGGTCTTGGGCTATCCCAAATGGAATGGCAAAAAAAATGGCCAGAAATATATTCAGTATTACCTTCATGTTTATACATCTTAACACCCCTATAGGTAAAATGACTCCCGATTAAATCCCCATTTGGAATACTTTGCTAACTCTTGATTCTCACATTGTTATAGATCCTATTGCTTGATAAACTTATTCTACTATACAAAAACAATGCACGGGTATATATATACCCGCGCATTTCTCTATTTCTTATTGTACTCTAATGTATGGATCCACATCGTATTCTGTACCATCCACTTTATATTTTACGCCATATTGCTCAGTTCCGCTGGCAAGTCCGGCTACTATACCTTTCCAATCCCCGCCAGGCAGTGATACCGGTATTGAACTAAAAACGTTCACACTTCCTGATTTGCGATAAATACTGGTAATTTCCTGAATTGCAGACCCGGATTCTATTTTCCAAAGCACTATATCGAGCGGGCTTACATCAGTTGTAATGTCCGTACCGGAATGCCCCTGGTTGTCTGTAAGGATTAAATTAGTAGTACCTGATTCCAGGCTCAAAGTAATTGTTTGTATTGCCATTGTTTGGTCTTTAATTATGGTTTAAAGTTTAATTGATGCAACTATCACCATGGGTCTCTTCGGACGGTCAAAAAATACCGTGATACAGGTGTGCCATCCGAATATATTGTTGTTTTTCATATTTTAGGAATCTTCCTCAGCCTCACCATTCAAAGCAAAAAATCCGTGGGATTTGAATGGCTCCTACCTGTTTCGATGGTCATCAGCCGCCATCTCCCGTTTTTACCTTGATAAAAGGATCTACATCATATACTGTACCCCCTACTTTATACTTGATGCCATATTGCTCATCACCCTTAGCGGATTCGGCTACAGTGCCGCTCCATTTTCCGCTGCTGCCTTGTGGACTTGGGTCTGGGTTAAAAACATCCACACTTCCAGGTTCACAATAAATGTTGACTATTTCACTAATGCCGGATCCATTCTGTATTTCCCATATCACCTTGTCTCCTGGTCCTGCGTCGGTGGTGATGTTTTTGCCCGAATGTCCCTGATTGTCGGTAAGGATTAGGTTAGTGGTACCTGCCTCCAGGCTCAATGTAATGGTTTGTGTTGCCATTGTTACGTTTTAAATTATGGTTAAAAATTAATTGATTACAACTGTTACAATGGGTTGATGATGTTTAGCTATATACACTGACTACTTCCTTGAGGATGGAATCGAATTCCCTAATTCCACCTAGCGGTTTGGTCACGAATTTCGCCACATCGAATTTTAGCAAATCCAGGTCATATTCGGTATGTGAGGAAATTACAATAATTTTTGGTTTCAAATCAAGGGCGCTAACCGTTTCAAAACCGTTGAGATATGGCATTTCTATATCCAGAAACAACAAATCAGGCTTGAGTTTTACAACCCCTACGGCCCCTTCAATGGGGTTTTCGTAAGTTGCCAACAGGTCAACATAGTCTAATTTTCTACAATAAAATTTCAAAATGTCGAGAAACAGCGGATCGTCATCGATTGCCACACATTTTATTTTTTCCATAGCTTGCCGGAGTGGTAATGTGAAGATAATTAAGAGTTTATGCTTAAATCCAAATGTTAATATTATATAAAGAAATCCAATTTAAAAAATAATGTTATAATGAATTAACCATATATCGGAAACCAGCTTACTTTTGGAAGATTACTGTTTGACAATAAAATACGTGTATGCTTTATGGGTAGATCAAAAGTGACAATAGGCCATGTTTTTAAAACCATCATGTGGCCAAGAAAAAACCTGCTATTACTTGGTCTGTTGCTGATCATCATCAGCCGGTTGGCCAGCCTCGTGTTGCCGGGTGCAAGCAAGTACCTGATGGACGATGTGATAGCCAATGGAGACCTGGAAATGCTCAAAACCTTATTGTTTGCGGTGGCGGGGGCCATAATCGTGCAGGCTGTCACTTCTTTCCTGCTAACGAGGCTCCTTAGCGTAGAAGCCCAACACCTCATAGCCCAGCTCAGGTCCCAGGTGCAAAAACAGATTGTGAAGCTGCCCATCAGTTTTTTTGACAACAACAAATCAGGGGCACTGGTTTCCAGGATAATGAGCGATGTGGAAGGGGTGAGAAACCTGGTTGGGACCGGGCTGGTACAGCTTTTTGGTGGTGTGCTGACATCTGTTATTTCTCTGGTGTTGCTGATCCAAATCAGTCCGATGATGACATTGTATGTATTGCTGCCAGTTTCCATATTTGCCGTTATTTCCTTAAAGGCTTTTGCCTATATAAGGCCCATTTTTAGAAAAAGGGGTGAAATAAACGCAGAGGTGACCGGTAGGCTTACTGAAACCCTCAATGGTATCAGGGTGATCAAAGGGTTCAATGCAGAGGCCCAGGAGGTGAAAACATTTGAAGACGGGGTAGATCGTCTCTACCAAAACGTGAAGAAAAGCCTTACCTCGACAAGCCTTGTGACCAGTTCGGCCACATTTTTACTAGGCATGGCCACCACCGGCATCATGGGCATTGGAGGATATATGATCATAGACAACCAGCTCACATTTGGTGAATTTTTGTCTTTCACGTTGTACCTCGGCTTCATGATTGCCCCAATAGTACAAATGAGCAACATTGGCAGCCAGCTGACCGAGGCTTTTGCCGGGCTGGACCGCACAGAAGAAATCATGAACATGCCCCTGGAAGAAGACAGTTCGGAGAGGACTATAGAGCTAGGAAATATCAAAGGTGATATCTCTTTTAATGATGTATCGTTCGCTTATGAAGAAAACAAAGAGGTAGTAACCAACATTAGTTTTAAGGCCGACAGTGGTACGGTGACCGCACTGGTAGGCACATCAGGCTCGGGAAAATCGACCATCGCCGGTTTGGCAGCTTCATTTTTAAATCCTGCCAGCGGTGCAATCACCGTTGACGGCATAGATCTGTCCAAGGTAAAACTGGGAAGCTATAGAAGCCAATTAGGAGTGGTGCTGCAGGATGATTTCCTGTTTGAGGGGACCATCAGGGACAATATTTTATTTCCGCGACCCGACTCTTCAGAACAGCAACTGCAAAATGCCGTGAAAGCAGCCCATGTACATGAGTTCACCGACCGGTTCGAAGACGGGCTGGATACGGTAATTGGTGAAAGGGGTGTGAAACTATCCGGGGGCCAAAGACAAAGGTTGGCCATAGCCAGGGCCATTCTGGCAGACCCGAGAATTCTTATTCTCGATGAGGCGACTTCCAATCTCGATACCGAAAGTGAATCCTTCATTCAGGAAAGCCTCAAAGTACTGATGAGGGGACGTACCACATTCGTCATCGCCCACCGACTAAGCACGATCAAACAGGCCGATCAAATACTGGTAATTGAGGGTGGTAAAATCGCCGAGCAGGGCAATCATGAAGAGCTCATAGCCAAACAAGGAAGGTATTTTGATTTGTACACTTATCAGGCGAGAATCTAAAATGGGGTTGGTATAAAGTCGATGGGTGATTCATGGTAAAGTCCGTTAAATTCCTTTGGCTGGTCGCTATTCGCTTTGGGTTTTGGGTTTTGGGCATTGCCACTAAATAGTAAAAGGCAGAAAAAAATCTGCCTTTTACTCATATAGGATTTTGCAATCCGTTTAACCGATAATTTCTTAGCCAATTGTTAAACGTATATTCCTTAATTATGTTGTTTTCAGCTTTCCACATCTACACCTAGTTCCTTGAGCAACTTGACGGAATTTGCCTTGACGTTTGCCGGTGGGTTAAGAGACAGGGATTTTTTCAAATTCTTGATGGCATTCTTTTTATCTCCTGCCATTTTGTACCCTTCCCCGAGGCTGTCCCAGCAATTGGCATTGGATGGGTTTCGCTTCGTGTTCAGGGTAAAATATTCAATCGCCTTGTCGTATTTTTTCTGGTTCAGCATCTGATACCCAAGAAAATTGAGTTGGCCTACATTGGCCATTTCCACTGCCTCATCCATCATTTTTTGAGATTCGTTCGTTTTTCCCAATTTTCCCAGGAGTTGGGCTTTTGTACTCAAATTCCCAAAGTTTTTGGTGTTGGCGATAGACCGGTCTATCCAAACCAGGGCCTCATCGTAGTTTACCTCATTTTGCACACAATAATTAGCAGCCTGCTGCAAACCCTGCCAACCAAACCCGGGAATAGACCTCAATTCATCTCTGAACCCCTGCAACACAATTTCATGAATATCGACACTTATCCTAAAAGGAATCCTTTTCTTTTCCCAGGAAAGGGCCAGCACCCCAAAGTCATTCCCCATATCGACCATATCGTATGTGAGGACTTCTGTAGGTTCTGTTGCCACAGTTTTAACATCTACGCGCAAGGCATCTTCTTTTTCATCATAATAAAAACTACCCCAGGATGACGTGTTATCAGAAAAAATTATAGTGGCCCTGTCGTCTTCATAGACCGCCACGTGGAGCCCATAGCTACCTGCTTCCAAATCCTCGCCCTCTATTTTCACATCATCCGAAAAGGTGATGATCGTGTTTTCGTTGGCCCCAGCCCTCCAGGGGATATTTCTACCATCCACAAAGCTGGTGGCCTCAAATCCATAGGGTACCAGAGTGCCCCAAATTTTACCTGTGCGGTCCACTCCGTTATTGGTTACTCTCGGACGGGAGTATTCCACCGATACAGTTGTGAGGCCAATCGTTTGTTCAAATTTTGCTGCAGGACTTACACCCCTTGGCTGGGTGACATTCTGGGCTTTCACTCCCCACGAGGTAATAGCCAGTGACATCAGCATGGCCATTACCGGAATCAGGTTTCGGGTATTCTTTTTCATAAGTGTTCGTTTTAGTTGATATTAGTTTCTCATTTGTATACGAACAACTTTACATTGAAGACCCAGATTGTGATGAACGGTCGATTACAGGTATGAATACATTGCTTTCAACTTACTGTTGAGTTAACCGGGGTAGTTTCGAAGTGATTGGATTGAAAGCTTTACTAAACCACAGAGGTTTAGTAAAGCTTGATACGGCCCAAAAGACAGGAAAATCAGGCAAATTGGCCAATGACGTATTGTCCGGGCATTATCCTAAATACGGCATTGATCCTGTTCCAGGTGTTGATGTTGGCGATTGCCACAGTCAATACGGCTATTTCTTCTTTCGAAAAATATTTGGCCACTTCATCATACACCTCATCTTCTACATTTTGCTGGTTGGCGTTGGTCAAAACTTCTGCCAACCATAGTGCAGCACACTCTTCATCGCTATAATAGGGGCATTCACGCCAGGCAATGACCGAGTGCAGCCGCAATTCTGTTTCGCCCATGTTTATGGCCTCCTTATGGTGCATATCCAGACAATATGCGCATCCATTGATCTGGGACACCCGGTATTTTATTAGTTCCAGTAGTTTCAAGTCCATGCCAGAAGCATGCAAATAATTTTCTGTCTTGTTGATACCGGCCAATAAACCGGATGGCAATTCCAGATAAGAAATCCTTTCTTTCATTTTCTTTTGATTTTAGTTTAAAAATTAACTCAAACCAAAGACACAGAAGGACACCTTCGCGTGACCAATTTTTTTATTTATTTAGTAATTGTAGGGTATTCAGCTTTACCGGATCCAATACGACACTGATCCCTTTGATTTTTAATGGGTCTTCCTGGATTTCAAAGACCTGGCAAACCCTCAATTTGTCCCTGTAGTAGTACAGCAATGCCGGCTGGTGGTTGACCACCGAAGGCACAATCCGGTATTTAGCCTGATACTTGTGGAAGGTGTATATGAGCAAATCTGCCACTTCTTCCAGCCCCATACAATATTTTTTCACTACCCGTACTTTTTCGCCTCCATCTGCATAAAACTCTACGTCTGCCGTCAATAGTTTATGTAAATCGCCAAGCCTCCTATCTATTATTGCATTAGTAAACCTATCCAGGTAATCGAAGTGTTTGTTTGACGGGTGCTTAATTTGCTTGGTCTTTTGTTGTACCTTTTGGTGTGCCCTGCTCAGGAGTTTTCTGGAATTTTCTACCGTAATCGACAGCACTTCGGCTATCTCCTGATGGGTGTAGGCAAACGCTTCTTTGAGGATAAACACCGCCCTTTCCTTTGGGCCAAGGCGCTCCAGTAGAAACAAAACTGAGTAGGATACCATTTCCCTCATTTCAACCCCCAAATCTGAACCCTCCGTAGATACCGGCTCGGGCAACCAACCCTCATCTGTCTGAAACCGCTTCTTTTGGCGTTTTGCATTGATAGATTGATTGACCACTCCTTTGATCAGGTAGTTCTTTTCGTTTTCAGGAGCCACCCCTTTGCTGGTATATTTCAGCAATACATCCTGAATGGCATCCCGGGCATCTTCTGCAGACCCCAGAATGTTGTAGGCATAAGGAAATAGTATGTTTTGATAATCTTGCATCTGTACGGACAATATTAGTGATTATATACAGACACAGCAAGATTCAAAAATGTGACACATTGTTGGTTTTCTTTGAACCAAAAAAATTATTTCAGTGACCTGATCCTGATTTTTTGTGTGGTAATTGTTGTGAATTTTCCAAACAAAGCTGTTCGCTTTTCCTTGAGGAGGCTCAACAACATAGACTGTATTTTTTTAACTTCATGGGCATGATACCTTAATAAGATGACACTAATGCTTGTCTCCTTATGAGCATATACCCATTCTCCAAAGTCTTTATCTTCAGTTAAGATTACCTTTTGAGGGCTTTTTGAAAGCTCAATTACTTCTTGATCTGAAACACCTCGAAAATCCTCACTTATGTGGCATACCTCAATGTTGTTTGACCTTAACATAATGTGAACTCGATGAATAGTATACCCGTCATGCCAGAAAAATATGCCTTAATTTTCTTAAAAGGCATATTTTATCAGGCATCTGAAAATGAGATTACGGATATTTTTATCCTTTTTAAAATTTAAGGATAAAAATTCCGAAAT
>JAVKDJ010000095.1:0-396 GCA_040222275.1 Cyclobacteriaceae bacterium
AGTTTGATCCGTAGAGAAGGGTTAACAGCCACATCTACTTTTGTGGTGCGCTTTCAGCAAAGGGATGAAAACGCTTTTGACGCTTGTTGCGGCAATTCAGATGGCCTTTTTATAGACGATATAGAAATCAAGGTGGCCGATACTATTGTTCCGTCAACTTTGCCTTATGCCAACGATTTTGAGTCTGGCCTTGGCAGTGAATGGAAGATAAATAACGCCTACCTAGTAGGGGGCACTGCGAAGGAAGATCAAATCACCCCCTCCTGGTCGGTAGGTACATTCGAAGGACAAGGCATGGGGACAGGGTTTGCGTTGGGCCTTGGAAAGTCTACAAGCAATAATGGAGAAAACACGAGTGCGATTGACCTTCACCTGGATTTATCGGCCCATGTCAAT
>JAVKDJ010000096.1:0-568 GCA_040222275.1 Cyclobacteriaceae bacterium
AGTGGACATTTATACCCCAGGTGATTTGGCCGATGTGTTGGTAGCCATGAATCCTGCCGCACTTAAATCAAACTTAAGGTATGCACGAGTGGGGGGCACTATTATCCTGGATATGGATGCTTTTGATAAAAGAAACATCGAAAAAGCTGGATTCACTGCCAACCCGGTGGAGGATGGATCCCTTGACGCGTACAATCTTGTAGAAGCGCCCATCTCTTCTCTGACCAAAACAGCGCTCGAAGGAATTCAGTTGGACAATAAAAGTATCATGCGATGCAAGAATATGTTTGCATTGGGTATGATGTATTGGTTGTTTGACAGACCGCTTAGTGATACAGAAAAGTATCTCGACAGCAAATTCAAGAAAATGCCGGCTTTGGCCGAAGCCAATAAAAAAGCGCTACACACCGGATTTCATTTCGCAGAAACCATTGAGGCGCTGCCTTCGATGTACAAAGTACCGGCTGCTAAAATAGAAAAGGGAAAGTACCGTCACATTTCCGGCAACGTAGCCACCGCTTGGGGTTTTATGGCCGCTGCTGAAAAAATGAATAGGAAGATCTTTTAT
>JAVKDJ010000097.1:0-68051 GCA_040222275.1 Cyclobacteriaceae bacterium
GAGCTGTTTTGGAGGTACTGCAATTTGAACAAATGGGTTTGGAACGAAATAGAATAATATGGGTTTCAATCTCCAACGGTACAGTGCCAGTTATGAAATGGTGACCTTCGGTGCTACCGTCTTCGCGAGGAGGCACGACGAAGCGATCTGTTTGCTTGTCCTGCTACTCCCTGGATAGATTGCCGCATTTCGCTATCGCTTCATTCGCAATGGCGAGCTGGTTAGGAGGTGTTGCAATTCGATGGAATAGGTTTTGAATGAAGAAAAGGAGGAAGTGATTCTTATAACTGTTGAGCAATTGGTTGTGAAATGGTGACCTGCGGTTCTACCGTCTTCGCGAGGAGGTACGACGAAGCGATCTGTTTGTTTGTCCTGCTACTCCCTGGATAGATTGCCGCATTCCGCTAGTGGTTCATTCGCAATGGCGAGCTGATTTGGGAGTACTTCACTTGACAAGCCGCAAACCCTGGACAAAATAGTTTTCAAGAAACCTTGAAAACACATGGCCAAAAGTAGCTATGCGTGTAATTTTACAACATGCAGGATACAACATTTTCAAAACAGGAATTAGAGCGGTACAGCAGGCATCTGATCATTCCGGAATTCAACATTCAGGGACAAAAGAAACTAAAGGAAGCTCGTGTACTGGTGGTAGGAACGGGAGGGTTGGGCAGCCCGTTGCTGCTGTACCTGGTGGCTGCAGGAGTAGGCAATATCGGCCTGGTGGATTTCGATGTGGTGGACGATTCCAACCTACAGCGACAAGTATTGTTTTCTGTGGATGATGTGGGGAAACCCAAAGCGGAGATGGCCAAAGAGCGGCTTCAGGCCCTCAATCCACACATCAATTTCAAAGTTTTCAATACCCGGTTAACATCCGACAATGCACTGGATATTATCAAGGAATACGACATAGTAGCCGACGGTACGGACAACTTTCCCACACGTTACCTGGTGAACGATGCATGTGTGCTATTGGGCAAGGTAAATGTCTATGCCTCCATTTTCCGTTTCGAGGGGCAGGTTTCCGTATTCAACTATAAATCTGAAAATGGCGAATATGGCCCCAACTACAGGGATTTGTTTCCAACCCCACCACCGCCTGGAATGGTGCCCAGCTGTGCTGAGGGAGGTGTACTGGGCGTATTGCCGGGAATAATTGGTTCGCTACAAGCCAATGAGGTGATCAAAATCATCAGTGGAATAGGTGAGCCCCTTTCTGGCAGGTTGTTTTTGTTTGATGCCCTGGCATTTGATACCCGGGTGATGAAAATAAGGAAAAACCCCGATACACCTGCCGTCGAAAAATTAATTGATTATGAATACTTTTGTGGACTTGGAGAAACTAATAACAAAGAAGAAATGGTAAAGGAAATAACCGTTGAAGAACTCGAAACCTTAAAGAACAGCAATGAAGACTTTCAACTGATAGATGTAAGGGAAAGTTATGAAAAAGATATAGCCGATATAGGAGGGGAGTTGATTCCCTTGGGTACTATTGAGGACAATATAGACAAAATAAGAAAGGACGTAAAAGTAGTGGTGTATTGCAGAAGTGGTGCCCGCAGTGCCAATGCCATCAGGGCTTTGGAACAATACGACATGGACAATCTCTACAACCTCGCCGGCGGCATTCTGGCCTGGGCAGATGAGATCGATCCTGATATGTCAAAGTACTGATTTTCAAAGACCGGGAAGGCAGGCCTGTTTTTAGATGAAGTTGTGTGAACAGCAAAACAGGCGTATTGACTCTTTGAGATAAAAATCATACTTTTAAAGGTTACTGGCCTTTAAAATCATGAAAAGGTTATATGTCATTTGCCTGGTATGTTTAGTCTTTGTAAGCTGTACTAAAGAAGATTCGGAAACCGTGGATTTGTTGGCTCCTTTGGTGGGTGTCTGGGAAGCCTCCAGCATTGTTACTACCAATTGCGGTGATATGTCGGATGATGGAATATTCAATTGCGATGGCCCCTGTTATCAATTGACCGTAAGGGATGATTTTGACTTTTCCTTCAACAATTACCTCGAAGGCACCTCAATGGATGGTACCCTTCGTGTAGAAGCTACTACCCTTCAATTTTGCGATGAAGATGACATAAACTGCAACCCCGAAGTGGAGTACACTCTCAACGACGACCTGCTCACGATTGTTGCTTACTGGCAAGCCAAAGATTGTGACGTAATAGCGGTGTATAATAAGCAGTAGTTGGTGGCTTAAATACCAAGTAAAAACGCATCCAATTTTCTCAAGGATCAATAAATACTATTTTTCACTCGAGCACTTATATGTAGTGGAAGAAAGTCAGCACCATTATCCACTCAAACAATCCATCCCAATTGGCGAGCCATCGGGTACCCGGGGTGGATTGGCAGAAGGTAGTTCTTCCATATTATCTATCAAATCGATAAAAGCCTGTAGGTAAGCTTCATTTTTTGGTTGAGTACCTTTGGTCTGTTTTGCTGACATTTTCCTGGAAAGGTCAGCTTTTAAAGTATTCAACCTAACTTTAACAATGGCATTCACCTGTGGCAGTGAGTTGTCATTATTGGCCAGCTGTATCATAGCATTTATCAGGTTGAATTGAGTGCTGGTTTGGATTTCACTCCTTAAGCCTTGTACTGTCTGTGCCTGGTTGAAAATGGCACCAACCAGTTCGTCCAACAATTCTGCAAGGCCTAGTTGAGCATTGTCCAGGCCCTTTTGGTGAATAAGCCTGGAGGCCCTTTCAGGATGCAACAGCCAGGACAATACCATTTCGCTTGCTGAGGAAGCTACACTTATGGCATCAAAAGATACGCCGGTTTTGCCTTTGAAAGATTCCCTGCTTCTGGAATATCCCATCGCCCTTGGCGGGAATAAGGCGATTTTATCCTGAGGTATTTCCAGGTTTTCAGGGGATAGGGTACGGAGAAGGGCATTTAGGGCTTTTCGTTGGGTGCCTGCATTGACCACTTCAGCGATCAGCTGGCCATCCCCTTTGGTGGCATAATTGTAGTCCATGCCGCCTATGAGTTTTACCACCGCCTCGCTTTGATACCGGTGCATGAAATAGAGCGGCACAAAGACATCCTCCAATGCGGAATATGGCTCATAAGACCGGATGTTGTCTTTTGAGAAATTGCCAATGGCTGTTTTTCTTATGGTTATCAGGTTGTCCAGTTCTGCCACAGGGTCTGTACCATTGTCCCACAGGTGGGCGCTGGCATGTGCCCCACCTATTGGCCGGGCATCACTGTCGGATATATACCGCAACCCATCCTGATGGGCTTGGGACAAGATTGTGCGAAGGCCGTTTTGTTCCTCCTGATCGGCGGTAAATTCTGTGTAGGAATAGGCGGCCACCACTTTGTCCCATTCCCCGATACCGGTATCATAAGCATCAGAAAAGTCTATTTCGCCATTGTTCAAGGTGAATTTGGGGTGTGGATAGTCCATCACCGAGGCACGGTCGTTGCTGCTGGCCGAAAAGTTGTGCGCAAAACCCAGCGTATGGCCAATTTCATGGGCAGAGAGTTGCCTGATACGTGCGAGGGCCATTTCCAGCATGGGCTCATGGTTGTTGTCATCTGTGGCAAACGGCTTGTTCATAAGCGCTTGTGCTATGAGGAAGTCCTGGCGAATGCGAAGACTACCCAGGCTCACATGGCCTTTTAGGATTTCCCCAGTCCTCGGATCGATCACACTGCCGCCGTAGCTCCACCCGCGCGTGGAGCGATGCACCCATTGTATTACATTGTACCTCACGTCCATGGGATCGGCATCCTCTGGCAATATTTTAACCTGAAAGGCATCCTTGTACCCAATGGCTTCAAAGGCTTCATTCCACCACCTTCCGCCTTCCAGTAGGGCCGTACGGACGGGTTCAGGAGTACCATTGTCCAGATAATAAATAATAGGCTCTACAGCTTCACTTAAAGTGACGGTAGGGTTTTTCTTTTTCAGTCTGTGCCTGGTAACAAGCCGTTGGGTGATTGGCTCATGGATGGGCGTAGAGTAGTCCAAATAAGTGATGGGGTAGGAGCCGCACCCGGGAGTGAATTCACGGGGTGTATAGTCCTCATCGGGCAGTTGGATGAAAGAGTGGTGCTCCACTACCGATACCAGGTCGGGGTTGGGTGCAACAGATTTAACGTGGCTGCCTTTGGCATGGCCATTAAAAGTAAGGAAGGCTTCAAACTCTACATTTTTGGGAAAAGCCTTTGTGCGCGCCATTTCCAGGGCACTTTTGGACAAGTCAATCTTGTAGTCCCCTTGTTCATAATCTTTCAATGTACCTGCCACATCATGGGCATCCTGCATCAGAAATCCGGTAAGGTCTATAAGGTGGGTGCTGGCATCTGTTTCCAGGATTGGAAAACCGAACAACACGGATTTGGCAAATGCCTGCTCTACGGATAGCTTTTCCAGCCTGTTGGAGGTGTTTGCCCTGTATTTCAGGTTGGGTTGTACCAGCAACAGTTTGTTGCCCGCCTTTTTAAAATATACCACTTGTTCCCTGCCAAGTTGTCCTCTGTCGAGCCCAATATCGTTGCTGCCCAGGCCGGTGCTGAGGGAGTAAACATACAGGAATTCCTGTTCCAACTCTTTCACCTCCAGAAAAATCCTGTCTTCATATTCGTTGTAGTAGAAGTTGAAAAAACCTTTCTGTTTTGGCAGGTCTTTGGTTGTCTCAAATGTCTGTGAAAAGCATACAAGGGAAGAAAAAGCCAGCAGGAGGCTAGTGGATAGCAAGGTTTTCATTATGAATCAAACTTAGTTTAGTTAAAACTAAGCAAAAAACCGGGAACGCCTTTTGTGTGGTATGGCTTTATGATGAGCGGTATATCAAAGCAAAAAGCGGAAGGCATTGAGCCTCCCGCACCTTGTCAAAAATGGGTTGTATTTTGGATGGTTAAAAAACGATAACCGTTTTGCCAATGGTTTTTCCAGATTCCTGCATTTTATGGCCTTCTTTGAGGTTGTCCACTGTAAAGCCATTGAGTGTAGTGGTTAGTGTGGTTTTCAATACCCCACTATCCAGCAGACCTGCCAGTTCATTTAAGATTTGGTGCTGCCGCTCTATGTCATGGGTGGTAAACATGGACCGGGTGTACATCAGTTCCCAGGAAAAGGAAACACTTTTGGCTTTGAGGAGGTCCAGGTTTAGTGGTTTGCTGCTTCCGGTAATGGACACAATGTGGCCTTGTGGCTTGATGATCTCCGCAGCTGTTTCCCAATACCCTTCCAAATCCACAAAATCCAGAATATAGTCCACCTGGCTATGACCTGTTTTATCCAGTTCAGTTTTCAAGTGGTGGTGGTTGATTACATAATCAGCCCCCAGGTCTTTGCACCATTTTACAGAATCGGGCCTGGATGCCGTGGCAATTACGGTGAGCCCGGCTATTTTTTTGGCTATCTGAATGGCAATGGATCCCACACCACCAGCACCTGCCAGGATCAATACCGTTTTTCCCTTGTCAGTTTCCGGGTTGATTTTGATTCTGTCAAAAAGGGATTCCCAGGCAGTAAGGCCTGTGAGGGGAATGGCGGCTGCTTCTGCAATGGTGAGGTTTTTGGGTTTATGGCCTACTATTCTTTCGTCAATGAGTTGGTATGCTGCATTGCTGCCACTGCGGGTAAGGTCGCCGGCATAATATACTTCGTCACCCACATCAAACTTAGAAGTTTTGTCACCTACGGCTTCAACTGTTCCCACAGCGTCCCATCCAATAATTTTTGGGGTGTCCAGTACAGTGTCCTTCGCAGCAGTTTTTCTGATCTTAAAATCAACTGGGTTTACCGATATGGCCGAAATTTTTACCAAAAGGTCGTGCCCTGTAGCTGTAGGCTTTTCAGTTTCGAATGCTATAAAGCTGTCTTTATCTGTTATCGGTAATGATTGTTTAAATCCTATTGCTTTCATTTATTTAGTTTTTTGATTGGAAATCATCTGTGTTTAAAATTTCAATTAAATGCATGCGCTTTGTACTTTAGTTTATTTGTAATGAGCATACAAAGTTGAGGGTTATGTCACGAACAAAATTGTATGGTTATTGGTAATAATAGTATGATTGTTGGAAATTTGGTATTTTATATGGCTGTGTTGCTATTTTGATTAGTTTTTATGCCATAAAATCTCCTTATTTGCTGACTTTAACCCAATATTAATACCATGATTGTAGAAGAAGTACAAAAGATTTTTGAAATACATGTGGAAGAGTTTTCGGAGTGGAAGCAACGCCCCCATAAGCATAATTTTTTCGAGATTGTGTTTGTGGACCAGGGTAGCGGACTCCAGTGTATCAACCAACATGAATTCGAATATCATCCTGGAAATGTTTTTCTGCTTCCCCCATTGGATTGTCATTCGTTTAAGATCAAGCAGCCATCCCGCTTCTTTTTTATACGATTTACCGATCACTATTTTTTGAGCGATCACAAGCTGGCAGATTATCAGGGCTGGTTTGATAAGATGGCGTACATACTGGCCAACTACAATAAAGTCCCAGGGGATATTATCAATTCCGACAGGGAGCGTACTTTCATAGCCCAAACGATAAAGTCGATATATCAGGAATATCTGCTGGCGGATACGTATTCTGATTCCATCATTATGGGGGCTATGATTTCTATTCTGAATGTACTGGCGAGGAGTGTCGAAAAGCAGTATGTGGAGCAGGCCAATGAATTGGACAACCGGTTTGGTGAAATTTTAAGGTATATCAATACCCATATCAGCAACCATGATGTGCTCAGGATTCCTGTACTTGCCGACAGGTTTGGTATTTCCCCCACCTATTTTTCGGAGTATTTTAAGAAAAAGGCGGGAATAAGCCTTGTGGAATACATCACAAAATCCAAGTTGAAATTGGTGGAAACCAAAATCCTGCATACAGACCTCACATTAAAGGAGATCGCGTATCAATTGAATTTTACTGACAGCAGCCACCTGGCCAAGACCTTTAAGAATGTTTATGGAATGACCATAAAAGAATTTAAGCAGGGTGGTTATAAGTGCTGTGCCTGAGTGTTTTATGAGTCAAAATTACAGAACTCCTTTATCCTATAATTGAAGCGTATGAAAAGTGTATTGATCTTGTTTGCACACCCTAAGTTTGAGCAATCCAGGACGAACAAAGCACTCGTGGACCAAATCAAGAACAGGTCGGGTGTTACATTCCACGACCTTTACGAGCGGTACCCCGACTTTAACATTGACATCATGGTTGAAAAAAACCTTTTGACCCGGCATGATGTGGTCATTTGGCACCATCCTTTGTATTGGTACAGCTGTCCTCCATTGATGAAACAATGGATAGACCTTGTATTGGAGTTTGGGTGGGCCTACGGACCGGAAGGAAACGCGCTGGTATCTAAAAGGTGCCTGAACGTAATAACTGCCGGTGGGTCTAAAGAAGTCTATTGTTCACAGGGCAACAACAATTATTCGGTGAACGAGTTTTTACGGCCATTCGAACAAACGGCCACCCTTTGCGGAATGGAATACCTTCCGCCGTTTGCCGTCATGGGCACACACCAGCTTTCTGATCAGCAGTTGGAAGACCATGCTGCACAATATGGTCAATTGATAAGCCTGCTACAGGAAGATAAATCCGTGAAGGCAATAGGGAATTGCAAATTCCTGAACGATATACCCGAACTAAAAAACAGCAATGCGATATGAGTGGGAGCATACTTTTTCAAGCGATTATTTTTCTTGCAGGGGCAATTATATGTGTGCCCATTGCCAGAAAGCTGGGATTAAGTTCTGTGCTGGGCTATTTACTGGCTGGAATACTTATAGGCCCTTTTATTTTAAATTTTGTTGGGGGCAAAGAAGGGGAGGATATCCTGCATTTTTCGGAGTTTGGGGTGGTGATGATGCTTTTCCTTATAGGCCTGGAGATAGACCCGAAGAGTTTCTGGAATATGCGCAAAACCATCCTTGGCATGGGTACATCGCAGGTAGGCATTACTTTGCTTCTTGCTTACCTGTTGTTTGTCACTGTTGGGTTTGATTGGAAAGTTTCCCTTACCATATCTATGGCCGTTGCTCTTTCATCCACAGCTATAGTATTGCAAACTATTAAGGAAAAGAACATGATGGATACATCCTATGGAGCTTCATCATTTTCTATCCTGCTGTTTCAGGATATCATTGTGATTTTCATGTTGGCGGCTATCCCGCTGCTAAGCGATACCACTCAGCAACCGGCTGCAAGCGACCATGCTGGCGGTGAACATGGTTATCTGCTTGAAAGTTTGCCGTTGGGGCTACAGGCATTGGCAGTTATCGGCTCAGTAGTGGGGGTGGTGCTTGCCGGCCGTTACCTGATCGTGCCTATGCTTAGGCTTGTGGCCATTACCCGGTTGAGGGAGTTGTTTTCAGCTTCAGCACTGCTGATAGTGTTGGGTATAGCTTATCTGATGGAAGTGGTTGGCCTGAGCCCTGCCCTGGGCGCATTCCTAGGAGGAGTGGTATTGGCCAACAGTGAATTCAAGCACGAACTGGAAAGCAACCTCGAACCTTTCAAAGGGTTGCTCCTGGGCCTTTTCTTTATAGCCGTGGGTGCGTCTATCAACTTCATGGTGATAGGTGAAAGCCCTCTGATGATTGGTGGACTTCTGGTTGGGGTGATTGTATTGAAAGCAGTAGCCCTGTATGTTGTAGGGATGGTATTTAAGATAAAAACCGATCAGAGGTTGCTCATGACGGTCGGACTGGCACAAATAGGCGAATTTGCTTTTGTATTGCTTTCTTTCGCCTTTCAGCTCAACATCCTGGACAGCCATCAGTTGGATCAGATGTTGGTGGTAACAGCACTGTCCATGGCCTTGTCGCCGATTTTGGGCATTATCAATGAGCGTGTGGTTTTGCCCAGGTTTGGGACTAAAGAAGTAGATAGCAGAACCACAATGGACCATGTGGCCAAGGCCCATAAAGTGATATTGATAGGATTTGGCCATTTTGGTAGTACTGTGGGGAGGTTTTTACGTGCCTACGGAATAGAGGCCACCATACTCGACCATGATTCCAACAGGGTGGATTTACTGAGAAAGATGGGATTTGAAGTGTATTATGGCGATGCTACGAGAATGGATTTGTTGGAATCTGCCGGAATAGCAGAAGCCCGGATATTGATTTGTGCCATCGATAATCCTGATGCCACGATCGAACTGATGAAAATACTGAAAGAAAAATACCCGTTACTGAAGTTGATGGTTCGCGCAAAAGGCCAGTATGATGCCTACGACCTCCACAATTTGGGCATTCAGAACATCTACAGGGAGACGCTGGAAACTTCCGTGAAGCTGGCCAGCGATGTGCTCTACCACATGGGCTTCAGGAAGTATTCAGTACACCGACAGGCACAAAACTTTATCAAATATGATGAAGAAAGCCTGAAGAGATTGGCCAACCAACCGAAAAATAGCGACGAATACATTTTCAGGGTAAGGGAAGAGATAGCCTATCAGGAGAAGCAGTTGGAAGAGGATTTGAAACGTGGTATTATCGACTATGACAACCAGTGGGATAGTGAGCAAATGCGCCTGGCCCGCAAAGACAGTGCAGATATATAGCATTTGTATAACGGTCCAAAAGTAAGGGCAATACCCTTATCAATATTAATCCAGTATTGTTTTGGTCAGCCTCTTAAAAGCACTCAATCCCCGGATGAAGCGGGCTCGTACCTCCACACTTTATCATGCATGGTGTATAGGTAAAAGGATTTGCCATCATTGACAAGGATAGGGCTGGAGTGATCTCCTTCTACTATTGGGTTTCCTGGATATTTTTTCCAGTTAACCAGATCGGTTGACATGGCTACATTGGAGGTCCAAAGGGCCACCACACCGGGTTTGTTCCAATCCGGGCTGGACGAACCGTGATAGTACATGTAGTATTTGCCTTTGTATTTCACAATCTGGTTGGTAGCTACAGCCCCCTCATCGTATTCTCCTGGCCCTAGTTCCAAAACAGGGTCATCCTGTACATTGGTCCAGGTGAGAAAGTCATCAGAAGTGGCAAGCCAAATGGATAGGTCGTCCCGCTCATAAAACAGGTATTTTTGTCCACCTTCTATCCAGACGGTTGGAGTGCCGTAAGGTCCTTTGCTGATCGGTTCACCATTTACCTTCAAAATAGTCAGGTCGCCCTGGCTTTGCCAGTTGATCCCATCTGCGGATGTCAGCATGTGGGCAATGTCACCACGGCCTTCAGCCAGCATGTAGTAGATGTTGTTGTGTTTCACTACATGCATGTCTTCTGTCCAGATGTTCTCCAGTATTGGTTTGTTGCCATGACGCTCCCAATTGATGCCATCTGTAGATGTGGCATAACCCAAAAACCTTTTGTCAGAAATGCTGTCGTTGTAGCCTGTGTACCACATTTTGAAAACGTTGTTTTCATAAAGTATGTAACCACGTTCGCGCAAATCTTTGTCCCAGGCCTGGGCGGATGCCCCCTGAAAGACCGCATTTCCTGTATATGGTTTGAAACTTACCATTTCATCAGGAAATTCTTTGCCATTCAAATTTTCAGCCCCGGAAGACTTATGATTGGGCTGACAACCCATAGATAGTAGTAGGCAAGATGCAAAAAAGAAAGTGCAAAATCTGAATAAATTGAAAATGTATTTTTTCATGTTTAGAATAAAATTGTTGAATTGGTTTTCATGCCAACTGTTCCTGTGAATAATAAAACGAAAGTAAAAATAAATTAATTTAGATGCAATATGTTTCGTAAACTTATTATTTATTTGTAAATAGAAATAAAACGAAAGCAAATTGATTCGTTTGGTTTTTCAGATTTGGGAAGTAAACTTCTCTGATTTCGGATAACCCTTTGAAGCTTTTTAGGTGTATTAATTTATAAATCACTATACCAATCCATAAATTATAAGAAAATGAATAACAAAAGTCAGCGCTTGTTGTCCCTGGATTTTTTCAGGGGAGCCACCATGTTCTTACTCATAGGTGAATTTTCACATCTGTTTATCTATATGCGAGATCCGGGTATAGAAGGCAGCTTTATTCATGCGCTAGGCTATCAATTGGATCATGTGGAGTGGCACGGCCTGGCTTTTTGGGATCTTATCCAGCCTTTCTTTACCTTCATAGTGGGAGTAGCTATGCCCTTGTCCTACGCCAAAAGAAGGGAAAGAGGGGATAGCCACAAGGAAATTTTACTGCATACTTTACAAAGGTGCTTTCTGTTGCTTGTATTTGGCTGGGCACTGTATTGTATCGGGCCGGGCAAGATTGTTTTTCACCTCAACAATGTGCTGGCGCAATTATCAGTGTCTATTTTGATTGCCTTTTTGATCATGCAACGCCCCACATGGACACAGATTGTCGTGTCTTTTATCCTGATCGCAATATCAGAAACACTCTATCGAAATTTTTGGATTGAAGGTTTTGACCAGGCTTTTGTGCCCGATAAAAACTTTGGCTCCTGGGTGGAAATACAAATTTTAGGGTATTTGTCTGGCGGACATTGGGTACCATTCAATGCCATTCCTACTACTGCCCATACCATTTGGGGAGTGCTGGCCGGCAAATTGCTGATGTCTGATAAACCTGCCACTGAAAAACTAAAATGGCTGGCCATAGCTGGTGCCGCAGGAGTATTGGTGGGTTATGGCATGGATTTGTTTACACCTATAATAAAACGCATTTCAACCAGCTCCTTTGTTGTGGTGAGTGGTGGGTGGTCACTGCTGGCGTTGGCATTGTGCTACTACCTGATAGATGTGCGCAAGTACACCAAGGCAGTACTGTTTTTTGCGATTGTGGGCATGAACCCATTGTTTATTTATCTATTTGCCCATGTAGGTGGTGCAGATTTGATCAGGGAAATGGTCCTTCCTTTCACCATGGCCCTTTTTGGATTTATGGGTGACTTAGGAGCCAATATGATGACAAGCCTGGTCACCTGGCTTTTCTTGTGGTATATTTGTTATTTCATGTACAGGAAAAAAATATTCATCAACATCTGATACCAGCAGGTAGTCACTATGTTCAATATGAAAGGGTAATGCAAGAAAAGATCAAGGAACTGGCCGCAAAATACTGGCCGTCATGTGTGGATGTTCGCCGTTATTTGCACCAACATCCTGAGTTGTCTTTTCAGGAAAAAAACACTTCCGCCTATTTGGAGCGGGAGTTGAAGCGATTGTCCCCCGATCAACTGCAAAGAATAGATGATAATGGGTTACTTGCAACCATCAGGGGAAATGCTCCTGGCAAAACCCTTGTGCTGCGGGCGGATATGGATGCACTTCCCATAGTTGAAACCAATACCCATGATTTTGTATCAAAAAAACCGGGGGTGATGCACGCTTGTGGGCATGATGCCCATTCTGCGATGCTGCTGACTGCTGCAAAAATCCTGAATGAAACAAAGATGGATTGGAGTGGTGAAGTGAGGTTGTTGTTTCAACCTGCTGAGGAAAAAATACCAGGTGGTGCCACACTTATGATTGCAGGTGGTGTGCTCAGGGAGCCGGTTCCTGCTGGAGTGGTTGGCCAGCATGTGATGCCCGCCCTCAAAAGTGGGCAAGTGGGCATACGGGCAGGTAAATTTATGGCCTCATCTGACGAAATATTTATCACTTTCAAAGGAAAAGGCGGCCATGGGGCCATGCCGGAAAACTGCATAGATCCGGTGTTGATGGCTGGAAATTTTCTTTTGGCTGTACAACAAATCGTAAGCAGAAGGTCTAGTCCCAAAATGCCTTCAGTAGTGTCATTTGGGAAAATTGTGGGAATGGGAGCCACCAACGTCATTCCTGATGAAGTGTCTTTGGAAGGAACATTACGAACGCTTGATGAAGACTGGCGTGAAGAGGCCCTGAGGCTCATAGAAAAGATGGCGAACAACCTTGCCGAAAGTATGGGTGGTACTTGTGAAGTAACCATCAACCATGGCTACCCACACCTGTACAATGACCCGGCACTGGCTTCAAGGCTCAAATCCCACCTGGAAGAATATGTAAGTGCAGAAAATGTAATAGAACAGGATATCTGGATGGCTGCAGAAGATTTCGCCTATTATTCACAGCAGGTACCCTCATGTTTTTATCTATTGGGTACTCAAGGAACCAACGGGCTATACCAGTCGGGCCTGCATACACCTACTTTCGATATAGATGAGAAGGCCATGGAGTTGGGTTCTGGCCTGATGGCTTTTTTGGCCATTAAAGAGTTGGAAGGTTAATCTTTATTGGCTGATTTGTAGCCGAGTGATTTCCATTGCCTAGTCAACTCCGGGTAAATCTTCAATGCATTTTTATAATATATTTTTTCCAAAACCTCCCTGGGGAGTCCCAGTCCCTGTATTGGTTTTTTGTTGAAAAAACTTCCATCTACTAACTCAGCTGTTTCCAATATCTGAAAAGCCCTGATGTATTGTTGGATGCGTTCTTGGGTGACATGAGACTCCTGCCAGCCACCTATGTCCGTTGCGAACAAAATACGGTCGGCCCATTCAACCATAAAGGCCCGGAGGTTGTCCGGGTTTACCAGATCGTAGTATTGAAAGGTGGCTGCCAGGTCGATGTGCAGGCCGGGATACGTGGCTAGAAGGTACCTGAGAAAATCAATCTGTGCGTCCTGGCACATCAGCCAGTTACCATGCGCCATCACCACTTTGAGGTCAGGGTGCCTGTCTAGCACGTGCACCCAGGCCATTATTTCCTTCCAATACTCAATAGGGTCGGCCAGCCAGGGTGTGCGTTTTCCAAATGGCCCATTGGGGTCAGCTATATGCACAGAGGCGCCAGTAAGGCCGATTTTTTCCATTTCAGCAAATGTAGCTTCATGGATGGGGTGGTCTATATACGGGTAGCCGTCTTCTTTCTTTTCCAGTTTCCTGTACCATGGTCCAGACCATATCTTGTAGCCCGCATAGCCTTGTTTTTTATAGGCAAGCAGGTCAGTAGGGGCAATGTCCAGGCCATCGTGTGCGGAGTAGTCTGCTATAGCACTTGCTATTCGCCCATGGCTAATGCGTTGTACTTTTTCCCTGTTTACTATTGGTGTTTGGCCATTGCCAAGGTTGAGCCAAAGAGCCAAGTCAATGCCTGTTTCCTTTTCAAGCTGTGTGCGTAAGTCTGGATAATGTGAAAGGGCAATGGAGTCTTCTGCCATGTGGGTGTGTACATCTATTCTGGGGATGTCCGGATATGCTGTCTGGTATTGACCAAATAAAAAGCTTTGGAAAAACAACAAAAAGAGGCTTGTATAAATTACTCTGAATAGAATCATGGGCATTGGGATATGAGATTGGGTTTGAATTAAAAGTAATATAAAATAAGTAAATATCTTACATATAATTATTAAAAACTTACGATTAGTTTCAAAAAGAAACAATACTATTTAAGATTGCAGGGAATTACCCCGGTGTGTCGGATCAGATCGAACTTTTACTCATCTTTTTACACAGGATGGTTTGCAGGTTGTTATTGTCTATTCAGGAAATCAATTATACGGTAGGATAAAGCTGATTTTGGCAAGTCAACTTTTATGATGGGCTTAATGAGTTTACTTCTTTTATCTGACATTTTATACAAAGAAAAACAAAGTATAAACTCAAGCTTCAAATTGCAAAATGCTCGAAATTATGTTTTAACTAATATGTGCTTTACGCTCACAGGTTGTCTAGTGTAGTACCAACCTGTGTTTTTCGGTACTCTAAATAATGAAGCCCTATTTGATGGTCTTATTAAAATCCGAATAGAAACAAATACAAGACAAATGATGATCGACATCAAAATAAAAATATTTAATAATGACTAGAATAGTTTTTTTCTTAACTCTGAGTGTTTTGATAAAAATTCCAGAACTTCTTGCCCAGGATGATATGGAACTGTTTTCGTACTGGGAATATCATTCGGATGTACAAAATTCACTTTATAAGCATTTTTCCAGAGAAGCATTCAGGCAATTAGATGAAAGAAAAGAACTCGTCAACGACCTGAAAACCAAAGAGGACTGGTTAGACCGACAATCAGACGTCAGGCAGAAGTTCAGTGAAATAGTAGGTGAGTTTCCACAGAAAACACCCCTCAATCCACAAGTAACAGGTGTGCTCAAACGTGACGGATACCGAATAGAAAAAATAATATACGAATCCAGACCGGGCTATTATGTCACCAGTGCGTTATATATTCCTCAGGGGGTGAAAAAAAACGCACCCACAATTTTTTATACATGCGGGCACAGCAGGGAAGGCTTTCGGGCATCAACCTACCAGCATATCATCATCAATCTCGTAAAAAAAGGCTTTGTGGTATTCACCATCGACCCAATGGGCCAGGGTGAGCGATATGAGTATTGGGATGAAAATAAAAAAGCTTCCATTTATCCCATTCCCGATCATGAACATTCCTATGCAGGGGCACAATGTATTATGGCAGGTTATTCTACAGCGAATAATTTTATTTGGGATATTGTGAGAGGGGTTGATTACCTGCTGACACGAAAAGAAGTAGATGTCGCCCGTATAGGCATGACAGGACGGTCAGGGGGAGGTAATACTACCGCTTATTTGGGCGCATTGGACGATCGCATACTGGCCACAGCACCCGAATGTTACATTACCAGCTACGAGCACCTGTACAAATCTATAGGCCCGCAATGTGCCGAGCAAAACCTGTGTGAAATGATAAAAACAGGGCTGGATCATGCGGACTTTTTGGTGGCCAGGGCGCCAAAGCCAACCATGGTCATCAGCACAACCAGGGATTTTTTTAGCATTCAGGGAACCCGTGATTCGTACAAAGAAGCCAGTAGGATGTATAAAGCTTTGGGGGCTGAAGGAAAGCTGACGATGGTAGAAGATGACTCCATTCATAAGTCCACACGTAAAAACCGGGAAGCTATGTACGCTTTTTTTCAACGTGAATTGCAAAACCCCGGTAATGCTGAAGACTTGCAGGTAGATGTGCCTGCACCGGAAGAGCTGATGGTAACCACCACCGGTCAATTGGTGACCGCATTTCCTCAGAGTGAAACAGTATATTCACTTAATAAAATTAGGGTTCAAAAGCAGCAGGACAAGCTAAAGGCCTCACGGCAAAATATGGCACTACATTTAAAAAACTTGCCGGAGGCAGTTAGTAAGCATACAGGTATTGATATGCCCAAGAATTTTGGGGAGGCTGTTTTTTCCGGTAGATACAATAAGCCGGGCTACACGCTGGAAAAATACCTTGTTCCGGGGAGTCGGGATTATATGTTGCCCGTTGCTTTCTATCAACCAATCAATCATTCCAACAACAAAGTGGTACTCCTGGCAGATACACAAGGGATGCATCACGCTGCAAACGAAACTTCAATGGTTCAGGAGCTGGTGGAAGCCGGCTTTGCAGTATTGCTCTTTGACCTGCCAGGTATAGGGAGCATGGGTCCGGGCTATTTAAAGGGAGATTCTTATATCGGCAGTACATCCTACAATCAGTGGTTTGCCGGCAGCCTTACCGGAGAGTTTGCTGTTACCCTCAGGGCGGAGGATATCATGCGTATATCGTATTTTATCCGCCTACGTTTTGCACAGGACATCCAGCTATCTGTGCTGGCAGACGGACCGTTAGCAGGGGAAGTGCTGCACGCCGCTTTATTCGATCCCAGCCTTGACAACATAGTACTTATGAACAGCTTTTTGAGTTTTGCTGAATTGGCTGCCTCACACAACTACAATCCGGCCTTTGTGCCCTTTAGTGTGCCGGGGGCCATCAAACACTACGACTTACCAGATCTGATGGGAGGTTTGAATTCTCGAAATTTGCTCATAGTGAACCCGGTATCTGCCGATGGCTCTCCATCAGATACCAGTGTGGTTCAGGAATGCTTAGAATTTCCTTCTAAAGTATTTGATTTACAGAGAGATGGTGTCTTCCATTTAATTGAAAACCTTGATTCCATGACAACTCAAAAGCAGGTAGTCAAGTGGCTAAGAAATGTACCAAACTAGACCAAATTTTAGAAAAATATTCTTTCAAAATATTCAAAATGAAATACAATTGTAATAATCTATCCTCAATACTTAGGGCTGCCGGCCTTATCATAGTATTTGCTGTTTTCACTTACACCGCAAGGTCTCAAAAGGCTACTGTCAGTGAAGACACTTTGCCTATAGAAACTTATGCATTCAACAACCCCAATCCGATTCCATTACTCCTGGACAAACCCCATGTGTACCCTTACCATAGCTTCAACGGGTATTCGCATGACAAGAAGGTGCAAAACTGGAAGGTGGTCACTTTAGAGAATGACTACATCAAGGTGATGGTCCTGCCAGAGATTGGGGGTAAAGTTTGGGGGGCTATTGATAAAAGCAATGGTGCGGATTTTATATACAAAAACGATGTAGTGAAATTCAGGAATATCGCCATGCGTGGACCATGGACGTCCGGGGGCATAGAGTTCAACTTTGGGTATATAGGCCATACCCCGGCTACCGCTACCCCGGTGGATTATACGACTAAGCAAAATGAGGATGGCAGTGTAAGTTGTTTCGTTGGATCGATTGACCTGCCTTCCAGGACAGAATGGCGGGTGGAAGTCCGGTTGCAACCTGATAAATCCTATTTTGAAACGCATGTACAATATTATAACCCCACCAATAGCCGCAAGTCCTATTACAACTGGATGACGGGTGCCGCCCATGCGAAAAAGGGCTTTGAAATCATTTATCCGGGTAATCAATCCTTGTCTCACGGAGGGGACATAGCGCCGTGGTATATCAATGAAGACGGCATTGAGCTCAATATCTATGAAAACAATGCGTTTGGCAGCCATATTTCGAGGCATATTGTTGGAGCCTATGAAGATTTTTTCGGAGGGTATTTTCATGATGAAAAAAGGGGATTCGGGCATATTGCGCCGTATGAGGAAATGCCCGGCCAGAAACTCTGGTTGTGGGCACTGTCCAGGTCAGGGGGTATTTGGGAAGACCTCCTCACCGATACCAACGGCCAGTATATGGAATTTCAGGCAGGCAGAATGTTGAACCA
Source organism: Cyclobacteriaceae bacterium (assembly GCA_040222275.1). Classification (GTDB taxonomy): domain Bacteria; phylum Bacteroidota; class Bacteroidia; order Cytophagales; family Cyclobacteriaceae; genus CAXBNB01. The sequence continues at coordinate 18,004 of JAVKDJ010000097.1, forward strand.
ATTTTCACCATCGAAAAAGCACAATCCTATCGCCAAAGCGGAATTTGGTCCCCATACCTATGATTCATGGAGTGAAAAATGGTTTCCATACAGGGAGATTGGGGGTATGGTGGATGCATCAGATGGAGGCGTGCTCAACGTGGAACGGTTTGGTTCCCAGGTGGCAATTGGGATCAATTCGTTTGTAAATGCTACGGCCACCATACAAGTAAAAGGAAAAGAGGAAAAGCTTCTTGAATTGGCCACTTCATTCACACCCAACATGGTATGGATGGATACCCTGCAAATCGAACCAGGTACTGATTTTGATGTGACGATAGAGGCATTGGATTTATCCTTTTCTACAGCACCTGTTCAATACCTCGACAGGGACTTTAATGCCAGTCCCAGATCGGAAAATACGGCAGCCCTCTTGTTTCATGAAGGATTGGAACTGAAAAAGAACAGGCGCCCGATGGAAGCATTGAAAACATTCCAACAGGTGCTAGACAAAGACCCCTATTTTACCAGTGCCGCCAACAGCATAGCAGAAATATACTATGAGCAAGGCATGTACGATGAAGCCCTTGGCTATACGAGAAGGGCACTTGCTGTGGATACCTATGACCATGAGGCCAACTTTATTGCGGGTAATGTTTACAGGGCAATTGGCAAAAATACTGACGCCCTTGAATGTTACGGTTGGGCAGCTCGCTCAATGAACTATCGGTCAGCTGCTTACCTGGAAATGGGGGGGATATACCTGGCTGAAAATAAGTATCAAATGTCCAAAGAATATCTGGAAAAATCGCTCATGTTCAATGGTGCAAACCTACGTGCCATGCATTTGCTGGCAGTGGTTCATAGAAAGCTGGGCAATAGCACTTTGGCGGAAAAACTGTTGCATGAAATTTTGCAGACAGATCCCTTAAACCATCAGGCAAACTTTGAGCTTGATTTGTTGAGAAATAATGGGGTGATGAAGTTTGATCAATTGGTTCGAACAGAGCTGAAATATCAGTCATTATTGGAAATCGCCTTGCAGTATTATCGCTACGGATTGGTGGAAGAAGCTATGCAGGTTCTGAATTTATCACCAAAACACCCTCTGATATCCGGATGGCAGGCGTTTTTGACCCGTTCGAAAACCTCCATCAGTGAACAGCATTTGATTGGGATGACAACCGCTTCCCCTGAATTTGTGTTTCCCTACAGGGTAGAGTCGATTGACATGTTGGAATGGGCAGCAAAGCAAACCAACCATTGGAAAATAAAGTATTACCTGGCGCTCAACTATTGGGCGCTCAACAGGGTAGAAAAGGCAACAGCATTGATAAATGATTGCACCAATGAGCCGGATTACAGTCCATTCTACATCGTACGCGGGCGACTTAATTATGGAAACAACAGTAGTGCCCAGCTTGACGATGTGAAAAAGGCCTTAGGGCTGAATGAAAAAGACTGGCGCTATTGGGATCGGCATATATCTGTCTATTTTGCCCGCCATGATTATGAAAATGCCCTTGCCATGAGTACAAAAGCTGCCAGGGTGTTTCCGGAAAACTACGAACTGGGCTTGAAATTGGTGGAAAGCCACTTGCACTCAAAAAATTACCCAAAGGCCATCTCGTTGTTGGGAAAATTGGAGGTGCTACCATTCGAAGGGGCTGGAAAAGGCCGGGAACTGTACGAACAGGCGCTGGTTCTTGAGGCACTTGAAAAAGTGAAAGCGGGCAAATACCAGCAGGCACTTGGTTTGATAGAACGGGCCAGGCAGTGGCCGGAAAATTTGGGTGCTGGCAAGCCATTCGATCCCGATTTGCGTATCGAGGATTTCTTGTCGGCCTATTGTTTGCGAAAGATGAAGGATCAAAAAGCCAAAGATTATGAACAAAGGGTAATGGATTATACACTGGAAAATAAAAGTAATCGTTCAATCCAAACTATATTGGGGCTGAAGATTTTGGCGGCACATGATAAATACCAGTCAGATTCATTGGTACAAAAGTTATCAGATCACCTGGGCAATGAAGACCCGGTGTACAATTGGGTAGTGGCTATGTATAGTGGCAATGAAAAAAAGGCTGAAAGCTATGCTGATGGTTTTGGAAATGATATTTACTTTCGGATTGTTTCCCAATTACTTAAATTGAACTAGAATTTGTATCAATCAAATCGAGAAGTTGCTAAAACTATCACGTTCAAACCCTTATTGACCACCTCAGGCCAGGATGAAAAACATCAAAAACTACGCTCACTGTATTGCTGTATCATTATGTATTTTTCTAGCGGGCTGTTCACAAAATTCTCCCAAAACTGAATATAACACGTGGAAAATTTACAGGGGGGATGAAGGAAGCAATGCCTATTCAACTTTGGCTCAAATCAACAAAGACAATGTAAAACACCTGGATCTGGCCTGGACCTATCAAACCGGCGACCATAAATCGGGAACTTCCATTCAGTGCAATCCTATAGTTGTTGATGGGGTTTTGTACGGCACTACACCAACCCTGAAAGTGTTCGCCCTGGATGCCTCTACCGGAAAAGAGATATGGAAATTCAATCCCTTTTACCCCGAAGAGGGGGTAGGTGGTAAAAACAGGGGACTTACTTATTGGGAAGATGGGGATGATAAAAGGCTTTTCTACACCGTTCTCCACCAGTTGAAAGCCATCAACGCCACAACCGGTGAGCCGATCAAAGATTTTGGCCAGGATGGAAATGTGGATTTATTGGATGGCTTAGATACAGAATTTGACCGGAAAAAAGCCAGTATGAAAAACACTTCACCGGGTATAATTTATGACAACCTGATCATTCTTGGGTCGTCTGTTACAGAGTCTTATGGCGCTTTGCCTGGCCACATCAGGGCGTATGATGTGATAAGTGGAGAATTGAAATGGGTGTTTCATACCATACCCCATCCCGGTGAATACGGATATGATACCTGGCCGAAGGACTATTACAAAACCGGGGGAGGCGCCAATGCCTGGGCCGGATTTAGCCTGGATCAAAAAAGGGGTATCCTTTATGCACCTCTTGGTTCTCCTACTTACGATTTTTATGGTAAAGACCGGCATGGAAAAGGCTTGTTTGGAAATTCCCTGGTGGCCCTTAATGCCTCTACCGGCGAGTATATTTGGCATTTTCAGGTATCCCATCACGACCTCTGGGATTATGACCTTCCGGCACCTCCAAACCTGGTTACCGTGCAGCACAATGGAAAGCCCGTAGATGCAGTGGCACAAATTACCAAACAGGGGTTTATATTTTTACTCGATAGGGAAACGGGTACGCCACTTTTCGATGTAGAAGAAAGGCCTGTAGCACAATCCGGGATGGAAGGAGAAGCCACCTGGCCTACACAGCCTTTTCCTGTCAAACCGCCACCCTTGGTTCGTCAGTATTTTGACGAAAGCCTGGTCACAGACATTTCTCCCGAGGCAAGGGCCAATGTGTTGGAGCAAATTTCCGGTTACACCTTTGGGGATATCTACCTGCCACCCACTGTAGAAGGCATTGTGCAATTGCCGGGATTTCGTGGTGGTGGCGAGTGGAGTGGTGCAGCCTTTGACCCGGAATCAGCGAAACTCTACATTGGCCTGAATGACATGCCACACATGGTCCAACTGGTGGAAGATACACAAGGTTTGGAAAGCCCAGGAGAGTTTGACAACCTGATAGCTGAGGGTGAACAAGTGTACAGCCAGGTTTGTGCCGCCTGCCACGGAGAAGACCGCCGGGGAAGTATCACATACCCTTCTTTGGTAGGAGTAAAAGAACGGGTACCATTGGCAGATGCTAAAACACTGCTGATATCGGGGCGTGGAATGATGCCTTCTTTTCAGGCTTTGGCTGAAAGTAAAAGGCGGGCTGTCCTGGCATATCTTTACCAGCTTTCGAATGAACAAGCACTGGAACAACTGCCCCTTACAGAGCCAACTCCAGAAGAAACTGCCGACAAGGATACCGTCAGGCGGTACAAGCTCAAGGCTTACAAACAGTTGCGGGATCAAAATGGCTACCCGGGCATAAAACCACCCTGGGGCAGCCTCTGTGCCGTCAACCTCAATACAGGTGAAATCGATTGGAAAGTTACCCTTGGTGAATATGAGGAACTTACCAGACAGGGCATACCTCCAACCGGCACGCAGCTGTTTGGTGGGGGTGTGGTCACCGCCGGAGGTTTGGTATTTATCGGTGCTTCCAGGGATGAAAAATTCAGGGCTTTTGATAAGGAGACAGGGCAGGTGTTGTGGGAATACCAGCTTCCAGCAGGCGGCTATGCCACCCCATCAACTTACCAAATTGACGGTATGCAATATGTAGTGATCGCTGCTGGGGGAGGGGGCATGCAGGGCACAAAATCCGGGGATTATTATATGGCTTTTAAATTGCCTGCTAAGTAAGCCTTTTGATAGAGTGCAATTGTAATCTGTTCCTTCGATGGAGCGCATTTTCAATGCGTTTCCTATGTACTCTTTGAAGCCAATACCTGTCTTGTTTGTGGATAAGTTCGGGGTTTCTCTATTCATAGTTTTCTGACGCATTACAAATGCGCCCGATCTGGTGTATATTTGACAGGTTAACAAGCGACACAGTATTGCTTACGTTATTGTTGATTGTTGTCTACCAATTTGCTAATCAAAAAACCTATCCCATGAACCCAAAGATTAGTCTGTCAATGTCATTTTTAGATTGGGCTCTTGAAATACTTGGAGCGTTATTCATTATTGGAACTTGGTACCTTCTATTGACCAACTTTTGGGTTCTACCGGAACAAATTCCTGTTCACTATGACTTTTGGGGTAACCCGAACATATACAGTAATAAAAAATTAATTTGGTTAACCCCAATCCTAATGACTGCTGTTTATATTGGAATTAACTTCCTAAATAAGATTCCACATTTACTCAACTACCCAATTTCAGTTACAGAAGCCAACGCATTAAAACTTTATACCATAAACCTCAGAACACTTAGAGTAATAAGAGTACTCATCGCTGGCCAACTCCTATATGGAAAAACCGGACTAATTGGCATCTCGATTGGTGAATTATCCAAGTTATCAACTTTGCAAATGCCAATTTTTTTAGGAGGTTTAGCCCTAACGATTACAATTTCCTATCTGCTTATGTACCAACAGAGGAACATCGGAAAAACTGTAAACTCTGAGGTGAATCGGTAGATAACAGGTGCTTTTGATGGAGCGCATTTTCAATGCGTTTCCTTTATACTCTTTGAAGCCAATACCTGTCTTGTTTGTGGATAAGATCGGGGTTTCTTTATTCCTAGTTTTCTGGCGCATTATAAATGCGCCCGATCTGGTGTATATTTGACAGGTTAACAAGCAACACAGTGTTGCTACGTTATTGTTGCACAAGCTTGCAGAACTGAAAAATTTGTAACTATCTAAGAGTATAAAAATGAAATATTCAATTTTCTTCCTAATTCTTTTGACCTCTCTATCTGGCTTTTCCCAAAATCCTGAATATAAAGTCTCCTCTTTTCTAAAAGAAGGAACAAGGGCACCAAATACCCATTACATAGGAGAGGCATGGTTGAACGCCATTATCCACGATGACGAGGAATTAGGCTATAATATCACAAAAGCAACCTTTAGGGCAAACTCCACATTAGACTGGCATAAACATAGTTCGGCACAAGTCTTAATAATTGTTGATGGAGAAGGCTATTATCAGGAGAGGGGAAATGTGCCTGTAATCTTGAAAAAAGGTGATGTAATTAAATGTGAGAAAGATATTGAACACTGGCATTCTTCTACCAAGTATAGTGATGTAACGTATTTGGCCTTGTATGGTGGAGAACAACCTACCACATGGACGGAAGTCGTAACACAAGAATACTATAATGAAGTAGCCGAAAAGCTAAAAAGCGATTGATGTTCATCTGAATTTGAGACAAACTTCGATGGATTTGATGAAGCGCATTTTCAATGCGTTCCCTTTGTGTCTTTGAAGCCATTACCGATAAGTCTTGGGTTTGGTTATTTAATAGTTTGTGGACGCATTGCAAATGCCCCCGAGCTGAGTTTCCTAAGTCATATCAACTGTCCAAAAAGAAATTGTGTACAGCGATTTCCTTTTTCAGTTGGTCCTGGTCGGGGATACCTATTTTTTTGCCCTTGGTTTGTAGCAAACCTTCCTTTTTTAGGGCAGAGATGATCCTGATCACCTGCTCATCGGTAGTGCCGGCAAAGTCGGCTATTTCTTTTCTGGACAATTGTATATTTAAAAAGCCGTTGAGTTGGCCGAATTTCCTGTTGATGTAGAGTAGGGCGTCTATCACCTTTTCACGAACGGTCATTTGGGCGAATTTTTTCACCTTGGTTTCACTGCGATTGAGTTCCTCGGCATAAAAGAGCATAAAATCATAGGTGAGCCGTGGCATTTTGAGCAGCATTTCATTCAGGGCCTCATTGCTGAAATTGCACAATACGGTGTCCTCCAGAGCTACCGCACTGATCTGATAAAACTGTCCGGCACCAAAGCCCCTATGCCCAATGATTTCACCATCTTTGGCAAACCTTACGATCTGTTCCCTGCCGTGGATGCCTGTTTTGGCCACCTTGGCTTTTCCTTTATAGATAAAGTATAGCCCATGCACCGGCGACCCTTCGATGATAAAATTTTGGTTCTTTTTACACATGAGGGTATGTTTTTTAGCCACCAGTGCATTCCCTGCGTCACTTTGAAAATTTTTCTTGATGATGCAATTGGCGTTGTGGCATGTATGGCAATCTGCTTCTACTACTCTCATATATCTGAACTGGTGAAGTTGTGTTGTTTACCCCACCCAATGTTTAAAGTTACTTCATATTTTCCCAAAGCACCGGAAGGTATCCTTGTCCGTTTTAGTTTAAAACGCCAGCCAATTCCTTTTCCCCGGGTACATCACGTTTATCAGCAAGGGGGGCATTGCTATTGCCCGGTCCTTTCCTGCTTTCTTCAAACCCTTTGGAAAGATTGGGTGCCTCCTGCTTGATCATTTTACCAATTACCTGGTGCATCCAAATCAGGCATATCGCCGATAGAAAAAACATCAATATCCAACAGCTGGACCAAACACCTGTGCCTTGCAGCAAATAACCAAACAAGATAGGGCAGATGAATCCACCTAATCCTCCCAGCACACCTACCATGCCGCCTACTACACCCACTTCCTGTGGAAAATAGTCGGGTATATGCTTATACACAGCCGCTTTTCCTATACCCCATACAGAGCCTATTATGATGGCTATAATAGCAAATATCCACATATTGGCCTGGAAGTAGATGTGGGTTTTCCCTTCGGCTATCAATTGTTTTTTACTGATGACATCACCTACTTTCACTACTGGTGTTTGCCATGTTTCTTTTGCTGGAAAAATATAAAATTCATTCTCTGCATTTTGCAATGATCCGGATTTGGTGATCAGATTATATTTCATCTCCCCAACCTGGATGTAATTGTCTGTGACCTCCGTCACAGTTCCGGCACGTTTCGCATTGATTCCCTTGCCATTGGTGTAGATATCCATCTTGGGAACGATGAGCAATGCGGATAAAGCCACAGAAGATCCCAGCACCCAATACATCACACGCCTTGCCCCATATTTATCGGAGAGCCAACCACCAAAAGCCCTGATGATCCCTGACGGGAGGCTGAAACAGGAAGCCAGAACGCCTGCAGCAGCGAGGGAAATGCCGTAAACGTTGGTGTAATAAGGGACCAACCACCCGGCAAAGGATACAAAGCAACCAAAAACTAGAAAATAATATAGTCCAAACCGCCATACCCTGATGCTCTTTAGTGGTTGGAGCATTCCTCCAATGGTCTTGTTGCTGCTGGCTGGTTTTTTGTTTTCAGTAAGTATGAAAAAAACTACCGCCATTATAACCAGCACAAGGGCATATATTTGCGGCATCAATCTCCAGCCTTCCAGGTTGGTCCTTCCATCGGTCAGGTAAACCAACAATTTTGGGCCAATAAGGGTGGTAATGGCAGCCCCGGCATTGCCGGCACCAAATATCCCAAGGGCGGTCCCTTGTTTTTCTTTGGGAAACCAGATGGATGAAAAGGCAATTCCTATGGCAAAACTTGTCCCTGAAAGCCCAAAACCAAGACTACAAAGTGCATAGCCCCAGAAATTGTCAACATACGAAAGCAGGAACATTGGGACAGCACATAGAGCCAACAGAATGGTGTAAACCGGTTTGCCCCCAAACTTATCCGTCAATATTCCAGCAGGAAGCCTGAAAATAGCCCCTGTAAGTACAGGAATGCCTATGAGCCAGCCAATCTCAATTGCCGTCCAGTCGAATACCTGATTGTCCACCAGAAAGGTGACCAGCACTCCATTGAGTAGCCACACAGCAAAACATATTGTAAAGGCAAGTGTGTTGATAAATAAGGTTTTGTTGGCTTTTCCTGAATTGAAAGGTTCCATAGTTTTAGTTTTGATTATTTATAAAAATACGTATTAAATACGTAGTTATACGTACAAAACTACTGCATTAAATACTAAACATACATGCCCAATGCCACAAATTTACCTTGCTTTTAATCATATATTTACCTGCTATATCGCAGATAATGGTTGTATATTATTGATAATAAGTATTTTAAGTGATGGTGTTTGTGCTGATTTTAATCGAAAAGGCTCAACATTCGATCAGTGCTTACTACGTAGAAATTGATATATGTCCACTACCTGACCTGTTGGCGCACCAAACATTGACATTGGAAGCTCTTTCTGGGAATTTGTCTAACTTAAAGCCAGCTATCCATAGGGTGGGTGTTCATATTTGTTTTGGAAATTTATGGCAATAGTCACATTATTTAATGGCAATATTTTTTCGGGGTTCTATCCTGAAGAGATTGCTGGCCATTATCCCCGCAAATTCGGGGATCTAAATATAGAAATAATTTTATCGATATTGAGATTGAAATTCAACCAACTGAAGACGCCCAATCCGGAGATAAATTTCCGGATGGTTAAATAATATTCAATTATTTTTTTATCCTACGCAACCATTTTATCAAGTGTCCAAGTATTGACAAACAGAATCGCGAGACAAAAACCAGATTGACTAAAACTAACAACCATATATTATCAATTCTAAAAGGGTGTCAAAAAAACAAGAGAGACGCCCAAAAGGAGCTTTATCAACATTACTACAGCTATAGCCTGAGTATATGTTTGAGGTTTTCAAATGATCGCGAAGATGCTGTTGAAATAATGAATGATGGTTTTATGAAAGTATTCAACTATATAAACAAGTTTGACATAACCAAGCCGCTGGAACCCTGGCTAAGGAGGATAATGATCAATTGTGCGGTTGACAACTACAATAAGACCAAAAAACTAAAAGAACAAGTGGAGTTGGAAGACAGCATGCCAGACGCATTGAACGATGATTCGATCATGGCAAAGATCAGCTATGACGAAATGCTGACAATAGTAAGAAAACTTCCGGATGCATACAGGACTGTTTTCAACCTGATAGCCATAGAGGGTTATAAACATAGGGAAGTGGCCAAAATGCTGAACATCTCAGAGGGTACTTCCAAATCGAATTACAATAGGGCAAAAGCCAAATTGAAGGATTATTTGAATGTTTATTTTGAAATAGAAAAATGAGCGAGGAAGATAACATAGAGAAATTTTTCAAGAACCGCCTTGAACCCAACCAGCATTTTGAGTTTAGGGAAGGTGATTGGGCCAAGATGGAGCAGAAGTTGGATGCTGCCCCTATTGTGCAGAGTAGCCCTTTCTTTTCCGGCAAGGTTAAGTTGGTTTCTTTGATCATCTTGGCTATGGGGCTTACGTTTCTGCTGGGTTGGTTTGCGCATGATCAATATTCGAAACAAGAAACCAATGGCCAAAATGAGGAAATAGCTGGTGCGAACGAGCTGAGAGATGAAAATTCCTTGGATCAGAAAACAACTGGCACCACCGAATCTAAAGATGAAGCTGGCTTAATCGGGCAAATTGGCGAATCTTCCAGGGTAGTGGAAAAAACTGAGGTACCCAAGTCAAATAAAGACAATGAAGCAGCTACCCTAAATGCCACTACCGGGGAACCAAAAGGCCAAATAACAACGTCCAATGACCAATTTAACAAACAGGAAATTTTTGATGAAAGTATTGTAAACACAAGGAATACCAATAAAAATACCAACAACAATCCTCAGGGTCTATATTCAACAGCTACGGAACCTATTGCCCCTTCTCCACTTTCCAACCTCCCCGAAAACCAGCAAGATCTGGATGCGGGACAAAACAACAGCTATGCGAAAAGTGGTGGGGGTGACAATTTGCCTGTGTACATCACCAGATTGTATCCTAAGTGGGATCAATCTGGTCTTGCACAGGCCAAAGGCAACATTAACCCAAATGTAATATTCATCGATCAGGCATTTTTAGCCCAGACTATTGAGGAAGAAAATGTCCTGAACGATGAATTGACCAACTCCGATTTGGTGGTGGTTGATGAGAAAGTTTTGAGCCCATGGTCTGTTGGCATAAGCGTTTCACCCGAAATGAACAGTGTAGGTTTTGCCCAGGATTTCAAGTGGTCAAACCAGATTGGCTTGGGTGTATATTATCGGATTTTGAAGAATTTCACAGTTTCTACGGGGGCGAGCTACACCAAAAAGATTTATATAACAGAAGGCAGGAAATATAAGCCTTACGAAGGATATTGGATCAATCAAACCAATGGCCTGATTCCTGAAAATATTGATGGTAGCTGTTCGGTCATCGACATACCACTGAATATCACATACGCCAGCAATGCGCACAAAAAATTCTTTTTTGAGGAAACTGTGGGGTTGAGCAATTACATTCTCCTCTCTGAAAACTATGCCTATGAGTTCGATCCCAACGACCTGGAGTATGCTCCGGGCGGTCCGGGATCATACGGTTGGAACACCCGGGACAATAGCAGTTTTCTTTTGGGTGTCATGAACCTGTCCGTAGGGCTTTCATGGAACCTCAACGATCGGTTTATCCTGACAGGAGCTCCGTATTTCAAAATACCCCTGAAGGATATAGGGTTTGGTAACATCCCACTCCACAGTTCGGGAAGCTATATCATACTTCGCTACAAACTGTTTAGAAAAGAAAAAGCCTTGGGGGACTAACCCCCACATAAATTTCATTAAAGTTTAAAATTTCACATTTATTTAAAAGCTCGAATTATGAAAACAACTAAGAATTTAATCAATCATGCCTTAACATTATTGACATGTTTGGGACTGCTGGTAATCGCCTCTTGTGGTGATGACGACCCAGTAGATCCCATGCCAACTGGTAACGATCAGCAATTTACACTGGCAGCCGTGGCTGGGTCCGGCATCAGTGGGACAGTAAAATTTGAAGAACTGGACAATGATGCGGTGAAAATCACATTGACTCTGAGTGGTACCGCACAAGGCGAAAGCCACCCATCACACATCCATTTCAACACCGCTGCGGAAAGCGGGGGTATAGCTTTATCCTTAACACCAGTGGATGGTGCTACGGGTATCAGCGAAACTATTGCCACATCTTTGGACGATGGCACTGTTTTGACTTATGAGCAAATAATGGATTTTGACGGTTATATCAACGTACACAAAAGTGCATCTGACCTGGCTACACTGGTTGCCCAGGGTGATATTGGCCAAAATGTACTTACAGGTACATCCAAGCAATATTCCCTGGGTTCTGTTTCCAATACAGCGATCAGCGGGACAGCTACCTTGCATGAAAGGGCAAATGCCGAAGCTCTACTGGTAATAGAGTTGGCAGGCACGGCTAGCGGCAGTGAGCACCCAGCACATATCCATGACAATACTGCCGCAGAAGGTGGTGGCATTGCTGTTGATTTGAGCAGTGTTGTAAATGGCGTAAGCAAAACCAATATTGCAGCCCTTAATAGCGGAACAGCCATCACTTACACCCAGCTGCTGGACTATGATGGATATATTAATGTGCACAACAGTTCATTAGACCTGGGCACACTGGTTGCACAAGGAGATATCGGACAAAACGAACTGACCGGTACTTCTAAAGAATATGCTTTGGCGGCACTCACAGATGCTGGCATCAGTGGTACAGCCACTTTTCACGAAAGGGTAAATGACGAAACCCTGGTAGTTATTGCTTTGACAGGTGATGCTGCCAACAGTGACCATCCAATACATATCCATGACAATACAGCCGCTGAAGGCGGGGGGATTGCCATTAGCCTGACAAGTGTAATGAATGGATCAAGTAAGACCAATGTAGCTGCCCTTGATCAGGATGCTGGTGGCACAGCTGTTACCTATTCTGATATGACTAGCTATGATGGCTATATCAATATCCATAACTCGGGTACTGACCTTAGTGTGATTACACAAGGTGATATTGGACAAAATGAATTGACAGGTGAGTCGGAAGAATATGCTTTATCAGCTATGGGTGGTTCTATGATCAGTGGTACTGCCACTTTCCACGAGAGGGTAAACAATGAAACACTTGTAGTGATCGAGGTAGATGGCGATGCTTCAGACAGCAACCATCCAATACATATACATGACAATACAGCTGCCGAAGGTGGTGGAATCGCCATTACCCTTACCAGCGTAATGAACGGGTGGAGTAAGACCAATGTAACTGCCCTGGATCAGGATGCAGGTGGTACAGCTGTTACTTATTCTGATATGATTGCCTATGATGGTTATATCAATATCCACAATACAGGCACAGACCTGAGTGTAATTACACAGGGCGACATAGGACAAAATGAGCTTACTGGTTCTTCTGAAGAGTATGCCCTGTCCGCTATGGGAGGCTCGATGATCTCCGGTACAGCCACTTTCCACGAAAGGGTGAACAACGAAACCCTTGTAGTAATAGCTGTAGATGGTGATGCTTCAGACAGTAACCACCCAATCCACATACATGACAACACTGCCGCTGAAGGTGGTGGAATCGCTATCACTTTAACAAGCGTTGTAAATGGATCCAGCAAAACGAATGTAACCGCCCTGGATGACAATGCTGGTGGTACAGCCATTACTTATGCTGAAATGATCGCTTATGATGGCTACATCAACATCCACAACACCGGAACAGACCTAAGTGTAATTACCCAAGGTGATATCGGACAAAACGAATTGACCGGAATGAGTGCAACCTGGGTTTTAGCAGGTGTATCTGACCAGTCTATCTCTGGTACGGTTATGTTTGAAGAAAGGGTAAATGGAGAGACTTTGGTTACGATCTCTTTGGTGAATACCCCGGCTGGAGAACACCCTACACACATACACAACGGAAATGCTGCCACCAGTGGTGCCATAGCTATTACCCTCACAAGTGTTGACGGGGATAGCGGATCTAGCAAGACTAATGTTACTAAGTTGGATGGAGAAAGTGGTGCAGCCATTGATTATGATGCATTAAAAGTATTTGACGGTTATATCAACGTCCACAGCAGTTCGGACCTTTCAATTCTGCTGGCGCAAGGAAATATCGGCTCTAACGGTTGATAATTATTAGGTTGTTTGAAACGCCCGGGCCTTTGGCCTGGGTGTTTTATTTTTTTATGCTTATGAAAAACATCTTTTATCTTTTGGTCCTTGCGTTATTGCATACACAATGTACCTACGAAAAAGCCGAACCGGCCTTTGATTGTACCAATTCCGGGTTGACTTTAGAAATATTTGAAAATGGTGATGCCAACTGCGGTCAGGCAGATGGTTCACTCTCGCTAGGTGCGAGTGGGGGAGAAGCCCCATACACTTACCAGATGAAAGATGAAGCCCCACAGCAAAGCAATACCTTTACAGGCCTTTCTGCAGGTTCTTACACTTTCCTCCTGACCGATTCCAAAGGATGTGAAGACACCTTGACAACCAACATCAACAATACAGATGGAGTTACTATTAGCTCTGTAGATGTGGTTGATTCCGGGTGCGGCCAAAATCAGGGAGCTATTACTATAAATGCCGAATCAGGAACTCCTCCTTATCAGTATAAAGTAGAGGGGACAGCTTTTCAACAAGACAAAAAATTGTCTGACTTGGGAAATGGGGAACATACAGTGCTGGTGAAAGACAGCAACGATTGTGAGTTTACTCAAAATGTAAGCATCTCCTCAGGCATAAGCTATAGTACTGATATTTCCAATATCATTTCTACAAATTGTGCCATATCAGGCTGCCACAATGGCTCAAGGTTTCCAGACCTCAGGAGCTTTTCCAATATCCAATCCAATGCTTCAAATATAAAAATACGTACAGGAAATAAATCTATGCCCCAGGGAAGGACTTTGACCCAGGCACAAATCGACATGATCGCCTGCTGGGTGGATGATGGGGCAATAAATAACTGACCACAGGGTATGAAGGCTATGGGAAATAAAAAAGCCAACCACAATGAAACATTGGGTTGGCTTTAATTTTAAAGTGAATTCGAAGTTTAACGTGTTTATAATCAATAAATTACGATCGTCATTTCGGAATTTTTATCCTTAAACTTTACAAAGGATAAAAATATCCGTAATCTCATTTTCAGATGCCTGATAAAATATGCCTTTTAAGAAAACTAAGGCATATTTTTCTGGCATGACGTTCATTTTGTTCATCGAACTCACATTAATTTTATTAAAAAGTCCTGATTACAACGTCACTGCCACGGGCACTTTCACTGAAGTGTTTTCCCAGGCCAGCTGTATATTGGCTGATTTGCTGTCTTTGCTGATGTCGGTGATGTTAAATGTAAGGGCATCAACCTGATCCGCCAGTTTTCCTGGTTTGATGTCCAGTTGAACTGCGATGTTGCTGTCCTCTACCTTCGACATATTGCCTCCGATGGTGGTATCCTTGTAAAAAATAACTTTCCAGCTATTCTTGCCTGGAGAAGTGAGCAAGAGGTACTCCCCAGCCGCTAAGTCTTTTCCCCCAACTTTTACGGCATCACTGAATTTCACCTTGGTGCCTGAGTTTGCCCCTGTTCTCCAGGTTTTGTCAAATTGCACCAGATAACCGTCTCCAGCTCCAAATATTTTCCTCCCTTTCATCTGTGGACGGAAATAGTTGATCTCGATACTGGTAAATCCCACGGTGGTAGCTACAGAACCTGCCGGACTTGGCATAGGTTTCTTGTCTTGTGCGTTTGTTTGAAAGCTCAACAGTGCGAGTAAAATAGCACATGTCATTTTGATGATTCTCATAATTAAATTTGGTTAAATGAATAAATTAGATGCAGTCCTTTTTCGCTAGAAAATGGAAGTTATAAAGATGATTCAAATTACCGAACTTTGAAAGTTAATTCTGAGGAATGGTTTTTTTTGCAGAAAATATTTTTGTATCCCCAAGAATGGGGAAAATGTATTTCACATAATCCAATATGCTATTCAGTTGTTTCCAGACAAACATTGTTCATTCAATTGCATCCATCCATGCACTGTAGCGAGTGGTTCCAATTGGCATACCCTGATTTTCCAAACATATCGATCAGGCTTTGCCTGCCCAATGCTGCCTCTTCGCGTGTATCATATTTTTCACTTCTATAATGGACCTGCTGCCGATAGGTGATGTCCTTTGAATGCCCCTTATGCATCCTTAGGTAGGCGTTGCATTGGGTGATGCCACCTATTAGAAACTTACCCGTATCATTGCCTTTAGCACCCACCTGCATGTATGGCACATAATATTTGCACCCCGTAAGTTTAGCGTTGGCTGTTTTTATATATCTGGCTTTTATATAATCTATATGTGCCACGGTCTCGCCTGGTATATCAAAACCGACCCTTGGGCCAAAACTATAGCTACCCCCGGAAGAGGCTTTTAATACCTCAACCAACGATCCATTGATGTAGAATTTATAAACATTATTCTTTTTATGGATTTTGAGCTTGTTGAAATCTGTTTTCCTGATCGCATTATGACGAGTCCACGGTTTTAGGGCGTTCCATTTGGTGCCATTGTATTCATGGATGACAAAACTTCCCAATTTGGAAATACCAAACTGGTATTTTTTTCCATCAGTGTCACTTCGGCCCCATACCAATGCCAATGCATGATTGGAGTTGCTGCTTTCAAATTTCAAGGATGTCTCCAATTCCCACTCTTTATCATTATCCAAAAAAATACGCTCGCTCCATTTCGAATAGGTTTGATTGGCCATGTTTTCATAGCGGTAATATCCGTTTTCTACACTTTGATTATAAACACCTGCTTTTAACCCAGACGCCCATTCGAAACGGTTGTCGTCAAACTGATCATTGAAAACTACAGCCTCCGTACTTGTACTGACAGATATATATGAAATCTTCAAATAATCTATTTTAGTGGTTACACTACCAGGATACGAAAACCCCACTTTGGTGCCGTGAAAGCCCTCAAATGGCATTTGATATACCAAACTGTCATTGATAAAAAACGAGTAAGTACCTTCAGATTTTCTAATAAGCATTTTGTTGTACCCGCCTACTTTCACAATGGGAGACTTTACATATTCCTGGTGTCCTATCCAATAGCTGGAATATTCCCAAACCCCGTAATCGCCTTGAGGTCTCAAATAAAAAGCATGGTAGCGTGACGGTTCATCTTTTCTATCCCAAAATATACCAAACTCACCTTTGTCCCTTCCTTCAATTTTTACGGAAGTTTCAATTTCAAATTCCCTAAACTGATCAATTTCAATTTTATTGTTCCAAAGTGACCTGCTTCCTTTCTCTGCATCATATGTGAATATTAGGTTGCCCGATTCTATTGATTTGGTGTAGTCGTCACCCGGCTTCAGGCTCCATTGGTTTTCATTGTCTTCAAAATCATCATAAAATATAACACCTGCCTCTTTATACCCCTTGCCAAGTGAAATAGCCGATCCCTTATAGGCAAAATCATCGGTTTTGTCGTTGGTGGAGACCAAATCACCATCGCTGGAATTGTAGATTTTATATGACAGCTTTTTAGGGGCAGTCACTATGAGCTTTTCACTGTCTAAAAATGTTGCTTCAAATTCTTTTGGTTGCTTGATGTTAAAAACTGGTTTATGGTTATCAGATTTGTAATAGTTTATTTCATTTTGATCCTGGGCAACAAAACCCTCTCCATTGGTAGAAAAGGTCAGTTCGGGCAATTCCCCCCTGTTCACATTGTTCCATTTCATGAAGTCATCACCATTCACTTGAAGCGTGTAGTCATTATTGCCTCTGGATTCATATTCTGCCTTTTTGATTTGGTTGATTCCCCCTAATATTTTGTTGTATTTGGTGGATTGTTGAGAAGTTTGGCCATAGCCTTCTATGGAAAGGTTCACTATTGAGTGTTCAGATTGATTTGAATAGACAATACTGAAACTGTTGTCTTTATTGGCAATGACTGAGTGTGTACGAAACCAAAATGAACTGCTCTTATCAATCTGGATATCCAGTTTTTCGTATCCAATAAATTCACCAGAATAGGCATCCAGTACAACGGCTTCTTCTTCAAAGACTTGTAATATCTGGTTTTCATTGGCCGAATAGGTAATCATAAGGTTGCGGTCCACCTCATACATATCTACAAAATCTGAAAGATCACTCTCCCAAAGCAGGGTGTTTTCATCCTCCAGGTCAAATGTCGAAAAAGTGTAGTAATCATCACTAAAGGTCATTTTTGTTTCATCATTTGAAAAACCCAGACCGATTATGATTACAGAAGCTTCATGGTTCATGGCCAGACTGGAATCTTCAGTATTGTAAACTTTCACCTTTTTACCCTGAACAAAGGCAATGTACTTCCCTTGAGGACTGACGATTGCAAACGGGTCAATTTTGGCAATAGAATTCAGGGAGCAAAAAATGAGGAGGAGAGCAATTAAGATAAGTTTTTTCATCGCTTTAATTTTAAATTCCATAATAGACGAATGGACCCCAATAGTCTGGGTGCTTGAATTTATCACCGTATTTTCCTTGTATAAATTCGACCTTGGTTGCGGCTATCGCATCTTGAAACGTTTGTCCCCGGGTGAATACCTTTCGGTACATTTCACTCATAAAAATCGCCGTGCCTTCATCAGAAACTGTCCATTGGGTGACAGATATGCCTTTGGCACCAGCTACCAGAAAGGCCTGCGTGAGTCCCACCACACCCTCGCTGGAGTATAGCCTCCCCAACGCAGTTTCACATGCAGATAAATTTACAAAATCCGCCTGCAAATTGAGTTTTTCTATTTCCGGAACCCGCAGGTATCCATCCTCATTGCCTTTGGGTGAAGCATATTGCCCTAACACAATGGTTGATAATTCAGGGATTTCACCGTACGCCCAGCCGTGGGTAGCAAAATGCAACACCTTGTAGTTTTTCAAAGAGTTGGCGCTGGCCAGGGATTTGAACTGGTTTTCTGAAGCCGCGTCTCGTTGGTACAATTCAGCCCCGGCAACTATTCCCTTGATTTGGTCTGTTTCATAGATGGTACCGGGTAGAGGGGTCATTTTAGTAAAGCCCATTTTGATGTATGTAGGCCGCATGGAAGCGTTGTTTTCTTCCGCTGCATAGTAGGTTTTTTGGATATCTGAAAAATCCACCTGACCACTGCTGCCCCGGTATTTATTTACTTCACTGCCACTCATCTCTTCGAACACCGGGCCACCAAATGCAAGTAGGGGCTTTCGGGAGTCCGGGTAGTTTCTTTCGTTCAATTTTTTAAGGATAGAAGCAGATTGGATGTACTTTATTTTATAAATCTCGGCAAGGTATTGGCCGTTATCGTCAATCAATGTTTCGAAGGGCAAAAAGGCCAATGGCCCATCAGGAATAATCACCAGTTCGGTTTTACCACTCAGTTCAGTTTTGAGGCTTCCAACCAGCAATTTGTAAAAAACCCTGGCATAGCTTTTTCTTAAAACCTCATTGGAAGGAGAGGGGTGTTTGATCAGGTAACGGTAAAACTCAATGGTCTTTTCAAGATTGGAATCCCGCACAAGGCTTTGTGCCACGTTATCCGGTATGCCTTTTTCCTGGATAAATTCCCTGATTTGCTTGAGTGCACTGCGTTCGTGATTCAAATAGGCCGAAAACGTGGCTTCTCCTTCCTGTTTTAAATCATATACCAGGGTGCTGTCTGAAAATTCTTTTCCCCTTACAGATGAGTTGGTTACGACTATGGGAAACAGGTGTGAATTGACTTCCCAATGAAGGTGGACTAGATTGTAGTCGATTATAGCCTGGTTGGGTTCAAGATATCTCTGTATTTCCGAAACTGTGGCAGTGGTTCCTCCTCCCAATTTTTCGAGCATTAACCGCGAACGGTTTTTTTCATGGGCTTCAAATGCCCCTCCAAAATTTCCAGATCGAAACTGGGCCAGGCTTAATATGCGGTAGGTATTGTTGGTGGAAGATCTCAATCCGCGCTTGGTTTTACCCTTGGCATCTTTCAACAACCTTTCGTTGATGTCAATGGCCTTTTTTGCATGGATAGCCGCATTGTTATAGTCTTCCTGTCCCAACTCAGCTCCGGCCAGGTTGGCGTAGGTGCTCAATGCTGTTCTGGGGTCTGCTGTTTCATCTACGTACTGCAAAGACTTTTTATAATATTCAATGGCATCTATTTTTTTGTCCAGCATAATTAGCAGTTTGCCAATACTCCGGTTGACATCTGCCAGATTGCTCTTCATGTTTAAGGCGCGATAGAGGTTTTCTGCAGTTTTAAATGACGACACGGCATTGTTGAGATCGCCTAAGAGCATGTAGGCAAAAGCCATATTGTTGTGGTTATTGGCCTGGGCCATTTTGTCAGCAGATGACTGGTAGGTGGTCTGGCCTTGCTTTAGCAAGCTCAGGGCCTGTTGTACATTCTTACCTTGTTCAATATATACAGTGGCAACATTGTCCTGGGCGATGGCTATGTTCATTCGCTGGCCTTTTGATTTGGCTATTTTGAGGGCATCTTCATAGTAGGTTAAGGCCCTGTTGTACTCTCCAATTTCCTGATAGGCCCCACCAAGTCCATTTAGGGCCGGGTCTTTATATACTATCGTTTCACCACCCAGCCTGTTTATAATCTCAAGACCAGCTTCATAATACGCAATGGCTTCATCCTTCAAACCGGCCTGGTTATGGGCATGCCCGGCATTGACCAGGGCACCACAGAGCATGCCTTCTTTGCCATAAGGTTTGAGAATATCTACAGCTTTTTTGCCGTATTTCATGGCTTTGTTCAGGTCGCCCAAACTCCTGCTTTTGGCTGAGGCTTCCGAGTATGCTGCACCGAGTAACTCCGATCTGGGAGCGAGTAGTGCTTCTTCACTTTTTATGGCATTTTCAAATTTTAAAAGTGCACTGGAAGGATTTTGGTCTTTTTGGGCTTGATCAAAAAGGTTCAGGTTGTTTATTCTGGTTTGGGTTACAGATTTAAACAATTGAGCATAGTATGTATAAAGCTGATCAAATTGCGAGGCATTATATCCAATGGACTTCATGGTTTTGATATCCGGTGCAATATCATCACCATCCTTGGTTTCTACCGTATTTCCTATGGCTATTTTGAGATATTCCTTTCCTTTGGCCATGTCTCCAGTGGCCACATAAGCATAACTGGCTATAGTAGGTGCCAGTGGGCCAAATCGCGCCAGTTCGTATGCTTTTACTGCAAGGTCTTGGGCTTCAGAGGGTTTGTTGTTTAAAAGGGTAAACCATGCCATGTACCCCACATACACCGGTTGGTCTTTGTTGATGTCGTATATTTTTTTCATTGCCACTTCCGCTGCTGCATACATTCCTTTGTCTGAATAGTCGAAGGCCAGGTTGCTGAAGTAATCAGGATTGGTCTTTGGGTTTTCCCTGCTGTTTTCCACCTGTTTGATGGCGGCAGATTGGGCCGCATCGGTTTGTGTTTTAGCTACCTCATTGGCAAGGTCGCTTTGTTTGATGGATTGTGCTTCTCCGGACGAGTTATACGAGGCAATTTGGCCGCTTGCATTGTTGTTTTCCAATACCCAAAGGCTTCCACTTTTGTCGGCTACAAACAGCCTATCTCTCAAAGGGTCGTTGAATAGGGAAGTGGCCTCAGGCAATTGTAGGTTTAACTTGGATTTACCCCATGTTTCCGTATTAACTGACAGCCACTCAAACTGAAAATCCTTAGCCGTATAAACTATCAATTGTTCTTTTTTTCCAAAATAATCCATCAACAACGGAGTATAGGCCGGTGTAAATGCGGCAACCTCCTTTTTGGTAAGCCCGAAAATTTTTTCAAGATTATATTTGGGAGCGTATATACTCCCCGTGTTCCTCGACCTGTAGATGTGTTTGCCGTCTTGTGCTGGCAAGAGTACTTTTACGCTGGCTTTTGTTTCGTGATACCTTTTCGAAAGGGGGCGCTTGATGTTGTTTAAGTGCGTATCGTCGATGTTATATACCTGTAGGTCATGTACGAGTTCTCCTCGGCCATTTACGTCTTGAATATTAATGACCACAAAAAACTTTCCGTCCGGGGTGAATTTTGATTGCATGGCCGTAATGTCTTTCAGTAGAAAACGGTTCTTGCCAATAGTCACTAAAGAATCATACCTGGCGCTGAGCAAAGTGGTCGGTATCAAAAAGGTATTAGGGCTGTTGTCCAGTGCAATTATCGATTGTAATCCGAAATATCCGTTGGTATTTGGAAATGTGACTTTTTTGGAAATACTTCCATTGCTGATATCCAAAACATTGATGGCATTTGATTTCTTATCAACCTGATAAACCACTCCTTCGGAAATAACAGCTTTGGAAGGATAACTCACATGGCTGCTATTGGTAAAATGGTTGCTGTTTGGAACCGACCATCTTACTTTTTTCTCATTATCATCCCATAACACGATGTGATCGACTGTTGTCAAAACCCACTCATTGCCGCTTTCAGAAGCATGAAAGTGCTTGATTTCCCCAGCATTGATTTCTATTTTAGATGTAATGGCCTGACTTTTTAGCCCTACTTGAAAGCACTGGGAAAGTAGCAGGACAATTACTGTAGTGATGATTTTTTTCATGATTGAAACTATTTATTCTTAAAATAGAGCTCCTGTGCCCGTTGGTAATCGGCCAGGTACTTATTGTCCATTTGAAACTCGGTACTCCATACTTCCTTCATCAATTGATTGACACCCCTGGAATAATGTGAGGTGTCCTGAGGAATGAAACCCTTTAGGTCATTTTGCAAAGTTTTTACTGTTTCATTTTTCCCGAACCATGCCTTTGTTGATTGATAGGTTATATTTTTATCGGTCAAAACCATGATGGTTACATCGTGGAAAGTGGTTTCGTTCTTGTTGAATGTATATGAAGGCCTCATTGCTTCCAATGAAATTATATTGTACAATACCCGTTTCCACATTTCAACCACACTTAATGGTCTTCTGATAAATTTGGCTTCATCAAATTTTAGTTTCAACCATTGCAGGGCGGTCAGCTCGTTACCATTGTTTGGATATTGGCTATCCAGATATGAAAGATAATCATTTATTTGCTGATTCATTGTCAACTCAAATAGTTGTTCCTTGATCAGTTTTTCTTCCTCGTCGAGGAGGGCGTTATTGAATAGTGTTATCGTTTTTTCACCTGCTAGCTGTACAGGGTCTTCTTTTGTAGCCAAACTTCTATATTCTTTCCAGAGTGTCACACTTTCAGGGTAATAAATAGGGCAGTGGAAGCACTCAGAAAATTTCCAGAAAAGTAAAGTTAGAACGACAACTACGATTGATAGGCAAATGGGTATTGTCAAAAAGCGCAATACTTTACCTCTTTTGTTATGCTTTTCCCTTTGCTCAGCTATTTTTTCTTTCAGCAGTCCTTGTTTTAACAGTTCGGTTTTGAAAATAATGTTGTAAGTGCGTTTTGCCTTATGTATCTCTATTAGGTCTCCTTCTTTGAACTTATTGTAGAGTTCCAAGCGGACACGCATGCTTTTTTTTCCGAAGTATAAATAATAGGACGTTCTCCTTCTTTTGCCAGTTGACCTAAATGTACGTTTCATCGTTACCACTCCCTGGACAATCGCTTTCTCATTATCCCTGAGGTCTATCATAGCCGCCCAGGTTGCATAGAGTAGAATTCCTGAAAAAAGAATGGCAATGCCGCACAATCCCCAAAAGAAAGGTTCTATATCATGAGTTAACTTAAAGAGAAAATAGAATACTGTTCCGGAAAGCAATGCAAAAAAGACAATGAAGAGGAAAGCTTTCTTTACTTTAGACCTTTCTTCTTCATTCATTGGCGCATAGGTTACTTTCTGATATTCTTCCATATCTTCTACATGTAATTTTTTATACAACCGGACATTGTCATATTTTGAAGTGGTTTTCTGCTTTTTTATATAATATCAAGTTATAGGTACTTAAGGTACCGGACATTCAATGCCTGGATTGCACTAAAAATAAAGGCTATGGTAATTTTTTCAGGTACTTTTTCTTCCAGGTTTACTGTCCAGTCCCCCTTGTCACATGGTTTTCCAGTTTTGGCTACCATAAGTGTATTTGCAATGCCTGACAATGCCTTAGGGCTTCTGAAATCCTCTGAATCAAAGAGTACAAAGTAGCTGTTACAATCCGGCTCATCATTTAGAACAGTATAAGAATCGGAACTACCTGTTGATTGTACAAGAAACTCCCTAGGGTCATTTGTATCCTCATGGTTTTGGGAAAGCTTTATGATAGTAGTGTCCTGCTGATCAATGATTTCCCACCAAATGCCCTTCGATTCATCGGACTTAAAGGTAGCTGTAGCATTTAATCCTCCTGTCAGAGACCACACTTTATAATCACGGGAAAGTTTACTGGCTTTGATAAGTTTGCCGCCCAATTCTATTTTAATATCTTCGGCAATGCCAACTTTAAATTTCAATCCTGCCACCTTTTTCATGGAGTACTCTACTTTTACCTCTATTTTTTGTGCATGTAAAGAATTACTCTCCCCCAATAGAAGCAGCATGGTGAAGGATATCAACAGCGGTCTGTATATTAGTTGATGGTTTAGTCGAACCAGTTGATTTTGCATGATTCAATATTTAATTTTTTAAAGACGGTGAAAAGGGGCATGACTTTCTTACTTTAAATTTAAGAACCAGACAACCTTAATAAATCAGTGGTGTTGGGTATTTTTCCCTACCTCGTAATTGAAGTGATACGCTTTATGGCTTGACTTTTTTTACATAAATCCCTATTCCAATGAATTCGAATGGAAACATTAATGTCTTCTAATTGTCATATTTTCTGTTATTAATATACCATTCATCGAAATATTCGTTAATTGTTAGTACAATTATCCAAATTTGATAATATTTGAAGCACAACAAACCCAATAAAAATGATTAATGCCAAGGAACAATATCAGTACACATTCCAGGTAGTGGATACTGCTTCGCAATACAGCGAAATTGCATTTACCGAAAAGGAAGCCAGAAAATCGCTGGCGGTCTCACTCCTGAAACAGGAAGGCTACAATCCAAGCGATGGAGAATTTTCAAGAAGGCTCAAGAGGTTTGCAAGAAACAAACTGAAGCTCATGTTTATGAGATAAAATGAAAGCTGGTAATCTTAAAATTGCCAGCTTTTTTTTGTCTTTGTGGAGATGTATTCAGCACCACCTTAAAAGTGGATGGACTTTGAATAGGAGGGCAATATTATTTATTGTGCACTTTTCTTGGTTTCAGCACTTTTCTTAAAAACTTCACCCAAAGATTCCAGGGTGTTTTCTTACCGGTAGGGCGAAAGTAATTTTCTGCGTTATCAAAAGCATCCTCCAGGATAGCATCGTGGAGCCATCTGAAAACAAACAGCCATTTGAATGTACCGGCTCCAGAGGTTTCCATCTCCAAGGTATGTTGCATTATGGTTTTGCCAGTTGGATGATCGATCAACTCGAAACAATGGGTGCCACACCAGCCATCAGGTTTTGTAAACTGAAACAAGACCCGTGCGCCTACCTGATAGTCCAGAACGGTGTACCTAATCGGGCCATGTCCGCATTTGGCACCTGCATTTAAACCATCGGCACATTTCATAGAGGGCCAATTTTCTTTAGGCCACAGTTTGTCATGTTGCGACCCAAGAGAATCGAGCAATGGTGAAATCTCACTTTTGGGCCGATCTATTACCCTTCTATGAATATTGGAGACTTTCAAATCTTAAGGGGCTCTATAGCCAACTTATGGGCTGGGCACTAATGGCAGTTCTACGTTGAAGCGCTGAAAACTCTTCTCTATTTCAACATCCTCAATCAGAAGGGCAGAAGGTACAATATAAGAAACTGCCGAACCGGCATTTCTATCCGGGAAATTATATGCCACCCTTTCTTTAGTGGCCTTGTCAATTTTCTTTAACGATTTAATGCCAAAGTCAGTCAACCGTGCGGATTTAAAAAATTCTTCAGAACCATCTTCCAGTGAAACCTTGTACACATTGCAGGATTGAGCCCTGCCTGGATCAATGTCACGAATTATCAGTGCGTATTCCAACTCTTCTTCTTTGGCCATTTCAATCAATCGCTTCTTTAAGTCAGGATAGGCAGATGTTTCCCCAACAGATATCGATACAACTCCAGGCCCCAATCCTGTGCCGGTTGGTCTATGAAAGTCCTTGCTCAATGTCCGGCTGGTCATCACGTTAGTTAAAACACCATCCTTCATCAGGTTGATTTCTTCAGCAGGGCTTACACCCTCATTGTCCACTTCATAGACCCCCAACAGTTTGGTGCCCTCAAACTCCTTCATTCTTGGCATCAAAGAGATACTCAACGATCCAGATCCAATTTTTTTGCCCATTTTATCATCGAAGGGGTCTGCATTGAACCTTACCCCAAACCCACTGCTTTCAGGCTCAATATCGGAGGCAACAAACTGGTTAACAATATTATTGCTGAAAACCGTGGGCACAGCCTTTCCTTCAAACAGGACAGGCCCATCATAGCTATCGTCAAAATTTGGGGCATCAATCATCAGGTTCATCTCTTCTGCCATCGCCAATATTTCCCTTTCCAATTGTTCCAGTTTTGGCCATTCTGCAGGGTTTTCGGCCAGGAAATATAATTGTTTGAATACCGGGACACCTTCGGGAGATATTTTGGCTGCTGAGATCTGTAGGGCAGACATGTTCTTATACGTCCTTACCCTTGAACCTTCGCTGTTGACCAAATAAGATATCGTATTATAATTCAATAGGTTAACGGTGGAATTATGAAAGTCCGGAAACTGTAAGAAAATAGAGGAAAGTGAACCTGCCATTTCAAGGAGTGACTTTTTGTTTAGGTTGGTTCTCTGTTCGGGGGAAATCAGGGTTACTGGCGGCACTTTACCAAATCTCCGATGTGGAATTTCCGAAAGAGGCTTGCCCTCTGCTTCTATCTTTTTTTGATGTTCTGCATAAATCCTCGAAGCAGATTTATAGACCTGGTCTGTTGAAATCCACAATGACCGCCTGATGCCATAGTAGTCATTTCCCAAAGGCACCTGCCAGCTGTTGAAACCAGGTGATGATTGGGTAATGTCAGAGTCAAGGCTCTCGTCATTTAATTCATAATCACCAGCCATTACCCGCACATATTTGGTCCGCAATGGGAGGGAAGACACATCCACCACAGCGCCTAAAGTCGCAGTGATATTGGTGGTAGTGGCCTCATCGATACCATAGGCGATAAAAAACGGTTGTTCATAATCTTTGTATTGCAATTCCTGCATGCTTCTTTCGAGCTCATCCTGCATGGCCATCAATACAGTATCCACCTGCAACTGGGCATTGGATCGGCTGAGAGCAAAAAAGACGAGAAGGAGAAGAAGGAATATTTTCTTATATTTTTTCATTGTTGGGCCTTTTATTCACCTTTTGGACGTGACAACAGGGGCAGGTCAGTAGAGGTCGCAGATGGTTTCTTTTGAGTCTCGATTCGCTTCACAAACAAAGCGGGTGCAGTGGCACTTACTGGTACCCCGCCGGATTCTGCCCCGCAAATACCCGTAAACGTCTCCTTTTGGTCTCCTGCTGCAGTGATTTCTGCAAACATAGTCAGTGGCGTACCTATTAAGTCCACACCGCGAACAAGCTCATCAGGTCTTTTGTCCACATAAATCCTGTAAACGAGCGTGGGCATGATATTAAAGGAATTGGTGTTGTACCTGTCAGTCCTGGTGAAGCCACCGGTAACATCCACAAAGTAATAACCATACTCTTTGCCTTGCTCAATGCATTCATCTATCAGCATCTTGCGCAGTTTCTTCTCAGACAAAGGCTCCAAAGACTCAATGATCAAATTGGACTGTCGGGCTACCGGGTTGAGGCCGGCCTGGCACCTGCCATGGCCGTTGCTTGTTTCGAAATTTTCCAATGGGCTTCTGGACATGAGAAAGGATTTCAAAACACCATTTTGCACTACTTGTACCTTTTGTGCTTCAATGCCTTCATCGTCATATTTATAATGGCCTATTAAATCCTGGCCTTTATATTGGGTCATTGACGGGTCTGAGAATATGTTTATCGTTTTCGGTAATACACGTTCGTTGATTTTTTCTTTAAAGGTCTGGCCATCGCTTTCACTTTTCAATCGGTGGCCTTCAATTCGGTGGCCAAATATTTCATGGAAAAATACCCCTGCCACTCTGGCATGGAGTAGTGCGGGCCCGGTGTAAGGCTCTGCCAGAGGTGTGTCTTTTAACTTTTCCAATGTGGCTACCATATCAATGACTTCTTCCTTTAGCTTCTGCTCCTTAGGTAAATCTTTTGGCTTGAATGCAAAAAAGGATTTATAGACGGGAATGATGTCGCCATCGGCACTCCTTACCTGTGCATGTATATTTAGGTAGGCGTAGGTCATGTTTTGCACAATGTAAGCCCCTTCAGATGAGGTGAAATACTTTCTTTCCAGAGTGAAATTCAAATCAACCTGGCCTGAAATGATGTCCGAATCGCTGATGAATACCTGGGAAAGGTTTTTGAGTTTTACTTCCCATTCCGAAGGGACGATGTATTGATCGAAATCCAGGGGAGGTTCGACCGATCGGACCGGGGCTTCTTTGGAAAAATCCGGCACATCAGAGTCCTCATCAGCTTCCTGGCTCATCACCTTCTTATATTGTTTTGATGTATTCAGGTATGCGGCATGTGTAATCTGCCAGAGTGCCTTTTGAATAGCTTCTTTGGAGTTGGTGAGGGCGATGGGCGTACTGCTGGCACTAAAATTATGTCCGGCACCCATATTGTTTCCGGCTATTTCATGCGTGTTGTCTTTTTTATAGTCACCCAACCTCATATTGACTTTGGCCAGCCGGTTAAATGAATTGGACGAATTCATCAAGCTACCCAGGTTGGTACTGATCGACACGGTGTTGATCTCGTTGACACCATAGTCCATATAATAAGCTGGTATATCTGCTTTCGACAAAATGGCAAACTCCCTATTCAGCTCTTCAGTAAGAATATCGAGTAGCGGATCCTGCTGTGATCGTCCCTCTATACAAAAGATGCAGGATATTAAAAATGCGATGCTTATTCTCCTCCCCATGTGTTAATGCTATTCCTTAAAAAAGACGAAATTAAGCCTTTGATATTATGCATTCAACATATTTGTGCACTATATTTTGTCAGGCCTACAGGATATGGCCAGGCTCATCGGGACACGATAGCAAAATCAGGCCAATCCGTTTCTGTTTAACCAACTAAGATTTTCCCTTATTGGTTCCTTGTTGCTTCACCATTTTTGATTGAACCTGTTCGATTATTTTCAATCTGAAAATCTCGTGTAGCCTTATGGCGTCCCTAACTACTTCACTGGCATTTTGAAAATCCCCGGACAATATTTGTGAAGCTATATACCGTTCCTGCTTATCTGTAAAACTTATGTTCATGGTAATATTTTTTAGTGTGAGTTCGATGTAAGATCATAAAAAAAACATAAAAACCGTCATTCAGAGCCTTTGGATAGGGTTGTGCCAGGCCAAAGGCGTAGGAATCTCCAACTTTGGGACCTGGCCGTCCGGCAGGCGGGCTCCCACGCCCTTTTCTCACACATGTCCTCATAAAAAGGGCTACAGAGTGACGTTTTAGTAGGTTTTTATTTTTTTTTGATAGGGTTAAGGTTTTTAGTATTTAGGCAATAAAGATATATCCATATTTGTCAAATATAGATATAATCCCAATAACTTTTATAAACACTACTAGCTAGATAATGTCCTTGTAAGCGAAAAAAAGGCTTATATTTTCTCAAGCAGAATTGTGCAATATATTTAAGCACAGGCAATGTAGGTTCGGATAAATGTCTAATTTTGATCTATGAGCAATGAGCAAAATCATGGAGGCAGTTTTTCTGAATTGATTGAAATTCCCAAACTCTTCTACTCAGATCTTACCGGGGCACCCATCGAGAGGTGCATCAGTTGTGAGTGCAACCTGCTTGAGCCATGTACTCCATATATGATTGAAAAAGCATTGAAACCATACAATGGCTATCAAGCCTATTCCACCATTTTCGAATACGCCATTTGTTTCACATGCATGGGTGCCATGAAAAATATTATTTCCGCCAAGTCAAGAAAAAATATTACTGCCTATTTTTCCCAAAATATGGACCCCTCTTTTAGGAAAGACATTCTACAACAAAACCCTCTTAAAGTAGAGCCATGGGTAGAAAGGTGTATGATAAAAGGATTGCCTATAAACGAATTGAACGAATGCCAGGTCTATGCCCAGTGCCGGGGCAACCAGATGGTGGTTGGGGATTTTCCTTACATGGTAAGTGGTGTGGCACTCGATGAGGTGGTAGATCTGTTGTCTCCCGAAACCCTCGATGATCTGGAAAGGTTTAAAAACGAATTCGTTGATGGCCCATCAGAATTTCAGGACTTGCTGAAGTCTGGTCCTAAGGTATTCATATAGTTTCAACTGTCGCGCTGGGAACCAACAGAACCAAACCTTCCAACCGACTCTGCCCTTTTGGTTTTCTGGTAAGTGAATACTCAACTTACTGTAACCAGAAATGATGATCATATTATAACCTCTCTCAGGTTATCAATTCTAAACAATGTTATAATTTCCGAATAATTATTCTATTCATTCAATTAACTATTCTTAAATTACTATTATTTTTAAGTAAAATTGGTTTACAATGAGCTCCAAAATTTTCACTGCTTTAGGCAACTTTTTGACTGATATATCTTCCATAGAGAATGCCACACTTACGGTGCAAAGTCAAAATGAAGGCAGGCTGGAAGGGTACAGCAGAATCGAAATAGAAGGGGATACTATTGGCTTTATCAATACGTCAAATGATGAAGTTCGTAAGTTGCATGTGGCTTCCGTTCGCCAAGCCAACGAGATGAGGGGGCTCGTGGTAGATTTGATTTCAGGAATTATTAAAAATACATAAATTAAAAATAACGATCATGTCTGATGTAAAAACAAAAATCACTGGAATTATTTCCAACCTCACCTCCCTGGAAGTGGCCACTTTTACCAAAAAAGAATCAACCAATGTGCCGATTAACATGGATTTTGGTGCCGATGGCAATGTGGGCACCTCAGGTATTTTTACTTCTATTAGAACTACTTTAGCTGATGAAGAATTGGTTGGTTATGTTCGGTTTGAGCTGGATGGGGATACAGTAGCCTTTGTCAACAATAACCCGGCCTACGCCGATGTGCTGGAATATCACAAAGAAATGATTGCCGCTGGTCAGGAATCCAGAAAAGCACTATTCGAAACGATCAAAGGGGTATTCAAATAAGCAACCTATTACTGTATGGTAAAAGTGTATTTATTTGACCAACCTATGGAGGTTTCCCTTGCCGGTTGGGATGTCAAATTGATTTACAAGAGCATAGAAGAAAAACTTCCCAACGACCAATCTGTGAAGGCAAACGAACTGCACAAATGGCACATTCTGATCAGCCAATGCAGGCAGGCAATCAAAAAATACCTCAAAAGCAAGCCCAACCAAACTGAATAACCATGGCCCTTTACGATGTGTTTCAGGAAGAAGTATTTGAGCAGCTTCCGGAACAGCGGTTTCATGATATACAATTGGAAGAATCCATCGACCTGCTGGACAACATGGGGTATGTAGCATTCAATAGAAATGACGACCTCCAACGCCCCACTGTTTTCGAAGTGCGGAAGGGCATGCAAGCCTTTCGGTCCGAACTGAAGGAGTCTGTGTTGTTTGAACATTTGCCAGCTGAAAAGTTGGAACTATCGGAATATGAGTTGGATTTTCTTGCACATATTAGCGATATAGAAGGAGGGTTCGCCCTTTCAGGTTTTACTTTGGGCACTTTAAAGAACGATGCACTATTGGTTCGCATTCTCAGGTATCGCCTGCACATTCTTGGGCTGGTGAAAGAAATCAACCAGCGCTATGATGAGGAAGTATCTGATACAATCAACCAACTGAAGCTGTGGCTTGAGGTGACTACCATTCCGGAGGTCATTCAGCTTCTGGACAACTTCAATCTATTGATGGCTAAAGCCAGCCGGAAACAATGGAACAAGGGGTTCAGAAATATGGTTTTTTTCCAGTTCAAGGAAAAGCACAATGTTGATTATGATCTACAATGGTTTGAGGGCTACCTGTGGATGCTGCCGCAGAAAGACAGGGAGTACTATCTGGAGGAAGTACTGAACAAACCCTGGTTGACCAAAAAAGCCAGGGCACACATTGATTCTGTGATCAGTACCCCTTTCAACGATTTTATGATTCGATTGATCCAAATAAAGCTTTGGTTAATAGGAAGTTATGATAAGAAAATAGATGGCGATATGGGCAGTTTCAGTGTAGGTGCCCTTAAAGACCTGCATGACATGGCAGACAATATCCGTGAGGAAGGAAGTGAAAGAATGGTAGAGCCGAAGAGATACCTGATCAGGCTAGGCAAAGGATATTGGGCTTTGAACTACAAGTATTTGGTGTTGCATGGCATTCCTCGGATCGAACCAGATGAAGTTGGTATTTCAGGCGATACGAGGGCGATTTCTGCGCAACTCAATGATATAGTTGAAAAAGCTGAAAACCCCAACGATCGCCAAATGATTATAGAGGCCATCGAGGAATCTGTTCAGGAAGGTCTGAAGGAAAAAAAGCCCAGGAAAAAGAAAAAGTTTCGCAAGGCCAGGGGGTTTATGCACCATGCCATCAATTTCTTTAAAAAAATAGGCCGTTGGGTTACCTCACGAATCCATGACCTGGTCAGTGCCATTAAGAATTTCTTTAAATGGGTGAAAACGGGAGTGGGGTATGTCATACGTGAGCTCAAGGAAGCCTTCAAGAAAATGGCTATGGCCTTAAAATTCTTTTTCAGCAGCCGAATTGTAAAAACTGGTGCCAATGACGAGTTGATCTCAGATTTTGACGGGGATTTTGATGTGGTAAACCGGGTAAGTGGTGCCCCGGCAAGCATCCTGTACGATGAACATCATAGAAAGATCGATGTGATAGTAAGTGCTACAAGGGATACTTTCGAAATCCTGAAAATTGGGATTCCAATCTTAATAAAACTGGCAGCAGGACCGGTGGCGTGGATCCGGGAAGGCATCCGTCTTGTAAGGTTGCTGCTCGCCAACAAGTTCGACCTCCAGTTTCAACCTTTATTAAGTTTTATATCCTAGAGAAATGTCCAACCAATATGCCGTATTAAAAAGCCCCCTGATAGGTTTTGAAGCCCCTGATACCAGCGCTCAATCGTCTGGTCAGGTGGGGGCTGGTAAATATCTGGTGGAAGAACTTCGGCTCAATTATCCTGATCAGGACACGGACTATGCACTGATCTCTGTGCCATACCTTGGTGACGAAGATACCTGGGTTTGCAGCAGATGGAAAACAAACAATTATGCTGATATCATAGAACAAACCCAGGAGGAGACCGAGCCTATTGTATTTGATGATGACCCGAACGTCATCAATGAAAGCCAGCTGGTGGAACTGCTTCCTCACTTTTATGATTTCACTTACGATCTGGATCGTGGGCGCTATCCGTTTCCATTGCCTGGCTTTAAGGCACCTTTGTCCCCTCCAGGCCCCAAAACCAACAATTGTTGCACATTTGTAGAGGCCCTTGTGGTGAAAGCATGGGAAAATGCTGCAACGGAGGGTTTTGAGTGGGGGATGGAACGACACAAGCAAATGATGATTTTTTCAGCTGACGATTATTTTTCGCCGGTGACTGCCCTCGTGCAGACAGAAATGGCACAAAAAACAACTGATGATGACCAACAGCCACACCCCTGGACAGTCATTCAGGGCTGGAGAAAACAGTGGACTTCAGGCCATACCTTCATCATACTAGACCACCATAAGGATACAGACAAAGTGCTTACACTTGAGTCGAATCCCTCCTACAAACTCGACGGGGTAGGGTACCGAATGATTGGCAATATTGGAGAGTTCAACTCACCTC
Source organism: Cyclobacteriaceae bacterium (assembly GCA_040222275.1). Classification (GTDB taxonomy): domain Bacteria; phylum Bacteroidota; class Bacteroidia; order Cytophagales; family Cyclobacteriaceae; genus CAXBNB01. The sequence continues at coordinate 51,357 of JAVKDJ010000097.1, forward strand.
CGCCCAATTGGTGGGAAATGGATGCTTTATGGACATGGGAACGGGTAAAATCTGTTTATCGGTTCAGAAAGCAATGTGCACTAAAGGTCAAAGACCGAAGTTGGGTCATCAATTAAAAGAACTAATTTAATGTCAACGGCAACTATAATGTATTTGTAATCCATGAATTAGGTTTGTAATTTTTGCGTTTTTACCCTTGGAAACTATCCCTGGGAGATATCTATATTCAAGTCTTTTCGTTCTCCTTGTATTAAACAATGCCAGAAAATGCTACCTAAAGATTTAACAAAAGATATTAAAATCCGACTTCAGAGCATCAAAGGCCAAATAAATGGTCTTGTGAAAATGCTTGATGAGGGAAAAAACCCGGAAAAGATTCTTACACAGTTTAAGGCAACAAAAAGTGGTTTAGATAAAGCGTACTTCCTCTTATTGGATGAGACTTTTAGAAAATCTCTCGCAATTAAGATTTCCGAAACTTCAAACGCTTGCCCTGGCAATTGTGGTAATGAAGAGCAAATAGAAATGCTACGTCAACAATTTCCAGCTATTGAAGTGGATGACCTTACAGAAAAAATGAAAGAGATTTCCCGACTTAAAAAACGGCTAGACCGATTCAATCAAGCTAATCAGAATAATTTCTAAGCTTTTTCTTGGAGACCACCCTACCTGTAGTCTTAGGTTTGTTTTATAAATATTCAATACGCAAAACAAATATTATGAAACGAACAGTTGAAATTTTTACTGCGGGTTGTCCAGTATGTGATCCTGTAGTTAAAATGGTGAAAGAGTTGGCTTGTGAGGAATGCAAGATCACCATATATGACCTGGTGAAACAATGCGAAGACAAAACCTGCCTTGGCAAGCTTTCGCAATATCAAATTAAAAGAGTCCCGGCAGTTGCTGTTGATGGTAAGCTCCTTGAATGCTGTCAGAACCCGGAGCTCACTCGTGATAGTTTAGTTGAAGCAGGTATCGGCCAACCATTAAATTGATACAAGATGCTGCATAGTTTAGAAAAGGCTGTTGCATTAGGGTTCTCATTTCTTACAGTTATTGCCCCAAAGTTTTGCTGCTGGAGTTCTGCGATGACAGCTCTGTGGGCTGGTACCAGTTACCTTGCATGGGTGTACCCACTGCGGCCATACCTATGGGGACTTTCGTTTTTGATGGTTGGGATCAGTTTTTATCAGGCTTATAATCCGGCCAAAGCTAATTGCTCGAAATGTGTGGAGAACGTACCAACAGTTTTTATGCGATCCAAAGCTATCACCTGGGTTGTTACCGTTCTTGTACTGGTTATGTTTATTTTAAGTCAATCAGAATGAGGGAATTAAGTGTTTCAGTTTTCCTGTTTCTGGTTGTGGCTGTCAATGTTTTGGCACAAGGGCCTCCTATTTTTACTGATACGCCCATCATGCTGGGGCTTGAAAGTCGCGGGGTTCGAACGTTTGGAAATATTGTATCCAGGCAAAAGGCTAACGCATACATTCATCCTGTTGCGTTTCCTTATAACATTACCAATAAATGGCAAGTCGGCATTGTGGCTCCTTTCGTATCCATTTCCTCTGATGGAATAGGCGACAGGTCGGGCTTTGGTGACCTGCAAGTATTTACCAAATATCAGATTTTTCAAAAAGACGGTAAAGCGAAAACTTTTCGTGGATTGATCAAGCTGACTGAGGTTTTTCCAACGGCTAACAATTCTGAAGCCCCAGCATTGGGTACTGGAGCCAATCAAACGAACCTATCTCTTGTGACGGGATATGTAACTACCAAATATGGGTTATATACTGAATTAGGTTACAATGCAACAAGTGATAATTTACCAGATAATATCGTTTACAAACTAGCATTTGGTTACCCTTTGCTTCCTCAAAAATATCCTCCAAAGCAGGTAAATATTTTTTTCGAATTACTGGGTAATTATGTCCTCGATAATGTGGGCAACAATATGTTTTTCGCACCAGGTATCCAATACATCGCAGGGAGAAAGCTATTGTTTGAGAGTGGAGTTCAGTTGCCACTGGGCGAGGCGTCACCGGAAGGACAAAAAACAAATTACGTTTTGCGAATAGGAACCAGAGTTCTATTGTTTTAAAAAAAATGAAGACCATGAAAAATATTATAATACTATTTCTATGTTTAGCCTTTGGAACTACATTACAGGCACAAAATCAGGTTGAATTGACTGGAAAGGTGAAGGTTGAAGTAGATGGACTGTCATGTCCATTTTGCGCTTATGGCTTAGAGAAAAAACTTAAGGATTTGAATGGAGTAACGGATATTAAAATTGATGTTAAAAATGCGTTTGCACTTTTGACGGTCAAAGAAGGAAAAATACTGAGCGAAGAGACCATTAGAAAAAAGGTCAAAGAAGCCGGATTCACAGCCAGGACTATAAAGAAAGTAATAGATGAAGGTTAATTTATGTTTTTTGATATGCGTATTGTTACTTTCCTGCTCATCTAAAAAAGAGTGGGTATTTAGTGATAAAATTATTCTACCAGAAGATGTTCATCCTTTGGGGCTGACAATGGTAGGCACCCAACTTTGGATTTCCGATCCTGACAACAATCGCATCCTTTTAGTCAACAACCAGGGAGCGGTTTTAGATAGTACTTCCAACCTTGCTCGGCCAATGCATATCACCAGTAAAGAAGGGATTGTTTACGTTCCAAATTTTACTTCCGATACGATTACCATCTTCTCAGATAAGCGAATGGAATCGATTCAAATTAATGAAAGTCTGGATGCCCCGGCCAGTGTTGCTGTTCAAGGCGAAACCATGGCCATAGCTGATTTTTATAATCATAGAGTCTTACTGATTGAAGATGGGAATAGTATCCATATAGGGGGTGAGGGCAGAACAGATGGGTTCCTTTATTATCCCACAGATGTAGCACTGACTGAAGAATTGGTTGTTGTGGCTGATGCCTACAATAACAGGGTACAGGTTTTTGATAGGAAAGGGCAGTTCATTAGGGTGATCGGATGGCAGGAAAATATTCAGGTAGCTACAGGAATTGAAGTATATGAAAATCAAATTTTGGTTTCTGACTTTTACGGCGGCCGTGTATTGATCTATGATTTTGATGGAAATCTTGTCAGGACATTGTCTGATCATTTTAATAAACCTACAGATGTATTGGTTGCGAAGGATAAAATGTTTGTAGCCAACTACGGCGAGAATGCGTTGATTCGTTTAAATTTTGAATAGAATATATGCTGTGTCCTGAGAATACGCATGAAATATTTCTGCACAACTTTAATGCTGAGTTACCCAAAGGCGCATATTTTTATTCTCAACTAAAAATTTCTTAAAACCAACTATCCCTGGGAGTGAGCTCTGAGGAATTCTTTCGATAAACTTCAAACTCAACATATATTAGAAAACTTTTTTAGGCTGGTTCATGCTATTAAGCAAGCACATCCCCGATGTGCGCAGCTACAGCCTTTGTGAAGTCATTGTCTGTCCAGTAGGACGAATGGGACATTGGATTCCAACTGCCTATGATGCTGCCTACATTGATTTCTATGTCCTCCGTCACCGCCCGCTCATAAGAACGACTGATGGGCTTCAGGGGATAGCCCAGTACATCGTCAGTGTCGTAGTAGTTGTTCCAGATGCAACCATCGGGTAAATCTATGGCCTTGGGGTCGTTGTGGGCAAAAGAAAACAACGGCAGGTTGCTTCCAAAGGTGATTACCCGAGCCATGGTATCGAAATTCATAAAACCGGATTCTTGTTGTGGATTTCGGTTGTCCCAGATATAATTGGACATTACTACGCACCCGAGGGAATGGGCCATAATGATCAGGGGTTTGTCCTCACCACCCAAAACCTCGTGCAACCTGGACATGCTATTGGCTATTTCTTCGTTCACCATGGCATAGGTATGGTTGTTGGGGTCATCTACCTTCTGGTATGCAACAGCATCGCCAAAAGCCTTCACTATGAATTTTCTCAGGCTCATAAAATCCAAGTCCATACCTGCAACATTTCTCAGGTACCTCAATTCATTTTGTTCGGTGACATGCGACCAAAACACTGGCTCCCAGGCTATAGTTTCTACATCTACATTTTGCTTTTCTAGCCTCCGGTTGACTTCAGCTATCATTGGTTCAGCGTATTGTGGTGTTTGCGAACCCATTCCATGGATCACCAATATTCCAATTTCTTTGGCCATTGTTGTGTTATTTAATTATCAGATAGTTGCGTTTTTGTTCGCATAAGTCGCAATAAATATATTCATATCAGGTGATAATACTCATATATTACCGGTGTATATTTTCGATAAAAATTTAACAATCATTGCTATCATACAATATTTCCCCAGTTCATAAATGATCAAAACGCACACGGTTCAAATTCCACATTGTTCAGAAGTTCTTCTGTTTTATATATCCAGTTTCTATAAAACCTGCTAGTTTAGCGAAAAAGATAAAACCAAAAGAGACCTTCTATGAGTTACCAGGCTTCCGACAGCAGATACGACAAAATGAATTACCGCCGTTGTGGCAATAGCGGCCTAAAGCTTTCCGAGTTGTCACTCGGGTTGTGGCACAATTTCGGTCATGTAGATGACCAGGACAATGCCAAAAAGATGATTACGTATTCTTTCGATAATGGCATTACCCATTTCGACCTGGCCAACAACTATGGCCCCCCTCCAGGTTCGGCTGAAGAAAATTTCGGTAGGATAATGAAAAACCACATGACTCCTTACAGGGATGAAATGATCATATCGTCAAAAGCGGGCTACCTGATGTGGCCAGGCCCTTATGGCGAGTGGGGCAGCAGAAAGTATCTTTTGGCAAGTTTGGACCAATCGCTGAATAGGATGGGATTGGACTATGTGGATATCTTTTACTCCCACAGGCCAGATCCGGACACACCGTTGGAAGAGACTGTACTTGCATTGGACATTGCCGTCAAGCAAGGTAAGGCACTGTATGTTGGTATTTCCAATTATACTGCTGACCAAACCCTGGCTGCCATCAAGTTGTTCGAAGAGCTGAAAACCCCTTTTGTCATCCATCAACCCAAGTACTCTATGTTCGAAAGATGGGTGGAAGATGAGCTGTTGGATGTTTTGGCTGATTATGGCAAATGCTGTATTCCTTTTTCGCCACTGGCACAGGGCCTTCTGACTGAAAAATATCTGAAAGGTATTCCTGAAGGGTCACGTGCGAGCAAGGACCATGGTTTTTTGCAGAAAGACCAGGTGACCCAAGACAAGATCGGCAAAGTATTGCAGCTACAGGAAGTAGCCAAAGAGCGTGGGCAGTCGATTACCCAACTGGCCATTGCCTGGTTACTACGCACCGATGTAGTGGCATCCGTGTTGATTGGTGCCAGCAGTGTTGAGCAAATCAGTGAAAACCTTGGAAGCCTTGATAACACTACTTTTTCGGAAAGTGAGTTGAAGAGGATTGAGGGGATATTGGGTAGTTGAAGTTTATACCTTTAAAATAAGATTATCCGTGGAACCTCTTTCTTTAAATCTTCAGGAACCATGCCGGCTTTGCCATGAATAAATGTTGGGTCACAAATGATATATTTGTTTCCTTTATACAATATATAGTAACCATAATCCCCGTCAGGGGACAAGACTGCCAAAGTTACATGTTGGTTAAATTCAAGTCCGATAGCGGGCAAACCTGTAAATTTTTTTATCAGTTGTCCGAGTAAAACCGCCCGGTCTTCGCAATCCGAATAGTCGTAATACAAACATTCTTCCGCAAACATGTAACGCTCTTTGCCAAATTGTTCCTGATCCGTTTGGTACTCAAGAGAGGTTTGAACAAAATTTAGAAGTATGTCGATCCTTTCCCTGTTTGTTTTTCTTTCCAGTAAAGGACTAAAAATGGTGTCAAGCGCATCCAGGTTTGCCTGCGATATGGGTACTGCAAAATAACTCTTTAGCTCGCATTGTGGATGGCTTTCTAAAAATTCAATATTCCGTGTATTAAATACCAACTGGATTGTTGCCCGGTTGTAGGTCAGGTTTCGATATTTTAAACCACCATTTGGTAGTTCCGGGAGCTTATTTAAAGTGAATGAAAATGTTTTGGAGTCATCCGTATAGACTCCTGGATAAGTAGTGATTTGAGTAGGCTTTTCCTGGCCACTAAGAAATATGTAGTAAACTAAACCATTTTCTGTTAAGTATTGGATATTGTATAATTCCTGATATGAAGGAAGCAGCAAGTATAAATTATTTCCACTATACCCGATTTTTGCTTGGTAACCACTTTTCACAAGGGCATACCAGGTAAAAAGGGTTTGCTCATTCTTAGTACTGAATATATTTTGAGCAGCTTTTTCTATTATCATATAAAAGCCCCAATCATTAAAAAAGAAGGAGTCTTTTATTTCTTTAAAACCCAATAGATTACTTTCCCATATTGGCGCCTTTAAGGAAATATCTTGGTAAAATTTAATTATCGATTTCCTGTTAACCTGCGTGCCGAGCTGTGGCAAGTCATCGGGATAATATTGAACTTTGGCTGGAACACCAAAAACCTCAAATGATTTTACAATAACCCTTGATTCATAATCTGGTTGTCGCACTTTATTTAACCGGCCCTCATTGTCGTTAGGAACAGTATCAGGTTTTAATATACCTTTAAAATCTATTTTTTGGCGAATCGTATCGTCATGTTTGCCTATGGATGGTTGCTCTCTGGGTTTTGGTCGTTGCGGGGGAGGGTTGCCTGAAAATATGTCAAACTCTTTCCAACTTTGCTCCAAAAATTGGATAAACAATGAATCATTTTGCCATTCAAAAGTGGTTAATTCCTTTTCAATTGAATCACTAAATTCTTCGAACTCCTTTTGGAATTCAATAAACGTGGAATCAGTCTGCGACTGGGCATAGTACCCTGTCATAAGGATCGCCAAAATACCTATAAACTTTTTCATACGCTGGTGTCAATTTTTATTCGGCATGGAATTTTCCCTGATGATAAAATCACCGGATGAAGGCGTACCGGCTTTTATCCATTGGTAGCTTCCAGGTTGCATTCCTTTTAATGGGATAAGCAGGGAGTCTGCCCCCTCCTTCAATAGATACCTTCCAACTACACCATGATCGGAAAGGCGCAGAATACGTATTTTTTCCACCGATTCAACGTCAGTTGTTCTGTGGATCACCAGGGTATCATTTAAAAGAAATTCAAGGGGAACTGCAAATTGAGACCCTTTTTCCGGTTGTTCATTTGTTGACAAAGGTGAAATACTGTTGGTGGAAGTATCTTTTTCCGATGCGGCAAATTGCCCATCGATCGCATTTCGTTTTGGCTGTTGGGCAAAGAAAACCACAACGCCAATCAGGATGACAACTGATGCTGCATACAGGTAAGTAGCCAGCTTTCTTTTTCTGTTCCGCTCCTTATCGACAACTTCCTTCACCTGTTTCATAGTTGTTTCATAGGACAGTGCCTCATTCCAGTACAGGGCTATTTTAGACCTGAACGAATAGGCTTTGGCCAGGTGTGCTTCTGCATCAAGCCTTTTCCTGAATTCCCGTTCTTCATCGGGCGACAGGGCCCCCGAAAGAAAATCCTCGATCATATTAAAATCTTTTTCGTTTATTTCGTTCACAACTCAATCGAATAGGGTATGGTATTCAGGGTGTTCGATCACCAACTTGCGCAACCGGTCCATACAACGCTTGAAACGCTGGCGGGCATTTTCCGCTGTAATTTCCAATTTTTTAGCTATACCATCAAAACTGCTTAGACCATGCACCTGGGGATCGGCTTCAGGGTTTGTGGCCTGATGGTTGAACCTCAAGTCAATAATTTCACGACAACCGCCACCCAGTTGTTTTTTTAGTTTATTGATAAAGCCTAACAATTCATAATAGCTATCGTTCCCGGGTTCATGTGGTCCCGGGTTATTTTCTATTGGCATTGTTGCAGTAGCGGGTTCCGACAATGCCTTCAGGCAAATGTTCCGGCAAATACTATTCAGATAGGTAGCTATGGAGCTATCACCCCTGAACTTGCCTGCACGAATATTGAGGATTACGCGGGTTAACCCCTCCTGGAAAATATCCTCCGGTTCCAACCTTGTGCTTCTGAAAGCATATACCATTCTCTTAATGGGGTTGTATTGTGTTTTATAAATTTCCCTTAGGGCCCAATCCTGGTTTTTCAGAATACCGCTAAGAAGGTCTTCATCGGGGTGCATGGTTTTCAAACAAAGTATATATTTTGATTTTCACTACTAATTCTTGATCATAAATTTTTTCATTACACTTGCATCATTCCCGGCCAAACGTATAAAGTAAATGCCTCTGGTCAACCTAGATATATCTATGTTATATATTTTCCAGTCATTTATAGTTGAGGACAATACAACCTGTCCATGTGAATTATGAATAGTTACCTTTGAAAATGAAGGACTACTTTCTCCTAATTCTACGGTAAGCTTGTCTTCAGCAGGATTTGGGTAAACCCGAAAACCCCGCTTTTCAGAAATACCTGTTGGAATACAATTTAACCTGTAACCTGTATCACTCCCTGCAACCTCGGATAAGCAGCCATTGAAAGAATATACCTCATAAGTAACCACTTCACAAGGGGCATCATTATCTGTATAGTAAGCCCTGTTTGAAGTCCGAGTTGTTAACGAATCCCCGTCCCTATATATAATATAGGTGTCTATTCCATTCACGGGTTCCCAAGTTATTGTGATTTCATTTTTCACCATGTCATCTTGAGCTATAACCCCGGATGGGGTATCTGGTAGCTCAGCTACTGCAATGGCTATAGTACTTGTATTGGCACTTGGACCGCATTTGTTTGAAAGGGTTACTTCAAGTATTCCACTGGTAGTAGGGACTAAAGTGCATGATGAAGTATTGTTTTCATTTAAACTGCCCTCCCCGGAGAAATTCCAATCATAAACTGTCGCATTTAATATATGTGGGATTACATAAGTCTGGGTTGAACCGGAGCAGGGCGTTTTGTCCCCCTCTATTAAACCAGGATCGTCAGGGATAGTACTTGCTATTACATTCAGGCATATAGGTTGGCCTTCTCCACAATTATTTATTGGAACCACGCAAACTTCACCATTACCGCTTCCCACTGTAGCCTCTATCAAATTTGAATTACTGTTACCTGACCATCCATCAGGAAGTGTCCATTCATAGGACAAAATGTTTGAATCCTCGTTGACGCTATATGTCCTTAAGGAATCCTTGCATGGTGATCCTTCTTCCTCCATGATTGGACCGGGCTGATCTGGCGCAATACCCTTAATGGTTACTGGTTGAACATATTCGCTTTCCCCACACGAATTAACGGCAAATACACGAATGTTGCCCCCATCAGTACCAACTTTTGTGGTTATGGTACTCGAGGAGTTACAATTACTGCCAATACATTCCCAACCAGATGGTAGTTTCCAGCGATATGATGTAGCTCCAGGTACTGGATCAATCTCATAAATTTCTTCGGAATTTGTGCAAATATTGAAATTTCCCACAACAGATTCAGGAGGATCAGGCTTGGTTGTCACGGTCAAAGGCAAAGTACTTGCGGTGCTTTCACAATTATCTTTTGATGCCAATACACTGAGTGTTCCGTTGCTTGTTGGTGTTAATGAACAGCTTGACCCATTCTGATCAAGTGTGCCACTTCCAGTGAAATCCCAGGTATAAGTGACCCCAAAAACAGGATCGATAGTATAGGTGTAGTTTGAACTCAGACAAGGTGATACTTCTCCCTCAATAGGGACAGGCTGTATAGGAGGATCAACAACTGTAATTGTAATATTTGCACAGTCAGTACCTGTTGGATTACAATCTCCTTCCGCCCTGACATAATATGTGGTTGATGATTCCGGGGATACTGAAATAGAACCTCCTGAACCTACAATAGCTCCCCCACAACTACCTGAATACCATTTCCATGAAGCACCCGTCCCCAGGTCTCCATCAGATTGAGACAAAGTGGTGGATTCATTAAGGCATATGGTTTCCAGGCTAGCAAAAGCATTGGTGGGTGGTGTTGATTCGGTTTTTATGCTTACATCCGCACTTCCTTGTTCTCCCCAACAGCCAGCTGAACTTCTTGATCTGAAATAATAAGTGTTGGAAGAACAGACAGTTTCTGTTAAAGAAGGATTGGATGTACTTGTGCCATTGCTATTTGTTCCCTGATAGTAAATAGTCCCACCTGAGCCTCCTGACGCTGTTAATGTTAAGCAATCACAAGTTGATCCTCCTCCTGAAACTAAAGTTGTGGAAGGTTCCGAATTAACTGTAACATCTATAAATCCAGAATCACTAGACCAGATATCATCACAATCATCACGTTTGGCTCTGATATAATATGTGCCACTTGAATAAACTGTTTTTGTTGACCCTGACCCTTGTGAAGTACTAGTACCGTTAGAACTTGTTTGCCAGTACCATGTCACACCTGGTGGTGGACTACTTGAATGTGTAAGTGTAACCCCACTTGATTCGCACTGAGGAGAATTACTTATAGGATTAGAAGGGATATCGGGATTTGGGCAAGTGTATGTAACTTTCAATTCAGGTCTGTCACTAGTACTTGCAAACCTTGTGTAAAAATACCAAACATTATCAGTAGTTGTTGTACTCAAAGTATATAAAACAACTCCATAGTTATCTGTTTCATTTTCAATCCATTTTACAACTGTATTTTTCACATCAAATGACCAAGTACTTGAAGTGCCACTTGTAGTATAGCTAGAATTCCCATCGGAAGAATAATTTGGAACGGAATTAACAAGAGTGCTTTCCGACCAATCGTTTGCAATCCTATAAGCTACACCTTTAACAGATTCACTTGACAAACTCGCACTCGTAGAACGCTGAAGTACTATATAAGCAGATGTAATTGTTGCGTTATTTGGAATTGGATTTAAATTAAATTTTACGTAGTAATTAAGATAGTCCACACCACACACACCTCTATCTTCTTTTCCAATTGAACCAATACTTCCACTAGTACAGCCGCTACAAATAACATCACCACTACATGAATCCACTGTTCTAGTACCATCAGAAGTAACCAAACAATAAACAGTTGTTTGCCCATAATTAGCATTTATCAATGCATTAAAGGCAATTATTAAAGCAGTAATAATTATTTTATTTTTCATGATAGTGGTCTTTACGTTGGACTTGAATCATTCTAATCAGTCATAAAATCAACTTCATACCCATATTCAGTTCCCTCCCTATTGGTAGCAAAGGCTCGCACATAATAAGGAGTGCCAGCATCCAGATTGGTCAATTCAAAAGAAAAACTGCCCAAAGTATCGCTATTGTCTGATTCCTTAAAATCATTTTTATCAGGACTTCCCGTTGTGTTCCAGCAGATTCCATATTCTATGATGGGCACCCCTCCATTGTTGTCTATCGTTCCACCTGCAGTTGCGCCAGTGCTGCCAATGGGATCAATGTTAGTAGTTAGAACTGTAGGAAGGCTAGGAGGCTCAGTTTTGAACACTATATGATTCCCATAAACCGTCTGATTGTCAATTACAAAGTAAGTGCGGGCATAATACCATGTATCAATCAGTAGGCCTTCCAGATCGCTGCTGAAATCCTTGCCCTCAGATTGTTGCTTCAGGGATGTGTGGGGGTTTGATAAATCGGGTTCGGCACTTGTTCCCCAGCAATGGCCATAATCCTCTACTGTCCTGCCATAGGTGTCACCCAGGGTGCCATTGAGCTTTGCCGTGTAACGGGTTATATCAGATGCCGCTGAAGTGACTATGGTTATTTTGCTGTTGCCAATTCCTGACGGTTCAACATCATCAAAGCTGCACGATGTAGCCATAAAAGACAGGGTAAAACAAAGGCAGTATTTACCCACCTTTGTTCTATACCTTATGTATGTGTTGTTGTGTGCCATGCTTATGTTTTTAAAGTGTTTGCTGAACGCCATGGTCTGTGCCCGCCTGGTTGGCGAGGCAGGTCTTCACCAATCACAATTTCAAGTTGTGACGGCACAGCCCGAAGCACTCAACCAGTTGTTTTCAGTTAATAACATTGGGGTCTTCCTTGTTTACAATTAAAAAACTATTCCTACCGAAGCGACACCATCCACCCACTTGTCGCCACAAATTGACAAGCCCGCCGATATAAAAACAGGGTGGAGCCCTAGCCATAGTCCTGTTTCAACTTCAGGAAATGAAAAGGACTTTTGGGTATTCTTCACCCATTCTTCCCCAATGTCTGCACCGTTATAATCAAGTTGCGATATTTTCCACAAAACATTGTTGATTGCATAGCCACCACCCGCATATATCCTGAGCTTGCGTGATAGCTGAAACGATACCCCCCCTGTAATGGAAAGCCTATCAATCTGATAGCTGGAAGTAAATTCATAATAGCCAGGCCCGTTAAACCCTTGAACATCCAAGCCATCTTTCGTTTTCAGCGCGGAGTTCTTGCCTTTGAAATAGTAAGGGTTAGCCCTGGCCGATAAATAGAAACCGCTTTTGCCGGTTGTGCCCACTACAATACCCAGAGAGGCCAGGTAGGAGCCTTTGTAGCCTACATAGGTTTTTCTTGCTGGTTTTTCTTCATTCACCACCGCCCTGACTTCAAAAGCTACCACACCCCCAAAATCCGGCATTTCTTCCAACACTTCCCATGTGATCGACCTGTTTTTTCCTGGTTCTATACCTTGTCCTATATCTCCCTCAACTCTTCTGAGGGGGCCTTGATATGTTTTGCCCCCATCTGTACTTGCATACAGGGAGATATTTACCACCTGATAGTATTTTACTCCGGATAGCCCATAGCTTATGATGATCTTTTGGCCTTCCTGGGAAAAACGAACCTCTGATACCCTTTGGGCAATAAGGGTGTTTGCAATGAGGTAAAACGAGAAAATAAGAAAACTCCTGAACATAGCCTTTTCGTTAGTATTCAACAAGAATGGTATCCCGGTTTCCATGGAATTCGGGGGTTTGCAGCCCACTTAGTTTAGATGAGGAAGTTTTGATTACCTGCCCCCTTATATAATCAGACAGTTCTCCTGAAGTGATCCTTCCATTTTTGTCCTGATCAGCATTTCCTTGCAAACCAGCACACAGGTAATAGGTAAAAAGCCCACTTTGGCTTATATCGAAAGCGAGGGAAGTTTCACCCGGGCCAGAGGAGGAAAATACTGAAAAATTTGGGTTGTTTTCCCAGGGTTTGTACAGGTCTGGTCTAATCCTGATGCCCTTCATGGCCACCAGGTTTTCATATTTAATTTTTTCGCTTCTACGGGAGGCACCAGAAAAACAAGCATCCAGAATGACCGTCACACTTTGTGCACCTAAGGAATCCAGATTTTTATATAGCTTACTAAGGTCATATCCTTGCAATTCCAACCGCTCTTTTTTTCCATCGGAAGGAAATAAATACAACTGCCCGCCTTCCTTTGAAGGGATACCATGCCCGGAATAATAGACAAAAACATCTGTTTTTCCCTTTATTATTGCTTTTTGCAACTCACCATAATCCGGATTAAACACATCATCGAAAACCAGTCCCCTTGATTTTTCACTATTGTACACGTAGGTTTCATTTATACCCAGACAATTTTGAAAATATTCCTTCATCAGCAAGGCATCATTTTCTGCATAAGGGGCGGGGGGCAGGTCATCATAGTTTTCAATGCCAAAAAGAATGGCCACTGCATCCCTGCGTTCTGTTTTCGACCTTGGTGGTATCGAGCGGATATTAATGATGCTGTCCAGTTTGGGGGGAATCTTATCTTTGCCCCCGGCATCAGGCTTGCCCGATGAAGTGATGAAAGTTGCCGCCTGCAACTTTTCCCAATCAGGAGCCACTTCCACGACAGATACCTGGGGCGCAGATTTGTTCATCACTATTGGTATAGAATAGCCCTGTAACCTGCCAAAATTTCTGTCCACGTCTAAATTAAGGATAAGGGGCAGGCTTTTTTCAGGACTTATTCTTTTATTTGGGCTTATTGTGAGCCAAAAGTGCTTTACTTCTCCCACGGCAATGTCCTGAAGAGTTCCATCAGTATCTTCCATAAAGACGTTTTCATCATTGCACTCCACTTTGTATTTGACATTCCTGGCAATATTGTTTCCGGTGTTTTGTACAAGCATTTTCAACTTTACCAGCTCACCGGGTTGTATTTGCCCATCCTTGATTGTTGGTGCCGTGCCTTCTCCGTAATCCACTACATCGTATCCGGCAAACACTAATTTTGGTTCCTGATATTTGAGGGTGTTAAGTACTAAATAGGCTGCATCCATGTCGTAACCGAAGTGCTCGCTTACACTGATTTTGAATTTATGTTCTGCGGTTTTGATAGATTGTCCTGCCTTTAGCTCAAAATCCAGTTCAATTGACTTATCCGGAAACAAATAGGGGACATACCTGCTACTATTTGTAATGGATAGTGCCGAATCAATAGTAAGTTGTTCAAGGATATTGATCTCAAGGCCTTGTGCTTTTGCTTTTCCCTTATTGGTAATAGTCAGCTGGAGTTTTGCAGTTTCTTCCGATTCGAGTATTCCGTTTCCATTTTCATCTGAGAATTGAAGCTCTGAAGAAAGATTGGGAGGAACCCCTCCTGGATTTCTGACCAAAGAAGTTTGTATGGTAAATTCTTTAGGAGCCGATGTGCCGGAAACCACCTTTTGGGATTTCAAGTATCCTGGAACAACTACCAGACAGGTGAAAATAAACGCGCTGATATTTTTCATGGGTTCAGCAGGTTGGTTGAGTTCTTTAATTCATTTTTTTCAGATGAGCTATTCAGTTCTTCTTTATGGTAACTCCTATTACTTGTACTTCAAGCTTCTTATTGCGTATCCTGTTGTTTTGTAACCATCGGTGAAAACTGTCTTTTTCCATGGATTTGAAAGACCGATATCCTCCTTGCAACTCTTCAGGTGCATTGAGAAAATAGGCCGAAAACGGTTCAGGGGAAAACAACACATAAAACTGATTGTATTCCAGGGGTTGTTCGGTAAAAAACTCTATCTCATTGACGAGTGCTTTGTCCAACAAATAGTCAGCGTGTTGCCGGGAGAAAAATAAATACTCTTTGTTGGCCTGAATTTCAAGTTCCAGTTCCGCCATGTTATTGTATGGCACACATCGCTGTACGTTTTTCATGTCATCATAAAAGATAACAACAAAACCAGGCAAGGCACTTTTAAAATACAGGTAGCCCATTTCACCGTTGATGAAGTCTATGGATTCATCCCTTTTGATGTCAATTCCATCCAGGGTTTTGGCCATGAACCTTACTTTAGCTGTTTCTATTTTCGAGGCGTACCCCCTCACTTCACATGACATCCAATAGTTTCCATTATTATCCTTAATTTCCTGGCACTCTTTATGTATTGTCCGAATCCATTCGCCATTAGGAAAGGTATTGGTATAATTGTTTCTTAAATCAGTATGCGAAACTACACTATGTCCTTGCACTTCGGTATCCACCAATCTTTCGTAGTTTGATGACACACTAGAGCCAAATGTCTTTTCAATAGCATTGTTCACAGCTAGACGATATGCCTCCAATTCGTAAACCGGTTTAGTTTTAAAAGGGTCATTCTCCAAAACCCTGCCTTCCCCTTTAAGTAGAACCTCCTGGGCGCATGCCAGCCAGCTTACTTTGAATATGAACCAAAATATCCCGGTATGGAAAAATAGCCGAGCCATTCCACTAAGGGTTTAGACTAAATATGTTGTCCAATTGCTCATGTAGTTCTTCCGCTTCCTCTTTTAGCTCTTCCCTGATATACTCTTTGGCTTTTTGCATTGCAAGTTGATTGCTATAACAAGCGGAATACAATACCTCCACAATGTTCTCACTGGTGCGGGTGTCTTTTACAGATCGGTAAAGGGTATAAATGTCTTCCATAGAAATGCGTTCGGCAATGAGTTGTTTACCGGCAGCTATTATTTTATTGATGCCGTCTGCGCTGGTTTCGGATAACTCATCGTTGACTACACTCCGTTTAATGAGCTCTGCAACACGGGTTTCAATATTGGCAGCTATGGCTGTTCTCGCTGAAGTTCTGCTTGCTGTTGATGCAGACTCAAAGGTTGGCCCGATATCTTTAGTGGTAATTACGAAAAATTTGTTCTGCCCTTCTTCATCTGTTTCAAACTCTTTATTCACACCCCGCGTGACATATAGATTCAATGTACCGGAACCCATTGGGATATAACCCTGTTTTTTGTAATCTTTGGTGCGTTGCTTGATTGCTTTCTTATACTCCCTGGATTTGGTGTTGTAAACCTGGGCATTGGCATGTGTTACAAAGAAAATAAGCAAAAGAAAGCTTAATGTTCGGGTGATAGGTTTGCATTTCATGATGGTGTTTTTTGGTTTTTTATTTTAGTACCGTCAATTTTCAAAATGTGACACCTTCATGGATTTTTTTATAAATAGATAAAAATCCAGTTATATTAATATGACGTCTTGGCTGTGTTCAATTTATTCTTAAAAACAACAGTTGACACATTTAATTTAATGATAATGAGGTTATTATCAAATAAATAATTATCCTAAAAACATACCTGTCCGAACAATTTTAGATTTGAATGCTAAAATGATCTCTAAATGAGATAAAGGCACATTTTTGTTAAAAACCGACGAATGAAAAAGTCAACTTAATGCCAATTGGGTTTGGTTATCTGGCGGTGCTTCCCTGAT
>JAVKDJ010000098.1:0-836 GCA_040222275.1 Cyclobacteriaceae bacterium
ATCAATTCACATAGAAACATAACGGGTATTTTTCATGGACATACCTCGGGTGGCATATTGTTTCGCTTACCCTCAACAACTTCTTGGGACAATTTCAATATGGAGGATCAACGCTTGATCATGGAGTTGTCTGGCAAGTATGAAAAAACTACTGGACAAAAAGCCATACCCAGTTACAGTAACCCGAGACTCCACCGACATGGAACGCTTATCAGTTGGGGCTATTGGGATTTTGGTGTGGTGGGATTCGTGCCTGAGTTCTGGGGCGGCTTTGATGCCGATGCAGACAAGGACGGTCGCGTTTCAGACATGGAACGACTGAAATGGAATGATGAAAAACTAGGTGGCAAGGGTTTTAAGAACTGGCAGGCTTACAATCATCCTCAGTTGGGTGCCGTGGAAATAGGCGGATGGGATACAAAATTTACGAGGCAGAATCCTCCCGTAGAAATGTTGCAAGGCGAAATTCAAAAGTATGTACCCTGGATGATCTGGCTTGCTGAGCTCAGCCCTCGGGTAGTTATCAGAGAATCCAACATCAATATGATTGAAAAGGGAAAAGTGGTGAAGGTTTCATTGGTGATAGAGAACGAAGGTTACTTGCCTACAAATATTACCACTCGAGCACTTGAAATGGAAATTGCAAAACCTGTTCGAGCTATGGTGGAGGCAAAAGATGCGGAGGTGGTAAGCGGAAAATCAAGAACCGATGTAGGTCATCTCGATGGAAGTAGAGAGAATGAAGGTATTTCTACACGCACTATCGAATATGTTTTTAAAATAACTGGTAAAAACCCAATAGCCACTTTCACCATCCAGTCCGAAAAAGGAGGAAC
>JAVKDJ010000099.1:0-279564 GCA_040222275.1 Cyclobacteriaceae bacterium
AAGCTCACCTTGCGAAAAGTTCTTTTGCTTGCGGATAATCATAATGTGCTCACCTATTGTCATACCTATAAGTAGTTGATTAAGACTTTTTTTATGATAAATACAAAAATAAAGGATTAAAAAGTCTTAATCAATTTTAAAGAGCCCCCTGTTCCCGTTGTTCTAAGTGTTGCGTAGCACATTTGAAACCCGATGGCGCGGATTTGTAATCCGTGACTACACACAGCTGATTGATCTAAAAAGGATACAAATGGCGCGCGACTTGTACATGGTGATAAGGGATATGATAGAATTGAAATGCAATATGGGCACAAGTCAAAAAGACTTGCGGCAGACAGAGTATTTATAAGAAGAGTAGCTTAAGGTTATTGAACAAATGAGTGATTGGGCTGATGAGGATATTCAACCTTTCTGTTTTGGAATCTTAGAATTTCTTTCTTTAGGATCACCCCCTGGTCTATATTAATCGCTTCATGAATTGTAGCGCTGTTTTTCCATTCCAGTCGGCCTTTGAGCACTGTTGGAAGATGCACAATCAGTGCGGCGGAAATTGACCTGGTTGCGCTCTCCCATAAATAGCTGGGCGTATGATCCACGGCGTAGTAATCTACCCCATCTACCGAAAACATTGGATTTTTAAAGGTCGTAGGTTTAGCGAAATAAAAACCCATTCCTTCGTCACAACTTACATCTATTATTAAGCATCCTTTCTTCAAACATGACTTTTCCTCATAGGTAACAAAATCCACGGGATTGTTGGGATCCTGAAATGTGCCATTTATTATAATCTCTGATTCGCTAATTAACTCTTTCAAAGGCCTTTCTGACCCATCATGCTCTACTACCAACATCCTGGCAGTCTCTTCCTCTCCTTTTTTGATTCGAACATATTGAACATCAAGAACTTCCTCCCTAACCTCATGATCGGGCCTTTGAATGCAAATCGTTATATCCCTGAACCCATGGGCCTTCAAGGCGTAAATAGCGCCCCTGCTTACTGCCCCGAAACTAAAAATTATGACTTTTCGCTGGTTACCATAATGGCCATCGATTCCCTTCAATTGCATGGCATGAAGTATGGCACAATAACCTGCCATTTCGTTGTTTTTGTAAAATGTATGACGCCCCTGAATGCCAGTGGGGGACCACACAAACATATCTTCAAAAGCAATCAGGGTTAATCTACGATCAATGGCAGACTGGGTTATTGCCGATTGCTGAGCACAATGGGGATAACCCCAAAGAACTCCTCCTTCTTTTAATTCTTCCAAATCGGACAAAACAGGTTTAGCTATAATGGCAGATCCGATATCTGTTAAGATTTCACTTCTAGAAGCCAGCCCTCCGGAAAGTGACGCCATTTCATCATCTTCAATGTTGAAAGGTTTACCATAACCTTTCTCAAAAACTAATTGCTTTCTTATCTCAAGGGGAAGCCTTAGCAAATGATCGGGATGAATGGGCAGTCTACGTTCGTCTTCTTTTTTGGAAGTTCCAATTACACCAAGCTTATGCATACGATATTATCTTAATAAGTGAGACTGCTCATTAAAACAATGAGCTATGATCCCGGGGATGTGGGTTATTTTGAAGGATTGGAGGGATCACACATCAAATGAATCACCAAAATTCAATTGCAAAAAATTCGTATAAAGGAGATACAAAACCTCTAAAGGAAGAAATACAGAATTGAAAAAATTTCTGCCTTAAAGGTAGCCTTTTTAGAACTCTTAACCAGTCTTTAGACAGATTAAGTGATATTGACAAAATCTTCCCGCATGATGAAGCCGTCTTCGCTATCGATTAGAAAACCTGAATTTTCCTTTTTAAAGGTTCAGGTTAGTTACTTGATTGCCTTCCCATTTTCGACACATCCAATGGCTCAATCCCCATCTTTACAGCGGGACTACCTACTTTGAACCCAAAGTTTCCATGCTCAGGATCCACAAACATAGGGTCACCGAAAATGCTGGCCCGCTCGAGCCCTGCTTCACGCGTCCTGGCCAAATGTGTATCCATCCAATCCGGGTTTGTCGGATGGTAATACAGGTTGGAATCCATTTTCGTTTCCATCAGATCAGGAAGGCCTGTAGTTTGGCCCCTTCGTGCCCTTTCAGCATAGGCATTGCCTCCGTCGGGGTGAGGTATGATGATGTTTTTATAAGCCTTCGAACCCGGTACCGGAACCCACTCAAAGCTTATATAGCCAAAACGTGGCGCCACACGTGGTGCAACAATAAAATTGTTAATAATGTCATTGACCCCTTTCGAAGCGATTCCTGCGGAAAACGCATAGTTATTGTAAAGCACATTTCCGTAGATCAGCGTTTCATGTTGGTCGTCATCGCAGCGGATGGGTGCTGGCATGGAATGCTCCAGGTTGTCATGCAGGTAATTGTACCGGATGATGTTTCCTGTTCCCGCACCAGAAACGTAGATACAATTTCCATCAGAAAGCAATTGTACAGCGTGTGTGATCTCATTGTATTCCACCAGATTGTGCCGCGAGTGGTTGTATTTTTCCCGGAGTTTCCACGACGCATAGTGCTCGTCCGAAGGCTTCATTGCAGCCGCGTCGATTTCATTTATTCGTACTGTCCTGCCACCTTCTCCATCCAAACTTCGGTCTGGGCTTATACGGTTGGTAATCAATACTCCTGCATAACCACTATGATGGATATAGTTATTGGCAATGCGGTTGTGGCCACTTTGCCAAGCCCATATACCAGGTGAATGCCAGGTAATTTCACTAAAATGGTGAATGTGGTTGTTGACAATCTCATTGTGGTGATTTACATCTTTGGTACCTGGCCCATAACCAGCAAAAAGTATTCCAGCCTCTCCTAAATAGGAAAATTCACAGTTTTCTACTTTATTTCTTTGTGCGTGCAAATCGAATCGAACACCACCTCCACCCGACTGTTCAAACCTACAGTCGATAACCCGGCAGTTTTCGGCTCCCCGGAATCGAAGCATGGCCGTTGGCCTGTCGAACATGTCCCAGTCATGCTGCATTCCCCAGCCCAATTGATCTTCATCGTCGATCCATGGCCGGCGGTCGCCCTGCGTGAAAGTAATGCCTGAGAATGTGATACCAACAACCGGTTGGTCAACCGGGCCTTCGTGATCGATATTCCCTTCCACACGAATAAATTCAGTAATAGTCGGTGCAAAAATTCCATGAGGAGACCCATCGGTGGTCGGATTTAACGGCCACAGGTAAATCTTACGCGTTTTCGAATCAATCACCCATTCTCCCGGTTCATCCAATGCTTCCACTGTATTTTCGATCCAGGCAGAGTTCCCATCTTTGGTGTGTACCCATTGTGCCAGTGGCCCCATGCTATATGTGGCAGATACTTTGGTTTTGGCTATACCGTTTTCTTCGTCCACCGATTCGAGTGGAAGCATGTTGATCATCCATGCACGGCTTGGTCGAATGTTTAATTCAACATCTTCGAGGTTTCTCCAGTTTTTTAGTTTTCCTTCAGGGAAATACACTGTCTTTTTATCGCCCATTTTGGTAGGCACAAAACCTTCAGCACGTGCACGGTTCAATCGTCTCTTGTTATCATAAAGCGTATAGAATTTATCCAAACCTTCGGGGATGTCCGCAACCCAAACATTACCTGACGCGCTTTCTTGTAAATCAGGATGCGAAGGTTCGAGTAATTTCCAGCCGTTAACGGGTGTCCCGGCACTAACAACTGGGTTTTCTCCCGGATAGGCCGTGAAGGTCAGATGCGCCGGGGTAAGTTCACCAGCACCTGGTTCCCGTGGTGTTGCCGTGTTGTTGGAGACTGTTGATCCATCTTCAGCTCCCAAAACAAGTGTATTGTGTAGGAAATGACGGCCATCACGCAGGTAAATAATTGCTGGTTTTGTATTGCCTCTTCTGCGCAATTCCCGGACAGATTCTACCGCTTTGTAAATCGTGGCTAAGGGTTTCGACAAACTACCATCGGCTAAATCATTTCCATCTACCGCCACAAACAATTCTATTGTTTTACCTGAATTGCAAGACGAGAAGACGAGCACCAACAGTAAACATAGCAGAAATGGTCTATGCTTTTGTATAATATCAAATGTTTGTCTCATCTGTTCGCTTTTCTTATTAGTGATGGTTCCCCTCCAAATCCACCTTTTTCGTGCCTTCAAAAGCTTTATCAGCATCTGTTTGGATGGCATTGGGGGTATGTTGCTCCGTGACGGTGACTATTTCAAAAGCCCAGGCATATTTGCTTTTGCCAAGGTCGGCTGGTGGTATAATTTTCAAACCGTCAGGAGCCAGTTCCCATTTTGCGCTTTCTGCTGATCCAAGCAACCGAACGGACTTCACCTGATCCTTCTTCCATTTTTTTGTACCTTCAATTACAAAACTATCCTCAGGCTTTTCCATCGCAATGGCGAAAAGTGATTTACCCTTTGTGGTGAAGGCCAGGTGCCCTGCTTCCTGATCGTTTATTTTCCAGTATCGTGTGCCATAAATGGCGTCCCCGTTTATTTTGAGCCATTCTCCCATTGCCTGGAGGCGCTCTACCTGTTCTGGAACTAATGTCCCATCCGCCTTTGGGCCAATATTGATCAGAAAGTTGCCATTTCGACTGACTACTTCTATCATTTCGTGGATCACTCCCTCCACACTCTTGTAAGTATCATCCTCCAGATAACCAAAGGATGTTCCAAATGTGGTACAGCTCTGCCATTTTGGACCAATGACTTTGAGTTTTAGGTTGTCTTTTTCAAAACAACCCACACCATCCGGCCAGTTGCGATTTTTGCCCTTATTGTTCACATAGACAGCCTGATCCATGGCAGCCCCATTGTTCATGAAGTCTGTGATCATGGCACGGCACTGATCGTAGAGATACTGGATTTCCGGTTTGAATACTTTAGGCTCCACTTGTGTATTGTTGCCATCCCTGGTGAAAATTGGGATATCATCCACCCACATCATATCAGGATGGTATTTATCCTGAATCTCCTTCCAGCGGGCAACATATTCGTCTATGGCTTCACTGCTGAAACCAAAAGGGCCATAAAGTGATGCTGCTTCCGGCACCCTCTTGATTTCTTCCAGAATGTCGGCATGTGGTTTTGCATCTACTAAGTACTGTTTTGTGGTGAAAAAGCTTGTGTGCCGTTCCCTATGGTAAGAAGGGGCATACTTGAGGCCATAGCTGCGAACGGCCTTGCCCAAGTCACCCACTATATCACGTTTTGGCCCCATATCCAAGGCGTTCCAGGGGGTAAGGTCAGAATCCCAATTTGCCCATCCATCGTGGTGCTCAGCAGTAAGCACCACATATTTGGCACCTACATTTGCAAACAGTTTTGCCCACTCATCAGGATTCCATTTTTCTGCCTTGAACTCAGGGATGATATCCTTGTAACCAAACTCTGGAGGTGCAGCTCCCCAACGCTCTCGCAGGTAGTCGTAATAATAGGTGGAATCCGTGTAAATAAGTTTTGGAACGTGTTCAGCATACCCTTTTCCTCCTTTGCGGTGGCCTATCACACTATATGGGCCCCAGTGAATGAAAATGCCAATTTTACCATCGTCAAACCATGCCGGGACAGGCATGCGCTGCAGGGATTCCCAAGTGCCGTCGTAGGGTGGTTTTGATTCTGTGGTTTCTTTCCCCTTTTCTGGGTTGCAGGCTACAACTGCTATTAGCAACAGAATGATTATACTTCTGGATGTTTTCATGGTTGTTTCTGCTTTTTTATAACTTTTCTATGTAAACATAATAGGCAGGATACACCCGGCCTTCTTTGTCTATTAGCTGGGCTTCCATATCATATTTTCCAGCTGGTACTTTTTGCACCACAGTTGCTTCCTTCTGTCCGGGCTCAATTTTTATGGTTTGTTGAATATTGGCTACATATAAATAGGCTTCTTCAAAATCAACCTTTTCACTTGCAGGCATCACCCTGTCCAGTTCAACTATTTTTTCCTGGGCCGGAAAAGTTTCGTTAATGCCTAGCCCGCTTTCCCTGGGAAACCTGCACAAACTGACCTTATATTCCCCATCCTCCACAAACTCAATTTTCCAGCGTCCTGTGGCCTGTGATGCCGAGGCAGCTCCATACTGATGCCAGGCATGTCCGTGCTTGCCAGTGAACATATCGTGCGCAGATATTCTACTTGGATTTTCCTGGGGAGAACCCACTTTGATGTATCCGTACTTTTCATTTGGTCCTTCAGACATGATCGATTGCCACCACTTTTCATAGCCTTCTGCCATTCGGGCGGCAACTTCCGGGTTCTGCCCGATTACATTTTTTGTTTGGCCCAGATCGGCATTTATATCATATAATTCACCTCCGTTTACCAATCGCCAGTTATCGTCCATCACCGTATAAGTTTTGTACTTTATCAGATTTTGCTTGCGCTGGGTATCCATGTACAGAATGCGGTTTGCCCATTCCGGGTTTTCATCGTAAAGAAGTGGTTTCAGGCTCTTTCCATCAAGGGGTTTCACGGGATTAAAATCAAACCCAAACAAGTCAACAAAGGTGGGCAACAGGTCATAATGGGCCACCAACTGGTCAATATCTTTGCCTCCTGTCAACTTCCCATTTGGCCATCGGATGAACATGGGCACCCGATGGCCACCTTCATACACGCTTCCTTTGCTTCCTTTCATACCTGCATCGTACACCCTGTTTCCACCGGCAGTACCATTGTCTGTCGTGAAAATAAGAATGGTGTTGTCTGTTAGTTTCAGCTCATCCAGTTTCTCTTCCACACGCTTGAAATTGTCATCTATGTTGGTGATCATTCCATAAAATCGCTTAAACCGATCCTGGAGGCTGCTATTGTCTTTATAAAGGTCAAAGTATTTCTGTGGCACATTCAGAGGTGCGTGCGGGGCGTTGGTAGAAATGTAGCAAAAAAATGGATTGTCCTTGTTGTCCTCAATGAAATCCAATGCTTCAGAAAAGAATACATCGGTGCAATATCCCTCGTATTTTTCTGTCTCACCATTGTGCCAGTATGTATCATCGAAATAATCATTTCCCCAATAATCCGGCCCCTGGGTAATGCCCCCACCGCCATGGCGAACAACTTCATGAAAACCCCTGTCCTCAGGTCGGTAAGGATAATTATCCCCTAAATGCCATTTACCAAACATACCATTGGTGTAGCCGTTTTGGGCGAATATCTGTGGTAAGATTACTTCATCTCCGAACAGCAGCGAACGGCCTGTAATGGTGTGAAAAACGTTCACCCGATTGGTGTGCCTCCCGGTCATTAATGAGCCTCGAGACGGAGCACAGGTAGTAGAAACATGGTAATTGGTCAAACGCACTGCATCGCCATAAAACTTATCAATATTTGGTGTTTTAATGTGGGGGTTTCCCATGCAGGAAAGATCATTTTTTCCCTGGTCATCAGTGATGACAATAATTATATTTGGTTTTTCCCCGGCCTTTATAGTTGTTGGCACCAAATGATAAAACAATGTCAATACAAAACTGATTTTTTGAAGGGTTTGAATATTCATATATATAGTAATTAAAAAAATTATAAGTTCATTATTTTATCCTCAAATCGCATAGCACTTGAAAATTAAATGGTGTGTAATAAAGACTGGGCACTGGCAAAATGTACCTATGGGTTTTTCAGTAAACAGTCGGTTTTTGGGATTGAAGGTTCTCATTGGAAAAAGGTTTATCGGTGGAGTCAACTATTTAAAAAAACATTAGGGTATTATTTTTAAACCAACCTTCGACATATCGAAAGGCACAAAGCCCATTTTCAATGCCGGAGACTCTGGTTTGAGGCTGAAATCACCATTTTCCGGATCAACGAAAAGGGGATCTACGGCAAGGCTATTCCCGTCCACTCCATTCGCTCGATTTTTGGTGATAAGGGCTTCTCCTTTTTTAGGGTCTTTCTTAAAAAAATAAATATTGTAGTCGGTTTCAGCATCCATTACCCTTGCCAGGGCACGTCCTCTGCGGTCTTCGGTACTTCCTTTTTTCCCAGGGGGCAGTTCATTGATAAATTCAGCGGTATCAGTGGAACAGTAAAATATATTTTTTTGGATGGAAGCTCCTGCCAGTGGCCCCTCTCTGACCGATAGGTAGTATCCTCGTGGTGGGGCAATCACATCGGCGACAATGTTGTTTTCCACTTTATTGTCAAGCTTGGTAAGGATTCCTTGGGATGTGCATTTATAAATCAGGTTTTCAACGATCAAAGTACCTGTCTGCCCTCCATCCGTTCGAATGGCTGCCTGCATGAGCGTTTCTCCTATCATGTCGTGGATGTAGTTGCCACGAATGATGTTGCCCTCCCCTGCACCCCTGATATAAATCGCATTTCCATCACCCATTTTGAGCATAGAATGGTGAATTTCATTGTACTCAATCAAATTGTCGTGGGTATGGAAATAAGGCAATACGGCTTTGCGGCTTGCATTTTTTGACACCCCCTGGAGCTCATGCCATCGAATGGTCCGAGTCAGCTCACGGCCATTTCTTGCAAAAAAATGGGACATACAACCAGATAGGATCAGGCCGGTGTAGTTGGTATGGTGAATCAGATTGTTTGCCACCCTGTTTTCCCCACTTTGCCAAAGGAAGATTCCTGGTGAATGCCAGTAGATCTCCCCCACATGGTGGATGTGGTTGTTGAATACAAGGTTCCCTTTATTGACATCTTTTGTTCCCGGGCCATATCCGCACAGGAGTATGCCACCTCCTCCCATGTGTTCTATATGGTTGCCGGAAATTTCGTTTCGGATACCGTGCAAATCCACACGAATGGCGCCACTACCACTGTCGAGAAAATGGCAGTTTTTAATAGAGCAATTCTCTGTGCCACGAAAGCGAACCAGCGCATTATCCTTGTCGAGCATGTCCCAATCGTGTTGCAGGCCCGCATCGTCTTGCGTCAGGGTATAGCGCTCCCCATGCTTAAAAGTGAGGCCTTTGAAGTGAAGGTTCCGAACCGGAATGTCAATGGGGCCTTCCTTATCAATTTGTCCTTCAACCCTGATTAGTTCGAGCAATTGTGGAGCAAAAACGGGGGATTCTTTTCTAGGCCAGAGGTAAACCTTGCCTTCTTTTGTATTCAGTGTCCATTCCCCGGGTTCGTCAAGCTCTTCCAGTACGTTCTCCACCCAGCAGTTTTCCAGGTCCTTGATAAAATGAAGTTTGTTCATGGCATAGGTGGCCTCCAGTGAGGTAGTGGCGGTATTCGCCTTTTCATCCACAGACTCCAACGGAAGGATATTCATAATCCAGGCATGATGCGGCCTGACTTTAATCTCCACATCGGTCACATTTGACCAGTTCTTGAGTTTCCCTTCAGGAAAAGTGAGAAGGTTCCTTCCATTTTTGCCCTCCTCGGTAAAAAATGCCCCGGACTGGGCACGGGGCAACATGCCTTTATCGTCGTATAATGTGAGAAACTTGCCTGTTACATTGGCGACCAACAATTTCCCCTGGGCCTGCTCCGGAAGCCCTGGAATCTCAGTAGTCACCTTTTCCCAGCCTTTGATCTCTTTACCAGAACTAAAAACAGGGGTCTCTCCCGGATATGCAGCATAGGTAATGGCACGTCCTTCACTACCTGAGTCCTCCAGGCTAAAAACCACGGTTTCATTAATCCGATATGTTCCCTCCCGAAACCAAACGTTGATATCTCCGGTAGCCGAAGTTTTTAACTTTCTCACATAGTCCTTTGCGCCACTGAGAGAAAGCAAGGGTTGTTCTATTGTCCCCGGATGGATATCATCGCCATCTGGGGAGACGTAGATATTTACCTCTTCACCTTGCGCCAGGGCTTCCGAAAAGATCGCCATAAAGCAAAGGAGGAACAAGGCTAATATTTTGTTTTTTGACTTTTTCATTCCCTAATACTACTACATGCTTTAAAACCGGTCTTTGTCATAGTTCTTCGCGTTTTGTCCATTCTTTGCCAGCCGTTACACCAAGTCTTAGTTGGATTTTCCACAGGGTCGCTGGTTTATGGGTATGGCTTCTATTTGAAACAATTGCACCTAATGGTTGCTCTCATTGGTATTTTTGCTTTTTACAAATTGTTTTTGCTGCCACGGAATTGTGCGGTCAAAAAGGGCCACATACTGCTGGTAATTATTATAACTGACGGCCCCTTTTTTCCAGCGCTTTAGCTCTTCGTCGTATTTTGCCCGCATGGTATTGAGCATAGCAACCGACCCAGGGTCTTGAGCAAGGTTCTTCATCTCCAAAGGATCGTCCGCCAAATTGTATAATTCTTCAGCCGGTTCCATTTCTGAATTTCCATACCACCAATAGGTATATTTCCAATCTTTTGTAATGCTGGTAAGGCTCTGGGTGGGCACAGCTCCCCAGGTATTGATAAAGGCCAACTGGCCGTGGATGTCCTGATCCGGGTTTTCTAAGAGCGGCACAAGGCTTTCGCCATCCATGTTTTGAGGTTTCCGTACCCCAGCCAAATCAAGGATTGTTGGGGCAAAATCAATGTTTCCGGTAAGGGCCGAGCATTTTAGCCCTTTCCCTGCGTTGGAACTTCTCGGGTCATAAATCATCAATGGCGCGCGCGATGATTCTTCCATGGGCAGGACTTTGGAGGCATAACCATGCGACCCACATATATATCCATTATCGCTTGTATATATGATGACCGTATTGTCTGCAACACCCTGCCTCTCCAGTTCTTCCATAATCATACCGACAGCCACATCAATGGCATAAATGAGCTGATAATACTTTTGCATCACGCCATCATAGTCTGTGGAATATTCCCATTCGTGAAACCGCTTATACTGGCGGCCCTGTTTGCCTTGCTGCGGCATGTGCTCCCCCGCCTCCCGGCCATAGTTGGCTGGTTTGGTAAATGTCTTCCCGGCATAAAGATGGTCAAACTTAGGGTCAGGTTGAATTGGGCGATGAGGCGCCTTGAAGCTAATGGACAAACTGAACGGTTTCTCTTGTTTGACGGCCTCTTTGATCACATCCTGGCCAAATGCACCATAGGACAAGGTAGAGTGTGGAAAATCCTTGGCGTATTTAACCATCGAACGGTTCTTGTTGGTTTGATAATTTGTCTGGCCCGGGCCACCACCCCACATATCAAAATCCCCTTCGCACAAACCTTTTCCTTCCACCTCAAATCCAAATTTTCCGGCAAAAGCCGTCAGATAGCCTGCCTCTCGAAGCAATACCGGATATGACTTTTCCCAAACTTCTGGTTTCATATCTCCATGGTCGAAGTTGGTGCCCGTTTTGTACTCGTACATGCCAGTCATCACATTGGCCCGGCTGGCCATACATATTGCGGTAGTATTATAATGCCTCATAAACATCATTCCCTCCTGCCCGATCCTATCCATATTTGGGGTGGATACTTCAGCATTGCCATAGCATCCTACCGACCCAACATTCTGGTCGTCTGCCATGAGGTATATAATATTTGGTTTTTGCCCCATACCCTCTGCGGCACCCAAAAACGCCATCGCCAAAAAAAATGCTATGTACTTCATAAAGCCTCGTTTGTTAATGCTACTTTGTCATACTCGGGAACAGTTTAAAACCTGACAGGTTTAATGACCATAAAAGCCTAACTTACACCAGTTAAGAGATAGAAACCTGTCAGGTTTCAACCCTCGTACCTCAACTTGACAAAACAGGGTTAACATCAAATGTTTAACCTTTTTTGCTACGGCACTAGACAGGTTACGTCAGTAGTTCACAAAATTTACATTCAGTCTTTGCACAAATATGCAGGGTACAAAAATTTTATTCTGCCGAAATATTGACAACTATAAGTTCTTATTTTGCCTGTTTTGTTCACTACAGGAGAAAAAGATCAATAATATACCAAAATCATACAGTTTATTTTGCTTTGAACGGATAAAAAAACCTCAGTCATAATGGAAGGTTTACGCTGAAAGGAGCCTTGAAGAATACTTATGATTGAAGCGGCAACCTGAGGTGACAGCAACACAAATCTGGTCAAAATGATAAAGCTAATGAACCTGCCGATGCTTCCAAAGTTTGTAGAAACCACCAGCCTTTCCCAGCGGCAAACCCGCTTGTCCGGCCGGCAGGTTCATGGTCGAGTTGCACTGAAACTAGCCAGAAAGCACCAAGACATATGCCCGATCAGCGTCTGTTAGCATCTGTCAATTTTTTGAGTAGTTGGTCTGGATCTGATCTGTTGTCCCAAATTACAAGAAGTTTAATGAAGTCTCTTTTGTTGATATAAAACAACGATACTGTTTTGTGAATTGCTAGTTTCCTGAAATCCGTCTGTTCAAATGCAGGGCCGAGTTCAGGGTTATATTGAAGTTGTCTGATTCGATATTCAAGTTGATCTAGAAAGTTCTCTTGAATTTGTACATTCCAAAGATCAAGGATAAAATCAGAAGTTTCATTAAGAGTTTGTTTGGCCTTCGGTCCATCGGACTTCATTCATTTTAGGATGTCTCGAACTGATGTATAAACAGTTAAATTATCATCAGGTTCCGCCTCAGCAATTTTCAAAAGCTGAACAATAGCGTCTGGAAGATCGTCAAGAGATAATTTCTGAATTTCAGCAATTTGATCAAGAACTACTTCATCTTCTAGGTTCGTAATCCAATTAATAAGCGATATTTTTTTCTGTTCAAGAGTCATGATATAAAGTTAACGAAATTTTACGGTCTGAAGATATAGATACCAACGCCTAGCTATGAGGAGTGCACCCCGAGCTTGGCAGAAAGTACTAATCTAGTGAATCTGCCGGTGCCCACAAAGTATCCAGAATGCACTGCGTCCAGAAAGAGAAAAATCCTTCCAGCCAAATTCTATAGAAAGCACCGATCTTTCTCAGCGGCTGATTCATAGTGAAGTTCGCACTGATGATTGTAAAGTGGCAGTTGGCGCATTCGCGCTAGTGTCTGTTGGCGATTCGTCATTTTTCTATTCGACTCTTGAATCTAATCCCAGCTTCTCTTAAAAATTCAAAATCATTTATCCATCTAACATTCATGTTGTCACAGACATTTGGGATTTTGATACGCTTTGAGTTAAGTTGAGTAATCTTCTCCTCTTTAGTTACAACAGTCGCTCCTTCAACAATAGAATGTGCAATTATCCAAGGATCTGCTAGTGATCTTGCCTTAGTGTTATCAACTAAAAACTTATGCTTTGGGTCAGAATTGTAAATACTTTGAAGAGCAAGGGTTACTGGCTCTGTAATTTGCCTTATTGGAATGCTACTTTGTTTTAGCCAGTCAGACAAATCATCTTCAGTTCTAATAATTTCATCTCTGACAGCATTCGGTATAAATATTCTGTCCATTTTACCAAGCTCATTTAGGTTATCCCAATAATCAGGACAGAGTTCTGGAGAATAGTACTTTTGCCAAGCTTGAATAAGGACGTTTGCATCCAAGCAGTAAATGTTAGATGCTTCTGTCATTTATAAATTTGTAGTTCAAGTTTAGAAAAGTTGTTTATAGAAGTATTTAGCAAAGTACTAGCTTGAGTAGGTTCAATATTTCCTCCTCTAAAAGCATCTAATACATACTGGGTAAACAGTCTACTATTCTTATTTACTCTCAATAAATATGGGTTAGGGCCACCCTCTCTTTGTTTTGCTTTTTGCTTCTTCTCTTCCTCCTTAGTCAAAAACTCTTCAAAATCACTTTGGATCCGACTTTTTAGAATTTGATAATGGTCAAGTGAAATAATTGATAGGTTTAGAGCTCTTACAATTAAGGCGAAACTACTTACACCCAAAGCTTTAGCAGTTCGAAATACAGACTTTGAATTATTGAATACTCTATGGTCAAATGATTTCATAAGTTCCAATGGCATTAGTACATTGGCAGCTACTTCATTGCAAAATCTCTCAACTGGATTACTGTTCTTGGAATCCATTTCAACATCATTCGAAATTCCTGTCTCAGCAATCCACAAGTGGGCAAGTTCGTGAATCAATGTAAACAATTGAGGTGCATCCCAATCTTGTGAGTTTACAAAGACAAAAGGTGCATATGAATCTGCAATTGCAAACCCCTGCAATTCATCTTTATCCAACAGCAACCTTGAATGAATAAAGCTAGTCCTAGATACAAAAATCCCATTGGATTCAATTTGATCCACCCAATGTTTTACCGAAGAGCATTGCCCATTCAAATCCCTTGATATGCCCAAAGTTTTTATGATATCTTCTGCAACTTCTAATGGACTGTTGCTTAGCGAAAACTTACCAATGAAAGGGAGTTTTGGTTCCCCACTTTCCTCCAACACTTCACTAAGCCAATTTTGCTTTTGTTGTATTTCTCTAATGATGAAGATAGAACCAGTTGTAAGATCCTCAGAATCAGATTTTCTAAAATCTTGAAGCGGTTGAAAATCGTTTGGAATTTCTGGTAAAAAGAAAAGTGCAAAAGGTCTTTTGTATGATTTAGCTAGCTTTTCTGCCTGCTTAATTGTTGGAAACTCTTCCCCTTCTTCCCAAGCAGAAAGTTGTTCCGCCGATTTGTTAACCTTTGAAGCTGCCTCTTCAAGGCTCATCTTTGCTGATTCTCGTGCCCATTTGAGGACTTTTGGTGTTATGTAAGCTTTTTCTGCCAATTCCGGAAAATTTAACTCTCAAAGAAAGTAGTTTATTGGATGAACGACAAGAACTTTTCTTCGTTCCAAAATGATCGCCAACAATAACCTAAGCAACACTATGTCGCTTATCGACCTTTCAAATATACCAGATTCTACCAGACTGTTCAATGGGCTTTTGACCGCTTCAAGCTTTTTGCTGCCCGCATGGATATATATTTCTGTGGTTTTAGAGCTGATATGACCCAAAAGTCTTCAAAGTCCATAGAATTCTATACAAGTTGTGAAAGAAGACAAAACTTGCACAAAAAAACATTCAGGATCATCAAAAAATCACTCAAGGCCTCATAAAAACAACCAAACAGCACAAGAGAATCATTTCAGGGCTACCATAATTAACATAGACTTGATGTGCGATCATTTTAAACCAAAAAATAGAAATGTACTAAAGCTCACGGCCTTTTTCCATGGGGATAGGCAGGAAAATGGTGCTAGTGCCACCGGACGGACAGGGTGCCCAGGGAGCAGATTGCTACGTTTAGTCTGTCTCACCACTCGTCAAGAGATCTGAATAGCCTGCTCCGGATATGGCCGGGAACAGTTTCCCCCCCCATTTTAAAAATTGGGGAAAGTTTTTCTGTGGGTTTGAAATGGATTGCCCACAAAAATGCCTTTGCAAAGGTGGCAGATAATTCTTGTGTGCTTAATTTTGAGCCATCTGACAGGAGCGAACCAATAATTGAACAAACACCAAAACGAAGACATGAACAACGACCCGGAACTCAGTGGAAAATACCTTGGAACTATCACCGAAGATTTTGTGAAGGTTTCTGAAAACCTAAAGGAGGCTTCTTATCAGATCATCAAGCGTGGTTTTTCCAACTTTCCGATTTTTGCCATTAGCAAATCTGATATCCCCATCGGCCAGCCACTGATAAAACCCGGGGAGATGGAAAATACCTGGCAGTACAATGCATCCTTCCTTGATGAATTCGTGCAGCGCAACCTGGTGGAAAAGGACAAACAAAAAAGCTTTGAGGAAGCCTACAAAAACCCGGACGAGTTTTGCTGCCTGTTTGTGGTGGACGAAGACTTCACCAATTTCATTTTTGTGCCGTACCCGGAAGATTAATTGCCGAGCAGTTCCAGTTGGGTTCTGTAAGTTGAGTCGGCCACATGGTTTCTGGTCCAGTAGTCCAGCAAAATGGTTTTCTTTTTGGTCGCAGTGGTCGTCATCACTTTGGCCTTTTTCCCAAAACCACTTTTATAGGTTTCTTTCCAGCCAATTATTTCATAAGGAAATTTGCTGGCAAACTCTATGGCCACCTTGCGTTCTATTCCTGAATAGTCGATTTCAAGGGTATTGGTTTCACCGCCATTTTCTATTGTGAGGTTAGCTTTTTGAACCTCCACATCTGTATGCGACAACCTCAGAAAGAAACCGGAAGGAATGATATCCAACTCCCCTGAAGGCCATCTGTCCGGCCCCAGCCTGATGAGGTTGAAAATTTCACTTTCCAGCAAAGCATTGTCCAGTTTCGTTTCAAGATCACCTTCAGATTCAAAATAGGATTTGCCGGAAAATGCGAACTTGTTTCCATCCAGGTTGAGCTGGGAAAAGGTGTGCCCGCACCATTCCTGGGAAGAAGTGGTCAACTTTAGGGAATTGGGGTAATTTTGACGATCCACCGGCGTGAATACAGACTCCATCATCGAATACGGGTAAAGCCCGGTATTGAACTTTCTGGTAAAGTTCGTTTTGAGCACCTTCACAGCGTCGTTGCTGTTTTTAAATGGGTCGTCCAGTTTTACCTGTTTGGACTTGGAAAAATCCTCTGTCACAAAAATCAACACCGCTTCGCCATCCCGCAATTCACCATACCTCGCCTGCGACAGGTTGTAGCTGGTCAACTCGGCTTTTCCCTGAAACCAATAGTTGGAAAATTCACTGGAAATCGCTGCTCCCCTATTTTCCCGTTTGCCCTGAGACTGGCCCTCGCAGGAGAAAAGTGCAATTGAAACATAAATAAATGGCAGTACGGTTTTTAAGCTTATCTTTTTCACAATAGTAATTTTATATGGTGTCTGGCACGTTGGTGCCCATCAGTCATAAATTAAAACCAATTTACTGAACGAATTGTTCACTTAATTTGTCTATAACCCGTCAGTGGCCTGTTTAATTTTTTGCTAACTATGCACTATTAGATTCGAGGGATTCTAATTTCGCAGGCTAATGCACCTAATTTTTTAAACTTCTGAATGTCCCACAACATAAAAGTAATCATTCCGGCATTTAACGAGCAAAATGCGGTAGGACTTGTGATCGACGAAATTCCTAAGAACCTGGTGAGTGAAATAATCGTGGTGGACAATGGCTCCACCGACAACACCTGTGAGATCGCCACACAAAAGGGGGCCATAGTGCTGAAGGAAAACCAAAGGGGATATGGCAGGGCATGTTTGAAAGGTATGGACTATATCGCCGATCAAAGAGACGAACTGCCCGATATAGTGGTATTTCTGGATGGTGATCATTCTGACTATCCGGAAGAAATGCCAAAGCTGATAGCCCCGATAGAAAATGAAAATATTGACCTGGTGATAGGATCCAGGGCGATAGGACAGAGAGAGAGGGGATCGATGACCCCTCAACAGGTTTTCGGCAATTGGCTGGCAACCAGGTTAATCAGGCTGTTCTATAATGTTTCGTTTACAGACCTGGGGCCATTCAGGGCTGTAAAATACGAAAGCCTGGTAAAAATGGACATGCAGGACAAAACCTATGGCTGGACAGTGGAAATGCAACTGAAGGCGGCCAAAATGAAAATGAAAACAACTGAAGTCGCAATGAACTACCGCAAAAGAATTGGTGTTTCAAAGGTATCGGGAACTGTAAAAGGGACTATTTTAGCCGGATATAAAATTATTTATACAATATTTAAATATTTGTAATGGAGTGGGTTGTGGTAAGTACCTACGCTGGTGCTTTGTTTTTTATTTTCCTGTTTAGTCTGGGGCAGTTGCACCTGACCTGGCACTATTTGCGTAGCAAAAAACTCACCAAGGGCAAGTTGCCAAAGATGGATTCCTACCCTCGGGTAACCGTTCAACTGCCCATTTTCAATGAAAAATACGTAATCGAGCGGCTCATCGACAGTGTGGTGGGGCTGGACTATCCCAAAGACCGCCTTGAGATCCAGGTACTGGATGACTCCACCGACGAAACCGTAGAACTCACCACCAAAAAAGTAGTTCATTACCAGAATTTAGGGTTTGATATCAAGCAGGTAAGAAGGCCGGACAGGGCAGGGTTCAAAGCTGGGGCATTGAAATATGGTATGGAATCGGCCAAAGGTGAATTGCTCGCTGTTTTCGATGCTGATTTTCTTCCCCAATCTGATTTCCTTAAAAAAACAGTGCCCCATTTTTCAGAAAAAAATATAGGGGTGGTGCAAACCCGGTGGGGCCATGTGAACCAGGACTACTCCGTGCTTACGAAAATGCAGGCATTTGGCCTGGATGCCCATTTCACTATCGAACAAACCGGAAGAAACCACGCAGGCAGTTTTATTAATTTCAACGGCACTGCGGGGGTTTGGAGAAAATCATGCATCGATGATGCCGGTGGTTGGTCGGCAGACACCCTTACAGAAGACCTGGACCTTAGCTACAGGGCCCAATTGAAAGGGTGGAAATTTAAATTTCTGGAAGATGTAGTAGCCCCGGCCGAATTGCCGGTGATCATGCCCGCCATCAAATCGCAACAATACCGGTGGAACAAAGGAGCTGCTGAAACAGCCAGGAAAAACCTCGGCAAAGTACTCGCCTCCGGAATAGGGCTTACCCACAAAATCCATGCGGTTTTGCACCTGTTCAACAGTTCCGTGTTTCTCATGCTCCTCACTGCTGCTGTGCTGAGCATCCCTATGATATTCATCAAAGACAGCCACCCGGAGCTGGAAATATTCTTCAACCTGGGCAGTATTTTCCTGATTGGCTTCTTCTCAATCGCCTTTTTTTACTGGACATCTTCAAAGTCCATTCGGGGCAAGGTGTCGGCCAAATATTTCTTCAAAAACTTCCCCATGTTCCTTACCTTTTCCATGGGGCTATCCTTGCACAATGCCATAGCGGTATCCGAGGGGCTGTTTGGATACAAAACCCCATTTGTCCGCACTCCAAAATTCAACGTATTCAAAAAAGGAGACCGTTGGCAGAGCAACGAATATTTAAGTACAAAACTTAGCCTTGCAACCGTACTGGAAGGGTTGCTGAGTGTCTATTTTATTTTTGGGATTGTGTCCGGATTTATGATAGAAGACTATGGGCTTATGTTTTTCCATGTGATGCTGGCAATTGGTTTTGGTGCTATATTTATCCATTCGATCAAGCCATTGACCAATGCCTGACCTGGACAGGACAAAACCCTATCTCGCTTTTATACCATTTGTTACCGGGCTTGCCTACATCCATTATTTTGTAGCTCGTGAAAGCTCCTTACAATTGAGCATATCGTATCTGCTTGTATTTGCGATCTACCTGTATGCCATCAGGTACCTACAGTTTACCAAAGCCCAAATCCTAACTTTTTCAGTCCTCTGCAGGGTTGCCATGTTCTTTGCCTTGCCTGGCTTATCGGACGATTTTTACCGTTTCATTTGGGATGGAAGGCTGATCTCCCATGGGATCAACCCGTTTGTGCATGTGCCTGATTTTTTCATGCAGCAGCCTACGCAATTGGGTACCCTTTCACCTGCGCTATACGAACAACTCAATTCACAACATTACACCACACTGTATCCACCAGTGAGCCAACTTTTTTTTTGGCTGGCCGCCTTGATTAGTCCTCATGACTTAACAGGGTCGGTTTTTTTTCTGCGCCTGATCATCTTACTTTTCGACGTTGGTAATATTCTCCTGATTATGGCTATTCTCAGACAAAATCAAATGAGCGAATTGAGGGTTGTCATTTATGCTTTCAATCCTCTTGTGATCCTGGAGCTGACCGGAAACCTCCACTTCGAAGGCATCATGCTCTTTTTCATACTGGGCTTTGTCTATTTGTATGGGTTAAACAAGGTGAAGCTTTCCACCATACCCTTTTCATTGGCAATAGCCACCAAACTGATTCCCTTGATGTTTTTGCCATTGGTCTTAAAGAAACTAAAACTGCCTGCTTTCATCGGTTTCGGCCTGCTGGCCGGGGGCATTACAGTATTGACATTTTTTCCCTTTTTAGATTGGCATTTTCTTTCCGGCATGTCAGAAAGCCTGGATTTGTTTTTTAGGAAATTTGAATTCAATGGCGGCTTGTTTTTCCTGTTTAGGGAAATCGGTTGGTTTTATAAAGGTTATGACATGGTATCCACCATTGGGCCTTTGATGAGTTTGGCGGCATTGGCACTGATCCTGGCCTATAGCTTCTGGTCTAAGAAATCGACCAATATCCTCTCTGGTTTTACGGTTATACTGTTTATCCAACTGAGCCTGGCCACTACAGTTCACCCCTGGTACATCATCCCGCTGGTGGCCTTCTCCTGCCAGACCAATTTTAAATTCCCGTTGGTTTGGTCTGCGCTCATTTTTCTTACCTACGCCGGCTACAGCGAAACAGGCTACTCCCATCCGTTTTTTTTGATTGGGGTAGAATATATAATAGTATTGCCCCCGGCACTCTATGAAATATCAAAAAGTATCACTTTAATTACAAGCCAAAATAAATGAACCCGTCCGAACCAATTTTGATCATTTTTACGAAAAACCCTGAAAAGGGAAAAGTAAAAACCCGGCTGGCCAGGGATGTGGGCGATGACAGGGCGTTGGAAATCTACAAGCAGTTGCTGGACCATACCCATTCGGTCACTATTGACCTTGATTGTGAAAAACACCTCTATTATTCCAATCACATCGGCAGGGGTGATATTTGGGACCTGGGGAATTACCAAAAATTTGTACAACAAGGGCAGGATTTGGGGGACAAAATGTCCAATGCCTTCAAAAGTACCTTTGAAGCACACAACGGGTCGGTTTGCATTATAGGGAGCGATTGTCTGGAAGTCAACGAATCCATTATTCAGGAAGCTTTTCTGAAGCTTGAACAGTTTGATTTTGTGGTTGGGCCAGCCAGGGATGGCGGCTACTACCTCCTGGGGATGAAATCTTACTTTCCCCAGCTTTTTTACAACAAAACCTACAGTACTCCCGAAGTTTTCGAAGAGCTGGTGATGGAAATTAAAAGGCTCGACAAGTCCTTCTTTCTGCTCCCAAAATTATCAGATGTGGATACACTCGATGATTTGAAACTATAAAAGAACCGGTTTTTAAAAAAATGGAATTTCTTTTACTTTTGAACCCAATAATTACCAAAATTCCAATCGAAAAATGAAGTATATCTTGTTATTGACCAGTGTATTGATCATTGTATCGTGTAATGAAAAGGCAAGCAACTCATCTGTGTCCAAAAACGTGGAAGGATACCCGGAATATGCTGAGGTCTTCAGCTATGAAGACACTCCGGGAGTAACAAAAGCCACTGTGATGGTAGCCGGGACTATCCAGCAAGAGGGTGATTACCTCAATGACCAGAGAAACGGCAGTTGGACCGAATACCATGGCAATGGCGTGGTAAAAAGCATTACAACATACGTCAATGGCATGAAACAGGGTATTGAAATAGAAATGGACGACAGGGGAAACCTGCTGGCTAAAACATATTACCACAACAATGTGCTGGATGGCGAAAGCCTCAAATACAAAAGGGGCAAGATCATAGAAAAGAAAAACTACCAAAATGGGCTACTGTTCGGCATGGTTTCCAAATACTACGACAATGGAAAAATCATGGAAGAGAGCCCCTATGAAAATGGTAAGATCCATGGCAATGCCAAGTGGTACGACCAGGAAGGCAATGTGACCCTGGAATATGAATACAGTGAGGGGGAATTTGTAAAAAAAATTGAATAACCAAAGGAACATTGTGGTAGTGGAGAAGCAACACAGTGCCCGTATGGCCGGCTATACATTTTGTTTATCACTATATTTAAAAAATTGATAACTGCCCGTGAACAATTTCTCCTATATTTGCGTTCTTCGTGCATAGTAAATCATAAATAATACAGAAGATGAGTAAAGCAATAAAAATAACAGACGAGAACTTCAATGATGTTCTGGGTACTGACCAGCCGGTATTGGTGGATTTTTGGGCAGAGTGGTGTGGACCATGTAAAATGATAGGACCGGTAGTAGAAGAATTGGCCGGGGACTATGAAGGCAAAGCTGTTGTGGGAAAGGTGGATGTAGATAGCAACCCTGAAGTTTCCGCAAAATTTGGGATCAGAAGTATTCCTACATTGCTCGTATTTAAAAACGGGGAAATTGTGGACAAACAAGTAGGAGCTGT
The DNA here is from genome assembly GCA_040222275.1 of Cyclobacteriaceae bacterium. Classification (GTDB taxonomy): domain Bacteria; phylum Bacteroidota; class Bacteroidia; order Cytophagales; family Cyclobacteriaceae; genus CAXBNB01. Next base: position 21,962 of record JAVKDJ010000099.1, read on the forward strand.
GGGCAAAAATGTACTGGCCCAAAAGCTCGAAGCACAGTTAGTATAATTAAATAAGCTGAACAATACAACTCGAAACCGCTCAAGATTTGAGCGGTTTTTTTATTACCTTTAGTTCAATATTAGCCACAAAACCGATACAGACATGGGCAAATATCTGAGCTTAATCCTCGTTTTTCTTACACTTATGGTCAATGCACAGGATAGTGACCAACTAGCCATAGAGGAAATAGAAGCCCATCGGGAAAAACAACGAAAAGAGTTTCAGGATCCCGATGAGAGTCCGCTTGAGGCTAAAGACCTGAAACATTTCTCAGACCTGGATTACTTCCCAATCGACTTGAAATACCGGGTAACCGCCAGATACAAAGAGCACGACACGAAAAAATTTGTAAGAATAAAAACCACTACCGACAGGCTACCGGAATATGTACGATTTGCGGCGCTAACCTTTGACATAGATGGTGAGACATACACATTGCAGGCGTACCAAAACCAGGAATTGTTGACAGACCCTGAGTATTCTGACTATCTGTTCATACCTTTCAATGACAACACCAATGGCGATGAAACTTATGGCGGTGGCAGGTACATTGATTTTCGTATTCCCCAAAAAGCAGAGACAATTCTCGATTTCAATCAGTGTTACAATCCCTACTGCTGCTACAATGGCAAGTACTCCTGTCCGATTCCCCCACAAGAAAATTACCTGCCAGTAAAAATCCCCGCCGGAGTGAAAGATTACAAAAAATCGAAGAAAAAGAAATAAACCCGGGAGGATGCCATTCAACCCGGCACCCTGTTATGCCTATATCAATTCCTCATACACATCCCTACATACGGGCAATAATTGCATTTTTTAGTATCGCTCGTTTGATCGAAAGGGACTTCCTGGTCAAACATCTCTCCAACAAAATTTTTCAGCAGTTCGGTATATTCTTCTTCTACTTCTGAGAAATCTTCTAAAAACGCCCTGCCATATTTTATTTTCACATCGAAATCGCTGGAAAACAAATCCCGGCTATTGAATAGCCCGGGGGTAAGTATTAGTTGCTCGTCCGGGTGGCGTGCTTTATAGAGCAAACAATAGTAGAAAATCTGCATGACGGCCTTATTTCTGGAAGTACTGTCCCGGTCGAATAAGCTTTCTAGTTTGGTGAATTTCCGTTCGTCCCGCCCGGATTTATAATCCAAAATCCTAATGGCATTGCCTTTCCTGTCTATACGGTCTATAATCCCTTTCAATGCGACCTGGATTGTGCGTCCATTGACATCCACAGGTAAGTCCAACACATAGCCTTCTCCTGAGCCCGCTTCCAAGGCCACTATTTCAAACGGGGCACAGGCTTCATCATATTTTAATATGGCCTCAATATACCTTTTGATTACCCTCTCGGCGATGATCGCCCTTCCGTTTTGGGGGTTTCTGGTATCCGACATTTTGTGCTCATCAAAGGCAAAGCCTATAGCTGCACTTATCAACTTTTGCAGTCCTGAAAATTCCTCTTTTTCTATAACCCTGCTTTTGCCATCCTCTACATACGGCTTGTACAGGTACTCCATAGAGGTGTGCAGGAGGTTTCCGAAAAGGGCCGGATCAAGATCGTCGGTCACTTCCACAGGTTCTTTGATCCGTTCCACATATTGAAAATAAAATTTCAACCTGCAATCCAAATAAGTATTCAATGCGGATGGCGACAGCCTGTTTTGTTTACTGGCTCCATTTACGAGGTAGGTGTTCAACACTTCCAAAACACGCCCGTCTTTGTGAATGACCACCGGCTTGATGGCCCTGGCTTTGATGGGGTTCGAAAGGGCTTTGTTTTCAATACTAAGGCCAGATTCAAATTCCAGTTGCTTAACCAGCCTGCTCAGCTCCCCGTTGTGGTTGTACTCCGATATGTTGTTGTAGTAGATGTTCACCCGGTTGGCACTTTGCAGCAACCTGTAAAACAAATAGGATTGGAGTGAATCGTGGTGCTCCATTACAGGCAAATCAAAGGCCTTACGGATATTGAAAGGAATAAAAGAACTACTGCTGCTATCGGAGGGGAATACCCCCTCATTCATAGAAAGAATGAATACATTATCAAAATCGAGGTTTCTGGTTTCCAATACACCCATTACCTGAATACCCTCCAGGGGTTCGCCGGAAAATGGTACTTTGATACTGGTGCCCAGCTGCCTGTAAATCCTCCTGAAAACATCTGGTTCCAGTCTCACACCAAACTCAATCGAACTTTTGGATATGTTCTTAAATGACAAATTGAGGTTCATCAGGATTGTTCTGTCCAGGGCAGATACTGGTTTTTCCTGAAAAAACTCAATCAAATCCTGAAAATACAGCATCAAATCCCCAACACTCCCCGCCCCCTTGAACAGCGTGTAAAACATAGATTCATCCGTTTGCAGTTCAGCCTCCGAAAGATAAACCCTGTTGTGTTCATGGATATAGCCTACCAGCCGCTCGGTGTTTTCCAGAAAATACATTTTACATACCTCATGGTTGAGCAGCGACAGCAGGTTTTTGAAATAATAATACCTTGAGCCATCCTTTTTCTGACGCACATTGGCGTGCAAATCCAGCAAAGCTTCGAAAAAGGTGAAGTATCCTGAATTTTTCAATGGATACCCCATGGTCACATTTACTTTTTTCAAGGAATCGGGAAGGGAATTCAACAAAGGAAGCAGCAAATTTTCATCAGGTAGCACCACCACTGTGTTTTCTTCTTTGAATTCCTCCTCGCTGCATATCTTGGATATCTCCACCCCAACAGCCTTCACCTGTCCTTCGCCCAAGGACACTGAGTTTACCACAACTTTTTTGTCCTTTCCAGTTATCTTATTGGGAATTTCTTTTGGAAAGGTGTTCCTGAAAACAGGATCATTCTGATACTGCCTGAAAAAATAACCAGCTTCCTGATAGTCGTCTTTGAGGTAGTAGCTGTCCACATCCCAGATCATCTTTGCCTGCCTTTCTTTGATGAAATGCTTTATTATTTTTTCTTCGGATGAGGTGAGGGCATTGAACCCGGCAAACCACATGTCGCTGTTTTCACTTTTTACATTTGCTATGTCTGTGGCTACCTGTTTATAGATCATGCCTTTATAGGCCAGCCCCTTCGACCTTAGCACCTCATCGAACTTCACATATAGTGCATTCAAAATCCTCCAGGTGCTTAAGAAATTCGACTGTGTTTTGCTGGCTTTGGGCAAAAATCCTGACCAAAATGACTTGATGACTTTCTGGTCTTCTTCAGGCAGAAAATAGAATGACTCATCCAATTCCTTTTGCGATTGAATGACTGTGAAAATATGTTCTGGATTGACAAGATAGCTGTCTATCTCATTAAAGTCTTTGAGGATCATTTCCCCCCAGAAAAAAAACTTATCAAAATCTTCTGCCTCCTTTTGCACCTCCTTGTAGGTGGCATAGAGTATGAAAAGCAACTGCAGGTGGTCTGCTGGTGTCAATTCGCTTTTTGACAGGATAAACTCCTCCAGGCTTATGACCCTCGGACTCCATATTGGTTTATCGGTTAGCTTTCCCAGGTATTTTCTAAAAAACAATCCTGCCCTCCTGTTGGGAAATACAACTGTCAGTTGGTCAGCGTTACGGCCATATTCATCATGGCATTTGGCGGCAAGTGATTCTAAAAAAGAGTGGTTTTTCAAGGCGTAGGGTCAAAAGCTATAATTTCCGAAAAATTATGGAATCGGCCACAATTAAGCGAATGTTAAGGGTGATAGTTTTAGGAGCGCAGTAGAAAGCACCTCCATTTAGTACTTTGTTTTAGTAGCAGGATATATGTTTTTGTCTTTATATGAAAAGAAACTACTAGTAATAATTATCTCTTTATATAAAGACAATCCATGAATAGTCCACCACTTTTATTTAGCTGAACGATGAATAAATATTTATCAAAACACAAGTCGCATAATTTTATTCAATTATAACTCATATTTGCAGCAGTAAAACATTGCAAAATATCGAAATCTTACATTTCCAAAAATAGATACCAGCATTGAACAAAGCATATAGGAAGGCGAAAAATGGTTATCGACTGCTCAGAAGTCTTATTTTGCCCCAAAAGGTTTTTATAAATAGCATTTTTAAGAAAACACACGGGTACACGCTGGATTTTAACAATCCTCAGACCCTGAATGAAAAGATTCACTGGCTCAAAATTTATGACCGTACCCCGTTGCACACGCTTTGTGCAGATAAGTTTCTTGCCAGAAACTATATAGCAGAAAAAGTGGGAACAAAGTATTTGGTGCCCCTGGTTTTTCAATCCAAAAAACCTAAAGATATCAGGCCGGAAAACCTACCGGATTATCCCGTAATAATAAAGACCAATCATGACAGTGGTGGGATTGTTGTCGTTAAAGATAAATCGAAAGCCGACTGGCCACAGATAAGGAAACACCTTCGGCAAAAATTAAGGCACAACCATTTTTACAGGCACAGGGAATGGGCTTATAAAAACATTGAAAGGAGAATAGTGGTTGAACGTTTTTTAATAGATGAAAAGAAAAAGTTCCCAGATGACATCAGGGTGCACTGCTTCAATGGAAAACCGGGTTTTATCACCATAGATTCCGGTCGTTTTGAAACCATGAAATCTGGTATGTACGATTTGGAGTGGAACTACCTGGACTGCCAGTGGACAGACCCTCCCGCCGATCGGGTAGAGAAACCTGAAATGCTCGACAAAGTTTTGGAGCTGGCCGGAAAACTCTCTGAAAATTTCTCCTACATCAGAACAGATTTTTACCTCGTCAAAAACGACATTTATGTTGGGGAACTCACATTTTACCCCTGTGCCGGGCTAAAGCCTTTTAAGCCAGAAAAATGGGACACTATATTTGGGTCAATGCTACAATTGCCTGCCAAAGCAAAGCAGAAGAATTTCTTTTTTGGATAAATAAAATTCCTGAAAGGGCTGTGGACTATATCTCCCAAACCGAAAAATCCTTGCCCTTGCCCTGGGAAATCAATGTGGAAAAATAATACACTTCCAGAGTATGCAGGTCTTTTAGTTTGAACTCGTCCCTGGGAAAAATCTCAAGTACTTCGAATTCATAGATTTCACCAAAGTTGGTCAACCGGTATTTGTTGTGTGTCCTGATGTTGTTGAAAGCGATACTCATTCCCTCGAATAAATTTGATATGGTACACCGAAATGGAACTCAAAATAATTGAATAAAAAACCATTATCCTATAATTTACATACATTATGTTTCTACGACTGACCTATCTGTTGTGCTGCTCATTGCTCTTGATACCTGGGGACTTGTGGGCCCAAAACGGTCGGTACGATCTGGGGGCCAGGGCCAATGGGATGGGAAATGCCTCAGTGACACTCGCCGACGAATGGAGTATGTTCAACAACATCGGAGGGCTGGCCCGAAATGAAAACACCTTGGGCTTCCTCACCTATCAAAACAGGTATGGGGTGCCCGAATTCAATACGTTTGGTGGTGGGTTTGTAAAACCATTGCTCAACGGAGTGGCCGGCATTGGTGTGTTCCGGTTTGGCGATGACCTCTACAATGAGCAAAAAATTAACGTTGGCTTTAGCAATAAATTTGGCCTGACCAGCCTGGGGCTCAACGCCAACTACCTGCAATACAACATAGAGGGATCAGGCACCAGAGGTGTGCTCACCCTCGATTTTGGAGGATTGGCCGACATTACCGAGTACCTGGTGTTTGGTGCCCAGGTGACCAACATCAACCAGGCCAAGCTTTCACCTTTCACCGGGGAAAAAGTGCCGACCGTAATGTCGGCAGGATTGAGTTACCGTCCATCGAAGGAGCTGATGCTCAATGCTGAAGTGGAGAAAGACCTGGATTTTGATGCTTACTTCAAAATGGGCCTGGAATACCAATTAGTTGACAAAGTAGCCATCCGGACAGGTCTCGTGACCGAACCATTTGAAAGCGCCTTTGGCATTGGTTTTACACCATCGGCGTTTGACGTGGACTATGCCTTTAAGAACAACCCTGACCTGGGCGACATACATGAACTGAGCATAACCTACAGGTTTAATGACTGATGGTCAAGCGGCTATTCATATTATCCCTGGCTATACTGTTCATGCATATTCTCAGCGCACAAGAGCCCCAAAGGCCGGAAATAGACCTACAGGATTTTACGGAAACCCTTTTTCAGCTACAAGATGAAGACATTAACTACGAGGACCTCTACGAATCCCTCCTGCTGCTCTACTCAAACCCCATAAATATAAACAGGGCTACCAGGGATGAACTGTCATCGCTATATGTACTTTCAGTCGCGCAGATAAACAGCATACTTGAATATATTCACCAAAACGGTGAGTTCATGTCTCTCTACGAATTGCAGGCCGTACCCGGACTGGACCTGTCAACTATACAAAACATGCTCCCCTTTATTGTCATAAGAGTGGGTGATGAATATGGCACTTCCGGGCCGTTGCTCCAAAGGATTGTTAAGGAGGAAAACAACTATTTCCTGCTCCGAACCGAACGGATACTGGAGGAACAAAAAGGCTATACCCCAGCCAACAGCCCTGGCGACAACAGGTTCATAGGCTCACCTACCAAGCTTTACGGTAGGTTCAGGACAAGCCATTCCAGGGATTTCAGCCTTGGGTTTACTTTCGAAAAAGATGCTGGCGAACAATTCTCATGGAACCCCAAAAGCAAACAGTATGGTTTTGACTTTTATTCTTTTCATTTCATGAAAGAAAATGTGGGCGGTTTCAAAAAAGTTATCGTTGGAGACTATCAGCTTCAATTTGGCCAGGGACTGCTTCTGGGAGCCGGATTTAATCCTGGCAAAGGCTCAGAAACCATCACCACTGTCAGGCGCAGCAATTCAGGCATAAGGCCCTACACTTCAGTATTAGAGTCGGGGTTTATGAGGGGAGCTGCAGCCACTTATAGTCTAGGCCACCTGGATATTACCCCATTTTATTCTCAACTCAACCAGGATGCCAGCATCCGAAACGATACCACCTTTACCGATTTTGAAGAATACATTTCGTCTATTCAGCAGACCGGGTTGCACCGCACGCCTTCCGAATTGGCTAAAAAACACCTCATAGATGAAAAAACCTATGGATTGAATTTATTTTACAACAAACCCACAAGCGACCTGCAAATGGGGGTGACCTACATCAACACGGACTATGGCCTGCCACTTTTGAAAAAACCCAACAACTACAACCAATTCGAATTTCAAGGGGACAATAATTTCAACGTTGGAGGATATTTCAACTACAATTGGGAAAATTTTCTTTTTTTCGGGGAGGGGGCCGTATCCAAATCTGGTGGCACAGGCTTTGTCGGTGGGTTCATCGGTAGCCTGTCGCCGATTGTTTCTTTGAGCATGGTATTTCGCAACTATCAAAAGGATTTTCATGCTTTTTATGGAAATGCCTTTGGTGAAGGCTCCCGAAACATCAATGAAAAAGGTATATACTGGGGGTTGAAAATATCGCCATCCAGAAAGTATTTCCTTACCGCCTACTACGACCGCTTCAGTTTCCCTTGGCTCAAATTCAGGGTAGAATCCCCATCCGATGGTTTCGAATACCTCATACGATTCAATTATCGCCCTGCACGGCATATCCTACTTTATGGCCAATACAGGACAGAGCAAAAAGGGCTCACGATCAATACAGATGACGGCAACCTCAACCGATTGGAGGATGGTACCAAGAGAAGCTACCTCTTCAATATGAACTACGACATAGGGTTAGGCTTTTCCTTGAAATCGAGAATACATCTTAGCAATTACCTTCTGGCAGGGCAAAAAACTCAGGGCATGGCAATTTCCCAGGATTTCAATTTTGATATATCGAAATTCAGGTTCAGCACAAGGGTAGCTATAGTGGATACCGATGATTTCGAAAACCGGCAATACCTGTACGAAAAAGACGTCCTGTATGCTTTCTCTGTCCGGGGAATATCCGGGCAGGCGATTAGAAATTACGCAATGGTACAATACAAACACTCCAAGAAACTGAACCTGTGGTTGAGGTATGCCCGGACAAATTTTCATGACAGCCAACGAATCTTAAGTACCGAAAGTTCTTCGTTGGGGTCGGGTCTATCGCAAATAGATGGCAATACCAGATCTGAATTAAAGTTACAGGTACGGTATAGGTTCTAAAGCAATTTAAGTTTGTTCAACTCTTCTTCCGTCAACTCATCCTGGATCAGTTGAAAAAACTCCCTTTCCTCTTTCCTTGTATGGCTTTCCAGCAGCGTTCCCAATTCATGGAGATGGTCTTCCAGGTTTTCGGCTTGGGACAGGCTTGTAAAAAGTTGGTGCAATTTCCTATGTTCTACTTCCACTTCCTCCGAAATGCGCTCCAAATCAAGGCTTTTCACACGCACAAAAGCCAGGAGGTGCTTTTCTTCCAGGTCGAAATGAGGCTTCAGCCTGTTTTGGTAAAAAGTTTGCGCATAGTCCCTTTTCCCTTCCAGCGAAGTTGGGTACCCTTTAATTTCCGGGGCATTTTTCTTTAGCACCAGTGCCAAAAACAGGACACTACGGTGAAACCTAGAAAGGGGCACAAGACTATCATGACGTTTTAAAGGCTGTGGCATGCTTGCAGAAAAGTAACAAAAAATAGAATTGGAAAAGTACTATTGACCAATAGATTTTACCTTAAACCACTACACATAGTACTCCGTTCAGGCAAGCCTGTCTTTCCGATTTCAACTAAATCAGGGGTTACTTCTTCCTGCCCCTTTTCTTGTCAGGTGTTTTTTCTGCCAGTTCAAAGCATTCCTGATATGTAAGCTCTGTAGGCTCTTTGCCTTTCGGGATTTTTACGTTTTTCTTTTCGAACTTGATATATGGGCCCCATCGACCGTTCAGCACCTGAACATCCGGATTTTCATCAAATCCTTTGATGAATTTTTCCGCATCAGACTTTCGCTTGGCTTCAATGAGTTCTATGGCCTCATCATAAGTAATTTCGAGCGGGTCTTTATCTTTAGGGATCGAAACGAATTTCCCATCGTGACGAATATACGGGCCAAACCTTCCTATAGCAGCTACTACCACTTTGTCTTCGTATTCCCCAAGCTGGCGGGGCAATTTGAACAGTTCCAATGCTTCTTCGAGCGTAATATTCTCGAGAAACTGCCCTTTTCGCAAACTTGCATATTGTGGTTTCTCTGCACCTTCCTCTTCACTAAATTCCCCGATCTGTACCATGGCCCCAAACCTTCCAAGACGGGCTATTATGGGTTTACCTGATTCCGGGTGGTTGCCCAGGTTTCTCTGTTGTCCTACTTCTGATCGCTCCAGGGATTCTGTGGATTCTACTTTTTCATGAAAACCAGAATAAAACGATTCTATCATTTTGTTCCATGTCTTATGCCCACTCGCTATTTCGTCAAATTCTTTTTCTACATTGGCTGTAAACGAGTAATCGGTAATATTCGAAAAATGCTCCACCAAAAAATCGTTCACCACCATGGCTATATTGGTAGGGAAGAGTTTATTCTTTTCCGCCCCGGTAATCTCTTTTTTGTCGTTTACCTGTACTGCATCCTTTTTCAAAACTACCTCTTTGTAAGCCCTCTCATACCCTTCCCGGGCTTCTTTCACCACATAGTCTCGCTTCTGTATGGTAGATATGGTAGGTGCATAAGTAGATGGACGCCCTATGCCCATTTCTTCGAGCTTCTTCACCAAACTGGCCTCTGTGTATCTGGCCGGATGCCTCGTAAAGCCCTCTTTGGCTTTCATTTCGTTCAAATCCAACTGTTGTCCAATATTCAGTGGAGGCAACATGCCCTTTTGCTCGCTCTCACCATTTTCATCATCGGTTGACTCGGTATATACTTTCAGAAAACCTTCAAACTTTATCACCTCCCCTGTTGCCACCAGGTTGTCATCCTGAGTGGAAATGTCAATAGTTGCCACCGTTTTCTCGATTTGGGCATCAGACATTTGCGATGCAATTGCCCTCTTCCAGATCAAGTCATACAACTTGTTTTCCCTATCGTCTTTTCCAGCGGAGCTCACATTAAAATCAGTGGGGCGAATAGCCTCATGAGCTTCCTGTGCCGATTGGTTTTTGGTTTTGAAAACCCGTGTTTTTGAGAATTCCGGGCCATAATTATTTTCAATGGCCTGTTTGGCCCCTGCCAATGCCTCCTCCGAGAGGTTCAATGAGTCCGTTCTCATATAGGAAATCTTTCCAGCTTCGTACAGCTTCTGGGCCACACTCATGGTCATACCCACAGGAAAGCCCAACTTCCGACTGGCCTCCTGCTGCAATGTAGAAGTAGTAAATGGAGGTGCCGGGGATTTTTTCGCCGGTTTTTTCTCCAGGTTTTTTATGGTGTACCCTGCCCCAACACAACCCTTCAAAAAAGCTTCTGCCTCTTCGAGGGTCTTTAGTTTTTTAGGAAGTTCAGCTGTCAACACCTTGCCCCCGTCCAAAAGAAACTCTGCTGTAATCTTAAAAGACGAAGTACTTTTAAACTGATCTATTTCACGCTCACGTTCCACCACCAACCTTACAGCAACGGACTGCACCCTTCCGGCAGACAATCCGGTTTTAATTTTTTTCCACAAAATAGGCGACAGCTCAAAACCTACCAGTCTATCCAGCACCCTTCTGGCCTGCTGCGCATTTACCAGGTCTTCGTCTATTCCCCTTGGGTTGTCTATAGCCTTGGAAATGGCACTTTTGGTAATTTCGTGAAAAACTATTCGCCTTGTACTAGCATCTTTCAACTTCAGGGCTTCCTTTAGGTGCCATGAAATGGCCTCACCCTCTCGGTCATCATCACTGGCCAGGAAGACCATGTCCGAAACCTTCACTTCCTTTTTTAGCTGGCTGATGACTTCCTTTTTATCTTTTGAAACCTCATAGGTAGGCAAAAATCCATTTTCGATATCAATGGCGTTGTTGCCTTTGGGCAAATCTCGTACATGCCCGTAACTAGACATCACTTTATAATCCTTTCCCAGGTAGCCTTCTATCGTTTTGGCCTTGGCCGGTGACTCTACTATTACTAAATTCTGAGGCATATATTTGTCGTCCTATTGGTTAAAAACGCCAAATATCATTAAAAAAAATCAATTTAAGCAAAAACAAATTTTTAAAATCCGATATATTGCCTGTAAATCAACAGGGGAATTTTCCATGGCAAAAGAAATATTTTTGATCAGGCATGCCCATGCAGAAGACATGCAAAGGGACACAAAAGACATTGACAGGGTGCTGACCGACGATGGGTGCCAGGATGCCATGAGGATGGGAAAACTGCTGGCAAAAAATGGGCATATCCCGGACTTGATTTTGTCCAGTGTAGCCGAAAGGGCCCGGGAAACTACCAAATATTTTTGCGAACAGCTGGGCACAGAATTGGAAAAAGTTGTTTTCGCCGAAGACCTATATGAATCCTCCGTGAGGCTCCTGCTGGGCACTATCTGTAAAACCCCAGACCAATACCATAAAATCTACCTGGTGGCCCACAATCCATCGATCAGCTTTCTGGCCGAATCCCTCACAGGGGAAGTGATCGGTAACATGGCGCCCGGGGCAGTTGTATATCTTGAGTCGGACATAACCTCCTGGCAGGAAGTCTCTCAAAACAGCTTCCACATGCGCCAATTCTTCGATCCAATCAACCTTTAAGTGCAATCCTGTAGGCATTACAGGCCCATTAAAAAATCCCTAAACTCCTGGGTGTCATATTTGGCCATACCCGTCTTCTTGGCTACAATTTTCCCTGCCGGGGAGATTATAAATGTAGTAGGAATGGAATTGGTACTGAAAACGGCTGGCAAACGGGAAGTTGCAGCGTAAACAGGAAAGTCATAAGATTTCCTTTCAGAAAAGTCAATCGCCGAATCAAAATCCTTGTCTCTGGAAAGCATTACGAATGCTATGTTTTCCCCTTTCAGCTTACCATAAAGTTCGTTGATGTCAGGCATCTCAGCCACACAGGGTGGACACCATGTAGCCCACAGGTTCAAAAAAACTGTTTTGCCCTTGAATTCGGTGAAAGACAGGGCCCTCCCCTCTTCATCTATCAACTCAAAATCATAGGAAGTCTGCTGCTGTTCGTTTTCCGGGATCAACTCCGGTTTGATAAACCCTGGCGCCAAAACCACTCGTTGCAGCATACCAACCACTTCGGTGTGCGTGCCCGTAAAATACAATCCCAGGGCAATACCAACCAGCACTATCCATTCAATTATTTCCTTTTTTACCTTTCCCATTATTGTGGTTTCAACCTAAATTTACTTTTGTATTCAAATTACAAAATCAGTTGGAAATTAATTCCATCAAAGTATTATTTTTGGCGCCCGTTTACGAAAAGCACTTTTCATTTTTAACAATATCAAAACAATAAAATCTATATGAGTTCAAATTACGCATCAGTTATAGCAAGCGAAAGGCAGATAAGCGACAGACAGGTCAAAGCTGTAATTGAATTGTTGGAAGAGGGTGGTACTGTTCCTTTTATTTCGAGGTACCGGAAGGAAAAAACCGGTAACCTGGATGAGGTTGAAATTTCTTATATAAAAGACAGGTTGGCCAAGCTCATTGAATTTGACAAAAGAAAAGAAGCCATACTCAAATCCATAGAGGAGCAAGGCAAGCTTACCGACGAACTCAAATCGAAAATAGAAGCCACCAGTACGCTTGCGGTATTAGAAGACATTTACTTACCCTACAAACCAAAAAGAAAAACGAAAGGGTCAGTGGCCAAAGAAAAAGGGCTGGAACCACTGGCCAAAGATATCTTTGAGCAGACCAATCTGGACATCTTTTCACTGGCCGATAAATTTGTCAATGAAGAAAAAGAGGTGAATTCTACCGAAGATGCCTTGCAGGGCGCCAGGGATATCATTGCCGAATGGGTAAATGAAGATGCGGAAATAAGGGCAGGTTTACGTAAAATGTTTCTGGAAAAGGGAATACTCACATCAAAAGTGATGAAGGGCAAAGAAGCCGACGGCCAGAAGTATAAAGATTATTTCGAACTGGAAGAGCCTATTAAGGGCGTGCCGTCGCACAGGTTGCTGGCCATGAGACGCGGGGAAAAAGAAATGATCTTGTCATTGGACATCTGCCCAAACGAAGAAGAAGCTATTGTTTCTATTGAAAAGAAGGTGGTGAAATCAGACAATGATGCTGGAGATCAGGTAAAACTGGCAGTAAAAGATGCCTACAAACGACTTTTGAAGCCATCGATGGAAACGGAGGTGCGGCTGGATTCGAAACTCAAGGCCGATGAAGAAGCCATTCATGTATTTGCCGAAAATCTCAAGCAGTTATTGTTGTCTCCAGCTTTAGGACAAAGAAATGTGATGGCCATTGACCCGGGCTTTCGTACCGGCTGTAAAGTAGTGTGCCTGGACAGACAAGGAATGCTTCAAAAATTTGATGCCATTTATCCTCATCCACCTCAAAACAGGAAAATGGAGGCAGGTGAAACCATCAAAAACCTGATCAAACAATATCAGATTGAAGCCATCGCCATCGGAAACGGAACAGCCGGCAGGGAATCCGAGCAATTCGTGAAAACGCTGGGCCTGGATGCCTCCATTACCATAGCCATGGTAAACGAAAGTGGCGCCTCCATCTATTCAGCTTCTGAAGTAGCCCGGGAAGAGTTCCCAAATGAAGACCTTACCGTGAGGGGATCTGTCTCCATTGGCAGGCGTATGATGGACCCTCTGGCCGAGCTGGTGAAGATAGATGCCAAGTCGATCGGTGTAGGCCAATACCAGCACGACGTGGACCAGGTATTGCTCAAAAGAAACCTCGACGAAGTAGTAGAAAGTTGTGTAAACGCCGTTGGCGTAGAATTGAACACTGCCAGCAAACAGCTACTCACCTATGTAGCAGGATTGGGGCCGCAATTGGCCGAAAATATTGTAAAATTCAGAAATGAGAATGGCCCATTCAAAGACAGGGCGGCTTTGAAAAAGGTACCAAGGCTGGGGGACAAGGCTTTCGAGCAGGCAGCAGGGTTTCTTAGAATAAGGGAAAGTGACAATGTGCTTGACAGGAGTGCCGTGCACCCGGAAAGGTATGGTACAGTAGAATCAATGGCCAGGGATTTGAACTGCCGTGTGGAAGATTTGGTGAAAAACGAAACCGAAAGAAAGAAAATAAAACTCGAAAAATATGTCTCTGATGATTTTGGCTTGCCAACCCTGAAAGACATCCTTTCAGAATTGGCCAAACCGGGCAGGGACCCAAGGGATAAGTTCGAATCGTTCAGTTTCGAAGAAGGGATCAATGACGTAACAGACCTTAAAGTCGGCATGAAAATTCCAGGCATAGTCACCAATATTACCAAATTTGGGGCGTTTGTTGACGTAGGAGTCCATCAGGATGGATTGGTCCACATCAGTCAAATCGCTGATAAATTTGTGAAAGACCCGGCTGAGGTGGTAAAGCTCCAGCAAAAAGTAATGGTGACAGTTACCGAAGTAAATATTGAACAAAAAAGGATCTCCCTCTCCCTGAAAGCCGACCCGTTCAAGAAATCTTTCCAAAAAGGGGGAGGAAAACCAAAACCAAAAGCCAAACCCAGGGAAGACGATTTTCAGAGCAAATTGGGAATGCTCAAGGGAAAATTTAATGGAAGTTGATATTTTTCTTTAATTTAGGATCATAAGTGGGGTCTCGGTAAAGTCCGCCCCCACTTGACAAAATTTTGAATGCTATGAAATACACCAGCCTGTTCACCCTTTTGACCATACTTATAATACTTGCTCCAAGTGTTTCTTTTAGTCAAAAAATGAAGTACAAAGATATATTTCCACTAATCAAGGAAAAAAACTACGAAACGGCCATTCCTCAAATCGATGGGTTCCTTAGGGATTCTAAAAATGCCGACCATGCCAATGCACACCTGCAAAAAGGGCTCTATTTCGAGCAGCAAATTGAGGGTTACCATATCATCTCGGATTCTACCATTCTACTGGAAAAATGTGATTCGGCGATTCATTTTTTGACCAAAGCCAAATCATTGATAACCGATAAAGAATTGAGGAAAAACGATGAATATTACCAGGATTTCTACAGGAGGGACTTGAGGACGGGTGAATTTGGCATCAAGCTTTCGGATGTACATCTGGACATAGAAAAGAAAATAGAGGCTTTGCAAAATCTCGACAACTACGCCAAGCAAATTCATAAAAACCTGGAAATTGCCGATAGAAACTATAAAGTTTCGAATGAACAATACCGCCACCTTACCACACTATACAAAAACGAAAATGACTTTGTGCTGATGTCCAGCGAGGAAGAAAAAAATGAGCTACAGGGCATGGTTGACAGGACAGACTCTATCCGTATAGCCATTGACAATGTGAGGGATGCAGTAAGCAAACTGGGTAGAAAAGGCTATAGCCCGGAAATCAACTTTATTGAAATAAGCCAGTTTGGTAGTGACGGAAAATCTCCTGCAAACTTTTATCAAAACGACATTGAAGCCTGGGACTATCTTGCCTGGGCCGAAAACGTGCAACAGAAAATAAGAATAGATGTCAACCGTGCCAGGGACAACCTACTTTCAACTTATGAGGAGCTAAAATCAAAATTTGACCTGGTGAAAATTGGCGGTGGCATCAGCGAAGATGAACTGGCTACCACGCTAGATCCTGTACTAAAAAAACAATTGAGGGAACTTGACCCAAATCCCTTGCCGGAAAAGCTACTCAACATATTGATCAACCACACCAAGTTCGAGTTTATCACCAACGAAAACCTGAACACCAAACTTGCCGATGAGGCAGATGTAAACTACCAACTGGCTGTCACTGACAGCATCAACAACATGATCAGGACCATATCCACTCAGGCTTCAACGCTGGTGGAACCTTTCACCACTGAAGGTGCCAAAAAATACCCTAACCTGGTGGAAAACCACTATGGCGGAGAGTTTGGACTGATCAAATACAGAAAAAAAATTGAGGAGCAGTTTGAACGTGAAAAAAACAAGTGGGCAGAGTTGCAGTCTTATTGGAAGGAAAAAAGTATATGGGGTGTGAGCGAAGATGCCGCCGACTCCATTTATCTGATTGCCAGGACAGATAGCACCTATACAGCCATGGAACTGTCCAAATACTACACCCTTGCGGTGACCACTGATGATTCGGCCAACATATATGCACTAGGGCTTGAGTTCACAGGAAACAAGGATAAGGGCTATCTGGCAAAGGTTGGCAATGACAGGACAATCAAATGGAAGGTAAACTTTGATCTTAATAATTTCCAGTATGACGATGAAGTCCTCAGGGTAAATGGTGCTTATGCCCCCACCGCAGAAGGAGACATTTCAGGGTATATCTACAGCAGCGTTCCAGAATCGAAAAACAATTTTATTTTGGTCAACAGCTCCAAACAGGGGCAACTCAACTGGGCAACAGCAGTAAAAATAACCAATGAACCAGTATCTATAAATTTCAACGATATTGTGAAAGAAACCAATGTCTTCCTTATGGATGAAGCAGCCCTGGAAACATACGATGGTGACGACCCGATTTATATTGTATTCGACAGAAAAGGGACAAAGGTCAGGTAGTATTAAATGAAAACAACTTTTTTAATAATTGCACTTTTTATTGCCTCCTCTATGTTTCTCCCGTCTTGCGGTACAGGGGATATTTCAAAAGAATTCACCAAAATCCAAGCAGTTAGGTTATTGGCAAGCGACCAGAAAAAAACCTGGGTACGGATGTCCAAAACAGAGGATGGACAAAGAGTGGAACTATCCGAATGCGAGCAAAACAACACCCTGGCATTTGAAGTGACGGATTCCGATTCTTTGTTGTACAAATTAGGCCAACCTCCTGGCTGTACCTCCAATCAAACAGAAGCAGACACATTACTCAAAGCCAGTTGGTCATTGTCCCAAAATATCAACCTCATCTCCACCGACACCCTTTTTCTTTCGGATTTAGAAGGAAGAGCCTTGCCCCCATTCATTATTCAGCAGTTAAGCGCTCGACGACTAAACCTCCTGTTTATGGATCAGGATAAACTGACAACAGAGGAATATACCTTTTAGCGTGATCAACTCTTCAACCTCGGATCAAAAGGTTCAGGTTTCACCGAAATCAGTTTAATAGATTTATAAAAATCCGGATGCCGAACATTGATAAGGTAGTTAAATTCTGAATGTGATTGTGCGGAAGGTACCCTAATCAATAGCCTGCCGGCATCCAGTAAATGTTGTTTCAACAAGGAAGACAGGGAGGCAGGATAAGGTTTTTTAAACCAGTCTTCCGGAAGATACTTTAACGGCATATCATAAAGCGGTACACTATCGTCAATTTCTATTGACATGCAAATCCTTTTGATCGGCAGGGCACCTTCATTGGCCAGTATTTCCAATTTAGCCAGGGAAATGGCAGGAGATGTATATATGATCCATTGGCCTTTTTTATTCCATCTCCCATCACCATGCAATGTGCCTTCTGGAGGCCATACCTCACGGTATTTCCATTTGTCAAGGTGATAAACAATCATCCGTACAATCCATGCTCAATGCGGGAAAATGCCTTTTCCAACTCCCTTCTTCCCATCCTGGAAGATACAAGCTCAATGGGCTTGATGCCTCCCAGATTGGTATTGCGAGTCTGCATCCATTCACTCAAAATGGCCTGATCATCATCAAAAGCCTCGATACCTTTTTGCCATAGGGTAGCAAAATCAGCCAGGGCATCTAAGTTTTTTAAGGAAAGTCTGTCTTGTTTTATGAGCTCATAATATTTGCTTTTGCTCACACCTACAGCATCCGCAATGGCCTGGGCACTGAGCGAAGTTTCTTCCTGCAAGCCTGTAAGCACATCACCTGAAATTTGTGCTTTCCCCAAATCCTGGGGCGACATATCGGCCAAAAAATGAAGGGGCATGGCTGTAGCCATATAGCCAACCACTGGCTCATCCAATTTGGGCGCCTTTCCGGATTTGGAAGTGTATTGAGCACTGGCCTGATCTTTTGTTTTCTTTTTCACCCTCCAAAGATATGTATTTTTTTGGATAAATTTATTCCATTTATGGATTTTTTTACACAAGATTTAAACAAATATTTTTCACTAAATGGAAAAATTGATAACCCTTAGTTTTTAAAAGTCCGTTAAAAAGTAATATATAATCTGGCTAACTTTGTACAACAACAAATTTCTCAAAAATGCAATATTACGATTCGATTATCGGCACAATTGGGGATACCCCCCTGGTCAAATTAAACAACGTCAATAAAGGTATAAAAGGGACTATACTGGTCAAAGTAGAGTATTTCAACCCAGGAAACTCCATGAAAGACCGTATGGCTGTGAAAATGATTGAGGATGCCGAAAAGGCGGGCCACATAAAGCCCGGGGGCACCATTATAGAAGGCACATCCGGCAATACCGGCATGGGGTTGGCACTGGCCGCCATTGCCAAAGGTTACAAATGTATTTTCACACTTGCCGACAAACAAAGCCAGGAGAAAATTGACATCCTCCGGGCTGTTGGTGCCGAGGTATATGTCTGCCCTACAAATGTACCAGCCGAAGATCCCAGGTCGTATTATTCTGTGGCCCAAAAGCTCAACAGGGAAATACCCAACTCTTTCTACCCCAACCAATATGACAACATGTCCAATACGGTAGCGCATTATGAAACCACAGGACCTGAAATTTGGAGGGACACGGATGGCAAAATCACACATTATGCAGCAGGAGTCGGCACAGGAGGATCGATGTGCGGGGTAGCCAAATATTTGAAAGAGCAAAACCCCAATGTAATATCCGTGGGAATTGACACCTATGGATCCGTATTTAAAAAATACAAAGAAACTGGTGAATTTGACACAAACGAGATATACCCCTACCTGACCGAGGGTATTGGCGAAGATATACTCCCCAAAAACGTTGACTTTTCGGTAATAGACCACTTCATAAAGGTGACAGACAAAGATGGCGCCCTTATGACCCGAAGACTAGCCAAAGAAGAAGGCTTGTTTGTGGGTTGGTCTTGCGGTTCTGCTGTCAAAGGTGCATTAGAATACGCCAGAGACCACCTCAATGAGGATGATGTGATGGTAATTATATTGCCGGACCATGGCACCCGATATCTCGGCAAAATATACAACGACAATTGGATGAAAGATCATGGCTATACCGAAAGCGGCATATCCGTTACCGCGCTGGATATCATACAGAGAAGAAACGGCAATGACGAGCTTTTCACCATTGATTCGGATACACCTATAGGAGAAGCCATCTCCCTGCTTTCCAAAAAAGGGATAGACCAGGCGCCAGTTGTGGAAAAAGGTAAATTTGTTGGGAGCATCTCGGATTCCAAAATACTTCGTAAGCTCATAGACGAACCCAACCTGAAGGGACGCGCCATTTCTGAAATAATGGATCCCTCATTCAGGTTTGTAGCCAGCGACAATACCGTGGATGTGCTTTCCTCATTTATAAACAAGGAAAACAAGGCTCTGCTGGTGAGGGAAGGCGATAAAGTACACATCATTACCCAATCAGATTTATTGGTATCTCTGACTAACTGATGCTCCCAAACATATATTTCAGCCACTACTAACAACTATATTATCCTTTTCACTCCTCAACTCATAGTCAATGTGATAAAATAGGAGCACAAAAGTCTAATATATTCTCAGTAGAAGTCACAACTATTCAATAAGTTGCAGTCCATTTATAGGCTCTAACATAAAACGGAATGCAATGAATTACACAAAGGAACTAAACACTAGCAACAGGATTTTGATGGGACCAGGCCCCAGTGATGTACACCCCAGGGTACTCAAGGCCATGTCAACACCGTTAATTGGCCATCTGGATCCTGAGTTTTTAGAGATTATGGATGAAATAAAAACCATGACCCAGAAAACATTGCAAACCGAAAATCAGCTCACCTTTGTGGTATCTGCCCCCGGTAGCGCAGGCATGGAAA
Organism: Cyclobacteriaceae bacterium; assembly: GCA_040222275.1. Lineage (GTDB taxonomy): Bacteria > Bacteroidota > Bacteroidia > Cytophagales > Cyclobacteriaceae > CAXBNB01. The sequence continues at coordinate 41,917 of JAVKDJ010000099.1, forward strand.
CCTGCCTTGTCAATTTACTGGAACCTGGCGATGAAGCTGTTATTTGCATTCACGGGGTTTTTGGTACACGAATGGCCGATATAGCCGAAAGGTGTGGAGCAAAAGTGATAAAGGTAGAAGCTCCCTGGGGAGAGCACATCGAACCAGCACAGCTCAAAACTGCCCTGGAAGGCTGCAACCCCAAACTGGTGGCCATCGTCCACGCCGAAACCTCCACCGGGGTGCTACAACCTCTGGAAGAAATAAGCAAAATCACCAAGGATGCCGGTGCACTTCTTGTGGTAGATGCGGTTACATCATATTGCGGAACTGAACTAAAAGTGGATGAATGGGGAATAGATGCCCTATACTCCGGCACTCAAAAATGTCTGAGTGCTCCTCCCGGTTTGTCCCCCGTGACGTTCAGTCAAAAGGCGGTAGAAGCACTTGACAATCGAAAAACCAAGGTACAAAGCTGGTTTCTGGATTTGACCATGGTGAAAAATTACTGGACTGGTGCAAAAAGGGCTTACCACCACACCGGTCCTGTATCTGCCATGTTTGCACTCAGGGAGGCACTCAGACTAGTGCTGGAAGAGGGGCTCGAAGAAAGGTTTAAAAGACATCAGGAAAACCACTTGCTGCTGAAAAAAGGATTGGAAGAGCTCGGATTTAGCTTTTTGGTAAAAGAAGGATATAGACTACCCATGCTCAACTCAGTAATACTGCCGGAAGGAATCGACGAAGCTGGTGTCAGGAGCAATTTGCTTAACAAGTACAACATTGAAGTAGGTGGTGGCCTGGGCAACCTGGCAGGCAAAATATGGCGTATCGGTCTAATGGGCGAGAGCTCGGATGCCAACCATGTCAATATGTTGCTATCTGCCCTAAAAGCAGAAATATAAGCCAACACCACACTTCCAGGAACTACTTTATTGACGACTATCCACACTAAAGCATGGAGGGTGTAAATATTATTATACCCTTCCCATTAGACTTAATGCGTTATTCCGTTTATTTGTGCTTCCTAATCAATTGTTGAAACTTATCATACAAAAAGATGGAAGCCTCGCAACCAATAGGCATATTTGACAGTGGAACAGGCGGACTAACTGTAGCCAAAGCAGTAAGTAATTTATTGCCCGACGAGCAAATTATCTATTTTGGTGATACAGCCCATCTCCCGTATGGCGACAAATCCACGGCTACCATACAAGCCTATGCCATTAAAATCACAGATATTTTGTTGCAGCAAAACTGCAAAGTAATATTGATAGCCTGTAATTCGGCTTCAGCAGCAGCATACGATTTGATCAAAGAATATACCGGGTCCAAGGCCAGGGTAATCAATGTGATCGATCCGGCTGTAGAGTACATCATAGAAAACAATGGGGTAAACAAAGTGGGTTTGATCGGCACCTTACAAACGGTAAATTCCGGTGTTTTTGACAAAAAACTGAGTGGCAAGGTAAAACACTTTGGTGCCCTGGCCACACCGCTACTTGTGCCCATGATCGAAGAAGGTTTTGTCCACAATTCGATAAGTCATGATGTAATTGCCAAATACCTGTCTGACGAAAGTCTCAGGGACATTGAATCATTGATTTTAGGATGTACACATTATCCTATCATAAAGGATGAAATTAGTGAATACTATCATGGTTCGGTGGAAATCATCGATTCAGCAGAAACAGTAGCCCGATCCCTAAAAAGGTACCTGGAGGAAGCCAACCTTTTGGCACCATCCAGATCGAATAAAAACAGGTTTTTGGTTTCTGACATTACCGAGGGGTTTGAAAAAGCCGCCAATTTATTCTTTGGCAAGGAAATCCACCTCGAAAAATATCCACTCTGGGAATAGCTGTAACAGGTTGGCCTGTGCAGTATTTCATTTCCAAACCATGAATCCTATATTAAAAATGTATTGAAAAGCTGCCAAATTCAGCCTTTCTACTAAATTCGCGGTGAACAGAACAAACAATTTACATGGGATTTCGCTCCTTACTTAGCAAACCTTTTGCCCGGCATGTTGTCAAAAAACAGCAACAATGGATGAAAAATCCTCTAGCCGCCCAGGACAAGATACTAAATGAGATTGTGAGCACAGCCAAATCCACCAAGTTTGGCCAGGACCATAGCTTTTCATCCATACGGACGCACGCTGATTTCAAATCGCTCGTTCCAGTTCGTGACTATGAATTACTGTCACCCTATATCAACGAAATTCTCAAAGGAACCCCGGACATCCTCTGGCCGGGAAAACCAGAGTACTTCGCCAAAACATCGGGAACAACCTCCGGTACCAAATATATTCCCATTACCAAAGCATCCATTCCCAATCACATCAACAGTGCGAGGGACGCATTGCTCAATTATGTACATGAAACCGGACAAAGCCAGTTTTTGGATGGCAACCTGATATTCTTGTCCGGCAGCCCTATCCTCAACCAAACTGCGGGCATCAATACCGGAAGGCTTTCCGGCATTGTCAACCACCACGTTCCCTCCTATCTCCGCTCCAACCAGATGCCTACTTACGAAACCAACTGCATCGAAGATTGGGAAGACAAAGTGGACAAGATAGTAGAAGAAACGCTGGCAAAAAACATGACCCTGATCTCAGGCATACCACCCTGGGTACAGATGTATTTTGATAAAATACAGGAAAAAACGGGTAAACCTATCAAGGATGTGTTTCCCAATTTCTCATTGTTTGTACATGGTGGGGTCAATTTTGAGCCCTACAAAGCCAAACTCTTTGACACCATTGGAAAACCAGTTGATTCTATAGAAACCTACCCTGCTTCTGAAGGATTTATTGCCTTTCAGGACAAGCAGGATACAGAAGGACTCTTGCTTTTATTAAATTCAGGAATTTTTTACGAATTCATTCCGGCTGATGAGTATTTTGATGAAAACCCAACCCGACTTAATATCAGTGAAGCAAAAACCGGTGTAAATTATGCGGTGATCATCAATAGCAATGCCGGTCTTTGGGGATATTCCATCGGGGATACTGTGAAATTCGTATCCACCAACCCATATAGGATTGTTGTATCCGGACGAATCAAACACTTTATATCGGCCTTTGGGGAGCATGTTATCGGAGAAGAAGTAGAAAAAGCCATGAACCACGCAGTTTCGCTTTTCCCTGAAACTGAAATCGTGGAATTTACGGTTGCACCGCAAGTGACACCAGAATCCGGTCTTCCCCGGCATGAATGGTACGTAGAATTCGGTCAGGCGCCATCAGACTTTCCTTCGTTTTCACAAGCCATCAATACCAAACTCCAGAAGTTGAACTCATATTACGACGACTTGATCACGGGCAATATATTAGAGGAACTAAAGATAGTGCCCCTCCAAAAAGGAGCTTTCATCAACCACATGAAGTCACTGGGAAAACTGGGCGGACAAAACAAAGTCCCACGCCTTTCCAACGACCGAAAGATTGCCGAATCCTTAATGAAATTCAAAATTTAACCCAATTATAAAACCACTCAAAAACCACCAATTTGACTTCACCAAAACATATCGCTATTCTTGGCTCTACAGGCTCCATAGGTACACAGGCACTGGAAGTAATTTCAACCAACCCCGCGCATTTCTCTGTGGAAGTGTTGACCGCACAAAACAACTCCGAACTACTGATCAAACAAGCCCGTCAGTTTAATCCAAATACTGTTGTAATAGCCAATGAAAGTAAATATGATGAGGTATTTGAAGCCTTGAACCCATTGGACATCAAAGTATATGCAGGTGAAAATGCCCTGGCCAGCGTAGTTGAAATGGATACCATAGATATGGTCTTAACCGCATTGGTAGGGTACTCGGGCCTCAAGCCTACCATCAATGCCATCAATGCCGGCAAGCACATTGCCCTGGCCAATAAAGAAACCCTGGTGGTGGCAGGTGAATTGATTACCAAGCTGGCACGTGAAAAAGGGGTCAACCTATACCCTGTCGATTCTGAGCACTCTGCAATCTTTCAATGCATGCTGGGCGAATTTCATAACCCAATAGAGAAAATAATATTGACGGCATCCGGTGGGCCATTCAGGGGAAAAGACACAGAATTCCTGAAAACTGTCACCAAACAACAGGCACTTAACCACCCCAATTGGGACATGGGTGCCAAAATCACAATTGACTCGGCCTCACTCATGAACAAGGGCCTTGAAGTAATAGAGGCCAAATGGCTCTTTGGCGTGAACTATGACCAGATAGAAGTAGTCGTACACCCTCAGTCGATCATTCATTCTATGGTGCAGTTTAGCGATGGGTCTATAAAAGCACAACTCGGACTACCAGACATGCGTTTACCCATACAATTTGCGCTAAGTTACCCGAATAGGTTGGATTCTGATTTTCAAAGGTTTAACTTCGCCGATTATCCCTCTTTAACTTTTGAGCAACCGGACCTGAAAACGTTCAGGAACCTCAAACTGGCCTATGAGGCCATGAAAAAAGGGGGCAATCAACCTTGTATTCTCAATGCCGCAAATGAAATTGCAGTAGAGGGTTTTTTAAAAGACAAAATAGGATTTTTGGAAATGTCGGATGTAGTAGAGAGTTGTCTGGCCAATCTACCACATATTTCCACACCAGACATAGAAGATTACGTTAGCACAGACAAGGAAACTAGGATAAAAGCATTAGAAATAATTAATTGATGGAGGGATTAGTAATGGCAGCCCAATTGATTTTGGGCCTTTCGATTTTGGTAGGTGTACACGAATGGGGACACCTGATAGCCGCAAAGACATTTGGCATGAGGGTAGAGAAATTCTCTATAGGGTTTCCACCAAAAATATGGGGATTTCAATACGGGGAAACGGAATATTCCATAGGGGCAATCCCGCTTGGTGGCTTTGTGAAAATATCGGGGATGATAGACGAATCCCTGGATACTAAAAACATGAAAGCCGAACCTGAGCCTTGGGAGTTCAGGGCCAAGCCAGCATGGCAAAGGCTCATTGTTATGATGGGTGGCATAATTGTCAATGTGATCACCGGTATATTCATATTTATTGGTCTTTTCTACAGTCAAGGGGAATCTATCGTGACCAAAGAAGAACTGAACAAGCACGGCATCCTTGCTTATGAGCTTGGCCAGGAAATCGGTTTCCAGACAGGCGACAAGATACTAAAGGTCAATGGCCAGGATTTTGAAAAGTTTACAGACTTGATCAGCCCTGAAACTATCATGGCTGAAAATGGATCATATCTGGTGCAACGTGGCAATGAGACCCTGACCATCAACATTCCTATTACTTTTCTAGACAAATACTCGGACAAAAAAAACAAAGGCAGGTTTATAGGTTTCCTATACCCCTTCGAAGTGGGACAGGTGCTCACAGGTACCGGGGCTGCCAAAGGTGGGCTGCTGGAAGGGGACAAATTCGTGTCGATCAACTCGAAAAGTGTCAACTACTTTCATGAGCTCCAGGAGGTGCTGCAAGAAAATATAAACCAGACCATCACCGTGATGGTGAATAGAAAAACAGGACAACAGGAAACCCTGGAACTGGAAGTGAGTGAAGATGGCACCCTTGGCTTCTACCCCGTTTCACTCATCAACTTCTCCCACTACGACTACAACTTCGGTGAAGCCATAGCCAAGGGTACTGAAGAGGCATTCAGCAAAGTATGGATAAATATTGTTGGTTTTGGGAAAATTTTCAGGGGAGAAGTTTCACTTTCCAAGTCACTAAGCGGACCAATCCGAATTGCCCAAATATACGGTGGTACCTGGAGTTGGGTGAAATTTTGGAACATAACAGGCCTGCTCTCCATGATCCTGGCTTTTATGAACTTTCTGCCCATTCCCGCACTGGACGGAGGGCATGTGGTGTTCCTTACCTATGAAATGGTATCGGGCAGAAAGCCTTCTGATAAGTTTCTGGAAAATGCACAGAAAGTAGGCATGGTATTGCTCTTGGGCATCATGGGATTTGCCATTTTCAATGACATATTCCAATCTATTTTTTAAAAGGTATTAGAAAATTTTAAACCCTCAATCAGGGATACAAAAAAGGGGCAAGTTTTTGACTTGCCCCTTTTTTTATCCATTGGCTAATGGCCTGTTCTATACGATTTTTACCCCAACTCGTTCAACTTCGATTGGAGCATTTCAATTTTTGATTCTGCATCGGCCTGTTTTTTCTTCTCTATGGCCACTACATTCTCAGGGGCATTGTTCACAAATCGCTCGTTGCTTAGCTTTTTGTTGATGGTGTTGAGAAATCCTTGCGTATATTCCAATTCTTTGGACAGCTCTTCTTTCTCCTTTTCCACATCGATGTTTCCCTCTACAGGAATGAAGAATTCGTCAGACCTAAGCGTGAAGCCAATGGCATTGCCTGGGCTTTCAGTGCATTGGGTAAACGCTGATAAATTGGCCAGTTTAGATATGATGTTCTGAAAAGCAGCGTAATCATCAAAATTCGCTGTTTTGGCAAAGAGCTCCAGTTCGTTTTTATAAGAAATACCATTCGAATTACGGATATTCCTGATATTTGAAATAAGCTCAAATGATTTTTCGGCACTTGCTATGATGTCCGTATCGTAAGCCTTGGCCTTGGGCCATTCTGCCACAATCAAATAATCACTATCGCCTCGTTCCTTTATATTCTGCCATATTTCTTCTGAAATAAAGGGCATATAAGGATGGACAACCTTCATCAGCTTTTCGAAGAAAGCGATGGTAGTATTATAAGTTTCTTTGTCTATAGGTTCTCCAAAATCGGGTTTGATGATCTCAAGGTACCACGAACAAAAGTCTGTCCATATCAATTTATACACCGACATCAGCGCATCAGATAGCCTGAATTTGGCAAAATGGTCTTCCAGTTCTTTCAGCACCTGATTGTACCGTGCTTCAAACCATTCAATTGCGATTTTATTTTTTTCGCTTATAGGCTGATCCTTTATTTCCCAATTTTTGACCAAACGAAAGGCATTCCAAACCTTCGTGGAGAAGTTTCTACCCTGTTCACAGAGCTTCTCATCAAAAAGCAAGTCGTTTCCTGCTGCGGAGCTCAACAGCATTCCTACCCGTACACCATCTGCCCCGTACTGGTCTATCAATGCCAGGGCATCAGGTGAATTCCCCAGGGATTTGGACATTTTTCTGCGCTGGAGATCGCGCACCATCCCCGTGAAATAAACCTTTTCGAAAGGTTTTTCATTCATAAACTCGTATCCGGCGAAAATCATCCTGGCTACCCAAAAGAAAATAATATCCCACCCGGTTACGAGCACCGAAGTTGGGTAATAATACCTGATCTCTTCATTATCAGGATTTTCAAATCCATCAAAACCTGAAATTGGCACCAACCAGGAGCTAAACCAGGTATCTACCACGTCTTCATCCTGCTTCAGGTCGGACAATTGGAGGCTGGGGTCACCTGAATCTTTCCTTGCTATTTCCAGGGCTTCTTCAATAGTAGGTGCTACAGCCACGCCATCCTCACCATAGTAATAGGCCGGGATTTGCTGCCCCCACCAAAGTTGCCTGGAGATAGGCCAGTCACGGATATTGTCGAGCCAGTGTTTGTAGGTATTCTTAAATTTTGGAGGATAAAACTGGATTTCATCATTCATCACATTTTCCAGGGCCGGCTTTACGATCTCCTCCATGTTTACATACCACTGTAAGGAGAGCTTTGGCTCCACTACCGTGTCGGGGTTTCTTTCCGAAAAACCAACTTTGTGCCTCAGGTTTTCAACTTTCAGCAACTGGCCAAGTGATTTCAATTCTTTGGTAACCAGTTTTCTGGCTTCTTCCCTATCAATACCCACAAAAAACTGTGCAGCCTCCGAAAGGGTGCCATCATCGTTGAGTATATCTATTGTCTCAAGGTTGTGCTTTTGCCCCAGGTCATAGTCATTGGTGTCGTGAGCCGGGGTTACTTTCAGGCAGCCTGTTCCAAATTCCAGGTCAACATACTCATCTTCTATGATAGGGATACTTCGGTTTACCAGCGGCACGATAGCCCGTTTTCCCTTCAGGTGCTTGTACCGCTCGTCGTTGGGGTTGATACAGATAGCCGTGTCACCCAGTATAGTTTCAGGCCTTGTCGTAGCAATTGTCACAAATTCATCGCTACCTTCAAGCTGGTAATTCACATAATACAACGCAGCATCAATTTCCCGGTAAATTACCTCTTCATTGGAAATAGTCGTTTGGGCTTTGGGATCCCAGTTCACCATCTTGTGTCCCCTATAGATATAGCCCTTTCGATGCAGTTTGATGAATGAATCTATCACTGCTTGGGAAAGCTTGGGCTCCATGGTGAAAAATGTCCTGTCCCAATCGCATGATGCCCCCAGGCGTTTTAGCTGGTCGAGGATAATGCCCCCATACTTATCTTTCCATTCATGGGCATGCCCCAAAAATTCTTCGCGGGTTAAATCTGCTTTGGTAATGCCTCTTTCCCTCAAAAGCCCCACCACTTTGGCTTCCGTGGCAATAGAGGCATGGTCAGTTCCAGGTACCCAGCAAGCCTCCTTGCCTTCCATCCTGGCCTTCCTTATCAGTACATCCTGTATGGTATTGTTGAGCATATGCCCCATGTGCAATACACCAGTTACGTTCGGTGGAGGAATTATAATGGTAAAGGGCTCTTTATCCGGATTGGGTTTGGAATGGAAAAACCCTTTGGCCATCCATTCTGCATAAATTTTCGATTCAACTTCTCCCGGATTGTACTTGGTAGATAAGGACATTTGTTGCTACTAAAAAATATATTAATAATAATTTACTCTACAATTTATTTATTGGGTGATTCATCTGAATCACGCAACCATTTTCCCTCAATTTAAGGTAGATAGGTAAGATGCCTGTACCAACATCGATTCTATCATTAAAACGAATCTGCAAAAGTATAAAATTTAATATCTATGGAAATCTATGCGACAAACTATTCTCAGTAGAATTCGCTATTATTGATGTTACACTTTTTAAACTAATTCAAATTTCAGCTTAAATCAACCATTTATGGAAACCCAAAAAAAGATCAACTGGCCACAACTTGCAAGCCTTGCTGGCTTGTATTCATCCGTTATTATTGGATGGATCGCCTATTACAATTACCAACCCAAATTATTGGAAAATTTTGGTTTCGTTCATTTCACATTCATGTTATTTGTTGCTCAAGGGTTGATCTTAGTCATCACACCTCCCATTGCAGGTAAGATCGGCGACCGGTTCCGGAAAAATTCCGGGCACAGGCTCCCGGTCATTACAGCGGGCATCAGCTTTGCTGCCATGGTCTTTATGGCAGTTGCTTTTACCTTGATGGCCAACCCTGGTGAGATACTCAAGTGGCTTTTACCATTTCTGATAATACTCTGGCTATTCTCTATGAGCATATTTACCAGTCCCGCCATCTCTACCATAGAACTTTTCGCCCCGGCTGAAAAACTTCCCAGTGCCATGGCCATCATTACCCTGGTTTCAGGCCTCATATATGCGGTAGAGCCTATCATAGTGGAGCTGATCGACTACCTGGGTGCGCCTACTACCTTTATATGTGGTGGGGTAGCCGTACTTGTATCGGGATATTTCCTTCGCAAAACTTCTCAAAAAGTAGATGACAAAATAGAAATCATTGTTGACCAGGAAGAGGAGGTAGTCGTAGAACCCGAACGCAAAATGGACTTCTCGTTTGTAATTGCCCTGGGGGTTGCTTTTGGGATAGCTTCTACAGTGTTGTTCAATAAATTTCCCGATAGATTGGAGGACATCTTTGTTACAGGACCCGATTCGTTCAACGGCAACCAAATGGTGTCCATGGTCCTGGCCTTTTCGGCCTTTATCTCCATACCCATAGGTCGATTGGTCGAAAAATATGGCGCAAGCCTTTCTGCCCAAATTGGTATAGTAGGACTCTTTATTGCTATGTTTGGGGTGTTGCTGATCAACAGCGGAACCGGCGTGATCATCTGCACCCTGCTGTTTTCCATACTATACACACTGGTATCGGTAAGTACACTGCCCCTTGCCCTCTCCAAAGTAGATTTTAAGAGAAAGGTTTTTGGAGTTGGGTTGTTTTTTGCCGGTTTCGAAATCCCAAATGGAATTTTAGAAGCTTTTATGAAATATTAAAAAAAATGCCCCTTGCAAATCCATAAATGTAATTGCAAGGGGCATTCCTACGTGGTGGAGTTTTAATTCTCCTTCATGTCCGTTTTCACCTCTTTCTCAGGCGACACATCCCCATGTATTTTTCTTTTGATGGTGGCTTCCAGTTCTTCCATCAGTTCGGGATTGTCAGCTATCAGGGCCTTTACGGTATCCCTACCCTGCCCCAGCTTGTTTCCTTTGTAGGAAAACCATGATCCCGCTTTGTTGATCACATCCAGCTCAACTCCCAAATCGATAATCTCGCCTACTTTTGAAATCCCGGTTCCATACATGATGTCAAATTCTACTACTTTGAATGGAGGGGCAACCTTATTTTTTACCACTTTCACCCTGGTGCGGTTACCCATCACATTGTCGGCACTTTCCTTGATCTGCCCTATCCTGCGAATGTCCAGCCTGACAGACGCATAAAATTTAAGTGCATTACCGCCGGTGGTAGTTTCAGGGTTTCCGAACATAACACCAATTTTTTCACGCAACTGGTTGATGAAGATACAAGCGCAACCAGTCTTGTTAATAGCCCCGGTCAGCTTCCTCAGGGCCTGGCTCATGAGCCGTGCTTGCAAGCCCATTTTACTATCTCCCATTTCACCTTCGAGCTCCGCCTTGGGTACCAGTGCCGCTACCGAGTCAATTACTATAATATCAATGGCCCCTGATCGTATCAGGTGTTCCGCAATCTCCAACGCCTGTTCGCCATTATCTGGCTGGGAAATCAGCAAATTTTCAGTATCTATCCCCAACCTTTCGGCATAGGTCTTATCAAATGCATGTTCGGCATCAATAAATGCTGCCAGTCCGCCTTTCTTTTGTGCCTCAGCGATACAGTGCATGGTCAGGGTTGTTTTTCCCGACGATTCAGGGCCATAAATCTCCGTCACACGCCCTCGTGGAATCCCTCCAATACCAAGGGCAATATCCAAGCCTAATGAACCCGTGGGTATCGATGGTATGTCCAATACTTTCTCATCAGAGAGTTTCATAACAGACCCTTTGCCATAGGTCTTTTCGAGTTTGTCTATTGTCAGTTGGAGGGCCTTTAATTTTTCTGTGTTTTCGCTCATGGCATTGTGCTGTTAAAGAGTTATAGTCAAAGCTAAATTAGCTTAAAATTTCAAACGGTGATCTACAATATTTGAAAATATAATAAATTGAACCACATTCCGTATTCAGGTGCAATTTGTACAATAATTTTGACAAATTAAACAAGATTACTATAAATATTAGTATTTTAAAAGCCAAATGAGGTTGAATGAAAGATAAACACGAGGCATAAAAAGGCATTTTGTGGTTAAAAGCTAAATTAATTAGTTAAAATTAACTACTCCCAGCCTTTGACTTCAAAAAATGCGGACTGTTGCTATTTATTATGCAATGTCGTTCAGTTAAGGATATATGAAAAAGAAAATTACATTGGCTTTTATAGGTGGCTGCATGGTTTTGACGGTCATTATCTATAAAGACCTGATTGGATATGGCATCATGCAGGCCAAAGGTCAGCTTGATGTAGTGTGGAATGCCAGGCCAATCCCAGAAGTCATGCAAGACCATGATTTTCCGGACTCACTGAAAACCAAAATTATGCTGATGCAGGAAATACGTGAATTTGCCATCGATTCCCTGGGATTAAAAAACACCCAAAACTTCACATCGGTTTATGATCAGCAAGGCAAAGATATTCTTTGGAACTTGTCTGCATCTGAGCCATTCAAACTCAAAGCAGTGGAGTGGTCTTTCCCCTTTTTGGGAAAATTCTCATACAAAGGTTTTTTTGACCTGAACAAAGCCAAAGTCGAAAGGGACCATTTAAAATCAAAAGGATATGACACCCGCATCCGAACGGTAAATGCATGGTCCACCCTGGGCTGGTTCAACGACCCCATCCTATCCAATCAATTGGAAAGAAGTGAGGGCTCACTGGCCGAAATGGTCATACATGAATTGACACATGCTACTATATTCATAAGGGATTCGCTTGTTTACAACGAAAACCTGGCTTCATTTATAGGAGAAAAAGGAGCTATTCAGTTTTTGAAGTTCAAGTATGGCACGGAAAATGATTATTTGAAAAATTATATTGATTCTGAGTACGATTACATCAAATATACCAATCACATGCTCGCTGGCACCAAACAACTCGATAGCCTGTACCGATCGTTTACCTCGGATCTGACTGATTCTTCCAAACTGGAACTCAAAACAGAGATGATTGGCCAAATCATCCGGTCGGTGGACACCATTTCTTTTCGTAATCCCAGAAGGTTCCGTGGACTTTTTTCCAAACAATTGCCAAATAACTGCTATTTTCAATCCTTCAATAGGTATTTTTCAAAAATCGACCAGCTGGAGCGGGAATTAAACGAAAAGTTTGCCGGCAATTTGAAGGAATTCATTCTGTATCAAAAAGAACACCAATAAACATGAGGTATTGGGCCGTCATATTGTTGTTCCTCATGCTGACAGCAGCTATTCATAGCCCCGAGGTCCATTATCGCCAAGTCCCCAACAAAAACTTTTCACAGGGCGAACACTTAAAATATTATGCCCATTACGGATTCATTAAAGCCGCCGAAGGTGAAATGATCGTGGACCACAACATATCCACCGTCAACAACAGGCCATGCTTCAAAGTAGATATATATGGAAAGACAACCAGCTTTTTTGATGTAATAGCAAAAGTGAGGAACCACTGGGGCACTTACATAGATACTGCCGCCATTATTCCCCAGAGGTTTTACAGGTATATAGATGAAGGCAGCTACAAGAGAAATGAGATCATGGAGTACGACCATGAAAAGGACTCATTGTTTGTACATGTGCTGGACAGGGAAACGAAAAGGCTGGATAGGATTGTGCCCTACGCAGTGCCGGACAATATACAGGACGTTGTGAGTGGTTTTTTCTACTTGAGGACAATCGATTTCAACAAATTGTTGCCAGGGGATACTGTAGCGATCAACGGGTTTTATAAGAACAAAATTTTCGATTTCAAAGTACGGTATGAAGGCAGGGACGTCATCAAAACCAAAATTGGTAAAATCAGGTCACTGAAAATAGCCCCGATCATGCCAAAAAATTCTGTTTTCGATGGTGAAGACTCTGTGCATGCCTGGCTTTCGGATGACGACAATAAAATACCGCTGAAGGTACGGACGGACATGTTTATTGGCGCCATAGAACTGGATATAAAATATGCCTCTGGGCTTAGAAACCCCCTCAACAAAATATAAGAAAATCCAGTATTTCCCAGAGGTTAAATAATTGTTATGAGTGAATTAAAGATTTGATTTTGCGATCTTATGCCACAATTTTGGGTCATTAATAAATTGTGATTAACATTAAGTCACCTTTAATACGATATTGAGATCATGGCCGAAGAAAAAAAAGTGCTCATTGTTGATGATGAGCCGGATATACTGGACCTGCTTAAGTACAATCTGGAAAAAGAGGGATATGTGGTTCAAACTTCACTGGACGGAATAAAAGGTGTAGAACTGGCTAAGAAATTTGTTCCCGACCTAATCTTGCTGGACATCATGATGCCCAAGCAGGACGGTGTGGAGACCTGCCGCCAGCTTCGTGAACTCAATGAGCTCAGCCATACTTTCATTATTTTCCTCACGGCACGTGTTGAGGAATATTCAGAAGTGGCGGCCTTTGAAACCGGTGCGGACGACTACATCACCAAGCCCATTAAACCCCGTGCCCTCATGAGCCGGATCAATGCCCTGTTCAGAAGAAAAAACTCCAAGCAGCCTGAAGATGACAAAATTGAAATTGGGGATTTGGTCATCGACAAGCAGAGCTATGTGGTCTATCAGTCGGACAATGAGCTCAACCTGCCCAAAAAGGAATTTGAATTGCTCTACTTTCTTGCGCAGCATTCAGGCAAAGTATTCAGTCGGGAAGACCTTCTGCACAACATCTGGGGAACAGATGTATATGTACTGGCCCGCACGGTAGATGTGCATGTACGAAAAGTGAGGGAAAAAATTGGAGAAGGTTACATCTCCACGATCAAAGGAGTGGGCTACAAGTTCGAAATCAATTGACCGACCTCCCCCCCCAACTACTGAACCATAGACCGCACTATTGACTGGGCCAAATAATAATTACCTTTGTCGCCAGGTGCTAAAACGACGGTGCGCTTTCTGAACGATAAAAACACAACTTTATGGCATTGAACTCAAGGGTACTTGCCCTTCTGCTGGCAATTTCCCTATCTACGATTACGTCACTTTCCCTGTACGTTTTCCAGGATTTCACCGTCATGGAATTTTGGTGGATATATGTATTCTCTTTTGTCACCTCCTTTACTATTATATATGTCGTATTGGAATTTCTCTTTTTCAGGGAATTGAAAGGACTTTACAACCTTTTCCATAAAATAGAAAAAGCCGAAAGACCGGGGGCCAAAGAGGCAAAAGATTTTAAGTCGCTGAACAATATATATGCAGAACTATATAAGTATGCCCAAAACAAACAGTCAGAAATAGAAGAGCTGAAAAGAATGGCGAAATTCAGGCGGCAGTTTCTGGCAGACGTATCGCACGAACTGAAAACACCAATCTTTGCCGCCCAGGGGTTTGTGCATACACTACTCGATGGTGCGGTCAACGATGAGAACATTCGGATGAAATTTCTTAAGAAGGCGGCCAAGAGCCTTGATGGGCTGGATGCCCTGGTGCAGGACCTGCTCACCGTGTCCCACATGGAAGCCGGCGACATCACCATGCACAGGGAAAATTTCGATATTGGGGAAATGATCTACGATGTATTTGACCAGTTTGAAGAAACCACACACAGAAAAAACATAAAACTGTATGCCTCCTGCAAGAGATTTGAAGAAGTGATGGTATATGCTGACCCCAGACGCATCTATCAGGTGTTGGTCAACCTGATCTCCAATGCCATCAAATACTCCAAGGATACCGGCAAAGTTTTCGTGTCTATAGATGAAGAAAAGAACAACCGCTTGAAAATAAGCGTGATCGACCATGGTATCGGTATTCCCCAGGAACACCTCAACCGCATATTCGAGCGTTTTTATCGCGTGGATAAAAGTAGGTCGAAAGAACGTGGAGGCACAGGTCTTGGACTTTCTATTGTCAAACACATAGTAGAGGCCCATGGCAGTGAAATCAAAGTAAAGAGCAAGGTGGGGAAAAGCTCTGAATTTAGTTTCAAATTGGACGGTCAGAAGTAAGCCCTGCCCCAACCCGGCATTTAAATCCGGTAAATCACTAACATTACCTGTGGCGGTTTCCTCACCTGGCCCAGCGTGAATATATCCGGGGGCCTGTTGTTCTAATTCATCAATATTGGCGATATTCGCGGGTCGATACAGTCTATGAAGAAAATCAATATTCAGGATTCCGTCGTGTTTGAGAACGACGACTACCTTGCCATCAACAAGCCGCCATTTCTTTCCACATTGGAAGACAGGAACGACAAGTACAATGCCCTGGGACTGGTGCGTAGTATTTGTCCCGATGCAAAAGTCTGCCACAGGATAGACAAAGAAACCAGTGGCGTGTTGTTGTTTGCCAAAAACCTGCCTGCATACAGCTTTGCCGCCTCCCAGTTTGAAAAGAGAAAGGTATTCAAAGAATACCATGCAGTAGTGGAAGGCACAGTAAACATAGAAGGCTCGGTGGTAGAAGAACCCATACGAGTGCTGGGCAATGGCAAAGTATGTGTTGACAGGCTGGAAGGCAAACCGGCCCTAACGACGTTTGATACTATTAAAATATTTAAAAAACATACCTTGTTGAAATGCATGCCCCAAACAGGGAGGATGCACCAGATCAGGATACATGTGGCCAGCAAAGGCACTCCCATAGTTGGGGACGAGCTTTATGGGGGAGTCCCTTTTTACCTCTCTTCTATCAAACAAAAATTTTCGCTCAAGAAGAATACCGAAGAAGAACCACTGATCAAACGATTTGCGCTTCATGCTTTCAAACTGCAATTTTCAGCGGTTGATGGGCAAGAAATAACAATACAGGCAGACTACCCAAAGGATTTCAGGGTACTTTTGAACCAATTGAAAAGAAATAGCTAAAAAAAGAACTAATTCTTGTCCCAGTTTTGTTTTTCAAAATTAAAAAATCTATTTTTGTGTCCCTTTTTGAGGGGTGGTATGATTTTGTTTAAAATTCAATACAAAATATAGTGGATTCATTAAGTTATAAAACAGCATCGTTAAACAAAGCAACAGTCGAAAAAGGCTGGGTGGTTGTAGATGCCGAAGGAAAAGTACTGGGTAGGTTGGCCAGCGAAGTTGCAAAAGTAATACGCGGAAAATACAAGCCGGGCTACACACCCAATGTTGATTGCGGTGACAATGTGATTGTGATCAATTCTGACAAGATAAAACTAACTGGCAAGAAATGGACCGACAAGGTTTATGTTTCCCACACGGGATATCCAGGTGGTCAGAAAAAGCAAACCCCTAAAGAGGTGATGAACAGAAAATCCTCTACCATCCTTGTGGAAAGGGCTGTGAAAGGCATGTTGCCAAAAAGCAGGCTTGGAAGAGCTATTTATAAGAATTTGTACGTGTATGAGGGTAACGAACACCCACATGAAGCACAACAGCCTAAAGCATTAAATATATAACCTGTATGGACGTAGTAAACACTATAGGAAGAAGAAAAACCTCTGTTGCAAGATTATACATGCAGGCAGGTAAAGGTGAAATCCAAATCAACAACAGAAGTCTTGATGAGTATTTCCCATTTGAAATATACCAGACTATCGTAAAGCAGCCTTTAGCTGTGGTAGAAGAAGATGGCAACTATGATATCAAACTGGTAGTAGGCGGAGGCGGCTACAAAGGCCAGGCTGAGGCGATCAGGTTGGCAATAGCCAGGGCACTTATCGAAGTGAACCCGGAACACCGACCAGCAGTGAAGAAAGAAGGCTTTTTGACCAGGGATCCAAGAATGGTGGAAAGGAAGAAATACGGTAGGAGAAAAGCGAGGAGAAGATTCCAGTTTAGCAAGCGTTAATCAATACATATTTAATATAATTTTTAATGGCCAAATTAGAGCACAAAGACTTACTTGATGCTGGTGTCCACTTCGGACACTTAACGAGAAAGTGGGATCCACGTATGGCACCATTCATCTTCATGGAGAAGAACGGTATCCATATCATAGATCTTTATAAAACCCTTAATTGCCTCGAAGAAGCATCAAACGCAATTAAGCAGATTGTAAAATCTGGAAGAAAAGTAATGTTTGTAGCTACCAAGAAGCAAGCAAGGGAAGTAGTAACGGCAGAAGCCCAAAAGAATAGGATGCCTTACGTAACCGACCGTTGGTTGGGTGGTATGCTGACAAACTTTGCTACCATCAGAAAATCCCTGAAGAAACTTTCTTCTATGGACAAGATGTTGAAAGAGGATTCTTACAAAAATCTTGCGAAAAGGGAAAGGCTGATGATCAGCAGGGAAAAAATCAAACTCGAAAGGGTACTTGGTGGTATAGCCGACCTCACCAGATTGCCGGCTGCACTCTTTGTAGTAGATATCAAAAGGGAGCACATTGCTATCAAGGAAGCCCAGAAGTTGAACATCCCCGTATTTGCCATGGTAGATACCAACTCTGATCCTAACCAGGTTGACTTCCCAATCCCTTCAAATGACGATGCGTTCAAAGCCATAGACCTTATCGTGAGGCACATTGGCCAGGCTATAGAAGAAGGCCTGAACGAAAGGAAGAAGGACAAGGACGAAGCGAAGCAGAAAGAGGAAATAGAAGCGAAGAAGGCAGCAGACGCTAAAGAGGAAGCAGCAGCAGACTAAGTACAATACGATATAGATAAATTATTGAAATTGAACATTACCCCGACCAGTCGGGACTGGTGTTCAATTTTATTTTAAAAGCATTAGTAAAAAAACAAATAACAAGAAAATGGCAATTACTGCAAAAGAAGTAAACCAGCTAAGACAAATGACAGGAGCTGGCATGATGGACTGTAAAAAAGCATTGGTAGAGGCTGACGGTGATTATGACAAGGCAATCGAACTCCTTAGGAAGAAAGGCCAGAAAGTAAGTGCTTCCAGGTCTGACAGGGAAACTACCGAAGGTATTGTGTTGGTGAAAACCAATGACGACCAGACCGAAGGTACTTTGATCGCATTTACTTGTGAAACTGATTTCGTGGCAAAAAACACTGATTTCGTAGCTCTGGGCAATGAAATACTGGAAGCTGCCTATACCAGCAACGCTGCTGATATCGAGGCTATCAAAGCTTTGCCAGCAGGAGATATCACCCTGGGTGAGAAAATAGTAGAGAACATCGGAAAAATCGGTGAAAAACTCGAAATCACTGCTTACGAAAAATTGAAAGCAGAAAAAGTAGTGCCTTACATACACGCCGGAAGCAAGCTGGGTGTATTGGTTGGCCTATCCAACACCAATGGAACCGACGTGACTGATGCCGGTAAAGACGTAGCGATGCAAATCGCTGCTATGAATCCATTGGCACTGGACAAAGACGGTGTAGATGCCACTTTAGTGGAAAAAGAAATCGAAATAGGAAAAGAACAAGCCAGGGCCGAAGGAAAGCCAGAGCAAATGCTGGAAAAAATCGCCATGGGCAAGTTGAACAAATTCTACAAAGAGAATACTTTGTTGAGCCAGGCCTTTGTTAAAGACAGCTCTGTGAACATTTCGCAGTACCTGGATGGAGTAAACAAAGGATTGACCGTTGATGCCTTCAAAAGGGTAGCAATCGGATAACCCGAACAGGTTCACGAAACTCAAAGGAGGCTGTCTCAAAAGTTCAATAAACCGTCATCACGAGCGTAGCGAAGTGATCTCAATCTCGATTACACCTTGTATGATAAGATTGCCATGTCTGTCCGACAGGCAGGCTTCACTCCGTTCGCAATGACGGAATGCTTTTGAAACAGCCTTTTTTTTTGACATGCTGTGAAATGATCAAATCAATCCACGTTTTAGGGCCAAACCCTTCATCGTAGAAATAATCTCATCATCGGTCATCAGCATCCTGTTGAATAGGATATCGAACAGGCCATTTCCGAATTTTCCATAATTCAAAAGTTTGTTCCACTGGTCGCGTTTAGGATCCATCTCTGCAATACGCTGCTTTGCCTCTTCTTCAGATACCAACCTTTTCTTACAGACACTCCTAATCCGCCATTCCAAAGGCGCTATCAGTTTAATTCTCAAGGATTGGGCTATATTTTTCACCATACCGGCAGCTCCCCTGCCTATAATGATCACATGTCCCTTTTTCGCCAGGTCGGTAACTACATCTGCCACAGTCTGGTGGATGCGTTTGTCTGTGAGTTCATAATGTGGGGAAAGTGAGGTTAGAAGTTCTTCCACAGCATTCACCTCCAAAGTCTCCACACTTTTTTCGATTCTTTTAGGAGTCACTTTCAAATCCTGGGCCGAAAGCGTCAACACCTCTTTGTTGATAATACTCCAGGGTTGCTTTTTCGAATTGTTGTTTTCACCTCCGGATATAGCCTCGATAAATTTTTTGGCCAGTGCTGTGCCTCCACATCCATACTCCCTTGAAATGGTAATTACAGGGCCCGGGACCTTGCTGGAAGACCTCAGTTGATCCCTTTCATTCATGTACTTTTTTAGGTCAATTTTCATGTTTACCCCCTTTTTTATATGCGTTTGGTTCAATGTGTTTCCAATGATAGCAAAACCAGGTTCGGTTATAAAAAAAGAGTTGGTGCAAACAAGCCGGCATGTGTTACCGGCTGTCCAAGCATTCATTTCAACAACCAAACTCAGGCTACATAGATGTTAAACGGTATTTTGAAATCTATGTGACACTTGGTTGTGTAAGCTTCCCCTAATTAGGACAGCAGTAAGTTAGAATTTATTTCTGGTTTAGGGGTTTCCTTTCCCAAGGGGTACAGGAATTTTCCAAATAATTTTGGTTGCAGCCCATTTAGGCAGTCATGTGGCCGGTGGTGGTTATAGTCATCTATCCATACGTCTACCTGTTCCCTTGGATAAATCTACATATAAGGTTCTGATACCTCAATTTCATTTTTACTTTCCGACTGATGTATTGGTAGATTCAGATGGGACCGACTGTTTTTCGTTCTTAGATTTTGCACCTTTAAGCCGTGCATTAAGTTTATCAACCGTTTTTTGCAAAGTCAAAACTTGTTCTTTCAGCACGTCATCCGAGTCGTCTGTTTTTAGTACAATTTTATAACAAACCAGAGCTCCTTTGAAATACTTAAACCTAGCTAAATATACTTCTTTGTACATATCAAAGTCTCCCTTGTTTTTCAATATTTCATTTGCTTCCCTTGTTTTTTTGTTTGCTTCGTTTAGATAAATCTCTCCTAATTCATAATTTAGATCATAATTCTCAGGATCAACATCAAGTGCTTTTTCATAATAGCTAATAGCTTCTTCAATGTATCCGTTTTCCTCTGCTAAAGAACTAAAATTAAGCAAGGCATTGTGATAATCCGGCTTTATAGCAAGAGCCTTTCTGTAAGCATTATTTGCTTCTTCTATATTTCCAGTCTCAGCTCTTAGAACACCAATATTATAATACAATTCAGGTTCATTGGGTTTTAGAATAATCCCTTCTTTTAATAATTCTAAAAATTTATTCGTGTTGCCTTTTTTAAAATATATATTAGCTTCATCCGCCAATAAATCATAGTTGTCAGGATATTTCATCCTGGCTTCAATTATCAAAGAGAGCGCATTATCATAGTCTTCTTTTTCTATTAATTCCACAATTTCAATGCGGGTAGCCTTTATATATTGATTTTTATTTAAAAAATCTTCAAAAATATTGCTGGCCTTTTTTCCAGTTAACTTCTCATCCCTTTTAACCCATTGTTTGACGAGCCTGTTTGCCTCTGTATCTTTATGATTGGTCACATAGTTCCAGTCCCTGTCATTTAAAAATTTATACAATGGTGTAGATTTTTGTTTTTTTACCAATTGACTTACATCATAATAATAAATAGGCTCTGTACCGTCTCCTAAGAGTAGTTTTAATTTTGTGTCGTCATAAACATATTTCAAACGAGTATTATTTTGATACCATATTTCTTTTTTGCCCAGCTTTTGAAGGGTCCTTATCAGCATCGCATATTTGTTGTTTTCGTTTTGTTTTAAAAATTCTGCAACAGTTTTTGTATCGTAGTGCGGGTCGCTATAATTATTTATCAAATAAAGAATGGCCTCCCAAAGTGGACTGAGTATTGCACCTGATTTGTTTGCCTCCAAAACCCTTCTAGTCCGCTCTTGCCTTTCTATATCTATAAATTTGGCCCAGTCATAAAAAAACGTTCTATTTTCATTATAATCTTCAAAATAATTGTAGAAGCCATGTTTAGTTGCCAGGTTTCCAGTAAACTCGATGATTTCTTTTGCCTGTAAATCCTCAAATTCCTTAATAAATTCTCCGTTGCGTAACCCTTTTTGATTTTTCAAAAGCTGGTTTGTATTATGCTCTAATATTAGCTTAACCCTTTTCTTTTGGTTTGTGGCAATTTCATATTTTAAATTCTTATATTTTGAGTCTCCTTCTTTCTCTATCAGCCAGTTTAAATCATCAATTGCATAATTTTCATATTTTCTAAGTTCTTGCTCCTTGATTAAAAAGGCTTCATAATTACTGTTGGCATATAAGACCGCACACTCTTTGTCCAGAGGTATCATTTCACTCAGATATTCACTAACGTATCTGTTTTTTGCAGCTACATTTCTAATTCTTGCCTGCTGGATATCGTTGACGATACTTACCCCAACATCTACCAATTGACCTGTAGCAGCTTGCATGCCTTGTTGATATGCCTGTTGCCTCTCCAGCGCATTTTTATAATGTAAATCTGCGGCACTCATACTACTTCCTGTAGTGGAATTTGATGGAGAATATTCATTGTAACCATCAGAATCTGCTATTGAACTTGAGTTATTAGTATTTGAATAAGAATTGTTTGTATTACTATTTTCTATGTTTTCTTCTTTTTCGGACTCATTACTTTCCATATCAGCTATTAAAGCACGCGCCTGAGAAATAGTATAATCGATACTACTTAAATCCCTGTCAAGTAAATCTTTACATCTGTCTGTTTTAGCATCAGGTCTTACCTTAGGGATCAATGAATTTCTTTCGCTACAAAGTTTTTTGAATAGGCTATTGCTAACTAAATTCTTTCGATGATTTTCAGCGTCAGTTATAAAGCGTTGTAATCTTTCTTTTGAAGATCTCGAATTATTATATATATACCATGGATGATATATATTTTCAGAATAAAAAACGGATTGGTCTGTCAAGACCTTTTCAAGTTCCCGATTAACATCTTCAAATCTCTTTTTATTTTTTACATAGTCCGGATGAGACATATATTGTGTATCACCTTTAGTAGTATCTTCAATCCAAACCTCGTTGTTATTTGATTCCTGCGCATAAATTGAAAGGCTAAAAATTGTAATAAAGAAGAGTAATACGTATTCTTTTAATTTCATAAGAATAGTTTTTTAATAAAGTCCAACGCCACTGTTTGGAGCGTGGCATTTGATAAAACTTAACGTTTGGTCACAAGATAGCGAAACCTGTAACTTTGATGTTACATTTCCCTTTTTATTAACAGCCAGATTGCAGGTTTTGTGGGGTTTCCAGCATGCAGGAAAGAGTCATATAGATCAGAAATGCCATGGTTTCATACAAAATGTTCTGATTTCGTACTTTTCTTTACCCGGCGAAAATATTTCATTCCCGCTCTTCAAGCCAGTGGTTATTTTTTAATGGCAAAAAAAGCGAAACAAAAAGCCAATTGGAAAATCAATGGCGCACGGCATACACACTGCCTTTGCCAACTACTTAAGCAAGCTTCTCTGCACATCCTGCGTTTACCGCAAGCCCACATCGCCCAGCGTTAGCAGTCTGTGGAAGTGGATGACGAAGCTAATCAAATGCTGATGACCAAGTTTTAGAGCGGGTCGTTAAAACAGGCAGCAATCGGGAAGCTTTTATCAATGCTCAAAAGATGATCAGGGATGAATTAAAGTCCCGTATTACTGGGGCGCTTTTGTGATGATGAATTGATTATTTCGCTCAATTCTCGACTTAGACCATCAATTCCCTGAGTAGCCAATTTCCAAACCACGCCAATAATCATTGCAATTAAGACTATCACCAAGAATGTTGCACTGGTAAAAGCAATAACGTCAAGAAAAAAAACTGCCTGCTGCGCTGTATAAAACTACATATTTTTCATCCCCTATTTTTCTGGCGACTGACCACTTTCGGTATTTTACAATAAGAAAAAGTCGACCAATAAGGGAAAAAACAATATCTGCAATCAAAATATGCATCAACTCACCATTGCGCCATTATCCGCCAAATCATTGGGCTGGATCAGCTTGAGGCTACCGTCTTCATTTTCGGCCATCAGGATCATGCCCTGGCTTTCCACACCCATAATTTTCCTGGGGGCCAGGTTCGCCAATATGGTCACCTGCTTGCCTACCATCTCTTCTGGGCTGTAGTGCTTGGCAATACCACTTAAAATGGTGCGCTTGTCCATACCGGTATCCACCAGAAACTTTAGCAGCTTATTGGATTTAGGTACAGCCTCTGCTTCCAGAATTGTACCTACCCGGATATCCATTTTTAAAAAGTCGTCAAAAGCTATTTCTTCTTTTTGAGGGGTTACCTGGTCATTTTCCACAACAGGGTCTGGTTGTTTAAGTTTATCAATTTGTTTTTGGATCTCGTCATCTTCTATTTTATCAAACAGCAACGTGGCTTTGTTGATGGCGTGACCAGAAGCCAGAAGGGCATTAGATCCCGCCTCATCCCATTCAATGGACTCCAGGTTGAGGAGGTTTCGAAGTTTGTCGGCAGTGCGCGGCAAGAACGGATCGGCCAGTACGGACAGGTTGGCTGCTATTTGCAATCCTATGTTCAGTATGGTAGCCGTCCTTTCTTCATCGGTTTTGATGGTTTTCCAAGGCTCGGTATCAGCTAGGTATTTGTTGCCCAACCTGGCCAGGTCTATTACGTGGCTGAGGGCTTCCCTAAACCGGAATTTATCCAGGGATTCTGATATCTTATCAGGAAAACCCTTTAGCTCATCCAATGTTTGAGTATCAATATCTTGAAGTGGCCCTGCTGCGGGTATTTTACCATCGAAAAACTTATGAGTGAGTACAACAGCCCTGTTGACAAAATTTCCGAAAATGGCCACCAGTTCGCTGTTGTTCCTGGTTTGGAAATCCTTCCAGGTAAAGTCATTGTCCTTGGTTTCAGGTGCTGTGGCACACAACACATACCGCAGCACATCTTCTTTTCCGGGGAAATCGTCGAGGTACTCATTTAACCAAACTGCCCAATTTCTGGATGTAGAAAGCTTGTCCCCTTCGAGGTTTAGGAACTCGTTGGCGGGCACATTTTCCGGCAAAATGTATTCACCATGGGCTTGTAGTATGGCCGGAAATATAATGCAGTGAAAAACGATGTTGTCCTTTCCTATAAAATGCAGCAGACAGGCATCATCCTCTTCCTGCTCGTGTTTTTTCCAGTAATCTTCCCAGTTTTTTCCATTGTCGAGTGCCCACTGCTTGGTAGCCGATATGTAACCTATCGGGGCATCCAGCCAGACATACAGTTTTTTTCCTTCTGCTTCTTTCAGGGGCACATCTACACCCCAGTCCAGGTCCCTGGTCATGGCACGGGGCTGGAGCCCTTCTTTGAGCCATGAACTGCACTGCCCATATACATTGGACTTCCATTCGCCTTTTTTACCCTCTATAAGCCACTTTTCAAGCCACGGCTGGTATTTGTCCAAAGGCAGGTACCAGTGCTTGGTTGATTTCAACACAGGAGCCTTTCCACTAAGGGTGGATACCGGGTTGATCAGGTCGGTTGGGTTGAGGGACGAACCACATTTTTCGCATTGGTCGCCATAGGCGGCATCATGACCGCATTTCGGGCAGGTACCTGTGATGTACCTGTCGGCCAGAAATTGCTTGAATTCTTCATCGTAATATTGCTCCGACTCTATTTCCTCAAATTCACCCTTTTCGTACAGGTTGGTAAAAAATTCCTGTGAAGTTTGGTGGTGGATATCAGCCGAAGTGCGGTGGTAGATGTCAAAAGATATTCCAAATTTTTCAAAAGTACTTTTGTTCAGTTCATGGTACTTGTTGATGATTTCTTTTGGTGTAGTTCCTTCCTTCTTCGCCTTGATGGTGATGGCCGCCCCGTGTTCATCACTGCCACAGGCATACAACACATCCTTGCCTTTCGCCCTCAAATACCTCACATATATGTCTGCGGGTAGGTAGGCTCCTGCAATGTGCCCGATATGTAATGGCCCGTTGGCATAGGGCAAAGCTGAAGTAACTGTATATCTTTTGTAATCTTTTCTCACGTGCTATTCTTTTTGGGGCAAAGATATAAGGATTGCTTGAAATAAATGAGCCAACCCTTTTCCTAGAGACAATGGCCTATGTGTTTTTTTTAGATATTGAATAACAGTGACACAGTTTGGCGTACTAAGCATCCAATTTTGGATTAAATTTAAAAAAGGATGGAAAACATGGACAAAAAAATAAAATCAGCAACAAATGACAAGTTTAAATTTATGACTGCAAAAATGCCGTTGAATGGCGTATTCAGTCCTTTAGGCTTTAGGCATAGAAAATATCTAAACGAGTATTCAGTATATACTGCACATTTCAATACTATTCCAAATATCATTGAAGAGATTGATATTGATTGTAAGAAAGCACACGCATGGTTTGTCAGGAATAAAGCCGCCCTTATTCAAGACACTCATTATAACAAACTTCGCTTTAATGGAAACAGTCAACCTCAACTTGATGATATATTTCATGTTATGAATGATGACCTTATTGTAAATTTTGACACACAAGGAAATATTGTTCGATTTATGTTTCGCTATTCTGACCCGTTAGAAATAGAGACTTTAAGAAAAGAAATCAAAAGGCACAAAAAGAGAAAAAGTAATACGTCAGAAATTTCACTCCTAGTAAATGGAAGTTCAGGGCTTGCAGTTCATTCCTTCAAAATCTCAAAACTCAAGATGAATATTACAGAAAATTACAATGATGATTTTGAGTCTATTCATCAATTGATAGTTTACAGAATGAAAAAAGTAAAGGATAAAGGGTTGGTGCTTCTTCATGGCAAGCCTGGTACAGGAAAAACATCGTACATAAGGCATCTGCTTTCATTGGTAAAAAAGAGAGTCATTTTCCTGCCGACCAGTATAGCTGGTCTAATTACCAATCCAGATTTAATCACTATTCTAACTGATTACCCAAATTCCATTTTGGTAATAGAAGATGCTGAAAATATTATTTGCAGTAGAGAAAGTAATGAGAAGTCTGCGGTTTCTGGACTTTTAAATATTTCAGATGGGCTGCTTTCTGATTGCCTGAATATTCAAATAATTTGTTCATTCAACACCGACATCTCTAAGGTAGATCCTGCCCTTTTAAGAAAAGGGCGTCTAATCGCTAAATATGAATTTAAAAAACTGGAGATCGACAAGGCAAATGCTCTTTCCAAAAAACTTGGTTATCATCGAAAGTATAATGATCCTGTTGCACTGACCGATATATACAATCAGGATGAAATGGACTTTAAACAAAAAGAACAATCAAGAATAGGGTTTAGAACTGAATACTTAAACTAATAAATGCACATGGAAATTACAGAAATGAAACACCTGCTTGGGGAATTTAAGAAACTTCCAAAGATTGAACATAAACCTACTTATTTGGAAATCTGTAAGTATCCCGGCAGCAGGTTTGAACAAATTTGCAGCAGGTTATTAGCTTTTTATTCTGACCCAAAAAAGCCTCATGGATTTGGTAGTTTATTTATCAATTCTCTTATTGAATGTTCTGGGGATGAGAAATTGGATTCACATTCTTTACAAGATGTGAAAGTGGTCACTGAAGATTACGCCGATGGGAATAGAATCGATTTAGTAATCTATAATGTTAGTTTCGCTATTGGTATTGAGAACAAGATTGATGCAGGTTTATATAATGATCTTAATTCTTATAAAAAAAGAATTGACTCATATAGTGATAACAATCTCAAAATAATATTATCTCTAAATCGAATTGACAAAAAAGAAAAAAATGCGAAAAAAATTATAGAGAATGGCTTTATCAATATAACATACTCTGATTTTTTAACAAATGTTAAATCTAAACTTGGAGAATTAGCATATCATGCTGATCAAACTTATTTTACTTATTTAATAGACTTCATGAAAACAATAAATAAAATGACTGGAGAAAACATGCCATTAGAAGAACATCACAATTATTTCGATAACAATTTCAAATTGATCGAAAATATGCTCGAGTCATTTCAACAATATAAAGCGGATTTACTCAATAAACAGAATGAAAAGCTTGATCGACTAAAACGAAGAATGGAGGAAGAATCAAAAAGAAAATGGTGGATTTTTGGATGTCATGATTTTAATATCAAAGTTGATAAAGGAAAAATAGGTCTGGAAGGATGGTTCTTGAATAAAGACAAAATAACTTTCGACGAATTCGCAATATTTATTACCTACTGGGACATGGATGCCAGTAGCTGGCAGAAATATGAGACCCAATTCCTCAAATCCTTTCCTGGGAAAAGATTTGAAGTAATACATGACAATAGGAGTCGAAAACGAATGAAGTTTCATCATTTAAGCAATTATAGCGAGGATGATATTTTGACAAGCTTAACGGAGTGCTACAAGAAAATAGATGAAGTAGTAATGACTGTCCAAGAGGAAAATTGACTTCAAGTAAAAAGTGTCAAAAAAAGCTTTCATATTAAGGTACCTACTGATCTTGAAAAAATTAAGAGCCAACCCTTATTGCTCATATGTTGAATTACGTGATTATATTTTTACTCAGATTGAATATCTTCAAATGCGAGACGACACTCTTGAACTTAGTTTTTCGAAAAGGAATTTTTTAAGGGATAAAAAGGAAATTAGCAATCTTTTTGGTATCACAATTGAATATTCCTATTCAATGAAGGGCTATTTTATTCAAAATTCTGAAAATGAAAATCTAAACTTTCAGAGAATGCTGGATGCATTTGATATTTTCAACTCTCTTAATCTGGCAAATGATTTAAAACCTTATGTCCATCTTGAAAAGCAAAAACCATTGGGTACTGAAAACTTGTTCGGCCTGCTACATGCTATAAAAAACCGCTTCACGATCAGTTTTTTGTATCAGAAATTTTGGGAAGACAAGGGCACCATACGTAGGGTTGAACCTATTTTCATAAAGGAGTTTAAAAATCGTTGGTATCTTTTAGCAAAAGACAACAAGGACAATCTGGTGAAAACTTTTGCACTTGACCGATTGGACTCCTTATCTATTTCGAACAGAATATTTAGCCCGACTAACGACTTTGACATTGAAGATTATTTCCGTTATAGTTTCGGAATTATTGGGTCTGATGGCAATCAACCTGAAATCATTATCTTGTCCTTCTCACCATTTCAGGGAAAGTATATCAAGTCATTACCAATACATCAAAGTCAGACTATACTTATTGATGACCATAAAGAACTAAGGATTAGCCTCAAACTCTGTATCACTCATGATCTTGTTATGGAGTTACTATCATTTGGGAGCGATGTAAAGGTAGTTGCACCAAAAACCTTACTAAATAAAGTAAAAAAGATACATGAAGAATCAGTCAAACTTTATAAATAATTAGCCCAGAGAAACCTAGCTGTTATTCTCTTTTCACAAAACAGCACTAAATATATAACTCCACTCCACCTGAGCTTACCCTTCGATTGATCTATTTCCTGTAGTATTTGGTAACACATCCCATTTCTTTGTAAATTTAATAGGCCAATTATGATGTAAATGAGCGAAGGCCTGAAAAAAATCCTTTTTGACAATGGCTATTACATTGTCGAACGCAACCAATCTGTTATCATCAGACGCAAGGTGGTCGCATCCCTGGGACACATGCTGCTGTTTGTCACGATCGGCGTTCTTACGTTTGGACTTGGGTTGCTCATGTCCATGGTCATTGGGCTCGAAATGGCCATCGTTATCTTAATCATCGGAATAGTAATTTCAGGAGTGCCTTTCTTTGGCTATCTCTCCGCTCCGTACAGGGGGCTCGTTTTCAACTTGCGGGACAAAACGATCCTATTTCGGGCGGGAAGGTCCCGGGCATATAAATTTGGGGAGATAGATTCTCTGGAACTCGTCTCAAACGTAAGTGACGCAGACACCAATGCTTTTTCCGATTCCAACAAAGAATACAGCTATCACTTCAATTTGTTATTGGACAATGGCATCAAGGAAGAATTGTTCCGTATTTCCAGGGATAGTGAAATTGCCAGAAACCATTCTATAGAACTCAACGACTTTTTTAAAAAGCTTTTGGTGGAGAAAACCATATAATTCTGCTATAGTCGCCAATATCGGTGCAATAGGCGCATACAAAAAAAGAGGCCTTTAAGCCCCTTCTTGTTTCATTCGTCTCAATCAATACCACTTACCTGATAAGGGTTTGCTTTCTATCCGGGCCAATGGATACAATGTCTATTGGCACATTTACTTCATCTTCAATAAACTTTATATAATCAATGAGCTGTTTTGGAAGTTGATCGAAAGATGTCATTTCGGTGAGGTCTTCCGTCCAACCGTTAAATGATTTGTAAACAGGTGTCAGCCCATTTTCCCCCAGGTCATAAGGAATGCTGTCGTGAAGCTCTCCTGCAGCACTCTTATAGTGCGTACAAACTTTTATCTCTTCAAAACCCGAAAGCACATCGGCCTTCATCATATAGAGCCTGGTGGCACCACACACCATAATGGCATATTTCAATGCGGGCAAATCCAACCAGCCACACCTCCTTGGTCGTCCAGTGGTAGCTCCAAATTCTGCCCCGTTTTTGCGCATCTGCTCGCCTGTTTCATCAAACAACTCCGTTGGGAATGGCCCACTCCCTACACGGGTGCAATAAGCTTTAAAAATCCCAAACACCTCTCCTATCTTGTTGGGGGCGATACCCAGGCCGGTACAGGCGGCAGCAGTAGTAGTATTCGAACTTGTTACAAACGGATAGCTGCCAAAATCTATATCCAGCAGTGACCCTTGTGCCCCTTCTGCCAATATGGCCTTGCCTTCAGTCAGCTCTTTGTTCAGTAAATATTCACTATCTACCAGTGAAAATCCTTTGAGGAATTCTACAGCTTCGAAAAATTCCTTCTCCATAGGCTCAAGGTCATATTCAAAATTGTAGTTCGCCAGAATCTCCTTGTGCCGGTTCTTCAGTTTGGTATATCTCTGGTCAAAATCCCCACTGACTATGTCACCTACCCTCAATCCATTTCTGGAAATTTTGTCTTCGTAGGTAGGCCCGATACCCTTCAGGGTGGAACCTATTTTCTTTTCCCCTTTGGAATTTTCATAGGCAGCATCGAGCAACCTGTGGGTGGGAATTATCAACTGGGTCTTTTTGGAAATGACCAGGGAGTTACTGTCAAAAGCATTCAGTTCCTTGAGCGCCTCTATTTCTTTTTTAAAAGTAATAGGATCGAGCACAACCCCGTTTCCAATTACATTCAGGGTGCCTTTATGAAAAATACCAGATGGGATTTGGTGAAGAACATGTTTGGTGTCTTCAAACTTCAGGGTATGCCCAGCATTTGGCCCTCCCTGAAACCTCGCAATTACATTGTATTTTGGAGTAAGCACGTCCACTATCTTACCCTTGCCTTCATCGCCCCATTGGAGGCCTAGCAATACATCTACAGCCATAAGTTTACTTTTTCAGTTCTTTAATCGCCTCTTCCACACTGTCTTCTATGGTAAAAATGGCATTCAATTTTGTAATTATAAGTAGTTTTTTTACGTGATCTGAAGGGTTTACCAGTACCACTTCCCCGTCTTTGTTCCTGAATTTTGTCAAAATGGTAATGAGTACCCCAATACCGCTACTGTTGATATAGCGGACATCCGAAATATCCACTGCACACAGATTGACATTGTTCATTATTTCATTGTTGACTGCTTCGATGATCTCCGGGCCATTTTCTTCCCCTATCAGGTCGCCAGAGAATTGAATGAGCATGACGCCATTTTCTGTTTTGAAACTAAAATTCATATGATTTTGCTATTATATATAGAACCTACACAACTGGTTCAATGAAATATTGGTTTGTAATTTTCAACTTTCCTCCTTTTTTCTCTCTTTGGCGAAAAAATACAGAGAATGATGGGTGATGTCTATGTCAAACATATCTTCCAGGGTTTTTTGGATATTTTGTATCCTTGGGTCGCAGAATTCCAGCACTTTTCCCGATCCTGCCATCAAAATATGGTCATGTTGTTTGAACCCAAATGACTTCTCATATTGGGCCAGGTTTTGCCCAAATTGGTGTTTGGTCACCAGGTCGCATTCTACCAGCAGGTCGAGTGAATTGTACACAGTGGCACGGCTCACCCTATAGTTTTTGTTTTTCATACTGATGTAGAGAGATTCCACATCAAAATGGCCCGATTTGCTATAGATTTCCTCTAGTATGGCATAGCGCTCAGGGGTTTTGCGCAATCCCTTGGTTTCAAGAAATTGAGTAAAAATTTTTTTTACTTCTTCGAATATCTTGGCTGTTAGAGGCATCAATTGTTTTTACTGCTTCAGATTTTAGCGATACGACCAACAATGGGTCTTTAAGCTGCAAATATAGATTGAAAAACCTTTGCAACGCAACAATGTTCTAATTTGAATTCCTACCCGCATTATTTGGCTAATCCTGCCTATTCCATCCCCAAAATCCTCAATTGACAAATTTCCCAAATAATGTTCAGAACCCGAATTGCCATCATAGGCTGAAACTCCGGTCTTTCTATTTTCCCTGGTTTATTTCTCAAACAGGTCGTACCTGGTAATTCGTTCCACTCCCGGTACTTTTTTCAGTTTTTTTATCAGGATGTTCAAATGCTTGGTATCGTTGACAAACAACTGGATATTGCCATCAAATATGCCATTGTCTGTTTCAATGGTCAGCGACCTCATATTCACTTTCAATTCGCCCGAAATAATATTGGTAATATCGCTGATCATGCCCATCCTGTCGGTCCCAATTACTTTGAGGCCAGCCAGGAAGGCTATTTCCTGTTGGGACGTCCATTTCGCTTTTACTACCCTGTATCCATAGTTGGACATCAATTCGTTGGCATTTGGGCATGAATTGCGGTGGATTTTGATGCCATCGTTGATGGTAACAAAACCAAAAACATCATCGCCGGGAATCGGCTTGCAGCAGTTGGCAAACTTGTAATCGAGCTTGTCCATGTCCTCACCAAGCAACAGCACATCCTGCTTTTCTTCTGGCTGGGCTTCCTTGGGCTTTTTTTCTTTTATTTTGTCCCCAATAAAGTTTTTTAGCCTTTTGAAGGTTTCCCTTTTTACTTCACCTATTTTCTTGATGTCCTTGGGGTCTATTTTCCCTTTGCCCACCGCATAGAAAAAATCAAGAGGTGTCTTTGTGCCAAAGTAAGCATTGAGTTTGCTGATGGTTTGATTGTTCAGCTCCATCTTCATCTGGCGCAACTTCCTTATAACAATCTCTTTCCCCTCCACGGCTGCTTTTTTCTTGTCTTCCTTCAGGAAATCCTTGATCTTGGATTTGGCTTTGGACGTGGTGACAAACTTGAGCCAGTCTTCCTTCGGCACCTGTTTGTTGGAGGTGAGTATTTCTACCTGATCGCCATTGCTCAATTTGGTGTTCAGCGGCACCAGCCTTTTGTTTATTTTGGCCCCAATACACCTGCCCCCCACTTCAGTATGTATGTCGAAAGCAAAATCCAGGGCCGTTGACCCATTGGGAAGGGTAATCAGTTTGCCCTTTGGCGTAAAGCAATATACCTCTTCATTGAACAAGTTGGCCCTGAAATCATCCACAAATTCGATGGCCGACATGTCATTCTGTTCCAGGGTTTCCCGCACCTTGTTGATCCAGGCATCAAGTGTGGATTCGTTTTCACTTGGAGTATTATCCTTGTATTTCCAATGGGCTGCATACCCCTTTTCGGCTATATCATCCATCCTTTTGGCGCGGATTTGTACCTCCACCCATTTGCCCTTATCAGTGAGGACAGTAGTGTGCAGCGACTCATAACCGTTGGACTTGGGAATGCTTATCCAATCTCTTAGACGGTCGGGGTTGGGTTGGTAAAAATCCGTAACGATAGAATAAACCTGCCAGCAGGCGGCTTTTTCATTTTCCAGTTCCGTATCTATGATAATCCTTACAGCAAACAGGTCGTACACCTCTTCGAATGGAATGCCCTGTTTTTTCATTTTATTCCAAATAGAATAAACAGACTTTGGCCTTCCTTTAATTTCCACTTTCAGTCCATGGGCTTTTAAGCCTTCGTCGATAGGTTTGATGAAATTCCTGATGAAACGGTTTCTGGCATCCTTGGTTGAGGCAATTTTGGAAGTGATTTCTTCATAAGTTTTTGGCTCATGGTATTTGAGGGCCAGGTCTTCCAATTCTGTTTTGATGGCGTACAAGCCCAACCTATGCGCCAACGGGGCATAAATATAGGCAGTTTCCGAGGCGATTTTTAGTTGCTTGTGCTCGGGCATGCTTTCCAGTGTGCGCATATTGTGCAACCGGTCGGCCAGCTTGATCAGGATAACACGGGTATCCTGCGCCAGGGTTAACAGTAATTTTCGGAAATTTTCGGCCTGCTCGGATGCATTTTCGCCTGGCACGCTCGATATTTTCGTCAACCCATCGATAATGATGGCCACCTTGTCCCCAAACTCCCGCCTGATGTCAAATATTTCCCACTCCGTATCTTCCACTACATCGTGCAAGAGGGCTGAAATGATGGAGGTAGTCCCCAACCCTATTTCCGACACACAAATCTGGGCCACATCCAATGGGTGGTAGATATATGGCTCACCTGATTTACGGCGCATGTCTTTGTGCGCATCGTTGGAAAGGTTGAATGCTTTCTTGATGAGTTTGGCATCATTTTCCTTGAGAAAAGGCTTGGAATGCCGCAATAATTTCCTGTACCTGTTTAGTATTTCCTTTCTTTCCTGTTCTTCCTCTGTGATCAACGTTTCCTCCATAGACTAAAAAAGTAATCAAATTAAGTTAAAGGTGTTGGTAGATTAAATAATAATACTACCTTTGCACCTCCAAAATCGAATCCGCGGATGTGGCGAAATTGGTAGACGCACTAGACTTAGGATCTAGCGCCGCGAGGCATGGGGGTTCGAGTCCCTCCATCCGCACAAAATAAACACCCTCTTTCGCGAAAAACAATCGAGTAAGAGGGTTTTTTAATTTTATTATCAAACAAAAAAATTTGAACATTGGAAATAGTTCTAGATAAAATCTCCAATACTGAAGCCTTAATTAAAATTAACTTAAAGGAGGACGATTATCAACCAAAAGTTGAAGAAAAAATTAAGGAATACAGTAAGAAAGCGAACATTAAGGGGTTTAGGCAGGGAAAAGTTCCTAAAAGCCTGATCAACAAAATGTATGGCAAGTCGATACTGGTTGACGAAGTGAACCACATGCTGTCCCACAAGGTGATGGACTATATCAAGGACAATGACATCCAGATCCTTGGAGAGCCCCTACCCAATGTAGAAAAAGCAGCCGAGATTGATTGGGACAACCAAAGCGAATTCGATTTCGAATACTCCATTGGCATGGCCGAAGATTTTGAGTTGAAACTGGACAAGAAGGTGAAAGTGGAAAAATTCACCATCAAGGTTGACGATAAAGTCATCAAAGAAACAGTGGACAACCTCAAAAAGCAATTTGGCTCCATGACCAACCCTGAAGTTTCAGAGGAAGGCGATACCCTTTACGGGGAGATTGTGGATGAGGAAGAGGAAGGTGAAAATAAAGGTGCCGAACTTCACCTGGACAAAGTAGATAAGAAACAACTCAAAAACTTTGTTGGCAAGAAAAAGGATGACGAACTGGAGTTTGACCTTTCGAAAGTATTGAAAGAAGAAGCTGACAGGGTCGCTTTTTCAGGATCCAAGGACACTGCCAAGGTTAAATTTTTGGTAAAGAATGTCAACAGGACGGTTCCTGCCGAGGTGAATCAGGATCTTTTTGACAAGACTTTTGGGAAAGATGCCGTGAAAACGGAAGAAGAATTTAAGGAAAAAATCAAAGAGGCCGTAAGCAAAAACTACGACCAGGAAGCCGAAAATTTCCTAAACTACAAAATCCAGGACGAGTTGGTTGAAAAAACCAAAATGGAGTTGCCTGATGATTTCCTGAAAAGGTTTATCGAAAAATCCAATAAGCAGGAAATTTCCAAAGAGGAAATTGACAGGGATTATGAGTATTATGCCAAAGATCTCAAGTGGTCTTTGATCAAAAACAAGGTTTCCAAAGACAATGACATCAAGGCAAGCCACGAGGAGGTGATCGAAGAAGCCAAAAACATGATCAGGCAACAATTCACTGCATCGGGCTTTCCTGCTGAACAAATGGAGAGCAGTCTCGATTCCTTCGTTGACAATTACCTGAAAGGTGAAGATGGCAACAATTACGTAAAACTTCACGAAAAAGTATATAACGACAAGGTGTTGAATTTTATCAAAGAAACCATTTCGATCAAAGAAAAAGCGGTAACCCCAGAGGAGTTCAATAAAAACGCCTAAATTCCTTAACAAAGAGTTTATTATATTCGTCTTATAAAAGTCCTTTTACTTTAAGGACTTTTTTTATTTTTGTGTGATTAAAAAAAGAAGAATGATCGATAAGAAAGAATTTAGGAATTACGCTGTTAAGGGTCAAAACATTAATGGAAACACCTTTGATCAGTATGTGGGGCATGTAGAGAACATGACCAGGGCAGTGATCGAAGAACGGCCAACAAACTTCAGGGAAATAGATGTTTTCTCGAGATTGATAATGGACCGGATTATTTTCCTCGGCATGCAGGTAGAGGAGAATATAGCAAATATTATTACTGCACAGCTACTATTCCTGGAATCTGTAGATGCAAAAAAAGACATCTTGCTCTACGTAAACAGCCCCGGTGGGTCTGTATATGCCGGACTTGGCATGTACGACACCATGCAATACGTAAATCCTGATGTGGCCACTATATGTACAGGTATGGCTGCCTCTATGGGGGCAGTATTGCTCGCAGGTGGTGCTGCCGGCAAACGTTCGGCTTTGCCCCATGCAAGGGTAATGATCCACCAGCCTAGTGGTGGCATGCAAGGACAATCACGGGACATGGAGATTACCCTGAAGCAAATGCAGGAATTGCGAAAAGACCTTTATGGCATCCTTTCGCACCATAGTGGCAAAACCTACGAAGAAATAGAAAATAACTCTGACCGTGACTACTGGATGAGGGCACAGGAAGCGAAAGAATATGGCCTCATAGACGAGGTACTGGTAAAGACGAAAGATAAATAGTATAAATTATGGCACAGGTAACTTGTTCATTTTGCGGAAGAAATAAAAAAGATGTCGATCTGATGATATCTGGCATTCATGCCCATATCTGCGACAAATGCATCACCCAGGCCAATCAAATTTTGAGTGAGGAGACCAAGACCAAGAATAGCATATCCTCGCCTAAATTTAATTTGATCAAGCCTGTCGAGATGAAAAACCATCTCGACAAATATGTGATTGGACAAGATGATGCCAAAAAAGTAATATCCGTAGCGGTGTACAACCACTACAAGAGGCTGATGCAGGAACCTGAGGATGATGATGTGATGATTGAAAAATCAAACATCATCATGGTAGGGGAAACGGGTACGGGGAAAACATACCTAGCCCGTACACTTGCCAAAATACTCCAGGTTCCCTTCTGCATAGCTGATGCTACAGTGCTCACTGAAGCTGGTTATGTGGGCGAAGATGTGGAAAGTATATTGACCCGCCTGCTTCAAGCGGCCAACTACGAAACAGAAGCGGCAGAACGGGGTATAGTCTATATCGATGAATTGGACAAAATCTCCAGAAAATCTGACAATCCGTCCATCACACGTGATGTGAGCGGTGAAGGGGTACAACAGGCCCTGTTGAAACTACTGGAAGGCACATCGGTAAATGTGCCCCCTCAGGGTGGTAGAAAACACCCTGACCAGAAAATGATCTCTGTAAATACGGAAAACATACTGTTCATTTGTGGTGGGGCATTCGATGGCATTAGCAGGAATATTGGAAACCGCCTCAACTCCCGCGCCATAGGGTTTACCTCAAAAACCGAAGGCCAAAGCTTGGATGAAGAAAACATGCTTCAATACATCAATGCCCAGGATTTGAAAAGTTTTGGCCTGATACCTGAACTCATCGGACGTCTGCCAGTGCTCACCCACCTGGATCCATTAGACAAATCGGCCTTGAAGCAAATTCTAACAGAGCCAAAGAATGCGCTCATCAAGCAATACACTAAATTGTTTGCCATGGAGGATATCGAAGTGGAATTCAAAAAGAGTGCCCTTGACTACATCGTGGACAAGGCTGTGGAGTTTAAATTAGGTGCTCGTGGGTTAAGGTCCATCTGTGAAGCAATTGTGACAGATGCCATGTTCGAACTGCCCTCAGACAATTCCACAAAAAAGCTGATCATAACGAAGGCTTATGCGGAAGAGAAATTTGAGAAGTCTAAAATCAACAAACTCAAAGCGGCTTAACCCCCGGACTTGAGGTAGCCATACATGAGGTTGGCCGCCTTGTCCGATGCATTCCAGCGACCCAGCTTTTCCTTCAACTGATCATAGGCTGAGATCATATTGGTTCTTTGGGTAGGATTTTCTACCATTGTTTTCAATTCTGCTTTTAAATTTTTGGTGTTTAGTTCGTCCTGAATCAACTCCCTCACCACCTCCTTTTCCATTATCAGGTTCACCAGGGAGATATAAGGCACCTTGATCAACTTTTTGGCGATCCAATAGGTAAGTTTACTGGTTTTGTAACAAACGACCTGAGGCACGCCCAATACGGCGGTTTCCAGCGTTGCAGTACCGGAGGTAACTATAGCGGCGCTGCTATTCTTTAAAATATCATAAGTGTACCCTTCTATTACTTTTACGTTATCGCAGTTTTTTAGAGGCCAGTACAATTCATGGGGTAGATTATCAACTTTGGATACTGTGAACACATATTCCGGCATACTGGCGGCAATGTCCACTATCTGGGGCACAAAAGACCTCACTTCCTGCCTTCTGCTGCCGGGGAGTACTGCTATCGTTGATTCCGGGGCAATCTCCCGGTTTTTAGCAAACCCATTTTCAAACGAAAAATTGTCAATAGCGTCACATACAGGGTTACCAACATAGTCCACATCTACCTGATATTGTTTATAAAACCCTTTTTCAAACGGCAATATGGTAAACATGCGATCTACCCATTTCTTTATTTTAAATGCCCTTTTAGTATTCCATGCCCATATTTTGGGGGAAATGTAATAATAAACCCTGAGTCCATTTTCATGGGCAAACCTGGCCAAACGCATATTGAATCCGGGGTAGTCAATAAGTACGAGCACATCGGGTTTGTAGTCCAGGATATCCTGCCTGGTTTGTTTCAGGTACCTTTTTATGGTAAAAATATTGGTGAACACCTCCCAAAATCCCATGAAGGCCAGTTTGGTATATTCTATTACTATAGTCAGCCCTGCCTCTTGCATTTGCCTGCCGCCAATTCCGCGAAATTCAGCTTCACTGTCTAAGGCCTGCAGGCTCCTGATCAGGTTTGATCCATGCAAATCGCCGGAACGTTCACCTGCCACTAAATAATATTTCATGTCAAAAAAGTTTAATGACCAGATTCTACGTTTTCCTCAACCAAAATATTCCACATAGTTGTTGGGGGTTTCATAGAGTTTGATCGAGTGAAGCCGGGCCGAGCCATCGGCATCTATCTGTAGAGCCAATATTTTCCAAAATTCCATCACCAGGTTTTCACAACTGGCCATTTTTCCTTTCATAAATGGAACATCCATGTTGAGGTTTTTGTGGTCCACCGCTTCTATTATGTGATGTTGGATGAGCCCGCCCAATTTCTTCAGGTCATACACAAAGCCAGTTTGAGCATCAGGGTCACCTTTCAGGGTCACAATCAGTTCAAAGTTATGCCCATGCCAATTGGAATTGGCACAACGACCAAAAACCTGTTCGTTACGTTCAGCGCTCCAATCCGGATTGTAAAGCCTGTGCGCTGCATTAAAATGCTCCTTCCTGCTCACAAATACCATATTCCATATTTTTTCACAAATATAGCAACTCGCCCCTGTAGCCAACAGCATAAGCGATCAATTGTAGCCTTAAATTTTATGTGTTCAATCATTCGGTATAAATTTGAGGTAAAAAATAAAAACATGATTGTAGTAACCGGTGCGGCAGGATTTATTGGCAGCTGTTTGGTGTCCAAACTGAACAAAGAAAATTTCAACTACATAGTAGCAGTTGATAAATTTGACAACCCTGACAAGAACAAAAACCTGGAAGGAAAAAACATCCTTCATAAAGTAGATAGGGATGAATTTGCGGCCTGGCTCGACACCAATCAGGCAGAAGTAGAGTTCATATTTCACCTGGGTGCCCGTACCGATACAGCAGAGTTTGACCGTGACCTGCTGGACAAGTTGAATACCAGCTACTCAAAAATGATCTGGGAAAAATGTACGAACTACCAAATCCCATTAGTCTATGCTTCTTCCGCCGCTACCTATGGACTTGGAGAGCACGGTTACGACGACAATGAAGGGGTGATTTTCGACCTGGTACCCCTGAACCCCTATGGCGACTCCAAAAATGAGTTTGACAAATGGGCCGTCAGACAGGAAAAGGAACCATTCTTTTGGGCCGGACTCAAGTTTTTCAATGTGTATGGGCCCAACGAGTACCATAAAGGAAGAATGGCTTCAGTTATTTTCCATGCCTTCAACCAAATCAAAAAGACAGGCGGCATGAAGCTATTCAGATCACACAACCCCGACTTTAAAGACGGTGAACAAATTCGGGACTTCATCTTTGTGGAGGATGTGGTAAATATATGCTACTGGCTCATGCACCACCGCAAAAACAGCGGGCTCTACAACGTAGGGAGTGGAAAGGCCAGAACATTTCTTGACCTGGTAAAAGCCACCTTCAAATCTATGGGCCAGCCAGAAAACATCAGCTTTATTGATACCCCTGAAGACATCCGGGACAAGTACCAGTACTTTACCGAAGCAAACATGGACAAGCTCCAAAGCATAGGCTATGACCAACCATTTCACACCCTGGAAGAGGGTGTGGGGGAGTATGTGGGTAGCTATTTGCTAAAGGAAAACAGAATCAGCTAGACTTCATTACACATCAAACTATTATGGGGGCCTTCAAAATTCTCAGTAGAGAACTGCAGCCCCCATTATAAAAGTGTTACTCTTTACCCTCTTCATTTATTTCACTCCACCATTCAGGCTGATCCTTTACAACGGCCCACCAGCCTCCTGATCAACAGCAATGAGTTGCAAGAAGTACTGATTGTTGCCAACCAAAACATGTTTCTTCTTGTTGACTTCAATCATTTCCATACTTTTAGCGTCGTGAGGGGCGAAAAACCCGGACTCTTCTATTGACATAGGCGTGAAATTATTCTTGCCATCCCCCTTCAGAAACAAGCCCATTCCAGCATCATTCCTGGGGGTTTCTATCTCTGATTGGTACAAATTGCCAGAAATGAGGATGTCTTCTTTTCCATCCTGGTCAAAATCATCAAGTAAAATATTGTTTATAGATGATGTCTGCGCCAAATTCGGCAAGGGCTTTATCCCAAAATCATTGCCCCCTTTATTTTCAAGCAACACAGAGCTGAAAGTGTATGCTTTTAAGTTGAATGAGTTCAGTAGTTGATCCCCGTAAATATCATTTAAATCAGCCGCGCCGAAATCCTCAAATGTTGGAAATGAACTGGCTATGGCGGGGATTTGTTCAGATGAGCATGACCTGCCCCGTATTGGATATTTATGTCCATGCTCATAGTAGCTGAGTACTATATCGAAAGTTCCGTTCCCATCAAAATCACCGCTATAAACTTCAAATGGTTCGGATTCTGATGCCCGGTATTTATAGTTACGGCCAAGGTTTCCTGCCACCAGGTCCAGGTCTCCATCACCATCCATATCTTTGGCAGCTATGCTATAGTACCATCCATGTGTTTTAGTCAATGAAGGTGACTCACTAAGCACCAATTTTCCGGATTGGTTGGTAAATATTGAAATAGGCATCCATTCCCCTACTAGTATTAAATCTTCCCAGCTGTCCCCATTCAAGTCTGCCCAAATTCCGGAGGTGACCATCCCCAGATCAACCAGGTCTGGGGCAACATCATCTATTACATTGGTGAAAACGCCTGAGTTATTCTCCAAAACCACTGATGTGGCAGGAAGTGGGTACTTTCCAGGCATCATCCTGCCTGCTACAAACAAATCAAGGTCACCATCATGGTCAAAATCACAAGGCAACACCTTTCCGCTGCTTATTTTTAAGTTTGGGATAGTATTTGATCTGGTCAGGTTTCCCTTTCCATTATTTACATACAACCTATCCTGCAATACTTCTTCTCCTTCTTCAAACTCATTTCATCCACTAGCCACATATAGGTCTAAATCACCATCACCATCACTATCGAAAAAAGTTGCTCCTGAATCTTCGCTTTGCCTATCATCATGAAACACCGATATCGGTTTTTCGTCAAATGCACCATCCCGGTTTTGGAGCAACAATGTACCGGCTACACCTGAAGCCCCACCTACAAAAACATCATCCAGCCCATCACCATTTACATCCCCAACAGCCAGTACTGGCCCAAATTCAGACATCTTGTGGGGCAACAGCACCTGACGTTCGTAATCATCAAACGCGTTCTCTTTATGAAAAAGCGTTAAATTGGCTTTGCGGGTCACTTCGCTGAACATTCTTTTCTGTTTTTCATGTCTGACCGGCGCAATACCATAGCTTACCGATTTGTCCACCTCAAGGGTCTGGTTTGCCTTTACATCTGTCAGAATGGAATATTGGCCATCTGGCCATTCTACCTCCACCCTATCTACTTCAATTTCATCACCCAGGCCAAAATGGGCTGCATATTCACTTTGGGACATATACCCCCTTGCGCCAGTTATTTCAACCAATTGCCAAAACTTATCCCCTTTATAAATTCTGATTTTCGTGCCAGGTATGTGTGCAAAGTTTTTCGCTTTCAATTGCAGCCTCAAGTAATTCCCCAAATTCTTTTCTATGGTATTGTTGCGATAAACCCCTGCCTTTGAGTCAATATTATTGATCACCAAATCCAGGTCACCATCATTATCCAGGTCGCCATAAGCGGCCCCATTGGATAGGGTCAATTCTTCAAACCCCCATTCTTCTATTTTCTTTGAAAAGGTCAGGTCCCCATTGTTTTTATAAACATGGTTCGGTAATTTGTCAATTGGGGCCATTTCCACAAAGTACATCAAATCTATGTAGTCACTTAACTCCTTGTTTTCCTTTTTAGCGATCAGTTCTATGCTATCCAAAATATCCTTTTGTTGCTGCACCAAATCACTATGTCGCATATTTCTCTTTACCCCGTTGGTAATAAACAAATCTTTCA
Organism: Cyclobacteriaceae bacterium; assembly: GCA_040222275.1. Classification (GTDB taxonomy): domain Bacteria; phylum Bacteroidota; class Bacteroidia; order Cytophagales; family Cyclobacteriaceae; genus CAXBNB01. The sequence goes on from JAVKDJ010000099.1 coordinate 84,709, forward strand.
GGCCATCGTTATCAAGGTCTGCAAATAAAGGAGACCAGCTCCAATCCGTATTGGAGACCCCAGCCAGGTGTGCCAACTCGGCAAAGGTACCATTGCCATTGTTGCGCTGTAGGGTGTTGAACATGTACTGGTAATGGTTTCCTTTGTTCACCGTTTCCCAAAATGCTGCAGGATTCATCCCCCCCATGTAGGTCTTGATCCTTTCATGGTCTTCGGCCACCATATCCAGTACGATAATGTCCAGCAAGTTGTCGTTATCATAGTCTGCTATATCCACCCCCATGCTAAAGTTGGAGATATGTTTCATAGCGCTATTCACCATGTCCTTGTACTTTCCATCTTTGGTGTTGATGTAGAAATGATCAGGCTGGTCAAAATCATTGGCCACATATAAATCGGTCCAGCCATCGTTGTTTAGGTCGCCGGCTATACCTGCCAAGCCATAGGCAAAATTATGCGTTTCGGCATAGGGGCCGGCATCATGGAACCTGCCATCATTAAACTTCTTGTACAATTTGTCAGTAGTGACTCTATTGATATGTCTGCTGGGGCTGATCTTTCCCCCGTTACGGTTGCCAATACTTGGAGGTTGGTTTACCAAATAAAAATCAAGGTTACCGTCCTTATCAAAATCAAAGAAAGTGGATTGGATGCTAAAGCCTTTGTCAGCCACATTAAATCGGGCAGCATTTTCACTGAAAGTGAGGTCCCCGTTGTTGATATACAATTTGTTTTTACTTGCCTCATTGTCCAGCAATACATTTTTGCAAACATATATATCCAAAAAACCGTCATTGTTGACATCAGCAAAGGAAACCCCGGTTGACCATAGTTTGTCATCTATGATACCAGCGTCTTTTGTGATGTCCTCAAACTGAAAGTTTCCTTTGTTCAGGTAGAGCCGGTCTCGTACCTGGTTTCCTGTGAAAAACAAATCCAGGAGGCCATCGTTGTTGATATCACCTACAGCAACTCCTGCCCCTGTAATAAATTCATCATTGACGATGTGGTTGTTGTCTTCTGTCTCTACCAAATCATTGGAAAATCTAATGTTGCTATACTGGTGTGGTACTTTGGTAAACAATTTATCCAAATTAGATTCCCAAACCGGGACAGGCTCGCTACATCCAAAAAGCGCAAATAATAGAAATAAAGAAAATCGATTATATCCCATCTTCCACATAATTTGTATTGTAAACTAAAAAAGAGTACTAATATTAGTACTCTTTTTTGTTAAAAAATTGTTTCAAAAATCAACCTCCTATACCACCGGCATCAGATGCACCACCGAAAGTATAAACACTTCTTTGCAACAACTCCAACTCAGGAGCTGGAATAGGTAGTTGTGCTGGTGTACCGCGCTGCAAGCCACCCAATCCATCCAAAGCGGCTGGATCTACCCTGTCGGCCATTCTACGTCTGTCGAAAAACTGTCCACCAGGCGCTGTATTCAATATTTCTACGAACCTTTCGTACCAGATGGCATTTTCGATCTCGGTGGCATTACCTGGATCTACATCAGGTAAATTACCCCTTGCATTTCTGGAGTTGGCATCATCATTAAGTATGGCTGCTGCGCTTGCCAGGTTCCCAAGCCTCAAGTGGGCTTCTGCTAATAGCATTTGATTGTCTTCCACAACAAACACCGGCATAGGCCCCTGCGTATCCGGAATATCTATGTAGCTTGGGTCATCTGATCTATCGTGCTGATGGGTTCCGAAAAACCATAGCCCCCTTGCTTGGGAAAAAGCATTAGCAACTGCTTTAAAATCTGTATCAAGCCTCTTATCATCTGATACGGTTGCAGGAGGGGCACTTCCATCCAATGGATACCTGGTTGGCTGATTCGGATCAAGGGCATTCATGATCCTCATATCTACCCTGGCCCACGTGCCACCGTAAGTAGCGGTGGAAGCCCATTGATAACTAAACCACTGTACCCCATTCGCAATTGGGGCGAAGTTTGAAGTGAGTCCGTTAGCGGCGTAATCACGTACAGCAGTCCAATCCACAGCAGCATTCTCAGCAGGTGTCCTTGGAGTTTGCGCTAAAAAGCGTGCAGCATAAGAATTGGCCATTTCAGCCATCCAATCCTGATCGCCCGAAAGTCCATTAAACAAACCTCCTTCAGCTATAGTAAAGGTATTAGTATTCGCCAAAGAAATCGCTTTATCCAAATCACTTATAGCCGCAGCTAGCATTCCTGAATATGGCGTAGGATCAGTATCAATAACCGAACTGAGATCTGTATCCTCGTCAGTCAGAAAAGCCTGATCAAACAATAAAGCTAAATATCCACGGGAAAGCCCTCTCAACAAATAAGCCGATGCTTCCAACATATCATCACTTTCCTTAAAACCTGTACTTACACCACTCTCTAAGGCGAGAATCACAGCATTGGCGGTAAATTGACCGCTATGGTTACGGTTCCACGGTTCGTTGAGTACATCTATATAATCCGGGGATTCGGACGAGCTATTGTTTAATTGCTCTCGGGGTTCATTGCCCCACCTTCTCATGCCAAAGTTGCCCCAAGAGCAGGATACTGCATCACCGCCCACCATGAGGGCCATTGCTGGTCTTTCTATGTGATTGGCCTGCCACCAGGTGAGAAAACCACCTGACAAAAATCCAGGCAAATCACTTCCTGAAGAAAGCACTTGTGCCTGCGTAGGGTTGCTGATATTTTCTGTATCAAGAGATTCACAAGAGAATATCATAACAACAGCCGTCAGCAAAGCTAATTTTGAACTGAATTTATCTATAATCTTCATTTTGTTGTCTTTTAAGTTACTAAAAAGTGATGGTAACGGATCCTGTAAACGTTCTTGTCTTCGGATAAGAGAATGAATCAAAGAAGAACAAATTTGGATCTCCCCCTGGGTTGTTCACATTACTTCCAACACCATCTTGCAATCTGCTGGACAATTGGTTTTCACTTTGAGGGGCTGATGTAATATCAGGGTGAAACCCGGAATAATCTGTTATGGTAAACAAATTCCTTCCAATAAACGCTACCTTAACGCCTTTCATAAAACCTCCAAAAAGTGTAGCAAGTTGAGTTTTATCAAACGAATACGATATACTCATCTCTCTCATCATGAGGAACGACCCATCTTCTACAGCAGATGAATTAGGAATATTGGTATTGTACAACCCCGACCAGAAATCTACCGATATAGGGTAGTTCCCAACATCCTGATGAATAGCGTCCCTGAACAACCAAGTACGCGTTTGGTTGTATATATCACCGCCTTTTTTCCAATCAAGGAGCGCATAGACGCTAAAGTTTTTATAGGAGAATGTATTGGCTATTCCCATCCTGAAATCAGGGTTTATGTCTCCTATTTTATCCACAACAGGATTTCCCTCAACATCAAGGATTTTAACAGGCACTTCATCTGGAGTTCCTGCAAGTGCACTTCCAACTACATACCCTACTTGGTTCACCGTATAATTAGAAGCATCATAAGGCGCATCGGTAGTAGGATCGATTACACCAGCATTGCCCATTGCCGTAACATCAGCCAGGCTCCTGGCAAACATTTGGCCATACATTGAACCAAAAGAAACGCCTTCTTCGATTCTGAAAATGGTAGATTGCTGGTTACCTGGACCAGTAAGGTATGGAGGTACATTAAGCTGTGTCAGTTTCTGGGATGTCTTATCGAAATTGATCAACATATTCCATGACAAGTCTTTGGATTTAAATATATCAGTTCCCAAACTTAATTCAATAGATTTCGCTTCAATTGTACCTGCATTTGACCATCTTCCACTAAAACCTACTGCAGCAGGAAGTGGTACATTTAGGATTTGATCCACAGTTTTAGTCTTGGCATAGTTGAATTCCAATGAAAATATATCCAGGATTCTTGCATTTAATCCAACCTCAAGCTCTCCAGATCTCGCAGGTTTCAATTTATCGTTACCTAAAGTGCCTGGTGATGCACTACCATTTTGTAAACTAAAAGTTTCAAACCTTTGCTCAAAGGTTGGCCTAATTCCTGCCGTTCCATAAGATGCCCTCACCTTAAGTTCCTGAAATCCCGGAATATCTACATCTTGTGTAATTCGGTAAGCTCCGCTTGCCCTGAAATAATTCGACCACCTTTCATCCGGACCAAACAAAGAAGATCCTTCCCGGCGTACCAAGCCACTGAATATATATTTCTTTTGATAATCTATATCAGCAATTGCAAAATAGCTCCGGGCAACTATATCCTCTCCATAAGATTGTATCCTAATACTATTTTGATCGGATATATTGTCAAATGAGCGAATACCTGCTACAGCCAAGTCATCGCCTCTGGTTGAATTAAACCTAATAGAATTGTCTTCATACAGGTAACTCAACCTCATGGCCATATTAAAATCCCCAAATTGCTTTACAGCAATAGCATTTAACCTTACTACCGCACCTTCTCTGATAAAATTACTCCTTTCAAGACCTCCACCAGCCCCGTTGGCAGGTGATGTTGGGTCGAACTGCACCCCTCCACGAAGGTCATCAGATAAAAAACCTTTGACAATAAATTCTTCAAACTGATTGTCAGATCGATCAATGGACGCAGAACCATTTACGCTCAACCAATCGTTGATGTCATAGTTTAATTTTATCGTACCCAATACCCGGTTGCGATCTTGTGTAGTTTCCCTGTTATACAGGGTATAAAGTGGGTTCCTAATTTCAGACCCTAAAGAATCAATATCCCAATTGTATAATGAACCATCCTCTTCGTTGGGAGTGGAAAGGTCGTAAAAAGGCGGGTAAAAGAGTATATTGTTGATTAGTGCACCAGTTCCATTTTCCGGCAGCCTGTCTTGTGTTGATGCAGAGTACATCGAACTCACGCTTAAATCCATTTTATCTGACAAAGCATGGTCAACATTCAACCTGAATGAATTCCTTACAAATCCATCCACTCCTTCAATCACCCCCCTATCGGCAGCCCTCTGGCCAGACAACAAGAAGTTTGTAGAACTAGACCTACCCTGCATAGTCAGCGAATGCGTAGAGAAACTACCATTTCTAAAAATCTGTTTCTGGTAGTCTTGATAATTTGGCCATGGATTGTCTCCCAGTTTATCCGCATCCAAAGGACGGGTTCCATTCGCATCAAATACAAAATTTCCCTGGGCATCCAACTCGTAAGGATGGGTAGTAGCGGTCGGAAACCTATCCCTGGTCAATTGAGATACTCCTACCTCACCTCTATAAGTTACTGTTGTTTCACCCAGGCCAACATTGTTTCCTCTTTTGGTAAAAATCTGCAAAACGCCATTTGCAGCCTGTGAACCATAAAGGGAAGCGCCCGCTGATCCTTTTAATACTTCAATCCGTTCGATATCTTCCGGGTTGATATCCGCAAGGGTTCCCCCGTTCAGAAAAACACCGTCAACGATAATCAAAGGATTTTGACCAGTGGACAAGGAGTTGGCACCCCGTGCCTGGAAAGAAACCCCTGCACCTGGTTGTCCTCCTACAGAGTTTACACGTAAACCGGCCACTTTACCTTGCAGGGCTGAACCCAAATTTGTGGTAGGTACCTCCGAAATCATTTGATCACTAATAGACCCAACAGCGAAACTCAGGGTTTCTTTGGATTTACCAACAGCCGAACCTGTAACCACTACCTCAGCCAACTGTGTTGCATCCTCTTTCATTGTAACGTCAATGACTGAACGCGATCCCACCTCAACCTCTTGTGTGGTCATACTAATAAAAGAAAATACCAAAATAGCACCGCTTGATGGCACAGAAAGTTTGTAATTACCTTCTATATCAGATGTGGTACCATCGGTGGTCCCTTTTAAAATAACGTTTACTCCAGGCAATCCCGCTCCATCAACGTCGGAGGTGATTTTTCCGGAAACCGTTCTGTTTTGTGCCAGCGACTCGTTAATAAGCGCAGACAACAACATGAAACTAATAAGTAGAATCTTCTTCATATTGAGTTAAGTTTAAAGTTTAAAGTTTAAAATTTAACATTATTTTAATTCAAATTATAAATTTATAACAATTTGACTTATTTTGAAACACATTTAAGGCTCGTTTTATAGGATTTTTTTGATCCAAAAATATCGCCCTTCTATCTTTTTAAGCAAAAAATCATTTTTAATTAACATTACACCTTTTTTGTAAAATATTAAACCTCAATCAGACACAAAGTCAAAATATTATTCTGACAATAACATTCGCTTCTTTTTGACATTTTCTCGCATCATCTAGATAAAAAAATCAAAATATGCCCTGTAAACCATAATATCATGAAATTCTTATTTCAAATTACACCGTCAATGACTTCAAAAATCAGAGCCTTTTCCTACTTTCATTTACAATGAAATAGTATTCATAAGCCAACAAAGTTTTGGAGCTTTCTTTATCGTTCATTTCACTGAGTGACGAGTTAAATATTTAACACATTATTAATTATGGATCAAAACTACAACAACAATGTTTATTTGGAAAGCATTTTAAGGAATTTATTATGCGTGCATACTATTTTTATCCAAATAATTACCTGCTATACACACTTATCGCCGCATAGGATTTTGACAATAAGCAAAATTCGAAATGATATAGGAACCAAAATCTTATGCTCAAAACAAACTTTTGAATTTAGCCTGTGGTAATTTTACTACTGCTGGATTCGCTGGATCTTAAACTCTATCCTCCTGTTTTTGGCGCGGCTTTCTTCTGAATCATTTGGTGCTATGAAGTGATCCGCACCATAGCCTTTGTATGACAGCATTCGGGTGGGGACTTTTTTACTTACCAGATATTCGAAAACTGATTTGGCTCTGTTTTCTGACAAAGAGAGGTTGTATTCGGCACTTCCCTTGTTGTCTGTGTATCCCTGGATTTCAATGGTAATGTTCCGGTTGGCCTTTAAGAAATCATAAACTGTTTGAAGTTCTGAATATGATTCTTTCTTTAGCTCATAGCTATCAAATTCGAAGTAGATATTATTGAGTACCATGCGGGCACCTTCTTTGATAGGCTGCAGCTCTATTTCAAGGTTTCCTTTATCAAAATTCTCTATTCGGTCAAACTTAAAGGAGTAGTCTGCAAACAAATAGCCCTTTCTTTCCACATACAAACCATATTCCTTGCCTTCAGTAAGTACCACAGTATATTCACCTGTCTTGGCGTCCGACCTTACTTTAGAAATAAGCTCAGATTCGGCCAGGTCATACAATTTGATGTCTGCATCCAGGTACTCACCAGATTCTTTGTCACGAACATGCCCTGCCGTGAATACACTCCTGCGTTTGATCCGTTTTTCATCAGGGATGTCAAATGTATGAAGTACACTCTTCCAACTGCCATCCAATATGCGCTCGATGGTATAGTAGCCCGTTTTTCCATCGGACGATATATATAAGGACACCTGATCGTGCCTGTCATTTAAGGGATAACCCAGGTTATTCGGTTCAGACCACCTTTTGTTTTCCTGTTCGCTGATAAAAATATCGTACCCTCCCATGCCTGTATGGCCATTGGAGGAAAAGTACAAAGACTCCCCATTAACATGGATGAATGGTGAAATTTCGTCTAATGCAGTATTCACGGGTTTGCCAAGGTTCACAGGGGAAGTCCATTTATCCTGTTCATCTTTGGATGTTTTCCATATATCCTTCTTGCCCACTCCCCCGGGCCTGTCAGACACAAAGTATAAAGTGCGCCCATCGGCAGACAGGGCCGGTTGCACATCCCAACTGGACGAATTGACATCAATGCCGAGATTTTCAGGAACAGACCAGTCATTGCCCTCCTTATAACTAATGTATAAATCACAACTACCAAATCCCCTCCTACCCTGGCAGGACGTAAATATTAATGTACGGCCATCGGCTGATATCGTACAGGCTCCTTCGTTCAGCTCAGAATTGATATTGTTGGAGATAGAAGATGGCATACTCCAATCCCCATTGTCTTGCAGCCTTGAAATATAAATATCTTCATCCCTGTTCCTTCCTGTAAAAATAATGGTCTTTTGATCTACCGTCAATACTGGAAAGTACTGCTGGGGAAAATAATTGGCCTGCCCGGGCAATGGCCTGATATTATACGGTATTGGGTTTTCCACTGCCTCCAAGACATATTTGGAATCGTCGATAATCTTTTGAAGGTTCTTGATGTTGGTGGTTTCATTTTGCCTTCTGTCGATGTACAGTTGTGCAAAATCGATGGCCTCTTTGTAGCGCTCCGTTTGAAAATAAAGATCTGCCAATGCAAAGTATGACCGGGGCACCCTTGCGGATGTGGTATCAATTTCAATGGGCTTTTGATAACACCGAATGGCCTCCTCCAATTGACCGATTTTATAATATGACAATCCAAGGGCCTGCCAGGCCTCAATAAAACGATCATCCCTGCTTACTGCCTTCTGCAATGGCTCGATAGCTTCCGGGTATTGTACGCGCCTGAGCAGCATGGCTGCCTCCTGATAATACTTCAGGGCCTTTTTGTCCTGTGATGATAATTCCGGCCCCTGGCTTCTGCAAGGAGTGGCCAAAATGATAGCAATGAATGCAGTAAGTATATTTTTCATGCGCATATAACTAGTACTGCAAGAATTACGAATTATTATGGAATATTCAAATATTTATGGGTTTGCAGCGAAATATTCCATTGTGGATGGTCTTTCACATAATCTATGATGATAGGGGTCATTTGGTCAGACTTTGACCATTCGGGCTGTAAATAGAAAAGGCACTTGTCTGTCACCTCTTCGATAAAAGATTCGGCAAATGCAAAATCAGACTTGTTGAAAACGATCGCTTTTAGTTCGCTCGCTTTGTTGAAAATAGATGGGTCTGGCTTTTTGAACTTTTTAGGTGAAAAAGTAACCCAATCCCATTGACCCGTAATGGTGTAAACCCCGGAGGTCTCAAGGTGGGTTTGATAGCCGTGTTTGTGCAGATTTTCTGTAAGAACATCCAGGTTGTACATCAATGGTTCTCCCCCGGTTATGATCACTATTTTGGCGGGGTGCTTGCTCACCTCTTTCACAATTTCAGGAATTTCCATAAACGGATGGTCATTTTCATACCAGGACTCCTTCACATCACACCAATGGCACCCTACATCGCATCCTCCCAGGCGCACGAATACTGCTGGTTTGCCCGAGTGGAACCCTTCGCCCTGTATGGAATAGAAGATTTCCATAATGGGAAGCTTGTCCGCTATTTTTGGGATATAGCCCATTATTCATCTACTTGTTTTGTGCTGCCCGCAGGGTGTTGATCATCAACGATGCGATGGTCATGGGCCCTACACCCCCGGGTACCGGAGTTATGTAACTGGCTATCTCTGACACTGCTGCAAAATCCACATCTCCTGCCAACCTAAAACCAGATTTTTTGGTTGCATCCTCTACACGGGTGGTCCCAACATCTATTACCACAGCACCCTTTTTCACCATGTCTTTAGTGATCAGCCCCGGCTTGCCTACTGCCACTACCAGGATATCGGCCTTTCTGGTGTGATCGGCCAGATCTTTGGTATATTTATGGCATATAGTGACGGTGGCATGCCCGGAATGTGACATCATCATGGCCAGAGGTGCCCCCACCAGACGACTGGCACCTACAATGACACAGTCCTTTCCTTTGGTTTCTACGCCATACCTTTTGATCAGTTCCATTACTCCATAAGGGGTAGCCGGCATGAGCAATTGGGTTTCTGAAGTGATGCTTCCGAAGTTTTCATTGACAAATCCATCCACATCCTTTTCAGGGGATATGCTTTCTGTTACTCTTTCCACCGAAATGTGTGCAGGCAAAGGCAATTGCACGATAAAACCATCAATATCCTTGTCTGTATTGAGCTGGTGGACATGCTTCAGCAACTTTTCCTCCGAAATAGTGGCGGCAAACTGCATCAGGGTGTAGTCAAAGCCCACAGCTTTACATGCTTTGATCTTGCCATCCACATAGGTATGGCTGGCACCATCATCACCAACTATGATTATGGCCAAATGGGGAGCCCTTTGACCGTCCTCCTTCATTTCCTGAACCTTTAGTTTTATTTCCGACTTGATATCGGTCGAAATTTTTCTTCCGTCTAATATAGTAGGCATAGCAATTAATCCAGTTTTAGTACAGCCATAAATGCGTCCTGCGGAATCTCCACGTTTCCAACCTGACGCATTCTTTTCTTACCTTTTTTCTGCTTTTCAAGCAGTTTTCTTTTCCTTGATATATCCCCACCGTAACATTTGGCCAATACGTTCTTCCTCATGGCCTTTACGGTTTCACGGGCAATAATTTTTGTTCCAATAGATGCCTGTATGGCGATTTCAAACATTTGTCGTGGCAGCAATTCCCTCAATTTCTCACAAAGCCTTTTGCCCCATTCATAGGCCTTGTCACGGTGAACGATGGCAGACAGGGCGTCCACCGGCTCGCCATTGAGCATGATGTCAAGCTTCACCATTTTGGAAGACCTGGGCCCAATCAATTCATAATCCAATGAAGCATAGCCCCTGGAAATGGTTTTTAGTTTATCAAAAAAGTCGAAAACTATTTCTGCCAGCGGCAACTCGAATGTAAGTTCTACCCGGTCGGATGTGAGGTACACCTGGTTTTTTATTTCTCCCCTTTTGTCTATACAGAGGGAAATCACAGGCCCTATAAAGTTCGACTTGGTGATAATTTGCGCACGAATGTAAGGCTCCTCAATGTGGCTGATTTTTGTGGGGTCCGGCATTTCTGACGGGGCATTGATCAACTGCACAGAACTGTCAGACTTGATGGCCCTAAACTGTACAGATGGCACTGTGGTGATCACAGTCATATCAAATTCCCTTTCCAGCCGTTCCTGCACGATTTCCATGTGCAGCATGCCCAAAAAACCACACCTGAAACCAAAGCCCAGAGCCGCTGATGTTTCCGGCTCCCAAACCAATGAAGCATCGTTAAGCTGTAATTTCTCCATAGAAGACCGCAGTTCTTCATACTCCGAAGTTTCCACAGGGTATATACCAGCAAATACCATCGGCTTTACATCTTCAAAACCCTTGATGGTTTCCCTGGTAGGGTTATTGGCGTGTGTGATGGTATCCCCAACTTTTACTTCCTTGGCAACTTTGATCCCGGAAATAAGGTAGCCCACATTTCCAGCACTCATTTCCCGCTGTGGCTCCTGTTCTAGTTTCAATACCCCAATTTCGTCGGCATCATATATCTTGCCTGTGTTCACAAATTTCACTTTGTCGCCCTTGGCAATTTTTCCATTGAAAATCCTGAATATGACCTCAATACCCCTGAAAGAATTGAATACAGAGTCGAATATCATGGCTTGCAGCGGGGCATTTGGATCTCCTTTAGGAGCAGGTACTTTGCGCACAATGGCTTTTAAAATATCGTCAATTCCAATGCCTTCCTTGCCACTGGCATGGATGATATCCTCCACATCGCACCCGATCAGGTCAATGATCTGGTCAGACACCTCTTCGGGCATGGCCCCAGGAAGGTCGATTTTATTCAAAACAGGAATAATTTCCAGGTCGTGCTCAAGGGCAAGGTATAGGTTGGAAATGGTTTGGGCTTCTATTCCCTGCGATGCATCAACTATAAGCAGCGCACCCTCGCAAGCCGCTATCGACCTTGATACTTCATAGGAAAAATCCACATGGCCGGGAGTATCGATCAGGTTGAAAGTATAATCTTGCCCCTCGTGGTTATAATGCATCTGGATGGCGTGGCTTTTAATGGTAATGCCGCGCTCACGTTCCAGGTCCATATCATCCAGCAACTGATTTTGCATGTCCCGTTCTGACACGGTACCAGTGTGCTGCAACAACCTGTCTGCCAGCGTACTCTTCCCATGATCGATATGGGCGATTATACAAAAATTCCTAATATTCTCCATCTACATTTTGTGCTTCAAGCCCCACTTGTGGTTGCAAATGGCGGCACTTCTTACCTTTATAGTATATCCCTTTCAAAAAAGAAGGCAAAAATAGGAAATAAGTATCAAAGAAAAGATTCAAAGTTCAAAGATTAAAATTTAGGTTCAGTCCCTGGATTTTCCATAAAACCCATGCTGCGTTTATAGGCGGGCATTCAGTTTTTTTGTTCAAAATTTAGTCTAAACACAGAAAATTTACTTTTACTTTTCTTGCCAGCATTGACATACCTAATTTTGACCCTTAACCAACAAAATTTTATGGCTGACCAAAAAGAAAACATCTCAGAATACATCATCCAAATGTACAGAAAAGAAGACCTGATAAGGGCTTTCGAATTTGACCTGGAGAAAATAGGCAATCATGTGATCAACCACCTTCCGATATCCAATATCGAAAAACTCTCCCAGGTTAACCATTACGAAGAACTGATCGGCCAAATGCAAAACCAGGGGATAGAAAAAGAAGGGCATTTGGAGCAGGTGAACCAATTGGTGCATGCTCTGGAAAACATCTGCGATGACCTGAAAACCAACGACCAGCAGTTTGCACAAATCTACGACAGTGCTTTACCGCATATAGAGGAGAACATCGCCTTATCAGAAAATAAAATCACCAGCCATATTCAAATTTGCCTGAACGGAATATACGGATTTCTCCTGCTTAAATTGAATGGCAAAAAACTTGACGATCAAAACCAAACCAAGGTAGAAAAGTTTGGTGAGGTGTTGTCTTACCTTAGCATGAGGTATAGGGAAATATCCGGTTCAAACTGACAAATGTTAAGGCATCCGACATTCGTTAGCTATTTTTCAACCAAAATGAATTATTCTCAACTTTATTTAGTTAATTATACTGTTATAAAATAATGGATTGAAACTTCCCGCAAACGATACGGCCATTTTGTTTTTTTCTCGCTCTGCAAGTGAAGAGTGCCGTCACAAGCGGTTCGTGCCGGAGGAATCAAATGGGGCGAACATCAAAATTTGCAGAACGCTGATATCCTCCACCCGCTCCATCATAGACCAATCTGACCTTCCGGTTTTCACAGTCGGCTACTCTGAGCAACAAGGAACAACATTTGGCCAGCGCTTCTCCAATGCCCTTCAATTTGTATTTGGACAGGGATACGAAAAGATAATTGCCATTGGCAATGACTGCCCTTTGCTTTCCCAAAAAGACATACATGAAGCAGCCCTGCACCTCCACAATGGCAACAATGTGCTCGGGCCAACAATTGACGGAGGAATCTACCTGCTGGGTATTCGTAAGGACAATTTCAATATCGGAAAGTTTGCAAACCTGGCCTGGCAATCTTCCCAACTCTTTTCGGATATCATCGATTATTTCAACATAGAAAGGGCTAAGCCCCAACTGTTGAAAAAAAGACGCGACCTAGATGGGGAGGCAGATCTTTGGGTTTTAGTAAGAAAACACGCAAAAAGCCCGGTCGTTCAAACCCTGAAAGAGATACTTTATGCTTCAAGGAGCTATAAAAACACAGACTATATAGATCCTAATTTTGTCTCTCAATTTCACCAATCACTTGGGCTGAGAGGCCCTCCTACTTATTAGGAACGATAATCACCTGATTTCTTACTAGTCAACAGACACAAGTACCACTTCATCACCAAAGGACCAATTTTGGCCTACTTGGTGGACTGGCATAGCTTGTAAACTGACTTCTCCTTAACACCAATTTTTCACTATTGGAACACTTTTCCAATACTATACATGACACAACAAAATTATGAGCAAGACATACTATGACCCATCCGATCTGAAAAAATTCGGGGACATTTCAAATTTCCAACCAGAGTTAGGCAAAAAGTTCTTTGACTACTATGGCGAGGTTTTCAAAGAAGGGGCTTTGACCCAACGTGAAAAAGCCCTGATAGCCCTGGCCGTTTCACATGCCGTGCAGTGCCCCTACTGTATAGATGCCTACACTAGCACTTCCCTGGAAAAAGGTGCAGACGAAGAACAAATGATGGAGGCCATCCATGTAGCTGCAGCTATCAAAAGCGGGGCGTTGCTGGTGCATGGGGTGCAAATGATGAACAAAGTGGAAGAGTTGACCATGTAAAAAAGAAGGAGACTTTTATGACTGTAAATACCAAAATATCACTAAAAGGACAATCAGGGTCGCTGGCTGAAGTATCGAACCAATTGGATGTATTGGAAAAGGCAGGATCACCGTCTTTTTCATCCAGGCTCAAGGATATCGGGTTGTACCCGTTAAAGCCGACCCAAATTGACGTATTTCAAGTGAACCTGGGCAAAATGTGCAACCAGGTGTGCAAGCATTGCCATGTAGATGCCGGGCCAGACCGAAAAGAGATCATGACACGGGAAACGATGCAGCTATGCCTCAAAGCCCTCGACAATTCAAATATCCGAACCGTGGACTTGACCGGTGGTGCCCCTGAAATGAACCCAAACTTCAGGTGGTTTGTAGAAGAATTGAGCAAGCGAAACAAACATGTTATTGTTCGGTGCAATCTTACCATCATATTGGCCAACAGCAGTTACCACGACCTGCCAGAGTTTTACAAAGCACACAACGTAGAAGTAGTCTCCTCTCTTCCTCATTTTTCGGCCCGAAGGACCGACTCTCAAAGGGGGGACGGGGTTTTCGAAAAGTCGATCAGGGCTTTACAAATGCTGAATGCCGTTGGCTATGGAATGGAAAAAACCAGCTTGAAACTCAATCTGGTTTTCAATCCATCGGGGGCCTTCCTGCCAGGAGACCAAAAGCAGTTGGAAAATGAATTTAAAAGGCGGCTCAAAAATGACCATGACATTGAATTCAATGAATTGTACGCCATTACCAACCTGCCCATCTCAAGATTCCTGGATTATTTGGTAAACACTGGCAACTATGAAGAATACATGCAAAAACTGGTGGATGCCTTCAATCCTTCTGCTGCAGCAGGGGTGATGTGTAGAAACACCATTTCGATAGGTTGGGATGGGTACTTGTTCGATTGCGATTTTAACCAAATGCTCGACCTCAAACTTGAAAATGGCGCTCCCAGGCATATTGCTGATTTTGACGAAAGCAAGTTAGAATCACGGGACATTATACTTAATAACCATTGCTATGGCTGTACCGCAGGAGCTGGATCGAGCTGCGGGGGGTCAACAGTTTAGTGAAGAGTGAAGAGCGAAAAATGAAAAGTAAACAATACAAATCAACACCAAGATGAGCAACAAAAATCCATTAAGGTTTAAAAGCTATCAGTTTGCCATTCGAATCATTCAACAGCATCAATTTATTAAAAAGAACCATCAGGAATATGACTTATCCAGACAACTCCTTAGAAGCGGGACAGCTATTGGCGCTCTAATACGAGAATCAGAATTTGGCCAAAGCAAGGCCGATTTTATCAGCAAACTGAGTATTTCACTAAAAGAGGCCAACGAAACTGATTATTGGCTGAATCTTTTGAAAGACACCAATTATATTTCTCAAGAGAGTTTTTCAGAATTGATTGATGAATGTGAGCAACTGATCAAAATGCTTGTTTCTTCTATCAAAACAGCCAAATCCAAATTATAATTTTTAGGCCTTCATTTTTCAATATTCACTTTACACTATTCATTACAAATGGAAACATATTTAGAAACTACCAAAGATGTATATAAACAAGCAGCGCTCACCCCGGACGTAGGGTTGTGCTGCACTACTTCGCCTATCTGGCAACTGCCGGGATTGGACATGCCAAAGAAAATGCTGGAAATGAATTATGGTTGCGGCACTACTGTACATCCACGGGATTTGACCAATAACCCAACCGTGCTGTATGTTGGGGTTGGAGGGGGTATGGAGCTGCTCCAATTCTCCTATTTCAGCCGGAAGCCCGGAGGGGTAATCGGGGTGGATGTAGTAGAGGAAATGTTGGCAGCTTCCGCTCAAAACTTTAAGGAAGCAGAAAAGACCAATCCCTGGTTTGACAAAGAATTTATTGACTTGAGAAAGGGGGATGCACTCAATCTTCCTATTGAAGACGACTCAATAGATGTAGCAGCGCAAAATTGTCTGTTCAACATATTCAAAGCCGAGGATCTGAAACAAGCACTGGCCGAAATGTACAGGGTACTGAAGCCACATGGCAGGTTGGTCATGTCCGACCCGGTCTGCAATCAGGATATGCCTGAGGGGTTGAGGGCTGACGAAAGGCTGAGGGCGCTTTGCCTCAGCGGCTCCATACCGATGAAAGAATATGTCAAAATGTTGACCGATACCGGGTTTGGCACAGTTGAAATAAGGGCAAAACGACCTTACCGTATTCTTGCCCCAGGGCAATATAACACAGAGAAACTGATCTATATCGAAAGCCTGGAAGTATGTGCCATCAAAGACCCCATGCCAGCGGATGGTCCCTGCGTCTTTACCGGCAAGGCGGCCATATACTATGGAGGCGAGCAATACTTCGATGATGACAAGGGACACACTTTACTTCAAAACCAGCCATTGGCCGTTTGCGACAAGACAGCCTCTGCCCTGGGCTCCCTCGGGCGCAATGACATCCACATTACCGATTCTACCTGGTTTTATGATGGAGGTGGGTGTTGTTGAGAGAAGACTCACAGAAAATATACCAAACAGCACTGCATAAATAGCGGTGCTGTTTTGGTAAAAGGGTATATTTGAAACACTTATGACTATGTTGTGGCTCATGTTGAAAACGTATGAATTTCTATTTTAAATTTGGTGAACACATTTACGAATCTGATGAGAATAGTTTCTGGGTATCAGTTCTTGTTACTCTTATTGGAACTTTTATTGGCTTTTTGCTTGCCTTCCTTGCTAGCAGGCAATTAGAGAAAAGAAATCAGAAGAGAAAAAACAATGAAGAAAATCAACGAAAACTTGATATACTCAAATACTTAAAGTCTGTATTGGAGGCAATAGCTGACTATATTCCAAATCAAACGGTTAAGTTGAAAGAGTTCTCAAATGATTTAAAAGAAAATCCATTAGAAATTATTCAGCCTGAAATATTGGCAACTTTTGATTTGCTACGTCTTCGAAATGCAGATAACGTGAATACTCAAGAAGCCTATATTCATTATTTCAATAAATCCGAGAATCCATACAAGGACTACAAAAACCTATTTGCTCATGGCGATTACTTATTTAGAGAATTTACATCAATTGAGACTCAGGTAACGAGGGAAACAAACTTTAAATACGATGATCAACTTATTGTAAGGGATATTCTAGAAGAGTTAAGTTTGCTAATAGTCAATAGATTAGAGGCACTTGCCCAAGATCATGGAGAAGCTAACCTTTTGACCAATCCAGAGTTTCAATTTCTAGAGTCCCTTGCTACCTCATATAAAAAAATCACATCAGAAATGATGATTCTGAAAGAAGTTAAATCACTTATGATTACTCCTCTAATGATTAATGCATTAACTGTCATACAAGATTCTAATTTGTCAAGTGTAATATTCAAGCTAACCCGTAAAGCAAATAGTCGATTAAGAAACATTGAGGCAAACTCAATTCATTTTTCAAATGACATTATTGATATCGAATCTAGAGTTGCGGATGGACTATGCTACGTCAAGAATGAAATTAGAAGACTGGAAGAGAAAATAACGAGCCACAACATGACCTGATCCTCCATGGTGATTACTGCTAGAGTTAAGAGAGGTGGTTTCTGATAGAATCGGAAAATCTTAGGGGTTGCTGATCCGGATGAAGATGCACTTAGGATAAAGGATCGTATCAAACATAACATTTCACCTTCAGCTCTCGGTTTGTTTGATGTAATAATAGAAGAGAAACAGGAAAAGTACATCATCAAAATTATTGTTGCCAGTGGGTCTGAAAAACCATACTTCAAAAAGAAATATGGTATGACCGAAAAGGGTTGTTTCATTCGTATAGGAACGGCATCAGAACCTATGCCACAGAAAATGATTGATAAATTGTTTTCATCAAGAACACGACACTCCATTGGCAAAATTAAGTCCAACCGCCAGGATTTATCCTTCGAACAATTACGTATCTATTACGAAGAACAAAATAAACCACTCAACAAGCAATTCACCAAAAACCTGGAACTCGTTACTGAAAATGGGGCTTTAAATTATGTAGCATATTTAATGGCCGATGAAAACAACACTTCTATTAAAGTTGCCAAATACCAAGGAACAAATAGGCTCAATTTGATTGAAAGTAATGAATACGGGTATTGTTCATTGATAAAAGCCACTAAAAGCGTCTTAGACAAAATAGACCTTGAAAATTATACGAGTGCACATATTACTGCCAAAGAGAGAAGGGAACATCGCCTATGGAATTCGATTGCGTTGAGGAAACAATAATTAATGCGTTCGTTCACAATGACTATACCTGAGAAGTGCCTCCAAAATTTGAAATTTTCTCCGATCGCATCGAAATTACATCTGCGGGAGATTTGCCAGAAGGACTTAATGAAGAAGAATTTTTTCAGGGCTTTTCTGTTCCCCGTACAAAGGAATTGATGCGTATTTACAAGGATTTGGAACTCGTAGAACAATTGGGATCTGGTATTCCGAGGATTCTGGAATATTACAGCAGGTCATCTTTTTCGTTTTCTGACAATTTTATTAGAATGGTTTTCCCTAAATCTGTAGTTGAAGTAAGTAGTCCAATGGGTGGTCCAATAGGTGGTCCAATGGGTGGTCCAATGGGTGGTCCAATAGAACTGACGGCCAGGCAAAAAGAAGTACTAAATCTAATTAAAGAAGACAACCAGCTGTCGAGAAGAAACCTGGCCCGGTATTTGGCCATCAATGTCTCCGCTGCTCAGAGGCATCTCGAAGCTCTAAAAGAAAAGGGTGCAATCAAGAGAGAAGGTGGCACAAGGGGCAAGTGGACCATTCATCCGGATTTTTTATAAGCTGTTCAATCGGCTGATAGCGCATACAGTCAAAAAAGGGGAAAACCTACCAGTCTTAATATTCCCCCGTCCCCAACATCACGAGGGTACAACCATGTACCACCTCAATGCCGGCGGATTGTGCCATACTTTCCAGCACTTCATTTTCTGATCCCGGGTTGAAAACTATCCTTTTAGGCTTAAGCCCAATAACATAACCTTCCCAACCCTCAAAGTGTGATGCACTGACATACATGGTTACCGTATGTACGTTCTCTACAGGTGGTTCATCCCGAATGTTGAGTATCTCTTTTCCCAACACTTCTCCTTTTTTAATACTGACAGGCACAAACTCGTGTCCTTTGTCTTCCAACCTTTGTGCCGCCATGTGTGCATATCTTGTGGGATTGGGGCTTGCCCCTATTATTACTGTTTTCATTTAGTTTTAACTTTCTCCGGATTTTCTTAAAATCTCCGAGACTACATTATCGGAAATCCTAAAATCCTCCTGAATCAGCTGGTTGATTACCGGCCCGATCTTATTAATTACACCAATTTCTTTCGCCTTAAATATTACACCGAGTGTCCCGGTCAACCTCAAATTCAATGCTTTGGCCATCTTCCTGGCCTTTAAATCATCAATTATCAGAAGCGAGGATGGGTTTTCAATGGCCAAGGCAATCGCACTGGCTTCTCCAAGGTCGAGCGTCTGTTCAAGAGCAGTTTGTACAGATTTGTTAGTCAGTCTTCTTACTTCTACCCAATTGGGCAACCGGAGGCCAAATTCCTTCAAAATTTCATGGGTGATGACCAATTTGCCATAAACTTTGTTAAGCAAATCAAGCTGACCGATCTTGTCCAGAAGTATCAAACAACTTGTGTCGGAAATTATAACCTCATGCATTCTCAATGTCAGATATCAGGTCATCCGTGGATTGACTGAAAATAGAAAAGCCATATTTACCAATGATTTCGATAAATGCCCTAGTTGACAACCCTGCCAGGTCAGCAGCTTGTTTCAGTGTGATTTTTTCCCTTTCATAAAGCTCCCCTGCGAGGATGAGTTTTATCTCTAGCTCACTGAAATCCAGCTCGTCGGGTATATTGAGATTTATTTTTTTCATTTTCCCAATCAAAGATAGTTGTTTTTTTCAGGACTGGCATACTTCAGTATTGCTTGTTGTACAGCATCAAACACATAAAAACAAAACTGGCACTGGCAGAAAGTCTGACCTTCGAATAAAATCAGCAAAAACCCCTGTTAGCCATTCATGAGTCACTGACTAATGTCACCGTACGATGGTTTGATTCCCCGCATACCTTTTCACCAACATCTCGGCACATTTTTCACCGTCTATGGCTGCCGACATAATACCTCCCGCATATCCTGCCCCTTCACCACAAGGAAACAACCTGGATACCTGCACGTGTTCCAGGGTCTCTTTGTTTCTAGGGATACTGACCGGCGATGAAGTCCGGCTTTCCACCCCCACCAATACCGCCTCATTGGTAAGGTAACCCTTCATTTTTGTACCAAAATGCCTGAAACCGACTTTCAGCCTTTCCGAAACTTCTTTGGGCAAAACTTCCTCGAGTTTTATTGACTTCAAGCCTGGTTGGTAGGAGCATTCGGGCAAAGTGTTGGAATATTGCCTGGACACAAAATCCACCAACCGCTGTGCCGGTGCGGCCTGGGTGTTTCCGGCCATATCACAGGCTTTCTGCTCCACTCCGGCCTGAAACTTCATTCCTGCCAGGGCGCCAAATTCTGCATACGGCTCAAAATCCGACGGTTCTACGGATACAACAATCCCGGAATTGGCAAATTGTGAATCCCTTTTGGATGGGCTCATACCATTCACCACCACTTCGCCAGGAGCAGTGGCAGAAGGCACCATAAACCCTCCGGGGCACATACAAAAAGAAAAGACCCCACGGGTCTTTTGGTTGTAGCCTGCCTGGGCAACCAACGAGTAGGGTGCCGCCGGTAGAAATTCACTGCGGGTATCGCAATGGTATTGTATCTTGTCGATCAACTGCTGAGGATGCTCTACCCGCACTCCAAGGGCAAAGGGTTTTGGCTCCAACAGCACTTTTTTTCTGTCCAGCAATTCGAAGATATCCCTGGCGGAATGCCCGGTAGCCAATATTACGCCTATGCCCTCCAGAACATCTCCTGTATGGGTTTGTACACCTTTTATGGTATTGTCCTGAATCTGAAAGTCAACCACACGGGTATTGAAATGGATTTCCCCTCCCCTATCCAGTATGACCTGCCGCATAGAGGCTATTACCTTCGGCAATTTGTTGGTACCGATATGCGGGTGGGTATCTATGAGTATATCTTCCGGGGCACCATGGGCAGCCAATATCTCCAATATTCTTGTAACATCTCCCCTTTTTTTTGATCTGGTATAAAGCTTACCATCCGAATAAGTGCCGGCCCCACCTTCACCAAAACAATAATTGGAATCGGGATTAACAGTGTGCTCCTTATTTATACTGGCCAGGTCCCTTCTGCGCTCTTGCACGTCCTTTCCCCGCTCCAGAAGCACGGGCTTCACTCCCAATTCTATGCATTTCAATGCGGCAAACAAACCGGCCGGTCCGGTTCCCACAATGATCGCCTGAGGGGCACTTCCTACAAATCTGTCGGGTGTCTGATAGGCCCGCTGATATGGGTTTGACCCGTTTTCGAAAACAGCCACCTCCACATTCACCATCACCTTCCTTGCCCGGGCATCAACTGACCGCTTGATCAACTGATAAGCATTGAACCCGCTGAAGCTTTGAAGTTTGTTTCGCATGAAATCAGCGAAGCTAGGCTCATGGAAAGCCACTTCTGGTTTCAGCTTGTATCTCAATATTTTATGTTGCAATCGATTTGTTCTTTTAAGGATAATATTCTCTTTTCTTCGTCCCAAGGTATCCAAAAGTGAACCCCACGAGGATTGGGACATAGGTTTTGGATTTGTTTATTTCTTTAAAATACTCATCATAGGACGGCTCTGTATATTTTTTCGTGTACGTTCTGGTGCCAATCCCTAACCCTGCGAATACGTCGATCCCGAAACCCGCATTTCCCGGGTAACGCATTAGCCGGGTGCCTACAAGTATGCCATAGTGCACCCTGGATTCCGCCGATTGGATATTTATGATGGAGGTAGGCTCTGCCACATCCATCACGTTGGCATTGTTGGTAAGGTGCTGATAGGACAGTTCGTGTGCAAAATAGAACATACCGTAGGCACGGTCCTGGTTGTAAAACTTTTGCCTAAGCCCTACGGTCGATCCACGTTTATATATTTCATTCAACTCTACATCACTATCCCGCTCAAAGAAAGGGTTGCGGTTCAACGTAAAAGAAAGCTCATACCCCAGGCGCTCTTGCATGTAGTATTCCAGCTTTACAGGCAGTTTTCCCAATGGCATCATCAGTGGGTTGGAGGAAAGGATGCCCCCTTTGTACTCATTGATCACCGGAGAAAAATACCTGAGGTTGCGGCTTTTAAAACGGTATTCGGGCTTGTCATACCTTCTCCTGAAATCGGACGATTCATTAATGGATTCTGCTGTTAAAAAAACAGGCTGTTCGTCTTCATACAGTGGAAAGTATGATCCCGCCAATTCACCGTTTTTCTTGTACAACTTCCACTCACCTATCTTTTTGTCATCGGACACCTGGCCTTCCATTTTTTTTGCCCCATCGCTGTAGTACCCAATGTAATCGCCAATGCCTTTTTTGAATTCAGCCACCCCTTCAATGTCCCCATTTTCATCATAGTATGTCCACAACCCGTCGCTCAGGCCTTTCCTAAAATAGCCTACCACCCGTAATTTACCACTGCTGTAATACTCCCGGTATGGGCCAGTACCCTCTTCGTACTCACCTGTGCCCTTTATTTCACCGGTTTGAAAATAGAGGTTCCAGTAGCCATCTTTTTTGCCATCCTTTTGAATCCCTTCTGCGCTCTTAGCTCCGTCTTCATAGTAATAAATCCAATTGCCAACAGTATTTCCCCGCTCATACCCACCTTCGGAGGAGAGGTTGCCATTTTTGAAGAAATATTTCCATGGACCGGTCTTGAGACCGTTTTTGTAGTACCCGCTTGCCAGCTTCTCTCCCGTTTCGTAGTAGTATATCCAGAGGCTATCACTCCTTCCGTTTTTATTCAGCCCCTGCATTTTCAATTTGCCTGAAGAATAAAACTCCGTGTAAGTACCTATGCCATCTTTATAATACGCCTGGGCTTTTAATGCCTCATCTTCATAAAAGTAATTCCAGATCCCCTGCCTTATATCTTTGTCGTACTTTCCCCGGCTTTTCATTTTGCCATTTTCGAAGAAAAACAACCACTCACCAGTTTTCATATTATCCTCCAACAACCCTTCGGACCTTTTGCCCCCCTGCTCAAAATAATATGTCCAAACACCAGTACTCTTTCCATTGACAAAAGCTCCCGACATTTTTAAATTTCCATTTTCGAAATAGTACCTCCACTCACCAGAAGCCTCATTTTTGGTGTAATTCCCCTCCGACTTCAAGGAGCCGGATGCGAAAAACGAGCTGTACTTTCCTTCTAGTTTATTGTCAATGGTATCATTTACATAGTACTGCTCCCTTATTACCGTTTTGGCTTCATCAAAATAGGTCTTTTTGACAAAACCATCTTGTCCCAAAATAAGTTGGGGGATGAGCACAGCAGTCAATATGAGCAGGTATTTACTTTTCAATTCGATCCTATCAACACATCTTATATGATATAGTTGAACAAACAAAATTGCTAATTAAAATTTTAATTATTGCCTTTTCTCTCAGTTATGGTCTCAATCACATTGGCGTGACGCTGTTGGTATGGAACCCTACCCGTTGCTGAGCTTATTTATTCCCCTAGGGTATCGATAGTTTTTTGCTGGGGTAAAAGATGAGATAGAAAACTAATTCCTTGTAAATTTGTTGTAACGACTATAAAAACCCAGAAATGACAAACATCAATACAAATCCCATTGTAGAACAAACCTCCAGAAACTTTACAGATGAATTTGAATCCCCAGATTTTTATCATTTGGACGACCTGCTGACGGAAGAGCACAAATTGATAAGGGAATCTATCAGAAGCTTTGTAAAAAAGGAAATAACCCCATTTATAGAAAATTGGGCCGAAAACAATCATTTCCCAACCGGGATAGTTAAAAAATTCGGTGAGGTGGGGGCTTTTGGCCCGACCATACCAGTGGAATATGGTGGCGGTGGATTGGATTATATCTCCTATGGGTTGATCATGCAGGAGATAGAAAGGGGGGATTCCGGGATGAGGTCCACTGCTTCTGTACAGGGCTCGCTCGTCATGTTTCCTATTTACAAATTTGGTTCGGAAGAGCAAAAAAGAAAATACCTGCCCGGACTAGGTAGCGGAGAGCTTTTGGGGTGTTTTGGCCTGACCGAACCAGACCATGGTTCTAATCCCGGTGGAATGGTAACCAATTTTAAAGACCAGGGTGATCATTACCTCCTCAATGGGGCTAAAATGTGGATATCCAATGCGCCGCAGGCAGACCTGGCGGTGGTCTGGGCCAAAAACGAAGAAGGCAGGATTCACGGACTAATAGTAGAAAGGGGTATGGTAGGATTTTCTACCCCCGAAACCCACAACAAATGGTCACTCAGGGCAAGCTCTACAGGCGAACTGGTATTTGACAATGTGAAAGTACCCAAGGAAAACCTGCTGCCCGGAAAAAATGGTCTTGGAGCCCCAATGAACTGTCTGGATTCTGCCAGGTTTGGTATTGCCTGGGGCACCATAGGTGCAGCTATGGACTGTTATGATTCTGCGAGGAGATATGCTGCCCAAAGGATACAATTTGACAAACCCATTGCTTCTTTTCAGCTCATACAAAAAAAACTTGCTGAAATGCTCACTGAGATCACAAAAGCCCAATTGCTCAATTGGAAACTGGGCAAAATGATGGATGAGGGAAAAGCAAGTACCGTTCAAATATCCATGGCCAAAAGAAATGCGGTGGAAACCGCCCTCAATATAGCTCGTGAAGCGAGGCAAATACACGGGGCTATGGGCATTACGGGGGAATTTCCCATGATGAGGCACATGATGAACCTGGAATCGGTGGTCACCTACGAAGGCACACATGACATTCATTTGCTCATTCTGGGTAATGAAATCACCGGAATTCCAGCCTTTAAATAAGGCTACTCCCCAATCCTGTAAGCTGCATGACATTTTTCCGGGGAAGTATCTCATCTTTTAGACCTGTGAGGTGTGTTGCACGTTTTTGATGTTGTTGAAATGATTAAATTTGGGAACGACTTTTTTAAAAAATGATTAACTAATAGATATATGAAAACTTCCAAGTACTTTCTACTTGTATTTTCCATGGTGTTTTCACTGGCTTGTAACAGTACCACCCCACAGGAAAAGCCCTCGCCTCAGGACCTGTCCGGATACAGCAAAGCCTATTTTGCGAGTGGATGTTTCTGGTGTGTTGAGGCTATATTTCAAAGTGTCGAGGGAGTGGCTGAAGTTGTATCAGGGTACTCTGGCGGGGCAAAAAAGAACCCTACCTACCAACAGGTGAGCGCAGGAAAAACAAATCATGCCGAAGCGGTGGAAGTGTACTACGACCCAAAAGTGGTATCTTACGAAACCTTGTTGAAGGTTTTCTTTGGTTCTCATGACCCAACCACGCCCAACCAGCAGGGACCTGACAAAGGCCCACAATACCGTTCAATGATTTTCTACCAAAACGATTCGGAAGAGAAAATGGCCAAAGACTATATCAAAACACTTGATGATTCGGGAATCTACGGGTCTATGTTGAAAATAGTGACCGAAGTGGTTCCTTTCAAGGTGTTTTACAAAGCCGAAGATTATCATCAGGACTATGAAGAACGAAATCCATACCAGCCTTATGTAATGGCGGTTTCCATACCCCGGCTAAATAAGTTTAAAGCGAAATATCCCGAATTGTTGAAAAAAGACCACTAGCCAAACCTCTGCGGATTTTGATGTTTAAAGAAACTACAATGATTTTTTTGCTCATGTTGCAACGATGATGGTGCCATCATTGCCAAAATAAAGTACTTCCAAACAGTGATTTCATCACTAACTGGCGTTGTGCTGCCGAATTGCATCTGTCTGAAAACTCAAGGGCAGTTTTGTTTGGGTTCCTGGATATTTAGTTTTTTAAAAGAATAAATTTGTCGTCTTTACATTTTTATTAAATTAGTCCGACCAGCAACTAAACCTAAATATGCCCTTCAAGGAAAATTTCAAAGTAGTAGTAAGGTTTGCCCCACTCAGGCAGCAATTGTACCGGGTGATTTTCGGCATGGACACCCTGGCCGGCCGCATGTTCGACATCATCCTGCTTTGCATCATTCTACTCAGCGTGATCCTAATCATGCTGGAGAGTGTAGCGGAAATAAGTGACCATTATGGTACAGAGTTGAGAATTGCAGAATGGGTATTGACCATCATGTTCAGTATGGAATACATCGCCAGGATATTATCCGCCCCCAAACCCTTAAAATATGTTTTTAGTTTTATGGGTATTGTCGATTTTCTTTCCCTGGTTCCTACCTATGTAGGATTGTTCTTTGACGGCACACACTCCCTTGCCATTATCAGGTCTATCCGTTTGATCAGGATATTTAGAATTTTGAAACTAACGCATTTTATGGGAGGAGCCAATCAGTTGGGCAATGCCCTTTATCAAAGCCGCCACAAAATCATAGTTTTTCTGGGGACTATACTTTGCACAGTGGCCATCCTCGGCACCTTGATGTATTTGATAGAAGGGTCTGAAAATGGATTTACGAGCATCCCAAGGAGTATATATTGGGCCATTGTCACCATCACCACGGTAGGCTATGGCGACATTGCACCACAGACCTGGTTTGGCCAGTTGGTTGCATCTATGTTGATGATCATTGGCTATGCCATTATCGCGGTACCCACCGGAATTGTGACCAGCGAGATGGTGAAAGCCAATACCGGCGTTGAGGGTACAGAGAAAATAAAATGCCCGTCCTGTGCCATCAGCGACTTAAAGAAAACTGACAATTTTTGTAAAAATTGTGGTGTAGAGTTATAGCACTTATACTTAGGTGCCTGGCCACAATTTTCGTTTCCCTTATGCATCCTGGATCAACCTGATCAATTCTACATTTTGTGAGTGGCTGGCGCTGTACGACATCACTAATGTACCTTTAATACCATTCTGGGCTTCAATGGCAAAAACCTCTACCTCATCACCGGGGTTCGTCATATTATCAAACCTGTAGGATTTGATAATCTTCAGTTCATCGGGTTGAAAAGACGTTTTGGAGTACACTGCCTTTATACTTTCATCTTCCGCCCTGAAGGTATCAGTATAACCTTCCTTCGTCAAACTGTCTATCGTTTCAGACAGTGTTTCAAATTGATTTGATTCCATTATTGTCTGTTTAAAATTTATATTTTCTGGTTGAAATATGCTAATCTTAAATTTACAAAAAAATAAGCGGAGTTCAGAACTTGAAGCCCAGGGATGATTGCCCAGGCCTGGACTTTCCTTGCTATTATCTCACTAACCATTCCAGCTCTACATCATGGTTTTCGCCAGGAATTGAGCGGTTTTATTCGATTGTGGTACCGGTTCATTTTCACTCAGTTCGCACCCATTTTTAAAAAACATGACATCAATGTCTGCACGTGAACATTCGATATTTAAAGCGTTTTCAAGAAACGTTTTCTATACAATCATAAATATCTATATTTATCGCCCAATTGAATTAACCAGCTAAAACCCCCAATACAATGACTAAACTTCTGCCTATTTTCCTGGTGTTGTGCGTGATCTCCTGCAACCCCCCAAAAAAAGAATCAAGTGGGGCAAGTACACCTGAAAAAACAAAAATACCTTGCTATGCCTGGATGGGTGGCCCGGGAAAAGCAACCGATGAAGAAATAGAATCGAAGTTTGCAGACCTGAAGCAAAAAGGCATAGATGTGCTGATGTACAACGGTGGTCAAAACCCCGAAACGTACAGACGTGTTGGAAAAATCGCCAAAAAAGTGGGATTGGGTTTTCACACCTGGATTCCTACCATGGTCCAGCACCACAAGCCCGAAATCAAACCAGAGTGGTATGCCATAAACGGAAAGGGGGAATCTGCCTATGACAAGCCAGCTTATGTGTCGCACTATCATTTTATGTGCCCAAGCCGCCAGGGTGTTTATGATTTTCTCGCCAACATGTATGGTGCCATTGCCGAAGTGGAAGAAGTAGATGCCATCCACCTGGACTACATACGCTTTCCCGATGTGATCCTGGCCCGTGGGCTCTGGGACAAATACGGGCTGGTAATGGATCGTGAATACCCCGATTACGATTACTGCTATTGTGATAAATGTGTGGCAGACTTCAAAGCACAATCAGGCATTGATATCAAAGCTGTAGAAGATCCGTCAGCCGTAACGGAGTGGAAGCAGTTTCGCTACGACCTGATCACCGACATAGTCAATCGCCTGACAGAAGTGGTACATGCGAAAAATAAAAAGATCAATGCGGCCGTTTTTCCAGGCCCCAATTCAGTGGCTAAAAAACTGGTGAGGCAGGAATGGGACAAATGGAACCTGGATGCCTTTTTTCCTATGAACTACAATGATTTCTATCTGGAAGGCACAAAATGGATTGGAGATGTCACACGGGAATCCGTCACAACTTTGCAAAACAAAAAACCAGTGATCAGCGGACTTTTTATTTGCCCCAACCCTGATAAAAAAACAGAAGAACCAGACCCTGAAAATCATGGCTTACTACCTGATGAACTTGGGGAAGCCATCCGGGAATCTATGGAAAACGGGGCAGCAGGGATTTGCCTTTTTACACCCGGAAGAATGACCGAAGACCACTGGAAGGTTTTTGAAACAGCCATCCATAAGAACTATACCAGCAACCAGCAATAATTAATATAATGTTCAAACAAACGTTTCGTATGCTGATCACAGTATTTGCTTTAAGCGCCTGTGACCTGCAGCACTCTACTACCCCCACAGGAACATTCAGGGGGGTATTGCCCTGTGCCGACTGCCCGGGCATCAACTACAAGCTTACCCTTAACGAAGACATGAGCTATACTGAAAATGTCATGTACCTGGGCAAAAGTACTACAGCCAAAACCAGATCCGGGAAGTTTGAAGTCAAGAATGAAAACATCGTCTGGCTCAAAGACAAATCAAAAAAAGAGGGTATGAACCATTTCACTTTGGACAGTGGAGGACTAACCATGCTAGATATAAATGGCAATCCCATCAGAAGTGGGTTTTCCGAGCAATACCACTTGATCAGGGAATAGTAAATACAGGTGAAAATTTAACCTTGCGAAACCTATTAAAAAAACATGGAGAATCAGGTATTGGAAAAGAAGGACTATACCCAATCCGGGTTATCCCATGATGAATACGACAATTGTACTTTTGTTGAATGTGATCTTTCAAATACCAACCTATCAGGCATTACATTTTTGGAATCCCACTTCAAAGGATGTAACCTGAGTATGGCATTGGTCAGAAACACCTCCTTCAAAGAGGTGGCTTTTACCGATTGTAAACTGTTAGGGGTTAATTTTAGCGAATGCAATGATTTTCTATTGGCACTCAGTTTCTCAAATTGCCTGCTGAACCTGTCCTCTTTTTTTCAGCTGAAGTTGCCTTCAACAAATTTTCAAAACTGCAGCCTTCACGAAACTGATTTTATTGAAACAGATCTGAGCAAAGCAGTATTTGACAATTGCGACATGTACCGGGCTGTATTCGAAAACTCCAATTTGGAAAAGGCCGATTTCCGGTCATCTTACAATTTTATTATCGACCCTGAAAGAAACAAACTTAAGAAAGCCCTGTTCTCTACTAGTGGAATTGCCGGGCTTCTTCAGGGATACGACATCATAATAGAATAATCCTATATTTGGCAGCTTCGAACTGTTGCTGGCCAAAACTCGTAGGAGTTAGCCCAACTGAACCGTATTGAGAACGAATGATTATTGATCATAAGGTAATAGAATTGTTTGGAAAGATGCTTTTTGAAAAGGCAGTGATTGTGCCTCCCTTTAAAAAAGCAAACCCTATGCCCAATGAAGCCTGCTTCCTTTACGTCCTGGATGGAAAATACGACTCAATATCTGAGAAAGAACAACTCAAACTTCACACCCACGAATCTGTGCTTATGAAATGTGGCAGCTATCTGTCTGAGATGTACACGACAGGCGATTCGCAAAAATATGAGGCTATTGCAGTGCATTTTTACCCTGACATACTCCAAAAAGTGTATGACCATGAAATCCCGGCTTTTTTAAAACCTCAAAATTCAGCCTCAAACATGTCAATGGGAAAAATAAACAGCGACATACTTATACATAAATACATTGAGAGTATCCTGTTCTATTTTGACAACCAACAATTGGTCAATGAAGAAATACTCATCCTTAAATTGAAGGAAATCATCCTGCTACTCAACCAAACCAAAAACGCTCCCAACATCCGAAACGTTCTATCTAATTTGTTTAACCCGACAACCTATACTTTTAGGGAAATCGTTGAAGCACATGTATATTCCAATATTAGTACCAGCGAACTTGCCCACCTGACCAATCGAAGTTTGTCGTCCTTCAAGCGGGAATTTGAAAAAATATACAACTCCTCACCGGCTGCCTACATAAAAGACAAAAAACTTGAGCGGGCAGCCCGGTACTTAAAATCTTCCGAACTACGTACATCCAATATCGCCTACGACTGTGGATTTTCTGATGCCGCACATTTCTCCAAATCTTTCAAAAAGAAATATGGGGTTTCGCCTTCTATATACCGGGTGAACCAGATTGACAAATCTATGGGCCAATTGTAAAACACTTTCTTCGTATTACGGTTCAATTTTGCTCTTATGTAGTATCTAAACATAAGAAAATGAAACAGTACGAAGAAAAAATCCAACTTGAAATCAAAGTGGATCCTGCCTTGGCCTGGAAAACAATTGGGTCAGTTGGTGTTGGTGGGGTTGACAAATGGTTCTCATCGGTCATCAAAACATGCCAGGTAGATGGGGACAAGCGCTTTTGTGAAATGGTAAATGGCACGAAACTCGAAGAACAGCTGCTTGAGATCAATCATGAGGACCGTGTTTTTCGTTTTGGCATTCCCACACAAGACATCCTTCCGGTGGAAAACCTGGTCGAAATGATGCAAGTAAGTGCAGGCCAAAATGGAAACTCCCTTGTTGAATGGTCGGCCAAATTTGACTCAACGCCCGAAAACGCAGCAATAGCCCGTGAATCCCTTCGCCATCTTTGGACATCCGGACTTAAAGAAATGGAAAACTATCTACAAAGCAACAAAGGTCATGTTACATCTTCTCAATAGGGGGCTATTGGTGATCCTGATTGCCACATCATGCTCTAATAGTGGTCAGATAGAAACAGTAAGTCCAACGATTGAAAACAATACAAATATGGAAAAAGACAAAATATACGTAACCGCCTTAGTATATCTAAAAAAAGGCGAAGAACAACTTTTTAGTAAGTACAGGTCAAGGGCTGTAGCCATTCTCGAAAAACACAACGCCAGGCTGGAAAAAATTATACAACCCACAATGCTGGCCAAAGGGGACATGGCATTACCCTCGGAAATACATTTTGCAGTGTTCGATAATGAAGCCAGCCTCACTGCTCTCAACGATGACCCGGAATATCAGTACATCATCAACAATTACAGGATTCCTTCGGTAGATAGTTTGATTATCATCCCATCAAAACTTTCCGGGTTTCAATTCACAAGGGAAGTCGGGGACAGTTCAAAAACCTATGGCATTGCTTTGCTCAACTACAACAACGACAAGGACGGGCGGTCTAAATTTGAAAATTACCATGACAGGGCATGCGCTATTATGCCCGAATTTGGCACTCATTTCGAGCGTTTTTTAATCCCAACTGGTATTAAGGGAAGCTTCCAACAGCCCGATGAAATCCATCGTTTCTACTTCGATTCCATGGAAGGGCTACAGCAAATGGGTACTGATCCACGGATGCTGAACCTTTTTCCTCTTAGGGACGAATCTTTAAGCCGGTTAAATTTTATTATCGGAAAGTCAATCTAAAATACATCAAGGATGGTTGGCTGTAGTCAACTATCCTTGTATAGTTCTTCATCAAGGAAATAGCACTAGTCAAACCGCAACAGCACTGGCACCTTCATACTCCTTTTTCTTCCTGGCCAGGCGCATCGAATCGGTCTTAAGGGATGGAAAAAAGATAGCCAAAACATAAACCCTGAAAATGTACCACATCATACACTTCTCTTTGAGTTCGGGCTTGATCAGGTGGTCGATCTTTTTATGGGCCGCCGGGGTTTCGCTCCAATGAAGGCCGGGTTGAATGTGATGTACCGTATGGTACCCATTATTGAACAAGAAGAAATTCAACGCCCAGCCAACAATATTTCTGGAGTGATTGTATTTAGACTCTTCATCGGCATGCACATGCTGGATGTAATTGAAGAGCAACACCACATTAAGGGAAACCTGCTGTGGGATAAAAACATAAATCAAAGCCTTTTGCCAATCCAAAATAAAGGCCACTACAGTCCATGAAAGCAAACTAACAATCTGAAGGGTATAGTAAGTAAACTTTTCCCAATTTTTGCCATACTGCTCCTTGTAGTAAGTAAATACTGCTTTTTGCTGAGCCATCCCACTTAAGGTGGGGTAAATCAACAACGTCCAGAGATTGTTCTTTTCAGATACCATGTAGGTTTTCGTGTAATCAGGCTCCTTGTTATTGTGCCGGTGATGGTTCTTGTTGTGGGTAGGAATCCAGGCGAATGTAGGAAAACCGTAAAATACAGTGATCCAACAGCTGTGCAACTGGTTCAGGTATTTGTTTTTCCAAACGGGGAGATGGTTGTGGTTATGGGCTAAAACAGAATAGCAAATAGCGAAGTATATATAGGGGATATAAAGCCACCATATAAATTCGTTGGAGTTCCATAAGAAAAAGAAGAGAGCCGTTGAAACGACCATCCATAGCAGCGTGCGAAGGTCCGCTTTATTTCGGAGCATAAGGTTAAGGTTGATTAGGTAAACCCCAAATGTAGGTAAATTTTGCAGCTTTACCCCCCCAAGTCCCATTTTATGACAGCTTTCACCCCGATTTCAAGCTTCAAAATTGTAACACCAGCTAAGTTTCCCCCGTTCAACTGAAAATTAATTACACATAACTATCTAAAAAACTTCACCATACCTGTAGTATCCGATCACCACTTTTTTTTCACATCGAATCAATTTAGTCACCTGTAAATGAAAATCAGAGAAGCCGTAAGAAACGACATATCATCCATTATCGAAATGATGGCGCTGGACAAACTTGGCCAGTTTAGGGAAAAATTTGAAACTCCATTGCCTAACATTTATTATGATGCCTTCGACAAAATCAATGATGATGAAAACCAGGAATTGGTGGTAGTCGAAAGCGACTCTCAAGAAATAATAGCAACCCTTCAACTGACGTTCATCCAATACCTCACCTATCAGGGTGGCGTAAGGGCACAGATAGAAGCCGTACGGGTGAGGGACGATATGCGTGGCTCGGGCATTGGCCAAAAACTAATAAAATGGGCGATTGACAGGGCACGGGAGCGCAAGGCCCATTTGGTGCAATTGACCAGCGACAAACAAAGACCCGAAGCGATTAGGTTTTATGAAAAACTTGGCTTCAAGGCCTCCCATGAAGGAATGAAATTGCACTTTTGACCCTACTACAAAGTGCTCTTATCTGTGGCTATATAAATCACAAATGCCAGTATCTGAATACTTAGGAACACTATGTGGGCTATTTTGCCCTTTATATTAAATAAGATAAATGCAAGATAAACGGCCAACAGGCCAAAAAACTGGAGTTGGTCAGCAAGTGGCAGGTTGGAAATGAGAATGTTGTGCCAGATGCTGACCAACACTGTCATCGCCCCAATGGAATACAGCCAACGCCATTGATCATCGAAATACAGGTTCATATCCGTATCAGAGCTCCTCAACCCCGTGGGAAACAGCAGCCGCGCCTGTATGAACAGCAATATGGGAAAAACCAACAGGCTCAATACCACCTGTAGCGTCCAGACGTCTATGATTTTAGAGTATTCGAAATTGATCCACCATTCCTGAATATGCAGCATAAAAACGATGAAAATGTACATCGTATGGGGCACGCTCAACCTGATGGCCTTCCAATGCGACACGATATCAGCAATACCTGTGAGGATTTGGGCGATACCCAGCCCAAGGATCAATGAGGTGAGTACTACTACATATTCAAATGGTTCCATTGGGGAAAATTAATGAACAATCATCAATCCCACTTCTTCAAAGGTCGATAATTCGTTAGGTCTGAATTAAAATATGAAAGGGACAGGACATTTCAGCTCCCTGACATCCCTGGAAGGTTTTCGCGGACTACCCGCTTTGAAGGTGTAGGTGATGGAAATCTCATGGGCACCTCCACTTCCTATTCCCAATTTGGACAGGGTATAGTCAAAACTGTAGC
This sequence comes from Cyclobacteriaceae bacterium, assembly GCA_040222275.1. Taxonomy (GTDB): domain Bacteria; phylum Bacteroidota; class Bacteroidia; order Cytophagales; family Cyclobacteriaceae; genus CAXBNB01. Next base: position 119,091 of record JAVKDJ010000099.1, read on the forward strand.
CCATTGTCATTTTGTTCTTCGTCAGTCCCATCATAAAGATCACAGATTCGGTATTCCCCCCTCCGCCTTCGGGAGACTTCAGTGGTATACCGCGGTACCAAAGTCCGAAGATTACAGGCGACATGGTAAAGTACATACCCAAATCCAATTGGTCGAAATCGCCCTGCGACCGGTAGTTAAAAGTTGGGGACAAGGTCCTCTCAGCACCAGCAGCAGTTTTGCCCTTGCTCATAAATCCTGACTTCAGGGGTATCCTGTACCCACCATGCACGGATACTTTCCTTGGGAGTGGGCTTTCATTGTCAAGAAAGGACTGGTTGGGTTCCCTGATATGATGGGCAGCAACTCCAATCCACATGTTTTTCGAATACCACATACCACCCAATGCAATGTCCACATAGCTCACGTTCGAGCCGGTGTTGAATTGCTCCGCACTGATCGGGTTGATCAGCCCAGTATTGTCAAATTGGTCCCCAAAAGTAAGTTTGTCAAAATTCAAATCCCGGGTGGTATATGAGACCTGAAACGCAGGACGGAATATCCATTTGTAATTCAAATTGACCTGATAGGCATACTGCAAGCCCAATTCCGTTGAGGAGAGCCCCACCAGGCCTTCCGTGTCTTTGGTCACTATCAGCCCGAGGCTGCTGTTTTTTTCATCAAAATTATAATCAATGTATGCTGAAAACGTCTCAAAGCTTGCCTCTATAGATGGCCATTGGTTGCGATAGTTGATCCCAGCACGCCCCATCTGATTGATCCCTGCCAGGGCAGGGTTTAGGAATAAGGGTGCGGCATAGTATTGGGAAAACTGAGGGTCTTGGGCCTTTGACTTGTTATTCACCAACAATAAAGATATGCAAAAAAAGATAATAAGATATTTACGCATTGAGGTCAATTTCAAAGCTCCAAAATTAAAGTCGGTGCAAATTATACAATAATGTTTCAATTTAGAAATGATTTAAATTTTGTTGCCAGCGAGGTATAGAAATTATTATTTTGAGCGTTTGTTATGTTAATTGATTTATTTTTAAGCCTCCGTTTGATTGGCTACATAATAATCAACAGACAATCAAAAATTTTGTAACCCTTATCAGAATGATGAACGAACGTATGTGTAAAAAATTAATTTTCAGCACTTTTTTTTTCATAACAGGGTTTTGTCTTCAGTATTCCCAGGCCCAAAACCTGGCCGGGTACAACTGGCTGTTTGGTAATTCCGATAGGGTAATTATTTTCAACAAAGGTACCAATCAGCCTCAGATAGACAGCATACAATTCACTCCATTTGGCACGGGGGGAAGTGCAGTTATTTCCGATCCCCTCACTGCGGATATACTTTTCTATTCGGATGGCAATAATGTATATGACACCAACCACGAGTTGCTCCCAAATGGAGCGGGGTTGGAAGCCGACCCAGCCATCAACAGGGCAGCAGCCGTGATTCCGTTTACTTTCATGGATGGCCGCTATTTATTGTTCACAAACCCAGGGAGCACAGGCTCCAATGAGATCGTATATTCGGTTATTGACAAAAACCTGATGGGCAATGCCAATATAGGACTTGGGGAACCTGCCCGCGGGGATATTGCAGCCAAAAATGTGCCCTCCGGCCTTACCAACCCATCGGATGGGATGATCACCATAGAAGGAGCGGCTGACAACCAACACTGGCTCATCACCAACGACCGGACTACCTTCGAATATAAAGTTCTGGAGGTAAATGATGGCATACCCAATATAGGTGGCATCCAGACCTTTGATCTAAGCACCCCATCAGTTCCGGGTTTTGTGGCTTCATCATTTGCCTACAATGCCGATTCACTTTTGTTGGCGGTTGCCCCAAAAGACCAAAACCGCAACATCATCCTGCTTGATTTCGACCCGACGACAGGAGCCTTGTCATTAAACTCACAAATACTCAACACAGGCAATACTGATTTTGCCACAGAGGCCATATACGACCTGGAATGGTCTGGCAATGGCAGTAAACTTTATTTTTCCAGGCATGGAACCACCGCAGGAACTAATGGAAACCTGTACCAATTCGCCCTGGACGACAGTTTGATGAGTGTCAACCCCATTTTGGCCAGTCCGGTTTTCAGGAGTTATGGTGTACAAAGAGGGCCAGACAGAAGAATTTATCACCTCTACCAGCTCAACAGCACCTCCGACATAGAGGTAGGACGGATCAACCAGGCAGACAGCTTGTTTAGCGCAGACAGTGCCCGGTTCAATGTGTTCTACGACAGTCTGGCCTTTGGCAACCAAAATTTTGCAGGGACACAGTTTCCCGCGTTTCCAGCACCCAATTTCGAGATGTTCGATATAGTCGACTTTGTTTATGCTGATACCTGTGCGGAATCCACCACCAAGTTTTTTCCGTTCGTTACCCCGTCTCCCCAGCGCTATCAGTGGGATTTCGGTGACGGGCAAAGCTCAAATGCCCACAGCCCCATTCATATTTACCAGGCTCCCGGCACCTACCCGGTTACACTCAATGTATTTTCTAATGGCGTCAATGAATCCGTCACAAAGAACGTGACCATCACCCAAAACGACCTGATGGTGGACCTGGGCGCGGATACTATTATTTGTGCTGGGGAAACCCTTTTGCTAGACGCTGGGCCAGGTGGGGTTTCTTATGCGTGGAATACCCTGGAATCTACCCAAACCATTACCATAGACACCACGGGCTACTACTGGGTAAATGTAGTAAGTGCGGCTACTGGTTGTTCCACTTATGATCAAATCCAGGTAACTACCTATGGGGACGACACGCAAAAGAATAACCAGTGGTATTTTGGGGAAATGGCTGGAATCGACTTTAACGATGGGGCAACACCTATAACGGATGACAACCTCATGACTTCCCCTGTAGCGGCATCCTCCATATCTGATGCCAATGGGGAGTTGCTCTTTTATACCAATGGCGTCTCGGTCTGGAACCGTGAGCATGAGCTCATGGTAAATGGAAACGACATTGGGGGGGACAGTACTTCGGTGCAGGGCGCCATGATTGTCCCTTTACCTGGAGACAGTACCATATTTTATGTTTTCACTACCGACCCTGTCTGGGGCGACTATTCCTATGATGTAAAATATGCCATGGTGGATATCAAAAAAGACACAGCCCGTGGTGAGGTGATTTTTAAAGACCGGCCACTTTTTACCAACAGTACGGAACGCATGACCGCCACTGCAGTGGGCAGCACTGTCATCTGGCTCATCACCCATGAGTACGGCAACAATGTATTCCGGGCTTATCCCATTACAGCAGATGGTATTGGTGCCCCTATAATATCAGCGGCAGGATCGGTCCATAAATTTAGTGAGGAAAGAAACGGTACAGCTTCTATGAAAGTTGATCCCGGAGGAAGGCGTATTGCAGTCGCACTTCAGGACGAAATTGACAATTTTGTCGAGCTGTTTACCTTCACCGATAGCACAGGGATGGTGGATGATTTTATACAAATAGACATCATGGAGCCACTCCCTTCCCTGGCCTATAGTGTGGAGTTTTCATCCAGCCTACAGCGGCTCTATGTCACTGCCAATGGCAACAACTCTAAACTGCTCCAATATGACCTGGACAGCATCAACGCCCCGACAGCCAAAGTGGATATTGAAGCCACTAAATTTGAACTGGGAAATTCGTCCGAAGCTTTTGGCACCATACAGACCGGTTCGGATGGCATCATTTACATGGCCGTAGAAAATTCGAACACCCTGGGTACCATCAACAACCCCAATGGTGACGACATGAATGCCTCGTTTATCGAGACGGGGTTTGACCTGGCAGGCAGGACGAGTAGGCTTGGCTTACCAAACTTTGTGCAAACGGTGGTCAATCCCCCCAATTCACCAGGGATAACCTATAGCAATACCTGTATAGGCCAGCCCACAGTGTTTACAGCCAGCACCACCTCCAGCATAGATGTAGTGTTCTGGACTTTCGGGGATGGAACCAGTTCTGATTCCACCACAGTGAACCACACCTACAATGAAGTAGGGGTTTATGATGTCAGTTTGAATATGACCAACCGTTGCGGACTGGACACCACCTTCTTTGCACAGGTAGAAATTTTCGCTACACCGCCGAACCCAGATGTGCCGCTGGCCACTACGCTCTGTAATGGTCCGGTCACTTTAGCTGCCTGGCCAAGGGATACCACATTTACCTATACCTGGTCCACCGGCGACACGACCAGGGTGATCACAGTGGATCGTAGGAGCACCATCGATGTATTCCTGACCAATGCCGAGGGATGTAGCTCAGAAACAGTCCAGGTATTGGTGGACGACACCAGGCCTGTGGTGAACCTGGGGCCTGACCTGGTCGTCTGTCAGGATGAATTTGTACAGGATTTTGATGGTCAAAATCCTGGATCAGCCTATTCCTGGTTTATTGATGGCGTCAACAATGGCAATACGCTGCGTACGCAAATGATTGACACTTCTGTCCCGGGCACGTATGTCTATCGGCTGGAAGTGGAAGATGTGTTTGCCTGTGTCGGGCGGGACAGTGTAATGATCAATGTGATCGAATCCCCTGTTTTCACCTCCAGTGCCCAGGACACGCAAGGGTGCGGCACCAGCGATGGGGTGATCGAACTCAACATCACCAGCTCTGGCAGCTATACCTATGAACTCAACGGGCCGGTAATAGTGGGTGCCACTTCAGTGAATGGGCCAACCGGTGGCCCTGTTGTGGTGAGCAATGCGCTGAGTGCTGGAAATTACCAATTGCGGGTAAACAATACAGTTTCGGGATGTACCACTTTCCAGGCTCTGGCCGTCGGGGAACCAGCAGGTTTTACCATTACCCCTACCCCTTTGCCCGCCTGTGGCAATGACGGGGATATTGAAATAGCTTTGTCCAGTCCGTTTTCTGTGAGGTACGAATTATTTGATAGCAATGGGGGAACTGCCCGCCTGGTCAATGTTGGCAATACCTCCAATTTTACTATCGACGATTTACCTACAGACACATACAGCATAGAAGTGATAGATAATGGGTCGGGGTGTATCCAAACAGCTACTAATATAGTACTCAATGAAAACCCGCTTGCTGCGTTTACAGTCACACCCCAAAATATCTGCGGGGAATCAGGTGATGTCTCTATTTTTGCGGACAGCAACAACCCATCTACGGTGAGCTATGCCTGGACAGGCCCAAATTCGGGCAGCATAAATGGCAGCAATATAGGCGAAACAGTCAACGTGGGTGATGGAGGTACCTATACGGTGATTTCTTCAGACTCTGCCCCTAATGGGCTTTGCCCCCAAACATCGGATTTTGAGGTAACACAAACAGACGACCCCATGGTGGTAATTACCACGACCGGGGATAACTGTACCGGCCAACTGACTTTGGTGGCCAGTGTGAGCAATGGTAGCGGGGGCAACCTGGGCTATCAATGGGGCGATGGTTCCAATTCATCGCAGCTGGTGGTAACCTCAACAGGCAACTATGAAGTAACGGTGCTTGACCAGGGAACGGGCTGCCAGGGAACAGGAAATATCGATGTAGAAGTATTCAATGAAATCACCGTATTCATCCGGTCCGAACCCAATTGTGACGACAACTCGGAGGTGCTACTGACAGCCATTGCCAATATTACCGAGGATGTGACCTTCGAATGGACAGACCCTTTTGGCGACATACTACCCAATACTGGTGCAGTAGTTTCTGCCAGAACGAGCGGCAATTACAGCGTAACCGTGGCAGGTGTAAACAACAATTGCTCTGCCACTGACGATATCGATGTACTCATTATCCCCATTACGGATGATCAATTGCTATTGGCCACTCGTGAAGATTTTTGCAGTGCAGACCCGGACCCGGCCAATAATGTTATCATTCTCGATCCCGGGCAATTTTCCTCCTATGAATGGAGGATTCTCAACGAAGATCCAATTTTAGGGACTGAAAGGCTTTTCACTGTTATGGATGCAGGGGTATATGAGGTCACCCTCAGCAATGGCCTGACCTGTATTCGGGATATTGTGGAGATCATAGACGATTGTGACCCGTTGATATTTGCGCCAAATGCTTTCACACCCGACAGCAGCAGTGGCCTGAACGACTTCTTTACTGTATTTCCTAACCCCTATGTGACGGACTTTGAAATTTTTATATTTTCCCGACAAGGCGAGCTGGTCTTTCAATCCAACAAGCTCGACTTTCAGTGGGACGGTACTTACAGGGGCAGCTTGCTACAGGTCGGTACCTATGCCTATGTGATGCGGTACAAAAGTACCCTGGACTTGGAAGGCCGCATCATCGAGCAACATGGAGGGGTGATGTTGCTAAGGTAAATTGCAGGATCAGAAGTTAAATTCGGCCTCACAAGAATCTGGTTGAAAGCTTTACTAAACCTTCAAGGTTTGGTAAAGCACAGCTGAACCTTGGCTAATTCACTTTTTATCTAAGCATTGGTCTAAAAGTAGCCACCTGAAAGGTAGTGCTCGCAAAAAACCTGAGAGGATAGTAACTTTACTTCAGGAATATTATTAAAATGGATATTGGCTGGCAGGGAAATTGATTGTTTTACGATAGATTGCCAATAGCTATAAAGTTTAACACTTTGATTTTATTAACAATGAAAAAAAGAATTTATTCAGTGGTATTGTTGACAATGATATCACTATCCATTACCTCATTTAATTCTATCAATAAACCTTTTTTACCGACTGTTTTAAAAGTAACTGTGCTGGACAAACTGGGAAATACTGTTGAAGGTGCTTCGGTGAGCCTTTATGAAAGTGAAGATGCTTACTTTGAAGAAAAAGAACCTATGAGAAAAGCCCAAAAAACGGACGAAAAAGGGAGGACCACCTTCAAAAAGCTAGACCCCATTCAGTACTACATCCACGCCGAAAAAGGTGACAAAGACAATACACGTGACAATATTGGGGAGAAAGTTTCCACCAGTAAACTCAAAGAAGGCAAGGTCAACCTTGTCAACGTCATTATCCGCTAATCCTTAATGTCTAGACAGCAACTTCTGGAGCAACTGAGCAACTATAGCTCCGAATATTCTGAAGAGCTAAGTTTTGTACCCAGATTTCTTTCTTTGCTCCAGGCTCCCAATTGCTTTGAAAGGTCGCTGCTGACAGGGCATATCACTGCCTCGGCATGGGTAACTGACGGCAATCTGGAGACCGCCCTATTGATGCACCACATGAAATTGGACCGGTGGCTACAACCTGGCGGCCATGCCGATGGAGATGAAAATACCCTGGATGTTGCACAAAAAGAACTGATGGAAGAAACAGGCCTCCAGACCTTTCATCTTGCCAATGATGGCATTTTCGACCTGGACATCCATACGATTCCCCTGAGAAAAAATATACCGGAACACGATCATTACGACATTCGGTATCATTTTATAGCGGAAAAACCCAGCGAAATTGTTGGAAACAATGAATCTTTAGGTTTGAAATGGATAAAAATGGATGAAATACCCGGATTAGTGGGTGATGAACAATCCATTTTGAGGATGGTGGAAAAAACTGCATTGCAAAAATGACCGGTGGCTCTCTATGAAAAAACTGTACTTCACCCTGTTGGCTGGCACCTTAGTCGCACTGGCTGGCCTCATCTATTCAACTTTGGTTGAACAACCAGAGATGGTTGCACCAAAAGTTGTGCAGGCACCTTCGGCTATTGGGACAAAGGAAGACCCTCTAAAGAGGTTCAACTTCGAAATCCAGCAATTGGTGAATCCCGCTACTGGTAGGATTCCGGCCAACATCCACAAAAAAGAGGCACAGTTTGTCAGCAGGATTCCCAGAAAAGAAGACATCTCCAACAAGGCTGGCTTGAGGACAAAAACAGCGGAATGGGTTTTAGCTGGCCCCTCCAATGTAGGCGGAAGAACACGCGCCCTTGCCCTGGACGTGACCAATGAAGACATCATCATTGCCGGAGGTGTATCAGGGGGCATGTGGCGGTCTGAAAACGCAGGGTTGTCCTGGGCAAAAGCTTCCCATCCGGCTGTGATCAATAGCGCCACCTGTGTAGCCCAGGACCGCCGGTCGGGCAAAACAGATATTTGGTACCATGGCACTGGTGAGCTGCGCGGAAATTCACCACGGGCCGAGGGTGCACCTTACAGGGGGGATGGCATTTTCAAATCCACAGATGGGGCACGAACCTGGGACGTGCTGCCTTCAACATCCGACGGTTTGGAAAGCCAGTTCAACAGCCCGTTCAACTATGTATGGAACATTGTGGTAAACCACACCCGTAGTGACGTGGACGAGGTGTATGCGGCAGTATATGGGGCAATCATTCGTTCACAGGATGGTGGCGACACCTGGCACACGGTTTTGGGCTCAGACTTGCTACACCTGCCATCAGGAGCAGACCTCAATACCTCAGGGGCGCCATTTTATACCAATATCATGATCACACCATCGGGGACTTTGTATGCCACGCTAAGTGTATTTACCGCCACTGGAAACAATTTTGACAACAAGGGCGTATTCCGCTCCACCGATGGGACGAATTGGACAAACATTACCCCAAATGGTTTTGCCAGGTTTCATCAAAGGATAGTAATGGACTATGCCCCGTCCAATGAAAACAGTGTCTATTTTGCCATAGACAATGGCGAGACGGAAATCTGGAAATACAACGACTTCAACAGGAGGTGGACAAACTTATCGGCCAATGTCCCTGATTTTGAGGGGGACCTAGGCCCCTACGATTCGCAGGAAGGCTACAACATGGTGATCGCAGTACATCCTACCGATGAAGACATGGTCTATTTGGGTGGGACAAACCTCTACCGCAGTACCGATGGCTTTGCATCATCGGACAACACCTCCTGGATAGGTGGCTATGATCCCGATGGATCCAACCAGGCCTATACTGCCCACCACCCCGATCAGCATGCCATAGTGTTTTATCCATCCAACCCCGACCGCATGATCAATGCCAACGATGGTGGCCTCATGCTGACCCTGGACAACAAGGCCAACGAACCTATGTGGACCAGCCTCAACAATGGATATGTGACCTCACAGTTTTACACCATAGCCATCTCGCAGGAAACCAACGCCATAATTGGAGGCATGCAAGACAATGGGACTTATTTAAAAACGGCCCCTGGGGTGAATCAGCCATGGAATGACATATTCAGTGGTGATGGCGGCTATACCGCAACCACCCCTGGTGATTTGTTTTGGTACGTATCCTTTCAGGAGTCGCAGGTGTACAGGCTCACCCTGAACAAGCAAAGTGACCTTACCTCTTTTGCCAGAGTAGATCCTATAGGTGGGGAGGGCTATCTTTTTATCAACCCCTATGTGATAGACCCCAACAACTACAACAGGATGTACCTTGCAGGAGGGGAAACCGTCTGGAGGAACAACAATTTATCACAAATTCCGGGAGGCTCACAGGAAACCACTGATATCAATTGGGACAAACTTGATATACTGGAAGATGCTGCCACCGTTACAGCGCTCGATATTTCTACCGTTCCTGCTAACGTGCTGTATGTAGGTACCAGCCAGGGCAAAATAATCAAAGTGGCCAATGCCAATATATCTGGCGGGGAACCTGCCGAGGTGTTCATCAGTGGGGGCTATGTGGTCAACATCTCCGCAGACCCCTCTAACGCAGACAATCTATTTGCGATCAACTCCAACTATGGCATCCGCAGTATTTTCTATTCATCTGATGGGGGAAAATCCTTCCAGGATATGGGTGGAAACCTTGAAGAATTTATGGATGGGAGCGGCAATGGCCCAAGTATCAGGTGGAGTGAGATCATTCCGCTTGACAATAGCGGCTATCAATATTTCGTTGGAACAAGTTCGGGGCTATACTCCACTTCTTCCCTGGACGGCAGCAATACAGTGTGGTTGAAAGAAGGTGATGAGACCATCGGCAGGTCTGTGGTAAGAATGATGGACTACCGCCCTTCGGATGGAAAATTTGTAGTGGCCACACATGGCAATGGAGTATTCGAAACCACTATTGCCAATCCAATGCCCATAGAAAATCCATCGATCAACATTGCGGCCCTTACGGTTTCAAAAAGTTACCCCAATCCCTTTAGCCAATTTATCAACATAGAATTTGACATCCCTGAACAGGGCCCTTTATCTGTTGTAGTGTTGAATGCCTTTGGCCAGAATGTAAAGACGCTCCTCAACTTTCCGCAGTTCGCAGGTAGTGTCAATGTAAGGTGGGATGGCACCAACACCGTAGGTGAGCCGGTGAAAGACGGTATGTATTTTTATCGTATTCTTTACAACGGAAAAGTGACTGGTGGAAAGATGGTGTATGACAGGGAGTAAGAACTTTACAGGATAATGCCCCCTTTCATTCATCGGGCTTTTTTCTTTGTATATCCAAAACCAAGAGAGGCCGATCGAAAAAATATGATTAATGATTTATTTTTTTTAAATTTGATCATTACAATTAAAATTATACAACCATGATCTCCCTAGAAAAAGTATTGAAAGAGTTGAAAGCGGACAACATTCATCTGGTAGTTGACACTATTGGGGGTAAAAAGAAGAAGAAGAAAAAGAATAAAAGCGCCAAATCTTCTAAGTCCAGCTCTAGTAGCAAATCAAGCTCCATAAAAATGAGTTCATTTGATGGAGGCTTTATCCAACCAGATTTCTAAAGAAACTTGTTGCAAACAAGGGCATCATTTCTTAAAATGATGCCTTTTTTTATGCCAAAAAAGAAATACATATTGCCCAAAGGTGTTAGGATTGTGAGTAGCAAAACAAAAGGCCAAACCGCTTTTTTTGTTGAAAAAGAGGAGTCTTCAAAAAGCTATCAAATAAATAAACAGATAGCCTCTTTGCTTCAAAAATTTGGAGTGGAAAAAACTATAAAGGAAGGGCTGCTGGAGGAATACCCCGATGCGGATTTATCAATCCCGGAAGTGCGTGAGCCTCTCATTGAATTGTTCAAAGGTTTTCTGAAAATTGGTGCATTGGAAGAGGCAAAATCCAAAAAAAAGGACAGCCCACAAAGGTTCCAAAATGGTGGCCGGTTTTATGGGTATCAGGTTGAGGAATTACTTTCTTCCAATTCTAAAATTGAGGTATATAGAGTAATAGATACAAAGGTGGGTTGCAAGTACGTAATGAAAGCCTTAAAAAAGGACGCATTATCCACCAAAAGGTTAAAAAAACATAGGACCTTGCTCAGGAATGAATTCGACATAATCTCGTCTATAAACCATCCCTATGTATATAAAATCATCAAGTATTATCCTCGTTCTGATCTGGGTATCATGGAATACATCGAAGGGTTCAGCCTTCATGATTTTATTGTAAAGTCGAAAAGGACGAACAGCACAAAGCTTCGTCTTATCGACCAGATCATTGATTGCTTCAGCTATCTCCACAAAGAACAAATTCAGCATGGCGATATTCACCTTCGAAATTTTATGGTCAATACGCACAAACAACTACGGGTAATTGATTTTGGTTATGCCAACAGCGATTCCCATTCCAATAACATACATGGAGGAATCCCACAGTATATGCCCCCAGAGCGTGTAAAGGAACACAACTTTTCTTTTAGTAAACAAAAAGGAGACAACTGCTCTGAGGTCTTCCAACTGGCCATTCTTATCTATTTTATCATTTATGAAAAGTATCCCTTTCAGGGTTTCTTATGGAAAGATGTTGCACACCAGATTTTAAACAAAGAAATTACAAGCGTGAATTTTGACAGTCCTCCATTTCTTTCGGGCCGTCAGGAAGAGGTAATTCTCAAGTGTTTTGAAAAAAAACCCAGCGACCGATACCCAAATGCATGTTCACTAAAGTTGGATTGGCAGAATGCCTAAAGTATAGGCTAATTGCACCGAATCGTTTTTATAATCATTAAGATTGCGTTAATTTGAAGCGTATGTCTATCCTGGATCAACAAATAAAACACAATGATTGTGGCATCAGCGCCATCAAAACCATCTTCAATTATTACGGGGTAGAAATTGAAAGGGAGTATATCCAAAATCAGGTTTTTATCGACCAGAAAGGGTCCCGGCTTTCAGACCTTAAAGATTTTTTTGATAATAACGGGTTTGAATCTGAATACAAGCTTTTGGATATCAACTATATTGGCGACAATGTAGATTATTTCAAAAACCTATGTCCCTTTATTATTCCGGTCCTGGATCGTTCTGAACAGCATTACCTGATCGTAACCGGCATAAAGAAAAACAAACTTACCGTACTCGACCCGGCTAAAACCAGGCCTCATCAAATTAGCCTGTCTGAATTAAAGAACAAGTCTTACATCAATGAGACGCTGATTGACCTGGCAGATTCTGAAGAAAAACTACATGCCCTGATCAATAAGGAGCTGACACCATACGCCATTGACAAGGCTGCCTTATACCGAACCCAAAACCTGGGGGAAGTTTTTAATAAGGTTACCTTTTTTTCATTTTACAAAGAGAACTATGGTTTTTCGTCGGATGCCAAGGAGTTTCAATTTTTGAATGACCTTCTGTTTAACTTTACAGTAAATTCCCTTCCAAAAGAATACCAAACCACAACGGTAGAAGACCGGTATTTAAAGTTAAAAACCCCGGTTATCCTTTTGGCAAAACCCCAAAAGGCAAGCGTGCCCAAGCCTGCAGAGGATCCCCTGACCACAGAGCCAAGGAAAAATGTGTTTTTGAAATTGCTTGGTCAGCTCGGTGAAAACAAAAAACTGTGGTATATCTACATTTTTGCAGCACTTTTTTCAGCAAGTATTACACAACTGACGGTGTTTATCAATCAAATCCTGATTGACCATGTGTTACCAAGTTATCAGATCAATGTACTGGTTTTGTTCGCTGTGGGCGTGACCGTTTTCAAGATTTTCGAGCTCATCATTACCCAATACAAAAACTTCGTTTCCATACATTTAGGCAACATCCTGGACAAGTTTTTTCTCGGAACATTTGACCAAAAATTAAATGACTATTCCATCCAGTACATCCAGACTTTCAACCGCGGCGACCTGAGTGAACGCCTGAGCGATACCATGAAACTGAAATCCTTTTTTCTGAGGTATTTCACCCGTATTCTGGTAGATATTGTGGTGTCCCTTTATTCCATTGGCCTGTTGTTTCTGATCAGTTGGCAGCTCACCATCATAGTCTGTATGGTAATGGTGTTGTTCTATTTATGGTTTGCTGTGATCACTCCGTATCTACAGGAAAACGAACGACAAAGGTTTACTGTGAAAGCAGCATTTTTCTCTCAAATGATAGAAAAAATAGATGGGTTGCAAGTGATAAAAAGTTTTGGGATTGAACATTCCTTTTCCAGGAAGATGGTGGATAAAATTAACAACCTGATCCACATACAAACCAAAGTGAGGTATATCAACCTGGTAAATATCAGTGTGGTTGGATTAATCGTCTTGTTCGCTTCCCTCACCATCCTTATTATACTTGCCAAGGACAATATGAATACCCAAAATATTTCTGTGGGACAAATCATTACTTATATCGCCCTTTCGGGGAGGATTTTCTCTTCTCTTAGCTCACTGCTCAGTGAAAACCTCGCCTTGCAGGAGCATTTAATCATTCTAAAACGATATTTTGATTTTAACCAGGCAACAAATAATGACCTCAACAACGAAGGGATACGGGACTTTGAGATTGAACAATTAAGTTTCAAGGAGCTGTCCTTTAGCTATCATCCAAAGGATACTATACTCTCGAATGTATCATTTGATCTAAAAAAAGGGCAGAAAATAAAAATAGAAGGGGAAAATGGCAGTGGCAAGTCAACGCTTTGCAAGGTAATTACGATGCTCTACCCTACTGACAAGGGCACTATTGAAATCAATGATGCCAAACTGACATTTTACGACATCAGAAGCGTGAGGGCTAAAATCCTGCTATCCACCAATGAGGACGTACTTTTCAATGATTCCCTTCACTACAACATTACGCTTGGCAGGGAAGTGCGCCTGGAAGTGATCATTGGCCTTGCGAAAAGGATTGGACTTTATGAGTTTATAGCCTCTCAGGCAGAGGGAATCTATTTTGTAGTAAGCGAAAATGGAAAGAACCTATCTACAGGGCAAAGAAAAAAGATTTTATTGTTAAGGGCCCTGATATCAGAAGCGGAGATTCTGATAATAGATGAAGTGCTGTCCGGCATGGACAAACAATCCAGGGAACAGGTAGAAAAATTATTGAATGATTCGGATAAAACCATAATTGTGATTTCCCATGAGGAAATCACGTATATAAATTTTGATGCTAAGTATTTAATATCAAATGGCCAACTCACAAATGTATAATTCTGGCTCCATCAATTTCATATTGATCTTCAACAGGATATTGCTGACCTTTTCGGCTTTCTGCGCATTGGTGCTGTTTCTGGTACCAATCAACGATTCCGTTACCATACAGTCGGGAGAGGTATTGGCCGAAGTTCCCCAAATTGATTACCTGGCTCCCTTCGAGTCTGTGGTGGATTCAATTTATGTAAATGAAGGTACACCCTTAAAAACCGGTGACACCCTTGCCGTGTTGATCAATCTGGAGTTGAGCAATCAATACTCCATCCGAAAAAATACCGTTGAAAACAACAGAAATGTACTTACATCCCTGGAGCTGAGAATACTTGGGCTGGACGACCAGTTGAAATACCTCATAAATCAGAAGAAAATAGCCACTGACAAGAATAGAATTGAACAACGCAAGAACCGTGACAACCTGCGTTTGAGCGAGGAAAAATTGACCGTGTTACAGCAAAAAGCCAACATCTCGCTGGAAAAACTCAAAATCGATTCGACATTATTTAGGGACAAGGCGCTAAGCCAGTTGCAGCTCAGAAACACCTTTATATCTTATCTTGAAGACAAAAACCAGATGCTCCAGGCCAAGGATAAAATCAATGAATTTCAAAACAATGAAATGATTTTAAGAAACCAACTGAAAGAGAGCCTCAACAACCTGGACATAAAGATCAATGAACTGGAAAACCAATACAATCAGCTTATCGAACAAAAAAACAAAATCCTACTTGATATTGAAAACTCCAAAATGGACATGGACTTCTTCAGGTCAGAAACAGAAAAACAATATGTAATCTCGGAAGTTGACGGGCAGGTAGGCTATATTTTCAATATTTCTAAATCGTCCAACTTCATCACCAAAAACCAATTGCTGTTTTCAGTCTATCCAGATCAAAACAACTTCTTCATAAAAGCTACCATAGCCCAAAAAGACATCAAGTATGTAAAAAAAGACCAACAGGTAACCCTAAAGCAGGACACCTACGATTACTTGCAACATGGCTCTATACAAGGCAGGGTCTCTTATATACCCGAGCGAAAACAAAATGAAACTTTCTATATCTTGATAGACCTTGTGGACCAGAGTATGTCCAATGAGCTTAAATCAGGCTTTTCAGTAACAGGCAAAATCATCACCGAAGAGCTTAAACTTTACAAATATCTGGTGAAAATACTTTTCAGGAAATATGACCAGCAGATGGACCTAAACACTCCTTTACCTACCCCTATCCCAAAACAACCTTAATTTTTGTGACTCAGTACTATTATATTTAAGCAAGCCTCGTATCTCTGGTTTTTTTTTTCATCCTTTCCACAAATTCAGCCTACAACCGGTTGCACATTGATAAACCCAATCGAAACCCTGGATTTACCTTTAGCATCAAAACCAGTCCAATAGCCGGAAAAATGCACCAATTTTAGACCGGTTTTCTTATCTTCATCCACAAACCCTACACCAATGAACCTGAGAACATTCCAACTCATCGCTGTTGTACTCTTTAGCACTATGCCCGATTGCGGGCATGCCCAAAACCAGGCAAAATCCAATCTCACCATTGAACAAATAATGCAGGGGCCGGATTTTGTAGGGTACTTACCCAGTCAGGTGCAATGGGCTGATGACAACCACACCATATACTTTTCATGGAACCCGGAAAAGGAAAAACTAGACCAGCTTTACAAAACTAACAGCACCGGACAAAGGCCCGTAAAAGTAGAATTGGCAGAAAGAAAATCACTTCCCTCATCGAATAAAACCTACAATCGTGAATTCTCGAAATATGTCTATTCTAAAAACGGGGATTTGTATCTGGTGAACCTGGCCCAAAAGAGTACCACCCAAATCACCAATACCATTGAGACAGAAAACAGCCCCTTATTTTCAGGTGATGGCACCAGGATCTTCTATACTAAAGGGAACAATACCTACAGTTGGCACATCAGCTCGGGTAGCACGCAGCAATTGACCGACTTTAGGTCTGGCAAAAGTGAAGAGGAAAACGACGCAGGTTCCACAACTGAGGAATGGCTTGAAAGCGACCAGCTGGCTCATTTTCAGATTTTAAGGGAACGAAAAGAAAAGACAGAACTACAAAAAGAACTCAGTAAGCTGGAGGAGCCTAAAAGGCCTAAAAAGATTTATATCGGTAAAAAATCCATCTCCAACATCGCGCCCGATCCCGATGGGAAGTATATAACCTACCGGTTGTCGGAAAAAGGTGATAACCCAAAAACAGAAGTGATGGACTATGTGGTAGAATCAGGGTTTACTAAAAACCTGGACTCAAGGCCAAAGGTAGGTTTTGAAACATTTACCTATGAGATGGCATTGTATGACATAGAGCGGGACACCACCTTCAATGTTGATACCCGTGAGATTCCAGGCATTTATGACAAACCGACATTCCTCAAAGACTATCACACCGGGGGCGGGGTTTTTATCGAAAAGTACGAATCTCCGAGGGAAGTAATCATCCATTCCCCCGTTTACTCCGATGAAGGCAGGGCCCTGGTGGTTGTGCGCTCTCAGGACAACAAGGACCGCTGGATTATGGAGTTGGTATTGCCATCAGGTAGGTTGAAATTGCTCGACCGGCAAAGGGACGAAGCATGGGTTGGCGGGCCCGGTATTTCCGGATGGAATATGTCCAACGGAAACATCGGCTGGTTAGACAATCAAAATATATGGTTTCAATCTGAGGAAACGGGCTATTCACACCTTTACTCACTGGACATTGACAATGGGAAGAAAAAAGCATTAACAAAAGGTGCTTTTGAAGTTTTGGATGCCAAACTGTCCAGGGACAAGAAGAATTTTTATTTGACTACCAATGAGGAAGGGCCGGCAGAGCAGCATTTTTACAAACTGTCTGTAAAGGGAGGAAAGCCGGAAAAAGCAACTTCATCCCCTGGCAACCATCAGGTGTCCCTGTCTCCGGACGAAACGCAGCTGGCGATTCTGTACTCCTATAGCAACAAGCCCTGGGAGCTTTTCGTGATGCCCAACAAACGGGGCAGCACCCCAAAGCGGGTCACTAATTCTACCACCAGCCAATTCAACGGGTATCCCTGGAGAGACCCTGAAATCGTTCAGTTTACAGCGAGCGATGGCGCAAAGGTAGCTGCCAGGCTATACAAACCGGAAAATGCACCTGCCGATAGTCCTGCCGTTATATTTGTTCATGGAGCAGGCTATTTGCAAAACGTGCACAAATGGTGGAGCAGCTACTACAGGGAATATATGTTTCACAATTTTCTTGTGGACAATGGCTACACAGTATTGGATATAGACTACCGCGGCAGTGCGGGATATGGCAGGGATTGGCGCACTGGCATCTACCGCCACATGGGTGGGAAAGACCTTTCCGATCAGATAGATGGTGCCAAATACCTTGTTGATCAACACCAAATAGACCGGGACAAAATTGGCATCTATGGCGGCTCTTATGGTGGTTTTATCACCATCATGGGACTTTTAAATTACCCGGGCACGTTTCAATCGGGTGCAGCTTTAAGGTCTGTCACAGACTGGGCTCATTACAACCACGGCTACACCTCCAACATCCTCAACACACCTGAAGAAGACAGCCTGGCTTTCCGCAAAAGCTCACCGATCTACTATGCTGAAAACCTTGAAGACAGGCTCCTTATGCTCCACGGCATGGTGGACACCAATGTCCAGTTTCAGGATGTGGTCAGGCTCTCTCAGCGATTCATTGAGCTTGGCAAAGACGATTGGGAGTTGGCAGTATTTCCGATGGAAGGTCATGGGTTTATAGAACCCAGCAGTTGGACGGATGAATACAAACGTATTTTTAAGCTGTTTGAAGAAACACTGAAGGAATAATTTCTGGCCCAAAGCAATCGCCCATCGCTTTTAGTCATTCGCTGGTGGTAAAAGAGTAGCGAATAGGGATCATTTTGATTCATTAAGAAATGGATTAATTAAGTTTTTCGTTATTTTCTTAAATAAGCGAGCTCCTTAATTAAGTTTTTCGCCATTTTCTTAAATAAGAGAGGAGCTTAATTAAGTTTTTCGTCATTTTCTTAAATAAGGCTATATTTGTTAGGTCTCATTCTATCCATCTATGAAAAGTTTTAAGGTTGGTCAATTTGTCAAACAAGGCACATATAAAAGTTTTCAGCCTGAAAAGATCAACAGACAATGGCATGTTGACAATATGGAATTGCTGAACCTGCTCAGTCAGGCAGACCGTCAACTCGGGCGTCTTGACATGTACTCCGAATATATTCCAAACATCGACCTTTTCATTAGTATGCACGTGCTAAAAGAAGCTACACAATCCAGTAAGATAGAAGGCACTAAAACCAACATAGAAGAAGCCCTACTAGAAAAGGAAGATCTCAACGAAGAGAGAAGAGGTGACTGGGAGGAAGTGCAAAACTATATTTCGGCTTTAAATACAGCAATTACAAGTTTAGAAAAACTACCCTTTTCGTCACGTTTGATCAGACAAACACACAAAACATTACTACAAGGTATCAGGGGCAAACATAAGCTTCCAGGGGAATTTAGAACCAGTCAAAACTGGATAGGTGGTGCCAGTATTAATGATGCTACTTTTATTCCTCCCATTCACCAATCAATCAACGAATATATGGGGGACTTGGAAAATTTCGCCCACAGCGATGACTACTTCTTTCCTGAGCTATTAAAAATTGCCCTGTTACATTATCAATTTGAAACCATTCATCCCTTTCTCGATGGAAATGGTCGCGTTGGTAGGTTGATGATCACCCTTTATCTGGTTGAAAAAGGAATTTTGAAAAAACCAGTTCTATACCTATCAGACTTCTTTGAAAAAAACAGGACCTCCTATTATGACAACCTTACCCGGGTAAGGGAAAAAAGCGATCTCACACAATGGTTTAGTTTTTTTCTTGTTGGTATCATAGAAACAGCTAAAAATGGGATATCAACCTTCGATAGAATCTTAAAACTGCAAAAAGAGGTAGAATCTAAAATCCAGACATTAGGGAGTCGTTCGAGCAACGCCCAGGTTCTATTGAAATACCTTTTTCAACACCCCATACTGGAAGCACAAAAAGCCAAAGAACTCACCCACCTTTCCCTTCCTTCGGTTTATAAATTGATAGAGCAATTAGAAAAACTTCAGATACTGAAAGAAATCACCGGGTCAAAACGAGGTAAACTTTATCTATTTAGCGAGTACACTCAACTATTCCATTAAAAAAGGATCATCGCCTTCATTGTACATCGTTAAAATATTCAATGTGGATAATCATCCTTTGGGGGTATTCCATATTCTATTTGACATTTAGCTACAACGTCATCAGCAAACATGTCCTCCTCCTCAAAAAAAAACCTGCTTCTTCTACTACTCACCTGCTGGATTGGCTGTAGCAAAGCACAGATAAGTAAAGTAAAGGAACTTGCCGAGTCCGTTAGCTCTTCAGATGATACATATAGTGGTGGTGGATCGCCCATGGGTCTTTATTTTGCCGCAGAATTTGGGGAATTCTTTCTGAATTCCCTTATTTATGGCCACCAGGGGCTAATGGCCCGAAGGGCTGAAGAACCATGGCTGCTATCCCTGGACGTGGGGTTGCATGCCGGCTATTATGGCAAGGAATCTGCCACGGTGCTTTCCCCCTCCATCCGTGGCAATTGGGGCTTGTTTTCTTCGCAAATAAGGTACAACAAGTTTCAGGATTTTACCGGCTCATTTCCCACCATGGACTGGCAGGTCGTGCAATTCAACATTGTTGCCCAGCCAGGTGTCAACTTCAGGATCGGATCAGGATTTATGCATGAAATTGACAACAACGACTCCTTCTACGAGCAGTTTGTGGGATTGGAATTGCACCTATGGCAAAGAAAAGTGAACCCGGTTGTGGAGATGCGTTGGGCAGCAGATTTTGAAACCGACCGCACGGCCAGGTTTGAGCTCAACAGCCGCATAGATTTTTTCCTGGCCAGGTACGGCAAGGTGAACGTAAACCTGATGACCGGTTTTTTATACCAAAAGTACTACGAGCAGGTAAATTTCTATTTTTTTCAAACAGGACTGACTTTTAATATTTATTAAAAACCAGGCTCCACACGTCCTGCAATTTTACTATTTCTTTTGCCATCCTTTTGCTTAATTTTATCGTATCAATACGATTATGCGATCAAACAACCTCACACTTTTTACCATTCCCGCACTTATCTGGGGCTCTACCTGGTTTGTGATCACCTTTCAATTGGGCAGTGTAGCACCGCTCATTTCGGTCATCTACAGGTTTTTTCTGGCGGGTGCCCTCATGATGGTATTTTGTTTATTAAAAGGTATAAACCTCAAATATTCCTTGAAAGACCATGTGTTTATGGCCCTTCAGGGCTTTCTACTTTTCGGGGCGAATTACTGGCTGGTGTATGAGGCAGAGCAGTATATTGCCAGCGCGCTGATGGCGGTGGCTTTTTCCATGGTAATTTTTATGAACTCCGGGTTTGGTGCTTTGTTTCTTGGTCGAAAAATAAACAAAAAAGTAGTTTTGGCTGCTATTTCAGGCCTCATTGGTACCATCCTCATTTTCTGGGGCGAACTCGCCCGTATGGACATGTCGGATGATATAGTGAAAGGTGGGTTGCTTGCTATTGCATCGGTGGTACTGGCCTCATTGGGCAACATCACATCGGCTAGAAATTCACAGGAGCGTATTCCGGTGATCCAGGCCAATGCATTTGGCATGCTCTACGGCTGTTCGCTTATGGCCATTGTGGCTTTGATACTTGGAAGGCCTTTTACATTCGATACTTCTTCCAGCTACATATTGTCACTCATTTACCTTTCGGTACTGGGTTCGGTAGTGGCCTTTGGCACCTATCTTACCCTGATAGGACGTATCGGAGCTGACAAGGCCGCCTATGCGCTTGTGGTTATTCCTGTTATAGCCATAGTGATCTCAATATTTTTTGAGAATTACCAAATCACTTCAACTTCTTCGATGGGTGTGGCCCTAATACTGGGAGGCAATGTTCTTGCACTTAGGAAATAACCTACGCCACTGATTACATTTGCCAGTCAATAAAATTATACTAAAAACAGATGGACGGAAACAACAGAAGCAATATCCAAATAGGCCAGGAAGTGGAGGTGGTTCAAAAGCAAGATCAACGAAGTGGTACACTTACCTCTGGAGTAGTCAAAAGAATTCTCACCAAGTCGGCCCAGCATCCCCATGGCATAAAAGTCCAGCTCGAATCAGGGCTGGTTGGTAGAGTGAAGAACATCCTATGAGGCAATAAAAAAGCCGGACAAGTCCGGCTTTTTTTATTCAATATGATTTGAAAATTTAAGCTTGTGGAAATTCAGCCACCTCGCCCAATTCTTCTTCAATTCTCAATAATTGGTTGTACTTGGCCATCCTGTCAGACCTGGACAGTGAGCCTGTTTTGATTTGACCAGCATTGGTAGCCACCGATATATCAGCGATTGTAGCATCTTCGGTCTCTCCTGATCTGTGTGATACCACAGCAGTCCATCCGGCTTTGTGCGCCATTTCTATAGCATCCAGCGTCTCAGAAAGGCTTCCGATCTGGTTCACTTTGATCAGGATAGAATTGGCAGCTTTTTCGTTGATTGCTTTTTCCAGGAATTTAACATTGGTCACCAATAGATCATCCCCTACCAGCTGACATTTGTCACCTATTTTATTTACCAATATTTTCCAGCCATCCCAGTCGTTTTCATCCATTCCGTCTTCGATGCTGTTTATAGGATATTTTTCAACCAACTCAGCCAAATAATCTGCCTGCTCAGCGGAAGTCCTTATTTTTGCAGAATCACCTTCGAATTTGGTGTAATCATATTTTCCGTTCACAAAAAACTCGGAAGAAGCACAATCCATCGCAATGGTAATGTCTTTACCTGGTTTGTAGCCGGCTTTTTCGATAGCCTCTATTACACTGTTTAGCGCTTCTTCAGTACCACCTGTAAATGCCGGGGCAAATCCTCCTTCATCTCCTACGGCTGTGCTCAATCCCTTTCCTTTCAGGATGGTTTTGAGGTGATGGAAAACTTCAGCACCCATTCTCAGTGCTTCGCTAAAAGTAGGTGCACCAACGGGACGAATCATAAATTCCTGAAAAGCAATAGTAGCATCAGAGTGCGAACCGCCATTGATGATGTTCATCATTGGCACAGGCAATGTTTTGGCGTTTACTCCACCAATGTACCTAAACAGTGGCAATCCCAGCTCCTCAGCAGCTGCTTTGGCCACAGCCAGTGATACTCCAAGGATAGCATTGGCACCAAGTTTTCCTTTGTTGTCTGTGCCATCCAGTTCTATCATTACTTTATCAACCAGCCTTTGGTCGAACACATTGAGGCCGATTACCTCAGCAGCAATTTCATCATTCACATTGTCAACAGCTTTCAACACCCCCTTGCCCAGGTACCTTCCTTTGTCGCCATCCCTCAATTCAACAGCCTCGTGCTCACCAGTAGAAGCCCCGGACGGAACAGCAGCCCTGCCCAAAAAGCCAGCTTCTGTCACCACATCAACTTCTATGGTTGGGTTACCCCTGGAATCTAATATTTGCCTTGCAAATACACTTTCAATTAAACTCATTTCTCTTTATGTTTTTTGATTAAGTCAATAAAATCGTCAAATAAATACCTCGAATCGTGCGGCCCTGGAGACGCTTCGGGGTGGTGTTGCACAGAAAAAGCATTTTTGTTGTTGATGCTGATGCCTGCAACAGTATTGTCATTCAGGTTGACATGGGTAAGTGTCACTTTATCCGACTTCTCCACATCTTCCATGTTTACTGCGAACCCATGGTTCTGGGAAGTTACTTCAGATTTCCCGGTTAAGAGGTTTTTCACCGGGTGGTTCAACCCTCTGTGCCCATGGTGCATTTTGAAAGTAGAAATACCATTGGCTTGTGCTATGATCTGATGACCAAGGCAAATTCCGAAAAGGGGGAAATCTTCTTCCAATATTTTTTCAACCGTTTCTACTGCATAAGGCATAGCTGCCGGATCTCCAGGTCCATTGGAAATAAAATAGCCATCGGGTCCCCAGGCTTTTAATTCCTCAAATTTGCTTTTGGCAGGAAATACCTTGAGCACCACATTGCGGTCGGTGAAATTGGTCAAAATAGATTTTTTCACTCCTAAATCCAATACCGCCACCTTGTAGCCAGTATTTGCTTCCCCCAACAAGTAAGGCGTATCTACAGTGACTTTTGATGACAACTCAAGTTTCTCCATACTTGGTATCTCCTTGAGTTTTTTCATCAATTCCTCTGCATCACTTATCTCCGAAGAAATAATAGCGTTCATTGCTCCTTTGTTTCTGATATACCTTACCAGTTTTCTGGAATCAATATCCGAGATTCCAACGGTGTTGTTTCTGATCAGGTAGTCATTGAGGGATTCATCAGCACTGAAACGGCTGTGCACATTAGAAAATTCATTTACCACCAAGCCATTGATCTTCGGCTTGTCGGATTCCTGCTCTTCATTTAATGCGCCATAGTTTCCAATATGCGATGTGGTATTCACTACGATCTGTCCAAAGTAAGAAGGGTCAGTGTAAATTTCCTGATACCCTTGCATGCCGGTGTTAAAACAAATTTCCCCTCCGCTGGTTCCTTTTTTTCCTATGGATAGACCTGTAAACAAGGTTCCATCTTCCAGCAGTAGTGTTGCAGTTTCTCTAGATTGGTACTTCATTAGTTAGCTCAATATGTCAATTGTAATCAAACTTGTATTGGTCGGCAATGCCCATCAGGCTTTTTGTTCCTGTTGTTTACACACCAAAATTCCCTTTTTCAAGATCGTCCGTTCAAAACTTTGATGTAAAATCTAATCAAACGATCTTGTCGAATCTTCTAACGAAGATCGATTAGATAAATTCAGGTGCGAAATTGCACAAATTGTTTTTAAACAAAAAATGCCATCCCGATAGTTTCAGGATGGCATCAATATTTTATAATTGAGTATCAATTATTCTTTATCCTTTTTTTCTGAATCATCAGCAGCTTTTTCTTCTGCGTCAGCATCAGCTTCTCCTTCTTCCTTGGCAGGCTCTTCAGCAACAGCCTCTACTTCTTCCACAGTCGATTCAGCAGTTTCTTCTACTACTTCCTCTACTGGAGCTTCTGTTGCCTCAGCTACTACTTCTTCTGCAGTATCTTCTACTACCTGTGCCTCTTCTACTGCCTCAGCTTTTGCTTCCTGCGCAACCGGAGTTTCTTCTTTCTTTCCGCCTTTGCCTCTTCTGCTCCTTCTTGTCTTGGCTTTTTCTGGTGCAGCCTCCTTCAGTAACAACTCGTTGTAGTCCACCAATTCCATCACACACATATCGGCATTGTCGCCCAGTCTGTTACCAGTTTTAAATATCCTGGTATATCCACCTGGTCTGGCACCCACCTTGTCGGCAACACCACCAAAAAGTTCAGTAACTGATTCTTTGTTTTGCAAGTATGAAAACACAACCCTTCGTGAATGGGTGTTGTCACTTTTAGCTTTGGTGATCAATGGCTCAACAAACTTTTTCAAAGCTTTGGCTTTGGCGACAGTCGTAGTAATCCTCTTGTGCAATATCAAAGAGGAAGCCATATTAGAAAGCATCGCCTTTCTATGGGGAGCAGTTCTGCTTAGATGGTTAAATTTCTTCCCGTGTCTCATTTTTCTTAATCTTCTTCAAGTTTATACTTTGACAAGTCCATGCCAAAGGTTAAGTTTTTATCGGCCACCAATTGCTCCAGTTCAGCCAGGGACTTCTTACCAAAATTCCTAAATTTCATCATATCAGAAATCTCCAATCTCACCAAGTCACCAAGTGACCTTACATCGGCAGCTTTCAGGCAGTTGTATGCCCTTACCGAAAGATCCAAGTCGTTCAGATTGGTTTTGAGGAGTTTTCTCATGTGCAGCAACTCTTCATCGACAGCTTCAGGTTCTCCAGCTTCGTGTGAATCCAGGATCATGGTCTGGTCAGAGAACAACATAAAGTGCTGTATCAAAATATGTGCTGCGCCTTTCAACGCATTTTCCGGGTGGATAGAACCATCCGTTTCGATATCCAATACCAACTGTTCATAATCCGTTTTCTGCTCCACCCTTGTGTTTTCTATCGAAAACTTCACATTTTTGATTGGGGTAAAAACAGCATCTATTGGAATATAACCAAAGATTTGTTCAGCAGGTTTGTTGTCTTCGGCTGTTACATAGCCCCTACCTTTTTCAATGGTCAATTCGATTTCGAATTTTACACTTTCATCGAGGTTGGCTATCACATGATCAGGGTTGAGTATCTCAAAGGAAGATGTGAAATCAGAGATATCACTTGCTTTGAATTCCCTTTTACCTGATATGCTTACTACAATTTTATTGTCAACTACATCAGCAATTTTCTTGAACCTCACCATTTTCAGGTTCAAAATAATTTCCGATACATCCTCTACAATACCTTCAATGGTGGAAAATTCATGCAATACTCCGGGAACTTTGATACCGGTAATAGCATATCCTTCCAATGAAGACAAAAGAATTCTTCTGAGTGCATTACCTACTGTAACTCCATATCCTTGTTCAAGTGGCTTAAAGGTGAACAAGCCATGAAAATCATCAGCTTTTTCCATCACCACTTTTTCGGGCATTTGAAATGCTAGTATTGACATAATATTCGAAAAATTTTTAGATTAATATAAATTACTTAGAGTAAAGTTCGACTATCAATTGCTCTTTGATATTCTCAGGAATTTCTTCCCTTGATGGCAATGCAGCAAACTTACCAGTCAGTTGTCCTTTCTCCCATTCCAACCAGCTGTACTTGCTAGCCGAACCAGTAGATACACTTTCAGTAATTACTTCCAGTGACTTTGACTTTTCCCTTACAGAGATTATATCACCTACTTTCAAGGTAAAAGAAGGTACATTTACGATTTGGCCATTCACGAGGATGTGCTTATGTAGTACCAATTGCCTGGCAGCTCTTCTAGAAGGAGCTACACCCAACCTGAATACAGTGTTGTCCAACCTGGCTTCCAACAATTGCAAAAGGATGGTACCTGTAATACCACTTTTTCTCGAGGCATGGTCAAAAATATTGGAGAATTGTCTCTCTAACACACCATAAGTATATTTCGCCTTTTGTTTTTCAGCAAGCTGAATAGCATATTCAGATGGCTTTCTTCTTCTCCCTCTTCCGTGCTGTCCTGGAGGATAAGCCTTCTTCTGTAAAGTTTTGTCTGGGCCAAAAATCGGGTCGTTAAACCTTCTGGCGATTTTGGTAGTTGGTCCGGTATATCGTGCCATTTTAAATTATAACTCTTAAATGTGTTATTAAACTCTTCTTCTTTTTGGAGGCCTGCAGCCATTGTGGGGCAGTGGTGTAACGTCTTTGATTACCGTTACATCAATACCTGTATTTTGAATGGTACGAATGGCCGATTCCCTTCCAGCTCCTGATCCTTTTACAAATACTTCGCACTTTCTCATTCCCAGGTCATAGGCCTTTTGAGCACAATCCTGAGCAGCCACCTGGGCAGCATAAGGAGTGTTCTTTTTAGACCCTTTGAAACCCATTTTACCAGCTGATCCCCAGGAAACAACTTGCCCGGTGGTGTTGGTCATGGAAATGATAATATTGTTAAAAGAAGCTTTGATATGTGCCTGGCCAATGGCCTCCACTACCACAACTCTCTTTCTGCTTTTATCTTTTCTTTTTTCTGCCATCTCAATTATTATTTAGTAGCAATCTTCTTGTTAGCAACAGTTTTCCTTCTTCCTTTCCTGGTCCTGGCGTTGTTTTTGGTATGCTGACCTCTAACGGGAAGGCCTTTTCTATGCCTCAATCCCCTGTAGCATCCAATATCCAGTAACCTTTTGATGTTCAATTGAACCTCTGATTTCAAGACACCCTCTACTTTGTAGTTAGAGGATATAGCCTTTCTTATGGCATTGGCTTCATCATCTGTCCATTCAGAAACTTTTTTGTTTACATCAACACCTGCTGTTCCAAGTATTGTTTGCGCCGAACTTTTTCCTATACCAAAAATATAGGTAAGGGCTATCTCACCTCTCTTGTTGTCCGGAATATCTACTCCTGCAATTCTTGCCATAATTATCCTTGTCTTTGTTTGAACCTTGGGTTCTTTTTGTTAATTACGTAAACCTTCCCGTTTCTGCGAATTACTTTACAGTCAGCGCTTCGCTTTTTAACAGATGCTTTAACTTTCATGATTTATATTATTTATAGCGATAAACTATTCTACCTTTGGTCAAATCGTATGGAGACATTTCCAACTTCACCTTGTCACCTGGCAAGATTTTGATGTAGTGCATCCTCATCTTACCTGATATGTGTGCAATAATTTGATGTCCGTTTCCCAACTCTACCCTAAACATTGCATTGGACAATGCCTCTACAATTGTTCCGTCTTGTTCTATTGAAGCCTGTTTTGCCATACTGATATTCTATATTTTAAGCAACAGCTACGTTTTGGGACCTTCCTTTAATTCTTCCACCCTTCATCATCCCTTCGTAGTGCCTCATGAGCAAGTAACTCTCTATTTGTTGTAATGTATCCAATATCACCCCTACCATAATCAGCAACGAGGTGCCCCCAAAAAATTGGGCGAAGTTGGAACTAACTCCCGCAATAATGGCGAATGCCGGCATAATGGCGACCAACGCAAGGAATAAAGATCCTGGAAAGGTGATTTTTGTCAACACATTGTCTATAAATTCTGAGGTCGCCTTTCCCGGCTTTATCCCAGGAATAAACCCTCCATTTCGCTTCATGTCATCAGCTATCTGATTTGGATTGACAGATATTGCTGTATAGAAGAAGGTAAATAGGATAATCATTATTGCGAACGTCAAGTTGTATTGCCATGACTGGAAATTTGAGAATGTAGCACCGATGTACTGTGCCACATCACTTGACTCTGCAAAATAGCTCGCTATCATGGCAGGCAAGAACATCAATGATTGTGCAAAGATGATTGGCATTACACCAGATGAGTTTACTTTAAGCGGAATATATTGTCTCTGTCCTCCGTAAACTTTGTTGCCTACTACCTGTTTGGCATATTGTACCGGTATCCTTCTTACTGCCTGCGTCAACAACACTACTCCCATCACTACGAAGAAGAGGGCTATAATTTCTATTAGGAAAATCAATGCCTGGCTCATTCCCCTTGTCATGGCTTCCAAATAGATGCTTCCGGGAAACCTTGAAATGATTCCAATCATAATAAGCATCGAAATACCATTGCCTATTCCTTTGTCTGTGATCCTTTCTCCCAACCACATACAGAAGATGGTACCTGCTGTAAGTATGATGATGGATGAAAATGTAAACAGCGCCCTGTTGGTGAGCATGATGGCTTCTGCCGGGATTGTAGCTGTGATATATGCGCTACCCTGGGCAAGGGTAATGGCTATTGTGAGTACCCTTGTAATTTGATTGATTTTTTTCCTACCACTGTCGCCTTCCTTTTGCAATTTTTGGAAATAGGGCACAGCCACTGTCAAGAGCTGCAACACAATGGAAGCAGAAATGTATGGCATAATGCCCAAACCAAAAATAGAAGCTCTCTGAAATGCCCCTCCCAAAAATGTATTGAGAAGGCCAAAGATTCCACTGGCTTCTGTTTGCAATTGGTTTGGATCCACACCTGGAAGTACAACGAAAGACCCTACCCTGAAAATAATAAGGAATCCAACTGTATTTAGGATCCTTATTCTCAGGTCTTCAATTGTAAATATATTCTTTATGGTAGTAAAAAACTTCTTCATAAATTATAATACGGTAGCTTTTCCGCCTTTGCTTTCAATGGCTTCAATAGCTGATTTAGAGAAATGATGAGCTGATACGCTAATGGCAGAAGTCAATTCACCTCTTCCCAATACTTTTACCACGTCTTTCTTTCCTACCAGTCCGTTTTCCGACAATATGTCTATAGTGATTTCTGTTATCTTTAGGCTATCGGCCAGGCTTTGAAGGCTATCCAGGTTTATCGGTTTGGTTTCAATCCTGTTTGGACTTTTGAAACCAAATTTAGGAACCCTTCTTTGAAGGGGCATCTGTCCACCTTCGAATCCTTCTTTGCGCGAATATCCAGATCTCGACTGGGCACCTTTATGCCCCCTGGTTGAGGTTCCGCCGCGTCCTGATCCCTGACCCCTACCAATTCTCTTGTTTTTTCTTACAGAACCTTCAGCAGGTTTTAGTGTATTTAGCTTCATTTTCCTAACAATTATTTATTTTCAACAGACACCAAATGATCTACTTTCTTAATCATTCCCTGGATCTGAGGAGTCAATTCTTTTTCTACAGATTTGTTAATCCTTCCAAGTCCTAAAGCCTTGATGGTCAATTTTTGCCTGTTAGGCTTTTTGATGGTACTCTTGGTTTGTGTAATTATTACTTTAGCCATTGCTCTTACCCGTTAAAAACTTTAGACAACTCCACTCCTCTTTGTTTCGCAACTGTGAATGGATCCCTCATCTTGTTCAATGCATCAAATGTAGCTTTTACCACGTTGTGTGGGTTTGAAGATCCCTTGGATTTGGCCAGTACATCGTGTACACCGGCACTCTCCAACACGGCACGCATGGCACCACCAGCTATTACCCCTGTACCAGGTGCAGCCGGCTTCAACAATACAAAACCTCCTCCAAACTTACCAAGTGATTCATGTGGTACGGTACCTTTGTGTACTGGTACCCTCACCAGGTTTTTCTTGGCATCATCGATTCCTTTTGTAATCGAATCTGTTACTTCGTTAGCTTTACCAAGGCCGTATCCAACTACACCATTGCCATCACCCACTACTACGATCGCAGAGAAACTGAACCTTCGACCACCTTTTACAACTTTTGCTACCCTCTTGATGGCAACAACCTTTTCCTGAAGGTCGATTTCACTTGCCCTGATTGCTTTTATATTTGTTTGCGACATAACTTATTAAAATTTAAGGCCTCCTTCTCTGGCACCTTCAGCAAGTGCTTTTACATTACCATGGTAAGGATATCCACCCCTGTCAAATACAACTGCACTGATCCCGCTTTCTGCAGCTTTCTCAGCCAATTTTTTTCCAACAGTCTTAGATGCCTCAACATTTACCGAGGTTTTTCCCAACTCCCAGCTATTGCTGGCTGCCAGGGTCCTTCCAGCTTCGTCATCTATCAGCTGGGCGTAAATATTCTTATTGCTTCTGTAAACAGACAATCTTGGCCTTGCGGCAGTCCCGCTTATTTTGTTTCGGATACCTCTTCGAATCCTCAGCCTTCTATTAGTTTTACTTATCGCCATCTTATATCTTATTTAGCAGCAGTTTTACCAGCTTTCCTTCTAATTTGTTCACCAACAAACCTTATACCTTTGCCTTTGTATGGTTCAACTTTCCTCAACGACCTGATCTTGGCAGCAACTTCGCCAATCAACTCTTTGTCCATACTTTCCAGCGTAACGACAGGATTCTTTCCCTTGGCCGTTTCAGCATTCACAGAAACCTCACCAGGAACCTGTACATATATATTGTGTGAATATCCAAGGTTAAGTTCAAGTACATTTCCCTGTGTAGAGGCCTTGTAGCCTACACCCACCAATTCCATCTCCTTTTTGAATCCAGTGTTCACACCTTCCACCATATTGTTGATCAAAGACCTGTACAACCCATGAAGGGCCTTGTGCCTTTTCTGCTCCGTAGGACGCTCCACAGTAAGGACAGAATCTTCCAAAGTCAATTTAAATTCGGGATCAATCTGCCTCGACAAAGTACCTTTTGGACCGGTAACATTCACCAGGTTTTTATCCAACTTTATGGTAACCCCTGAAGGTAAATCGATCGGTTTTTTTCCTATTCTAGACATCTGTTCTTATATTAATAAACATAACACAATACTTCACCGCCAACATGCAATTCTTTTGCTTTCTTGTTGGTGATTACCCCTTTGGAGGTGGACATGATAGCCACACCCAAGCCATTCAAAACCCTTGGTAAAGTCTCCGCATTGGCATATTTTCTCAATCCTGGTTTACTCACGCGTGTCAGGCTTTCAATGGCAGACTGCTTGGTGCTTGGATTGTATTTCAAGGCGATTTTAATATTGCCTTGAACACCATCGTCAACGAACTTGTAGTTTTTAATAAACCCTTGCTCGTGCAACACCTTGGTTATCTCCTTTTTTATGTTGGATGCCGGCACTTCCACGATTCTGTGGTTGGCTTTTATCGCATTCCTCAACCTTGTCAAATAATCTGCTATCGGATCAGTCATTACATTATACTTTAAACCCCATTAAAAACAGGGCTGCAAAGTTAGTTAATTTTTTTCTTTATAAAATAATTTTACCAGCTGGATTTAGTCACACCTGGTATTTTTCCTTCAGAAGCCATTTCCCTGAAAGTTACCCTGGAGATACCAAACTTCCTCATGTAGCCCTTTGGACGCCCGGTTAGTTTACATCTGTTGTGCAACCTTACCCTTGATGAGTTTCTTGGAAGTTTATCAAGACCTTCGTAATCGCCAGCAGCTTTTAGTGCTGCCCTTTTTTCTGCGTACTTTTCTACCAGTCTTTC
The DNA here is from genome assembly GCA_040222275.1 of Cyclobacteriaceae bacterium. GTDB lineage: Bacteria > Bacteroidota > Bacteroidia > Cytophagales > Cyclobacteriaceae > CAXBNB01. The sequence continues at coordinate 150,959 of JAVKDJ010000099.1, forward strand.
TCTTTTTCTTTCCCTGGCTTTTATTGCTTCTCTTGCCATATTAGTTTTTGTTTTTTCCTGCGAAAGGCATTCCGAAGGCCTTCAACAATTCGTAACTTTCTTCGTCGGTACTAGCTGTGGTCACAAAAGTGATGTCCATACCTGAAATTTTATTCACCTTTTCGATGCTGATCTCAGGAAAGATAATCTGCTCTTTTATTCCAAGGGTGTAATTTCCCCTTCCATCGAATCCTTTGTCCCTGATTCCCCTGAAGTCCCTTACACGTGGCAAAGCAACTGTCATCAATCTATCGAAGAATTCATACATCCTTTCACCCCTCAAAGTAACCCTCGCACCAATTGGCATTTCTTCCCTCAACTTGAAGTTTGAGATAGATTTCTTGGCCTTGGTAGGCACTGCCAACTGACCAGTGATCTGGGTCAATTCCTCTACACCTGCATCGATCAACTTTTTGTCCGCTACTGCTGCCCCGATACCTTTGTTTACACAAATTTTAGTAATCTTCGGAACCTGCATTACAGATTTATATTCGAACTTGCCCTTTAGCGCAGGTACAACTTCGTTCAGGTATTTGTCTTTTAATCTAGGACTAGCCATTTTTTATTACCTCCCCTGTTTTTTTTGAGAATCGTTGTAATTTTTGGTTTTCATCTTGTTTCCTGCCTGTTTTGGTGGCTTCACCAGTTGCTGGATCTACCAACATCAGGTTGCTTAGATGAATAGAAGCCTCAACCTTTTTGATGCCTCCTTCAGGGCTTTCAGCAGATGGCTTATTGTGTTTAGTGACCATATTCAGTCCCTCCACAATCGCCCTGTATTTAGATGGATATACTTCCAGTACCTTACCGTTCTTCCCTCTCGAGTTTCCGGCTATTACTTTTACTGTATCTCCCTTTTTTATATGCAGTTTCATTTCTAAATATTTTTTTATTCGGCTATCAAATTATAGAACCTCTGGTGCCAAAGAAACAATCTTCATGAATTGCTTTTCCCTGAGTTCCCTGGCCACAGGCCCAAAAATCCTGGTGCCTCTTGGCTCGTCATTGGCTGTAAGAAGCACAGCAGCATTATCTTCAAACCTGATATACGAACCATCTTTTCTTCGAACTTCTTTCTTTGTCCTAACTACCACGGCTTTCGAAACGGTTCCTTTTTTAAGGCTACTAGAGGACATAGCTGATTTCACAGACACTACGATAGTATCTCCAACAGAAGCATACCTCTTGCCCGTGCCACCCAGTACGCGGATGCAGAGCACTTCTTTAGCCCCACTGTTGTCGGCTACACTCAATCTTGATTCTTGCTGTACCATCTTATTTTGCTCTTTCTAATATTTCAACTAATCTCCACCTTTTGTTCTTACTCAAAGGCCTGGTCTCCATGATCTTTACAGTATCACCTATACCACAATCATTCTTTTCATCATGGGCGGCAAATTTATTCGATTTACCGATGAATTTTCCGTAGATAGGGTGCTTTACCCTTCGTTGTACCTCAACAGTAATGGTCTTTTCCATTTTGTTGCTAACAACCTTACCTATTCTTTCTTTTCTTAAATTTCTGGTTTCCATGATGCCTTATTATTGAGCCAGTTCTTTTGCCCTGATTTCAGTGTTTAATCTTGCAACTAATTTTCTTGCCTCTTTCAACCTTGTTGGGTTCTCGATTGGCGTGATAGAATGGGCGAACTTCAATTTGCCCAGGTTTTCTTTTTCGGCTTCCAACCTGCCTTTCAATTCGTCCAAGGATAAACCTTTAATCTCTGAATTTTTCATATTATTATACTTTTAGACGTCTAAAGATTTATCAGACTGCATAATCTCTTCTTACCACAAATTTTGTCCTTATAGGAAGCTTCTGTTGAGCAAGCCTTAAAGCTTCTTTTGCCAACTCTACACTTACTCCTGCAGATTCGAACAAAATTGTTCCAGGTTTCACAACTGCTACCCAATATTCAGGAGCTCCCTTACCCTTACCCATCCTTACCTCTGCAGGCTTTTTGGTGATAGGTTTGTCGGGAAAGATCCTAATCCAAACCTGGCCTTCCCTTTTCATAGCCCTGGTCATTGCTATCCTTGAAGCTTCTATCTGCCTACTTGTAATCCAGCCAGGCTCCAACGATTTAATACCAAATGCTCCAAACGCCAATGTATGCCCTCTTTGAGCCAGGCCTTTTACGCGTCCTTTTTGCTTTTTCCTGAATTTGGTTCTTTTCGGTTGTAACATCTCTGTATCTTATTTTTCCTTTGTCTTAAAAAGGATTGATTCTATCAATTATTTCTTCTTCTTTTTGGCCCGTCATTTCTGCGCCTTCCGCCACCACCTTCATTGGTGATTCCTATGTTAGGAGAAAGGTCCCTTTTGCCAAAGATTTCGCCTTTGAAAATCCATACTTTTATGCCAATCTTGCCATATATGGTATGGGCTTCTGACACTGCGTAATCTATATCTGCCCTGAGTGTGTGCAATGGAATCCTTCCTTCCTTATACTGCTCGGTACGTGCCATTTCAGCTCCACCCAATCGACCTGCTACCTTGATCTTGATTCCCTGAGCTCCTACCCTCATAGAAGATGCTATAGCTTGCTTCATAGCCCTTCTGTAAGAAATCCTGGCCTTCAATTGCTGTGCGATGGATTCACCTACCAATACAGCATCTAACTCCGGACGTTTGATCTCAAAAATGTTGATTTGAAGATCTTTTCCTGTAAGCCTTTTTAATTCTTCCTTGATCTTATCTACTTCTGCTCCTCCTTTTCCAATAACAACACCAGGCCTGGCAGTATGGATAGTAAGTGTAATCCTTTTGATTGTCCTTTCTATAACTACCTTGGCAATGCCTCCTTTAGGAATCCTTGCATCAATATACTTTCGGATCTTTTGGTCTTCTACCAGCTTGTCTGAGAAAGATTTTCCACCATACCAGTTAGAATCCCATCCTTTAACAATTCCTAACCTAAGTCCTACAGGGTTTACTTTTTGTCCCATTTGTATTAGTTTTCTGAATTTTCAGTTTCTTCAATATTTTCGGAGGCATTGTAGCTATCTACTACCAAAGTCACGTGGTTGGATCTTTTTCTGATCCTGTGAGCCCTTCCTTGTGGTGCTGGCCTCAACCTCTTCAAAACCCTGCCACTATCCACAAATATTTCTTTTACATAAAGATCTGCTTCTTCAAGCTTCTGATCCTCATTTTTCAATTGCCAATTGGAAATGGCCGATAGTAATAACTTTTCTATCCTGGCTGCACCGTGCTTAGATTCGAATTTCAAAACATTGAGCGCATTGTTCACCCTTTGTCCTCTTACCAAATCAGCGACCACCCTCATCTTGCGAGGAGAAGTAGGTACATTGTTAAGTTTTGCTACTGCTTCCATATTAGCTATTATCTTTTGCCTTTATCCTTTTTTGAAATATGACCCCTAAAATTCCTGGTTGGGGCGAATTCCCCCAATTTGTGTCCTACCATGTTTTCAGTCACAAATACAGGGATAAATTTGTTTCCGTTGTGTACTGCGAAAGTAAGTCCCACGAAATCCGGAGAGATCATCGATCTTCTTGACCAAGTTTTGATCACAGACTTTTTTCCTGATTCGGCCATTGCATCCACCTTCTTCTCAAGTCTGAAATCTATGTAAGGCCCCTTTTTTAAAGATCTTCCCATTATTTTTTCCTTTTACTAATTATCAAATTATTCGAATACTTCTTAGGCGTCCTGGTCTTCTTACCTTTGGCGTACAAGCCCGTTCTAGACCTTGGATGGCCTCCTGAAGATTTACCTTCACCACCTCCCATAGGGTGATCGACTGGGTTCATAGCTACACCTCTTACTCTTGGCCTTCTACCTTTCCATCTGTTCCTTCCAGCTTTCCCAAGCCTTACGTTCATGTGGTCTGAGTTAGATACCGTACCTATAGTAGCAGTACATGTCACCAACACCATCCTCATTTCTCCTGAAGGAAGTTTTACAGTGGCGTACTTTCCTTCCCTAGCCAGTAGCTGTACATAAGCTCCTGCACTTCTTGCCATGGCTGCTCCTTTTCCGGGTTTCAATTCCACATTGTGGATAATGGTACCCAAGGGAATCTCTGACAAGAAAAGTGTATTGCCTACCTCTGGTGCTACCCCAGCTCCAGAAAGAACTGTTTGACCTACCTGTAATCCTGATGGGGCAATGATGTACCTTTTTTCTCCATCAGCGTAGTACAACAATGCTATCCTTGCCGTACGCATCGGATCATATTCAACAGACTTTACAGTGGCAGGCACATTGTGCTTGTCTCTTTTAAAGTCAATGACTCGATATTTTTTCTTATGACCACCTCCAACATTTCTGATGGTCATCTTACCTGTATTGTTCCTACCTCCTGTATGGTGTACAGATTTTGTCAGGGATTTTTCAGGAGTACTGCTGGTGATTTCAGAAAACACCGGCGCTACTCTATATCTTTGCCCTGGAGTGGTAGGTTTTAATTTCTTAACTGCCATTTGTATCTATATTTATACTGCGCCGTAAAAATCGATTATTTCACCTTCGGCAATTTGAACCACCGCTTTCTTGTACGCTGCGGTCCTGCCCGAAATCACTCTGGATTTTGTGTACTTGGATTTTGACTTTCCGGCATACACCATGGTGTTCACACTTTCTACTGTCACACCATACGCCTTTTCTACAGCCTTTTTTATTTCCACTTTGTTAGCTCCTTTGTCCACTACAAAGCCGTACTTACCGCTTTCGTTCATTGCAGACATTTTTTCGGTCACTAATGGTTTTTTCAAAATACCCATCTTATTATTTACTTAATAAGTTTTCAATTTTCTTAATCGATCCCTCGCACAACAACAACTTATCAGCCTTCAACAGATCATATGTATTTATTTGCTCGGCAGTTACTACCGCAGCGTTTTTCAAGTTTCTGCTTGAGAGATATACGTTCTTGTCCTCCTGGCTTAATACCAGCAAAGTTTTCTTATCGGATAAAGAAAGGCTTGACAACAATCCTGTATAATTCTTTGTCTTAGGTGCATCAAAAGAAAAATCTTCCAATACGGCAATCTCCTTTTCGCTTGCTTTATATGTCAGGGCTGATTTCCTGGCCACTGTTTTCAGCTTCTTGTTGAGCTTCAAGCTATAGTTTCTTGGCTTTGGCCCGAATATACGTCCACCACCCCTGAAGATTGGTGACTTTATGCTACCAGCCCTTGCGGTACCAGTACCCTTTTGTTTTTTGATCTTTCTGGTTGAACCGGTGATTTCCGCCCTTTCTTTCGACTTGTGGGTACCTTGTCTTTGGTGGGCAAGATATTGCTTCACATCAAGGTATATAGCATGGTCATTTGGTTCTACACCAAATATATCTTTTGATAGCTCAACTTTTCTGCCGGTATCTTCCCCGTTACTGCTTAATACTGAAACTTTCATGATTACTTCTCTATTACTACAGTTGAATTCTTAGGGCCCGGTATTGAACCACTAACGAGAATTAAGTTTTTCTCTGGTATAATTTTCATTACTTGCAGGTTGGTCACCTTTACACGGTCACCCCCGGTACGGCCGGCCATCCTCATTCCTTTGAATACCCTGGCTGGGTAGGACGCTCCACCTATAGAACCAGGAGCTCTCAACCTGTTGTGCTGGCCGTGTGTCGCTTGTCCAACACCACCGAAGTTGTGTCTTTTAACCACACCCTGAAAGCCTTTACCTTTGGACTTTCCGATCACATCTACAAAGTCTTCTTCTTTGAAGACATCACCGACATTGATGGTATTTCCCAGGGCAACCTGGCCTTCAAATTCTTCCCTGAAGTTCCTGAATTCCACGACTTCTTTTTTAGGGGTAGTCTGAGCTTTGGTAAAATGACCCTTCAATGCTTTTGGGGTATTTTTTTCTTTTCGCTCACCAAATCCCAACTGAACCGCCGTGTAGCCGTCAGTTTCTTCATTCTTTACTTGTGTTACGACACAAGGACCAGCTTCTATTAGCGTGCATACGACGTTACGTCCATCGGCACTGTAGATGCTAGTCATCCCTATTTTTTTTCCTATTATACCAGACATTATAGTATCTAAATTCTTTATAAAAAAGGGCGGTTTTTAGCCTTCCCTGTAAAAAGGACTGCAAAGATAGCAATTCTAATTTTGCAGTCAAATTATTCAAGATAAATATTAGGAATATCTTGAGACAAAAAAAGAACCAATAACATTTCAATCATTGGCTCTTTCTTTGTAATAAATATTCTTGATCAGACTTTGATCTCTACGTCCACTCCGCTCGGAAGCTCCAGTTTCATAAGGGCATCTACAGTCTTTGCGCTATTGGAATAGATATCCACTAACCTCTTGTAGGTACACAGTTGAAATTGTTCCCTTGACTTTTTGTTCACGTGTGGTGATCTCAGTACAGTAAATTTTTCCTTTACAGTAGGAAGGGGTATTGGCCCGCTTACCACGGCACCAGTTACCTTTACTGCCCTTACTATCTTTTCTGATGACTTGTCCACCAGGTTATGATCGTAAGACTTTAGTTTTATTCTTATTTTCTGATTCATAATCTTATCAATTTAAGCCGGCTGGCCTTTAACGTCCGCAATTACTTCATCCGCAATGTTCTTAGGCACATTGTAGTAGTGTGAGAATGTCAATGAAGCGGTGGCCCTACCTGAAGTAATAGTCCTCAGGTCAGTCACATACCCAAACAATTCAGAAAGTGGCACATCTGCCTTGATCACTTGAGATACACCTCTTGTATCCATTCCCTTCATAATCCCCCTTCTCTTATTGAGGTCACCTGTTACAGAACCAGTGTACTCATCAGGTGTTACTACTTCTACAGCCATAATAGGCTCAAGCAAAACAGGGTTGGCCTTTTTTGCAGCTTCTTTGAAACCAATTCTTGCTGCCAATTCGAACGAAAGTGAATCCGAATCCACATCGTGGAATGAACCATGGTACAACCTCACTTTCATGTCATCAACAGGGTATCCAGCCAAAGGACCGTTGGTCATGGCTTGTTTGAAACCTTTCTCCACAGCTGGTATGAATTCTTTAGGAATAGCACCACCAACGATGTTGTTTACAAACTGCAATCCTGTCCCCTCAAAATCTTCGTCTTTAGGTCCAATTTCAAAAACAATATCAGCAAACTTACCTCTACCTCCTGATTGCTTTTTGTACACTTCTTTGTGTTCAACAGAATTTTGCAGGGCTTCTTTGTATGCTACCTGTGGAGCTCCCTGGTTGATCTCAACCTTAAATTCCCTTTTTAGACGATCGATAATGATATCCAGGTGAAGTTCACCCATACCTTTCAAAATGGTCTGGCCAGTTTCGTGATTGGTTTCAACTACCAATGTAGGATCTTCTTCTACGAGCTTGGCAATACCCATTCCCAATTTATCCACATCTGCCTGAGCTTTTGGCTCAATAGCATATCCAATCACAGGATCAGGGAATATCATTGATTCGAGTACGATCTTGCTCTTTTCATCACAAAGCGTATCACCGGTTTTGATATCCTTAAACCCAACAACCGCAGCTATATCTCCGCAGTGTAATGAATCAATTTGATTCTGCTTGTTGGCATGCATTTGGAATATCCTGGAAATCCTTTCTTTCTTGCCTGTCCTTGTATTGTGGACATACGAACCAGAATCCAAATGTCCGGAATATGATCTAACAAAACACAAACGGCCAACAAATGGGTCAGTGGCAATCTTAAATGCCAATGCCGCAAATGGTTGTTCCAGTTGGGGTTTTCTTTCTACAGCTTCTTCCGTATCAGGATTGATACCTTTTATGTTGTCCCTATCAAGAGGTGATGGCAGCAATTCCATCACATAATCCAACATGGTTTGCACTCCTTTGTTCTTGAAAGCAGACCCACACATCATTGGCACAAATGCCAAATCTATGGTGGCAGCCCTTAAGGCAGCTACAATTTCATCACGTGTAATAGAGTTTTCATCTTCGAAGAATTTCTCCATCAACACTTCATCATACTCGGCTACAGACTCTACCAGATGTGCCCTGTACTCGTGTACTTCATCAACCATATCGGCAGGAATTTCGATTTCTTCGAAAGTCATACCCATATCGTCTTCGTTCCAAACGATGGCTTTGTTTTCCACCAGGTCAACAACGCCTCTGAAAGTATCTTCTGCACCTATTGGCAATTGCAATGGAACAGCTTTGGTACCCAACATTTCTTTCACCTGCTTACACACGTTCAAGAAATCGGCACCAGCCCGGTCCATTTTGTTCACAAAACCAATACGGGCTACTTTGTAGTTGTCCGCAAGTCTCCAGTTGGTCTCTGATTGTGGCTCAACACCATCCACTGCACTGAACAGAAATACCAGTCCATCCAATACCCTAAGGGATCTGTTTACCTCTACGGTAAAGTCTACGTGCCCTGGAGTATCAATAATATTGATGTGGTACTGATTGTCTTTGTATGGCCAGAAAACTGTAGTAGCGGCCGAGGTAATTGTGATACCCCTTTCCTGCTCCTGCTCCATCCAGTCCATGGTGGCTGCACCGTCATGGACTTCTCCAATTTTATGACTCACCCCTGTGTAATAAAGGATACGTTCTGTAGTGGTTGTTTTGCCTGCATCGATGTGCGCAGCAATACCAATATTACGGGTGTATTTTAAATCTCTTTTTGCCATCAGTGATATTTCCTGTTAAAATCTGAAGTGTGAAAATGCTTTGTTTGCTTCAGCCATTCGGTGGGTGTCATCTTTTTTCTTAACAGCTGCTCCTTCACCTTTTGATCCGGCTATGATTTCAGCTGCCAACCTTTCTTTCATGGTTTTCTCTCCTCGTGATCGGGAGTAGGAGATCATCCACTTGATCCCTAATGAAATTTTCCTTGCAGGCCTTACTTCAATAGGAACCTGAAATGTAGCACCCCCAACCCTTCTACTCTTCACTTCTACTGAAGGCATAATGTTGTTTAATGCTTTTTTCCAAGTTTCAAGACCATTCTCACTTGTCTTTTCCTCAACGATATCTATTGCATCGTAGAAGATAGAATAAGCAATACTCTTCTTTCCGTCCACCATCAGGTAGTTCACAAATTTAGATACCAGCGTATCTTTAAACTTTGGATCAGGAAGAATATATCTCTTCTTTGGTTTAGCTTTTCTCATTTTTTATTTATTGATGTATTATTTTTTGTCTTTAGGCTTCTTGGCACCATACTTAGACCTTCGCTGCAACCTACCACTTACACCGGCAGTATCCAGCGCACCCCTAATGATGTGATATCTTACACCTGGTAAATCTTTTACCCTACCTCCTCTGATCAGCACAATAGAGTGCTCCTGAAGGTTATGCCCCTCTCCCGGGATATAAGCGTTCACTTCTTTACCGTTGGTCAACCTTACCCTGGCCACTTTTCTCATTGCAGAGTTAGGTTTTTTAGGGGTGGTGGTGTAAACCCTGGTACAAACTCCCCTACGCTGAGGACATGAGTCCAGTGCAGGTGATTTTGATTTTGAAACCAAAGTTTTTCTACCTTTTCTTACTAATTGCTGTATAGTAGGCATTTACTTATTTTTTTTATATTTGTTCTTTCCTTTCAAAAATCGGAACGCAAAAATAGGGATAAATAATTCTAAACAAAATATCTTTTATAAAGATTTTATGGAATGCTCCAAATAGGCTGAATAACGGTTTGGGAATGCCTGGAAGAAATATGCCACTTACATGGGAGGTACTACAGAAACCCGAAATAAATTTGATAATATTCGTGAGGCCAACAACTTAGGTATTGGAAGAAAAAGGGACACATAAGGAATAAATCCAGGGCAAGCAAGCCTTTGTGACAGTCCTCTGGATCAACCTTCTTTAGATTCCACCCATTCCATCACTTCCCGGGCTTTGAGCATCAACACCTCAAGGTAGATATCTTCTTCAAAAGTATTTGAAGCCCCTTCATCCTGAAACTCTGCTTCTATGTCTTCCACTATGGTGGAATGTACAATTGCCTTTAGCACATCCATTTCCCCAATGAAATAAATAGCCATTATTGTATGAAAACCAATCACTTCCAGAAGATTAAAAGCTTTGCGCTCAGGTAATAAATTGTAAAGGCTCTCATTTCCATTAAATATGGCCGGCACATCTTCCCATTGTCCTTCTGCTATCAGCGTCAGGCCCTTTCTTATTTTCGCCAAAATAGAATCAGGAAATTTCTCCAGCATATTATCCAATGCCTTTTGAGATTTGTTTTTTTGTTCCGCTAGTTCATATACCTCTACAAGGTGATAATGGAAGGTTTCATTCCAAGGGAATTTCTCTACCATTTTTTTAGATATTTCCACCAGATTCCCAGATTCAGCTTCTGCTTCTTCATCTCCTATCATTTCTCCCAATTGGAGCATGGCTTCCTTTTCATCTTCATTTAGAAGACTATTCAATTCACCAGGGAAATAGGTGACAACATTAAGCATATCAAGTTCCTTATCGACCATTTCCAGGTACTCCGGGTATTTTTCCTCAGCTATTATTTCAAACATGCTTTCTATCACTTCAGCAACGAAAACAGAATCATCTTCTATGAAAGTTTGCCATTGCAGCTGGTTCCATTCACTATAATCCTCCGGAAGACCAAGCCTGGAAAGACACTCATCAAGCCCTTCTTCATCTTCAAAATAGTCATCGCCCACATCATCAATGAACCATTGGAAAGGGAGGTCCTCCATATACTCTATTTCATCTTCTTTTTCCAGAACATATTGTGCTACTTCAAATTCTTTGGGTGGTTTTAACCCGGCGATATCTTCCCTGAATTCTATACCTTGATAAATAATGTTGTGCGCCAATTCATAAGGTATTTCCTCCAAACTCCCGAATTGTGTATAGCTATTGATCTCATCGAAGAAAAGGTCTTCATTGGAATTAAACTTGTAATGGGCATCTTTGGTACCCAATTCGGCCAAGTCCACTAAATACATCCCGGCAGTAATATTACCATTGCTGTGTTTTCTAGTTACTACTACATTGGCAATTTTACTGAATTCCCATCCCTTGGTTATCAGACATTTGTGAATGGGCAGCAACCTTGCTTTGGTTCGAATATATTTCTCAGGGGAAAGGTGCAGTTGTATTTGTTTCCCTTTTTTCTTTTTCTTTGACATGGTGTGGCGGAGCTCGTTTATTTCATTAAAATCCGATTCCCGGCTTATTTATCCCCCCTAAGGAGTTTTTCTCTACCCTCTTTCCATCTTATTTCTTGCAAGCCCGGGATACAGATATTACTTTATTACCCAACAACAAATGTCGGGTAAAAATAAAAAAGGCTCCCTTTTCAAGGAGCCTTTTTTCCAATGTATTATTTTCCCTCAATTGTTTTTTGTGACTACCAATCAAGGGTTGTTAGTCGTAAACTAAGCCTCTCCTACTGTCCCTCCAAAATTCATGGGAAATTTAGGAGAATCATCCACCTGCTTGATCGGTCCAAAAGTTTTCTCGTACTTCTGGATGTTGTCCTGAAGTGCCATCAAAAGCCTCTTGGCATGCTCTGGGGTAACAACCACACGCGACTTTACCTTCGCCTTTGGAACACCGGGCATCAACCGGATGAAATCTATGACAAATTCGGAATTTGAGTGGGCGATCATCGCCAGGTTGGCATATACACCTTCAGCTATCTCTTCAGACAACTCAATGTTGATCTGCCCCTGTTGCTTAACCTCTTCTTCGTCTCCTTTTTTACTCATTTTCCTGTAGTTCTATCGACTTATTGAAACTCTCTTTTGAAGCCACCAAAGAATCGTATTCCTCCTGCGAACCAACAATCAGGTTTTGATAATCCCTCTGTCCAGTACCGGCAGGAATCAAATGGCCAACGATTACATTTTCTTTCAATCCGATTAAATGGTCACGTTTTCCCCTGATAGAAGCCTCACTCAATACTTTGGTTGTTTCCTGGAAGGAAGCAGCCGAAATAAAGCTTTGAGTAGCCAATGAAGCCTGGGTAATGCCCTGCAACCTTGGCTCTGATACAGCTGGTGCTGCACTTCTTACCTGTACCAGTTTCAAATCCCTCCTCTTCAGACTGGAGTTTTCGTCCCTCAACATCCTGGCAGTAATGATCTGACCCGGCTTGTAATTTTCTGAATCACCCGAATCAGCTACCACCTTATTGTCAAGGATGGAATCATTTTCTTCCATGAAAATGTGTTTGTCCACGATTTGCCCAGGCAAGAAACTGGTATCACCAGCATCCAGGATATTTACCTTCTGCATCATCTGGCTTACAATTGTCTCAATGTGCTTATCGTTTATTTTCACACCCTGCAGCCTATATACTTCCTGTATTTCATTTACGAGGTACTCCTGTACTGCAGTAGGGCCTTTGATGGCCAAAATATCAGCTGGTGTTACGGCTCCATCAGACAAGGAATAACCTGCCTTCACAAAGTCATTGTCCTGAACCAGGATGTGCTTGGAAAGTGATACCAGATATCTCTTTTTCACACCATCTTTTGATTCAATAAATATTTCCCTGTTACCACGCTTGATACCGCCATAGGTCACCACACCGTCAATTTCACTCACTACAGCCGGGTTCGATGGGTTCCTTGCTTCAAAAAGTTCGGTTACCCTTGGAAGACCCCCTGTAATATCCCTCGACTTACCCATCATCCTTGGTATCTTGGCCAAAATCTGGCCAGCCTTCACCTTGTCTCCTTCTTCTACAGACAAGTGTGCCCCAACGGGTATGTTATAAGACTGAACATCGTCACCTGCCTCTATTAAGATGGATGGGTTCTTTGTTTTGTCCTTTGTATCTATAATTACTTTTTCCCTGTGGCCTGTTTGTTCATCAGACTCCTCCTTGTAGGTAACACCTTCTACTATAGATTCGAAAGTAACCTTACCATCGAATGCTGACAGGATCACCGCATTGTAAGGATCCCAGAAACATAGCCTGTCCCCTTTCTTCACCTTCGCCTTGTCTTTTACATTCAGGAATGCACCATAAGGAACGTGGTTGCTGATCAACACTTTCTTACTGTTTGGATCAATAATCCTGATTTCTCCGGATCGACCCATTACCACTTCCACTTTTTCGTTATCGCTGTTGGTAGTAGCTATAGACCTTAGTTCTTCAAACTCCACTACACCATCAAACTTCGCAACTATACTTGCATCTACTGCAATGTTAGAAGCAGTACCCCCAACGTGGAAAGTTCTCAAAGTAAGCTGCGTACCAGGCTCACCAATAGACTGAGCGGCAATAACCCCTACAGCCTCTCCTTTTTGGGCCATGTTACCTGTTGCCAGGTTTCTACCATAGCACTTGCTACATATACCCTGCTTGGTCTCACAAGTCAATACCGACCTGATTTCGACTTCCTCCACACTAGTAGCCTCTATTTTAGCCGCTATGTTTTCGTTGATTTCTGACCCGGCCTCTACCAAAAGTTCTTCGGTAATAGGATCGTAAACATCATGTACTGACACCCTTCCCAATATCCTTTCAGACAATGGTTCTACGATATCTTCATTGTCTTTGAGTGCTGTAACAGAAAGCCCTCTCAGTGTACCACAATCTTCTTCATTCACTACCACATCTTGTGCTACATCCACAAGCCTCCTTGTGAGGTAACCTGCATCTGCAGTTTTCAATGCTGTATCTGCAAGTCCTTTACGTGCACCGTGTGTGGAAATAAAGTACTCGATTACATCCAGTCCTTCTTTAAAGTTGGATAGGATGGGGTTTTCAATGATTTCACCAACCGAACCTTGCAAGTTCTTTTGCGGTTTGGCCATCAGTCCCCTCATTCCACCAAGCTGTCTGATCTGCTCTCTTGATCCCCTCGCACCGGAGTGCATCATCATATAGATCGAGTTGAAACCCTGATCTTCTTCTTCGAGCTGCTTCATCAACGTACCTGTGAGCAGTGAATTGATCCTTGTCCAAATGTCAATCACCTGGTTGTACCGCTCATTGTCCGTGATCAGACCCATTTGATAGTTTGCCCAAACAGCTTCTACCTCTTCTTTGGCCTGCGCTACAAGTTTTTCTTTTTCCTTTGGAATCTTGATATCGCCAAGTCCCATGGACAACCCACCTTTATAAGCCGATTGGAAACCAAGTGTTTTGATATCATCAAGGAAGTGTGCCGTTCTGGCCATTCCCGATATGTTGAATACCAGGGATATAATTTTCTGAAGCTTTTTCTTGGTCAGCAATTCATTTACATATCCCACTTCTTCCGGCACATACTGGTTGAAGATCACACGACCTGCCACAGTTTCTATAACTTTAGTCTCCAGTTCGCCTTTTTCATTCCTCACCTTCGTCCTTACCTTGATGTAGGCATGCTTGGAAACTTTTCCTTCATTGATAGCGATGATTACTTCCTCTGCACTATAGAAGATTTTTCCTTCTCCAAGTACCTGATGATCTTCTGTTGCCCTTCTTCCCTTAGTTACATAATATAGGCCCAAAACCATATCCTGAGATGGAACAGTAATTGGAGCACCATTGGCAGGGTTGAGTATATTGTGTGAGGCCAGCATCAACAAAGATGCCTCCAATACAGCTTCATGTCCGAGTGGAACGTGTACAGCCATTTGGTCACCGTCAAAGTCGGCGTTGAATGCTGTACAAGCCAATGGGTGAAGCTGGATCGCCTTTCCTTCAATCATTTTGGGCTGGAAAGCCTGGATACCCAATCTGTGCAGCGTTGGAGCCCTGTTGAGCAATACGGGGTGTCCTTTCAATACGTTTTCGAGGATATCCCATATTACAGGATCTTTTCTATCTACAATCTTCTTGGCCGATTTCACTGTTTTTACGATCCCCCTTTCGATCAGCTTTCTGATAATGAACGGTTTGAATAGCTCAGCTGCCATTCCCTTTGGAAGACCACATTCGTGCATTTTCAACTCAGGTCCAACCACAATTACAGATCGTCCTGAATAATCAACCCTTTTACCCAAAAGGTTTTGACGGAACCTACCTTGCTTACCTTTCAGCATATCACTCAAAGATTTCAAAGCCCTGTTTCCATCAGACCTTACTGCATTTACTTTTCTAGAGTTATCGAACAAAGAATCTACTGCTTCCTGCAACATCCTCTTTTCGTTCCTTAAGATCACCTCTGGTGCCTTAATGTCTATCAATCTTTTTAGCCTGTTGTTCCTGATGATTACCCTACGGTAAAGGTCATTCAAATCGGATGTGGCGAATCGACCACCATCCAAGGGTACCAATGGCCTCAATTCAGGCGGTATTACAGGTACCATCTTGATGATCATCCATTCAGGCTTGTTCTCTATCCTTGTTTTTGCTTCCCTGAATGCCTCCACAACTTTCAACCTTTTGAGGGCTTCTGCTTTTCTTTGCTGTGAAGTGTCTGTAGCTGCCTGGTGCCTCAATTCATAAGACAACTCATCCAGTTTAATTCTCGACAAGGCCTGCTCCAATGCATCAGCTCCCATTTTGGCGATGAATTTTTGTGGATCTTCATCGTCGAGCAATTGGTTCTCCCTGGGCAATTTATCAAGGATATCCAGGTATTCATCTTCGGTCAGGAAGTCGAATTTATTCAATCCATCTTCTTCCTTTACACCTGGCTGAATCACGAGATAACGTTCGTAATATATTATCTGATCGAGTTTTTTGGTAGGAATACCCAACAAATACCCGATCTTGTTTGGAAGCGACTTGAAGTACCAAATGTGCGCCACTGGTACGACCAGCTCGATATGGCCCATTCTTTCCCTTCTGACCTTTTTCTCGGTCACTTCCACTCCACATCGATCACAAATGATGCCTTTGTATCGAATCCTTTTATATTTTCCACAATGACATTCCCAATCCTTTACTGGTCCGAAGATTCTCTCACAAAACAAACCACCCATTTCAGGTTTGTATGTTCTGTAATTTATGGTTTCAGGTTGGGTTACCTCACCATGAGAACTTTCCAGAATAGATTCGGGAGAAGCCAAACTAATTGTCACTTTAGAAAAGTCAACGTTCAGCTTTTTGTTTTTTCTGAATGCCATAATTTTTATTTATGTTATATAAGCCTTTCGGCTCTGATTTCGAAAAAATAATTAATCCAAAGTAATTTCCAGGGCCAATCCCCTCAATTCATGTACGAGTACATTGAAAGATTCGGGAATATTTGGTTTGTTCATATTTTCGCCTTTAACGATGGCTTCATATGCTTTTGCCCTTCCAATTACATCATCAGATTTGATAGTCAGTATCTCTTGAAGTACATGTGCCGCTCCAAACGCCTCAAGTGCCCATACCTCCATCTCACCAAATCTCTGGCCTCCAAACTGGGCCTTACCTCCCAGTGGCTGCTGTGTGATCAATGAATATGGACCGATAGACCTGGCATGCATTTTATCGTCCACAAGGTGGCCTAGTTTCAGCATGTACGCCACACCTACGGTAACAGGCTGGTCAAATTTTTGCCCGCTAAGCCCATCGTACAAGTAAGAACGGCCATATTCAGGCAAACCTGCTTCTGTCAATTCGGCGGCCACTTCTTCCATACTGGCCCCATCGAAAATTGGTGTTGCATATTTTTTGCCCAACCTCAATCCAGCCCATGCAAGTACTGTCTCATAAATCTGACCGATGTTCATCCTTGAAGGTACACCTAATGGGTTAAGTACAATATCCATTGGAGTGCCATCTTCGAGGAATGGCATATCTTCTTCCCTTACTATCCTGGCTACAACACCTTTGTTTCCATGACGACCCGCCATTTTATCACCAACTTTCAGCTTACGCTTTTTGGCTACATAAACTTTGGCCAGTTTCACGATACCAGCAGGCAATTCATCTCCTACTTCAAGTGTAAACCTCTCCCTCTTGAAAATACCACCGATTTCGTACCTTTTCTTTACGAAGTTTTTCACCAACTCCACCAACAAATCGTTGGTTTCTGCATCACTTGTCCAGTTTTCAAGTACAAGGTCAGCTATCAGGTTCACTTCTTCCGGAACATGGTAGTTGCTTTCATCCCTGAATATATTCTTTTCAGGAAATAGATTCTCCTCTATATTTTTGGCATTGAATTTTACGCCCTTAGACATAATCTCCTCACCAAATTTATGTTTCACTCCTTCAGAGGTTTTGCCACCAAGCAATTCGACCATTTTTTTGATCATGTCGGCACGCAACTCACTCAACTCCTGGGAATACTTACCCTTGAGTATCTCCACTTCGCGCTTAGATTTGGCCCGAAGGTCTTTGTCCTTTCTCGGGCGGGAGAATAATTTTGTGTCAATAACCACACCTCTCAACGATGGTGAAGCTTTCAACGAAGCATCTTTAACATCTCCTGCCTTGTCTCCGAATATAGCCCTGAGGAGTTTTTCTTCCGGTGTAGGATCTGTTTCTCCTTTTGGTGTGATCTTACCAATCAGTATATCCCCTTCCTTGATCTCTGCACCAATCCTGATGATACCATTTTCATCAAGGTTTTTAACGGCTTCTTCACTTACGTTAGGAATTTCAGAAGTCAGTTCTTCTTCTCCCCTTTTGGTGTCCCTTACTTCCAGGTCGAATTCTTCAATATGCAACGACGTAAATACATCGTCCCTTACTACTCTTTCGGAAATCACAATAGCATCCTCGAAGTTGTACCCTTGCCATGGCATATATGCCACCCTTAGGTTTCTTCCAAGAGCCAATTCCCCCTGTTCGGTAGCAAAGCCTTCAACCAATGGTTGCCCAGCTTCTACTTTATCGCCTTTCAGCACAATTGGCTTCAGGTTTATACAGGTATCCTGGTTAGTTCTCCTAAATTTGATCAGGTCATAAGTAATGAACTCAGTATCAAAAGACACCAATCGCTCATTCTCAGATATATCGTATTTTACAACAATCTTTTTGGCATCCACATAGGTGATTTCCCCAGCTCCTTCGGACAAAATCAACGATCTGGAATCAAGTGCAACACGTGCTTCAAGGCCAGTACCCACTATTGGAGCCTGTGGCTTCATCAAAGGCACAGCTTGCCGCTGCATGTTAGATCCCATCAGCGCCCTGTTCGCATCATCATGCTCAAGGAATGGAATCATGGAAGCTGCCACAGATACAATCTGGTTTGGCGCAACATCCATATACTTGATATCCTGAGGTTCCACTACAGGAAAATCCCCTTCGTACCTTGCTTTTACTTTTTCATTTATAAACTCACCATTGTCTTTGAGTGGTGCATTGGCCTGGCCAATATTGTGGGTATCTTCTTCCTCTGCAGTCAGGTACTCCACATCACTGGTCATGTTTACCTTGCCTTTTTCCACCTTTCTATAAGGTGTCTCGATGAATCCCATGCCATTTACTTTGGCATGCACACAAAGAGATGAAATCAGACCAATGTTTGGCCCTTCAGGTGTTTCAATAGTACACAGCCTTCCGTAGTGGGTATAGTGGACGTCCCTTACTTCGAAACCAGCACGTTCCCTTGAAAGACCACCCGGTCCCAAGGCCGACATTCTACGCTTATGCGTAATCTCAGCAAGTGGGTTGGTTTGGTCCATAAACTGCGAAAGCTGGTTAGTACCAAAGAAGGAATTGATCACTGATGACAATGTCCTTGCGTTGATCAGGTCTATTGGCTTGAACTCCTCATTGTCCCTTACGTTCATCCTTTCTTTGATGGTACGGGCCATTCTCGACAATCCGACACCAAACTGTGAGTACAGTTGCTCTCCTACTGTTCTTACCCTCCTGTTGCTCAGGTGATCGATATCATCGACTACCGCCTTAGAGTTGATCAACCCTATAAGGTATTTTACAATAAGAATAATATCTTCTGTGGTCAGGGTTCTGGCATCATTAGACAGGTCAAGTCCGAGCTTCTTATTGATCCTGTACCTTCCTACTTCACCTAAATCATACCTCTTGTCACTGAAGAACAAGTTGTTGATGATATCACGTGCAGTTTGCTCATCCGGTGCTTCAGTATTCCTCAACTGACGATAGATTTGCTCTACCGCTTCTTTCTCAGAGTTTGAGTTGTCCTTCTGAAGGGTATTGTAGATGATGGAATAATCGGTAATGTTCACATCCTTCTTGTGCAGGATGATGGATTTAGATCCTGATTCAAGTATGATTTCGATATCTTCTTCATTGATGATCGAATCCCTTTCGAGAATCACTTCATTCCTATCGATAGAAACAACCTCCCCGGTATCTTCGTCCACGAAATCTTCTGTCCATGTCCTCAATACCCTTGCGGCGAGCTTCCTTCCAATAATACTGGTGAGTTTACTTTTTTCTGCCTCGACTTCTTCGGAAAGACCAAATAAATCGAGTATGTCCTTATCGTATCCGTAACCAATTGCCCTGAGCAGGGTAGTTACCGGAAATTTCTTTTTCCTGTCGATATAGGCATACATGACGTTGTTTACGTCAGTTGCAAATTCGATCCAGGACCCCCTGAAAGGAATGATCCTTGCAGAGTATAATTTGGTTCCGTTGGTATGTTTACTTTGGGCAAAGAACACACCTGGGGACCTGTGCAATTGAGAAACGATAACCCTTTCAGCACCGTTGATCACAAAAGATCCTTTGGCTGTCATGTAAGGAATATTTCCGAGGAAAACTTCCTGTTCGATCGTTTCAAAATCGTCATTGTCTTCGTCATTGCATGACAATTTCAATTTGGCCTTCAATGGCACAGAGTAGGTCAATCCCCTGTCGATACATTCATCAACATTGTATTTTGGGGGATCTACCAGATAATCTATAAATTCTAGCAAGAAATTATCCCTAGAATCACTTATAGGAAAATTCTCTGAAAAAACTTTGAAAAGACCTTCTTGAATTCTTTTCTCAGCAGGGGTTTCTAACTGGAAAAAATCTTTGAACGATTGTAATTGGACATTTAAAAAATCAGGATAATCAATCACTGATTTTATAGAAGAAAAGTTAATCCTTCCAGTTTTAGTTTTATTAGCCAAAGCTTTATTGTTTTAGTTAATAATCTTCGAAAAGTAATTATTTGATAGAAACAGGAAAAGACCTGATCCCGATTGTAGTCGGGACCAGGTCTATAAAAATCTTAGGCCCAGCAGCTGATAGAGGCCAAATTATTAATTCAACTCTACTTCAGCTCCTGCTTCTTCCAGTTGTTTCTTAAGCCCTTCGGCTTCTTCCTTAGCAAGTCCTTCTTTAACTGCTTTAGGAGCTCCGTCAACTAATTCTTTAGCTTCTTTCAATCCCAAACCAGTCAATTCTTTAACAAGCTTAACTACTGCTAGCTTAGCTCCTCCTGGCGCTTTCAGGATCACATCGAAAGAACTCTTTTCAGCAGCTCCTCCTTCTTCCCCACCACCTGCAGCAGCTACTGCAACAGGAGCGGCAGCAGCAGCTGGCTCTATACCATATTCGTCTTTCAATATTTCAGCTAATTCATTTACTTCTTTTACAGTCAAGTTAACCAACTGCTCAGCGAATGTTTTTAAATCTGCCATTTTACCTTAATAATTAAAAATTAATAAATTGATACCTAAATTTAACGTTCCGACAATGTCTTTACCAGACCTGCTATCGTATTTCCGCCACTTTGCAGGGAAGAAATAACATTTTTCGCAGGTGATTGTAACAATCCGATAATCTCACCAATAAGCTCGTTCTTAGATTTAAACTTACTTAACGGATCAAGTTGATCTTCACCAATAAAGAGATCGTATTCGATGGAAGCCCCTTTAAGTTTTGGTCGGTCCTGACTGTCGTTTTTCTTAAATTCTTTTATTAGTTTAGCCGGTGCACTTGCGTTTTCACCTGCAAACATAATACCTGAAAACCCTTTT
The DNA here is from genome assembly GCA_040222275.1 of Cyclobacteriaceae bacterium. Lineage (GTDB taxonomy): Bacteria > Bacteroidota > Bacteroidia > Cytophagales > Cyclobacteriaceae > CAXBNB01. The sequence goes on from JAVKDJ010000099.1 coordinate 171,764, forward strand.
AACACTGACTCATCCAATGCCGCAAAATCGGCATCAACTGATTCAAGGGCTTTTTTGATAAGGGTGTTTTTCACCACCTTATACTCTATTCCTTTTTCAAAGCACTTTCTCCTTAAATTATTTACTTCTGCTACAGTGAAGCCTGAAGCGTCAGTAAAGTAAAAGCTCATGTTGTCCTTGAACTTTTGAGAAATTTCTTCAATTATTACTGCTTTATCTTCTCTTTTCATTTTCTTTTAACTTGTTCGGCCCATCCTAGCCGGTTACTAAGTAACTTTACCTTACAGTCCTGTTATGGACGATTTATCAATGGATATACCTTTGCTCATGGTACTAGACATATTGATAGTCTTGAAATAAGTACCTTTTGCTGAAGCAGGCTTTAACTTGTTGATCACGTGGATCAGTTCCAAAGCATTTTCCTTGATTTTCTCAGGTGTGAAAGAAGCTTTGCCTATGCTTGTATGGATAATTCCAAATTTATCTACTTTGAAATCTATCTTACCTGATTTTACTTCGTTTACAGCTTTAGCTACGTCCAGGGTTACGGTACCAGATTTAGGGTTGGGCATCAATCCCCTTGGTCCCAAAACACGACCGATCCTTCCGACTTTTGCCATTACAGTAGGCATGGTAATGATCACATCGATATCTGTCCACCCACCTTCGATCTTCTTGATATACTCATCCAATCCAACATGGTCAGCACCTGCGTCCTTGGCTTCCTGTTCTTTGTCAGGAGTACACAATACCAGTACCCTTACATCTTTGCCAGTACCGTGAGGCAAAGCAGCTACGCCCCTTACCATTTGGTCAGCTTTTCTTGGATCTACACCCAACCTGATGTCCACATCGATGGATGCATCAAATTTGGTTGTAGTAATGTCTTTTACAATCTTTGCTGCTTCATCCAATGAGTAGGTTGCAGTTGGATCGTATTTTTCCAATGATGCTTTTTGATTTTTTGTCAACTTTGCCATCTTTTCTTACAATTAGGCCCAAGGGGCGTTACCTTTCACATTTATTCCCATGCTCCTTGCTGTGCCTGCCACCATCTTCATAGCAGACTCTACTTCAAATGCATTCAAATCGGGCATTTTTGTTTCAGCAATCTCCCTTACCTGATCCCAGGTTACCGAACCCACCTTTATACGATTAGGTTCTGCAGAAGCCTTTTTTAGTTTTGCTGCGTTCATCAGCAATACTGCTGCTGGTGGTGTTTTGATTACAAAATCGAAAGACTTGTCTGCATATATAGTAATCAACACAGGTAGTACCTGTCCAGCTTTGTCCTGGGTACGTGCATTGAATTGCTTACAAAAGTCCATGATATTGAGACCTTTACTACCAAGTGCAGGTCCTACAGGAGGCGAAGGGTTTGCTGCTCCACCCCTGATTTGTAATTTTAAGTATCCACTAATTTCCTTAGCCATTTTACTCAGTTTTTTCTACTTGTATATAATTAAGTTCCACCGGAGTGTTTCTGCCGAAGATTTTCACCATCACATTGAGTTTCTTTCTTTCCTCAAACACTTCTTCTACAGCCCCCGTAAATCCGCTAAACGGCCCATCCATTACTTTTACAGTTTCACCTATAATAAATGGTGTGTCCAGCTTCTCTTCAAATTCGTCAACTTCCTCTACCTTGCCCAAAATTCTGTTCACTTCTGCCTGGCGAAGGGGTACAGGTACTTTCGAGGCTCCTCCTGCATCGTTGGATCCCAAAAAGCCGATAACACCTGGAATGTTGTTTATGGTATGTTGTACCTCACCATGATTGATATCAGCTGAGATCAATACATACCCTGGAAAAAAGTTTTTCTCTCGAACCCTCTTTTTCCCATTCCTCATTTCATACACCTTCTCTGAAGGAATCAATACCTGAGGAATATAATCTTCCAAGCCCATCCTAACTATCTCGTTATCAAGGTAATTCTTTACCTTTCTTTCCTGACCGCTGACGGCACGCACAACGTACCATTTCAATTCACTCATAACAAAAGGACTTTATCTTGACTACTAAAGATTATTATAATACCACTTCAATAGATTTTCGAAACCTAAATCTATCAAGCCTATGAACAACGCAAAGATCAGGGAAGCGACCAATACTAAAATAGAACTATTCTGAAGGTCACTGTACTTAGACCAAGTCACCTTGTGAACCATCTCGTCGTATGACTCCTTTATATATTGTACTAGTTTAGACATTGTTCAAACCTTTGCTGTTTTTATAAATCTGCACGGGTGGAGAGACTCGAACTCCCAGCCAATGGTTTTGGAGACCACTACTCTACCAATTGAGCTACACCCGTGTACCCTCAGCCCAAAAGGACTGCAAAATTAGATTTAATTTTTTAAATATACAAATACGTTCTGCATAATATTATACAGAACGTATTCTAAGTCTGATGTGTTTACCGGACTATTAGTCCAGGATTTCTGTTACCTGACCTGATCCAACGGTACGTCCGCCTTCCCTGATCGCAAACCTCAATCCTTTTTCCAACGCAATTTTGTTGATCAACTGAACCTCAATGGTTACGTTATCACCCGGCATTACCATCTCTACACCTTCTGGCAGAGAGATTTCACCAGTTACGTCAGTTGTTCTCAGGTAGAACTGAGGACGGTATTTCTTAAAGAATGGCGTGTGACGTCCACCTTCTTCTTTTGAAAGCACATACACTTCCGCTTTGAAGTGGGCGTGAGGAGTTACCGAACCAGGCTTACAGATGATCATACCCCTTTTGATTTGATCTTTCTCTATACCTCTCAGCAGCAAACCAGTGTTGTCACCAGCTTCACCCCTATCCAATATTTTTCTAAACATTTCCACACCGGTCACTGTTGATTTCAAACCTTCAGCACCCATACCGATGAGATCCACTGCTTCTCCTGAGTTGATTACCCCTCTTTCGATCCTACCAGTAGCTACAGTTCCCCTACCAGTAATAGAGAATACATCTTCAACTGGCATCAAGAAATCCTTGTCTATCAATCTTTCAGGAAGTGGAATGTAGTTGTCCACAGCTTCCATCAATTCTTCAACTTTTGCTACCCACTCAGGCTCACCGTTAAGTGCTCCCAATGCAGAACCAGCAATTACAGGAATATCATCACCTGGGAAATCATAGTCAGAAAGCAATTCCCTAACTTCCATTTCAACAAGTTCCAACAATTCCGGATCGTCAACCAAATCCACTTTGTTCATAAACACAACCAAAGCAGGTACACCTACCTGACGAGAAAGCAGGATATGCTCCCTTGTTTGTGGCATAGGACCATCAGTAGCAGCAACTACTATAATAGCACCATCCATCTGGGCAGCACCAGTTACCATGTTCTTTACATAATCCGCGTGACCAGGACAGTCAACGTGCGCATAGTGTCTGCTTTCTGTTTGGTACTCGATGTGTGAAGTATTGATAGTAATACCTCTTTCTTTTTCTTCCGGAGCATTGTCAATCGCAGAGAAGTCTTTCATTTCTGCAAGCCCTTTTCCTGCCAATACACTTGAGATAGCAGCAGTCAAAGTAGTTTTACCGTGATCCACGTGACCGATTGTTCCAATATTAACGTGAGGCTTGGAACGGTCGAAGGTTTCTTTAGCCATGTTTGAAAATTTCTATTTTAGTTAAACTCTATTTAAAAAATTATTAAATCTATAATCATCGAATGAAACAACAATCTCCTTCGAAAAATCATCAATACAGCCCGGCCATCCGGGAAAAGCGAAACCCATTACTAAGAATCGCTAAAAAAAGCACCCTTTATAAGTGCTTACATTCAATACATTAAGTAGCCTATGACGGCTTCTCAACCCCTACCTTTCGGCTAACAGGCTCGAGCTTAGTCAACTCGTCACATCTCCAAAATCCTAAGGTCTATTTCACAAGACCTGGTTTCTTTGAGCCAATGACGGGATTTGAACCCCTGCCTGTCGGCAGACAGGCGTGACCTTGGTCACTCATCGCTTCCTGGCAAACCCAACGATCCACATCATTAAACCCTGGTTTCTTTGAGCCAATGACGGGATTTGAACCCCTGCCTGTCGGCAGACAGGCGTGACCTTGGTCACTCATCGCTTCCTGGTAAACCCAACGATCCACATCATTAAACCCTGGTTTCTTTGAGCCAATGACGGGATTTGAACCCGTGACCTCTTCCTTACCAAGGAAGCACTCTACCCCTGAGCTACATCGGCTGGTTCAAAAAAAAGAGCGGGAGACGAGGCTCGAACCCGCGACCTACAGCTTGGAAGGCTGTCGCTCTACCAACTGAGCTACTCCCGCTTCTAATATTTTTTGCCAATGTGGGGGGAGCAGGATTCGAACCTGCGAAGACATAAGTCAGCAGATTTACAGTCTGCCCCAGTTGGCCGCTTTGGTATCCCCCCATTACATTATTTTAAAGAACTTACTCAAAAATTGGAGCCTTTTATTCGACCCCTGTTTTTAAGGAAGTGCAAAATTATATGCTTTTGATTCTTATTCAAATTTTTGCAAAACTATTTTGCCATAATTTGAGATTATTTTCAAAAAAAATATTTTCCCCATTTTTCGGTCAAAACAAGCCTTCAATAATAGCCTGTTTACTGACAAGTTTCATCACCAAACAGAATATTTATTTATCTTCGAACCCAACCCAAAACCAAATACCGATGAAGTATAAAATTTACACCATTTTAATAGCCATAGCAATGCTTTCTACAAGCTGTCAGGACAATTCGAAAAAATCCTCCACCACATCCGAAACAATGCAGATCAAAGATATCCATAGTTTTTCAAAACCCAATGAAGCTGTAATAAACCACCTTGACTGGAAGGCCAATATAAATTTTGAAGATAAAACAATAGAGGCCACAGCCAACTATAAAATCGAGGTACAGAAAGGGGTCGAATCCATCACTTTAGATATTAAGGAACTGCAGATCAAATCGATTACAGATTTAGGGTCAAACGAAGCTCTGCCATACAAGATTGAGGAACCAATCGAGCACCTGGGCAGTGCCCTTGTCATAGAAGTGACCAATGCGACATCATCAATAAGTATCGACTATTCTACCAGCACTGATGCCGAGGCGCTGCAATGGTTGTCGCCGGTGCAGACGTCCGGCAAAAAACACCCCTTTCTTTTCACCCAATCGCAGGCCATTCTGGCCAGATCCTGGATTCCGATTCAGGACTCTCCTGGAATCAGGCTGAGCTATACTGCGCAGGTGCAGGTACCTCCCGGCCTTTTGGCATTGATGAGTGCCGAAAACCCTCAAAAGAAAAATGACTCTGGGCTCTACTCTTTCAAAATGGAACAAAAAATCCCGGCCTATCTTATGGCTTTGGCCGTTGGCGATCTGGAGTTCCAGTCGCTCGGTAGTAGAACGGGTGTATATGCCGAACCCTCGATGCTGGATAAGTCGGCCTATGAATTTGCCGAAACGGAAGACATGATACAGGTGGCTGAAAAACTGTATGGACCGTATCGCTGGGAGCGGTATGATCTACTGGTACTGCCACCCAGTTTTCCTTTTGGAGGTATGGAAAACCCAAGGCTTACTTTTGCCACTCCTACCATATTGGCCGGTGACCGCTCGCTTACTTCCCTGGTGGCGCACGAGTTGGCGCACTCATGGTCTGGCAACCTGGTGACAAATGCCACCTGGAATGATTTCTGGCTGAATGAGGGTTTTACCGTTTATTTTGAACAACGGATCATGGAGGCCCTGTACGGCAGGCCATATTCCGAAATGCTTGCCACCTTAAGCCTAAATGGTCTTAAAACAGAAGTAGAGGACATGATAGCTGCCGGCAAGGCCGATGACACGCGTTTGAAGCTTAACCTGGATGACAGAAACCCAGATGATGGCGTGACTTCAATTGCTTATGACAAGGGGTACAACTTCCTTAGGTTGTTGGAAGAAACTGTTGGCAGGGCAAAATTTGATGCTTTTCTCAAAAAATACTTCGAAGACAATGCCTTCGGTGTAATGGATACCGAAGGGTTTATCGACTACCTTGAAGCAAACCTCATAGCCAGCAACAACCTGGGCATCAAGCCTGAATTTTACAGTTCATGGATATACGAGCCAGGACTGCCAGCCAACCACCCCCTTCCAAAATCCGACAAATTTGAAAAAGTGGAAGCTGCACTGGAAAACTGGATGCTCAATGAAAATAAAGAAAACCTGATCTCAGGATTCGGTTCTGACACATGGAGCTCGCACGAGTGGCTGCATTTTGTAAGGGAATTGCCCACGCCGTTAAATGAGGATCAAATGGCACAACTTGACAAGGCATTCGGGTTTACCCAAACGGGAAACAGTGAAGTACTGGCCGCATGGTTGGAATTAGTAATTGCCAACCAATATGCCCCGGGCTATGAAAAACTAGATTATTTCTTGGTCAACACCGGGAGAAGAAAATTTTTGTCTCCTCTATATAAGGAGTTGATAAAAACTGAAAAAGGTAAAGAAATGGCGCTTGACATTTACAAGAAAGCCCGCCCGAATTACCACTACGTTTCGTCCAACTCAATTGATGCTATTCTTGGTTTGAAACAATAAATAGGTCAGTCGAGCTGATTGTTTTTAGTAAATACCTTTATATACGTCCAGAATCTTTTTTCTGAACACAATACTGTATTTGGCATTGATCAATTCTATTTCTGCTCGATTCAAATTGTTGAGGCTCTCCAGGTATGTAAAGAAATCGGTATTTCCCTGCTCATACCGGGTACTTACAAATTCGAAGGATTGATTGAGGGCAATCAGATTTTCTTCGGCGGCCTTGTACGTGCTGTGAGCTGCTATTAAGTCGAGGTAAACTTGCTGAACTGTGTTGTTCATGGTGAGTTCGGCCTGTTTCAAATCCAGTTCTGAATTTAAAAAGTTGATCTTCGCTACTTGCACCTGGTTCTTATTGCGCCAATTGCTGAAAATTGGAATGCTCAACGATATGTTGAAATATTTGAATTCGTTGAATGCCAATTGATCAAAGAAGCCTGCATTTGGCTCGAATGCGCCTGTCTCGGGGTTTAGTGCACCATTTGATGAATAGTTGGAACCAAAAAGCCCGAAAGCCGAAACCGTCGGCAGGTAAGATGCACGTGCAATTTTGAGACCGTAGGACGAAGCTAGGTTTTCTGCCCTTGCACGTTTTATGGACGGTGAATATGCCACGCTCATCCCCAGGATGTCTTCATAAGTACCCACGGGCTGGGTGAATTCTATTTCCTGAAAATCGTAAGCCTCCACTTCATAGCCGTTTGTATCCTTAATCCCCAGAGCCTGCAACAATATCAACCGGTCAGACTTTAGCCTGTTGGTTAGGTTTACCTGGTTTAATTTCTCATTGGCCAGCTGTGATTTGAAATTATAGACTTGTTCCAAATTCCCCACTCCAACTGACTCCCTTTTGATTTCCCGGTCGAGCTGGGCCTCCAATAGGACCATCCTTTTTTCTGAAATTTTAATGTTCTCTTTGTCCAATACAACATTAAGATAAGCCCCTAATATTGTAGCCCTTACATTTAGTTTTTGCTCTTCAATACTGTTCTCTACTGCTTCGCTATCATGCCATCTGGCCTTTACCCTGTGGTGGTTTGCCATGCCATTGAATAACGTAAGGTTGGTCCTGACATTAGGGTTCGAGGACCTGGTGGTGGATGAGACCTGCCGCGCAGCGTTGGTATCAAAAAATGTCCCAAAAAAGAAATCGTAGTTGGTCCTGGCTTCTAGCGATGGCAGGAATCCCATCATTGCCTGTAACTGGTTTGACCTGGCTATCAGGGCATTGTTTTGTGCCCGTTTCAAATCAATATTGTTTTCCATTGCAATGTCCAGGCAATTCTCCAAGGTCAACACCTTTTGGGCTTGCGTTTGAAAACCAAAAAAACCTAAAACACAAACCAGAATTCCATACTTCAAAATCCTCATTATAATATTATGTTTAAACCCACTCACCTTTCTACACACGTGGAATTATACCAATGCTTTATCCTTTACATTGAGGTTTTCTGATACTATCTGTCCATCGAATAGGTGGATCACACGGTGGGCATATTCAGCATCTATTGGTGAGTGCGTCACCATTACCACTGTGGTCCCGTTTTCATTGAGGTCGCTCAGCAGTGTCATTACTTCCTGGCCATTGGCCGAATCGAGGTTTCCGGTAGGCTCATCGGCCAGTATCAGCTTGGGTTTGGCCACCACAGCCCTGGAGATGGCCACACGCTGCTGCTGGCCGCCACTCAACTGCTGCGGGAAGTGGTTTCTTCGGTGCATGATTTTCATGTGCTCCAACACTTCTTCCACACGCTTTTTCCTTTCCCCGGACGAATACTTGAGGTAAATCAGCGGCAATTCTACATTTTCAAATACTGTCAATTCATCTATCAGGTTGAAACTTTGAAAAACGAACCCAATGTTGGCTTTTCTCAGGTCTGCCCTTTGCCGCTCGGAATGTTTAGAAATTTCCTGTCCTGTGAAGTGAAACTCCCCCTCTGAGGGATTGTCGAGCAAGCCTACGATGTTCAACAAGGTCGATTTTCCACATCCAGATGGCCCCATTATAGCTACAAACTCCCCTTCCTTCACTTCGAGGTTAACCCCGGCCAATGCGGTAGTCTCTATTTCGTCGGTGTAATAGAACTTTTTCAAACCAGATGTTTTGATGAGTGTTTTTGCGTTTTCCATTTTTATAAATTTTATAGTTTTTTAGTCAGGTATTCCATTTGACTTTTAATTATGCGCCTTGGCTTTGTTACTTAAATACCAACCGGTCTTTGTCTTCATAGCCATCGTAGGAGGATACTACCACTTTATCCCCTGGTTGCAGCCCATCTACTACTTCATAGAACCTGGGGTTTTGCCTGCCCAATCGGATATTTCTCCTCACGGCGAATTCCCCCGACGGATCAACTACGAAAATCCAATTGCCACCAGTAGTTTGGTAAAAACTACCCCTGGGTATTTGTACTGCTTCTATGTTTTCGCTCAGCTGTAATTTGATCTGAAGCGTCTGTCCACGCCTGATACCCTTTGGTATCTCCGTTTGAAATTCAAGATCAACTGAAAACAATCCGTTGTTGACTTCAGGATATACTTTTCTGATGGTCAATGCATAACTATTGCCAGCAAAATCAAAGGTACCGGTCAACCCATCATATATTCTTGAGATGTAATGTTCATCGATTGCAGCCCTTACCTTAAAGCCATTGAGGTCGTCTATCTGTCCAATGTTTTGCCCGGGAGCTATGGACTCCCCTACTTCCACGTTGATATAGGAGACACGTCCCGATATAGGGGCTTTGATGTATAAATTGTCAAGGTTCGCTTTGATCATGTCCAGATTGCTCCGTGTCCGCTCCAAAGTAGCCTCTGTTTGGGCAATTTGAAGTTTGCTGTTTTGTATATCAAACTTTTGGGATTCTATTTCTATTTCACGTGTAGAAATGAGCCGGTCATAATTTCTCTTCAGGTTTAAAAACTCCTGCTCAGATATCACTTTTTCTTCCCTTAACTTTTTACCACGCACATAGTTGTCCTTGGCCTCATCTATCTGGTAGTCCAATTCCGTCAACCTCCTCCTCAAATCGAATTCATTCCTTTTCAAGCTCAATTTGGTGTTTTCAAGGTTGTTTACAAGAATAAAAGCCTGTGTTTCTTCCCGAATGAAACTTTGTACTAGGTTGTTGTTGTTGAGTTTGAGAATGGTATCGCCCTTTTCCACGAGTATCCCACCTTCTAGAAATTTTCTAGCCACATTGCCCCCTTCAATGGCATCAAGTCGGATGGTCTTTATCGGCAACACGCTACCGTCAACAGGAATAAATTCCCTGAATTGCCCGCGGATTACTTCTGAAATATTTACTTTTTCTGCAGAGACATTGAGCTTGGAGCCTTTTTCTGCAAATACGAAACTGTATAACACGAATAATACAAACAGCCCGCCAAATCCCAATGTAGCCAATCTGGCTGGAGTCCATCTTTTCTTCTTAATCTTCCTATCCATTCAAACAATTCGTTTCAAGTTCGGCATCATCTTGTCAATAAGGATGCCACGATTGTAAAACCTTGACAAACTGTAATTTACGAATTATTTTGCTAAATTTTGACTGATCATCCTGTTCATCATCGTAACAAATAGTGTCCGATATCGGTCACGGTAATTTACTAATCAGGCAAAAAACGAAACCCTAAATGAAGTTCTGCAAGGTGCTTTGGTCGCTGGTCAACAAGAAATTGAGGCCATGATCTGAGGTGTATTTGTGGTGAAATTACCAAGAAGCTTTTTTTGATTTTTATAGGGTTGGCTTCAGTGCTTTTGATGACCAGACATAAAAAAAGGGCCCAAGCACTCAACTTGAACCCCAAGGTCAAAAACTCAAAATAAAAAGGACTAATCAAATCTTAATCCACAACAACACTACGAATATAGGCTTTAATCGGAGAAAAAAAAATGTTTGCTCTTTTAATGTCGCCCTACTACCGCCACAATCTACATATAATACAACTTATGATATTAATTATTCTATTTCAATACCCCAGTTTGGCTCTTTTTTAGGCGTTTGCCTTATGGCTCTCTCCGTTTAATCCTAAAACACCAATTCAGCCAACCTGCCATTAGTAGCCAAATTTATGCCCTTGTAAGCCCCTAAGGAGCCGTGAGTCATATTGAAAAAGCAGTCAACAACATTACTCAAAAAAGTTATACAAACTAATCTTCCCATTGGGCCGTTAACATAAAAATTCTTTTGAAGGAAGACCCAATGATTTCGCTGTTGCAATGAAAAAGGCGGGCATCAAATAGCTCAATATGCTACGGATTACCTTGTATTGACAGTTAGTTTAATATTCGAGTTTTGACCTTCAATCATAATTAATTGTTTTATACATTTGCCGCCAATGAGCTTTCTTTATCCTTCCTTTTTATGGGGCCTTTTGGCACTGGCCATACCGATCATTGTCCATCTGTTTAACTTCCGAAGAGCCAGGAAAATTTACTTCTCCAATGTAAGTTTTCTTGAAAATGTGAAAGAAAGCTCCAGTTCAAAGTTGAAGCTCAAATACCTGTTGGTGCTGGCAAGTCGGCTGCTGCTCATTACCTTTCTGGTGTTGGCATTTGCCCAGCCGTTTTTACCAGGAAAGGAAGAAGGAATGAACAGTACTCTGGTGCGGATATACCTGGACAATTCGCAGAGTACATCCAACATTGGAGAAAACGACCTAACTGGCTTGAACAATGGGGTGTCTTTTCTCGAAGAAATAATCAACCTGTACCCAAACCAAACGAAGTTTCAGGTGATCACCAATGATTTTGGCCCTTCATCCATCAATCCCAAATCTAAAGAAAAGGCACTGGAGCTGTCAACCGAGCTAGACTACTCTAACCTGATACGATCCAAGGCCGAAATCATCAACAAAATTGTGCCAGAAGAAAACCTGGCATCCAGCCAGGACATTTACATTATTTCCGATTTTCAAAAATCCTCTTTTCAAACAGCCCAATCGATTCCGGCCGACTCTACCAACAACTACAAGGTAATTCCCCTGAGGTACAATGCGCACAACAACATATTCGTTGACAGCATTTTTCTCGAAAACCCCTTTCTTATCTCCGGTGAAGTGAATCGGTTGCATGTGAAAGTGCAAAATATTGGATCAGATGATGTCAATGACATCATTTCAAAGCTGTTTATCAATGGGGAGCAAAGCGCCACAGCCAGCATCGACATTGCAAAAAATTCAAGTGCAGAAATGATTTTTGACCTGAACTTTAAGCTCACCAATATCAACAATTGCACGATTAGCTTTGAAGACTTTCCCCTCATTTTTGACAATGAATATTATTTCACTCTGAACCTGTTGAAAAAAATCAACATCTGCGAAATCCATAGTATGGAAGCCTCTCCATTCGTGGGGCATGTCTTTTCAGAAAACCACCTCTTCAATTATCAAAAGTTCGAAAGTGGCAATGTCAACTATGCTGCTGTGCAATCTGCCGACATGCTCATCTTAAACGAACTGGAAAACCTGGACAATGGCATAGTAAATCTTGCCAATGACCTGCTGGGCAAAGGCAGGTCTGTATTTATGGTACCGGCCATGGTGCCAGATAGTACCGGCATTCAAGCCATTCTGGGGCAAAAGGTGCGGTCCATCCAGGGAGGTGAAAAATTGAGCCTGGACAATCCCGAAATTTCAAATCCATTTTTCGAGAATATATTCACAGAAATAGACAACAAGTCAGAAATGCCACTGGCCAAAAATGCCATCACCTGGGATGGGAGCGGAATCGACCTGTTGAAATCCAAAAACGGCACTCCCTTTCTCACGGGAATTCAAAAAAATGGCACCATCTACATTTTGTCTTCGCCTTTGAAGGAGCAGTTTACCAACTTCCACAAGCATGCCCTGTTTGTGCCGGTGCTTTATCGCATGGCGGCACTGAGCAGCAACAGCTACCACCCGCTGAGCTATTCCATTGATGAGCCAATCATTTCTGTGAAAATTGACAGCATTCAAAACGACCAACTCTTTAAGTTATCCAGAAACGATGAGGAATTTATACCTGAGCAGCGCATATCCGGAAACAACCTGATACTGGACATTCCTAAATTTCTCCTTACCCCGGGGTTTTATGATCTCACCTATAACGGGGAGGTAAAAAATGTCCTGGCTTTCAATTTTTCGAAAAGTGAATCAGACCCTTCCCAACTTTCGATTGAAGAAATTTCACAAGCATTCCGGCCATTGAAAAATACCGAAATCATGGATGTGGTGGATGCAAGCTCTTTTGGGGCAGAGATGAAAGAAAGATACCAAGGCATACAATTATGGAAATATGCCTTAGTTTTGTCACTCATCTTTTTGTTAACCGAAACACTCTTCTTAAGATTCTTATAATGGACATAGTCTTCAGGGAAGTAAAAATAATAGACACCAGGTCACCATTTCACAATACCATTCAAAACATCCTGATCAGGGATGGTAAAATCGACAAAATCGGCGATACCAACTTCAGGGCTGAAAAGACTGTCGAAGGAAAAGGCATGAAAATATCGAACGGGTGGTTTGATATGCGGGCCAACTTCAACGACCCTGGGATGGAGTACAAAGAAGACATCCAGTCTGGGTGTGATGCCGCTACAGCAGGTGGTTTCACAGGGGTAGCCACCCTCCCCAATACAGACCCGGTAATACAGACCAAGAGCCATATTGAGTACATCAAATCAAAAAGTGCTGCGTTTTTGCCAGATGTTTTTCCTATGGCCTCATTGACCATAGATGCCAAGGGGGAAGACCTTACGGAAATGATAGACCTGTACAAGGCCGGTGCAGTAGCTTTCACCGATGGGGAAGTGCCATCATGGAATACAGACATCCTGCTGAAATCGCTGATCTACCTTCAGAAATTCGACGGGCTACTGATCAATAAGCCGGAAGACCGTATGCTCACCCAATTTGGCGATATGAACGAAGGCCCTACCAGTACCATGCTGGGAATGAAAGGAATGCCAGCCCTGGCCGAGGAACTTATGATCAAGCGTGATCTGGACATTCTCGCTTATACCGGAGGAAAAATCCACTTTTCCAATATTTCGAGCAAGGGTGCCGTGTCCATAATTAGAAATGCCAAAAAGAAAAACATAGATGTTACTTGCGATGTGTCCATACACCACTTACTCTATGAAGAGGGCACATTGAAGACGTTTGATTCCAATTTCAAATCCAATCCTCCTTTCAGGACGAGTGCTGATAGAAATGCCCTTATAAAAGGCATAATTGACGGGACTATAGATGCCATAGTATCTTCACATTCCCCGCAGGATGAAGAAAACAAAAAGTTGGAATTTGACAAAGCGGCGTTTGGGCTGCTGGGGCTTCAGACTTTCTGGCCTGCATTGAATTCCCTCAAAAAAGAAATAGGCCTGGACTTACTCATAGAAAAAATAACCAGTGCACCACGCAAAATCTTGAAGCTGGGGGAAAGCAGCATCAATGAAAAGCAGCAGGCAAACCTTACGCTGTTCAGCGAAAAGGCAAACTGGAAATTCGATGGGCAAGCCAATAAATCAAAGTCAACCAATTCCCCGATGTTCAACACAGAACTGAAAGGAAAAGTACTCGCTGTGGTGAATGGCCACAAGCACTACTTCGATCCGGCTATCTAAAAAATGAAAATTAACCAGCCACTTGTAAAAGTACCAGCCAAATTTGGAGTATTTGGGGCAGTAATGGTCATTGCCATGTTCCTGCTTTTCTATTTTTCCGGATCAAACCCACTGATAGAAATGGGCATGTTCGATTTTTTCATCATTCCCATTTTCCTTTTTTTTGGCATCAAAGAATTCAAAGATTCTTACAATAGACGGACGCTCGAGTTTTGGCAGGGCATGACAGCAGGATTTGTAGTTTACATTACGGTTGCAATTATTTCTTCAGTTTTCATATTCATGTTTTTGAGTTTTACCGATGGGGATATTATGGACAACTACATCGCCGACCGCCTGGCCATACTGGAAGAAAAACGAGAGGCCATTATTGAAGAAATGGGAGAGCCTACGTATGCTGAATCCGAAACTGAAATCAAATCCATCACCCCGATCGATATCGTGTTTGACAATTTCCTGAAAAAGACATTTGTAGGATTGCTATTGACGATAATGATTGCGGTGATCATGAGGAAGAAACCCGTGGACGAAAACCAAAGCGAAGGTTAACTCCTATTTTTTGATTAATTTGACGACCAAAATCAAAACATCATGGAAGAAGAATACAAAAAAGACAGAAATTCCGAAGCACTCAAAAGCGGCCTCACGCTGGGGTTGTTGTCAATAATCATATTGGCACTTTCCTATATTATAGATGTCACTTTGCTTGGCAGCTGGAAGCTGGGTGTTGTCTCGTCGGTATTGTCGCTGGCCTTTGTGATCTACATGGGCAGGAAATTTCGAAATGAAGAATCCGATGGCTACATGGGGTTCAAACCCGCCTTTCTGTACAGTTTCGTTGCGTTTTTCGTGTCTAGTATTGTTTCTGCAGCATTTCTGATATTGCTGTACGAGGTGATAGACACTGAGGCCCCCAAAATCCTGGCCGACCAGGCAATAGAAAATACAGAAAAAATGATGCGGAGTTTCGGTGCTCCTGAGGAAAAAATAGAAGAAGCCCTTGACCAATTGGAACTGGAGATGGAAAAAAACTTTTCTGCCCAGGGTATAGCCAAAAACAGCTGGGTCTATTTCTTCACCTCTGCCCTCCTTTCCCTTATTACCGGGCTGGTGATACGAAAATCAAAGCCTGATTTTGAATAAAACCAAAGCATGAACAGCGTACCGGACATTTCTGTAATCATACCACTTTTCAACGAAGAAGAATCACTGACCGAGCTCTGTACCTGGATCGACAGGGTGATGGAGGAAAAGGGATTTACCTATGAAACCATACTGATCGATGATGGAAGCACAGATAATTCCTGGATGTGTGTGCTGGAATTGTCAAAAACCTTTGATGCGGTCAAAGGCATCCGGTTCAACAGGAACTACGGAAAATCTGCCGCCCTCAACACCGGCTTCAAGCATGCCTCAGGAGAGGTAGTGATCACTATGGATGCGGACTTACAGGACAGCCCTGATGAAATTCCCGGGCTGACTAAAATGATCCGGGAGGATGGGTACGACTTGGTGTCCGGATGGAAGAAGAAGCGCCATGACCCTATTTCCAAAACCATTCCCTCGAAATTTTTCAATTTTGTGACCCGGTTGTTTTCGGGCATCAAATTGCACGACTTCAATTGCGGACTAAAGGCCTATAAGAACCAGGTGGTGAAAACCGTCGATGTATATGGGGAGATGCACCGCTATATTCCCTTCATAGCCAAGTGGCACGGCTTTGGCAACATAGGTGAAATGGAAGTAGAGCACCGGCCAAGGAAATACGGCACCACCAAATTTGGCCTGGAGCGCTTCATATTTGGCTTTCTCGACCTGCTCTCCATCACTTTTGTATCAAAATTCAAAAAACGCCCGATGCACTTCTTCGGGACTTTTGGTACATTGTCTATGTTTTTAGGCAGCTCCATTACCCTTTGGGTGATTGGTGAGAAAGTATATAACATCTACAACCACCTACCGGTACGGGATGTGGTGGACCAGCCCCTTTTCTTCCTGGCACTGGTGGCCATCATCATCGGGGTACAGCTGTTTCTGGCAGGTTTCCTGGCAGAAATGATGATCCAAACCGGTGTAAAAAAAGAAGACTATGTGGTGAGTGAAACGCTGGGGTTAAACCAAACCGAAAATTTCAGCGCAACGCACTCTACAAATTAGGTTTTCAACCAAAAGCCAATTTTCAACTTCCTACAAAGCACAAGAACCAGGTTCATCTGCTTCCATGTTCTTTTTATTCCAACCGAGCCTGTCATTCCAAAGGAATTATCCCTAACTTCGCGCTCTTATTTCTACTATACAACTTCACTCAATTTGAAATTTATTAAATATGATTTTACCCCCTGAAGTAGCGGGTGGATGGAGGTCATGTTTTTCACCAAAAAAATTGAACCCGTTATGGTTTTTATCAAAAAACTAAAAGACAAACAATACAACGTCAAAAATGAAGTCCTTTCCGGATTGACAGTATCGTTGGCACTGGTACCAGAGGCAGTGGCCTTTAGCCTTATTGCCAGTGTGAGCCCGCTTATCGGGCTTTATTCAGCATTTTTCCTGGGACTGATTACGGCGGTTTTGGGTGGCAGGCCCGGAATGATCTCAGGCGCTACGGGTGCCATAGCGGTAGTCATCGTAAGCCTGGTTCTCAGGCATGGCGTGGAATACCTCTTTGCTGCGGTCATATTGATGGGCATTATCCAAATAGTGATTGGTGCGCTCAAGTTGGGGAAATTTATCCGGCTCGTGCCACATGCTGTGATGTTTGGATTTGTAAATGGGCTGGCCATAGTCATCTTTATGTCGCAATTGGAGCAGTTTAAAATAATGGGAGATGATGGTGCCATGCAATGGCTGAGTGGCTCTGCTCTGTGGATCATGCTTGGTTTTGTGGTACTTACTATGGCCATTATCCATTTCATGCCAAAACTCACCAAGGCGGTACCGGCTTCACTCACTGCCATTTTGGTGGTTTCGGCTATCATCATTGGTTTCCAAATACCCACGAAAACCGTGGGCGACATAGCGTCGATTTCCGGTGGCTTGCCTCAATTTCATATCCCCAACATTCCATTTGACTTTGAAACACTGAAAATAATATTCCCTTACTCGCTCATTATGGCGCTCGTGGGACTGATAGAAAGTTTGCTCACTCTGACCGTAATAGACGAAATGACTGAAACCCGTGGGCGAGGCAACAAAGAAAGCATGGCACAGGGCCTTGCCAACCTGGTTTGCGGTTTTTTCTCAGGCATGGGTGGTTGCGCTATGATTGGCCAGAGTATCATCAACGTAAACTCCGGCGGACGGCATAGATTGTCCGGCATAGTAGCCTCCATCGGGTTGTTGACGTTTGTCCTGTTTGGGTCGTCTTATATCGAGCAAGTGCCTATGGCCGCCCTGGTTGGGCTGATGTTTATGGTTTCGATAGGTACTTTTGAGTGGGCAAGCCTCAAGATATTCAAGAAAGTACCACTTACCGATGTGATCGTCATGGTCCTGGTGTCGCTGATCACGGTGTTTTTCCATAATCTGGCGGTGGCTGTCATCAGCGGTGTGGTGATTTCTGCCCTGGCTTTTGCCTGGGAAAATGCAAAAAGGATACGTGCCCGGAAATTTGTCGATGAAAACGGGATCAAACATTATGAGATATTTGGCCCCCTTTTCTTCGGATCCATTGGTGCCTTTCATGAAAAGTTTGATGTGCTCAACGATCCTGAAGAAGTGGTGATCGACTTTCTGGAATCCAGGATAGTTGACCACTCGGCCATCGAAGCGCTGAACAAGATCACTGAGCGCTATCAGAAAGTTGGCAAAAAAGTCCACCTCAAGCACTTGTCGGAAGATTGCCTGGCCCTGCTGGACAATGCATCGGAAATCATCGATGTGAATTATTGGGAGGATCCTAAATACAAGTTGGTGTCAGATAAACTGGCTTGATGGTTCTCTGAGCTTAGGAAAATTTAAAAAAACAGATCAAATGCACTCTTAAGAAGAGTAAGAGTGCACTTGGTTTTATATCACCAATATAATTCCTAATTGGAGTCACCCAAAAGTGCAGCCCCAAACACTCCCGCCGAATCACCCAATTGATTTTTCGCAATGTTCACAATGGGATCATCTTTGAATACATACCTTGCTACGCGTTCAATTCCCTCAGTGTAAAGCTCCTCAATATTGGAGACGCCTCCACCGAGCACAATCTGATCCGGGTCCAGCATGTTGATCAGGTTGGACATTACCAGGCCAAAATTATTGAAAAAGCTTTTCATCACAGCCGACGCGTTTTCATCCCCGTTGCGATAGGCATCCACGATGTTTTCCAGGCGCATCTTTTGCCCAGTTCTTATTTGGTATTGCTCCTGTACCCCACTGCCCGAAATGTAGCGTTCCACACAGCCTCTTTTTCCGCAAAAACAATCCACCCCATCGGGGTATAGGGTAGCATGGCCTATTTCACCCCCCAAATATTGGGAGCCTCTAATGATGGCCCCACCGGACACTATGCCTCCTCCGCATCCCGTACCCATGATCACCCCAAACACAAGCTTTTTACCCTTGCCAGCCCCCATGAGGGCTTCTGCCACCGCAAAACAATTGGCGTCATTTTCTATATCAGGCCGTACTGAGGTGTAATTTTCAAAGTCCTTCAAAAAAGGCTTTTCATTGAGACAAAGTAAGCTCGAGTTTTTCAAAAGGCCCTCTCTGTTCGAATAACCAGGCGTACCAATTCCTACCCGGTGCTTCTGGTCATGCTTGCCATCGAGTAACGAATGATAGAGGCCAATCAGGTTTTTCATGATATGGTTGTATCCCAATTCCTGTTCGGTGGGTATTCTTTTACGGTCAATGACGTTGTTGCCATTGTCCAGTACAATCCCTTCTATCTTAGTCCCTCCCAGGTCTATTCCTATTTTCAGCATATTGTTCAAATTTTATAAATCAACGGTATCAGCATTTCCATCCTTTACTTTATAGCCATAAAAACCATAATACAACACATATAGATAGCACAATAACGGAACGATAAAGGAAAGGTGGATGCCTGAATAATCTGCCACAAGGCCCTGAAACAGCGGCACCACTGCTGCACCCAGTATGGCCATGATCAACACCGAAGATCCCTGGCTGGTGTATTTCCCAAGATCTTTAATGGCCAATGTGAAAATATTTGACCACATAATGGAATTGAATAACCCTACGCTGATGATGGCCCACATGGCCACCACGCCGGTAGATGCAAGGGCAGCAACAATCAATGCAATAACTATGGCCGCAAACAAGCCAAGCGTACGGGCAGGCTTGTAACCGCCTGCAAAAAATGCCAACATATTAAACACCACCAATCCCGACCATATCAATGAGGTTTCCCAACCTGCAAGAAGATATACCGCCAAAAATGAAGCAGCCACTACAACCGCAAACCCTATGTTTTTCATATACCCATTGCTGCCTTCAGATAGTGCAATGGCTCCAAAAAACCGGCCCACCATCAACCCTCCCCAATAAAAGGACAGGTATTTGCTTGCCTCGCTATCAGAAAGGCCGGCGATCTGGTCGAGGTTGAGAAACCTGATGAGGGTACTGCCTATGGTCACTTCACCACCCACATACATGAATATACATAAGGCCCCCAGCACCAGATGGCGGTGCTTTATGGCCCCCATTCCCTTCACTATAGTATTGTCGGCCACTATCCTTGGTAGCCGGGCAAACACAAAGACCACTGCCAGTGCCCCCAGTATGCCAGCGAGCAGCAGATAAGGAAACTGTACCGACTTTATCCCCATATCCCCCAATCCATTCTCTGGAGAAAAAATAAAATAAGCCCCTATGGCAGGGCCTACAGTTGTACCAAAGGAATTTACCGCCTGGGTAAGGTTGAGCCGGCCAGCTGCGTTCTCAGGCTTGCCCAAAAGGGCCACATACGGATTGGCTGCTATTTGCAACAATGCCATGCCGGAAGCCAGTATAAATAGGGCCGAAAGAAAAAGGGCGTAGGTCTTGAACTCCGCAGCAGGATAGAACAAAAGGCAGCCTACAGCCATAATAATAAGCCCAAGCACAATACCTTTTTTGTAGCCAATTTTCGAAATAAGGTCACCGGTCCGTATGGAAAAAACGAAATAAATCGTGGAGATGATAAAATATGCCCCAAAGAAACAGAACTGAATGAGCATGGCCTGCACATGCGTCAGTTGGAATTCGTTCTGGAAATGTGGTATTAGTATGTCGTTCATACTTGTTATGAACCCCCACATCAGAAAAAGTAAGGTCAGAAATACGAGTGGGGCAAAATAGTTCGTTTTTTGGTCAACCTGCTGGTTGTGGGCTTGTGTGGGTTCTCCCATGTTAGGTGTTTTTGGGTTTGTTAAATGAATATGAAAAAATTTCATCAGCCATGCTCAAAAAAAACGAGCTGATAGATCACGCAGTTATTGCCTTTTGGAAGGTGCTGCATGTTTTTGATTATTTCGATGATTATGGATGCTCATATAATGTTGTTGTATGGATTTTCTGTAAGCTAAATTATCTAAATTAGAACCTACAAACTTGCATAGTCAAAGTCTCAATCGATAAAGATATATTAAAATGACCAATTCCGTTTATTCCCCCAATTTGCTTCGGTTCCTACCTGTTATTTACATTGCCTGGGCCGATACGATCCTCAACCGCGCCGAGCTGGATGAAATAAACAAGATCGTAAAAAAACAAAAATGGCTCACCGAAGATGAGCATGTACAGCTTGCCTCCTGGCTCAATCCAATCGATCCACCTTCGCCAAGTGAAATAAAGGGCTGGTTGCTCATCATACAGCAATGCGCAAAGGGTCTGCCCAACGAAGCAAAAGAATCACTTGTGAAGTTGGCGGCCAACATGGTGACAGTGGGTATGAAAGAAACCGATGAAACCCTTGACAAGAATTTAAAGGCCCTGGAAGAGATTGAAATGGCTTTGGGACTGATCGGAAAAGAACACCATCGAATAATCCCCGACATACTGGAAGCTTCTATTACCGATAGCGAAAAAACCAGCCACCAGTCCAGCGTTGATCAGGAAAAACTCACCGCCTACCTCCACGGTCAACATGCGAAAACCATTTCCCACATCAAATCAATTTTGGTGCGCCCGGAATTCAAATACCTGCTATCACCAGCTATCGGGGACTATAGGGAGAAAGTGCTGGACTGGTGCAAAATCCTGGCCGACAACAACATTGGCAACCTGGCCTATCCCAAAGCAGTTGGTGGCCAGGAGGATATGGGAAAATATTTTGCGGCTATGGAGACCCTCAGTTATCACGACCTGAGCATGGTCATTAAATTTGGGGTTCAATTCGGGTTGTTCGGTATGTCAGTCTATCTGTTGGGAACCGAAAAGCACCACCGCAAGTATTTGGCTGATATTGGTTCCCTTAAGTTGCCTGGATGTTTTGCCATGACCGAAACGGGACATGGTTCCAACGTGCAGGGGATTGAAACTACCGCCACATTTGATAAACAATACAACGGGTTTATAATCCATACCCCAAATGCCATGGCGCAAAAGGAATATATAGGCAATGCGGCCGTGCATGGTCAGATGGCCACCACATTTGCCCAACTCATTGTTGACGATATCAGCTATGGTGTGGCAGCATTTCTGGTACCATTGAGGGACACACAGGGCAATGTGCTGCCTGGTATAGAAATAGAAGACTGTGGACCAAAACTAGGCCTCAATGGTGTGGACAATGGAAAAATACGGTACAATCAGGTGCACATACCTAAAGACAACATGCTGGACCGTTTTGCCTCCATAGATGAAAACGGTGAATTCAGCAGTCCTATTTCCAGTGACAACAAGAGGTTTTTTACCATGCTGGCAACACTGGTTGGGGGCAGGATAGGTATTCCCAGGGCGGGATTGAGTGCGGCCAAATCGGGGCTCACCATAGCCATTAGGTACGGTAACCAAAGGAAGCAGTTTGGGCCTTCGGGCAAACCCGAAATTCCAATACTCAACTACCGTACCCACCAAAGGCGGCTGATGCCCCTACTGGCCAAATCCTATGCGCTGCACTTCGCACTCCAATACCTGACAGATAGGTACGTCAGTAAGACCGAAGAAGACTCGCGGGAAATAGAATCGCTGGCAGCAGGGCTAAAGGCATACAGCACCTGGTACACTACCGAAACACTTCAAACTTGCCGGGAGGCTTGTGGGGGGAAAGGCTACCTTGCTGAAAACCGTCTGTCAGACCTAAAAGCCGATACGGATATATTCACCACTTTTGAAGGTGACAATACGGTATTGATGCAGTTGGTTGCCAAAGGCAGGCTCACGGAATTCAAACAGGAATTTCACGACATCAACATATTCGGTATCATGAAGTATGTTGCCGAATTGGCCGGCACTTCTATTATGAGCAAAAACCCAATTGTGATAAGAAAGACTGACGAAGCACACCTCCTCGATCCTGAGTTTCACCTTGATGCCTTTCTGTACAGGGAGCGCAGCATCCTCACCTCGGCAGCCAACAGGATCAAGCATCATCTGGACGAGGGCAAAGATTCTTTCGATGCGTTCAACCTGTGCCAATACCACATGGTGCAGGTAGGCCATGCATACATAGAGCGGGTGGTACTACAGCAATTTCAGGCCTCCATACTGGCTGCACCCCAACCGCTTCAACCTATCCTGAATAAACTCTGCCAACTGTACGCACTCTCCACCATGGAAGAGCACAAAGGCTGGTACCTGGAACAGGACTACATGGAAGGCGTAAAAACCAAGGCCATCAGACGGGTAGTCAACGACCTATGTCGGGATGTAAGAAATGATGCCGTACCGCTCGTGGATGCATTTGATATTCCCGATCAGCTTTTGGCTGCTCCAATCGCAGTAAAAAACAATGGTTGAGATGCCAGCAACTTTAAACCAGTGGGTTTATTCACTGACTTAAGACAGTGCTATTCGCTTTTGGTACTAAATTGCCAAAAGCGAATAGCCAACAGCATCATATTGCCAAATTAGAATTAAGCTTCCACCTAAAAGATGGGAGGTCAACTATTGGCCACATGCGAGAGCAATTCTTCCACCCTCTGCTTCATCTTGTCGAAAGTGGAATAGCCCATGGAAATGGCGGTGTACTGATCGCCTTGTTGAAGCACCACGGAAGGAAATCCACGCACTCCCAATTGTTGAGCATACATAAAATCCTGCCTCACCAGCTGCTTATAGCCATCTGATTCGAAAAGGGTTTTGAAGGTATCGAAAGCCACACCGATCTGTTCACAAAGAGGCCTGTAGAATTCCACTGCTCCAGGGTCTTTGTTTTCAACATAAAAAGTGTGCTGTACAGCTTTGTAAAACTCCAGTTCCTGATCGGGTTTCAAATCCCGAACCACGCGTACTGCCCGGGCAGCCGGCTCTGTATCATAGTTGAATTCATCTTGATCGAGCAAGCCAAAATTAAAAGGCTGTCCCGATGCTTCGGCCACATGCTCCCAATGCTCCCGCAAAAAGGCTTTCATTTCATCGTTCCACAAATCCCCTCCACCTGGCCGCAATCCACCCATTACCATCTTAAAATCCAACATGCCTTTGAATTCATCACGCAGCTGATCCAAATGGTTGGTGATCCCCCAACACCACGAGCACATTGGGTCGCCAAAATAGATGAGCTCGCCCTTTGAGCTGGTTTCGTTTTCCACTTTCACATTTCCTTCTACCGGCACATCGTTGGCGCATACACCATCTTCACAATCCATCATTTTATTTTCTTTCATTTTTTGCTTTTTGCTATTCAAAGGTTAAACCTTCTTTGGCTGGATTTGGTTCAGCTTTATACATTTTATCTTGCTTAATTCCCTGATGGGAAATGGTTGGTAGTTGCGCTCGTTGAAAGCTTTACTAAGCCTCAAAGGTTTAGCAAATCTGGCTGAGCCTTTGCCATCTCCTTTTGCGATCCAAGATTGAGATCACTTCGCTACGCTACCGATGGCGTATATTAGTAGGGTGTTGATTATAAGCAGTTTAACATGTTTATCCTCCCATAAGATTGAGCTAAAGTCTTAAGCAATAAGCCGCCCAGGTCTGTGTCCTCACAGACCGAAACAGAAAGCTTTACTAAACCTTTGAGGTTTAGTAAAGCTGGATGAGCCTTTGTGTCTCCTTTCAATCATCACCTGCCCACAAGGTGACCATTTGACAATAAAAAAAACCTGCCAGAATGCGATGTTTCCGGCAGGTTTTCAATTTTATCTTACTAAAAATTATAAATTCAAACTGCCTTCAACCGGCACTTCCACTTCATTGGCATCCTGATCTATCAACTTGATTTCATCAAAGCCAGTATCTTTAAACTTGTCAAATTGAGTGGCGGCATCACCCACTACCAGGTAAACCATTTGGTCTGGGGTGATGTATTTTTGGGCAAGCGCCTTATGCTCTTCCAATGTCATATTTCTTACCACTTCCTGTTCCTGGCTAATATAATCTGCAGGCAGGTCGTAGGCACTCATCGTCCTGATCATACCTAGTAGTGCCCCATAAGTTTCAAAGCGCCTTGCATTGGATTTCAACAAGGCATTCTTGGTGAAATCCAAATCTTCCTGGCTGATACCTTCCCTGTACTTTTCCATTTCCTCCTTAAATATCTGCACCGACTCGAAAGTGGCGTTGGTCCTGACACTGGCTGATGCAGTAAAAGGCCCCACAATATTGGTACCGTCAAAATCCGTTCTTGCACCATAGGTATATCCTTTTTCCTCCCGGAGTATGAGGTTTACATTTCCGCTAAAAGACCCGCCCAACTTATAATTCATCACTGTGGTAGCGTAAAAATCATCGTCTGTACGCTTTTTGGCCAGGTAGCCTATATTGATCACTGATTGCTTGGAATTTGGGATATCCAAAAAGCACAACGTGGCTTTGTCTGTTTGCTGTGGAATTTCATACTCTGGAATATTTACCTCCTTAGCCACCCAGTTTTCGTTTAGGCTTTGCAACGAAGACATGGTCTTTTCTTTGCCTATGTTGCCCACAATCAAAAACTTCGCAACCGTTGGGGAGTAGTTTTTATCATAATACCCCTTGAGGTCTTCAATAGTCAGTTGGCTGACCGATTCTTCTGTACCTGAAGTTGGGTAGGCAAAAATATGATCGCCCCCATACAACAGCTTGTCATAGGCTTGCTGTGCCACTACGTTAGGGTTTGCAGAGTTTCTCTTTATCCCGTTAATCGTCTTGGTTTTTATCCTTTCAAATTCTTCGGTATCCCATCTTGGTTCCAGCAAAATCTCCTGTACCAGCGCCAGGGTCTTATCATAATTTCTTGCCAGGGTATTGGCCGAAATGGTGATGCCCTCCTTGCTTGTGTACATACTGATGTTAGCACCGAGCAGCTCTATTTCCTCTTCCAGTTCTTCAGGCGTTTTGTTTTTAGTGCCTTCCATCATGATATCGGTCATCAGGTTGGCCACTCCATTTTTGTCAAAAGAATCGAGCAAATGCCCTCCTTTCAATATCAGGTTGAATTGTACCAGTGGCAACTCAGACTGCTCTATACCATAAACAGCCATACCATTGGACAACTGGTCTTTCCAGCTTGTAGGAATGCTCACCACAGGGTCAGGCCCTTTTATTGGCTCTACAGACCTGTCTATGGCAGATGGGGTTTTTTCTATTTCCTCTGTTTGCTCCTCCGCAGCTACCTGCTGGGTGTTTTCTGTTATCTCTTCTTCCACTACCTCTGCCTTCTCAGAATTTTCTGCCGCCATTTCGAGTTGGCCTTTGGGCACAAAGCTCGTAATCACGTAAGGTTTGTCTTTGATGTATGTATTGTAGGCGTTCACCACATCTTCTTTGGTCACTGCCAGAATATTGGCAATATCCTCTGTGATGTAGCCGGGATCGCCATAAAACACATTGTAGCTGGCCAGTTGGAAAGATTTATTGAGCACACTGCTGATCCCATTGTAGAAATCCGTTTCCAGGCTGGCCTTTACCCTTTCTATGTCTTTGTCTGTGATGCCTTCTTCTTCAAACCTTTTGAATGCCTCTTTTACCCCATTTTCCACATCGGTCAGGTTTTTTCCTTCATTGGCCGTGATGCTCACCTGAAATTTACCGGCTATTTCAAAGCCCCTGGAATAAGCCGATGTGTTTGAGGTCAATTCCTTTTCTTTCACCAACACCTTGTACATTGGGGCTTTCTTCCCCTGGGAGAGCAATTGCCCTAAAAACTGCAATGCATACTGATCTTTGTGGGTTTCGTGCACCGTAGGCCATACCATGTTCAGTTGAGACGCCCTGGCAAAGTTATCCTCATGATAAAGCCGCTTTGTTTCGGTCAGGGTCACGTTTTGCATTTCCAGTTCCGGTACTTCAGGACCCCTCTTTATTTCACCAAAGTATTTTTCAATCAACTGTTTGGCCTCTTCAGTCTTAAAATCGCCAGCGAGTACAAGGGTAGCATTGTTGGGGCCATAGAATTTTTTGTAAAACTCCTTCACATCCTCCACAGTAGCGTTTTGAAGGTCCACCAGTTCGCCGATCACCTGCCAATTGTAGGGGTGTCCTTTCGGGAAAATATTCTTGTCTATCACATAGTTGGTATGCCCATAGGGGTTGTTGTCCACCCTTTGCCTTTTTTCGTTTTGCACCACCTCCTGCTGGTTGGCAAAGGCTGCCTCTGTCACTGTGTTGATGAGAAATCCCATACGGTCAGACTCCAGCCATAGCACCATTTCCAGGGCATTGTTGGGTACCACTTCGTAATACACCGTGCCATCCTGCCAGGTGCCGCCGTTTAAAGTGCCCCCTGCATCCTGTATTTTTTTAAAAAACTGGTCCTGCGGTACGTTTTCGGACTCCTGAAAAAGCATGTGTTCAAACAGGTGGGCAAAACCAGTGCGGCCCTCCACCTCGCGGTTGGACCCCACATGGTACAAAATGGCTGCAGAAACTATCGGGTCTGAATCATCCTGATGCAAGATGACCTGCAAGCCATTTTCCAGTGTGTATTTTTCAAAATCAATGGAAAATTCGGGTTGTTCACTTTCCCCGTCCTTGGCCTGCTCACAAGAGCAAAAGATGGAGAATACCCCCATCATCAAGATGGGTATCAAATATTTGCGAGTTGTTTTCATAAATTCAAAGGGTTTTGTTTTATGATTCATATTTTCAGAAACTTAGTAAAAATAACAAATGAAAACCAATTTGTTTGATTTATTATATGGGTGGTGAATGGCGTGTGGGTACGCCCAATCTGACCATTTCAAACTAAGGCCAAGTGAGTACTTTTGATAGAAATTTTAATCAGGGGCATGTCCTTATTTTTGTAAGTACCACTTGAAAATTTTTGGGGTAATTTCATACCTTTGCGACCCTATGAAAATCTTCAATTTATTCTTTGCCGTGCTCTTTCTTTTGTTTGTGGGAGTACAATACAACGACCCTGACCCCCTTCTGTGGATGGTGATTTATGGTATAGTATCGGTGTTGTTTTTTCTGGCAGCTTTCAATATCCGTATAAAAAAAGTGATCCTGGGTGTAATCATCGTGGGTGCCCTTTTTAGCCTTACTTATATTCCGGGTGTGTACGATTGGTTTACCATCGGAGAGCCTGGGGAAATAGTAGCCTCTATGAAAGTGGACAAACCTTACGTAGAAGAAAGCCGTGAATTTTTTGGCCTCTGGATAGCACTGGCAGCTCTTATTTTTCTATATAAAAAATCTTAACCCCGGCGAACCCCTCGTTGAATAGTTGCCAAAAAAACGTCTGACCATACGTTTTCTGTACACCAACTCTCGGTTGTTTGGGTGCCTTTGTTTTTTCCTGTATAATTAAATGTATAAATTGGCGTCACAACAAAACACCCAACCCAATGAGTACAGTATTATCCCAGGAGGGCAAGCTCTCTCCTGCCCAGGAAAAATTTAAAGAAAAGATTCTTAATCCCCTCTTTTTTTGGTGGTATCTGATGGCGAAAGTACCGGCAGGATGGATAGCAGGCATGCGTTTGAAATCTCTGGAGAGCGCGAAGGCCATTACTACCATTCCTTTCAAGTTCCTTAATAAAAACCCGTTTCAGTCCATCTATTTTGCGGTTCAAAGTATGGCTGCCGAACTTTCTACGGCGGCACTGGTCATGTTGCATATTCAGGGCCAAAAGCCTTCTATCGCTTTTATTATTGTTGACATGCAAGCTACTTTCCCTAAAAAAGCCGTTGGAAAAACTTACTTTACCTGTGAAGGTGGCAGAAAAGTGCAAGAGGCAGTAGCACAATGCCTGGCAACCGGAGAGGCTGCTGTGGTGGATTTACGAACGACGGGTAAAATGGCGGATGGTACCGTGGTAGCCGAATTCACCTTTAGATGGTCGCTGAAGCAAAGGAGTAAATAGTCAGGCTTGATCAAAGGTCTTTGATCAATACATTCGCAGAAGATGTCTTGAGTTCTTCCGAAATCTGGTCAACAGTTTTGTCTATTTTGGACATGGCCTCATTTTCACGAATGCAAACGCTGTTCAAACCATCCTTGTCCAGTTTGTTGAATACGTATTCCACCGTGATTTTATGTATATCTATGGCTGGCAGGTAAACATCCACTTCCTTTTGGTTCACTTTGCTCCTGAACAATACACCAGCATGGACAAGATCGTTCATCACATCGGCCACAAAACGGTAGGGGATTTGCAGTGCATCTGAAACTTCCACCTTGGTCAATGGGATTTCCCCGTTTTCAAATTTCTTTACGATCAATGACATCACCAGCAGCACGGTCTTGCGCTTGCGTTCGTAGCTCAATTCCATACTGGAATCGTCTGGTACATATCTATCTACATTTTGGTGTGCAAATGATATCTCCCCACCTATAAACACAATGGTCCAACTGATTTGCATAAAAATCAGGAACAACGGAAGGGCCGCAAAACTACCATAGATCGCATTATAGTTAGAAACTCCTATCTGGAAGGTAATAAACCCCCATTGGGTGAGTTGAAAAAGCGTACCTGCGATAATACCGGCAATAGTTGCTGATTTGAATTTTACTTTGGTATTTGGCATGATCATGTACACCAAAATGAACAGAATCCACATCACAAAATAGGGCGACAGGTTCAGAAAAAAGATAACTATGGGTTCTACAAACCCAAGCACTTCAATTTCCCTCGATATAGCCGTGATCTGGGTTCTGATAAATACGGTAAGGCTATTGGAAACGAACAGTAGAATAGGCGCAAACACTACGATCCCAAAATAATCGGTAAACTTCCTCACCCAGGAGCGTGGCTGTTTGATATGCCAAATGGTATTGAATGCCGACTCTATATTGTTGAGAAGGCGCATCACGACATAGATTAAAAGCACAATACCAATACCGGCTATGACACCTCCTTTGGCATTGTCAAGCATATTTTGCGCATAAACAAACGTCTGTTCAAGAATCTCCTCCTGGCCTTTGAAAAACTTGCCCAATTCGCCTTTTAGATCTTTGCCAAAACCAAACCCTTTGGAAATACCAAAAATGGTGGCAATCACAGGCACGATGGACAATATAGAAAAGTATGTCAATGCTGAAGCTTGTATAAAAACCTTGTCTTTGGCGATTTCTTTACCAGTAATGATAAAGATTTTGATCCAACGATAGAGCCTTGCTTTGCCGCCTTGTATCCCTTTAGTTTTCCATATATCAATGGTAAGGAACTGAATAATCTGCTTGACGGGTACTTTCATCTCCTAAGAATTTTTGATGGAAAAACGTCCCTTTCTATAGCGGTTCTTTTCATAAAGGTAATTCATAATACCGTCCTTCAATCCCACATCTGGTACCAAAATCCTGTTGGCTTCTGTTTTTTTCATCACATTGATGTATATATCAGATGCCGGTATGATTACATCGGCCCTGTCGGCATTCAGTTGCAATTTGTACATTCTATCCTCCAGGGGCAGTTCTTTTAGCATGACCCTGGTACTTTTCAGTTGCTTCAGGGTCATTTGTTTATCAGTAATGCCCACTGCCAATTCGTACAGTTTGTTGATGTTGCCCCCTGTACCTATAGCGGTGATCTGATATTCCCCGGTTTGCATAAATTCGTCCAGCCAACTATACAGGGCCTGCCAGGCCATTTCCCTTTTTTTGGCATCAAGTTTCCTCACGGTTCCTATGGGAAAAGATTTTGACGCCACTTTTTCGCTGTTTTTGTACAGGTTGAGTTCGGTGCTACCTCCCCCCACATCTATGTGTAGATAATCGCCCTCATCCAGTTGAAATGCAATCACCCGGTTGATCATTTCTGCTTCAGCTTCGCCCGAAATGATATTGATATTCAAATCCACCTGTTGTTTTACAAACTGCACCAATTCATATCCATTTTCAGCTTCCCGCATGGCCGAAGTGGCACAGGCATAGTATTCGTCCACCTCATACAAGTCGATCATGATTTTAAAAGCCTTCATCAATTCCACAAATTGGTGGGTTTTCACCTCACCTATCCGTTGCAGGCTAAAAACGTCCCCTCCAAGCCTGAGTGGAAAACGAATGTACTGGAGTTTTTTGAAGGTGGTATTGTCTCCATAGCTAATCACATTGGTGATTTGCAACCTGACAGCATTCGAGCCTATATCTATTGCCGCTAATTTCATAAGTTCCGGTTAATCATGGGCATGTCAAAAATTCAATCCTTCGTGTTTTCGAAGCGAAAGAATGACAGGTTCCTTTTGACAAGTTATGAATATTTTGAAAAAACAACCCAGCAATGGTTACAAATCCTTATAAATTTCGAGCAGCCTTTCATCCATTTCAGACTTTTTTATCCTGGTGAGCAGCTGCTCAACTCCCTGAAGGTCCACCAGCAGCATGAGTGCCTGATAAGCGGAGAGGCGTACTATATAATTGGGGTGCTCCCGGGCCAGTTGACTGAATGTATCTACAGCCATCTTGCGTTCATTTTCAGTTGCATTCAGCAGCATCTCAGAAAAATACTGGATGAAATAAAAGAGTTCATTGCCGGAAAATACGGAGAGTTTTTCCTGGTACCAATCGAAATCAGGGTAGCGTTCACGCGCACTGAAGTATCCCAACAATGCAATAATTACATTGATATTATCTTCCTTCTGAAACTGCGCGATCAAAGCATCAGGGATGTCGTCTTTCGAGTCGGCCAGCAATTGAATGGCAGAGCCCACCACGTAGTAAGATGAATCATTGAGTGCCTGGTGAATCAATGGCGCATACTTTTTGTATTTCAAAGCCGCCAATACAGAAAGTGCACCAGCCCTGACGTATGAATTTTCGTCATTGGCCATTTCGGTAAGCCTGGGTTCAAACAACTTCGGTTTCACTACCTCGTTAGTCAGGTGCTCGATAGCTATCGACCTAATGTCGTAAAAGCCATCATTCAGTCCCAGTTCAATTAGTTTTTCTTTCACGGATTCATTTTTAGAATCAGCAATGGCCGACAAAGCCTCCATTCTGGCCGGGTACCTATCCACACTCTGAAACTGAAATAGCAACTCCTGATCAGATTTGGTATGGGTAATTTCGGCCAGCAGCTGAAATTCTGCATCAAACAAAACCAAATCTGGCTTTTGGGCCAATGGAAACTTGTATTGCTCGTTTTCTTCTTCTATTACGATAGGAAACCTTTGCTTTTTACCTTGAACCCATACATCCACAAACACCGGCATGCGAAAAAGGTGTATCTCTTCGTCCTGCACTTGTGACACCTCCATCAGCAATGTATCATTGGCAAAACTATGGCTTACTTCCAGCTTAGGATGCCCGGCCAACATAAACCACTGATCGAAAAACCAGTTGAGGTCCTCACCAGTCACTTCTTCGAAAGCCAGCCGGAGGTTGTCCACCTCCACCGTCTCAAATGCATACTCGGTAAGGTAGAGGTTGAGGGATATAAAAAATGCTTCATCACCTACATAGTTTCTCAACATGTGCAGCACCCATCCCCCTTTGTTGTAGCTGTGCCTGTCAAACATGTCTTCCCGGTCTTCATAGAAATATCTTATTAACGACTTAGTACCTTCACTGGCTTCATCAAAATAGTCCAACCGTGATTGCATAAAATTGTAATCGGCCTCATCCTCACCATATTTGTGCTCGTCCCACAGGTATTCCGCATAGGTGGCAAAACCTTCATTGAGGGTAAGGTTGGACCATGATTCGGTAGTCACCAGATCTCCAAACCACTGATGGAACAACTCATGGGCAATGATATCGTCCCAGCGTCTGTCCAACAGTTCCCGGCGGTTGGACTGAAGTGCTTCCATAAAAACAGATGCGCTCGTATTCTCCATAGCACCCGATACATAATCCCGTACCACCACTTGTGCGTATTTTTGCCACGGATACACCACTCCCAGCAATTCGGAGAAATAAGTCATCATTTCAGGTGTATTGCCAAATATATCCCTGGCATATTGTTCGTATTCCTTTTCCACCAGATAAGAAACTGGCAGGTCATGCCAGGTATCCGTGACTTCAGCAAAATCCCCAATGGCCATCATGAACAAGTAGGGGGCGTGGGGCAAATCCATCAGCCAATAATCAGTGTGTGTGCCATCCTGATTGTCCCGTGACTCCATAAGCAGCCCATTGGAAAGGGTTTTAAATTCATTGGATACAGTAATGTACATTTCCTGGGTACATTTTTCGTTGGGCGAATCAAATGTAGGAAACCACACGGAGTTGGATTCAGTCTCGCCCTGGGTCCAAATCTGGCGGGGCTTGTTCTTTTCCTTTCCCAAAGGGTTGATGAAATACAGTCCTTTATCGGATTTGATGGCTGCACTACCCCCGACCTTTCTTTCGTTTGGCTTGGCCCGATAGGCTATTGCTATGCGCAGTGTATCCCCACGCTCGAATTCACCTCCCAGGTCGATCGTTAACTGATCTCCATCATAGGTGAAGGGGGTATCCGACCCATGGGTACCTTTATACATTTGTACCGAATGGATATCCATTCCTTTAGCATCCAACACCACTTCGGATTGGGGGAAAAAATATGGGGTAAAATCTAGGGTAGCCGTCCCGTTCAGGTATTGGTTTTCCCAATCGAAAGACACCTCCAGTCTGGTATGGATCAGGTCGATGAGCCTGGTACGGGAAGCCCTGTATGCCCCACTATCCTGACCAACAGAAAATGAATAACAAACAACAAAGCAACAAATCAGAATGGCAACCTTCAGGCCAGCACAACAATTAGGGGATTTACTCATCATATCAAAAATACACAAGCAGCAAATATATAATTTTAACGCTTACTACAGATATACTTGTGAGAGGGTGTCAGTTAAACTCATTTTTTATTTTTTTACATGGCAATTATCTGGGTAGAACGGGGCTGATCGTTACATTTGCCACTAGCTAAATTTGCATTGGCATCCCCTATCTGATATAGTTTGCCCCTTGCTTATAATACAAATATGTGGAAACCGTTCGAATGACAAAACCAAATAATGCCGAATGAGTTCCGGGGAATTGACCATAAATTACTAATTTCGCCAGTTAAATTTTTCAACTCTATGTCTGAATTCAATAAGATCAATAACATAACGGGATGGCTTCTTTTTATCCTTTCGACAACAGTTTATGCACTTACAGTAGAGCCCACAGCTAGTTATTGGGACTGTGGCGAATTCATATCTGTATCCTACAAACTGGAAGTACCCCACCCACCCGGAGCACCTTTGTTCTTATTGATAGGCCGGTTGTTCTCCTTCCTGGCATTTGGCGACACCCAGCAGGTGGCTTATTGGATCAATATGCTGAGTGTAGTCAGTAGTGGTTTCACCATATTGTTTTTATTTTGGTCCATCACCCACCTTGCCCAAAGGCTGGTACCTGAGGAGGCTGAATGGAAAAACATACTGATCATTGGCAGTGGTGCCGTTGGGGCACTTGCCTATACCTTTTCAGATTCTTTCTGGTTTTCGGCTGTTGAAGCAGAAGTGTATGGGATGTCCTCTTTTTTTACTGCTTTTGTTGTATGGGCCATGCTCAAATGGGAAAACATTGACGACCCTGCACGACAAAACAAATGGATGATCCTGATCGCCTATATGGTAGGCTTGTCTATTGGGGTGCACCTGCTCAATCTGGTAACGCTTCCTGCCCTGGGGCTTATCTATTATTTTAAGAAAAGGGAAAAACCGTCTTTCAAAGGAATACTTACAACGCTGGCTGCCAGCGGCCTGATCATAATAATAATCATGGAAGGAATCATTCCGGGCTTGCCGACCTTCGCTGGCAAAATGGAGGTTTTCTTTGTTAACAATATCGGCCTGCCATTTGGGTCGGGTGTGGTCATTCTTATACTGGCGATTGTTTCTGGGTTGGTGTATGGTATTTACTATTCCATCAAAACTGAAAAAGCGACCCTGAACACAGCACTTTTGTGTTTCGCCTTTATCCTAATCGGATACTCGTCTTACTCGCTGGTACTCATCCGGTCCAACTACAATCCGCCTATCGATGAAAACAACCCCGAAAGCCTGTTGAGCTTTGTATCTTATCTTAAGCGGGAGCAATACGGAAGCCGTCCGCTACTGAGTGGCCAACTTTATACTGCAGATGTAGTAGATCAGAAAAAAGGGGAACCAATATACAGAAAGGGGGAAACTAAATACGAAGTAGCCGACTACAAAATGGACTACATCTACAATCCTAAGCATACTTCAATATTGCCAAGGGCCTGGAGCAACGCCCCGGCACATGTGCAAAAATACCGTCAAATCTTGGGATTGAAACAAGGGGAAAAACCAAGCTTCAGCGACAATATTTACTACATGGTCAAGCATCAATTGGGCACCATGTATTTCAGGTATTTTATGTGGAACTTCTCCGGTAGGGAATCCGACATCCAGGGAGCCGATTGGATGGGCATACCAGCGGCCTTAAAAGATGTACCACAGGCACTGGAAGAAAACAGGGGACGTAATGCTTTCTATATGATCCCTCTTGTCATTGGACTAATTGGTATGTTTTTTCAATACTACAAAGACCCATACAATTTCTTTTTTGTGGCCATGCTGTTCTTTCTTACCGGGGCGGCTATTGTGCTGTACCTCAATTCCCCGCCTGTCGAACCGCGGGAGAGGGACTACATCTATGCGGCATCCTACTACGCTTTTGCATTCTGGATTGGCCTGGCTGTTATTGGTCTGTTCAGGGGTATCCATACAGTGGTAAAAAATGGAAAGGCAGCTGCCATAGCGGCTACTTTGATATGCCTTTCTGCCCCCACTCTCATGGCAACAGAAGGATGGGATGATCACGACAGGTCAGACAGGTATTTTTCGGTGGATTCGGCCAAAAACTTCCTGGCGTCATGTGCACCAAATGCCATTATATTCACCGGGGGTGACAATGACACCTTCCCTCTATGGTATGCTCAGGAAGTGGAAGGTTTCAGGACTGACGTGAGGGTGATCGTACTCAGCTATTTCAACACCGACTGGTATATCGAGCAAATGATGAGGGACGCTTATGAGTCTAAACCCCTGCCATTCGGGCTCACCAAAAAACACTACATCCAGGGTGGACTGAACGACTACCTGCCACTGATAGAAAGGGAAAACATCAAAGGTGCCATGAGCACTGAGCAATTCCTGAAACTGATAAAAGAGGAACATCCTGCATTGCAAATACCCACTTCGATCAGCAGCTACAACTCAGTACCTTCAAAGAATTTTTACCTCAATGTGGATACCACAGCTATTTTGTCAAAAGGGATTATTCCTGGAAGTAAAAGGCATTTACTAACCGATAAAATGACCTGGACGCTGAAAGGAAGGGCCCTGGAGAAAAAAGACCTGGCCATTCTAGATCTTATTGTCAACAACAACTGGGAACGCCCTATCTATTTCAACAACACTTCCCTGGCGGGTGTAAACCTCAACATCAGGCAATACATGGTACAGGAAGGAATGGCCTTCAGGCTGCTGCCGGTAGAAAACCCGAATCCATCCGAACTCCTGATAGATACCGACAAAATGT
Source organism: Cyclobacteriaceae bacterium (assembly GCA_040222275.1). GTDB lineage: Bacteria > Bacteroidota > Bacteroidia > Cytophagales > Cyclobacteriaceae > CAXBNB01. The sequence continues at coordinate 207,930 of JAVKDJ010000099.1, forward strand.
ATGACAACATGATGAACAATTTCTTCTGGAGGGAACTCGACAATCCTGAAGTTTATTACTCGGAGGACTATAGAAACTTTGTACTCAACCATAGGGCTTCTTTCAATACGCTTGCGGAAGCACTGATGCAGGAAGGCAAAACCGACAAAGCCAAAGACATAGTGCTCAAGTGCCTGGAAACTATACCGGATGAAGCGGTGAGGTTCGATCACTTCAGCGTGCAGCAGATTGGTTTGCTGCTGGCGTTTGGTGAGGAAGAAAGGGCCACCAAAATGGCCGAAGTAATGTCGCAACGTGCCGACGAAATGCTCACCTATTTGTACGATAATGGCATTATGGACCAATATGAAATGCAGCGAAACCTAATCGAGTTGAGTGAAATCGCCCGGGCATTCAAGTCTTCTGACAACAATGAGCTGGCCTCAAAATATGAGCAGCTATTCAGAAAACACTACGATATAGCTGGATAACAAAACAAATTCCATGGAAATAAAAAAGGCCCAAGTTGGGCCCTTTTTTATTTCTAACTAATGTTGATGGAACGACTTAAACAAGTTTAAGTCTTTCTAATACTTCAACGGTACTTCTACCAAAGTTTTGTCCCAGGCCATTCTCATCACGGCTTTTTTACCACCTTGGTCTTCAAAGCGGATGGAAAAAGCTTCTACTACCTCAGAGAGGGGCTTTGAATCCACCTTTACCCTCAATACATCTTTGTCCTCATTGTAGCTGTAGGCTCCCCAATAGTCAAGATCGGAGTTGATTATGACAGTCCATTGCTTTTCGCCAGGAATGGTAAAAAGGGAATAGGTACCGGCTTTCAACTTCTTTCCACCGATCTCCAAATCCTGATAAGCCTTGAACTCTACGGCTTCATTGGCCCCAGTCCTCCAAACCTGGCCGTAAGGAACCTTGGATCCGAATATCTCCCGGCCTTTCTTTTGGGGTTGGCTATAATAAACCTTTACCACAGCCTTTTGCCCCGGATCCCTGTCATGCGCAAAGTTGTCAGGCAAATAGGCCACATCCATCGGGCTCTTGTCCAGCGACCGAAACGACTGGGCAGAAAGGGTGAAACTTAGAATTGAAAAAAGTAAGAACAAACAGCTAAAGTATTTCATTGTTGTATTATGGTTTAGTAATAAATTTCAGTAGGCTTAAAAACGCCTCATTTTTAAAATTAGTTCCCAGGCTCAAGCACACTCCTGACACTTTTCTGCAGCTGGGGAAGCACCTCCTCTCCGAACCATGGGTTTTTGCGCATCCAAATGTTATTTCTGGGCGAGGGGTGTGGCAAAGGGAAGAAACGGGGCTGATAAGCTTTCCAGTTTTGAACCGTTTCAGTTAGCGTTCCCAATCGACCTTTGAGGTAATAATTTTGGGCATATTGTCCAATCAACAGCGTAAGCTCAAGATTTGGCAGATGATCCAATACTTTCTGATGCCAGGCCTCAGCACATTCGGTTCGGGGAGGCAGGTCACCGGACTTCCCCTTTCCCGGATAGCAAAAACCCATGGGAACAATGGCAATTTTAGAGGTGTCATAAAATACCTCACTATCTATGTCCATCCATTTCCTCAGGTTGTTGCCACTGGGGTCGTTCCACGGTATGCCCGTTTTGTGTACCCTGGTACCAGGTGCCTGGCCTACCACCAGTATTCGTGAATTTTCAGAAAACTGAACGATAGGATTGGGCCCCAACGGCAGGGACTGCTCACAAATACGACAAGAACGAATTTCTGTTAATAAATCTTCTACTGGATTCACAGTTTTAGGGCTTTTCTCAAAAGCCTAAAATTAGCACATTGACGTACAATTCCAATCAATCCAGAACCTTGAGCTTGGCAAATGACAGCAATAATGTCTTGTCGCCTGCTTTTTCAAAAGATATATGGGCTTTTCGGTTCGATCCCTGTATTTCCATTTTGGTCACTGTACCAAAACCGAATTTAGGGTGTTCGACTTTCATGCCTTCGGCCAGGCCGGAGGTATCGGTTGGCGCAAAGTTGGGCGATGGTTTATGCACAATGGCATTGGGCGATGGCTTTGGTGCCGTTCGCTGTACGGTAGAAATGAAACTTTTGGTGGATTGACTTCCCTCTCTCGTTAAAGCCGGAGGGGTAAAAGAATTCGAATATTTTTGACTGACCTTGATAAAATCAGCATCTATTTCATTTAAAAATCGGCTGGGCTCACAGGTTTTGAGGCTTCCAAAACGATACCTTGTCAAGGCATAGCTCAAAGTCAGCTTGATCTCTGCCCTGGTGATCGCGACATAAAATAACCTGCGTTCCTCTTCCAGATCGTCCCTTGAGCTCAGCATCATCTGCGATGGAAACAAATCCTCTTCCATACCCACGAGGTACACATGCTTAAACTCCAGGCCCTTTGCCATGTGGATGGTCATCAAGGTCACAAAATCCGAATCATTTTTATCCTGGCTATCGGCATCAGTCAGCAGGGCTATTTCCTGGAGAAATGCCGACATGCTTTTGTCTTCTGTCTCAGGGTTGTCCACAAATTCTTTGATACCATTGAGCAATTCCTGCACGTTTTCATACCTGCTGCGGCCTTCTATGGTCTTATCGTCATACAATTCCTTCAGCAAACCCGAATTCTTTGCAATTTGGGTAGCCGCTTCAAAAGCGTCCTTGCGTTCTATGGCCAGCATACAACCTTTGATCAATGCCGCAAACTCCTTTATCGCATTGGCCACCCTACCAGACAAAAAGCTATCAGCCTGCTGTATCACATCCCAGACAGAAATGTTGTTTTCTGCTGCTGCCACTACCAGTTTTTCCACCGATGTATCCCCTATCCCCCTTTTTGGCAGGTTGATTATCCTCCTCAAGGCCTGCTCATCGTTTTGGTTCACTGCAAAGCGGATATAAGACAGCACATCCTTTATTTCCTTTCTTTGATAAAAGGACACCCCTCCTACTATCCTATACTTGATGTTCATTCGGCGCAGGGCCTCTTCCATGGACCTGGACTGGCTGTTGGTCCGGTAGAGCACTGCAAAATCAGAGTTTCTTAAATTATGGTTTACCTTGGCCTCAAAGATGGCAGATGCCACCAGTTTCCCCTCCTCATTGTCGGTGGTTGCTTTGATCACGTCAATCAAATCACCCTGTGAATTGTCCGTCCACACATTTTTTTGAAGCTGGGATTTGTTGCGGTCTATCACCGAATTGGCGGCACTCACGATATTCTTTGTGGATCGGTAGTTCTGCTCCAGCTTGATCACTTTGAGCTCCGGGTAGTCTTTCTCGAAGTTGAGGATATTCTGGATATTCGCTCCCCGAAAAGCATAGATACTCTGTGCATCGTCACCTACCACACAGATATTCCTGGTCACAGAGGCCAGTTTTCTGGTGATCACATATTGTGATATATTGGTATCCTGAAACTCATCCACCAGCACGTACTTAAAGCGCTGCTGGTATTTGTTGAGCACATCGGTGTGGTCTCGGAAGAGTACATTTGTATAAAACAGGAGGTCGTCAAAATCCATTGCGTCGGCTTTGAAGCACCGTTGCACATACTCCTTGTATATCCTTCCCATCTCAGGCTTTCTGTTGTCGATATCGTCCTGCTTGTAGATGGGGTTGTTGTTGTATTCCTGCCACGACACCAAACGGTTTTTCGCACCGGAAATCCTGTTGTACACCACATTGGCCTTATATACTTTGTCGTCCAGGTTAAACTCTTTGACAATTGTCCTGATCAGTGATTTGGTGTCGTCAGAATCGTAAATGGTAAAGTGGCTAGGAAATCCCAGCTTGTCGGCCTCTGCCCTTAATATCCTGGAAAAAACAGAGTGAAAAGTGCCCATCCAGAGGTTTCTGGCATCACTGCCCACTATTTGCTCTATACGCCCACGCATTTCCTTGGCAGCCTTATTGGTAAATGTGAGGGACAAAATGGAAAACGGGTCCACATTGTGGCTCTTGATCAAATGGGCTATCCTGGTGGTGAGCACCCTCGTTTTTCCAGAACCCGCACCGGCTATGATCATGCTCGGCCCTTCTACTTTCAATACACCCTCTCTTTGGGGTTCGTTCAAATCTTTTAGATATGGGAATTCCTCTATTTCAGACATTTTCGCAAGTTACTATTAGTGCCATAAAATTTTGCGATTAGCCGTTTAAAAATCTTAATTTACTTCAAATTGAAGACTTTTAGAGATATGCTGCACATCAGAAAGGCCATTGCATCTGACGCAAAATCCATTGTAGATTTTCAACTCAACCTGGCACAGGAAACCGAAAACCTCACCCTTCACAGACCAACAGTGGAAGAAGGGGTGAAAAACGGTATGTCAGATCCTGCCAGAGGACAATATTTTGTCGGGGAAAAAGATGGCAAAGTGATAGGTAGCTTGTTTACCACCTACGAATGGAGCGACTGGAGAAACGGCACCACGCTTTGGATACAATCCGTTTATGTGGACAAAGAACACAGGGGGCAGGGAGTTTTCAAATCCCTTTACTTTCACGTAAAGTCCCTAGTAGAACAAAGTGACCAATTCACAGGCATCAGGCTATATGTCTTCAGGGACAACCTCAAAGCAAAAAAGGTTTATACAGGCCTGGGAATGTCCGGCGATCACTATGAAGTTTTTGAATGGATGAGGGGGTAATGTTTAATTATTGGGATATTGCGGGATAAATATACTAAAAGTATATACTTTTGTGATATGAAAAACTTATCCTTGAAACTAGAAGACAATATTTTTTCCGAAACAGAAGAAATCATTGGACACCTTAACAAAAAGAGGAATAAGTACATCAATGAAGCGGTGAGCTACTACAATAGACTCTACAAGCGCAAGCTCATGAAAGATCAACTGCTTGAGGAATCCAGGGCGGTTTATACAAACTCACTCGATACACTGGCCGAATTTGATGACATTGATGACGATGAGTTTCTGCTGGACTAACCATTTTCATGAGAAGGTTTGAAATATGGCTTGCCAAACTCAATCCACAGCGTGATACAGAGGTAGGTAAAACAAGGCCAGTAGTGGTAGTACAGACCAATTTGCTCAACGATGCTCATCCGTCAACGATCGTTTGCCCCATTTCCACCAACGTGATATCAGACAGTGAAGTGCTGAGGGTTCATTTAAGTGCTCATGAAAGTGGGTTGGACAAGGATTCGGACATCCTGGTAGATCAACTGAGGGCCATTGACAACCGGAGGTTTATACGCAAGTTGGGCGAATTACCCGTAGATGTCCGAAAAAAACTGATCTTCAATTTAAAAGTAGTCCTCGACCTGAATTGGTAAGGGAAGTAGATTCAAACCATATAACACCTAAAACCTATACCCCACTTTTATTCCCGAAAAATAATTGATAGGCAAACCCGGGTAGTAGTACCTCTGGTTGAACCTCGGGTTGATCTGTAGCATGGAAGCATACTTTTCATCCAATACATTATTCACTCCTCCATATACATTTACACTCACTTTCTGAAACTCCCTTCGAAATCCCAGCTTAAGATTGGCCACCAGATAAGAGTCGGAGAAAACAGAATTGTCGTCTAGGATGGGCATGCTTCCTGCGCCCTGCCAATTGACCCTGCCATAAAATCCATAGGTTGTTTCTATCGTCAGGTTATAATTCACCGTGTAGTCGGGCACACCAGTCAATTTATTCCCTGAAAAATCCCCACGGTCGTCATCTATGAAGTTATCGAAACTATAATCCATCAATGTATAGCTCAGGTCGTGTTCTATTGTCACCACTTCGGTGTTTATCAGGCGGTGCTTGAGCATCGCCTCTATGCCATTATGGGTACTCTTTCCTGCGTTGAACCCGGAATAGTCCAGTTCGGAATTCCTTCTGGCCACCAACAGGTCGTTGATGCGCATGCTGTACCCTGTCAGGTCAAAATAGATTTTGTCATTAAACAAAGTTCCTTTAATCCCCAATTCGTAGTTCAGGCCCTTTTCCACCTGGATGTCTTCGTTGATATTGCCACCAGGGTTCAGCGTTTCGTCGAAAGTAGGAAGTGAAAAGCCATGGGCAACAAGCCCATAGACTGATACAGATTCGCCCAGGTGCCTTACCACACTCAATTTTGGTGACACAACCGGGTCAAAAGTTTTCTTTCCGCTCAGGCCTGTTCCGCCTGTTGTAAACTCATCAATATTTTCATATTTGGATAGGTTGAGGTTGCCACCAAGCGACACTATCCAATTTTTGGCCGGCAGGTATTCTGTAGCCAGAAATATATTGGCATAATTCCTGTCCTGCCTCAGGTCAGAAGTCATATCGCCGTTTTGGCTGTTGTCGTTTTCAAAGCTTTTGATTCTGAAATTTTCCACAAAAACTTCTGTTCCCAATACCCCCACCAACTTGTTTTCTGGCAAAAAAGACTTTCTCAATTTTCCCCTTAACCCAAAATTTGAGGTGGTAATGTCCTCATTGCCGAATGGGGTGACCTCCCTTGAATCCCCAATATTGGTAAACAAGGCCACTGTGCTTTCCAAGCCTTCATTGAATGCGGTGCTCAGCGATAAACCCGCCCGTACCCTGTTGTTGTCTTCAAAACCACGTGCATTGCCCCATGGCCCTCCAGCATCGGTGGGACTGTTGAGGTAGGTGTCTTCATCTACGGAACTCGGAATAAATGCTTTCAGATCGGTCACATTAAAGTAGGTACTTAGCGATGATTTTTTTCCCACTTTAGCCCTTCCAATCGATGACAATGACTGCCTACTGTATTCATTATTGTCGCGATAACCATCACTTTGAACACCCTGATAAAAAAGGTTCATGCCTACCTTTTCACTACCCAGTCCCAGGGTAACGTTGTATTTTTGTAACCCGAAAGAGCCCACTGAAAAATCCAGGCTCCCGTTATTTCTTGGTGTTGATCGGCTCGTGAGCATGTGAACCGCACCTCCAAGGCCCGCCCCATACATGGTGGAGACTGGTCCTCTATATACTTCTACCCCTCCCAGTGTAGCAAAATCTATGTCTTCGAGGGTGGTTTCCCCCTCACCAGTAGAAAGTGGTATTTCGTCGAGATAGGCCTTGATCTTGTTGGTAGTGAATGGTGAGCGGGAGCCAATTCCCCTTATGGTGATCCTGTTGGTATTGAGCGCACCCGACTGCATATATACTCCCGGAACGGTATTGAGTACCGGCTGGAGTGAAAGGCTGTTTATGCTGTGAAGCAGGTCAGGTTTGATGCTGGTAACAGATCCGGCAAAGTCCTGGTACTTGTTTTCAAAAATATCTGAATTGATGACCACCTCATTGAGGGTAATCTCATTACTCATCTTTGTGCTGTCCTCTGGGGATTGGGCATATAAACCAAGCGGTAAAACGAGTAACAGGAAGAATATACGATTTTGCAACGGCATAATGTTTTGAGGAATTGATCCCATTAAAAAAATAAACTACAAAATCATTTTGGGTAAAATGCCTTGATTGAACGAAGTAACTATCCTAAGGTTTTCAGACTGAAACCTCCATTTCCCTTTCCACAAAATTCACACCATAAACTTTGAGTTCTTCCAACACGGGTTCGTAAACTTCCCTGCCTGTAGGGATCATTACTCCCCTAACATTGAGCCTGCCATTCAGTATTAGCTTTGCTGTGACAGCCAGCGGCAAGCCTACAGTCATAGACATGGCGGTATTGGTGGCATCAGAGCCCTTTAATACCATGTGCGACTGCACCTCCTTTTCTTCCCCATTTTTCAGGTAGTTGAACTTGTGCCACATCACAATCATATCCTTTTCATCTGCCTGAATGGTCCATTTTTTCTTTAAGATATGTTCCAGAATCTGCGCAGGTGTACCAGAAGGAAGGCCGATCTTCTCATCTTCGAATATCCCCAACCAGCGGAGCTTATACATGATCTCTGAGTCCAACTCCAGGTTCATGTAGTGGGCCAGTTTCAACTCTACCGAATCGTGGGGATTGTACGAAAGAAAGGAATTGATGAACTGCCGGTGTGTCATCTGGGGCACGTTTTCCATCTGGTAGCTATCATCGGTAGCCCCCAATTGCACAAACACATCCCAGGCTTTGCAAAAACCCGGTCGGCGAAGCGTCCCCCTATAGAGGGTCCTTATTCCTTTCAGTTTGTAAGCATCGAGGTACTTGAGCGAATCCCTGTTGGCATAGCCTTCAAAGTATCCATATTCAGGGATAAAAATGATTTCCGTACGCCTGAACAACCGTTGGTATGGGATATACTTATATGTACCTTCCTGTATAAATTTCACATTGCCCTGACCTGCCATCACCACGTTTCGCGGGTTCCAGGTAAACTTATACTCCCATGGGTTGTCGCTCTGGCTGGGCGCCAGCAATCCCCCGGTGAAGGTCTCAAAAGACAACAACTCATTGCCTTCATTGCGTATCCTGTCCAATACATTCATGGCAGACATGTGGTCTATCCCTGGATCTAAGCCCATTTCCATCACCAGACCTGCTTTGTTTTGTTCAAATGTGTCAGACAATGCCTTTATCTCAGGGGTGACATAAGATGCAGTCAGCATATTGATCCCGTGTTTGGCGCAGACCTTTGCCACATCAAGGTGAAATGATGCCGGTAACATGGAAATCACCAAATCATTGCCTACTATGGCCTCCTCCGCACCACTGGATTTTATGTCGAACTTGATTCCACGGGCATTTTCAAACCCTGCTACTTTTTTCTTGGCTATCTCTTCGTCGATATCACCAATAGTCACCTGCCAATCATTTTCCGGGGCATGTTCCAGCAGGAATTTGATCAGGGTAGAAGAAGACCGCCCCGCGCCGAGTACCAGGATTTTTTGCATACAAATAGTGTTAGTTTTTTCGTAAAACAAACCACCAGGGCAGTTCATTTATCGGGCAGCAATTTATGAGATATAAGTGGCCGGTTCAAAACATTTGACATAAATATTAAGTAATATAGTATCCCCAAATGCATTGCGAGCGGATAACAAACCGGGGCTAACCCAAAAGTACATGTCCAGAAAAATAAGGAAAGAATTTGTAGCTGAAATTTTAAGTTTTGATGAGTTGGATTCCAGCAGCGCTGAACTGGTAGATAGGGCGAAAAAAGCTCTGGAAAACGCTTACGCACCCTATTCCAATTTTTTTGTAGGTGCAGCAGTATTGCTTGACGATGGTCAGATCATATCAGGTAGCAACCAGGAAAATGCGGCTTATCCAGCAGGCCTCTGCGCCGAAAGAGTGGCCCTGTTTCATGTAGGTGCCAACTACCCTGGGCGTAAAATTCTACAAATTGCCATAACAGCCAAACCAAAAGGTGCTGACCACTACGTAGAGGCAGGGCCCTGTGGCAGTTGCCGCCAGGTGATGGTAGAGTACCATAACCGACAAAACCACCCGATTGAAATACTTATGGTAAGGCCCAACAATGAAGTGTTAAAAACAACGGTCAAAGACCTGCTGCCATTGGCTTTTGATAAGGGGAGCCTTGCACAATAAAGTCAGCTGTGTTCTGCAAGAAGCCTTACCAAACCCTGAAGGTTTAGCAAGGCTCTATAGTCCATCCTAACCCTCCATTTCATATTCCCGCACTACCTTTTCTATGATATCGCAGCATTCATGAAGTTGGTCTGCGGTCATCACCAAGGGTGGCGCAAAACGGATGATATTGCCATGTGTGGGCTTGGCCAGCAACCCATTTTCTTTTAAGCGCACACAAATATTCCAAGCTGTAGCGCTCTCAGGTGAGTCGTTGATCACAATGGCATTGAGCAAGCCCTTTCCACGTACCAGCGATACAAGGGCACAGCTTTCCACCATCAGGCCCATCCTTTGCCGAAAAAGTCCCCCCAGTTTCTCCGCATTCTCAGCCAGTTTTTCCTTTCTGACGACATCCAGTGCTGCCATGGCCACTTTCCCTGCCAGGGGATTGCCTCCAAAAGTGGAACCATGCTGGCCAGGTTTGATCACATTCATGATGGCATCATCCGCCAAAACTGCGGAAACCGGATAGACGCCTCCGGAGATGGCCTTGCCAAGTATGATCATATCTGGCCGAACCTGTTCGTGATCGCAGGCCAGCAATTTTCCGGTACGGGCAATACCAGTTTGCACTTCATCAGCCACGAAAAGTACATTGGCTTGCTTGCAGGCTGCATAGGCTTCTTTCAGGTAGCCATCATCTGGTACATACACCCCGGCCTCACCCTGAATGGGTTCTACCAGAAAGCCAGCTACATTGTCTTGTTGCAATGCTTCTTTCAATGCCCCCATGTCATTGTAGGGAATCTTAACAAAACCCGGCGTGTAAGGACCAAAGTTTTTACTGGCATCCGGGTCGTTTGAAAATGAAACGATCGTAGTGGTGCGCCCGTGAAAATTGTTTTCACAAACTATAATTTTGGCTTCATTTTCCGCTATTCCTTTTACTTCATACGCCCACTTTCTGGTGATTTTTATAGCCGTCTCCACTGCTTCCGCTCCTGTATTCATCGGCAAGACCTTGTCGAAACCAAAATACTGTGTGACATACTTTTCGTATTCTCCTAACACATCGTTGTAGAATGCCCGTGAGGTCAACGTGAGGGTTTCTGCCTGTGCTTTTAGGGCATTTACTATGTCTGGGTGGCAATGCCCTTGATTTACCGCCGAATATGCAGAGAGAAAGTCAAAATACTTCTTTCCTTCCACATCCCATACATATACACCTTCTCCTCTGGACAATACTACCGGCAGTGGGTGGTAGTTGTGGGCGCCATATTTGTCTTCCAGGGCAATTGCCTCAATGCTAGTCTTTTCCTTTATCATTTGGGTTGTTTTTAGTTGTTTGTCGAAATAATTCTTGGGCAAATTTACAAAAAGCGCATTTGCCATGCTCCATGGTATCAGCGAAAAGTTCTATTTGTGAACACTGGACTCAGAAGCTGGCCTGGACAATTGTCAGAGGACCAAGCCTGAGGTGAGCCTTCATTATGCTATGTTTCGTATCGTGACGTTTATCCTTTTCATTAAAAATTCGTAAATTGGAATGATCAAATCCATACCATGCTCCTAAAGGAATTTCCAGATATCCACTGGTTGAAAAACCAAATTGCCAAAAACTTCGAAAGCCGCAACGGGTGGAACAATGAGCAGCTAAAGAACATAGGATGGCCTACTGTTCTGCTCAATGTAGAGGTCAACCATACTGAAAGAAAAGATATAAAAGGACCTTTCTCGCTTTTCACCAATTGCGCCGGGTCCAGCACAATTAGCCTGGAGGCCAAACAGGTATCCATTGAAGACAATGCCTATGTGGTAACCAACAATGAGCAACACTACGACCTGTTGATTGACCAGCCCCACAAAACAGAAACGTTCAACATCCACTTCGGGGATATCTTCTGTAGGGAAGCCTGGGATGTCCTGATCCGGAGGGATGATGCATTGCTAGATGATCCGGGTGTCCTCAACGATTCCCCCAATTTTCATTTCAGGTCCTTGCCGAGAACTGAGGTTTTCAATACCACCATACAAGCCCTCAAAAAAAACTACTCCAATGGGGACGAAGCGCATAATGAGGAAATGCTTTTGGCGCTTTTCACCCTCATTTGTAGCCAAAATTCCAGGGAAGTCCTTCTGGAAAAACGAATATCAGGAATAAGGCCTTCCACAAGGCATGAATTGCTGAAGAGGCTTTATGTCGGCAGGGATTTTATCCACTCAAACTATCATCAGAATATTACGCTGGATCAAATCTCTGAAGTAACATACCTTTCAAAATTTCACTTCCTGAGGCTATTCAAGCAGGTTTTTCAGGTTTCCCCGCATCAATACATCAAGCGGTTGCAGTTACAAAAAGCGGAAGAATTGTTACTTCAAACCGACCTTCCTGTACATGCCATTGCCACACAACTGGGATTTGAAAACAGCAGTTCATTAAGCAGGTTGCTACGAAAGGCAACAGGCAGATACCCCAAAACCATCAGGACTGAAAATTAGCAATTTTGGCTATCGGCGTTCGTGCTGGTGTTTTTTCTTTTGAATAAAAAAAAGAACACCATGAAATATTACCTGATCACCCAAATCTCGTTTGTAGCCCTTACCATCATCTGTCTTGCGCTGTTTTATTTAGGCATCCGCTCTGGTTTGCGAAATTATCCTCCGCACAAAAGGCAAAAATTTCTGTTGAAGTTCACCTCAATTACACTGATTTGGATAGCTGTACTTTCCATGCTCTCACTTACCGGGTTTGTAGCCGACTTCTCCAACTTCCCACCCAGGTTGATGTTGGTGCTTTTGCCTCCGGCTGTTGCCCTTGTTTTCATTACCAAATCACCCGCTACCCAGGAAATTCTCACACACCTTGCCCCGGACAACCTAGTTTACCTCCAATCCTTCCGCATCATAGTAGAAGTACTTTTGTGGATGCTTTTCCTCGATAACCTTACACCCATTCAAATGACCTTTGAAGGCCGCAACTTCGACATATTAGTGGGCATCACGGCTCTGGTAGCAGCTCCGATTTTTTTCGGAAAAGCAAAACTCCAAAAAAACTGGGGTATCGGCTGGAATATCTTTGGCCTGTTGTTGCTGGCCAATATACTAGTGATAGCCATATTGTCTTTCCCTTCACCTATCCGCTATTTCATGAACGAGCCAGCCAATACACAGGTAGCGAAGTTTCCTATTATATTCTTACCTGGTATATTGGTTCCGATTGCCTATTACCTACATGTGCTGTCCATCAAACAGTTGCTGTTGAGGTCAAACCGATAGCTGCGAATAAACGAACGATTTTGGTGAGAGGCATAACTTGGTTAAATTAGGTGGCTGCAAACTCAAAACCTATGAAAAACCTGGTTAACAACCTACTATTGAAATTTAGTATTCTCATCTGTGCACTTTTCGTGGCATGCTCCTCCCCTTCGGAAAATAAAACCAATACCACAAACAAAGGGGAGCAGCAGTTTGAACTTCTCGAAAAATCCGTTGCTGATTTGCAACAGGACATGCAAGATGGCCAATATACGTCAGAGCAAATCACCCAACTCTATCTGGACAGGATCAGGCAAATCGATGAAGGGGAAAATGGGCTGAACGCGGTAATAGAAATAAACCCGGATGCGCTGACCATAGCCAGAGATCTGGACAAAGAAAGAAGTGCTGGAAAAACCAGGGGGCCGCTTCATGGCATTCCTGTATTGATCAAAGACAATATTGACACTGGTGACAACATGTCCACCAGTGCCGGCTCGCTTGCCCTGGCCAATTCCAAAGCTGCCAATGATGCTTATATTATGGGTAAACTGAGAAAGGCAGGAGCGGTCTTGCTGGGCAAAACTAACCTGAGCGAATGGGCCAATTTCAGGTCTTTCAGATCCTCTAGCGGATGGAGCAGCAGGGGCAGGCAAACCAGAAACCCATACTACCTCGACCGCAATCCCTGTGGCTCCAGTTCAGGGTCGGGGGTGGCCGTATCTGCCAATCTCTGTGCCATAGCCATCGGTACCGAAACGAACGGATCGGTGGTATGTCCATCGTCAGCCAATGGCGTGGTGGGCATCAAACCCACTGTAGGGTTGTGGTCCAGAACGGGGATCATCCCCATCTCCAAAACCCAGGATACGGCAGGCCCCATGGCCAGGACAGTCGCGGATGCTGCTACCCTGCTGGGTGCATTGACAGGAATGGACCCGAACGACCCGGTCACTACGGAAAGCCAGGGAAAATCCTATACAGATTACACCCAGTTTCTGATCAAAGAGGGTTTGAAAGGAAAAAGGGTTGGCGTATATCGAGGGGCATTTGGCGACCATGAAAAAGTGGATGCCATAATGGAAACAGCCATTGAGGCTATGACAGCACAAGGTGCCATCATCATTGATTCGGTTGATATCCCTACCAACAATCAATATGGATCGTCCGGTTTCGACCTGTTGCAGTATGAGTTTAAAGACGGACTGAATAAGTACCTGGCCAACCTTGGTGCAGATGTAGCTGTTCACTCGCTGGAAGAACTCATCCGATATAATGAAAACAACAGGGCAGAATGTATGCCCTATTTCGAGCAGGAGATACTGGAATTGTCCCAAAAAAAGGAGGGGTTGGAATCGGAAAAATATCAGGAAGTGCTGGCCAAAGTGCTTCGGTTGTCAAGGACGGAGGGGCTGGATGCCACCCTGTCCACTCATCAGCTGGATGCCATAGTAGCCCCTACCGGAGGGCCTGCCTGGCCTATAGATGTGGTCAATGGCGACCACTTTTCCATATCCAGCTCGTCTCCGGCAGCAAGGTCAGGATATCCTAACATAACTGTGCCGGCCGGTAATATAAACGGGCTGCCGGTGGGCATCTCCTTCTTTGCCGGCCCTTATCAGGAGCCTCAATTGATCAGCATGGCCTATTCATTCGAGCAGGCCACACAGGCAAGGATAGTACCGCAGATGCTGCCAACTTTGGAAATGGAGTAATGGAAGGGTTCAGAGCAAACTTTAGTAGAATGTAAACCAAAAAAAATATGATCAAAGGAGTACACACTATGTTCTACAGCTCTCAACCAGAAGGGTTAAGGGAGTTTTTACGCGACAAACTTGGGTTAAGTGCTACAGATATTGGAGATGGCTGGCTCATTTTCAATATTGATGAAAGCGACATGGGGGTTCACCCTTCCTCAGAAACTGGTGAAGATGGTTTGCCCAGCGGAACACACGCCATTTCGTTCTACTGTGACAACCTTGAGGCAACAGTGAATGAACTGAAAACAAAGGGAGTGGAATTCAAAGGCGACATTGAGGATCACGGATACGGTCTGGTCACTTTTTTCAAGGTGCCTGGTGATTTTTACCTCCAATTGTACCAGCCCAAATACAAAAAATAATCCTGACAGGCTAGATTCAATACCCGCCGCTGTACTTTCTGGTAAACCATTCTATGGACAAGAGGGCGACCAGCAGGAAAAACAGCCATTTCAAATTGATGATGGCGAAAAAGTCTTCATTGGAGTGCATCACTCCTTTGGTTTCGAGCCGGGAAAGACTGGTTGCAAGATTGTCCAGGTTTTCGATGGGGTAAAATGTGCCATCGGTGTTTCTGGATATCTGCCTCAGCAAGTCGAAGTTGGCGCGCTGGTCCAGCAGCTCCAACTGCAGTTTGTTTACATTGAACCGTCCGCTTACTTTTTCCAATGTACCATTGCGTTCGGTACTGGCTTCAAACCGGTAGATACCCTGCTCAAGGCCCGAAACCTCAAAACCAGCATTGGCCGATGAAGCGATGAATGAATATTCTGATACCCTGCCCTTGTCGTCAGTGAGTTTCAGGGAAACATTGTTGCCATATACCCGCTCATAGCTGTCGTTGTAAATTTCCGTTTCGAAGACCACAGGCTCATTGTCGAAAAACTCGGCCTTGGTGGTGAATACCCTGAATTTCCGTTTGTCTTCCCTCGTACTCAGGTACTGCACCAGCTTTAAAAACACCTCGTCAAAAGCTTCCGTGTTTTCATTGAAGGCATATTCCTGCAACCGCCACTGCCATATCCCATCAGACAGCAGGTAGGCAATTTTAGTGCCGTTGTTTTCGCTCAGGTACAATAGCGGCTTGTCTGTGGTGATGCTTCCTACTTTTTGGTACAGCAGTACCTCAGCGTTGGGGCCCAACTGCAAATCTCCATAGGGTACATTCAGTGTAGGAAATTGACTAAACACATCGTTGAACTCCCTTTTTATTTTAAATTTCACAAAGTCATCATTCAGTACTGGCGCCACCTGGTCGCGTTGATTTCTGATGGACTTGAAGTTAAAAGCCTCGTCTTCCTGGGACAGCTTCTGCACATTGGATTGTTGTCCAATCAGATGAAGTATGGGTGTTTTCTTTTCTTTAAACTGTTCGGTGTACTTCGCCAACCGCCCATATCTGTCGGCGGTCTGGTGCACAATGACCAGGTCATACTTTTCTTCATCCAGGTCATTCATACCAGGTATAAAAGTATGAAACTCGTAGTTTTCATTGGATTCAACTACGGCACGGAGGGCTTTGATATCCGGATGGGGTGCCAGGCCCAGCAACAATATTTTCTGCTTGCCATCTATTATATCTATAAAAATATCCTTGCTATTGTTTTCGGTTATTTTTTCTCCCGGCAAATCCACCAAAACCCGGTAGTGCTGCATGCCATTCTGTTCGGCTTCAATGTTAAACTCTACCCTGGTCAGGCCATTGTCGCTGCTGAAACTTATGTTTTCAGAAGCCAGGTTTTTGCCACCTTTTTGTATGTAAACTTTTGCGTTTTCATTCTGATATCCGGCATTGGCAATTTCAGCGACTACAGGAAACTTATTTCCCTGATAAGCAATCTTATTGTAGAGCACATTTTTCAGGAGCAAATCCTCCTGCAAGGTGGTATCGCCTATCCCAACCGTCATTATCTTATAGCTGTATGGAAAATAAGCCGGTGAAATCCCCCTGTTGTAATTGCCATCAGAGACCAGTACTACCCCTGCCAGGTTTTTGCCGTCGTACAAGGTTTCTACCTCCCTGAACATGCTGTTGAGGTCGGTGGTTTTTTCTTCAAACCTTACTTCTGCCAGGGTTTTAATATTACCATCAAGCCCTTTTACTTCCACTTCAAAACCATTGGACACTACATTTTCTTTAAAGGACTCCAATTCAGTAAGCATCCTTGCCCTGTTTAGGCTGTCCACAGAATTTGTTATAGACAGGGAATTGTCCACGGCCAGTACGAGTATCGGTCTTTCTATATGGCTGATCAATTGCTTGAGCAGGGGATTGAGCAGCAGGAACAAAATAAGGCTGACGACCAGAAAGCGTACTACTGACAATAAGCTGTTCGTACCCCGGCCCCAGGCGGGCTTTTTGCTATAGAGCAAATATGCATAACCCGCCCCAAGGAGCAGGCATAAAACTATAAACCACGAAGAATAATCAAATTGTAATTCCGGCATTGGTGATTTCAAATTGTTGGGGTTTACGGCTAATCGCCTGATGGGTTTAGCCAGTTGTTTTACTGCCTGTCACTAAACCCAATGAACCTTCATCTGTGCAAAAGCCCTAATGTATTGTTGGGTTACAAACCAACCTGGCGTTAAGTAAGCATGGCGCCATCTACCTGCACCACCTGCCCGGAAATGTAAGACGACATATCTGATGCCAGAAACACACAGCAGTTGGCCACTTCATCCGGCTGGCCGCCCCGCTTCATTGGAATGGCATCCCTCCAGGATTGAACAGTTTTTTCGTCCAGTACATCGGTCATTTCTGTCTCGATAAAACCTGGTGCTACCGCATTGCACCTTACATTTCTAGATCCAAGCTCAAGAGCGACAGATTTGGTGAACCCGATAATCCCTGCTTTGGACGCTGCATAATTGGCCTGCCCTGCATTGCCCTTCACACCCACTACAGAAGTGATGTTGATAATAGAGCCGGCCTTTTGTTTCATGAAAGTCCTCGTGGCAGCCTTTACGGTATTGAAGCAGGATTTTAGGTTCACGTTGATCACATCGTCCCACATTTCTTCGTTCATTCTCATCAATAGATTGTCCTTGGTAATACCAGCATTGTTCACCAATACATCCAGGCTACCAAATTCGCCCACAATATTGGCAATCAATTCTTCGGCTGCAGCAAATTGGGAAGCATCAGACCGGTACCCTTTTGCTTTCACACCAAACGCTTTAAGCTCTTCTTCCAAAGCCTGGCCTTTTTCCACACTAGACAGATAGGTAAACGCTACATTGGCACCTTGTTCGGCAAATTTCAGTGCTATGGCCCTGCCGATACCTTTGGATGCCCCTGTAACCAATGCTGTTTTTCCTTCTATTAACTTCATTCTTTATATCGTTAGATTGTTAAGCGGCCAAAAATAAAACAAGTTGTTGGGATATAAATCAGAAGTTTGGTTTTCGACCCAAAAAAGATAGTATTTGAACGGTTATAAGAATTTTATTTCTGGTCAAAGCGATTAAATTTGCGCCTTGACATGCAAAATTGACTAAACCCAACTTCTATTTATATTTTTAAAAACACCTATTAAGTATGGCAAATAAATATGATCTTATAGTAATCGGTAGTGGCCCTGGAGGATATGTGGCGGCTATCAGGGCATCACAACTCGGAATGAAGGTTGGGGTAGTAGAACGAGCTGAAATTGGCGGTATATGCCTCAACTGGGGCTGTATCCCAACCAAAGCCCTGTTGAAAAGTGCCAATGTTTTCGAATACATCAACCACTCGGAAGATTATGGCATCAAGGTAAAGGGGGCCGATGCTGACTTTGGCAGCATCGTAAAAAGAAGCCGCGATGTAGCCAACGGCATGAGCAAAGGCATTCAGTTTTTGTTTAAAAAAAATAAAATAGACCATGTAGCTGGTTTTGGTAAAGTGAAGGCAGGCAAGACCGTAGAGGTGAAAGCCGAAGATGGAAGTGTTTCCGATTACACGGCAGAGAATATCATCATCGCTACCGGTGGCCGGTCGCGCGAACTGCCGAGCCTCCCCATTGACGGCAAGAAGATCATTGGATACCGGGAGGCCATGTCACTCGATAAGCAACCAAAATCTATGGTAATAGTTGGGTCTGGTGCCATTGGGGTTGAATTTGCCTATTTCTATCACTCGCTAGGTACAGAAGTAACTATCGTGGAATTCCTGCCAAATGTGGTGCCTGTGGAAGACGAGGATGTATCTAAGCAACTGGAGAGGACTTTCAAGAAAAAAGGCATGAAAGTAATGACCAGCTCTGAAGTGACCAGCGTAGATACCAAAGGAAAGGGCTGCAAAGTGACCGTAAAAACCAAAAAAGGAGAAGAGCAGATATCATGTGATGTGGTGCTTTCTGCCGTAGGGGTAGCCACCAACCTGGAGGGCATTGGCCTGGAAGATGTAGGGGTAGCCACCGACAAAGGCAAGGTACTGGTGGACGACTATTACAAAACCAACATACCAGGCATCTATGCCATTGGCGATATCGTGCATGGACCGGCACTTGCCCATGTGGCCTCCGCTGAAGGTATCATTTGTGTAGAAAAAATGGCAGGTCATTCACCCGAGCCATTGGACTATAATAACATCCCGGGATGTACCTACTGCTCTCCCGAAATAGCTTCGGTGGGATATACTGAAAAAGCAGCCAAAGAAGCCGGCTATGAAGTGAAAGTTGGAAAATTTCCCTTTTCTGCTTCAGGCAAAGCAAGTGCTGCCGGTGCAAAAGATGGTTTTGTAAAAGTGATTTT
The DNA here is from genome assembly GCA_040222275.1 of Cyclobacteriaceae bacterium. Taxonomy (GTDB): domain Bacteria; phylum Bacteroidota; class Bacteroidia; order Cytophagales; family Cyclobacteriaceae; genus CAXBNB01. The sequence goes on from JAVKDJ010000099.1 coordinate 227,132, forward strand.
TGATGCCAAGTATGGTGAATGGCTGGGTTGCCACATGATTGGTTTCAACGTAACGGAAATGATAGCCGAGGCTGTGGCCGCACGTAAGCTGGAAACCACCGGTCACGAAATCATCAAAACGGTGCACCCACACCCTACCATGTCTGAAGCTGTGATGGAAGCCACCGCTGCAGCATACGGTGAGGTAGTACACTTGTAAAGACACGATTAATTTCATACTAAAGACATTGAACGAGAGTTTGATGTCTTTTTTTTGTTTTGATTTTGAGTTGTGGTAATTTGATTTCCCATAATTTGCAGATTCATTGAGCAGACCGCCATTCTATATTGCCCTATTGTTTTGCCTGCTTGCACTGGCGCCATGCTCCAGGTCTCAATCCGACCTCACCCTGTCCGATTATGCTTTCGCCTGTGAAACCAACCTCACCAGTGTGGGGCAAAGCTGGAAATCAAGGGCCAATGCTTTTCTTTTTCAATTAAAAAAAACCGAAAAGGGCTACCTGGTACTGGATGCTACGGGGGAAAAGCTGCTGGGAGATGTATTGCAACAGCTCCAACAAAATCTGGAAAGGACTCCCACCGCGCCCATTGCCCTGGTTATTCAGGGGCAATATGAAGAGGCTGAAATAACCAAACTATTAGAGTCAACATTCCCCGGCCAGTTGTACCTTTCGGAAGACAATCAGCCGCCAGAACTGTATCAGTTGGTACAACGAGGCGCCCGGGTAATAGTGGTATTCGATGACCAGCTGACCAATACATCAATCGACAGAATACGCCGGCACAAAAAATACGAAAACAGGTTTTCGTCAGATCCGTTGGACAAACTGATTATATTTGACGACTCTTCTTCTACCAAACAGGAACTGTTGGCGTCCTGCCTGGAGCTATGGAAACAATCCGGTATGCCTCCTAATTTCATAGCATCCCAAAACCTGCCCCACAGTGAAGTGAGGGAGGTAGCTGATTCGCTCAACCAACTAAGAAGGTTCCGCGGGATAGCCTATTATCAGGAGGAATTGCTCAACGAAATCAACTGGTACAATTCTCCAGGCACCATTACGCCGGCCAAGTTTTCCTTTCCATTAACGGCCAAGGAACAAATCTTGTCCCCATACAAAAACGGGCTTAGGATAAGCCCCGGTGAAGTCATCCACCATCCCATGATGGAAGATGACCCAAGGGTATTCACGGCCTATGACATCCCGATCAACGACAAATTGATCTATAATTTTAGTTTTGATAACGGGGCAGCCAATTCCCTTGACATGGAATGGGAAAATAGTATTGTGAAAGATATCTCCTTTAAAGAGGATACTGACAGGGGATACGTCTTACACCTGTCAAAGCCCAATTCATTTATCGATTACTCTAAGGAAAACCTTCTGAACTTTGCCACCCCGATCAGCATTTCAGTATGGGTGAAAGCCGACAGCATCGCCGATTATATGGGGATCATTGGGTTTGGGGCTGCATTTTCCTTCAAGCTGATGGGAGGAAAACCCGATTTCACCACGGCCACTATCAAAGACCATGTGATGCCACAGGCTTTGTCCAAAAGCACATGGCACCACCTGGGCGTGGTTTTCAATCCCGGTGCTACAGTCGAGTTTTACCTCGATGGGGAAAAATCCGGAGAGGTACTCACCTCGGAGATCAAGCCTTCCAGCCAGTCGCTGGTGATCGGCAACAATATTTGGGGCGAGCAGTTGTACGGTTCGCTCGATGACCTCAAAATCTGGGATCGTGGATTATCGGCCAAAGAAGTAGCTGTTTTGTTTCAGGAAAATAACAACGATGAAACCTCTTCCTACAATCTGGTGCTGATCAGTGCCGCATGCATTTTGATATCGATGCTTTTTTTCTTTCTGAGGGTAAAATGGATGGCTTCCGCTGCAAAACGCCAGAAAAGGGCCAAAACCCTATCAGGTAGAGAATTCAGCCAACAGGAAAACCGGCTCCAGCTTTTTGGCCATTTCAACATCAAAACGAAAGAAACCGGAGAGATTAGCTCCCGCTTCTCTCCCCTGCTGCGGCAGATATTGTCGTTTATGGTACTCAAAACCGAGGAAACTAAAAACGGCATCAGCACCAACAAGCTCACCGAGACATTCTGGCCAGGAGTGGAAAAAGACAAGGCCAAGGAAAACCGGGGCACCAACATCAAGAAGCTTCGAAAGGCCCTGAACGATGTGGAGGGGTTGAAAGTGGTATTTGAAGACAAAAAATGGTACATAGAAACCAGGGAGGATTTTTTCATCGACCTATTTGCGTATGGTAGCATCAAAGAAGCACTGACCAATGGGTTGTATGCCGCACATGTTCCTGAGCAGGAGCTTTCTGCCTTTCTCGAATTGCTCAAACACGGCAATATCCTGCAAAATACCCATGCTGAATGGGCTGACCATTTTAAAAATAAAATTTCTGGTGAAGTAGATACCCTGCTCACCGACATCTACCAGAACCACCGGGATACGCTGGAGAGTGATGTGAAAATCCGGCTGGCACAAACCATCCTTCTGTTTGACAGCCTCAACGAAGATGCCCTAAAGATACTGATCCGAGAGTTGGTGGCCGCAGGCAAGCATGGCCAGGCCCAAAGTGCCTATGAGGCATTCGCCAAAAACTACCAGGCCCTCTATGCCGAACCCTTTTGCGTAGAGTATCAGGAATTCGCCGAGGCGGGGGAGTAGGTTTGCCGTACCAAATAACGAAACGCTACGAGGGTTCCTTCGTTCAGGGGATTCATACTCCTGATGACGTGCGTTTAGCCATTTCGTCGCAACGCGTGACAGACCAAACCCTCTGAATAATATTAGCTGGTCACGCATTACGCTATCGCTAAATGCGCGCCAGCCCAATTGAAAAATAACTCTATATTTGAACATCAATAATATTTTTTTAGAAATGGTTCGCATACTAATTATTGCTATAGTCTTGTTTCCAGTGTTAAAATCCAATGGACAGATGTTGCCTTATGATAGTTTAAAGGCAGCAATAGAAAAAGAAATTCAATTTATTGATTCCTATAACTTCTCTGATGTAACTGAGGGTGATACTGATATTGAGTCATTGGTGATGTCAACATCAAAAAAAATTGTCAATTTACTTTCCAGAAATGAATCTTCACAATTAAAAACCAATCCCCTCCATAACTTAGAATTAGCAACTTCTTATGGAGACTCCTTAATTAGGATTTATACGTTTTCGCTATATTCTGGAGGTTCCAGAGGATCAATTAATTACCCAATTATCCAATGGAAAAAACCAGATGGTAGTTTTGGAGCATACAATCTATCTAAAAAAATTAATTCTCATTTCTATGAAATAATCAAATTGAAGTCGAAATATAAAAATCTTTTTTTGGTATTTGGAGTGGAAAGGGGCAATATTTCTCACATCTATTACACTGTTTTTATTATGCAATTTAATAAGGACTACCTTATCTTAGACTACCCTGCACTTTTTGGTTTTTCCAATATCACTTATGTCAATAGTGACCTTAGTTTTGATGAGCGAGATCAAATCCTAAAAATTGAGCTTCATGACTCTTTTGACATTGAACTTCCTAGGGATATGGGTATAACACAAGATGAGGAAAATAAGATTTACGAGCGCATTAAACAATCCTTCAAGGACGAATGGGTAAGCGAGTTGAGGTTTGATGGTATTAGATTTGTTAGAAAATAAAAAGTAAAACCTGATGGCCCTAGTGACGCGCATTTAGTCATTTCGGTGCAACGCGTGACCAAACCCTCTGAATGATATTAGCCGGTCACGCATTACGCTACCGCTAAATGCACACCAGCCCATAAAAAGACGTCACTTCGACCATAGGGAGAAGTCCCCTTGACTTCTATGGCTGGCTCACCAAATCCACTCAACTTTAACCAATAGTTGAAAATGTGCGTTCAGAAGATCATAAACTCCTGCGAACTGAGCTTGGTAGAATGCAGAGAAGTATCCTCAGCGGCTGATTCACGGTCGAGTTCCACCGAAGCTGGCTAAAAGCTCAGTTCGCACATGCGTCCACAATGTTAGGAGGCTGTTATTTCCGCTTCTTCCAGTCCTTCAGTCCGATCACATCTTGTCGAACTTCCTTAATCCAGCGTTTCTGATATTTTCGGGTTAGGTGTTCGAATACAACCTCGTTGTATGCAGTTATGTATTTGTCATCAGGGCCAGTGCAACCATATTCGTAGAAGTAGATTTTATACTTCCGTTCAAATTCAGGATCGGTTGCAATAATTACTGGCGCAATTCCGCCTGCTAAAAGAAGAAATGGAGTTCCGTTAGAAATATCATCGTTAGCCAGTTGTTCCGCTTGGTTCCGGCTGTTCGCAAATGTTAGTTTGGTTGCGCCACTACTGTTCAACTGTTCGTCAGAAAGTTCACCTAGGAGACTGTAGACAACAACTTCAGTTGAATCTTCAGCCGTTTGACCATAAGCCAAGACGGTTGTAGCAATTAGCAATATGTTCAGTAATATTTTCGTCATGCAGTGAATGCCTCCTAACGACCAGCTATCGGGCGTATGTCCTCAGCTGGTGAATAGCACTAAGTGAAATCTGCCGAAGCTCACAACGGTTCCAAATGGCACTGCGTTTTGAAAGTAAAAATCTCCTGCGAGTAAAAGATTGTAGAAATCACTATCATTTCTCAGCGGCAGATATCACGGTCGAGTTGCACTGAAACCAGCCAGAAAGCACTCAGACATATGCCCGATCAGCGTCTGTTAGGGCGATGTTATTTCTCCTTCCATTTGCCATAAAAGCCCATTTTGTTCAGTTGGAGTTCGTATTCAACATCTCGGTCTGCAAATCCTGCTGTTGATTCATCCTTGGTGTTCATCTTGTAAGTTGATTTGAGGTTTCGAATCAGTTCACCGTCAGCGTTAAAGTAGAGCCTCTTCTCAATTGTTAAGGGTTCGTCAGCTTGGAAGGTGTTCATCCGCCAAAAGACGAAGTGAAGTTTGTTGTTCGTGTTAAAATAATAGTCAACGGCAATGTACCAATCTCCAGACATGGAGTAGTTGTCATAGTAAACGAAGGTTCCGAGGTTGGCTTGTTCGATTATGTAGGTTTTTTGAAAGAGGAATTTGTCTTCAGAAGCTTGTTCGTTTGTGTACCACTCATCCTTCTGATAGTTCTCTCCCCAGGCATAATGAAAAAGTTGGGTTGAGCTTTTCAGTTCGCTCTCAATAATGGGTTGCCATGTTTGGAAGTTCTCCCGAATCTGGAGAATATCTGAGTTTTCTTGTGCTGTTCCCAAAAGACAGTTCAAGAAGAAGGTTAAGAGAATTATCGGTTTTTTCATAAAGTTTGATCCGAGCGACAATTCGCCCTAACGTCCAGCTAAAATCCGTGCCTTATTTATGATACAATTGTAGCTGAATGAACGCAAAGTATAAAATTGGTAAAGTCTTCTAGTAAGTTGTACAGAAAGGCATGGATGTTTTAGCAATTGTTGTGTTTTCGTTTTTAAAATTATTTACCGAACGTTTGGTTATTGCTTTAAATGTTTCTATAATTGCCACATGAGACCGCAAAAAGTTGAAGATCAAGAGTTATTAACGGCCCTAATGGCAGTACTTAGAACCAAGGGTTATGCAGGTGCTAGCCTTAATGAGCTTGCCTCTGGTTCTGGATTGCAGAAAGCAAGTTTGTACTACCGTTATCCGGGGGGTAAACAGGATATTGGGAAGGCGGTACTTTCTTTTGTCAGTGAATGGCTAAAAATGAATGTACAAGATGTATTAATGAACAAGAATAAACCTGCTGATGACCGCCTTAATGTTGCTCTAAAAAATATAGACGAGCTGTATCACGGTGGGAAAAAGGCTTGTATATTACGAGCCTTGTCTATAGGGGAGGGTCTTCATCTATTTGCTGAAGAGATAGGCTTATCCATGGATCTTTTGTTGAAGGCGTTCACTGAGTTAGGACTGGATATAGGGATGGACCCTTACAAAGCTAAGGAGACAGCTATGCAGGTATTAATCAGCATACAAGGAAGTTTAGTGGTAGCTCGTACACTGGACGATACAAGTCCATTTACTAATACCTTAGTAAGAATCCGTAAGATGTATTATCCGTAAAAAAATTTATTCAAAAATTAACCGAACGTTCGGTTATAATGGGTCAATGCACTCCCAATAATGTGCAAATATTTTAAATAAAAACAGTAATGAGTAAAGCAGCAGTAGTGGTCTTATCTGATCCACAATCAGGTTCCGAAGAAGCTTTGGGACGAGTCTTCAATGCAATGGCGGTAGTATATGACTACAAGGAAGCTAATCAAGAAGTCAAATTAATTTTTCAAGGAACAGGTACGAGATGGCCAGAAGAATTACAAAAAGCTGACCACCCAGGTCATGCTTTGTACACATCCATTGAAGATAAAATTGAAGGCATATCGTGCGGTTGCGCTGAAGTGTTCAGGGCTGATGCTTCTGGTCTAGATCTAATTTCAACAAATGATGTACCTGGAACTTCTGGCTTTCCAAGTTACGTGGTATTGCAACGAGAAGGGTTTCAAGTATTTACTTTTTAACAAATTAAATAGTTACTGTTGGTCTTAAAAACCAGCAGTAACTTATTCTTTTCTAAATCATAACCCTATTATGGGTACTAAATATCATGACGGAGAACGTAAAGTACAGAAGATTACTGGTGAAGAAGTCATTGCCAATTCAAACGGACGTGTAATTGTAGATACTATCGTCAAAGGAGCCTTTAATTTTGTTTCAAATCAACCCATGGTTGTTGTAAGCACCGTAGACCTAGCAGGTGCAGTTTGGACATCTACCTTAGTTGGAGAAAATGGTTTTGTCAAAGTTTTGGATGAAAGAAGATTGACTATAGATTTAGCTAAATTGAAGAGTACGAAGAAAGATATTTTCTTTAAAAATATTGAAGACAGTCCAGCTATAGGAATGTTATTTATGGAGCCTGCTACTCGTAGACGATATCGAATAAATGGTGATATTGTTGAGCAGGGTTCTTCAATAGAAATTCAGGTAGAAGAAGCTTACCCGAACTGTCCTAAATACATTCAAAAAAGGACAGTTAATTTTCTAGAGGATAATCACCTCGATACTTCGACTGCAGAGGGGTCTATTCTCTCCTCATTGGAAGTAAAGTGGATTGAAAGCGCTGATACACTATTTGTTGGTAGTTCTAGTAAGGGTGGTCGGTTAGATGCTTCACACCGAGGGGGTAACCCCGGTTTTGTAGAAATCGCGGAAAACAATACGGTTAGAATACCCGATTATGCAGGTAACAGTATGTACAATACGTTGGGCAACTTTATTGAAAACCCAAATGCAGGTGTCACTTTCGTCGATTTTGCAGAAGGAAAAACCCTGCAATTAACGGGTAAGGCTGAAATTCTTTTTGATCAAAATTCTGAAGAGAATTTGCAAAAAACAACTGGTACTGGCAGGTATTGGACGCTTCACATTGAAAGGTGGATATCTACAGAAAATCATCATCAAGCCAATTGGGAGTTTAAAGAGTTCTCACCATTCAACCCATAGTATGAGTATGTATAAAGGTTTCATTATTAAAAAAATTGTAACAGAGAGTAGCACTATAAAATCCTTTTATTTAGAAAAGGAGGCTAATGAGACACTAGAAGATTACAAACCTGGACAGTTCATCACTGTAAAGTTAAGTTTAGCAGATGGCGAACTAATCAGGAACTATACCCTATCTGACAGCCTTGGTAGGGATTATTTTAGGTTAACAATAAAAAGGGAAGACCATGGTATATCATCTAGGTATTTTCACGATGAATTGAAGGTCGGAAGTGTGATTCAGGCTAGCGCGCCGAGGGGAGATTTCCATCTGGAAACTGAAACTAATAATCCCGTAGTGCTGATTTCCGGAGGTGTGGGTATTACACCCATGTTGAGTATGCAGGAATATATCATTAAGAACCAGCCTACCAGACCTGTACACTTCTTGCATTCTAGCCTGAATAAATCTGTTAGACCGATGACTAGTAGGCTAAGAGAAGTGGACAAAGAGTATCGGAATGTATCCATTACTATTTTTCATTCTTCACCAGAAGGAGGTGAACAAAAGGGAGTCGATTTTGACGAAGCTGGTTTTATCACCAAAGATCACCTACAAAATGCGGTAAAAGCTAATACTGATTACTATATCTGCGGACCTGTCCCTTTCATGGAGGCTATGTATGGACATTTACAATCTTTAGGTATTTCTCAAGATTACATTCACTATGAATTTTTTGGTGAAGGGAAGCCGTTCGGTAGAGCACCAATTTTTAAGGATTCCAGCTCGATTTCTACAAACAACATTCGAGTGAATTTCATAAAGTCTAAGTTGGAAGTCCCTTGGGACAGCAGTCACGCAAACTTATTAGAATTTGCAGAAGCAAAGGGGATGAAACCACCTTCTAGCTGCCGAATGGGAACATGCTCCACCTGCGAAACGAGATTATTAAAGGGAAAAATAAATTACGAACCGGAACCGTTTATGGAACCTGAAGAAGGAAATATTCTTATTTGTTGTGCTTTTCCAACGGGAGATATTGAAATGGATCTATAATGACTACTGATAAAACACACATAAAATACATGGCTAAGTGCTTAGAATTAGCAAAAATAGCCCTATCAAGAAATAACCCACCAGTGGGTGCCATACTGGTTTGTAACGGTGAAATCATCGGTAAGGGGATTGAGTCATGTCGGTCCACAAAAGACATTACCAACCATGCTGAGATCAATGCAATTAGGGATACTATCAAGAATCAGCATGAAGCTAAAATCAGTGAATCAGTGATGTACTCTACGCACGAACCTTGCATAATGTGCAGTTATGTCATTAGACACCATAAAATCGGGAAGCTAGTGTATGGCAGTTCGGTTGAATACATAGGTGGGCATACTTCCAATTTTAAGTTGTTAGAAACCCGCCATGTTCCCAAATGGGAAGTAGTACCTGAAATAATCAGTGGTATTTTAGAGGTTGAATGCGATCTATTAGTAGAAGAATATTCCAAACTAAATAAATGAGATTATGTTAAATCTAACGTTATCTTTTAAAAGTAAAGAGCATTTAGCGATTAAAGAAAGGATCGAAAGGCTGTCCTTGGCAAGGAAGATCGAAATAGTGGAGAAACTCGATTATCCTGTTCTAAGGCATGACAAGAAGATCTTTACAGGTGTAACTGAAATAATGACCTATCTTGATGAATTTAATCTATTCTACGATAAATGGTACGAATGTAGATGTGATAAGTACGAGTTCGATTAAAAGAGGTATCTAACTCATTACAAAGACTACAATCAATTTGAATCTTCTAAATATATGCCGACAATGAAACACAACGCCAAGCTAGCAGGAGTGCGCCCCGAACTTGGCAAGTTCCGATAAAACTAATGAATCTGCCGGTGCTTCCAAAGAATCAGATAACCACTGATTACACCCTGATGGAGCGCATTTAGTCATTTCGGCGCAACGCGCGCCAGGCCTATCAAGTATTGCAGGTTTACTACCTTTTTGCAGCTGCTGAAACAGGGAATCGCCAAATTGTGATTTCTGGAAGTTTCCCCCACGGTTCAGTCATTTTAGAATGGTTATGGGTGATTCTTGAGGATAGTACATTACATTGCTCCGTTAGTTTAAGAGGTAACAACAACCATGAAACCACCTGCCATAAAAAATCATCATGCATATCAAATTGAAATATAAATTCTTGTTTGCGCTGTTTTCAGGCTTAGCCTTTACTGTTCTAAACAGCTTAACCACTTATTTTTTCCTGGGCGGGGAGTTTAATTGGTGGCCCTTTGGCTTTAACTTTATTTTTTTCGGGTTCTTTTTTGGGTTTGGGTTGTTGTACATCATGACCAAGACTTCCGACAGGTTAATGAAAAAGATAGAAATTGAAATAGCTGATGGCGAAAGCATGATACATGAAGGGCCTGCTAATCTTTTCCGTGGAATTGAAAGTGTTGGTGGAAAATTGCTACTTAGCGATAAGAGATTGGTATTTAAATCACATAAAATGAACATACAATCGGGAGAAACCCAATTCATGGCAGCTGAGATCAAGAAAGCTATTCCTAGGAAAACGGCTAAAATATTTCGAAACGGCATCAGAATAATCACCAATTCAGGTGAATATTTTGATTTTGTGGTATATGAACGCCATCATTGGGTAATGAAAATTAATAAACCAGCATAAGGCACGACTATCGTGTAGAATAAGAGTACTACTCCAACCTCAGAGATCCAGATGGCGCGCGTTTAGCCTTTTCGGCGCAACGCGTGACCAAACCCTCTTAATGATATTAGCCGGGCACTCATTACGCTACCGCTAAATGCGCGCCAGCCCATAAAAAGACGTCTCTTCGACCGTAGGGAGAAGTCCCCTTGAGTCTAGCTGGCTCGCCATATCCCCCCAACTTTAACCAATAGTTGAAAATGTTGATCACACCCAATTTCATGTTCAGGGACATTTTTGACAAATTTTATACATAATATTGAGGGTTGTATACCATTGAGGTGTATTTAAGCTGGTCAACTACTGTTATTTATGAAGGCAATCCGTATCTTATTGATTACACTATTGGTATTTACTTTTTCAGGTACGAAAGCCCAAAATCCCACCCAAAGACAAAACCTCATCATCGCCGACAACCTGTCGCAGCTTGATCAAATAAGAAACCAGCTGCGATCGAACCAGGACAGCAAGAGGACTGAAGCCCTGCGCCTCGCCAACCAAAACGGATGGGAAATAAAAAAAACCAGAAACGGTCGTCTGGTAGAACTGCAAAAGGTTAGCTCCAGCGGGACACCTCTTTACTATACCACTTACAACCTCAATGCCGCACAAACCTCCGGAGCATCATCACTTTGGACCGGGGGCAGTACGGGCCTCAACCTCAACGGGGAATCTATGACCCTGGGAATATGGGATGGAGCCGCTGTGAGAACCACCCATCAGGAATTCGGAGGCAGGGTTACCCTGGTTGACGGCATAGCTTTTTCAAGCTCCAACGGTGCTACAGAGCACGCCACCCATGTAGCAGGCACTATGGTGGCTGCTGGTGTACTGGGCACAGCCAAAGGCATGGCACCAGCAGCGCAACTACGTGCCAGCGACTGGAACTTCGATGAATCCGAAATGGTAGCATTTGCCTCGGCGGGTTTTTTGATATCCAACCATTCCTATGGCTTTAGCACAGAAGCGCAGGATGGATGGCCCGACTGGAGATTTGGCTACTACGACGATACGGCAGAAAACTGGGATGAAATAGCATTTGCCGCACCGCACTACCTCATAGTGAAGGCTGCCGGAAACGATCTGAATGACGGCAAAAACCCCTCCCGAGGTGGATACGACCTGCTGGAAGGTGCTGGAATGGCCAAAAACGTGCTCGTAGTAGGGGCCGTAGAGGATGTGCCCAATTACATAGGGCCCAGCAGTGTCAACTTGTCTGACTTCAGCTCCACAGGCCCTACAGACGATGGGCGCATCAAGCCAGACCTGGTGGGCAATGGGGTCAACCTGAGGTCAACATACAGTGGATCAGATATAGATTACGAATCCATAAGTGGTACTTCTATGGCATCCCCCAACGTCAGCGGGTCGGCCATCTTGCTACAGCAACACTACAGCGAACTCAACAGCGCTTTCATGAAATCAGCAACACTCAGGGGGCTATTGATCCATACCGCCAAAGAAGCAGGGCCCAGCCACGGGCCAGACTATCGGTTTGGCTGGGGATTGATCGATGTAGAGTCGGCTGCCAGTGTGATATCGGAAAACGGGGAATCTACCATCATCGAAGAACAAGTACTGAACAATGGGGAATCATTCCAAAAGATAGTGGTGGCCGATGGCCTTTCCCCACTTACGGTCACCATCTGCTGGACCGACCCAAAAGGCACCCCCTTACCTGATGACCGCAACTCACAAAACTCCACCTCGTCACTGCTAGTGAACGACCTTGACAGCAAGTTGAGCCAGGGGAACGGCACTTTTTTACCCTGGACACTGGATCCACAAAACCTGAGTGCCGCTGCAAGCCAGGGCGATAATTTCAGGGACAATGTTGAAAAAATAGAAATCAGCAACCCTGACTTTGGTGAGTACATCATCACCATCAACCACAAAGGTTCGTTGGTTGGTGGCACACAGGCTTTTTCGCTGATAGTTTCAGGGGTAGTTCCCAGCTCATGCAATCCGACTGAGCCAGGGAATTTTATGGTCAATGACATCACGGACAATTCGGCTATCATTTCCTGGGACCCGCAACTGGGGGTAAACAACTACAATGGCAGGCACAGGGAAAAGGGCACATCTGACTGGGTGGAGTTTTCCACTACCAACAACTTCTACACCCTTTCCGATCTATTGGCAGGTACTGTGTACGAAGTAGAAATGCAATCCCTCTGTTCGGTTGTAGATTTATCGGCATTTTCTGACCCTTTTTCGTTCCAAACGGATTGTCGGCCAGATGTTCCCTCCAACATTTCATTTGGCAACATCACTACCAGCAGCATCCACCTTGCCTGGGATAGCGTGAGGGCTATTGAGTCTTATGGGGTACGCTACAGGACGCAGGGTGGTGTATGGGAATCGGAGATTGTCACACAATCTGATATCCAGCTGACCAACCTGCTTGCAGGTGAGCTTTACGAATTTCAGGTGCAATCCAACTGCACCGCAGAATCCACCTCATCATTTTCAGCCTCCACTACTTTCACCCCATATTGTATAGCTTCAGGCGAGTCGTCCGAAAACGAATGGATTGAGCGTATACAGCTAGGGTCAATTGACAACCATAGTGGAAATGATGGAGGGTATGCGGATTTTAGCTCCTGGTCCACAGCACTGCAAAGGGGCAGTACCGCTGAAGTAGGGCTACAGGCAGGCCAGATTAGTAGCTTTCCAAAATACTGGAGTATATGGATCGACCTCAACCAAAATGGGGTATTCACCGATCCCGGTGAAAACTTATTGAACGGAACCGTGGAAGAAGATGAATTGACCATACATGAATTTGATATCTCAAGTGATGCTTTGATCGGAGAAACCCTGCTGCGGGTAACTATGAAATACAATGAAAACGCAAGTGCTTGTGAAGCATACCCCTACGGGGAAACTGAAGACTATACAGTGGAAATTAAAGATGAAATTGACTCCAACAACTTTATTCCCCTTTCTGGAAAATCGGCATCCAACCCTTCTTTTGACCAAACACTTGCCATCTATCCAAACCCATCCACAACAGAAATCAGCCTCAACCTGGCTCCCAGCCTGGAAGGGCAACAGGTATCAGTGATCGACATGAGCGGCGATGTTTTGATATCTATCCCATTCGAAAGCAGGATGATCATAGATGTAAGCTCTCTGAATATGGGCGTGTATATAGTAAGGATTGAAACCCAAAGCGGGCCGCAAGTGACACGTTTTATCAAAAACTAGGGTTCTTTTCGGCCAACAAATTGTTAAAGGATTTTTTCCTCTTTAGCAGAAATTGCTTTGATACCCGGTTTTTTTATAACTTTGCCAACAATAGAGTCTATTTTAGATTTCAGCTTTAGTGTTTTGCCCGGGATAAAAAAAATGAAATTTTCGGCACAAATATTGAATCAAACGATTTGCTTCGTACGTTTGCGTACACAGTTATCCAACTTTTAAAACATGAGTCCAACCAAAATCTAATGATTAGAAATTATTTGACATATCTGTTTGCGGTCATATTTCTTTTCAATTTGATGGCACCTACCATTAACTCGATGTATTCCCTGGTCATAGGTTGCCCGGAAAAAGAACTGGTACTGGACATAATAGATTCAGAGAAGGAAGAAAACCAGGGCAATGAAAAAGAAACCAATGACCATAAAGAAAAAGAGAAATTTGAGGATGAAAAGCTCAGGCAGCTGAACGACAAATTCTCACTTCTATATCTAAAAAATTCAATAAAAGCCCTTTGCTTCCAGGCAAGCTACGCCTACCAGAACATCACAAGGGCAGTTCCGACCCCACCTCCCGAATTCCCCAGGTCCTAGTACGTCAGGGCTTACTTGTATCCAGTGGGCATTCGAAAAATGGATTTCCCCTATCTACAAGTCAGTTTCAGAGACATATCTTTCAGCTTTACAAGACGGTTTCATTCTGGAAAACAGCATCCACATTTTTACAACCATTGTAAGGCCATATTCTACAACCTTTTGGTAACTAAAATACCGGGTGCATTAAGAATGATCGATATGCAATTAATAAACAAGACAAGGTATTAAGCAAAACGCTTGCATGGAAAACCAAACCATCTTTTGGGTTGGGATTTCGAATTTGCTCGCCATCCATTCATTTTTTTGTTTGGAACAGGCCTATTGGCCGTTGAAAAAAAGATTAAAAACCAATGAACACAGATATTATAAAGAATTTTAAAAACGATCTACCGGCAGGACTGGTGGTATTTTTTGTAGCCTTACCCCTTTGCCTGGGAATAGCACTGGCCAGTGGAGCCCCTATTTTTTCGGGACTTATAGCCGGTATAGTAGGAGGAATTGTAGTTGGGGCCCTGAGTGGATCCTCTGTTGGGGTAAGTGGACCTGCAGCCGGTCTTACGGCTGTAGTGCTAACTGCCATTAGTACACTCGGTAGCTTTGAAGTATTCTTGTCGGCAGTAGTGATTGCCGGTCTCTTCCAAATCGCATTTGGTTTGATGAAGGCCGGGGTTATAGCCTACTACTTTCCATCATCTGTCATCAAAGGCATGCTTACAGGTATCGGCCTCATCATTATTCTCAAACAAATCCCTCATGCTTTGGGCTATGATGCTGACCTGGAAGGAGACCTTTCCTTCAACCAACCCGATGGTCACAATACTTTCTCTGAGCTGATCTACATGCTCGATTATTTTAACCCAAGCGCTATTCTGCTATCGGTATCTTCATTGATATTGATTATTTTCTGGGAAAAGATACTCGCCAAAAAACATAAAATATTTACCTTGATCCAGGGCCCTATAGTTGTGGTATTTCTTGGGTACCTCTATCAAACCCTTACCTCCATGTACATGCCAAATATGGCTTTGGGAGCCGATCATTTGGTACAAGTACCTGTGATGGAAGGTATTACTTCCATTACCCAAACCCTCCAATTTCCGAATTTCTCTCAAATATTGAATTCACAAGTTTGGGTGACAGCTTTGACCATCGCTGTGGTTGCGAGCCTGGAAACGCTCCTTTGTGTAGAGGCCACCGATAAGATTGACCCACACAAACGGGTAACCCCTACCAACAAAGAATTGTTTGCACAGGGTGTGGGCAATACAATTTCCGGTTTTCTTGGTGGATTGCCCATCACGCAGGTGATCATCCGTAGCTCTGCCAACATACAATCCGGAGCAAAAAGTAAATTGTCCACCATTATACATGGTGTTTTCCTACTGGTGTCTGTTTTGGCTATTCCAAATATCCTGAATGCCATTCCATTTGCGTCGTTGGCCGCCATATTGCTGATGGTGGGTTATAAACTAGCCAAACCTTCCCTGTTTTTGCAGACTTACAAACTAGGCAAAGGGCAGTTTATAACTTTTCTGGTGACTGTTCTTGGTGTAGTGTTCACTGATTTGCTCACTGGTATAGGGCTCGGACTGGTAGTAGGTATTATAATAATTCTAAAAAACAGCTACAAAAACAGCCATTTCCTGCATATTCATGAAGAAGATGGCAAGAAAAAAATGAGCATGACACTGGCCGAGGAGGTTACCTTTATCAACAAAGGGGCTATCCTGAAAGAATTGAACAAGATTCCTGATGGTACCCAGCTCACTATTGATGCCTCCGAATCCACCTCTATTGACTATGATGTGATTGAAGTGATTGAAGGTTTTAGGGCCCACGCCAGCGAAAGAAATATTTCAGTGGACATCAAAACAAGGGAATCGCTTGAAACTGCCGATTATTAATAAATAATTATTATTTTAGGATCAATTTACCAACCGACCCATGATTAAATACAATCCGAAATCCTACGTTGCACATATTTTCAGCGTTTATAGCAGGCATGTAATGAGGGCATTGCTGCCCATGATGCTCGTAGTTGGGGCGTTTACCGCTGCTGTAGAATATATAATGAAAGAAATCATCAAATTGGAGTATGAAGGCACACTTGCCTTCCACTCCATTTTGGGGATTATCCTAGGTTTATTTTTGGTAATCAGAACCAATACCGCCTATGACCGCTGGTGGGAGGGTAGAAAACTGTGGGGCTTGCTGGTCAACAATACCAGAAACCTGGCTATTAAAGTCTCTTCTTTTGTAGAAAACCCGGAAGATCGTCATTTCTTTCGAATCACCATTCCCAATCTGGTATTTTCCATAAAAGAACATCTAAGAGACAGTATAAAAGTTGGCGAAATGGAGTTTCGGGATGTTGAGATGAAACAGGCTGTAATCAGGAGCAAGCACCGTCCCAATATGATCAACAGGATGATTTATCAGAGGTTCCAGCAACTACGTGAGAAGGGTGATATCACTCAGGAGCAATTTTTTGTTTTAGATAAGGAAATGAAAATGTTCTCTGATATTTATGGAGCATGTGAGCGTATAAAGAGCACTCCTATTCCTTACTCTTACAGCATGTTTATCAAGAAATTTGTCTTTTTCTATATCAATTCCCTCCCCTTTGTTCTTGTTTGGCAATTCGGGTATTGGACGGTATTGATTGTAGTGACTATATTCTACTTTCTTTTCAGTATCGAATTGATTGCCGAAGAAATCGAAGACCCTTTTGGGACGGACATCAATGACCTGCCGTTGGATGAACTCTCCGTGAAAATACGAAACAATGTACGCGAGATCATTGACACAGAAGATTATGCTCCAAAGCAAATGCCTTCAAAGGTAAGATCTGGTACCTAGTGCTTGATGAGCTGTTGTGCAAACTGCCCCCGGGTAGTTTTGTACACCACAAAGTATCTGCCTCGGGTCAACCCGGCTGCATTCCATTCTAATTTATGTGGACCCGAAGGAAGCGTGCCTGAGTGAATGGTTTGTAGTTTTCTACCCTGTAAATCCATCAGGCTGACTTCACTTGGGGTACCATTGGAGTTAAACTCAATTTGACCTGGGCCCATTATTGGATTGGGGTAAACCTTGAACATGGCGTCTTTATAGGGGTTAATCCCGGAGATGACCGGGTCTGGCTTGCCAATGATCGGCAAGGTGTCAAAATCCCCCAATAAAGCCGACGATACTTCAGATGCATCGACACCAAACCACTGCTCAAGGATAGATGCATTGACCTGGCGAAAATCGAACTGCATATCCAGGTTGTGTTCGTAAGTTGAATCTGGCGATATGACCGGGTTGTCGCCGACTATTCCACCGGTAACGTCATTGCCGAAAACGAACATAGGAGCGGCAGACCCATGGTCTGTTCCGAGGCTGGCGTTGGAGACAATTCTCCGCCCAAACTCAGAAAATGTCATTCCAAGTACTCGGTCGCCTGTACCTTGGAATTCAAGGTCCTTCACAAAAGCCATTACCGCATCATTTACTTTTTTCAGCAACTCTGCATGCTCTCCACTGGTATGGTCACCTGCCACCACCTGCGCATCATGGGTATCAAAGCCTCCAATGCGCACCATATAGACGGGGGTCTTTAATCCTCCTGCTATCAATTTTGATATGATTTTTAGCTGGGCCGCCAATTCATTGTCTTCCGGATAGCTGGAGTGGTTTTTAACTTTTTGAGCTGCCTCTTTCACCACCTGTCCATAAAGTTGCGATTGTCTGGCAATCAGACGCACAAATTTAAGTTTGTCCCCGGCAGTCGTATCGGGTGCTTCTTCTTCCACATTGTCCACCAGGTCGTAAAAAGAATCGACATTGTTGAGCACCACACTCATGGAGGCAGTAGGTCCCTGAAATAGCAGCGAACTACCAAAACCAATTTCCACTGATAAAGGGTCTGTCATGTCCACATTGGGAAAATCATCCGGATACTGAGGAAATTCCTGTGCCAGCATTCTTCCCGGCCAACCAGAATTGACCAGTTGGTCGGCATCTGAACCACTCATCCAGATATCTGTAGATCTGAAATGTGAAAAATTTTGTTCGGGATAGCCCGTATTTTGAACAATGCCAAGCCTTTTTTCTTCGAAGAGTGACTTAAAATCCTTTAGCGCCGGATGCAGCCCTACGTTCGTACCTTCAAGTTCCAGCAGTTTGTTGTCAGGCAATACAACATGCGGCCGCACCTTGTTTAAGACCGACATTTGATCCAGTGGCACCACTGTATTAAGACCGTCATTGCCACCCTGGAGATAAATCAAAACCAGTACCTTGTCGGAATTTGAAGCCAAACGAAGGAAAGATTGAAGGGATTGCTTGCCAGGCATGGAAAACCCAAAGGAAGAAACCAGGCCTGGAATAGCCAATGAGTGGCTTGCGTGTCTTAGAAATTTTCTCCTATTCATAATGATTTCATTACATCAACTGAAACTCCCCCATTTGCAACATAGACTGGAATGTCGGTTTCAACCTGTTTTCTATAATCAACCTGTATTCTTCATTTGTGGGATCATTAATGTGGTCGTACCAGGCAGCTGTCCAATACGAGTCTGTGGACTGACCTGACAGCAGTATGGCCTTCAAGCGACCTATGGCTTCATCGGACAGGGTCAGTCCAAGCAATAGTCCAGCGGCTTCCTCCAACATCGGGCCAGGCAACTCCGGTGTTGTAAATTGGCCAATGAATCCAATTAAATCGGCCTTGATTTGTAACTCCGGGGTGACCCAAAAGCCCCAAAAAATCATGGAATCTATCCTCAACGCCCTGGAAGAGATGGTATCGGTGGTGATCCAGGACTTGTCGAACTGAGGGGCCTGATAGTAGGCCGGCCATCCAGCCACACTCGGTGGATCGGCCATTTCCATGCCCATGCCCGCCATACTCCAAAGCATGCTGGCGTGGGTTTTATGCACCATGTGCAGATCGCTGGGATCGTCGTATTGCATTTCCAAGGTTCTCCAGGCTCCCACCAGATGGTCTGCGGGGTTTTTCAGCATCACTCCCCGGTTTTGTGCATCAAAAAAATGTTCACTGCGAAATAGTGCCTCCAAAACTGGCCGGATTTCATAATTATTGTCCCTGAATATGGTGGCCAGGGGCTTGATGACATTGGCTTCTGTTGCCTCATCTATTTCACTGTAAACGAAAAAATTGTACAACCTTCTGCAGATATAAAATGCTACTTCGTTGTTGTCAAAAATCATGTCCAGGAGTTCATCCAGTTCATCGGCTCCTGCATCACCCGTTTTTCCTGTAATAAGCCGGTCGCCATAAAACGATGAAAACTGTTTGCTTGAAGTGTCGTGGTTCCAGGGCCTGAATACTGGAGCCACCAGCCCTCCGTCGAGCACGTCCTGCCATTTCACTGCCCATCCGGTAAGTACCCTGGCTGCAGCCTGCACATCTCCCTCTGTATATTGGGAATTGGGGCCTTTCCCAAGGCAAAACAACTCCTGAAGCTCCCTGGCATAATTTTCATCGGGCGATTCCTTTACATTCGAATTGCCATTGAGGTAGTACAACATCGCCGGGTCGATGGTTATTTGTTTGATAAGCTCTTTGAAATTTCCGAAAGCGTGATCCCTAATTACCTTGAAATATTGGTAGCTGACCCTTCCTATAAAAATCCCCCAGGACTCTGTTACCAGCAAGTTGTGCCAGAACAAAATGAGCTTTTCCGTAATATTAGCTTCCTGATTGATCATGTTGCCAATAAGCCATGTTTTCAAAGACCCAACTCGCTGGCCTTCATAGTCAAATCCATAAGGGGCTTCTATCCAGGTATCCCCAAATGGCACACCCGGGTCTTCCACACCTTCAGCCGCATTGTTGTAGTTGTTGACTGGTGGATTTGGGGTAGTTGAGACATTTAATATAGCAGTAACTGCCTCTTCAAAGGAAAGGCTGGCAAACTGGTCCAACTCACTTTTCTTCACTCCAAACAAAGTACGGCGGAGCAAGTGCAGGGCATCTGCCTTTTCCCAGGAACCGGCATAAGTGGTAAGGCCAGCCGTCAAAGCCCTGTTTTTCGTTTGGCTGAAAGCCTCCTTGGACAATGAGGAGCTGAGGTCCACTGGTTTTACTTTCCGAAATCTATTGATCTGGTCTGGAGTTGGTTTCGGCTTTTCAGTCACCAAACCATCGCTTACTGGGGACAAATGCATGTTTAATATTAGTGCATGTTTTATCTTATTACAATAAATTGACGTCCAACCCTCAATATATGTCTTTAAAATTGAACATTTCCGTTCGTATTTTTGATTTGAGCATGAGCAAGAAATCCAATTTGGATGTATGAATTTAAGCGTCCATTGGATTGATCTAACACCTATAGAGGCAACCACAACAGTCTGGTCCGCCCCGGATAGAGGCATTTGTCTGAGCCCGAAATGGCAAAGTGCGTGAGGCAGGCGAGTGCCGAAAGCCGGAAATGGCGGCCAAACTAAAAAAGTATAAAAAGATAACCTGACGGAACAGGTGACAGCAGGGACCAATTAAATGTAACAATGCGCAGGGATTTCACTTGTCACCGAATATTTTTGGTTTATATTTGCTCCACTTATCAAGAAAGACCGAGGGACTGGGCCCTGTGACGTCTTGGCAACATATCCAAAGCCGCAATACTGGATGTTGTGCCAACTCCCATTCCGATGTAATCTATATTGGAAAAAGATAGGTGATCGTCATATGATTTCTTAGGTAAGTATTAGTTCCAAACTAAACATTTAGACATGGACATTAGAGATATTCTCAAGGAAAGGATATTGATTTTGGACGGTGCTATGGGCACTATGATCCAACGGTATCAATTGGAAGAAAAGGACTTCAGAAATGAAGAACTGAAAGACCATGCCGTGCTGCTGAAGGGCAACAACGATTTGCTGTCGGTGACACGGCCTGATGTGATCAAGGAGATTCACACGGCATATTTTGAAGCCGGTGCAGACATTGTGGAAACCAATACTTTTGGCAGCACCTGGGTGGCCCAGGCCGATTATAAACTCGAAGACTGGGTATATAGGATCAACTATGAGTCGGCCAAAATCGCCAAAGAGGTGGCTGCTGAGTTTACTGAGAAGGAGCCCCACAAACCACGGTTTGTGGCTGGATCTATGGGACCTACCAACAGGCTCGCTTCCATGTCGCCCAATGTAAATGATCCGGGGTACAGGGCCATTACTTTCGACCAACTGAAGCAAGCTTTTTCTGACCAGGCTAAAGCACTGCTCGATGGAGGATCGGACCTGCTGCTGGTAGAAACGATCACGGACACCCTGAATGCGAAGGCGGCTTTGATGGCAATAGACGAGATAGCTGAAGAACGCGGAATCAAAATACCTATCATGGTGTCTGGTACCATTACCGATGCAAGTGGCAGGATACTTTCGGGCCAAAACACAGAGGCCTTCCTGATTTCTGTATCCCACCTCGACCTGTTGAGTGTAGGACTGAACTGTGCACTTGGTGCCAGGGAATTGAAACCGTATTTGCATGTTTTGTCAAACAAATCCCAGTTTAACATCAGTGCGCATCCAAATGCCGGCTTGCCCAATGAGTTTGGGGCTTATGACGAAACGCCGGAAGACATGGTAGGCCAGATCAAGGAATTTCTGGATGAAGACCTGATCAACATAATTGGTGGCTGCTGTGGCACAACCCCTGACCATATAAGGGCTATAGCGGAATTGGCGGAGGGGTATGGGCCCAGGCAGTTAAAGGTCAACGCACAACCGTCAACAGTTGTCAGTTGACCGTGGGAACGCTTAGTTTGCACAAGGCATTGCTGCATATATAAAAGAGCCGCAAGTCTTAATTTACAATTTGTTGCCCAATGAATAGGTTTCTATGGTTAGCTAAAAAATATAACTAATGGGATTTAAGTTTGAAAAATTAAACGTGTGGAAAGAGGCTATTGAATTGGCCAATGACATTCATTTTCTAACTCAAAATTGGCCAAAGAGTGAATTATATGTTCTGACTTCTCAAATTAAAAGGGCCTCAGACTCTATATCCTTAAATATTTCAGAGGGAGGAACAGGTCAATCAAATGCCGAGTTCACAAGATTTTTAAGATATGCGAACAGATCAGGACTAGAAGTGATAACATGCTTGTATTTGGCAAAAGGGAGAAACCTAATTGATGACCTAAACTTTCAAAAATATTATGATCAGACTGAAAGAATCGTAGTGAAAATTCAAGCACTAATCAAATCAATTAATTAAACACCAAATCGGTTGACTGTCGTCCGTCAACTGATGAACTATATAAACAAAATAATGAACATCCACCCCGACTATCCTGGTAAATACGAATACAAATGGCACAATTATCCTCCCATGAAACTGAGTGGACTGGAGCCATTGGTGGTCACCCCTGACCTGAATTTCATCAATGTAGGTGAACGGACCAATGTAACGGGTTCGAAGAAATTTTTACGGCTGATTAAGGAAGAAAAATACGAAGAAGCCCTGGAAATAGCCCGAAACCAGGTAGAAGGAGGTGCCCAAATCATTGATGTAAACATGGATGAAGGCATGATCGATGGAGTGGAAACCATGACCACATTTCTCAATCTGATGGCTTCAGAGCCAGATATAGCAAGGATTCCTGTGATGATAGACAGTTCGAAATGGGAGATCATCGAGGCTGGCTTGAAATGTGTGCAAGGCAAGTCTGTGGTGAACTCCATCAGCCTGAAGGTGGGTGAAGAAGAGTTTATCCGGCAATCCAAGTTGATCAAACAATATGGTGCGGCAGCCATTGTCATGGCATTTGACGAAGACGGACAGGCCGACAGTTATCAACGGAGGATTGAAATTGCCAAGCGCACCTACGACCTGATGACGGGCCCAAAGATCAATTTTGCACCACAAGACATTATATTCGACCTGAACATATTCCCTGTGGCTACCGGCATGGAAGAACACAGGAAAAACGCCCTGGACTTTTTTCAAGGAACCAGATGGGTACGGGAAAACCTGCCAGCAGTACATGTAAGTGGCGGAGTGAGCAACGTTTCTTTCTCTTTCAGGGGCAACAATCCGGTAAGGGAGGCCATGCATTCAGCGTTTTTGTACCATGCGATAGGCCAGGGTATGGACATGGGGATTGTAAACCCGGCCATGCTCGAAGTGTATGACGACATTCCCAAAGACCTGCTCGAACATGTGGAAGATGTATTGCTAGACAGGCGGGACGATGCTACAGAAAGGTTGCTGGAATTTGCGGAGACTGTGAAGGGTTCTGGAAAAGTAGAAAAGAAGAATGATGAATGGAGGTCGCTACCTGTGCAAAAACGAATAGAACACGCCCTGGTGAAGGGTATAGTGGAGTTTATAGACCAAGATACTGAAGAAGCACGTCAAAATTTTGACAAGCCTCTGCATGTTATCGAAGGCCCTCTGATGGACGGTATGAATGTAGTAGGTGACCTTTTTGGAGAAGGAAAAATGTTTCTACCGCAGGTGGTGAAGAGTGCCCGTGTAATGAAGAAGGCAGTGGCCTATCTAACACCTTACCTTGAAGCCGAGAAAGCTGAAGGGGATGCCCAGAATGCGGGAAAAGTACTGCTTGCTACTGTAAAAGGCGATGTGCATGATATTGGTAAGAACATCGTAGGAGTAGTAATGGCCTGCAACAATTATGAGATCATAGACATGGGGGTAATGGTGCCCAATGAAAAAATATTGGAAAAAGCCAGGGAAGTAAAAGCTGACATTATTGGTTTGAGCGGGCTGATCACGCCTTCGCTGGATGAAATGGTGGACTTTGCCAAGTTGCTCGAAAAAGAAAATGAGAAGTTTCCCCTGCTGATAGGTGGTGCTACCACTTCCAGGATACATACAGCCGTGAAGGTGGATCCATGCTATTCGGGTCCGGTGGTGTATGTGTTGGATGCATCCAGAAGTGTGCCCGTGGCAGGTGAGCTGTTGGGCAATAGGAAGGTAGAGTTCGTAGCTGGTGTGAAAAGTGAATACCTGGATGCCAGGGAAAAACATGCCGGCAGGACGAAAGAGAAAAATTATATCCCTTTTGCAGATGCCCAAAATAACGCTTTCAAAATCGATTGGGACAGCACGCAGATCCGCAAGCCCAACTTTATTGGCAACAAAACTTTCAACAACTATCCGTTGGAGGAAATAAGGAAGTACATCGACTGGACGCCTTTTTTTCAAACATGGATGCTGAAAGGAAAATTTCCAAGAATCCTGGAAGACAAAGTGATCGGCAAAGAGGCCAAAAAACTTTATGATGAGGCCAACCAGATGCTGGACCAAATAATAGCGAAAAGGAGCCTGACCGCCAATGGCGTAATAGGAATACATCCGGCCAACAATGTGAACGGTGAAGACATACAAGTCAGTAATGAACAAGGGAAGGAGCTGACGACTTTTCATTTCCTTAGACAACAAGGAAAAAAAGGAAAAAACCTTGCCAACCTGTCCTTGGCTGACTTCATTGCCCCTAAAGGCAACAAACAGGATTATATTGGTGGCTTTGCAGTTACCGCAGGAATTGGGATAGAAAAGATGCTGGAGAAATTTGCAAAGGAACATGACGACTATCAATCGATCATGGTCAAAGCGTTGGCAGACAGGTTGGCAGAGGCTTTTGCTGAATTGATGCACGAAAAAGTACGAAAAGAAATCTGGGGCTATTCCCATAATGAATCCCTGGAAAACGAAGCGCTGATATCAGAAAAGTACCAAGGCATCCGGCCTGCCCCGGGCTATCCGGCCTGCCCTGACCATACAGAGAAACCGGCACTTTTTGAGTTGCTGAATGCGGAAAAGGAAACGGGAATAAAGTTGACTGAATCCAATGCCATGTACCCGGCTGCTTCGGTGAGCGGGTTCTACTTTGCCAACGAAAATTCCAAATATTTTGGCTTGGGCAAAATAGAAAAAGATCAGGTAGAGGACTATGCCGTGCGGAAAGGGCAACCTGTAGAAGTGATAGAAAAATGGCTTGGGCCGAATTTGGCGTACAATTGAACAGGCTGAACAGTCATCAGATCGAGAAGGTATTTGAGGTGATATGACAAAGCCAGTAGCCGATATAGCGTTTTGAAAATTTAAAATAAAACAATAATTTTACGTATAAAAAATAAAATCATTACGTAATGGATTCGAAAGTCACCTTAAGTTTTGATCATGACATCATAGAGCAAGCCAAAGAGTTTGCCAGGCTAAACAATATTAGTCTGTCCAGATTGACAGAGTTTTTGCTTAGAAAGGCTACCAGCTCTTCTTATCAAACCCTGGACGATATGCCCGTTTCGGATTGGGTAAATATGGTGGCAGAAGGTGAAGTAGAATACGTTACCAAGCCCCGGAAGCGCTCCGACCTCAAAAAGGAATATTTCAAAGCAAAAGGCAAAAAATGAACATTTTTTTGGATGCCAATGTGCTCATTTCAGTCGTGAACCAGGAGTACCCACTTTTCACGTATTCCTCCCGGATTTTAAGCCTGGCGGATAATAAAAAACACAAGGTATATACCTCTCCGCTGTGTTTGGCGATTACCTATTATTTCTCTGAGAAAAAATCTGGGGCCAAACTGGCCGGCCAAAAGATGAAAGTACTTTCTGAAAAACTATTGATTACTACCTTAGGTTCGGAATGTATCAAAAGGACAGTTCAAAACCCAAAAATAGAAAATTTTGAAGATGGGATGGAATACTATTCGGCCATAGATAGTGCCTGCTCTTTGATTATTACTGAGAACCTCGAAGATTTCTATTTTTCAGATGTGGACATTACCGATTGCGAGGGATTTTTCAAGTACCATTTAAAGCCCCAAACGGCCCAAAAGAATTAATACAATAAACTAGAATGAAAGTAACAGAACATATAAAAAATGCCAATGGAAACACGCTCTTTTCATTGGAAATCATCCCTCCCAAAAAGGGTGAAAATATCCAGGGCATATTCGATCACATAGACCCTTTGATAGAATTCAAACCACCCTTCATCGATGTGACCTATCACCGCGAGGAGTATGTATTCAAAAAGCACCCCAACGGGTTGTTGGAAAAAAAGACCACACGTAAGCGACCAGGTACTGTGGGCATTTGTGCCGCATTGATGAACAGGTACAAAATAGACCCTGTGCCCCACATTATCTGTGGTGGGTTTACTAAAGAAGAAACAGAAAACGCCCTGATCGACCTCAATTTCCTTGGGATCGACAATGTGCTCGTTTTGAGGGGGGATGCCATTAAATCAGAGGGTAAATTCATACCCACTCTGGAAGGCAACCGCTATGCGAGTGAACTGCTGTGCCAGGTAAAGGGAATGAATCAAGGACGGTACCTTGACGAAGATTTGGAAAACGCCTTTCCTACAAATTTCTGTATTGGGGTGGCCGGTTATCCTGAAAAACATTTTGAGGCCCCAAACCTCAATACCGACCTGAAATACCTCAAAGACAAGGTAGATGTCGGGGCAGAATACATCGTTACCCAGATGTTTTTTGACAACCAGAAGTTTTTCGAGTTTGAGAAAAAATGCAAGGAAATAGGCATCAACGTCCCAATAATTCCGGGCTTAAAACCAATTACTACTAAAAGCCAGGCAACTGTATTGCCGAGCATTTTTCATATCGACCTGCCCGACGACCTGGCTGCTGCCCTCGACAAGTGCAAGGACAACAAAGAAGCCAAACAGGTGGGTGTAGAATGGGGAATCCAGCAGTCGAAAGAACTAAAAGCGAGTGGCGTACCTGTTCTTCATTATTACTCCATGGGCAAATCCACCAGTGTGCAAAAAATCGCTGAAGGGGTTTTTTAGGTCTATTTGATCCAAACTTTTTGCTTATATAGCCTATTCTCTACTGTAAAACTTAGGACGTATATGCCACTGGGGATAGGGTCAAATTGAACCTGTCCCATGCCTTGCGCAATCGCAACTTTGTTGCCAACCAGTGTTCGTCCATTGATGTCGTACAACCGAAACTCAATTCGTTCATCCAGTGCATTGTCAAGGTAAAAACTACCAGAGGTTTGGGTAAAATGAGTAGCTATTTTTGGCTCATCCAGCCCTTCCCTAGCTGAGGTAACCAGCTGTGGAGCCTGCGCTATTCGATCACAATTCAACCCAAAAAAGAAGGACCGTGACCAGTAGTGGTTGATTCCGTTAATCCCTGGTTGTTCGATACCCAGTACCACTTTATAATATTGACGGTCTGCTATTTTGGTATCATAGGTGAAGTTCAATTGATGGATTAGTTTATAAACTTCAAAATCGAATTGTTCGAATGGTATGCCGTTGATTTTCGCCCCCCGTGCGTCTGTATATAAAATTACTTTGGTGTCGTTTTCACCTTCCACCACAAAAGTTTCCTCCAGCACTGTCCCCTCTTCATAACACCTGTTTTCTGGCATGCTGATCAAAGGCCTGGGTACATCTTTCGATTCAACAACCAAATTAAAGTCAAAATAAATTTGACTCATTCTATAACGCTTTCCTCCTATCTCCCTCCATTCATCTATAATTATGGCTGAGGCATATTCTCCCTCCATCCCCGGCGCATTCCAAAGCAAATCCCCTGAAATTGGATTGAGGTTCAAAACTGGCGGCCCATCTCCTGACTCGTTGCTGCGTGCAAATTCAGAGTTGTAAAAAATGGCGTCAGCAGGGCTTTTGTAATTTCCCACCGTTTTGTTCCTAAGTTGCCTGGGTACACCAAGACGAAAAGACAAACTATCCCCTTCCGTGTCGAAAGCAGCCACATTAAAATAGCCAGCCTGTCCTGGCAGCCATAGGGGCATCTTTACATTCATTATTTCCGGCAGATCATTCGTACCCAAAAAAGGGTCTATTACCAGAAGAGTTTCCAGGTAAAAGGGTGTATCAATGGGATTGGCCATGTTTAATATTCCTGCATTTCTGTTGCCTGAACTAAAACTTATTTTATACACCCCTGCTCCCGGGAAAGCATGCATAAACTGAGCACGTTTAACCACTATCTGCCCCTTAAATCCGATGGATACCCCAGGCTCAAAAACTCCTTCCATACCTTGTAGGTCAATCTTAGTTCCATCTCCAAATTCAATCCCTCCCTGCCCAATGTTTACTCCTGACGCCCCATCTGTCATCAACACCACATTAATTTGATAGGTAAGCTCCGTGGACGATACTTTCGTTGCATTGATATACCCACCCAAAATGTGCGATGCATTCAGGTTGCATACCTGTAAAAACCAAATCGTAATGGTAGTGTATAAAAACCTCCTCATATCCGATGATTTTTTCATAACAGTACTACAATTTACAAATCCATTACCCTGAAAAATTTGGTTTTTAGATCATCCTGAAAAGATAATAAGCTAGATTTATCAGATGAAACTCATCGAATGTCCGCGGGATGCCATTCAAGGTCTGGAGGGGTTTGTCCCTACCCATCTCAAAACCGGGTACATCAACAAATTGTTGAAAGTAGGCTTTGATACCATTGACTTTGGTAGCTTTGTGTCGCCTAAGGCTATTCCACAGCTCAAAGATACCGCTGAAGTCCTAAACGGCCTGGATCTTTCTGACACCAGGTCTAAACTCCTGGCCATAGTCGCCAACCTCAGGGGGGCTCAGGATGCCGCTGTTTTTCAGGAAATAGACTACCTGGGTTTTCCACTTTCCCTTTCAGAAACATTCCAGCAGAAAAACACCAACAAATCCATCGCTGAAGCGTTCGACGCACTCAGGAATATCCAGGAGGTCTGTATAAAATCCGGCAAGACGCTTGTCACCTACATCTCCATGGGATTTGGCAATCCTTTTGGCGACCCCTACGAAATGGCCTATGTGAGTGAATTCGTCGAAAAACTCAAGCAAATGGAAGTCACGATTGTTTCGCTGGCAGACACGGTAGGTGTCTCAAATCCACAAAACATCCAACTACTGTTCAAAACCATAACACAACAATTTCCTCAAATTGAGTTTGGTGTACACCTGCATTCGGATTTGGACAGTTCTATCGAAAAAATCGATGCGGCCTACAAATCAGGGTGCAGAAGGTTCGATGGGGCCATCAACGGGTTTGGGGGATGTCCAATGGCTGAAGACAAACTGGTTGGCAACATTGCTACTGAAAAAATCATCCAATACCTGGAAGGGTTCGACCACCAGCTAGGTATTGATTTCAAAGCCCTGGACGAAGCAATGAACTTCGCGCCCCAAATATTTTTCAGGAAATAAACTGGAACCAAATCAGCTGTAAAACCCAGGGGGAAATTACTTGCTTACCTCACTTCCCATCAAAAATGCCTTGATGTAGTCGTCCAGGTCACCATCCAGCACCCGCTGTACATCAGTTCTCTCTACGCCGGTCCGGGCATCCTTTATCAACTTATATGGGTGCAGTACATAGTTTCGTATCTGGCTACCAAAATCCACCCTCATCTTGCCTGCTTCTATCTGGTCACGTTCAGCGTTTCGCTTGTCCATTTCCATCTGATAAAGCCTCGATTTCAGCATCTTCATGGCATGTTCCTTATTGGCCAGCTGCGAGCGTTCTATTTGGCATACTATCACGATACCTGTGGGTTTGTGGGTCAGTTGCACCTTGGTCTCTACCTTGTTCACATTCTGCCCACCGGCCCCTCCCGAGCGGGAAGTTTGCCATTCTATATCACCAGGGCTCACTTCTATCTCTATGCTATCGTCTATCACCGGATGCACATACACCGACGCAAAAGACGTATGCCTTCGTCCTCCACTATCAAAAGGCGAAATCCTCACCAACCTATGCACGCCATTCTCAGATTTCAGAAAACCATAGGCCAGGGCACCATCAAACTGCAAAGTCACAGACTTTACCCCTGCTACATCTCCAGCCTGGAAGTCCACCTGTTTCACTGTATAGCCCTTCGATTCCCCCCACATGATATACATCCTCATGAGCATACTCGCCCAGTCATTACTTTCCGTCCCTCCTGCACCAGGGTTTATTTCCATTATAGCCGATAGCTGATCCTCTTCGCCGGATAGCATCTTCTTAAACTCCAATTCCTCCACCAGCGACAATGACTTTTCATAAGCACTATCCACTTCCTCTGCAGTGCCTTCGCCTTCACTCAAAAACTCACTCAAAGTATCCACTTCTTCCACGGCCTCCTGCACCTCCTCAAACTGGTCGGTCCACATCTTTTTGCCTTTTATGGCCAACAGTATTTTTTCTGCTTCCTTGGGGTCGTTCCAAAAATCGGGCTGGGTGGTTATAGACTCCTCCTCCTCCACTTCCTTCACTTTCACATCGTAATCCAAATATCCCCGCAATGCCTCCACGCGACTTTTCAAGTCTTTCAACTGCTCTGATGTCATATTCTTTTCTATTAAAATAATTCAACTGCGAATTTAATCGGATTCCTTCAATATTTTTCAGGAGCACCAATATTCCGTGTGGTCAATCTGCCGTCCACCGGCTTTCGGCACTCGCCAGCCACCGCACATTCCCACTTCGGGCTCAAACAAATGCCTCTATCCGGGCTATCATCGAGCATTTCCACCTTTTCCCAAAGTGAAATCACGCAGAGTACCTTCAAATGCCATAAACAAGAAAAGCCCACCACTGTGGACTTTCCCTATAATATTTTCAAATGTGTCGGTAAATCAATTCACCTTATACACCCAGTCCCACTTGTCTTCAGCTTCTCCGGTTTTTATACTGTCCAGTGCATCAAATAGTTTTTGAGACAAAGGACGCTCGGATGGCAGGTCATAGTCCATACCCTCATAGCCAATGCGCTTGATCTGGGCTATAGTGGCAGCCGTACCGGCACCAAAAGCTTCCTTCAGCTCACCTGATTCCAATGCTGCAATCAGTTCCTTCACACTCAGTCTGTGCTCTTCCACTTTCATTCCCCAATCCCTGGCCAAAGTCAACACACAGTCTCGCGTTATGCCATTCAGAATTGAATCTCCTGTTGGGGCCGTTACCAGGGTGTCGCCCATCAAAAACAACAAATTCATTGTGCCAGCCTCTTCTATAAACTGGTGGGTCTGGCCATCAGTCCATATCAATTGATCATATCCCTCCTTCTGAGCCTGCAAGGCAGGGTACAACGAGGCAGCATAATTGCCGGCTGTCTTGGCATAGCCAACACCACCCGCAACAGCTCTGGTGTATTCTGTTTCTATTTTTACGCTCACCGGTTGGGAATAGTACGCCCCCACAGGACAGGTGAAAATCAAAAATTTATAAGTGTCGGACGGCCTGATGCCTACATAAGGATCGTTGGCAAAAATCACCGGACGGATATAAAGGGAGGTACCCTCCTTATCGGGTATCCAGCCGCTATCCAGCCTGAGCAGTTCAGTCATAGCAGACATGAACAATTCTTCAGGAAGCTGTGGTACGCACATCCGGGTAGCACTCACGTTTAGCCTCCTGGCATTGGCCTGTGGCCTAAATACAAGGATTTCACCGGCTTTGTTTTTGTAGGCTTTTAAGCCCTCGAAAATAGATTGTGCATAATGTAAAGTGGCGTTTGCCGGGCTAATGGCCAGGTCTGCGTAAGGTTCAATCCTCAAATCATTCCAATTGCCTTTTTTGTACTCAGCAACAAACATGTGGTCAGAGTACACCTTTCCAAAGGGAATATTGTCTGTATCCAACTGCGGCAACCTCGAGTGTTGCGTTTTAGTGATATCGAATGCAACCGTTTCTGTCATAACCCTGGCATTTTATTTTGTCTCAACATTTAAAGGGACAAATTTAACAAATATTGGGTTCAATATTTCTATACAAAATCAAATAAAAACCGTCATTTTACAGCAAATTTTCGCTAATCAAGTGTCTTTTTCACCACTTCCCCACACCGACTATATCTAGCTATACGATCCATTAATGGAGATTTACACCACAGGCATTGCATTCAACCCATCAAAACAGCCTAAATATTTCGCTAAAATTTACACAGACAAAACCCTTGGCGAAAAGGTTGATTTCCGATGCAATCGAAGGCTCCAAACCTGGGCATTAAGCATCCTCGGATTTGATCCTTTTGAGGCCATCATCCTCTTTTTTCAGACGGCACCCAGGGCGTTTCTGTAGCTCCGAGCACATGGGTCATCCATCTGGAAAGTGTGAACAAATAGTCGGACAACCGGTTGAGGTATTTGATCACCAATTCACTTACTTCTTCAACCTCTGCCAGTCTTACCACCAATCTTTCGGCCCTCCGGCAAACACACCTGGCCACATGACAAAACGAAACTGACTGATGTCCTCCGGGCAGTACAAAATTTCGCATTTCAGGCAGGTCTTTATCCATCAGGTCTATTTGGTTTTCCAGATATTTGATTTCCATGTTGGTCAATTCTGGAATGCTCACCTTAGACTTTCCGGGAGCTGAAGCCAGGGCCGAGCCAATCACAAACAGGTTATTTTGAACCAGGATCAATTCATCGGACTTCACCATCAGCACATCCTGGTCCCGTAAGAGCCCCATGTAGCTGTTCAGTTCATCCACTGTACCGTACGCCTCAATTTTAAGGTCCCCTTTGGATACCCTTATTCCCCCAAGCAGCCCGGTGGTACCATCGTCTCCTTTTTTTGTATATATTTTCATTACACTTTCAGTTTTAATAGTCCGACAGAAACATGAAGCCTGATATCGGCTTTAGCAAAAATATTCATAAATTAAACCACCGGTCAACTTAATCAGCTATTTACCGGATTAACAGGAAAGATATTCTGATAAGACAGATGGAGTAATTCACTACCATTTATGTAGATGAGCAACACAACGCGCCCAAATATTCATACTGCTGTTTTATCCCTGGCATTCGTTTTTCTGCCCTTTGCTGTATTACAAGTCACAGCACAAGGGGGGTGGGTCAAACAACTTCCGGGAATTGGCACTTTTTCATCTCCAAGGGTCACCGACCTCAATGGTGATGGCGTTGGGGACATTGTGTTCGGTGCAGGTAGGTTAGAATTTGAAGCATGTGACTCAGCCATAATTGCTTTAAACGGACTCAATGGGGAACTCCTTTGGAACGTACCCGCAAAGGATCAAATCTTCGGTTCAGCAGCCTTAATTGACCTCAATCAGGACTATGTCCAGGACATCATAATTGGAGGAAGATCGGCAGAACTACAGGCCATTAGTGGCGTGGATGGAAAAGTGATTTGGAAATTCAACCCCAACACTCCTTATAAAAACAATAAACCTAAATGGTTTAATTTTTACAATCCGCAACTCATACCCGATCAGGATAATGATGGGCTGAGGGATATTCTGATATCAAACGGAGGTGATGTGATGGTTGAGCCCTACGACCCCAATCGACCAGCAGGAAGCCTGGTGACCATAAGCTCTCGGGATGGCAGCCTCATCTCGGTGGCACTTATGCCCGACGGGAAGGAAACTTACATGTCACCTGTTTTATGCTACAAAGAAACATCAGGGCAAATTGATGTCGTATTTGGGACAGGAGGAGAAACGGTCGGGGGGAGTCTGTTTGTGACCAAATTGTCCGATGTACTAAAGGGTGACATTTCTAATGCCATTCAATTGGGGGCCAGCCCTGACAAGGGCTTTATAGCACCACCGGTTTGGGTGGAAATCACTGGTGACAATATCCTGGACATAGTGGCCAATGCAGTTGATGGCAGGATGTTGGCTTTTGATGGCGAGAGCTATCAACCTATATGGGAAACACACATGGAAAACACAGAAGCCTACAGCTCCATTGCGGTTGGGCATTTCACCCCGGATACAATACCGGATTTTTTCGTTTCCTACGCACAGGGTGTTTGGCCGGACCTTGACTGGGCCAAGCAATTTATGGTAAATGGCAGCAACGGAAAAATTGAGTTCATTGATTCACTGGGCTATTTACAAACCATTTCCCCTGTGGCCGCCAAGCTTAATCCTGATGGCATGGATGAAGTCATACTTAACATTAATTATCAAGCCATCGATTCAATATATAGTAAATCTTTTTACAACCTTCTGGTAGCTTTTGACTTTAATCGTAAAAAACTCATCGCACTTAGTGAGGCAAACCCAGGACACAACATTTCATCCACTCCATGGGTTGGGGATATCGACAAAGATGGCCGGCTCGATATTGTGTACTGTCATAGTACCAACCAATATCACACCTACACTTTCGATGGGCTACAAGTCAACTTACTCAAAACTGACATCCCTGTAGTTGGGGAAATAAAATGGGGTACCTATATGGGTACTGACCTCAATGGCATTTACAAAAAAGAATAACATGCGAAACATCAAAACAACTCTAACAAAAGGAATGTTATATCAGGTGCTTGCTACAATGTTCGTTGTACTGGGCCAGTTTTCATGCTCCACCCAACAACAAGCAGACCTGGTCATTTTCAACGGCAGGATTTACACCGTTGATTCATCTCAGCCAGTTGTGGAAGCGGTAGCTGTCGCCGATGGAAGGATTGTACATACCGGCCGATGGACTGATACAAAAAAATGGGTTGGGGACTCTACACAAGTGCTTGATTTGAATGGAAAGACCATGACTCCAGGATTTATAGAAGGCCATGCCCATTTAATGGGTATTGGCAAAAACCTGCTCGACCTTGATCTTGCTGCCACCAGAAGTTATGATGAAATCCTGAACATGGTAGCCTCTAAAGCAAACACACTGAAGCCGGGAGAATGGGTACTGGGCAGGGGGTGGCATCAGGACAAATGGGAAGAACACCCCGAGAGTATGATCGGTGGCTTCCCATCGCATCAAAGATTGAGTGGAGTAAGCCCTAACAACCCGGTATTTCTAAGCCACGCCAGTGGGCATGCCGCTCTGGTCAATGCTAAAGCTATGGAATTAGCGGGATTAAATGCAGACTCCAAGCCACCAAAGGGAGGTGAAATCCTCAAAGACCTCTCAGGAAAGCCCACCGGGTTGCTCAATGAAACTGCCCAAAGCCTGGTGGCGGCCATCATACCAAAGGATTCTCCCGAGAGGAACAAAAAAGCTCTAAAAATGGCCCTGGATGAGTGCCTCAAAAATGGCATCACTACCTTTCACGACGCTGGGGTGGATTCCACGGGTATAGATTTGTTCAAATCACTAGCTTCAAAAAACGAACTCGGCGTGCGGCTTTACGTCATGTTGAATGGCGGCAATAAAAATTTGATCAAGGCGTACGCACAACATGGCCCTGAAATAGCCCTTGGCAATAATTTTCTAACCATTCGAGCCATCAAACTGTACGCCGATGGTGCATTGGGATCAAGGGGCGCCTTACTACTTGATGATTATCACGATGATCCCGGCATGACGGGACTCAGGGTACAACCTTTGGATTATATCAAAGAAATCAGCTTGCTTGGACATTCATCAGGGTTTCAGGTGTGCACCCACTGTATTGGCGACAAGGCCAACAGGGAAATCCTGGATTTGTATGAAGAAATTTATTCAACAGACAGTTTGAAAGGCACTGAGCTCAGGTATAGGATAGAGCACGCCCAACACATTTCTGCACAGGACATTCCGAGGTTTGGTCAATTAGGGGTGATCCCTTCCATGCAAGCCATCCACATGTCATCAGACCGCCCATGGGCCATCAATCGGTTGGGGAAAAAGCGTATCGATGAGGGCGCTTATGTTTGGAACAAACTAACCGACACAGGGGCAACAGTCATGAACGGAACTGATGCCCCGGTAGAACCCATAAACCCAATAGCCTGTTTTTATGCAGCAGTATCCAGGCAAACCCTGGCAGGTACCCCTACCGGAGGGTATGAACCATCACAGAAAATGACCCGTATTGAGGCCCTAAAGTCTTACACCATCAACAACGCTTACGGTGCTTTTGAAGAAAAAATAAAAGGCACAATTGAAGTAGGCAAACTGGCAGATTTCACTATTTTCTCTCATGACATCATGGAAGTCCCTGTACAGGAACTACTCAAAACCCGGGTAGAATACACTATTATTGATGGAAAAATTGCATTTCAGAGACCTGCGGGAGACAAATAAGAAAAGGGGCCTACTGCCCCTTTTCCAAATCACCTATCTAACAAATAATTGCCTTTACAATACTTGAATTACCAACCTAAAATGAAAAGGCATTTTACCGAATATTATTTGTTATTATAACCAGTTAGACACCAAACCATCTATAATAGTTGGAGGTCTGCTTATAAAACCAACAAAAGGCGGTTGACCCCTAAAAGTTTTTGCCTTTTTTTACCACTATAGTCAAATGAGTGTTTCAGAAAGCGTTTTTTATGGAGGTTGGTAATGCTGTTTAGCTGGATTTCAACTCCAGAATGGTAATTTCAGGCAATATACCTACCCTGCCAGGATAGCCCAGAAAACCAAATCCCCGGTTGACATACAGGTACTGGTTGTCTTCCTGGTACAGATCTGCCCATTGCTTGTAAAGATATTGGGATGGGCTCCATCTAAAGTCACCAATCTCCACGCCGAATTGAAATCCATGGGTATGGCCCGACAAAGTCAAATCAATATCCTGCATAATTGGCCGCACCTGCGCATCCCAGTGACTTGGGTCATGGCTTAACAGAATCTTCACTGGTGCTTCTACATTTTTGGCAGCTTTTTCCAGATCACCGTACTGTGCGAATTTTACCCCCCAGTTTTGTACCCCAATGACCCCAAGCCTCTCATTTCCTACTTCGAGGTACCTGCTTTCATCCAGAAGAATATCCCATCCCATGTTCCGGTGCACCTGGATGAGGTTATCCAGGTTTTTTCTCTTCTCCTGTTGCGACCCCCATCGGGTATAATCACCATAGTCATGGTTGCCAAGGGTAGAATATACGCCCAGAGGGGCGTTCACTTTCTCAAAAATATTTACATAATCCTTTACTTCACTGCTTTGGTTGTTCACCAGGTCACCGGTAAAAAAAACTACGTCGGGTTTTTCTCCCAAAAGCATTTCCACTCCTCCTTTTACGGCCGTCTGGTTATAAAAACTACCACTGTGAATATCCGAAAGTTGGGCTATCCTTAATCCATCGAATGTTTTGGGAAGATTGGGCAAAACGATTGACCTTCGTCGCACCCTGTAATCGTAAGCACCGGAAATGATTCCAAAACTGAAAATAGCAGTAGGGATAGCTCCTGCAACCAACGCTGCTTTAGCGAGAAACTCAGAACGCGGTATTTCCTGACCGGAAGTCCCACTTCCTGAACCATTATGGACTATTCCATTGTATGCCCATTGGCCAAACCGGATAATGTCGTCCATAAACACAAAAAAGACTGCAACAAATTTAGAAACAAAGTTGATGGCCACTGCGGACACAAATAGGGATTTGAGAAAATGGTGCTTCGCCGAATCCAGCGAATAAAAACCCAGCACAGCCATAAATGTAAATAGGGTGAGCGACCAGTAGGCTACATAAGCCACTTTTTTGTAGGCCGGAATGGTATTTTCAACAACGACTTTGACCGCCTGAAAAACGTAAAAATCCAAAAGCAAATAAAAAAGGAGCAGAAAGAATAAAAATGGCATGCTTCGCATCAATATTTCAGTTTAATTCAAATTATATCCAGATAAGCAATGCTTATACAACGGAGAAATCCACATTCAGTTTGAGGCAGACATCACAAATAGCAATGTAAACCAAAATCAAATATTGTCCCATAAATTGTGCATTGGCAGTGGGCACATTAAATTGCGGCCTCAAAGCTCAGAAAATGGAAGCAAACAATATAGAAATCACCCAGGACATTAAATCCAATCTGAAAAATTTTCTCTCAAAAAGCAGCTATTCGTCAGTGGCTATATTGTGCGATGAAAATACTTACCAGCATTGTCTGCCAAAAATCCTGGATGTGCTTCCCGAACACTGGCTTATTCAAATAAATAGTGGTGAAGAGTACAAAACAGTCGACACCTGTGAACAAATCTGGAGGGCATTTACCGAAGGAAATTTTGACCGCAACTCACTCCTTATCAACCTTGGCGGGGGAGTCATTGGCGACATGGGTGGCTTTGCAGCTTCAGTATTTAAAAGAGGAATAGATTTTATCAACATACCCACCACCCTGCTGTCACAGGT
Source organism: Cyclobacteriaceae bacterium (assembly GCA_040222275.1). Classification (GTDB taxonomy): domain Bacteria; phylum Bacteroidota; class Bacteroidia; order Cytophagales; family Cyclobacteriaceae; genus CAXBNB01. The sequence continues at coordinate 265,219 of JAVKDJ010000099.1, forward strand.
GGATGCCAGCGTTGGCGGTAAGCTTGGGATTGATTTTATGGGGTTGAAAAACCATATTGGGCTGTTCCGGGAACCGGAAAAGATTTTCATTGATTCCACGTTCTTCGAAACCCTTCCTGAAAGGGAAATGCGTTCCGGGTTTGCGGAAGTTATCAAACACGGGTTGATCGCTGACAAGGCGTATTGGGAAAGCATTGCCGATTTTGACTGGAAAAAAGGAAAATGGAACGACATAGTGGGCCATTCTGTTGAGATAAAAAAGAAGGTAGTGAGGGAAGATCCATTTGAAGCAGGCCTAAGGAAAATCCTGAATTTCGGACATACTATAGGCCATGGAATCGAATCTACTTACCTCGACAACCCTGATGGCAGATTGCTGCATGGGGAAGCCATTGCAAAAGGAATGATTTGTGAAGCTTTTCTTTCCACAAAAAAAACAGGCCTCTCAGGCACTGAACTCCAGGCTATATCCTACTATTTGCTCAAAATATTCGGACACTCAGCCATAGACGAGTCGAAATTCGAAAAGATCATTCAACTGATTTATCAAGACAAAAAGAATAAAGGAAAGGTAATAAACAGCAGCTTGCTAAAGGCAATAGGGGAATGTACTGTCAATATCCCGATTGGAGAACCGGACATTATCGACAGCTTGTTTTACTACAACAATCTTTGTAATCAGGATTAGATAAACAAATTATCTGAACTTGGCTTTTCACTTTCTTTCAGTTTCAGGTTATTGCTGATCTCCTCTTTCTTCTTAGAAGTCAGTTTTGGCTTGACAAACAGAAATGTCAGCACCCCAGCGGCTGCTCCCGCCAATAAGCCAGTGATGATTTTGTTGTTGCTTTTTATTTTGGATTTCTTTTTCATATACCACACATTTTATTGATTACAATCTTTCAACTGTCCACTTTATTAATACAATTATTTAACAGCAAACCCCCATGAAAAGTTGGGGATTTCCACATGTTTTTTTTTCTAAAACTTCATTGTAGCTACACCTTCCACCTGGTTGGGAAATTTCCGACCTATCTCATGGGCAAGCATGCCCGCTATTGCGAGTAGTATCAATTACCCTGCCACTAGCGACTGGTTGTCACATCATTTTATTATACTACTTCTTTATGAAGCCTGAAGGGGTTAGCTTTGCGGCTTTATTTTTTACGCCATGGAAAACGAATCAATCAAATTAATACATACTCCTGTGCTCAACAAGGTGACCATTCCTTTGGCTTCATCGAAAAGCGAAAGCAACCGGGCCCTTATCTTAAAAGAACTGGCGGGACCTTCAGCCAGGCTACACAATTTATCTTCTGCGAGGGATACGCAAATTATGACTGGCCTGCTATCCTCTACAGAAAAAGAACTGAATGTGCTGGATGCAGGCACTGTAATGAGGTTCATGACAGCCTATTTGACCTTATCAAAACAGGAAAGGATACTTACCGGAACAGAAAGGATGTGCAACAGGCCCATAGGCCTGCTGGTGGATGCCTTAAATGAATTAGGTAGTGACATCAAATACCTTGACAAGGAAGGATATCCTCCGTTGCTTATTAAGGGAACAGGGATTCAAAAAAAAGGTAAACTTGAAATACCTGGTAACATAAGCAGCCAGTACATTTCGGCACTGCTGATGATCGCACCGCAGCTGCCCGATGGGCTGGAGATTGAAATGCTTGGCGAAATTTACAGCTTGCCTTACATAAAAATGACCCTGAGCCTGATGTCCATGTTTGGGATCGAATATAAATTTGAAGGAAACAAAATTTCCATCGCCCATCAAAATTACCAGCCAGCAGAGTACACGATTGAGTCCGACTGGTCAGGAGCGAGCTATTGGTACAGCATGGTGGCTCTTGCCGAATCGGCAGAAATCAAACTCCTTGGATTGAGAAAAAGTTCGTTTCAAGGAGACAGTGCCATTGTTGAAATCATGGAACATCTGGGTGTGAAAAGTAATTTCGTTGAAGATGGGGTCATCTTGACTAAGATTGACCACCAACGAGAACTGAAATATGATTTCAGGCATTGCCCTGACCTGGCGCAAACCATCATAGCCATAGGAGCTGCCAAAGGGATAGAACTAGAAATGACAGGACTGGAAAGCCTGAAAATCAAGGAGACTGACCGGACGGCTGCCATGTCCACAGAAGTAGCCAAAATTGGGGCTCGGCTTTTCGAAAAAGACGAAAAAACCTGGAAACTCATCGTCGATAAAGACATTAACATAGCAGAGGATTTGAGTTTTGACACCTATGAAGACCACAGGATGGCCATGGCCGTGGCGCCTTTGGCTACAAGGTTTGGCATTACTATACAGGACCCCAAAGTGGTCAGGAAGTCGTACCCCGAGTACTGGGACCACTTGAAGCTTGCAGGAGTAGATATGTCTTAGAGGCTTAGGGGCTTAGATGCCCTGAAGGACATCCTCTTTAAAGTACTTCGGGGCATAAAGCATGCGGCTACCATACCATGAAAACATTTCCCCATCTACCAGTTTTACCTGGGCTTTTGGAAATAGTTTTTTATAAAACGGCAAATGCTTTTTAGCAAAAGGGAAGGGTTCGGATGACAGGAAAACATAATCCAGGTTCAACTCTCGAAGCTTATCGGCATCCACGGCTGGGTATCTGGTGTAATCGGACAAAACATTTTCAAAGCCCAGGTGATCGAGCACTGAATCTATGAAAGTGCCTTTGGCAGCCGTCATCAAAGGTTCATGCCAGATCAGGTACAATACCCGACCCTTTGCGGCTTGTTTTACTCCCTGCCATCTTTTATTGACTTCAGAAATCAACTCACCTGCCTCCTGCGTTTTGCCTGTGAGCTTCCCGACAGATGAAACCATTTGTTGTGCCTCCTCCAAATTGTTTACATCGCTCACCCAAACAGGATATTTGCCTGCCAGTTCTTCTATGCCTTCTTTGTAATTCTCCTCCTTGTTGCCCAAAATCAAATCAGGTGAAATCCGTTGTATCACGTCCATCCTGAAATTTTTAGTACCACCAACGATTTTGACATTTTGAGGCTTTTGCACCGGGTGCACGCAAAATTTGGTCACGCCCCGAACATATTCACCAAGTCCGAGGTAATAAACCAATTCAGTTAATGAAGGCACCAGCGAAACAATCCGATCAGGGCTGCCAGTCATCATTATTTTTCCCCCAATCTGATCCGAAAATGATTCTCCCATACCTGATACCTGATTAAACCCAAAACTATTCCTTTTAGCAATTTTTTAAAAAATTAATCCGTCACACTATTGCAGCGTAATTAATTTACTAAATTTGGTTTGGTTAAAGTCAATGCCTAGATGGCGTTTGCACCTGAACAAAATACTTTGCAAATATGAACAGCAAGAACTTTATATGGTACGCCTTGCCCATGATGGGGATTTTATTGCTTATGTGGTTGTACGAACCCTGGTTTTATCAACGATACATAGCTAGTACCAAAATTGAAAACATAAAGAAAAAGGATTTTAAGATCATTGGCCATAAAGGTGCTGCTGGCTATGCCCCTGAGAATACATTGGCTTCTCTACAGGTGGCACTGGACATGAAAGTAGATATGATCGAAATAGATGTCCACATGACCAAGGATGGAGAGGTGGTGGTTTTTCATGATGAGGATGTATCCCGTACTACCGATGGCACTGGAAAAATCCATGAGATGACGCTTGAAGAAGTAAAAAAACTGGACGCAGGATCCTGGTTTTCCCCAAAGTTTTCCGGGGAACAAGTACCCACATTGAGAGAGGCAATCAACCTTGTGCATGGTAGTGCCGATATATTGATTGACATCAAGTCCAAAGGACATGAGTTCTACGACAATTTTGCGGAAAAAATAGTGGATATAATCGATGAAAAGCAAGACAACAAAGAATGGTGCATAGTTCAGTCATACGAACAAGAATACCTTGAGCACGCCTATTCGCGAGATTCCACAATCAAAATGAAAAAACTCATGATGGGTGAGGATGAGTCGATGTTGCTTAGCTTTTACCTCAATTCAAAATCATTTATGACCAACCGCAACAAACATCACTTTTTTGAAACCATTAACCCTCACTACACCACCCTGTCACAACGACGGATCTTCCGTTTGCACGCCAGGGGGTACAACGTTCACACGTATGTGGTAAACGAACCAGAAGACATGATTAAAATGCTGAACATGGCGGTTGACGGCATCATTACCGACTATCCAGACAGATTGGTCAAAATAAGGGAAGATCTCAAAAAAATTCAATCAGGAAAGGAAGCGAAAGAGGAAACCTAATTGATTTAACTGCTTCCTGTACCATGTACAAGTACCAAACCGCAGAAGAATATTACAATAGAATATACATTGTTTTCAACGGCCTGATAGCAATCACGCTTGTGCCTTTCGTCATAGTTTTCCTGGATATAGAGAAAAATGGGGCATCCAACGCTCCCCTCCAAGGCCAGTTGACTATTTTCCTATCCATAGGCCTGTCTTTATTGTATTGTCTTTTATTGTACATTTCCGTTTCGAGGTATAAGAAGGGACTTTCAGGAATCCAAAAGATTAGTCCCCTACGTGAAAAATTGAATCACTATTATTCGGTATCTTTAAAAAAGTATTTGGGATTAACCTTTTGTTGTTTGCTATGTGTAGTGGGCCTGTTTCTTACGAGATACTTCCTCTTTAGCATAGGGTATGTTTTGGCACTGGTTGTATTGTCTATCGGTCGACCGGTGTTAAACTCAATAATGGATAGGATTCCACTTTCTGATACTGAAATTGAAATATTGAAAAACAAAGACACTATTAACTAAACAAATCCTAATAACCATCAACGACAAAATTTTTTAGGTCTCTCTCTCAGTTCAGTTGTCACGCACCCTGTTTTGGATACTTGGAATATTTTGTTGACTAATTCCAACTACGAATGAAACCAGGCGGCACTATTATAGGAATAGACTTGGGAGGCACCAAACTCGCCACTGGAAAAGTAGTAGGCCCGGACATCATTGACCCCACCCATGTTGTACTCCCCAAGGGAGCCGATAAGGACACCATCATCAACCTGATTAAATCAGAAATTCGTAAAATAATCGACCCAAATGTAGTCGGTATTGGCATTGGAGTTCCCAGTGTTGTAGATACAAAACAGGGAATAGTTTACGATGTTCAAAACATTCCGTCATGGGATGAGGTTCCCCTTAAGCAAATTCTGGAATCGGAGTTCAAAGTAAAAGTAGCGATAAACAATGACGCCAATTGTTTTGTGCTTGGGGAAATGCTCAACGGTGCTGCCCTGGGCTATAGGAATGTGGCAGGTGTGGTAGTGGGTACCGGACTTGGTGTGGGCATTGTGGCCGATGGGCACCTCCTGGAAGGGAGCAACTGTGGAGCAGGCGAGGTGGGTATGATCCCCTATCAGGAATCCCACTATGAATACTACTGTAGCGGGCAATATTTTATCAATGAATTCAAAATGCGTGGGGAGGAAGTATATGAACTGGCACGAAAAGGCAATCCCCAGGCCCTGATGATATTCAACTATTTCGGCGCCCACTTTGGCAATGCCCTTCTCGCCATAATTTACGCTTTCGATCCGGACATTATCGTCATAGGGGGTTCCATAGCCAAGTCGAGGCAGTTTTATGAAAGCACCGCCCTTGAAAAAGTGGATGGATTGGCCTTTCGGCATACCAGGTCTAAAGTCAAGATTGTATTTTCGGAAATGGAAAATGCGGCCATATATGGTGCTGCGGGGTTGATCGCAATAAACTAACCAAAAAACATTATTGCTTATCTCATCAATGATTTGATAAAGGGGTTCAGGCTGCCCCAAATGAGCGCAATGCCTATAACTTTCTTCATCCCATTCGTGGATTAATGGCCCACCTATCAGCATCCATTTCATTGATGACCAAGGAGATGTTTTATAGGCACCCAGAGGCAAAGTACTATGGATTCTTTTGATTAACCTCTACCAACTATTCCCGGCAGATAGACCTGCATAAAAGTAATCAGGCTACACACTCTTATATCACTTCGCACAAGATAGTCATCAGTATTTGGGGTAATTATATAATTTTCCTTTGTACCCAAATCTTCGAAAGCCTGAAACACTCCTTTTGTTGGCTTTGGTGCAGATGAATATTTAATTTCAATGCCAATAACTGGCTTGCCTGACCTTGTCAATACCAGGTCACATTCAGCACCCTGTTGTGTCCTGTAATAATATCCTTCCAGGCTCTGTGTTGTTCTCTGAAGGATTTGTTCTATCACATAACCTTCCCATGAATTTCCTAGGGCGGGATTTGATTCTAAAGTAGAAAAAGAGTGTATGGACAGCAGATAATGGAGAATTCCAGAATCCCGAATGTATATTTTTGGAGACTTGACAAGCCGTTTCTTAAGGTTAGGGGCAAACGGCTGCAATAGACGAATTAGAAATGCGCTTTCCAAAAAGGAGAGGTATCTCTTTACTGTATTTGAAGTGAGATCCAGGGACCTGCCCAAAGTACTCAGATTTAGTACATTACCATGGGTATAAGCTACCATTGTCCATAGTTTTCTTAAAAGCACACTATTTATATTGAGCCCTAATTGAGGTAAATCCCTTTCGATATACGTCTTAACAAAATTCGAATGCCAACTGTTTAGGATATTGTCATTTGGGGAAAGGTAAGCATCTGGAAAACCTCCCCTAAACCAATGAATCTTGTAATCTGGGTTTACGCTCACTATTTCCAGCAAATTAAATGGCGTTAATTCCACATAGGCAATCCGACCAGCCAATGATTCCGATGAATTACGAAGCAGTTCCGGAGAAGCAGAACCTAATACAATAAAACGGGCAGGAACCCGGTTTTGGTCAACCATTGATCGAAGTATCGGAAATTGTTCAGGAGCTCTTTGAACCTCGTCCAATAAAAGGCATTTCTCTTTATTACTTTCATAAAAAAGCACAGGGTCACTTAATTTTGAAAGGTCCGCGGGGTTTTCCAAGTCTATATAGATAACTTCCTTTTGCAGTACACTGGCCAGTGATTTGGACAAAGTGGTCTTGCCCACCTGCCTTGGGCCGACTATGCCCAAAACGGGAAAATATCCCAGTAAACTCTTAAGGTTTTCTGTTTCAAGCCGGTCTATCATGATACCAATTTAATTCTTTTTCCATGTAAATATAAAATTCAAATTAAAATTTACATGGGAAAATCTTAATGTTTCAAAGCTTGACAGGCTGCAAGGCATACGTTTTGGCAGCAATAAAAGTAGATTCTTGGCCTAAATAGTCCCTGCAAATCAGTATTTTTGAGCTAGTTGCTGGGTTTTGCAATGAATGGTTGGATAAGGGCTGTTCCGTTTGGCGGACAAACCGAAAGATATACCGGATGTGTACAAAATTTTTGGCTCTAAAAAGAGTTGTACTCCACAAAAATACCCTAAACCTCCTACTCAAATTCAACCACTCAATACCCCTTTGAAAAATTATCAATTTGAGAGAAGGTAAAACAGGTCTTTTTTAAGAATTATAATAAATCTACGAATAAATTATAATAATGGTATAAAAATTTCCCCTTCATTCAGATTCTGTTCAATTATTTCCATGATCGCTCCATTTTTGGTAATTTTGCGGTTCTTTAATTGGCAAAAAGTCTGGATTTTCTCAAATGGAGTCCTTTCGGCCAGCGTTATAATCATAAAATTAGGATATGCAAGGATCAGGTTTATATCACCCCTCGTTAGAGCACGATAGTTGCGGTGTAGGTTGTGTAGTGGATTACTCCGGGAAGAAGTCGCACGAAGTTGTTGCTGACGCACTGACCATGCTCGAAAACATGGAGCATAGAGGTGCCACTGGTAGCGATCCAAACACTGGAGATGGTGCCGGTATTTTGGTTCAGGTTCCCCACGAATTCTTTCAAGACAAGATGGGTGCGTTTGGCATTAAACTGCCAGCCGAAAAAGAATATGGAGTAGGAATGTTGTTTTTTCCTAAACACTATGAGACAAGGGAAGAATGCCGCAAAGTTGTCAACGAGTGTATAGAAAAATCAGGATTGAAACTTATCGGATATAGACTGGTCCCGGTTGACGAGTCTGTGCCCGGTCATGAGTCGAAGGCCGTAGAACCTTATATTGAACAAGTATTTGTAGAGCCTAAAGAAAAGCTCAGCCCTGAAGACCTGGAAAGAAAACTGTTCGTTCTAGGTAATTATGCCACCCATGAGGTTCAGAAAAATGTTCCCGGCGAGAATGACCAATTTTACATTTGCAGCCTTTCGGCCAATACTATTGTATATAAAGGCCAGCTAAAAACTGACCAGCTACCAAAATATTTTAATGACCTAAGAAACCCTGAATTCACTTCGGCCCTGGCAACAGTGCATTCCAGGTTCTCTACCAATACATTTCCAAAATGGAGGCTTGCCCAACCTTTTAGGGTGATCGCCCATAATGGGGAAATCAACACAATCAGGGGTAATGTAAACAAAATGAAGTCTAAGGAAGCCCTCATGACTTCCCCTTATTACACCGATGAAGAATTGAAGTGGCTCCTGCCTGTTACAGATCCTAAAAACTCGGACTCTGCCAATCTGGATGCCATAGTTGAGCTGCTTTCCCTGAGCGGGCGTTCTTTGCCCCATGCCATGATGATGCTCGTACCGGAGGCATGGCAGGATAACGATCAAATGGACAAGGCACGTAAAGCATTTTACAAATACCACGCATCCATGATGGAGCCTTGGGATGGCCCGGCGGCACTGTTTTTTACCAACGGTAGCCTGATAGGTGCGACACTAGACAGAAGTGGCCTTCGCCCGGTGAGATACTGCATCACCAGCGACAAAAGGCTGGTAATGGCATCTGAGGTAGGCGTTATTAATATCGACCAAAGCAAAGTGATCGAAAAAGGCCGTTTACAACCTGGCAAAATGCTGATCGCTGACCTGAAAAAACAACAAATATTCAAAGACCATGAGGCCAAGGCGCAGGTAGTTGAAGGCAAGCCCTACACCGATTGGATCAATGAGCAAAGGATCAAACTAAGACTGATTGAAACTCCTGACTTTAAGCTGGAAAAACTACCATCGGGTAGGCTTTTGAGCGAAATGAAAGCTTATGGTTATACCCAGGAGGATGTGAAAATGACCATCGCACCCATGGCCGAAAAGGGAATGGAGCCGGTGGGTTCTATGGGGGCCGACTCCCCTATCCCAGTGTTGTCGCGTCAAAGCCAGCACATCTCCAACTACTTTAAACAATTTTTCGCCCAGGTAAGTAACCCCCCAATCGACCCGATTAGGGAAAGGATGGTCATGTCCTTGTTCACAAGAATTGGAGAATCGCTCAACATCCTGGATGAAACCCCGGAGCACACCCGTCAAATCCATATTTCACAACCTGCCCTGTCCAGAAGTGCGTTCAGTAAACTCACCCACCTGGAAGACAAAGGGTTTAGGGCGGCAACCATTGATGCCACATACAACCCCGCTGAGATCAAACTTGAAGAAGCACTGGATCTGGTATCAAGGCAGAGTGAAGAACAAATAAACAAAGGGATAAACATCCTGATTATCAGCAACAGAAACATCAGCGAGAATCGGGTGCCCATCCCATCGTTGTTGTCCACTGGCGCCATCCACCACTACCTGATAGACAAGAGAATCAGGACGAAAGCAGGACTCGTGATAGAAGGTGGGGATATTTGGGAAACCCAACATTATGCAACCATTGTCGGATATGGGGCCAGCTGTATTTTCCCATTCAGGGTGTACGATATCATCGACCAACTGTATGATGAAAAGGTGCTGGACAACTCGAAACCGGTAGGTGACTATTATGAAAACTACAGGTACGGTATCGGAAAAGGATTGCTGAAAATCTTGTCTAAAATGGGGATCAGCACCCTACAGTCTTATCAAAGTGCGCAAATATTCGAATGTGTAGGTTTGGGACAAGACGTAATAGAAAAATGTTTTAAAGGCACGCTGAGCCGTCTCGAAGGGTTGACTTTCGAAGGACTGGAAAAAGAATGCCTTGCAAAACATCAGGCTGCATACCCGGACAAACAAACAAAGAACATCCTGGAAGTTGGTGGGTATTTTCAATGGAAAAGAAATGGGGAGGGCCACCTGCTCAACCCGGAGACCATTCACCTGTTGCAAAAATCCACCAGGCTCAATGACTATAGCCTGTACAAGAAATATTCCAACAGCATCTACGACCACCAGACAAAGCTCTACACACTCAGGAGCCTATTCGAATTCAAAAAGAGAAAATCTGTTGCGATAGAAGAAGTAGAACCCGTTGAAAACATCCTGAAAAGGTTTGCTACGGGGGCCATGTCTTTTGGGTCCATTTCCCACGAGGCGCATAGCACCCTTGCCATAGCCATGAATAGAATAGGAGGAAAGAGCAATAGCGGTGAAGGTGGTGAAGATGAAGCAAGGTTTGTTAGAAAAGAAAATGGAGACTATGAGAGGTCGGCGATCAAACAGGTAGCATCGGGAAGGTTTGGTGTGAATAGTTATTACCTTTCAGAGGCCGAAGAAATTCAAATTAAAATTGCCCAGGGAGCAAAGCCCGGAGAAGGTGGACAGCTTCCCGGACACAAAGTAGATCATTGGATAGCAAGGGTAAGGTTTTCAACTCCCGGAGTGGGATTGATCTCACCTCCGCCCCATCACGATATCTATTCGATAGAAGATCTAAAACAGTTGATCTATGACCTGAAAAATGCCAATCCGAATGCCAGGATCAACGTGAAGTTGGTTTCTGAAGCTGGTGTTGGCACGATCGCTTCAGGGGTATCCAAAGCTAAAGCCGATGTGATATTGGTGAGTGGCTATGACGGAGGTACGGGGGCATCCCCATTGAGTTCGATCCGTCATGCTGGCCTACCATGGGAGATCGGCCTTTCTGAAGCACATCAGACATTGGTGAAAAACAACCTTCGTAGTAGGGTAGTACTACAGACGGACGGTAAAATGATGACCGGCAGGGATGTGGCCATTGCTACCCTTCTGGGAGCAGAAGAATACGGGTTCAGTACTACGGCACTGATTGTAGAAGGGTGTATAATGATGCGTAAGTGTCATTTGAACACATGCCCTGTGGGTATTGCCACCCAAAATCCTGAGCTTAGAAAACTGTTTACAGGAGACCCTGAGCATGTTGTCAACTTCTTCAATTTCATAGCCATGGAATTGAGGGAAATAATGGCAGAACTAGGGTTTAGGACTGTAAACGAAATGGTAGGAAAGGCCAAAACCCTGAAAGTACGGTCCGATCTGGAACACTGGAAATTGCAAAGCCTTGACCTTTCTCCTATCCTGTACGAACGTGAGGTAAATTCCAATGTAGGTATCTACCATCAGTTTGATCAGGACCATGAACTGGAGGAAATTTTGGACAGGAAGATTATCGCCGACTGGAAAGACGGAAAAACCAACGTCAACTATCCGATAATCAACACTGACCGCTCGGCAGGTGCCATGCTTTCTTACGAAATATCGCTCAAACATAAAGCAGCAGGGCTACCCGAAGACTCATTCACTGTTAATTTCAATGGTTCGGCGGGCCAAAGTTTTGGAGTATTCCTTACCAAGGGCGTGAAATTCAACTTGGAAGGTGAAGCCAATGACTATGTGGGCAAAGGATTGTCAGGAGGTAAAATCGTGATAAAGCCACCGAAGGAAGCGACTTTTGTTCCTCATGAAAACATCATAATTGGAAACGTAGCATTCTATGGGGCCACTTCAGGAAAAGCCTTCATCAACGGACTTGGTGGTGAGCGTTTTTGCGTAAGGAACTCAGGAGCCGAGGCAGTAGTAGAAGGCGTGGGCGACCATGGATGCGAGTACATGACAGGAGGAAAGGTTGTGATACTTGGAAACGTTGGGAAAAACTTTGCAGCGGGTATGAGTGGGGGTATTGCGTATGTATTCAACCCCGATGACACCTTTGCAGACAACTGCAACACAGAAATGGTGGACATAGACCAACCAGACTCCAATGACCTGGCTGACGTGAGGGCTATGATAGAAGAGCACATTGCGGAAACCAACAGCAAGATGGCTTCTTATATCATCAACGACTGGGACGAGCTAAGTAAATATTTTATCAAAGTCATGCCGCACGACCTGAAAAGGGTATTGGCCGAGCAGCAACAAAAAGAAGAAAAAGTAGCGTAATATGGGACAAATTGATGGTTTTTTGAAATTTAACCGGGAACTCCCCGACTCGAGGAGTCCAAAAGAAAGGGTCAATGATTCTCAGGAAATTTACAAGCCTTTTGCTGATGAAAAGACGCAAACCCAGGCTGCACGGTGCATGGATTGTGGTGTGCCTTTCTGCCATAGCGGTTGTCCGCTGGGCAACCAAATTCCTGATTTCAATGATGCCGTATATAAGGAAGACTGGAAGGAAGCCTATGACATTCTTTCTTCCACCAACAACTTTCCTGAATTTACCGGTAGGATTTGCCCCGCTCCTTGCGAAGCGAGCTGCGTACTGTCTATCAACAAAAACCCGGTAGCCATAGAGCATATTGAAAAAAGCATAATCGAAAAAGCTTTTGAAAATGGCTGGGTAAAACCAAAAACAGCAGAAAAAACCGGCAAAAAGGTAGCTGTAGTAGGGTCTGGCCCGGCGGGCCTGGCCGCCGCAGAACAACTAAGCAAGGTTGGCCATGAAGTGACCGTTTTTGAAAGGGATGAAGTAGTGGGAGGCTTGTTGCGGATCGGTATTCCCGACTTTAAACTGGATAAAAATATAGTTGAGCGCAGGGTTGATCTAATGAAGCAACAAGGTGTTACATTCAAAACCAGCACCAACATTGGAGTAGATATCAAGGCAGATCAATTGGTCAAGGATTTTGATGCTACAGTACTTTGCGGTGGTTCTACAATCCCCAGGGACATTCCTATACCAGGACGAGAGCTAAAAGGCATCCACTTTGCCATGAAATTCCTAGGGCAGCAAAACAGGAGGGTTTCGGGAATTGAAGTCAAGGACGAAGAAATCCTGGCCACTGGTAAAAATGTGTTGGTAATTGGAGGTGGTGATACCGGCTCTGACTGTGTAGGAACTTCGAACCGTCATAAGGCAAAGTCAATTACCCAAATAGAACTATTGACCAAGCCACCTACCGACCGAACTGTGAAAAACCCATGGCCGGAGTGGCCTATGATCATGCGAACTTCTACATCACATGACGAAGGCTGTGACAGGGATTGGGCCATCCTCACCAAGGAATTTATAGGAAATGACAAGGGAGAACTGACTGGTGTAAAACTGGTCAACATCGAATGGGGGGAAACTGGTTTCAATGAAATAGAGGGAACAGAGCGCGTCATACCATGCGAATTGGTATTGATTGCCGCAGGCTTTGTACATCCTCAAAAAGAAGGCATGCTCGAGCAATTGTCGATAACTACCGACAACAGGGGCAATGTAGAAGCCAGTGAGAAAGACTATCAAACCAATGCCAAGAGCGTATTCGCTGCTGGCGATATGAGAAGAGGGCAATCCCTCGTGGTATGGGCTATTTCCGAAGGGCGTGAAGCTGCCAGGCAGGTGGATGAATACCTGATGGGAGAATCAGTTCTGGAATCCAAGTCTGCCTCATTCTTTGAGTTGGACTAAGCTCGAATAAAAAAGTATTTTATAAAGCCCGGCATGTGATGTCGGGCTTTTTTTATGGAATTGTTTGAAATGATATCACCAACAATAGATCAACAAGCAATGTAAACACATTGTTGTAAATACTTCAAAAAAGGAATAGCCTCGATCACCGTGCCTGAATTCACAGTATTTACAGGGGAAAAGTTGTTCAACGAACCGAGTTATCAATGATTTGAACAGAAAAAACTAAAATCAATACAACGTAATAAACTAAATTACGTGCAACATTAAAAACTAAAATTACTACAACACCAAAAACTAAAACACATTACCAACATGGCAACTCCTTCCGAAAAACTTGCCTCGTCCCTTGAGGCATTAATGACCCTACAAAAATCAAGCGGTCATGCAGTCATTAGAACCAGGAATTTGTCCAGAACACACAAAGAACGCCTGCTTAAAAATGGCTTCCTCAAAGAAGTCATTAGGGGATGGTATATACCAACAAGGCCGGATGAAGCCAAAGGGGATAGTACTTCATGGTATGCTTCGTTCTGGAAATTTTGTGCGGCATACTTAAACGACCGCTATGGAAACGAATGGTGCTTATCCCCAGAGCAATCTTTGCTTATCCATGCTGGTAATTGGACCGTTCCACCACAGCTCTTAATACGGTCAACCAAAGCAAACAACAACATAACCAACCTCCTACACAACACATCAATCTTC
>JAVKDJ010000100.1:0-634 GCA_040222275.1 Cyclobacteriaceae bacterium
GGATTGGTGTTCATTATGAATTCCTCTTCGGGGCATATGCATATGGCGAAAATCTGGGTCCCAAAATCGATGGAGTGCCCTGGCTGATCGGTGTCAACTGGATGGTTTTGATCCTTGTTACAGCGGCCATTTCAAACAAGGTTTTTACCCATTGGTTCCTTAGAACACTTTTTGGAGCACTGCTGATGGTATTTCTTGATTTATTCATCGAACAGTCTGCCCCACTGCTCGACTTTTGGAGTTTCTCAGCACCTTCGGTTCCCTTCAGAAACTACCTGGCCTGGTTCTTCATCTCCGCCTTTTTGCATTACATTTATCAACGTTCCAGGCTGGATGGAGACTTTGTCTTGTCATTTCATACCTACCTGGCTCGGCTGACCTTTTTTCTCTATCTCTATGGCATCTACGGTATTTGACTATGCGATCATCGGAGCTGGAGCCGCCGGGCTTCATTTGGCAATGGCCATTGCGGCTGACCCCTATTTCCATTCAAAAAAGCTACTCATCGTTGAAAAGGAGACACAAAAAAACCATTACCCAACGTGGTGTTTTTGGGAGAAAGGGAAAGGCAAATGGGACGAGATTATCAGCAAGTCATGGAATAAAACAATTTTTACCGGCCAGGATGGTACTC